>NZ_VLTF01000005.1:0-326746 GCF_007558755.1 Pantoea sp. paga
TTAAGTGAAGAAGCCCCGCACAGTAGTGCGGGGCTTTTTTACGTCTGCACTTTGCCACGTTAAGCTGAAACATTTTCATTTTCTGCATCAAACCTCGACATCTTACAACGAACAGGCTAATGTTGGGCATCTGGATGTCTAAACGTTTATATGGTTGTAAGAGGTGAGCAGGTTATGCCAATCAGGGTTCCCGACGAATTACCGGCAGTGAATTTTTTGCGTGACGAAAATGTCTTTGTGATGACATCGTCGCGCGCCAGTGTTCAGGAGATCCGCCCGCTTAAAGTGCTCATACTGAATCTGATGCCGAAAAAGATCGAAACGGAGAATCAGTTTCTGCGTCTGCTTTCCAACTCGCCCTTACAGATCGATATTCAGCTGCTGCGCATCGACAGCCGTGAGTCACGCAATACACCCACTGAGCACCTCAACAACTTCTACTGCAATTTTGAAGATATCCAGCATGATAACTACGATGGCTTAATCGTGACAGGTGCGCCACTCGGGCTGGTTGATTTTAATGATGTCGCTTACTGGCCACAGATTCAGCGCGTTCTGCACTGGGCAAATGAGCATGTCACCTCAACCCTGTTTGTCTGTTGGGCGGTGCAGGCTGCGCTTAACATTCTGTATGGTATTCCCAAGCAAACCCGGCATAACAAACTGTCTGGCGTCTATGAGCATCAGATACTGCATCCCCATGCGTTACTGACCCGCGGTTTTGATGATAATTTCCTCGCACCGCACTCACGCTATGCTGATTTTCCCACTCATTTGATTACGGATTACACCGATCTTGAGCTGTTTGCTGAATCGGAACAAACCGGTGCCTATCTGATGGCGAGTAAAGACAAACGTCTGGTGTTCGTTACCGGCCACCCGGAATATGATGCCCTGACGTTGTCTGGTGAGTATCATCGCGATTATGAAGCGGGAGTGAATCCGGAAGTCCCTTATAACTATTTCCCGCAGGATAATCCGGCCTTGCCACCCCGCGCCACATGGCGCAGTCACGGCAATCTGCTGTTCTCGAACTGGCTCAACTACTACGTTTACCAGATCACGCCGTTCGATCTGCGTCACATGAACCCAACGCTGGAATAGTCCCGTCTGAAGATCAACTGAACCGTGTTAGCCGATGGCAACACGGTTTTTTTTCGCCTGCAAAACGTTAAATGAAAGCAATTCCTTTAACTGATTAAATTTTTATTTCATATAAAACATCGAGATAGATGAATATTTTATTGAAAATGGAAATAGTTTTTGATTTAAAAAAATAAATGCTTATGCTCTGATCCTGTAGCTTACAAAATAAACACCGTGTGGATCCGCTGCTTTCGATCCTTTAAATACAGGAGAACGCCAGCATGACAGACTCAGTGATCAGCCATACCCTGATTTTCAGCCAGCCCTTTAGCCATGCCGAACAGCAGCTGTTAACGCCCGAGGCTGTTTCTTTTTTAGAGACTCTGGTCGCACGCTTTGCACCGCAACGCGAAGTGCTGTTATCGGCTCGCCAGCAGCGTCAGCAGCAATATGACCAGGGCTATCTGCCAGACTTCGATATGGAAACGGCTTCCATAAAAGCCAGTGAATGGCGTATTCAATCTATTCCGGCAGATTTAGAAGATCGTCGGGTCGAGATCACCGGCCCACCCGATCGGAAAATGGTAATTAACGCCCTGAACTCAAACGTTAAAGTCTTTATGGCCGACTTTGAAGATTCGCTGTCTCCGGAGTGGTCAAAGTTGATTGAAGGGCAGCTGACACTGCGCGAAGCAGTACAGGGCACCCTGAGTTATACCAGCGACAAAGGCAAAATTTATCAGCTCGGCGCTACCCCTGCCGTGCTGATGTGCCGGGTGCGCGGTCTGCATCTGTCAGAAAAACATGTCAGCTGGCAGGGGAAGGCAATTCCGGCCGGGCTGTTTGATTTCGCGCTCTATTTCTTCCACAACGTCCGGCCATTACTGGCCAAAGGCAGCGGTCCTTATTTCTATCTGCCGAAAACCGAGAGCTGGCAGGAGATCGCCTGGTGGCGTGAGATCTTCAGTTTCAGCGAGGATCAGTTCGATCTGCCGCGTGGCACGATCAAAGCCACTGTTTTGATCGAAACCTTACCCGCCGTGTTTCAGATGGATGAGATCCTGTGGAATCTGCGCGATCACATTGTTGGCCTCAACTGTGGCCGCTGGGATTACATCTTCAGCTATATCAAAACCCTGAAACAGCATGCGGATCGCGTGCTGCCGGATCGCCAGTCCGTCACCATGTCTCAGCCGTTCCTGGACGCTTATTCGCGACTGCTGATTAAAACCTGTCATCGCCGGGGCGCTTTTGCGATGGGCGGGATGTCAGCACTGATCCCCGCTAAAGATCCCACGCGCAATGCCTGGGTACTGCAGCGCGTGACGGAAGATAAGCAGCGGGAGGCAGGTAACGGGCATGACGGCACCTGGATTGCTCATCCTGGTCTGGCAGAGACCGCGATGGCGGTCTTCAACACCGCGCTGGGCGACCGGCCAAACCAGCTGCAGGTCATGCGGGAAGAGGATGCGCCGATCACGGCGGAGCAACTGCTGGCGCCCTGTCAGGGTGAGCGCACCGAAGCCGGTATGCGCGCCAACATCCGTGTTGCGCTGCAATATCTGGAAGCGTGGATCAGCGGTAACGGCTGTGTCCCGATTGACGGACTGATGGAGGATGCCGCCACCGCTGAGATCGCACGCACCTCAATCTGGCAATGGATTCGTCATCAGCAAATGCTGAACAACGGCCAGCAGGTCACAGCTGAACTGTTTCTGCGCTGGCTGAACGAAGAGCTGCATCTGCTGCAAAACGCGCTGGGCGAAGCCCACTTCAGCGCCGGTCGCTATGACGACGCGGCGCAGCTGATGGCTCAGATCACCACCGAGCGCGAGCTGGTTTCCTTTCTTACCCTGCCAGGCTATCGCCTGATCCCCTGAACAGAGGAGCTATTGCCATGACACGTACTCAACAGATCGATCAACTGGAACAACTCTGGCAGACCGCACGCTGGCAGGGCATTAGCCGCCCTTACAGCGCAGCAGAAGTCGTCAATCTGCGCGGCTCGGTCCTGCCCGCCTGTACGCTGGCAGAACGCGGTGCGGAGAAATTATGGGCGTTGCTGAATGGCGAGGCGAAGAAAGGGTATATCAATAGCCTGGGTGCGCTGAGCGGCGGGCAGGCATTGCAGCAGGCCAAAGCGGGCATCGAAGCGATCTACCTTTCTGGCTGGCAGGTGGCTGCGGATGCCAACGTGGCGGGGCAGATGTATCCCGATCAGTCACTCTACCCGGTGAACTCGGTGCCGGAGGTGGTGACGCGCATTAATCAGACTTTTCAGCGCGCCGATCAGATTCAGTGGTCCAGCGGCATTGAAGCGGGAGACAGCCGGCATACCGATTTCTTCCTGCCAATTGTGGCCGATGCTGAAGCTGGTTTTGGCGGCGTGCTGAATGCGTATGAGCTGATGAAGGCGATGATTCAGGCGGGCGCGGCGGCGGTCCACTTCGAAGATCAGCTGGCGGCGGTAAAAAAATGCGGTCACATGGGCGGCAAAGTTCTGGTACCGACTCAGGAAGCCATTCAGAAACTGGTGGCGGCACGGCTGGCTGCCGATGTGATGGGCGTGCCAACCGTGCTGCTGGCACGCACCGATGCCGACGCCGCTGACCTGATTACCTCAGACTGCGATGAATACGATCGGCCCTTTATCCAGGGCGACCGGACAGCAGAGGGCTTCTTTCGCACCCACGCCGGCATTGAACAGGCGATCAGTCGCGGGCTGGCCTATGCACCTTATGCAGACATCCTGTGGTGTGAAACCTCAACGCCGGATCTGGCGATGGCGCAGCGCTTTGCCGACGCCATTCATGCGCGTTTCCCCGGCAAGCTGCTGGCCTACAACTGTTCACCGTCGTTCAACTGGAAGAAGAACCTCGACGATCGCACCATCGCGAAGTTTCAGCAGGCGCTCAGCGATATGGGCTATCGCTTCCAGTTCATCACGCTGGCGGGCATCCACAGCATGTGGTTCAACATGTTCGATCTGGCCCACGCCTACGCCCAGGGCGAAGGTATGCGTCACTATGTTGAAAAGGTTCAGCAGCCTGAGTTCGCTGCCCGCGATCACGGTTACAGTTTCTCATCGCATCAGCAGGAGGTGGGCACCGGCTATTTTGATCAGGTGACCAATATCATTCAGGGCGGTAAGTCTTCGGTCACCGCGCTCACCGGTTCGACCGAAGAGCATCAGTTCTGACCCTTTTTCTCTGACTGATTCCCCGTCCGCAAACCGCGGGCGGGCGTTTACCGGAGCTGATTATGCCGCCACGCGAATCATTGATCGCCCACACTATCCTGCAGGGTTTTGATGCGCAGTATGGCCGCTTTCTCGACATCACTGCTGGCGCGCAGCAGCGGTTTGAGCAGGCGGAATGGCAGGCGGTGCAGCATGCCATGAAGGCCCGCATCCATCTCTATGATCATCATGTCAGCCTGGTTGCCGATCAATTGCGGGTGCTGAACGGTGCGGCCAGCTGGGATGAGATGTTCTGGCTGCGGGTTAAGGACCACTATCAAAGCCTGCTGCCCGGCTATCCACGGCATGAAATTGCCGAAAGCTTCTTTAATTCCGTCTACTGCCGGTTACATGGACATGCCGATCTGCAGCCGGACCGGCTGTTTATCTTCAGCTCTCAATCCCTGACCGCGCCGGTCACACCTTTGCGCCCGTTATCGCGCCGTTATCAGCCGGAGCGGGGCTGGCTGGCACTGGTGGATCAGGTGTTGAGCGATTTACCGCTGACGTTGCCGTGGCAGCACCGCGCTCGCGACGTCGGCTGGATTGTCCGCCACCTGCAGTCGCATTTTCCCAGGCTGGACCAGGGCTGGCTCGAGGTTAACAGTGAACTCTTCTATCGTAACAAAACCGCCTGGCTGGTGGCGCGCCTGCATCTGCCGGGGGGCATTTTGCCCTGTCTGCTGCCGATCCAGCGCAGTGAAACGGGCGAACTGTGGATCGACACCTGTCTGACCGATGTGAATGACGCCAGCATTGTGTTTGGTTTTGCCCGCGCCTATTTCATGGTTTATGCGCCAGTGCCTGCGGCGCTGGTTGCCTGGCTGCAACCGATTCTGCCTGGCAAAACCCTGGCGGAGCGCTATATGGCGATTGGCTGCCAGAAGCACGGTAAAACCGAGAGCTATCGCGAATATCTTCAGGCGCTGACAGAGAATAAGACGGCCTTTGAGATCGCACCCGGCGTGCGCGGTATGGTGATGCTGGTCTTCACGCTGCCGGGCTTTGACTGGGTGTTCAAGGTCATCAGGGATCGCTTCGCGCCGCAAAAAGAGGTGACGGAAGCACAGGTTCGCGCCTGTTATCAGCAGGTCAAAGAGCACGATCGCGTGGGACGTATGGCGGATACGCAGGAGTTCGAGCAGTTTGCGCTGCCGCTGTCGCGCATCTCACCGGCGCTGCTGGCAGAGCTCCACGCCTGCGTGGCTGAGAAGCTGCATATCGAAGGCGATCGCCTGATTATTCGTCATCTGTGGCTGGAGCGCCGTATGCAGCCGCTCAATCTCTACCTGGCCCAGGCGAATGCCGCAGAGCGACGTCACGCGATTGAGGAGTATGGAAATGCTATCCGACAGCTGGCGGCGGCCAATATCTTTCCCGGAGACATGCTGTTTAAAAACTTCGGCATCACCCGCCATGGCCGGGTGATTTTTTACGATTACGATGAGATCCGCCCGATGCAGGAGCTGCACTTCCGGGAGGTGCCCGCGGCGCGCTATGAGGAGGATGAACTCAGCGCCGAGCCCTGGTACAGCGTCGGGCCGGACGATGTCTTCCCGGAAACCTTCCGCTATGCGTTATGCAGTGAAGCCGCTACCGGCGCATTGCTGCTGCAACTGCATCCGGAGATATTCGACGCCCGCTGGTGGCGCGCGCAGCAGCAGCGCATTGCCCAGGGCCATGTGGAAGAGGTGATCGCCTGGCGGCAGACGCAGCGTTTCAGCGTCTGCTACGGTGCAGAAACCGTTAACGACCGCTGTACGCCAGCGTAACCTGGCGCGCTTCGCGGATGACCAGTGCACCTAATTCAGTAATCCGATCGTCTGTCATGCGGGCGATGGGGCCGGAGATGGAGAGCGCGGCAAACGCCTCGCCATGTTCGTCATAGATTGGCGCGGCGACACAGCGTAGTCCAAGCGCATGCTCTTCATCATCAAACGAGAAGCCCGCTTTGCGCACCAGCGCCAGATTCTCTTTCAGACTCTGCGGCGACATCAGGGTTTTCGGCGTGTAGTAATGTAATCCTTTCTGATGCAGCAGGGCGGTGACCTGCTCATCACCCAAGTGGGCCAGGAACGCTTTACCTGCGCCAGACGCATGCATCGGCAGCTTGCCGCCAATCGGCGCGGACATTCGCATCAGCTGGGTACACTGCACCTGATCAATGATCACCGCCTGGTGATCGCTGAGATCCAGCACCGCCAGATTCACCGTTTCACCGGACTGCTCCATCAGGCTACGCAGCACCGGGTGTACCAGCGCCAGCAGGTTACGGCTCTGCAGGAAACTGCTGCCGACCACGAAGGCGTGTGCGCCGATCGTCCACAGCCCGAGATCGCCCACCTGCCGGACAAAACCCTGCTGCTGCATGGTGCTGAGCAGGCGATGCGTGGTGGAGTTAGGCAAACCCGCCTGCTGCGCCAGCTCGGTCAGCGCTACGCTGCCATGTGAGTCAGCAATCAGCTCCAGCAGCGTCAGGCCACGGGTCAGCGATTGCACCTGACCGCCCGCGGGTGCGGCGACAGGGGTGCCACGGGGTTTCTTGCCGCGCTTAACAGGAACCGGCGTTGCCATCATTGTTTCTCCTTTTACATTGTGGAAATCATTTTCGTTTTAATCACGCGCATTGCAAACGCTGGTTTTCTGGTCAGACCTGTATAGCCGTGACCTGAAAATCTCTCATTCGAGGTTACTTTGTCGCCTGACCAGCTTGTGCCAGAATGAAAAACGGGCTTTTCCGCCAGCAGACTGACGTGAATGGGGCAACAGTGAGCAATAAAATCGACGCGTTAAAGCAGCAGCTCGCACAACGCATTATGGTGCTGGATGGTGGTATGGGCACCATGATCCAGAGCTATAAGCTGGAAGAAGAGGATTATCGCGGCAGCCGTTTTGCTGACTGGCCTTGCGATCTCAAAGGCAACAACGATCTGCTGGTGCTGAGTAAACCAGCGGTGATCCGCGAGATCCACGACGCATATCTGGCGGCGGGTACGGATATCCTCGAAACCAACACCTTTAACGCCACGTCGATTGCGATGGCGGATTACCAGATGGAAAGTTTATCGGCGGAGATCAATTTTGAAGCGGCCCGCCTGGCGCGAGCCTGCGCCGATGCGTGGACGGCGAAAACGCCGGATCGTCCGCGCTATGTTGCGGGTGTGCTCGGCCCGACCAACCGCACCTGCTCGATCTCACCCGACGTCAACGATCCTGCCTACCGTAACGTTACTTTTAATCAGCTGGTGGAGGCGTACCGCGAATCGACCCGCGCGCTGGTGGAGGGCGGTTCCGACATCATCATGATTGAAACGGTGTTCGATACGCTGAATGCCAAAGCAGCCGTCTATGCGGTGCAGACCGAGATGGAAGCGCTTGGCGTTGCGCTGCCGCTGATGATCTCCGGCACTATCACCGACGCCTCCGGCCGAACGCTCTCTGGCCAGACAACCGAAGCTTTTTACAACTCGCTGCGTCACGCCGAACCGCTCTCTTTTGGCCTGAACTGCGCACTGGGACCCGACGAGCTTCGTCAGTATGTGGCGGAACTGTCGCGCATCGCTGAAGGCTACGTGACCGCCCATCCCAACGCCGGTCTGCCCAATGCCTTTGGCGAATATGATCTGGATGCGGAAGTGATGGCGCAGCAGATTGGTGAATGGGCCACCGCCGGATTCCTGAACATTATCGGCGGCTGCTGTGGCACCACACCGCAACATATCGCTGCCATGGTGGCGGCGGTTGAAGGCGTCGCACCGCGTCAGTTGCCGACGATCCCGGTGGCCTGTCGTCTCTCCGGTCTGGAGCCGCTTAACATCACCGCAGAGTCACTGTTTGTTAACGTCGGTGAGCGCACCAACGTCACCGGCTCGGCAAAATTTAAACGGCTGATCAAAGAAGAGAAGTATAACGAAGCGCTGGAAGTAGCGTTGCAGCAGGTGCAGAGCGGCGCGCAGATCATCGACATCAACATGGATGAGGGCATGCTCGACACCGAGGCGGCGATGGTGCGCTTTCTGAATCTGATTGCTGGCGAACCGGATATCGCCCGCGTGCCGATCATGATCGACTCCTCAAAATGGGAGGTGATTGAGAAAGGGTTGCAGTGCATACAGGGCAAAGGGATCGTGAACTCAATTTCGATGAAAGAGGGTGAAGCGGCCTTTATTCATCATGCCCGTCAGGTCCGGCGTTACGGCGCGGCGATGGTGGTCATGGCGTTTGACGAAGTGGGTCAGGCGGATACCCGCGCCCGAAAAATTGAGATCTGCCGCCGTGCTTACCGGATCCTCACCGAACAGGTCGGCTTCCCGCCGGAAGATATTATCTTCGACCCCAACATCTTTGCGGTCGCCACCGGCATCGACGAACACAACAACTACGCCATGGATTTCATTGGTGCCTGCGAAGATATCAAGCGCGAGCTGCCCCATGCGATGATCTCCGGCGGCGTCTCCAACGTATCGTTTTCATTCCGTGGCAACGATCCGGTGCGTGAAGCGATACATGCCGTCTTTCTCTATTACGCCATCCGTAAAGGCATGGATATGGGCATCGTCAACGCAGGCCAGCTGGCCATCTATGACGATTTGCCGGCAGAACTGCGCGAGGCGGTAGAGGATGTGATTCTTAACCGGCGGGATGATGGCACCGAGCGGCTGCTGACGCTGGCGGAGAAATACCGTGGCGGCAAAAGCGATGGCTCGCAGGAAAAACAGCTCGCGGAATGGCGCAGCTGGGACGTGGTGAAACGGCTGGAGTATTCGCTGGTCAAGGGGATCACCGAGTTTATCGAGCAGGATACCGAAGAGGCGCGCCAGCAGGTGCCACGTCCGATAGAGGTGATTGAAGGCCCGCTGATGTCCGGCATGAACGTGGTCGGTGACCTGTTCGGTGAGGGCAAGATGTTCCTGCCGCAGGTGGTGAAATCGGCGCGCGTGATGAAGCAGGCGGTGGCGTATCTGGAACCCTTTATCGAAGCCAGTAAAGAGGCGGGGCGCAGCAACGGTAAAATCGTGCTGGCCACGGTCAAAGGCGACGTACACGACATCGGCAAAAATATTGTCGGCGTGGTGCTGCAGTGTAATAACTACGAAATCATTGACCTTGGCGTGATGGTGCCGGGCGAAAAAATTCTTAAAACGGCGCGCGAAGTGAATGCGGACATCATCGGCTTATCAGGCCTGATTACGCCGTCGCTGGATGAGATGGTCAACATGGCGAAAGAGATGGAGCGTCAGGGCTTTACCTTACCGCTGCTGATTGGCGGCGCGACCACCTCGAAGGCGCATACCGCTGTCAAAATTGAGCAGCATTACAGCGGCCCGACGGTCTACGTGCAGAACGCCTCACGAACCGTTGGCGTGGTGTCGTCGCTGCTTTCCGCTACCTTAAAAGAGGATTTCGTCGCCCGAACCCGCAAAGAGTACGAGACCGTGCGCATTCAGCATGCACGCAAAAAGCCGCGCACGCCGCCGGTCTCGCTGCAGGCGGCGCGCGATAATGCCACCTCAATTGACTGGGAGAGTTACACGCCACCCGTGCCGCATCGTCCCGGGGTCAGCCAGGTGGAGGCCAGCATTGAAACGCTGCGCAACTACATCGACTGGACGCCGTTCTTTATGACCTGGTCGCTGGCGGGCAAATATCCCCGTATCATGGAGGATGAGGTGGTGGGTGAAGAGGCGCAGCGTCTGTTTGCCGATGCTAATGCGATGCTCGACAGATTAAGCCAGCAGTCGCTGCTGAAGCCACGTGGCGTGGTCGGTATTTTTCCGGCTAACCGGGTCGGCGATGATATTCATCTCTACAGTGATGAGCGGCGTGATGAGATTTTGTGTGTGAGCCATCACTTACGCCAGCAGACCGAAAAAACCGACTTCGCCAACTACTGTCTGGCGGATTTTGTGGCCCCGAAATCGAGCGGTAAAGCGGACTATCTCGGGGCCTTTGCGGTGACCGGTGGGCTGGAAGAGGATGCGCTGGCGGAGGCGTACGATCGTCAGCATGACGACTACAACAAGATCATGGTGAAAGCGCTGGCTGACCGTCTGGCGGAAGCCTTTGCCGAATACCTGCACGAGCGGGTACGTAAGGTGATCTGGGGCTTCGCGCCTAACGAAAATCTCAGTAATGAAGAGCTGATTCGGGAAAATTATCAGGGGATACGTCCGGCGCCAGGCTATCCGGCCTGCCCGGAGCACACTGAGAAAGCCGCCATCTGGCGTCTGCTGGCGGTGGAAGAACAGACCGGCATGAAGCTCACCGAATCCTTTGCCATGTGGCCGGGCGCGTCAGTCTCTGGCTGGTACTTCAGCCATCCTGACAGCCGCTATTTCGCCGTGGCGCAGATCCAGCGTGACCAGGTGGAAGATTATGCGGCACGCAAAGGGATGTCGGTCACGGAAGTGGAGCGCTGGCTGGCGCCGAATCTCGGCTACGACGCGGACTAAGTAAAAAAGCGGCCTGAGGGCCGCTTCAGACTGCTGACAAATCCAGCTCCGGTTAAATCTGGCAGCAATGAAGAAACTCAACGCGCAGGGAACCCGGTCAGAGGAGGAAAGCGTCCCGCGCCAGGGACGGCGCTGGCCGAGCGGCCAGGGATGGCATTAGCGCCTTTCCGATCTGACCGGGTTCCCTGAGCAGGCGCGATCTCATTGCTATGCTTTGCTTCAGGCGTATGCTCCCTGAGCCTGCTTTCTGTTAACCGCATGAAACGGCCCTGAGGCCGCCATCTGCTTAGTTAAAGCGAGCGTCGCGATCGGACGTCAGATCATACAGCTGGTACTTGCGACCCAGCATCTGACCGCCATCACGCGTCAGCGGCACCCAGTTCACCTGCGCGCGACCGCGCGTTGGCGTCACGGTGAACAGATCCATTGGGATAGAGATATAGAAGCCTTTGGTGAAGTCGCCTTCGCCATACTCTTCAGACGAGACGTTGGTTTTGGTGGCATAGACACCCACCATCACGCCGCTGTCGAAGCGCTTCGACACATCGACCGTCACGCCTTTATCTTTCGCCAGATACTGACCGACGCTGGTTTTCACCAATACATCCTGCATGAACCATGGACGCCAGTAACCCGTCAGGTTGCCGGTTGAGGCTTTATAGCGATTGAACTGCATCATGTTGTCCCAGTCACGCTGACGGACATAGTTGGCATCGACGCCCACCGCCCAGTTCGCATCGACCGGACGATAGAGCAGCTCGCCGCCCACGCCGCCGTACATCGTCTCCAGGTACCCGCCGTAAACCTGACCATAGAAGCCGTTACCGAGGTGGCCCATATAGTTTGCCTGCAGATCGTTGACGTAGACGTTGTTCTCAACGTAGTCGCGGATATGGGTACGCACGCGCGGCAGCGAAGAGTCCGCCGGTGCGCCGTTGTAGTTGAACTTGTCGTAGTTGTTGGCGAGGTTACCAAACAGACTACCACCCACCAGCAGGTGATCCGTCAGCCAGTAATCAGCGTTAGCCATTACGCCGACCTGATACATATAGAAGCTTTCCGGGCCGCCCACCGACTGATTCAGCACCGGTGAGAGGCTGTAGTTCAGGCGATCCTGACGGATAAACATACCCTGCTCGGTGCTACCCGGATCGACCGGTTCTTTGCGTGTCTGTTGCAGTGACTGCTCATGGCCCAGCGGATAGCCTTCCAGATTGTTACGCAGGCTGGCGACCTGCGTCTCAGTCGTCACCTGTGGCATGTTAAAGCGCGACTCGGTGACATTGATGGTGTCGATGCCGTCAGGCAGGTGGTTCATGATGATGCGGTTAGCACGATCCACCCCTTCACGGGTATCGCGATACTTTGTCTGTTCGCCTGACACATAGATCGTGTGACCCTGAGTCTGAATACGCGGACCATCGAGACCGGCATTGTATTTCAGATCGGTCAGCTGAGTGCCCACCACCGTCGGCTCCAGCAACTTAGGTTGCGGCTGCGGATTGTAGGAAGGCTTCTCACTGTCGATGTGCGCCTGACGCAGATCGTTGAAGTTGGTGCGAATGGTGACACCAAACATAAAGGTGTTACCGCGTTCGTAGCTGGCGTTGATGTCAGCCCAGTCGGTCACGCGATAAATCGCTCCGACGTTGAGCTTGCTGCGCTGCTCAAGGCGACCAGCAAAGTCATTCTGGTAGTCGTTGCCCTCATACTCCATTTTAAGGCGCAGCGGCTGCCAGGGCGTCTGATACTCCACGCCGCCAAACAGCGCCGTCGGGCCGTGGAACATCTGCGAGCCGTTGATTGAACCCGCTTCGCCCACCTGCGGACGCTGGCAATAGCTGTCGCTGTATGAGCAGAAGGGATTCTTCACGGTGCCGCTGTTGCCGAGATAGCCCCAGCCAAGCCCCAGGGTAAAGTCGAACGGTCCCCATGCTTTGGTCGCCACCAGATATTCGCTGTCGAACAGACCGGTACCGCCCAGATCGCGGGTGCCCACCGCCACTTCCGGCAGCCAGAAGCCCTCCTGCCACAGACGGAGTTTCAGGTCGAAGGCTTTATCTTTATAGCTCTGCGTGCCGCTGAATTCTGAGACCGCACTGTACTGACGGGTACGAACGTCGGTATACCGCACCGTGGTCTCCAGCCAGGGAAAGAGCTGCAGTGACGCGGAGTAGTATCGGTACTGATCGTTGTCGCGCGCGTTGAGGCTGAACTCGCCCTCTTTGGCCATGCGCGCCGTCGGCACCTGCATCAGACCCACGCCGCCGAAATCGGATTGTGAAGGGCCCACCGGCTCGGGCCAGGTGTCAGCCTGCGCCTGACAGGCTGCCGCCACAGAAACAGCCAACAGGCTGAAGAGATAACGTTTTTTCATCAGTCTGGTATCCGGTGAGTCAGTACGGAAAGGATGCGTTCATTAAGGTCTTCATAGCTGCCTGGCAGGCTCCATGACGAAAAACCGAGCCAGATAATGCTGCCTGGCTCCACTTCCGCGTGGCGATGATTCCAGTAGGCAACCGGCACCTGCTGTGTGGCGCCTGAAGGTGCAATCACCGTGACAAAATTGCGTTCTGCCCCGGAGAGTGCGTCATGACCATCCAGATAGTCGCGTACTGATTTACCCGGCTGCCAGCTCACTTTGCCTGCGCCGCTCAGCGCGCCGAGCAGCAGCACAGAATCGGAGGGGGCCTGCAGATAGAGGTCATAGCTGCCTTCCAGCCGACGGTTGTCAGCCGGATGCAGACGGATCCAGTCCGGGTCGAGCGACGTGAACTGGCGACCTGCCACTTTGATGGCGTTCAGCTGGCGGATCACCTCATCAATGGCCGCCGCCCGATCGCCGCTGCTGTCGGCACGCCAGGCACGTAACGCGCCCAGCGTCTGTTGATAGTGCTGCTGTGCTACTGCACTGGCGCCGCGCTCGGCAATAAAGGTCGCGCGCCAGTCAGTGTTGACCTGCAGTGGAGGCAGAGTCACCAGCTGGGACAGATCCGCGACCTGGCTCAGCTCAGCCTGACCGCCGTTGTGCGGTGCATGAACGATAACCTGCGCGGTTGCCTGCGCTTCTGCGGCGCTGAACAGGCTCAGCCCGGCCAGCAAAAAAGTGATTTTTTTCATGATTTCGCCGGCTTCAGAATAGTGATATCTACAGGGAAGGCGTCTGCCGCCAGCATCTGATGGGCCTGCACCACATCGCCGCTGCTGTTATCGATCCAGAAGGTGTTTTCCCACTCGCGGTTACTGCTGTCGATGCTCACCTGCTCATGCCAGACGCGGCACGGAATGCGGTTGCCCGCCACGGTCAGGACTTCGTCGGTGCCGCGCTGGAAGGTTGAACGCACAGTCGCGCCGCGAACCTTGCCCTGTTCGGTCCACTGCACGATGCGGGTCCAGCCTGCGTCGTTGCTGATATGCAGGCTGTCAGCGAGCGGATCCTGTTGCAGATTGCTGACGCTCAGCAGGTTATCCGGCAAGCCCAGGGTTTTAACCAGGCGGCCATGCTGTGTCGCCAGCATCGCCTGATCCTGTGTCACCCATTTCTGCTGACCTTTCTCGTTGTAGCCGAGCACCACAAAAATGCGCGGACCTTCATTCAGGCGAGCATAGAGACTGGCATAGGGAAGATTGTTGACCTGTTGATCGGTAACGGTCACGTCGTCCGGACCGTTAACCGCAAGCAGCAGCGTCTGTTCAAGACCTTTTTGCGTTTGTGTACAGGCCTGCAGCAGCAGGCAAGCGAGCAGCAGAGGAAGTTGGCGCACTGTGTGTCCCTGATAAGTCATGCCAAAGTAAAAAATAACCACACAGGCGTGTGGTTATGTTTAAAGGTGCTCTGCCCGTCCCGTTCCGGCTGCAGAAATACAGGTTACGTGGCTCAGCGTCATCACTCACCGAAGTCAGTGGTTCAGCCTCTGCCCGTTTGCTGCAGATCAGCAATCAGACGGGGGTCGGGCATCCATCAACGAGTGGTGCTCGTCGTGGTCGTGGTTGTTGTACCGGTATTTGCACCGTCACCACCGCCAGAAGCGGCAATGCCGAGCCCGACCAGCGCGCCAAGTGCACCGATACCCACAGCGGTCGACGTGCCAGCAGAGATTGCTCCCGCCTGCGCGCCAGCTGCGGTACCAGCTTCTTCCGGCGCAGCAAATGCGCTGGAAGAGACGGCAACGAAGATCAAGGCTGCACCGGCAACCATAGTTTTTTTCATAACAGCGTTTCCTGCATTGAGTGAATGAAGGATCTCTGTCCGCTGAGGTTGCAACACAGTCAGACTGCGGCAAAATCGACGGACAGTCCCATTGCGGGCGCGTTCAGTATAGGGCAACAAAATACCAGAGTTCAGCACCGGAAAAACCAGGGTGAATAGCGGGGTGGACGCGTGATTTAATTAGCTGGATTGGGGATAACTACTTTTTATATCGGAATATTTCGGGCTGATGCCAGATATTTCGCTGCTGGCGAATCAATTGCAAAGCGTAATGTTCTTTTTTATTAATATCTGGTACGGAATAAGAATAATCAGAATTTACTGAGGATTGCTGAAACTGAATATGATTATGAATCAATGGCTAACAATAGAGATCGTCCCGTTTCAGGGCCATTTTATACTTTAGATCGGTCCGTTCAGTGTATCGATGTTCAGAATTATCTTAGGGGATTTTAAGACTTTTCCCTGACAATCCATCCTCCCCGACGATATAAACAGCCCATTCAGATGTAAAGACAGACAAAAAAAGGGCGGCAAAGTGGCCGCCCGATGAAATTAACGCCGATTAACGCCAGGATTTATAGCGGTTAATTAAGGCATTAGTGGAGCTGTCGTGAGTGGTAATTTCGTCCTCGTTTTCCAGTTCCGGCAGAATACGGTTCGCCAGCTGCTTACCTAATTCCACACCCCACTGATCGAAGGTGAAGATATTCAGGATGGCACCCTGAGTGAAGATTTTGTGCTCATACAGGGCAATCAGTGCACCCAGGCTGTAGGGAGTAATCTCACGCAGCAGGATGGAGTTAGTCGGGCGGTTACCTTCAAACACCTTGAACGGCACGATATGGGCCACAGACTCTGCGGATTTACCGGCATCGGTAAACTCTTTCTCTACGACGTCGCGTGACTTACCAAACGCCAGCGCTTCAGTCTGGGCAAAGAAGTTAGAGAGCAGCTTCGGATGGTGATCCGCGAGTGCGTTATGGGTAATGGCCGGGGCAATAAAGTCACACGGAACCAGCTTGGTACCCTGATGGATCAGCTGATAAAACGCGTGCTGACCGTTGGTGCCAGGTTCGCCCCAGATGATTGGGCCAGTCTGGTAGTCTACCGGATGACCGGCACGATCCACATACTTGCCGTTTGACTCCATATTCCCCTGCTGGAAATAGGCGGCAAAGCGGTGCATGTACTGGTCGTAAGGCAGAATCGCTTCGGTTTCAGCACCAAAGAAATTGTTGTACCAGATGCCAATCAGCGCCAGCAGCACCGGCAGGTTCTGCTCAGCCGGCGCAGAGGCGAAGTGCTGGTCCATGGCATGTGCGCCGCTCAGCAGCTGCTCGAAGTTATCGAAGCCAATCGAGAGAATAATCGACAGGCCGATCGCTGACCACAGTGAATAGCGGCCGCCAACCCAGTCCCAGAATTCAAACATGTTGTTGGTGTCGATACCGAATTCGCCCACCGCTTTGGCGTTGGTCGACAGCGCAGCAAAGTGTTTCGCTACGTGTTGCTGGTCGCCCGCCGTTTTCAGGAACCAGTCGCGCGCGCTGTGGGCGTTGGTCATGGTTTCCTGGGTGGTGAAGGTTTTCGATGCCACCAGGAACAGGGTGGTTTCCGGGCTGAGATCTTTCAGCGTTTCGGCGATGTGGGTGCCGTCAACGTTAGAAACAAAATGCATGTTCAGATGGTTTTTGTACGGGCGCAGCGCTTCAGTCACCATAAACGGGCCGAGGTCAGAGCCGCCGATACCGATATTCACCACGTCGGTGATCGCTTTACCGGTATAGCCTTTCCATTCGCCGCTGATGATGCGCTCAGAGAAGCCTTTCATCTTATCCAGCACCGCGTTGACCTCTGGCATCACATCTTTGCCATCCACCAGAATCGGTGTGTTACTCCGGTTACGCAGCGCGACGTGCAGCACCGCACGATCTTCGGTGCGGTTAATCTTCTCACCCGAGAACATAGACTTAATGGCACCGCTCAGGTCGGTCTCTTTGGCCAGCGCCTGTAACTTATCGAGGGTTTCCTGGGTGATGCGGTTTTTAGAGAAATCCACCAGCATCTGATCATCAAAGGTGGCAGAGAATTTGGCAAAACGATCGGCATCCTGGGCGAACAGATCGGCAATTTCTACCGACTTCATCTGCTCAAAATGCTGTTGCAGCGCTTTCCAGGCTGCGGTTTGTGTCGGATTGATATTTTTCATGGCAACACTCTTGTTGATATTAAGAACCGTCATTCC
Organism: Pantoea sp. paga; assembly: GCF_007558755.1. Classification (NCBI taxonomy): domain Bacteria; kingdom Pseudomonadati; phylum Pseudomonadota; class Gammaproteobacteria; order Enterobacterales; family Erwiniaceae; genus Pantoea; species Pantoea sp. paga. The sequence continues at coordinate 17,235 of NZ_VLTF01000005.1, forward strand.
ATCGGAGGCACATCATGCCCGTTTAGCGTTTCAGTATGACCACAGTTGTAACTGAAAGGAAAAATTTTGTCAGCGCGCGCCGGACAGGCGATCTGAACGCCGCTGTTTATCGCCAGCATTCACTGGCGCGAACAGCCAGCGGACCGCAGAGGCAACGCGCGGTAAAGTGTGACGCGAAAGTCTGCGCAAAACGTTGTGCCGTATCAGGGATTGCTGCATGGGCTGAACCCATTAAGCACTGTAGCCGCTGCGACGCAGAGTCATTTGTTTTCTGATGCGGCGCTCCGGTCATCGCTGACATTGACAGCAGGTCCAGAAAAGGCTAGATCTATGCGCCTACTTGCGCACCTGTGCGCAAGCCAGAAGAGGCGCGTCGCCCAGGCAGTGTGTTGGAGGAACCGTATCCGGTGAAAACACATGATGGGGAGCGACGCCGAGGTGGGTCAGCACGCGGTGTGCTGCCTGTCGGCTACAGGGGCTGAATCCTCTGGGTTGTCACCAGAAACGTCTGCAGTCGACGTTTCGCAAGGTGGGGCGCTTCTGGGTGACTCGTCTATCCGATCTTGTCCGCCCGTTTCTGCTCTTTCCTTGTGCCTGGCTGAAAGAATGTTTCTCGACCCTTTCATCGGCGAGAACAAGATAACCTGACACGAGGTCCTACATGTCTCAAACACTGATAGTGGCAAAATTCGGCGGCACCAGCGTAGCCGATTTTGAAGCGATGAACCGCAGCGCCGATGTGGTGTTGCAGGACGCCAGCACGCGTCTGGTAGTGCTCTCTGCCTCGGCGGGTATTACTAATCTGCTGGTTGCGCTGGCTGAAGGCCAGCAGGCTCCCCAGCGCGCTGTTCTGCTTGATGATATCCGCCGTATCCAGTACGCCATTGTTGATCGCCTGCAGCGTCCGGAAGTAATCCGCGATGAAATTGATCGGATGATCGACAATATCAGCATGCTTTCCGAAGCCGCCTCACTGGCAACCTCGAATGCCCTGACCGATGAACTGGTCAGCCACGGTGAGCTGATGTCATCACTGCTGTTTGTGGAAATCCTGCGTGAACGCCAGGTTAATGCGGAATGGTTCGATGTCCGCAAGGTAATGCGTACCGACGATCATTTTGGCCGGGCAGTACCGGATGTACAGGTGCTGGCGGAGCAGGCGACGGCGCAGTTACAGCCGCGCATTGAGCAGGCATTAGTCATTACTCAGGGTTTCATTGGCAGTGAAAGCGAAGGGCGCACCACCACCCTGGGTCGCGGCGGCAGTGATTACACCGCCGCGCTACTGGGCGAAGCGCTGAACGCGGCGCGTGTGGATATCTGGACGGATGTGCCAGGCATCTACACCACCGATCCGCGCGTGGTGCCGACGGCGAAGCGTATTGATGAAATTACTTTTGAAGAAGCCGCTGAAATGGCGACGTTCGGCGCGAAAGTGCTGCACCCGGCGACGCTGCTTCCCGCTGTACGCCGGGGTATTCCGGTATTCGTCGGTTCCAGTAAGGATCCGGCAGCCGGTGGGACCCGCGTCTGCAATGAAACCCGCAACCCGCCGCTGTTTCGTGCACTGGCGCTACGCCGTAAGCAGACGCTGTTAACGCTGCACAGCCTTAACATGCTGCATACGTTTGGTTTTCTTGCTGAACTCTTCAATATTCTGGCGCGTCATAACGTCTCGGTTGACCTGATCACCACCTCCGAAGTGAGCGTGGCGCTGACGCTCGACACCACCGGATCGACCTCAACCAGTGCCAGCCTGCTGACCCAGGCTTTACTGACTGAACTCTCGTCGCTGTGCCGGGTTGAAGTGGAAGAAGATCTGGCGCTGGTGGCGATTATCGGTAACCAGCTATCAAAAGCGTGCGGCGTCGGCAAAGAGGTGTTTGGTGTGCTCGACCCGTTCAACCTGCGGATGATTTGCTACGGTGCCAGCAGCTACAACCTCTGCTTCCTGGTACCGGGCAACGATGCGGAAAGCGTGGTACGTACGCTGCATCGTAATCTGTTCGAGTAAACTTCTCTGCCATTCAGGCCGCGTCAGCGCGGCCTGAAAAGCGGCAAAAATGGTTCATATCTCCCTCATTACTCCCCGGCATGCGACTTCCGATAAAACCTTTTAATTCATAAAGTTAATTCCTGTTATTGCCAAATGGCAACCCCTTTCTCTGCGCATTTCGTGCACTTGCATTGCGCTCCCTTTCCGCAGATTTATAATCCCGCCGCTGAATCAATTCACCCAAATTTAGGAAATATCATGAAAAGGTTAGTCGCAGAGGCGCTGGGTACCTTCGTACTGGTGGCCGGCGGTTGTGGTAGTGCCGTGCTGTCAGCTGCGTTCCCGGAACTGGGCATTGGCTTCGTGGGCGTGGCGCTGGCTTTCGGGCTGAGCGTGCTGGTCATGGCGTATGCGGTCGGTCACATCTCAGGCGGGCACTTTAACCCGGCGGTGACCCTGGGATTAGTGGCAGGTGGACGTTTTCCCGCGTCTCAGGCCATTCCTTACATCATCGCGCAACTGGCAGGCGGCATTGCCGCTGGCGCAGTGCTCTATCTGATCGCCAGCGGTAAAGGCGACTTCAGTGCAGCGGCCAGCGGCTTTGCGGCAAATGGCTACGGCGAACACTCGCCGGGCGGCTTCAGCCTGCAGTCAGGTATGATCGCCGAAGGGGTGATGACCGCTATCTTCCTGATTGTGATCATGGGAGCCACCAGCGAGCGCGCGCCGAAAGGCTTTGCACCTGTCGCGATTGGTCTGGCGTTAACCCTGATTCACCTGATCAGCATTCCGGTTACCAATACCTCGGTTAACCCGGCACGCAGCACCGCGGCAGCCCTGTTCCAGGGGGACTGGGCGATCTCTCAGCTGTGGATGTTCTGGTTAATGCCGATTATCGGTGCCGTGATTGGTGGTTTGATCTACCGCGGTTTAGAGGAAAAAGCAGCGTAATTTCGTCAATATTCAGCGGATCGGCAGCAGTCGATCCGCATTTTCCCGCCTCGACCCATCTTCGCCTTACGCCATGATAATGAAATGTTATGATCCGGCCTTCGTCACGGCAGTCGTTCCTGCATGGCGACTCTCTATGGCAAATCTGCATAAAACATAACATTCTTATAAGGAAGTCTGGCTATGCTCGCCACGTTAACCCGCCTGTTCCCGCTCTGGGCCGTGCTGTTGTCTGTCGCCGCTTATTACTCTCCAGGTACGTTTCTCGGCATCGGACCCTGGGTCACTTATCTGCTGATGCTGATTATGTTCGGCATGGGTGTGACCCTGAATATCGACGATTTTAAACGGGTCCTGACCCGACCTGCGCCGGTGATTGCCGGAACCTTTCTGCACTATCTGGTGATGCCGTTAGCCGCCTGGGGACTGGCAAAACTGTTTCATATGCCGCCCGATCTGGCTGCCGGTATGATTCTGGTCGGCTCAGTTGCCAGCGGCACCGCCAGCAACGTTATGATCTATCTGGCGAAGGGGGATGTGGCGCTGTCAGTGACAATCTCGTCAGTCTCTGCGCTGGTGGGTGTGTTCGCCACGCCGCTGTTAACCCGCTTTTATGTTGATACCCACATTCAGGTTGATGTGGCTGGCATGCTGCTGAGTATCGTGAAGATCGTCGTGATCCCCATCTCTCTGGGACTGATCATTCATCACAGCATGAACAGCGTGGTTCGCCGGGTCGAACCCTGGCTGCCTGCGTTTTCGATGGTCTGCATTCTGCTGATCATCAGTGCGGTGGTGGCGGGCAGTCAGGCCTTTATTGGATCGGTGGGTCTGATGGTGATCGCGGCGGTGATCCTGCATAACGCGATTGGCCTGCTTGGCGGCTACTGGGGTGGCAAGTTGTTTGGCTTCGATGAGTCAACCTGCCGTACCCTGGCGCTGGAGGTTGGCATGCAAAACTCCGGACTGGCGGCGACGCTGGGAAAACTCTACTTCTCACCACTGGCGGCATTGCCAGGCGCGCTGTTCTCGGTGTGGCACAACCTGTCAGGTTCACTGCTGGCGGGTTACTGGTCAGGAAAGCCGATTAAGAAGAAGTAACAGTGGCGGCGCATTATTGCACTGCGCCGCATCTCACTGCTGCCGCGCCGGACGATCACCGCTCCGGCGCAGCAGGCTATTCATTCCGCTCAGTTTTATTCATAGTCACGTTCATCGTCGGGCTGTTCCAGCACCGTGTAGGCCACACTGCAGAACAGTGAATTCAGGCGCTTCATGTCGCCCAGTAAACCGAGGTGTAGCGAACTGGTCTCAATGCTCTGCACGTTCTGCTGGTGCAGCCGGTCAACATGCGCGTGAGAGTAGCGGCGGATCATCAGACGGAAGCGATGTTTAGCGCGGCGCAGACGTTTAGCGCTGGTGACATCGTGTGACAGAAACACCGACAGACTCATTCTGAGGTTAGCGATCAGCAGCTCATGCAGCTCCTGCAGCTCTTTTAATCCCTCGGCAGAGAACGCGCGGCCCGCTGCCAGCGACTTGTCAGCGACATCGCCGCTCATCCGCTCAATGATGTCCCCGGCCTGCTCCAGATTAAGTGACATTTCAATGATTTCGCCCCAGCGACGCGAGTCCTCTTCGGGGAGGTCCTCTTTTGGCATCCGCGCCAGATAGAGTTTGATGGCGGTATAGAGCACATCGACATCATCATCCAGCCTGCGCACCGTGCGTTCCTCGCGGGATTCGCCATGTACCACCTTATTAAACGCCTCCAGCATCTGCTCCAGCACGTCGCCCATGCGCAACGCTTCGCGGGCGGCATTTACCAGCGCCAGCGCCGGCGTATCCAGCGCGCTGCGATCGAGGTGTTTCGGCTTAAGGTGCAGCGCGTTATCCACGTCGTCGGCGATCATACGACGACAGAGGCGCGCCATCAGGTCAGCAAACGGCACCATCGCCACGCAGCGGATCAGGTTGTAAAACACATGGAAGAAAATCACTAACTCTTCATCGTTGACCGGCAGCTTATCCAGCCACTCTGCCACAATATCGACAAACGGCAGGATGAACACGCAGCCGATCAGCTTGAACAGCAGGCTGCCGAGCGCCACGCGCTTGCCCGCGGCATTTGAGCCGCTGGCGTTGATCATCGCCAGCAGGCCGCTACCGAGATTGGCACCAATCACCAGACAGAGCGCCACCTTGAATGAAATCACGCCGGTGGCGGTGAGCGTCGCGGTGATCAGCACCGCGGCCAGGCTGGAGTAACTGATGATGGCGAATACCGCCCCCAGCAGCGCATCAAGCATCACGTCGCCGGTCAGGCTGGAGAAAAGCACCTGGACACCGGCGGCCTGGGTAATCGGCCGAGCCGCTTCGACAATCAGCTGCAGCGCCAGCAATATCAGGCCCAGGCCGATACTGGCCCGGCCTAACTGACCCGCACGGGTCTGCTTGCGGCTGAGGAAGAACACCACGCCAAAGAAGATAAACAGCGGTGAGAGCCAGGAGAGATCAAACGTCAGGATACGCGCCATAATAGCGGTGCCGACATCCGCGCCAAGAATCACTACCAGCGCGGGCGTCAGGCTGACCAGATTCTGCGCCACAAAAGAGGTCACCAGCAGCGTGGTGGCGTTGCTGCTCTGCACCAGCGTGGTCACGCCAATGCCCGCCAGAAACGCCATCGGTTTTTTTTCTATGCTGCGACTCAGGACGCGGCGCAGATCGGCACCGTAGACCCGCATGATGCCGGTTCGTACGATATGCGTGCCCCAGACCAGCAGGGCCACCGCAGAGAGTAAATTAAGCAGGGTTAACACGTGGTGTCGCTCCTCGAATGTCAGGCTCAAAGCACAGACTGCCAGCCTGACGGAAGAGAGCAATCTGTGAAGGGGATTGCCGTGCGATGCGTGATTTTTTCCTGTGTTTTAAGCCACCTGGCGCAAAGTCGACATCTCTAATTGTAGACCAATCTTCCTGCCAGCGGGGTGCAAATCCGCCGCCGATCGGTTAAGCACATCAACCGAAAGTTCCACATCATGCGCCCGGATACGATAGCGGATCACGTTGCCCAGCAGACTGTGGCTGAGGATTTCCGCAGGAATGCCCTGGCCCGGCGCAGTGAACAGCATCGATTCCGGGCGAATGGCCACCTGGCTATGGAAAGGCTGCCCGGTCAGTCGCGTCGCCTGCTCAGCGCTCAGCAGGTTGTAGTTGCCAATAAATCCGGCGGCAAAGAGATCGACCGGTTGGGTATAGAGCGCTTCGGCATCGCCATTCTGCACGATTTTGCCCCGGTTCATCAGCACGATACGATCGGAGAGCGTCAGCGCCTCCTCCTGATCGTGGGTGACGAACAGGGTGGTGAGATTCAGCTCGCGCTGGATGCGCCGGATTTGATCGCGCAGATGGCGGCGAATACGTGCATCCAGCGCTGACAGCGGTTCATCCAGCAGCAGCAGACGCGGACGCGTCACCAGCGAACGTGCCAGTGCCACGCGCTGACACTGCCCGCCTGACAACTGGTGCGGATAGCGGCGTGCATAATCACTGAGTTCAACCAGCTCCAGCACCTCCAGTACCCGCTGGCGAATCTGCGCTTCGGGCAGTTTCTGCATCTTCAGGCCAAATGCGACGTTCTTCTCTACCGTCATATTGGGAAACAGTGCATAGCTCTGGAACACCATACCGATGGCGCGCTTCTGCGGGGCCAGCGGTACAATATCTTTGCCCTCCAGCCTGATTTCACCGCTGTCGACGCTGGTTAACCCCGCCAGACAACGCAGCAGCGTCGATTTACCGCAGCCGCTGGGGCCGAGCAGGGTGACAAATTCCCCTTCAGCGGCGCTGAAATCGATCTGCTCAAAAATGGGCGTGGGTCCATAGGACTTGTTCAGTTCTCTGACCTCAAGGTAACTCATATTCAGCCTCGTTCGGGATTCAGGGCGTTGGCCAGCCAGGTGACCAGCAGCACCACAAAGAAGTAGGAGATCACCAGGGCGCTGGTGAAGTGACCGCTGCCGTTACGCATGTTGAAGAGGTAAACCTGCAGGGTTTCATAGCGGTTGCCGACCAGCAGGTTAGCGAAGACAAATTCGCCAATCAGGAAGGAGAAAGAGAGCAGCACGGCAATCAGCATCCCTTTGCGCAGGTTGGGCAGCACGACCCACAGCGCCGCCTGCCAGGTGCTGGCACCCAGCAACTGCGCGGCATCAATCAGCTCTTTGAGGTTGATCGCCTGCATATTGTTCGCCAGCGCCCGGTAGATAAAGGGCAAGGCAATAGTGAAATAACAGCCGATTAAGATCCACGGCGTGCCGGTCAGCATCAGCGGTGACGAAGAGTAGAGTTGCAGTAATCCCACTGACGACACCACCGGCGGCACGGCGAAAGGCATCAGGATCAGGACGTTCATCACCGCATCCAGTCGAGGAAAATAGTAAGCGATTACAAACATGGCAGGCAGCACCAGCACCAGCGAGAACAGCAGCGCACCCAGGCAAATCAGCAGCGAATGGCCCAGTGCCGTCAGAAATCGCGGGTCGCTCCAGAGCTGGATGAACCACTTCAGGCTATAGCCCTGTGGCAGAATGGTGTTACTCCAGTCGGACGACAGTGCATAAAGCAGTGTGGCCAGTAAAGGCAGTGCCAGCAGGGTAAAGAGTAACCCAACCATTATCCGGTGATAGAGGTGCTCAGCACGTGACATGGCGGCTCCTTTCATGGCTGTTTCGCATTGAGATAGCTACGGCGCACCAGATACTGCTGCACCAGGGTAATCAGTGCCATAATCGCCACCAGCAGCATTGCCAGCGCGCTACCTGTGTTGGGATCCAGCGAGATATCGCCGGAGACCAGCGCGGCAATACGCACCGGCACCACGTTGAAATTACCCGTGGTCAGGGCATAAATCGTGGCATAAGCGCCCAGCGCATTCGCCAGCAGGATCACAAAGGTCCCGAGCAGCGCCGGAAACAGAATCGGCAGGCCGATGTGCCACCAGTAGTGCCAGCGGCTGGCACCCAGCAGCGCAGCGGACTCCTGCCACTCTTTTTTCAGCCCGTCGAATGCCGGGTAGAGCAGCAGCACGCCCAGCGGGATCTGGAACCAGGTGTAGACCAGCACCATGCCGTTGCGCGAGAAGAGTCTGAAGCTCTCAACCAGACCATAATGGCGCAACAGCAATGTCAGGCAGCCGTTCAGCCCCAGCAGAATCACAAAGGCAAACGCCAGCGGGACACCGGCAAAGTTGCTGGTCATGTTGGTAAAAGCGATGAGAAAGCGCTGCAGTCGCCCGCCGCCGAGCTGATGCAGTGAATAGCCGGTGACCAGTGCAATCAGTAAGCCGTAGACGCTTGACCAGAGTGAGATATCCAGCGAAAAACGAAACGCCTGCTGGTAGAAGGGCGAGGTGAGAATGTCCTGATAGTTATCCCAGCCCCATTGGCTGTTCATCTCACTCCAGAAGCTGTTAATGGCGATCCACAACAGCGGTGCCAGCTGAAAGGCGACCCAGAACAGGGTGAACGGTAACAGCAGCAGCAGCGCGACTCCTTTTCCTCTCATCTCTTCGGCTCCGCCAGCAGGCCGCGACAGACCGGCTTGTCATGCGCCACCTCAAGCAGTTCACACAGCGTGCCGCACAGATCGGTCTGCTGCGGTGCCAGGTCAGGCTGCAGCGAGAAAGCCCGGCCAAAGACAAACAGCGGCACCGTGGTCTCTTCCGGCAGAATGCCGCCGTGGGAGCGATCGTCATTCATACCGTGATCGGCGGTCACCATCACCTGATAGCCCTCAGCCAGCCACAAGGGCATCCACTGCGACAGCAGGCCGTCGGCGATGCGTGCCCGGTTGCGGTACTGTGGCGAGGAGAGGCCCGATTTATGACCGGCATCGTCGATATTCATCGGGTGGATTAGCAGAAAATCGGGATCGTGACGCAGCCGCAGGCTCTCTGCATCTTCAAACAGATGCGAGTCGGGATAGCTATCGTCAGAATAAAAATGGCCATACTGAATGGGCAGGTCCGGCGCGTCAGTGTGACGATCGCGCGCCGGAACGAACGGCGTTCGGTTATAAAGCTCACTCACCCAGTGGTAGGCCGCCGCCGCAGTCGTCAGTCCCGCTGCTCGCGCAAAGTGAAAGACGCTGCGCTCGCGGCTTAACCGGCTGACGCCATTATGAATAATGCCGCTTCTGACCGGCGGAACACCGGTCAGAATGCACTCATAAAGCGGGCGTGACAGCGAGGGTAATTCACAGGTCATACGGTAATAAAACCCGTTGCCCTGCGAACATTCGGCATGCAGGTAACCCATTGCATGTTGTGCGACCTGATTGCTCAGGCCGTCCAGCACTACCAGGATGGTCTTCATTCCGTTCTCCCTGCCGCGAATTACTGCTGCATATTGATGATGACGTTTTCCTGCCACAGGCGCGGCAGCATTTTCGACGATTTATCCCAGGCAGCCTGATCCTTCACCGGACGGGCATTTTTATATTCAGATTGCGGCAGCAGGCGAGCCTGAACGTCCGCTGGCAGCGTCAGATGCTCGGCACGGATCGGACGGGCATAGCCCTTCGCCAGATTGATCTGTCCCTGGTCTGAGAAGATATATTCGCGCGTCAGTTTTGCGGCGTTAGGGTGTTTCGCATATTTGTTGATGACGGTGGTGTAGCCGGAGGTCACGGAGCCATCAGACGGGATAACCACTTCGTAGCGGTTTTTGTCGATCTGGTCCCGGTAGTTAAGGGCGTTAAAGTCCCACACCACCGCCATCTGCACTTCACCTTTTTCGATATTGGCAATCACCGGATCGGTAACGCCAAGACGACCCTGTTTGGCCAGATCGGCAAAGAAAGCCAGCGCCGGTTTCAGGTTCTTCTCATCGCCACCTAAGGCGTAGTTTGCCGCCAGTACGCCGTTGGCCGCCTGAGCTGCCACGCCGACGTCACCGATAGTAACCACATACTTACCTTTTTTCAGATCGGCCCAGCTGTGGGGGATATCTTTAACCTGCTGCTTGTCGATCAGAAAGGCGATGGTACCGGTATAGGCCAGCGCCCAGTGGCCATCTTTATCTTTGGCCCAGGCCGGAATCTGATCCCAGTGAGTGGGTTTATAGGGCTGGGTCACACCTTTAGCGACAGCGATCGGGCCAAAGGCGGCACCCACGTCACCGATGTCAGCGCTGGCGTTCTCTTTCTCTGCATCGAATTTCGCCAGCTCCTGCGCCGATGACATATCGGTATCGCTGTGCTTAAGGCCATATTTGCTGCTGATGTCGTTCCAGGTATCTTTCCAGTTAGCCCAGCTATCCGGCATCCCGACGCTGTTGACCTGGCCTTCACTGCGTGCCGCTTTTTCCAGGGCGGCAAGGTCGTTATCGGCGGCCTGCGCAACGGGCAGGGTGAGCACTACAGCACTGGCTACTACAGAGGCGATAAACGCTTTCATCTCAGTTGCTCCGGGTGTAAGTTGATGGGCCTGGCTGGTCTAGTCCAGCAAGAACCGAGCCAATGTAGCCCCTGTATATGAACGATTTATGACAGGGCGGCGCTGTGCAGGGGATGGGCGATGAAAGAGGTGACCCGTTCGCCTGTCACAGGCGCGTTACCTGAACAGTAAGAGTGCGGAGTCGCACCAAAATGAGGCTACTGTTGTGGAGTCGATAGCACTCAAAACGGCGGATGCGATCGCCAGCGTCCTGCTGACGCGCATTCAGGCCGGAGAGTTCAGCGCCGGGCGACTGCCGGCGGAGCGTGCCTTAAGCGAGGCGTTCAGCACGACCCGGATTACCCTGCGGGAAGCACTGGGCAAGCTGGAAGCCCAGGGGATGATCTACCGGGAACTGCGTCGCGGCTGGTTTATCGCACCGCCGCGACTAATCTATAACCCGCTGCATCACAACCACTTTCATGCCATGGCAATGGAGCAGGGACGGCAGGCGGCCACCGAGGTCATCGCCGCCGAACAGGTCGCGGCGCACGACAGCGTGGCGACGGCGCTGCGGCTGGCCTCCGGTTCGTCGGTTTACTGCATCCGCCGCCTGCGGCGCATTGACGGGCGCGCGGTGCTCTATGTTGAACACTACCTCAATCCGCGTTTTTTCCCTGGTCTGCTTGATGAAGATTTGACCCGCTCACTGACCGATCTCTATGACCAGCGCTACGGCATTCGTTACGGTGGCGCGCGCTTCACCATCCTGCCTGGCCCGCTGCCGGAGGTCGCCGCACCCATGCTGAATGTGGCACCGGGCAGCCCCGGTTTGTTGATCACCCGCATCAATCGCAACCAGCAAAAAGAGGTGATTGATTGCGACTGTGAATACTGGCGTTACGATGCGCTCTGTGTTGATGTTGAGGCCTGAGGAGTTATTGTGATTTGCGTCACACTCGCGCATGATATCGCGCGCTAACAACTCCTTTTTTAAGGCGCAACATGAGTGACAAAAATCCTTTGGCCCGCCACCTTGCAACGGTACTGCAATGGGTGCTGAATCTGGGTCTGCTGAGTCTGGCGATCATCCTGATCGTCTTTTTAGGCAAAGAAACTATCCATCTGGCAAACGTGCTGTTTAACACCAGCGAGCAGTCGTCTTCCTATCTGTTGATTGAGGGAATTGTCATTTATTTCCTCTACTTCGAATTTATTGCTTTGATTGTTAAGTACTTTCAGTCGGGTTATCACTTTCCGCTGCGCTATTTTGTCTATATCGGTATCACGGCAATTATCCGCCTGATTATCGTCGACCATAAAAATCCCTTCGATACGCTCTGTTACTCTGCGGCGATTCTGATTCTGGTGGTCACCCTGTGGCTGGCAAACAGCAACCGCCTGAAACGCGAGTAATCCCCCTGCCGTCTGTCATGACGGCAGGTGTTCGCATCGCGTCTCTGCGCTAAACTAGCGTCCTGAAACTTATTGGGAGTGGTGCTATGTCGCAAGACGCGCTCAGCTTATTACGTGCACTCAACTGGCTTTCTCCGTCGCAGGCAACCCTTGCGCCGCCATTGCTCGACTGGCTGATGGAGGAGGATTCAATGACGCGCCGTTTTGAACAACATTGCCAGCGGGTCACGGTTCAGCCGCTGCGTGAAGGCTTTATCAACGCCAGCGAGTTGGGTGATGAAAAGGGCTTGTTGCCAGACGATCAACGCTTCTGGCTGCGCGAAGTGCTGCTGTTCGGCGACGATCAGCCCTGGCTGGCTGGCCGTACGCTGGTGCCGGAAAGCACCCTCAACGGGCCAGAAGCGATGCTGCAGCAGCTGGGCACCCGGCCGCTGGGTCGCTATCTCTTCTCCTCTTCGACGCTGACCCGCGATTTTATTGAGCCGGGGCAGGTAGAGGGATTGTGGGGACGGCGCTCACGCCTGCGTCTCTCCGGCAAACCGCTGCTGTTGACTGAACTGTTTTTACCGGCATCGCCGCTCTATCGCGATCTGGTCTGAGGATCCTGTGGTGCAAAATAGCTTAAGTGTAAATAAATGGCGGGCCTACACGCGCCTGATGCGTATCGATAAGCCTATCGGTACGCTGCTGCTGATGTGGCCAACGCTCTGGGCATTATGGCTGGCTGACATGGCGATCCCGCCGCTGCCGGTGCTGGCGGTGTTTGTTGCCGGGGTCATCGTGATGCGTGCGGCCGGCTGTGTGATCAATGACTACGCCGATCGCAAAGTAGACGGTCATGTCGAACGCACGAAGCATCGGCCACTGGCCAGCGGCGCGGTGAGTGCAAAAGAGGCTAAGCTGCTGTTCGTGATACTGGCTCTGGCGGCTTTTGCGCTGGTGCTGACCATGAACATGATGACGATTATGCTCTCCGTGGTGGGGCTGGCGCTGGCCTGGGTCTATCCCTTTATGAAGCGTTATACCCACCTGCCGCAGGTAGTGCTGGGTGCCGCCTTTGGCTGGGCCATTCCCATGGCATGGTCTGCAGTTAGTGAGTCCTTACCTCTGGTCTGCTGGCTGGTATTCATCGCCAACATCTGCTGGACGGTCGCCTATGATACCCAGTATGCGATGGTGGATCGGGATGATGACCTGAAGATTGGCGTGAAGTCGACCGCGATTCTCTTTGGCCGTTTCGACAAGCTGATCATTGGTCTGCTGCAACTGGCGACGCTGCTGCTGATGGCGCTGGTTGGCCTCATGCTGCATCTGAACAGCGCCTTCTACTGGACGCTCTTGCTGGCCGCCGCGCTGTTTGTTTATCAACAGAAGCTGATCGCCGGACGCGAGCGGCAACCCTGTTTCCAGGCTTTTCTCAATAATAACTATGTCGGGATGGTGCTGTTCCTCGGCGTACTGATGAATACCCCGCCGTTCAGCCAGCTGTTCTGACAGGGGATTCAGGCACAAAAAAGGCGACCTCATGAGGTCGCCTTTTTACTATGCGCACTGCGGTCAGTCGTGCGCCACAGCGGTTTCAATGGTCATACGGACATCGCTGGTGACCAGGTCTGCCAGCATATGCCAGGTCGCCAGGGTCTGCGCAACATCGGCATCACCGCTGTCGCTGATATACCCTTCATCGCGCAGGGTCAGAACCAGTGAGGTAAAGACCGCTTTGTCGAAGAATTCCGGAGCATTGATACCGTGCAGCACCGACAGACGCTGTGCCAGCGTCCGGCTCTCTTTCTCCAGCGTGCCGCGGTTAATCGTCGGCTTGGCGCTGAGAATGGAGAACGTAATAGCATAGCGCTGCAGTGTTTCACGCACACCGGCGGCCAGCAGTTGCAGCGTGCGATAGCGCGCTGAGGAAAAGCGCAATTCGCCGGCTTCGAGTGTAATCAGGCCCTGACGCGCCAGCTCCTGACTCAGTTCGGTCAACAGTTGCGGCAGCTCATCGGTCTGCCAGCGCAGGAACAGCTCACTCTTCAGCATCGGGTAGATCAGGCTCACCTGACGCAGCAGTTCTGCTTCGCTCAGCGTCTGATGCTGCTGAACTATGGCGGCAATCAGCGACGGCATCACCAGCATGTGATGAATATTATTGCGATAGTAGGTCATCAGCACCGCCTGCTCACGTGGCAGAATGATGATGTCGCCAATGCTGTCCTTTTCACTCTCAAACTTATTCATACCCATGGCGTGATCCAGCAGCGCTTCCGCTGAAAGATCGGGTACGGTCGCATTTGGCGAGTAAGGCACGTTGCGCAGCAACTGGGTATAGCACTCCAGTTGTTCAATCAGCTGTTCACGGGTTAGTGAGCGCTGACGTGACGCCAGCAGGGCGGTGACACAGAGGTTCATGGCGTTAGCCGCGCCCGCTTCATTGATACGCACCATCAGGCTGGCAGCAATATCGTTGACGGTCGGAGTTAACCAGCTGGGACGCTGCGGCTCAATCGGATCGATGGCATCGCGCCATTCCGGTACCCGCTTGTTGAGATAGTTGACCAGCGGCAGGGGTTCGCCAAAGTTCACGTAACCCTGACCGAGATTGCGCAGCTTGCGTAAGCCGCGCACCATCTGCATGAAGCCCTCTTTCTCTTTCGCCGCGCCGCGCAGTTCTTTAGCGTAAGTGCCCACTTCCATTACGTGCTCATAGCCGATATAGATCGGCACCAGCGTGATAGGGCGATTTCCGCCGCGCAGCATCGCCTGCAGCGTCATGGCTAAGGTGCCGGTTTTAGGGTCCAGCAGGCGACCGGTTCGTGAACGGCCTCCTTCGACAAAGTACTCAACCGAATAGCCGCGGGTGAACAGCTCGCCGAGATATTCGCGGAATACCGTGGCGTAGAGCTTGTTGCCTTTAAAGGTACGACGAATGAAGAAGGCGCCCAGACGACGGAAAATCGGGCCGGCTGGCCAGAAGTTGAGATTGATCCCGGCTGCGATGTGCGGCGGCACCAGGCCCTGATGATAGAGCACATAGGAGAGCAGCAGATAATCCATGTGGCTGCGATGACACGGCACATAGACAATCTCGTGGCCATCCTGCGCCAGCTGGCGGACTTTTTCGCCGCCATTGACGTTGATGCCCTGATAGAGCCGACTCCAGAGCCAGCCCATCACGCGGTCAGTTACGCGGATGGCTTCATAGGAGAAGTTTGCCGCAATCTCCTCCATCATCTCGACGGCGTTCTGCTGCGCTTTCTCATGGGAGATTTTTTTGCTGCGTGCTTCATCCTCTACTGCTTTTTCAATCGCTTTGGATTGCAGCAGACGATTAAACAGATCCTGACGCGCCGGCAAGCGCGGGCCAATCGCCGCCAGCCGCTGGCGGGCAAAATGAATGCGCGCCACGCGAGCCAGCTTCTGGGCGATCGACTGATCCGTACCGTGTTCAGTTGCCATGCGGCGCAGCGACACCGTCGGTGAGAAGCGGACAAAACTGTCGCGCCCGTGCCAGATAACGGCAAAGAACTTCTGCACCCCGTTCAGCACCCGCAGGTGTGGCGTTGCTTCGCCCTGGACTTCACGTCCTGGTGCGCGGCCAAACATCACCGTGACCGGCAGCATCTGAATATCCAGCTTAGGGTTATTGCGATGCAGGTCCAGGTAATCGTGAAAGATTTTCACAGATTCAACGCTGGGCACAAAATAGGGGAAGACGCGTGGGCCATTGTGGATAAACACGTGGCGCGGCAGCAGAGAACCATCAATCTCCAGCGGAGTGAGCGGGTCGGGCAGATGATGCCGCAGACACTGCGCGCGTAAAGTCAGTAAGTCGGCCTTCGAATCGTAAGGCAAAACATACATAATAGGTCGGGTCGGATCCAGACCATGTTCAGACACGGGATCGGCCGGAATGGCCTTACTTTTTACCAAAAACGACAGTGGTAAATTAAGCAGTTTGTAATAGAGTTTACGCCAACCTGACATAGACAACATGAAGCCTCTTGTTAGCAAAGCGCCGCAAGCATACCAGAAAGCGCAGCGAAGATCTGTGGTGGTGCCAATTGCACGCAGCCCAGACATTGACGTCAATCCGATGAAAGGGTTCCCACATCATGGCAAATAATGCCACCGGACTTATCAGAATAGTAAAAGCTGCAGGTTACTCATGGCAGGGACTGCGTGCCGCCTGGCAACATGAAGCGGCGTTTCGGCAGGAAGCGCTGGCTGCGCTGGCCGCTATTGTTATCGCGTGCTGGCTGGATGTCGATGTGGTCGCCCGCATCCTCATGATTGGGGCGGTGGTGCTGGTGGTCATTGTTGAAATCCTCAATAGCGCCATTGAAGCGGTGGTCGACCGTATTGGTCAGGAGCATCATCCGCTGGCGGGCCGGGCAAAAGACATGGGTTCGGCGGCGGTGTTGATCAGCATCTTACTGGCACTCTTCGTCTGGATCGCGCTGCTCTGGACACATTTGCGATAAGCCTTCCATAACGCGTCTGAGGGCGCGTTTTCCCTGACAATCGGTTTCCATTTCACCAATACCTGTATATACTCACAGCGACTGTATAAACAACCAGGGGGCGGGATGAAAGCATTAACCAGCAGGCAGCAGCAGGTCTATGACCTGATTCGCGACCATATTTCTTCAACGGGCATGCCGCCTACGCGTGCCGAGATCGCCGCGCAGCTGGGCTTCCGTTCGCCGAATGCGGCAGAAGAGCATCTGAAAGCGCTGGCGCGCAAAGGCGTCATCGAGATCGTTTCCGGTGCATCGCGCGGCATTCGACTGTTAATGGAAGAAGAAGCCTCAGAAGGGCTACCGCTGATTGGGCGGGTTGCTGCCGGTGAGCCGATCATGGCGCAGGAACATATCGAAACCCACTATAAGGTCGATCCGGGCCTGTTTAAGCCGTCTGCTGACTTCCTGCTGCGCGTCAGCGGAATGTCGATGAAAGATATCGGGATTATGGATGGCGACCTGCTCGCAGTGCATAAAACCCAGGATGTGCGTAACGGACAGGTTGTGGTTGCCCGCATTGATGATGAAGTCACCGTTAAGCGCTGGAAAAAGCAGGGTGCTATCGTGCATCTGCTGCCTGAAAACAGCGATTTTGACCCGATTGTTGTCGATACCCGTGCGCAGTCACTGACCATTGAAGGTCTGGCAGTTGGCGTGGTGCGCAACGGCGAGTGGCTCTGATTCTTCTGCCAGCGTGCATTCGCCTTCTCTGATGCTATTCTGTCTGCCCTAATTTTGTCGCTGCCTCTTTTGCACAGCGACACTGAGCACGGAACGGCGAATGCGCTTTATTACGGCAACCGATAAAAATCTCTGGCGGCTTGCGCTGCCGATGATCCTTTCAAACATCACCGTTCCCTTACTGGGAGTGGTCGATACTGCAGTAATTGGTCATCTCGACAGCCCTGTCTATCTTGGCGGGGTTGCGGTCGGGACTACAGTGACCAGCTTCCTTTTTATGCTGCTGCTTTTCCTTCGAATGAGTACTACTGGCCTTACGGCACAGGCGTTTGGCGCGGGCGATAAAACCGCTCTGGCGCGCGCGCTGACGCAACCGCTGATCATCGCGCTGCTGGCGGGCGTACTGTTCATCGCTTTGCGTTATCCGATTATTCAGCTGTCGACCCATCTGGTTGGCGGCAATCCCGATGTACTCGAACAGGCGGCACTGTTTATTCAGATTCGCTGGCTCAGTGCGCCTGCCACGCTGGCAAACCTGGTCATTCTGGGCTGGCTGCTGGGCGTGCAGTATGCACGCGCGCCGGTGATCCTGCTGGTCGTGGGGAACCTGGTTAACATCGTGCTCGATCTCTGGCTGGTGATGGGGCTGCACTGGGGTGTCGCGGGGGCGGCCACCGCCACGGCGCTGGCAGAGTACATCACGCTGGGTGTCGGCAGCATCATGGTCTGGCGGGTGCTAAAACTGCGCGGAATTACGCTTAGCCTGCTGAAGCAGAGCTGGCGCGGTGACAGCGGCCGGCTGCTGCGACTGAACCGGGATATCATGCTGCGCTCTCTGATGCTGCAACTCTGTTTCGCCTCGCTGACCGTGCTGGGCGCGCGACTCGGCCCTGATGTGGTGGCGGTTAACGCGGTATTACTGATGTTTATTACTTTTACTGCCTACGCGCTGGATGGCTTTGCCTATGCGGTTGAAGCTTTTGCGGGTGAGGCGCATGGTGCAAAAGATGGCAGCAAACTCCTGCGCGTCTGGCACTCTGCCTGTCGGCAGGCGGTGGTGGTGGCGCTGTTCTTCTCGCTGATCTATGCCATTTTTGGCCCGCAGATCGTTACCCTGCTGACCTCTCTTCAGTCACTTCAGCAGACAGCGGACCGCTATCTGATCTGGCAGATGATAATGCCGTTGATCGGCGTCTGGTGTTATCTGCTGGATGGCATGTTCATCGGGGCGACGCGCGGGCGCGAGATGCGTAACAGCATGGTAGTAGCCGCAGCCGGCTATTTTCTGACAATGCTTAGCGTACCGGTGCTGGGTAACCATGGTCTGTGGCTGGCGGTCACGGTTTTCCTGGCGCTGCGCGGCCTGTCGCTGTGGCTCATCTGGCGTAAGCACTGGCGTCAGAACAGCTGGTTTGATGCCTGATGCTGCAGTGGCTGCAGTGGCTGCACGCAAGCCGATACGGATTATTCTGTATTATTCCACGGTTAAGAAATTGGCTACTACAATTAACTCTATGCAGCGCAGTTAGCCAGCGCTTTGTATCGTTATTTTGTTAAGAAGCAAGATAATCATTAAACCCGAGGATTGGAGGTCTGCCATGAATAAAGACGAAGCAAGCGGCAACTGGAAGCAGTTCAAAGGCAAAATGAAAGAGAAATGGGGCAAGCTGACCGACGATGATATGCAGGTTATCGAAGGTAAACGCGATCAGCTGGTCGGCAAAATCCAGGAGCGTTACGGCTCTACGAAAGATGAAGCCGAGCGCGAAGTAACCGACTGGGAAGGTCAGAACAAAGATCACCGCTGGTAATCAGACAATAGGTAGATAATCAGCTGAATGCGTTCCGGTGGGCCCTCACCGGAACCGCACAAGGATGTGCCGATTATCCGCGTTTCCCCCGCTTTTTACCCTCATCCTGATGGTCATGCTCGCAGCTTTCATGGTGCGTACAGGCTTCAACCGCAGCACAACTTTCACATAAACCATGCGCTTCAATCACGCTGTGGCGTAATGCAAACTGCGCTTCACCTGCCAGGCTAGCAATAATCTTCTCTACGCCCTGCGCCTGCTTCTCTGTAACGGCGGCACAGCGGTCACAGACCAGCATCACCGACGTATGTGCTGGTGCCTCAAAATGGTGACACATGACGTAGCTGTTGTTGGATTCCACCCGATGAATGAAACCCTGCTCCAGCAGGAAATCAAGCGCCCGATAAACCGTGGGAGGCTTGGCCTGCGGCTCGCTGACCCGGAGTTGATCCAGCAGATCGTAGGCGCTGATCGAGCCAGGCTGCTCGGCCATCAGGCGCAACACTTCAGCACGCTGCGAAGTCAGACGCACACCGCGCTGCAGGCACATCTTTTCGGCCTGAATCAAAATTTGCTGCGACGTCATGTTTGTCATGAAAATTCTCCGCTGGATAAGTGATGTTATTTTATCACACATAGTTTCGCGGCGCTGAGGTTGGTTTCGTCTGAAAAAACAGCATCATTTGCCTGAAAAAGCAGCATATTCAGAATTTAAGCCGTCCTCTATCTCAAATCTGACGATAAATCAGATCCATTCTGAATCCACCTGAAGCGGAATTTGTTGGCATTTTGCTTTGCATCTCACTGAGTTAAGAAGTAATGTTCAGAAAGACTTAAGAAAAGTCTGGCATTATTTGAAATATCCCAATGCAGTTTGAACAATTACAACGGTTTTTTGATTGGAAAAAGTCCAATCCTTTGAATTAAGACACTGTTTCCTTCGAATTCACAGCAATAACGCGTTAGCCAGGGTTCACAATAGGGCTAACAAACTATTCAGTCATTGAATGTTTCAATGGCAATTTCTCAGGTGATGGCAGGCAAATGGTGAAAAAATCCGCTCAACGTTCAGCGCTGATCTACACGGCTGCAACGACCGCGCTTTTCCTTTCTTCTTCCGCCATAGCGGCAGGGACCTGGTATGATGCACGTAATGACGCCATGGGCGGAACCGGCGTAGCATCTTCTCTTTATGGCTCCGCAGTGCTGGCGAACCCGGCATTAATGACGCGCGCCAAACCCGACGATAGCGTCAGCATTATTTTTCCCTCAGCGGGCATTCAGGTCACCGACAAAGATAAGCTGATAGATAAAGTCGATGATATTACGGACACCGTGGATCGTTACCGCGCGGTGCTGAATAACTTTACGCCAGCGGATTTCTTCCGTGGCTATCCTGAACTGCGCGCTGCCTCAGGCGATGTCGCTAACAAGCTCAGTGATTTGCGCGGTAACAAAGCAGACGGCAGCGCGGGTGCGGCCGTGGCCGTTACGATCCCCAACGACACTCTGCCTTTCGCCTTTATCACCAAAGCCTATGGTTCAGCACACGTACGTGCCAATGTGGTCCAGAGCGATATCGACTATCTGCGCGGTGTGGCTAACGGCACAGTGCTTCCTCGTCCTGGCGATCAAAATAACCTGCGCTCCAGCGCGAATGGATTAGCGGCCCTGACCACCGATTATGGTGTAGCGGTGGCGCATGAGTTCACCATCGCCGGTCAGCCGGTATCAGTTGGCGTGACGCCGAAAGTGCAGAAAACCTGGCTCTATAACTACACCGCCAGCATCTACAACTACGACAAGAACGACATCAACAATAGTAAGTATCGCAGCACCGACACCGGCTTCAACGTTGATGCCGGTCTGGCGACCACCTTTGCTGAAAACTGGACGCTGGGTGTAACCGGACAGAACCTGGTTTCACGCGATCTGCAGACCAAAGAGGTCAATGGTTTCCGCGACACCTACCAGATTCGCCCGCTGGTCACCACCGGTCTGGCCTGGGATAAAGGTCCGTTTACCGTGACGGGCGATGTGGATCTGACTGAAACCAAACGCTTCAAAACTCAGGATAACAGCCAGTATGCGGCAGTGGGCGCGGAATACCGCGTACTTGACTGGCTGCAGCTGCGTGCAGGTTATCGTGCGGACATGCGTTCTAACGACGAAAATGTCGCTACGGCCGGTTTTGGTCTGTCACCGTTTAACAAAGCCGTACATCTGGATCTGGCGGGCTCTGTGGGTGCTAACAACACCTGGGGCGCGATGATGCAGTTGGGCTTTAACTTCTAAGCGCGTTATTCAGACTGTTCGGGGGCGGGCGATGCACTATCGCCCGCCCTTGTGTTATCCTTGCACAGAATTCCATCACCCCTTAATTACCGGATTGTCTGCGCTTCATGCCTAATTTCTCTTCGCAACGTTTCTCTATCGCCCCTATGCTCGACTGGACCGATCGTCACTGTCGCTATTTTCATCGCCAGCTGACCGGTGACACGCTGCTCTACACCGAAATGGTGACCACGGGCGCAATCATTCATGGCAAAGGGGATTACCTGGCTTACAGTGAGGCTGAGCATCCGGTCGCGTTGCAGCTTGGCGGTAGCGATCCGGCGGCACTGGCGCAGTGCGCGAAGCTGGCAGAGCAGCGCGGCTATGATGAAGTGAACCTTAATGTCGGCTGTCCCTCTGATCGCGTGCAGAATGGCCGTTTCGGCGCCTGCCTGATGGCCGAGGCGAATCTGGTCGCAGATGCCGTTAAAGCGATGCGCGACGTGGTCTCAATTCCGGTCACGGTGAAAACCCGTATTGGTATCGATGAGCTGGACAGCTATGAATTCCTGACCGATTTTATCGGCACGGTGGCGGGACGCGGTGAGTGCGAGACATTTATCATTCATGCGCGTAAAGCCTGGCTCTCCGGCCTCAGCCCGAAAGAGAACCGCGAGATTCCACCGCTGGATTATCCCCGCGTCTATCAGCTGAAACGCGATTTTCCGCAACTGACCATCGCCCTCAATGGCGGCGTAAAAACGCTGGAAGAGGCACAGACTCATCTGCAACACCTTGACGGCGTGATGATGGGACGTGAAGCCTACCAAAATCCCGGCATTCTGGCGCAGGTCGATCAGACATTGTTTGGTCGTCAGCATCCGGCGGCTAACCCGGTTGAAGTGGTGCGCGCCATGTATCCCTATATTGAAGCAGAACTGGCGAAGGGGACGTATCTGGGACATGTCACGCGCCATATGCTGGGTTTGTTCCAGGGGATTCCGGGCGCCCGCCAGTGGCGACGCCACCTGAGTGAAAATGCCCATAAGCCCGGTGCCGATGTCCGTGTGCTGGAAGCGGCGCTGGCGCTGGTCGCCGATAAGATCCCGCAGGAAGCCTGACGCCTCATCTGAACCCGAAAAAACCAGCTCTGAAGGCTGGTTTTTTTTACGCCATTATGTGGTTTTTCTCACCAGGTCGCGCTCTTCTGATTATCTATTATCAGCTGAAAATCAATAAGTTAACTGTTGGCACGTTTTTTGTAATAACTATAACAATCGGAATTAAAAAGGAGCGCTGACGTGGAAATTTTATTCGTATTAGGGTTTTTCCTGATGCTGTTGCTGACAGGCGTTTCGCTGTTGGGCGTGCTGGCAGCACTGGTGGTCGCAACCATCGTGATGTTTGTCGGTGGACTGTTTGCAATTGTTATTAAAGTGTTGCCGTGGCTGGTGCTGGCGGTAATTGCGGTCTGGCTGCATCGTGCTTTTTTTGGCGACAGCGATGAGCGAGCACGTCGCAAGCTGCGGCGTAAGATCAACAGGTTAGACCGCAAAGGCTGGCGCTAATTGCGGTGAAGATCACAGTGTGAGAGATTGATCAGGGCTGATCTGCAATTAAACATATTTTTTACTTATGTTTTCTGGCAGGATGCCTGTCGTCAAATCGATGTGCCATCGACTCGACACGAATTCATCGCCGCTGTCCCTACACCAGCGCGAACAAAAAATAAAAAAAGAGAAGGGCTTCCCATGGGAGGCCCTTTTTGTTGCTCACTATTATGGAATTAAAAGACAGGATCCCTGCGTGGCGCGGCTCTCCAGCATCTGGTGCGCTTTGCTGGCCTCTTTTAGCGCAAACTTCTGCTGCTCCGGAACATCAACTTTAATTGCGCCACTCGCCAGCAGCGAGAAAAGCTCGGCACTGGCGGTTTCCAGCTCCTGGCGGTTGGTGATATAGCCAAACAGTGAAGGGCGGGTCACAAACAGCGAGCCTTTCTTATTCAGAATGCCGAGATCTATCCCGGTCACCGGACCCGAAGCATTGCCAAAACTGACCATCAGCCCATGACGGCGCAATGAGTCCAGCGATGCTTCCCAGGTATCTTTGCCCACGGAGTCATAAACTACGCCCACTTTTTTCCCGTCGGTCAGTTCGCTGACGCGTTGCGCAATATTCTCTTCACGGTAGTTAATCGTCGCCCAGGCGCCAGCCTTCTTGGCCATCGCTGCCTTTTCTGCTGACCCGACTGTGCCAATCAAATGGGCACCCAGCGCTTTTGCCCACTGACAGGCAATTAACCCGACGCCGCCCGCTGCGGCATGAAACAGGAAGGTCTCACCGGCGCTGATTTTATAGGTCTGGCGCAGCAGATATTGTGTGGTCAGCCCTTTCAGGTAGCTGGCTGCGCCCTGCTCAAAGCTGATCGCCTCCGGGAGATGCATCAGGCGATCTTCCGCCACGTTGTGCACTTCGCTATAGGCCCCCATCGACGCCAGACAGTAGACCACGCGATCGCCGGGCTTAAATAATGTCACGCCACGTCCAACCCGCGACACCACGCCTGCGGCTTCTGTACCCAGGCCAGAGGGAAAAGCGGCGACCGGATAAAGCCCGCTGCGAACATAGGTATCGATGTAATTAATGCCGATAGCGCGATGTTCTACCTGCACTTCATGTTCGGCCGGGTCAGCAGGTTCAAAATCTGTCCACTCTAAAACGTCCGGGCCGCCCTGTGCGCTGAACTGAATACGCTTTGCCATTCTGACTCCTGTGATTGTTTCATCATGAGGGTGAGGCACGCACCCCAACTAAGGTATACTTGCGCGTCCCCACAGAAGATCGGTAATGCATTCACTATGGCAGGAAATAAACCCACCAACAAATCGAACGAAACGCAGGATCGCCAGCTCGCAGGCGTGAAAATGCCCCCGCATTCGCTGGAAGCGGAGCAGTCGGTGCTCGGTGGGTTAATGCTGGATAACGAGCGCTGGGACAATGTCTCTGAGCGCGTCGTCGCGAATGACTTTTTCAACCGTTCGCATCGGCTGATTTTTTCAGAGATGCAGCGGCTGCTGGAAAACAGCAAACCTATTGACCTGATTACGCTCTCCGAATCGCTGGAAACCCGTGGCGAGCTGGAGATGGCGGGCGGCTTTGCCTATCTGGCGGAACTGGCGAAAAACACCCCGAGCGCGGCGAACATCGGCGCCTATGCTGACATCGTGCGTGAACGTGCGGTGGTGCGCGAGATGATCGCCGTCGCTAACCAGATTGCTGATGCCGGTTATGATCCGCAGGGGCGTAACAGCGAAGAGCTGCTCGACTTCGCGGAGTCGAACGTCTTTAAAATTGCGGAAGCGCGCGCGGATAAGGATGCTGGCCCGAAAAACATCGAGCAGATTCTGGAATCGACCGTCTCGCGTATCGAATCGCTCTATCAGACACCGCACGATGGCGTCACTGGCGTCGATACCGGCTATCAGGATCTGAATAAAAAGACTGCGGGCCTGCAGGGTTCTGATCTGATTATTGTCGCCGCACGTCCTTCGATGGGTAAAACCACCTTTGCGATGAACCTGTGCGAAAACGCCGCCATGCTGCAGGAAAAACCGGTGCTGATCTTCAGTCTGGAGATGCCCAGCGAGCAGATCATGATGCGTATGCTGGCGTCACTCTCCCGCGTCGATCAGACCCGCATCCGTACCGGGCAGCTGGATGATGAGGACTGGGCGCGTATTTCCGGCACCATGGGTATCCTGCTGGAGAAGAAGAACATGTACATTGATGACTCTTCCGGCCTGACTCCCACCGAAGTGCGTTCGCGCGCCCGACGCATCTACCGTGAAAACGGTGGATTAAGCATGATCATGATCGACTATCTGCAACTGATGCGCGTGCCGTCGCTGTCGGACAACCGTACGCTGGAAATTGCTGAGATCTCCCGCTCGCTGAAAGCGCTGGCCAAAGAGCTGAACGTGCCGGTTGTGGCGCTGTCGCAGCTTAACCGCTCGCTGGAGCAGCGAGCCGATAAACGTCCGGTCAACTCGGATCTGCGTGAATCGGGCTCGATCGAGCAGGATGCGGATTTGATCATGTTTATCTATCGCGATGAGGTTTACCACGAAAACAGCGATCTTAAAGGGATCGCGGAGATCATTCTGGGTAAACAGCGTAACGGCCCGATCGGTACAGTACGCCTGACCTTTAACGGTCAGTGGTCACGCTTCGACAACTACGCTGGCCCGCAATACGACGACGAATAATCCCCGGTTTGTGCTGTCATGCACGATCTGTGCATGACAGCCCCCATCATCACAAAATAGTGTTGGACAACCTCTCGGGTTATCGGGTTATCTGTAACAAAGCGACGCCCATCACGCTGTGGAAACGGAATGACTCACGTAGACGATTACGACCTTAAAATCCTGACTTTATTACAATCCAACGGCCGTCTGACCAATCAGGAACTCAGCGATCTGGTCGGCCTTTCTGCCTCACAATGTTCCCGCCGTCGTATCAATCTGGAACAGGCTAATCTGATCCTGGGTTATCATGCCCGGCTGTCGCCCGATGCCATCGGGCTTGGCATGGTGGGATTGATTGAGGTGCGTTTAATTAACCACACCGCAGAATATGTTGAGAGCTTTCACCGGATGGTGGAGCAGGAACAGGCGATCGTGGATGCCTATAAAACCACCGGCGATGCGGACTATCTGCTTAAAGTGGCAGTGGCCGATCTCAATTCCCTTAGTGCGTTAATCAGCCAGTTAGTCGCAGGCCACCAGAGCGTTTCCCATGTGAAAACCTCGGTGGTGCTGGGACGCATGAAAGAGAACGGGCTGATGATGCTGCCTGAGCAGAAGACGCGCTAAAAAGGTGCGCACAGTGCGCTTTTGGTGCACACTTGCGGCAATTAATGCGAAGAGCGCGCATAGAGTCGGACTTTAACGCATAGGTTGACGGTATCAGCCGGAATTTATGCACAAAGTTCTTTTTTAAAGCGCCTTAGATATCAATGGGATATCGCTGGCACCCGGTTTACAGCAGTTCAGTGCTGTGGCGATGGTGCGTTTTTTGCATCGAAACCGCATCATTTGCACTGAGAAAACCCCATGGATAACATCGCAGAACCCTCCCGCGTCCCGCATTCGCGCATTGAAGATGCGCTGGCGATGGTGCTTGGCACCCTGATGGTCTCGTTCGGCGTCATTATGCTGAAACAGGCGGGAGCGCTGACCGGCAGCACCGCAGGCATCGCCTTTCTGATTAGCTACCTGTCGCCGCTTTCGTTCGGCAGCGCGTTTTTCCTGATCAACATCCCTTTTTACTGGCTGGCGGTAAAACGCATGGGCTGGGAATTTACCCTGAAAACCTTCTGCGCCGTCGGTCTGGTGTCGCTGTTCACCCAGCTGCACCCGCTGTTCGTCCACTTTTCTGACCTTAACCCCTTCTATGCGACACTGTTCGGTAACGTCATCATGGGAATCGGGTTTATAGTGTTATTTCGTCATAAGGCGAGCCTGGGCGGCATCAATATTCTGGCGCTGTGGCTACAGGATCGCTTTGGGATCCGCGCGGGGAAACTGCAAATGGCAGTCGATACCTGCGTCGTGCTGGCGTCACTGTTTGTGGTGAGTGGCCCCATCCTGCTCGCGTCGATTGCGGGTGCGGTGATCCTGAATCTGATTATTGCAATGAACCACCGTCCGGGACGCTATCGGGTTTAATCCGCATCTTCCCTCTGGACCAATTATGGAGACCTACACCGTGTTTCAAAACGTTGATGCCTATGCTGGCGATCCGATTCTGTCGTTGATGGAAGCCTTCAAACAAGACCTACGCGAACACAAAGTTAACCTGAGTATCGGCCTCTATTACGACGAAAAGGGCATCATCCCGCAGCTGAAGGCTGTAGCTGCTGCCGAAGAGCAGATCTATGCTGAGCCGCATCAGGCATCGCTCTATCTGCCAATGGAAGGGCTGAACAGCTACCGTAGTGCAATTGCACCGCTGCTGTTTGGTGCCGATCATCCGGTGTTAAACGCGGGCCGTATCGCCTCTATTCAGACGCTGGGCGGTTCTGGCGCGCTGAAAGTGGGCGCAGATTTCCTTAAGCGCTACTTCCCGCAGTCTGCGGTCTGGGTCAGCGATCCGACCTGGGAAAACCACGTTGCGATTTTTAATGGTGCAGGTTTTGAGGTAAATACTTATCCCTGGTATGACGCAGAGACCCACGGCGTGCGGTTTGATGCCTTTATCAGCACCCTGAAAACCCTGCCAGCGCAGAGCGTCGTGCTGCTGCATCCCTGCTGTCATAACCCGACCGGCGCTGACCTGACCGATGCGCAATGGGATCAGACCGTTGAGGTGCTGAAAGCACAGCAGCTGATTCCTTTCCTGGATATCGCCTATCAGGGCTTTGGTGCCGGCATGCAGCAGGATGCCTATGCGTTGCGCGCGGTCGCGGCGGCGGGCCTGCCAGCCCTGGTGAGCAACTCCTTTTCCAAAATTTTCTCGCTCTATGGCGAGCGCGTGGGCGGTCTCTCTATCGTCTGTGACAGCGCCGAAGAGTCAGCGCGTGTGCTGGGCCAGTTAAAAGCCACGGTTCGCCGCAACTACTCCAGCCCGCCAAATTTCGGTGCGCAGGTTGTCGCGCGCGTACTCAACGATGACGAGTTGAAAGCCAGCTGGCTGGCTGAAGTGGAAGCGATGCGCTTACGCATTCTGGACATGCGTCAGTCGCTGGTGGACGTGCTGAGCACCGCACTGCCAGGTAAAAACTTCGACTACCTGCTGAAGCAGCGTGGCATGTTCAGCTACACCGGCCTGAGTGCGCAGCAGGTCGATCGTCTGCGCAACGAATTTGGCATCTATCTGGTGGGCAGTGGCCGCATGTGTGTGGCCGGTCTGAACAGCACAAATGTGCATCAGGTGGCTGAAGCGTTTGCCGCCGTGATGTAACGGCAGCCATGCTGTAAAAAAAACCGTCAGGGTGCTCTCTGGCGGTTTTTTTATGGGTCAGGGTTTACCTTTCGGCGACATGCTGCACACTTAAACGGGGTAACCGTTTCAGGAATAAGCTATGTGGCATCAACAAACTATTACGCTGAGCGCGAAGCCGCGCGGGTTTCATCTGGTCACCGATGAGATCGTGAACTCGCTCTCCGGACTGCGTGATATCAAAACCGGTCTGCTGCATCTGCTGTTGCAGCACACTTCGGCGTCGTTAACCTTAAATGAGAATTGCGACCCGACGGTGCGCAGCGACATGGAGCAGCATTTCATGCGGCACGTGCCGGAGAATGCGCCTTATCAGCACGACTACGAAGGGCGGGATGATATGCCGGCGCACATCAAATCGTCGACCTTAGGGGTTTCGTTGTTATTACCGGTTCAGCGGGGACGTCTGGTGCTGGGCACCTGGCAGGGTATCTGGCTGGGCGAGCATCGCATTGAGGGCGGTGCCAGGCGGATTGTCGCCACTTTACAAGGGGAATCGTAATGAATAACTCAGACTTACTGACCTATTGCATGAGCAAGCCGGGCGCGGAGCAGAGCGTCCACAGTGACTGGAAAGCCACGCAGATTAAAAGCAACGGCGTGCTGTTTGCGATGGTACATGAGGCGAAAGGGCGACCCGCGGTCTCGCTGAAATCGACGCCTGCGCTGGCCGAATTACTGCGTGAAGAGCATAGCGATATTATTCCCAGCGAGCATCTGAACAAGTCACACTGGAGCACGCTGTTCCTGGACGGTTCGCTGAAAGATTCCCAGATCTACTATCTGATCGATGCCTCATTCCAGCAGGTTGCAACGGCCCGCTAGACGGCAATAAAAAACCCTCTTACCGGAGCAAGAGGGTTTCAGAGGCAGCGGGTTACGCGGCAGGCTGCTCGCGCAGGGTATTAATGTCGATAACGAAGCGGTATTTCACATCGCTTTTCAGCATGCGCTCATAGGCTTCATTGATCTGGTCCATCGCGATCAGTTCAATGTCTGACGTAATGCCGTGCTCACCACAGAAATCGAGCATCTCCTGGGTCTCTGCGATGCCGCCGATCAGTGAACCGGCGATGCTGCGACGCTTGAAGATCAGGTTAAACACCTGCGGTGCCGGGTGATCGTGCTCTGGTGCACCCACCAGCGTCATGTTGCCATCCAGCTTCAGCAGGGTGATGAAGGGGTTGAGATCGTGCTGAGCCGCCACGGTATTCAGAATGAAGTCAAAGCTGTTGGCGTGCTGCGCCATCTGCTCCGCATCTTTGGAGATCACGACTTCATCGGCACCCAGACGTTTGCCATCTTCAATTTTGGAAGGCGAAGTGGTGAACAGCACCACATGTGCGCCCATGGCATGGGCAATTTTCACGCCCATATGGCCCAGGCCGCCTAAGCCTACGATACCCACTTTCTTGCCCGGGCCGACATTCCAGTGGCGCAGCGGCGAGTAAGTGGTGATACCGGCACACAGCAGCGGTGCCACGCCCGCCAGCTCCAGGTTCTCGGGAATGCGCAGCACAAAGCTCTCATCAACCACCATCGACGTTGAGTAACCGCCGTAGGTAATGGCGCCGGTTTCGCGATCTTCACCGTTATAGGTGCCAACAAAGCCGTTTTCGCAATACTGCTCCAGCCCCTGCTGACAGCTCGGACAGCTGCGGCACGAATCGACCATGCAGCCTACGCCGACCAGATCGCCGACTTTGTATTTCTGCGTCTGCGGGCCAACGGCCGTGACGCGACCGACAATTTCATGACCCGGAACCACGGGGAAAATGGTGTTTTTCCACTCATTACGGGCCTGATGCAGGTCTGAGTGGCAAACGCCACAGAACAGCACCTCAAGCTGAACGTCATGGGCGCGCAGCTCACGCGGCTTAAAATCGAACGGTGCCAGTTTGGATTTTGCATCCTGAGCAGCATACGCATGCGTAATATTCATGGTGTCTCCAGTTTCGATGTGTTGTGAGTGTTATTCGATGAAGTGCAGCAGCGTTGATGTGCTGCGAAAACAGGGCGACGCCAGGGGCGTGCCAAAGAGGAACTGCTTAAGGATAGTCAGCGTGGGGAAAAGCGTATATGCCTATACATGTCTGAATCTTGCCTGATTCTGCATTTTTCTGGCTGAATCGCCAGGGGAGAGTAAAAGGCCCGCACGCGGCGGGCCTGACAAAATTACTTCTGTAACAGTGGTTTCAGGAAGCGTGCGGTATGTGATTTCTCACACTCCGCCACGGTTTCGGGCGTACCAGCTACCAGTATTTCACCACCGCCGCTGCCGCCTTCCGGACCCAGGTCGACAATCCAGTCTGCGGTTTTGACCACATCGAGGTTGTGCTCAATCACCACGATGGTGTTGCCCTGATCGCGCAGCTTATGCAGCACTTCCAGCAGCTGCTGGATATCGGCAAAGTGCAGGCCGGTAGTCGGTTCATCCAGAATATAGAGCGTCTGACCGGTGCCACGCTTCGACAGCTCACGCGCCAGCTTCACGCGCTGGGCTTCACCGCCGGAAAGGGTGGTGGCGGACTGACCGAGGCGGATGTAGGTGAGACCGACATCGATCAACGTCTGCAGCTTACGCGCCAGCGCCGGCACCGCATCGAAGAACTCACGAGCCTCTTCGATGGTCATCTCCAGCACTTCGTGAATGCTCTTGCCTTTGTACTTCACTTCCAGCGTTTCACGGTTATAGCGTTTGCCTTTGCACTGATCGCACGGCACATAAATGTCCGGGAGGAAGTGCATTTCGACTTTCAGCACGCCATCGCCCTGACAGGCTTCACAGCGTCCGCCACGCACGTTAAAGCTGAAGCGGCCCGGATTGTAGCCGCGTGAACGCGCTTCCGGCACGCCCGCAAACAGTTCACGCACCGGGGTGAAGATGCCGGTGTAGGTGGCCGGGTTAGAGCGCGGTGTACGACCAATCGGGCTCTGGTCGATGTCGATTACTTTGTCGAAGTGCTCCAGTCCCGCCACGTCACGGTAAGGTGCCGGTTCGGCGATGGTCGCGCCGTTCAGCGCCCGCTGGGCAATCGGGAAGAGCGTATCGTTGATCAGGGTCGATTTACCCGAGCCGGAAACACCGGTAATACAGGTGAACAGCCCGACCGGCAGCGTCAGCGTGACATCCTTGAGGTTGTTGCCGCGTGCGCCGGTAATCTTCAGGACTTTGGCCGGATCGCCTTTGACGCGCTCCTCTGGCACCACAATGCCACGCTTGCCGCTCAGGAACTGGCCGGTCAGGGAGGCCTCTTCCGCCATAATCTGATCAACGGTGCCTTCAGCCACCACCTGGCCGCCATGCACGCCCGCACCCGGACCGATATCGATCACATGGTCAGCGGCACGAATCGCATCTTCATCATGCTCAACCACGATCACCGTGTTACCGAGGTCGCGCAGATGAATCAGGGTACCGAGCAGACGCTCGTTGTCGCGCTGGTGCAGGCCGATTGAAGGCTCATCCAGCACATACATCACGCCGACCAGACCGGCACCGATCTGGCTGGCCAGACGGATACGCTGTGCTTCACCACCGGACAGGGTCTCGGCGGAACGCGACATCGAAAGATAGTTCAGGCCGACGTTGACCAGGAAGCTCAGGCGATCGCCAATCTCTTTCAGGATTTTCTCGGCGATCTGCGCACGCTGGCCGCTGAGTTTCATGTTTTCAAAGA
Source organism: Pantoea sp. paga (assembly GCF_007558755.1). Lineage (NCBI taxonomy): Bacteria > Pseudomonadati > Pseudomonadota > Gammaproteobacteria > Enterobacterales > Erwiniaceae > Pantoea > Pantoea sp. paga. Next base: position 49,001 of record NZ_VLTF01000005.1, read on the forward strand.
AGGACATCGCATGGCCGATGCTCATCTCAGAGATGGTCGGCAGCGTGGTGTTCTCCACGAAGACATGACGCGCTTCACGACGCAGACGGGTCCCTTCACAGCTGGCACAGGCGCGGTTGCTGATAAATTTCGCCAGCTCTTCGCGTACCGCTGAGGACTCGGTCTCTTTGTAGCGGCGCTCCATGTTATTGAGTACGCCTTCAAACGGATGACGGCGCACCGAGGTATCGCCGCGATCGTTGATGTACTTGAATTCGATGCTCTCTTTGCCTGATCCGTACAGAATCACTTTCTGTACGTTTTCTGGCAGGCTGCCGAACGACGCTTCGATATCAAAATCGAGGTGTTCCGCCAGCGAACGCAGCATCTGGAAGTAGTAGAAATTGCGGCGATCCCAGCCGCGGATTGCACCGCCCGCCAGCGAGAGTTCAGGATTCTGCACCACGCGGTCAGGGTCAAAATATTGCTGTACGCCAAGGCCATCACAGGTCGGACAGGCGCCCGCCGGGTTGTTAAACGAGAACAGGCGCGGCTCCAGCTCGCTCATGCTGTAACCACAGATCGGGCAGGCGAAGTTAGCCGAGAAGAGCAGCTCTTCTGCGGCGCTGTCATCCATGTCCGCCACGATGGCCGTCCCGCCGGAGAGCTCCAGCGTGGTCTCAAACGATTCCGCCAGGCGGGTCGCGAGATCTTCACGCACTTTAAAGCGGTCAATCACCACTTCAATGGTGTGCTTCTTCTGCAGCTCGAGTTTTGGCGGGTCGGAGAGGTCACACACTTCGCCATCAATACGCGCACGGATATAACCCTGGGTCGCCAGATTCTCCAGCGTTTTGGTGTGCTCACCCTTACGATCTTTCACCACCGGCGCCAGCAGCATCAGGCGACGGCCTTCCGGCTGGGAGAGCACCTGATCGACCATCTGGCTGACGGTCTGCGCCGCCAGCGGCACATCATGATCCGGGCAGCGCGGTTCGCCAACGCGGGCAAACAGCAGACGCAGGTAATCATGGATCTCGGTGATGGTTCCCACGGTCGAGCGTGGGTTGTGCGAGGTGGATTTCTGTTCAATGGAAATGGCGGGCGACAAACCTTCGATATGATCGACGTCCGGCTTCTCCATTAACGAAAGAAACTGGCGCGCATACGCAGAGAGCGACTCCACATAGCGGCGCTGACCTTCCGCATACAGCGTATCAAACGCCAGTGAGGATTTACCGGAACCTGACAGGCCGGTTACCACAATGAGTTTGTCGCGTGGGATGGTCAGGTTGATGTTTTTCAAATTATGGGTGCGGGCACCACGAACTTCGATCTTATCCATTCACCTTTCCCGGATTAGCAGCACTCACCGCGCCTTGCCGACACGGCCAGAATAAACGTGTCATTATGGCACAAAAAATAGACTGAATAAATATCCAGTACTCTTAGCCTCCGGAGCGCAGAGGATTAAAACTGGAACCCCGCTCGAAAGTGGGAAACAGACCGCAGGACGTGTTAGAATTGATAGATTAGACTGTATGCATTAACTCATCGGGAGACAGCAACATGGCCAGTCGTGGCGTTAACAAAGTGATTCTTGTCGGGAATCTGGGTCAGGATCCGGAAGTACGTTATATGCCAAATGGTGGCGCTGTTGCCAACATTACGCTGGCTACGTCGGAAAGCTGGCGCGACAAGCAGACCGGTGAAAACAAAGAGATCACTGAGTGGCACCGTGTGGTGCTGTTTGGCAAACTGGCTGAAGTCGCGGGTGAATACCTGAAAAAAGGGTCGCAGGTCTATATCGAAGGCCAGCTGCGCACCCGTAAATGGCAGGATCAGGGTGGCCAGGAGCGTTACACCACCGAAGTCGTGGTTAACGTTGGCGGTACCATGCAGATGCTGGGCGGCCGTCAGCAGGGCGGTAACGCCGGTGCAGGCGCTCCAGCCGGTGGCGGCGCGCAGGGCGGTGGCAACAACAATGGCTGGGGTCAGCCGCAGCAGCCGCAGGGCAACAATAACCAGTTCAGTGGCGGCGCGCAGTCCCGTCCGCAGCCGCAGCCACAGAGCGCGCCGGCCAGCAACAACAACGAACCACCAATGGATTTCGACGACGATATTCCGTTCTGATTCCGTTGGCCAGAGAGTACAAAAAAAGCCCGCTTTGCGGGCTTTTTTTATGCGCGGCGTCTGGCGGCCAGCTACGACCATTCCGCCAGAATCGCCTCCGTGCTCAACACGCGCGGCACGTTGCCGGGGATCAGCAGTGAGGCCCACACATCATTGTGCTGGTTAATCAGTGCTTCGGCGCTGACCCAGCGGCGATCTGCCGTGGTGTGCGCATCAGCGGCAACGGTAATCGCATAGCCCGAACTGGCACCGACTTTTATCGTGGTATCCAGGCAGTAGTCAGTGGCACAACCGCACACCACAAATCCCTCTACCGCCAGCCTCTTTAACAGCGCGGCAAGGTCGGTGTGCCAGAAGCTGTCGCAGGCAGTTTTAGTCACATAGTGTGCGCCAGCAGGCTGAACAATTTCCGGCAGCAGATCGAAAGCCGCATTACCCTCGCACATCTGGCCTTCGCGGTGCTGGATAAATATTGTGATATCGGCGCGTTCGGTCAGCCGGTTAATCTGTGCAATCCTTCCCGCTGTGTCGAAGCGTGGCGTGCTGAAGACGCCATCCTGCATATCAATGACCACGACTACCCGCTGTGCCATGCTTAATCTCATCCGGTTTGAAAAAAGCAGTGTTACCTGAGGCATTGCGGAAAGCAATCTTTTGCATTTTCCCCCCTGTCACAGGCATGCTAAACCGACTGGTTAAATAAGGAGAGAGAAGTGGAAGGTGTTCCGGCGAGTTTCCCCTGTGAGAAAGACCGCGCCCGGTTTCAGCAACTCGCCGAGCTGCCCGGTGTGGAACTCTATCAGGCCCACATTTCCCGCTACGCATTTGAACCCCATACCCATGAAGCCTTTGGTATCGGCACCATTGAAGCGGGCGCGCAACGCTTTCGCTACCGCGGCACCGAATATACTGCGCCGGAGAACTCGCTGGTCATGATGAATCCGGATGAGCTGCATACCGGTGAGTCAGCGTGTGAAGAGGGCTGGCGCTACCAGATGATCTACATTCAGCCGCAGCTGATGGATGAACTGACCGGCGATCGTGGCTGGTGGTTCAACGAGGCGCTGTTGACCGATCCGCGGGTGGCGCGGCCGCTCTCCCACACGCTGGCGACTCTCTGGCAGGCGGAATCACCACTGGCACGTCAGAGCCTGCTCGCTGAACTGCTGTTGCAGATTCGTCCGCTGGCACGCATGTCCTCACAGGGCAAACCGGATGCACGGCATCGTTTTGATCAGGTAAGAGATTTTCTGCGCGCGAACCTCGCAGAACCGGTGCGGCTGGATGAGCTGGCGGCGCTGGCATCGCTTTCGCCGTGGCACTTCTTACGCGCCTTTCGAAAGCACTATCACGTTACGCCGCATCAGATGCTGATGGCTTTCCGGCTTTACGACGCCAAGCAAAGGCTGGCACAGGGTGAACCGGCTGCCAGCGTTGCGGCGGCGGTGGGATTAACCGATCAGGCCCATCTGACCCGCGCCTTTGCAAACCGTTATGGCATCACGCCGGGCCGCTATCAAAAGCAGGTGCGCCAGCCCTGATACCACCGCAATCTGCTACAAGCATTCCCCGCCCGAACCCGTCACACTGAACTAAAAAGCTATATAAGGAAGAAATTATGTTTGCTGGTGTCATGTTTGCCGTCACCGCCGGACTGCTGTGGGGGCTGATCTTTGTCGGGCCGCTGCTGGTGCCTGACTATCCTGGCGCGCTGCAATCGGCGGGACGTTATGTTGCGTTTGGGCTGATTGCGCTGCCGCTGGCCTGGCACGGTCGTCATCGCCTGCGCAAGCTGGCCCGGGCTGACTGGCGTGAGGCGGTAAAGCTCTCGCTGGTGGGAAACCTCCTCTACTATGCGTTTCTGGCGAACGCCATTCAGCGCACTGGCGGGCCGGTCTCCACCATGATTATCGGCACGCTGCCGGTGGTGATCGCTGTGACGGCCAATCTCTGTTACGGCCATCTTGAAGGACGCCTGCCGTGGCGGCGGCTGTTTCCGGCACTGGTCATGATGGCGGCCGGATTACTCTGCGTAAATGCGGCGGAGCTACAGAGTCAGGGCCACTCACTTGATCTCAGCCGTTATCTGACCGGTATCGCGCTGGCGCTGCTGGCTGTGGTCTGCTGGACCTGGTATCCGCTGCGCAATGCCCGCTGGCTGCGTACTCATCCCGAACTGCGGCCCTCAACCTGGGCAACAGCGCAGGGAGTCGTGACGCTGCCGATGGCGCTAATCATGTACGCGTTGGTCAGCGCACAGCTCGCCTGGCAACAGCCAGCTTTTTCGCTGCCGTTTGGGCCGCGTCCTGCGGTGTTTATCTCCCTGATGCTGGCGATCGGTCTGCTCTGTTCCTGGCTGGGGACCTTATGCTGGAACGCAGCCAGCCAGCGTCTGCCCACCGTACTGATGGGTCCACTGATTGTTTTTGAGATCCTTTTCGGCCTGTTGTGGACTTTTCTCTGGTATCAAAGCTGGCCACCCCTGCTCACCGTGACGGGCATTGTTTGTCTGATGGCGGGTGTCCTGTGGGCAATGCGCATCAAACCGCAGCCTCTCGTCGTCGCGATTAAAGAGTAAACCGCGAAGATCGCCAAAAGACCTCTGCCGCGCGGATAACACGCCGCGCGGCTTTTTAAGATTAAACCCTACCCCGATTTGCTCGCTCTCCGGCAGATTTGTGCCGCGAAATCGATTTCATGCCCCTGCGTAATCGTACCTTAACCCCCGAAAGCCTCACTGATCCCCCGTTTGTCAGTGAAAAAACGGGACTGATGGTCACCTGAACATAGCGATGCTCAGCGCTGGCAGAGGGTAACTGTTCAGATATCGGTCATTAATCAGGAAAAATAGCGCAGCATTATGGACGTTATGCTTTTATCAGCGGCTTTTTATTGCGGTATGGTCCTGAGAAAGGGAGGCTGAAAACCACTATTAACTTCACTCATTGATGAATGAGTAAGAAAACTCCGCCGCTGCGTTAATAATTAAAGATTAATCTCTGGCATCAATGATGCGCAATGAAGAGAGCGAAAAGATAGACACATAACGTTAGTGATAAGGAGCAATAAACTATTTATCCTGGATTAATCCTGGAGAAAGTATATGCCATTAACCCATAGCCCGGAATTAAACGCAGCCGCAAAAATTTGAGTCAGGTCCAGCATTAACTCAAATGTATGGCGATTGTTTTTTGCGCGATCTTTAAATTGGCTTAATGATATTGAGACGATTTAGTTCCGACGATTAGCTGGGCTTACGTAAGAAAGGGAGGGCCCAATCCCGCGTAAACGAGATTGGGAAGGGAAGAGTAGCCGTAGAATGCGAGACGTTTGCTGTTGTGAATCAATTTTACCGCAAAAAAAGAAGCTTAGCCGTGAAGCCATTCATTAGTTATAAATGGAGCGGAAAAGGGTGCCGCAATTGTCCTGTTAAATGATCTTCATCTCTTCTGGTAAGAACAAATCTCAGCGTTAAGTCTAAAAAGCGCGGTAGCATTGGGTTTAGCGGTTCTCCGTGCCTGACGGATAATGGTATACGCTGCGGCTGATATCTAATAAGCGGCAGCTGCGACGGGTGCCGATGTCAAAGGTAGCCTGCAGGAAATCCACAGCCTGACGTTTTTCATTAGTGGTAAAGAAGTGCTTCAGAACGCTCTGCAGCATCTCTTTGTCCGAGTTGAGCGTCTGCAGTTCACGCGTGATGTTCTGCAGTTTTTCTTCCAGCTCTTTGATTTTTCTGCCTTCTTCCGAAGACAATCCAGAAAACTTCTTCTTCCAGCTATAGAACGTGGCTTCAGAGATGCCTAACTCTTCACAAATCTCTCTGACTTTCACGCCCGATTCAGAAGCTTTAATGGCATTTGTGATTTGATCTTCGCTGTATCGTGACTTTCTCATAAATGCTCTTACCTTTCTTATCGATTAATGGATGAGAATGACTTTAATAATTTCTGGCACTGTAAGATTCTATTAAGGCAGTATTAAAGTGCGCGAATTGAATTGCGAAGCCTAAATTAAGATATTTAGAATAAATATCATCATGGGATAAATCTTATTTTATTCTTATCCGGTGGGCGTGCCTTCCTGGAGGGGGCTTTTTGTTATAAATTCATCGCATCCAAAATACGAAAAAATTCTACGTACATTGGATATTTAGCCTGACCGACTTGATTAATATGCCGGGAAGGGCTCTTAAAGGTTGTTTTATTTTCAGCCTGAAATCGTTTCCATCTGAAGTGATTCGCGCCATTTATAATAAGAATTATCCTGAATTAACACTCCGGATCATGATTTACATCTCAATTTTCGGACCAGCTTGGTCTGAAGTCTTACATTTTCGCCAGGCCCACTGAGCGCTTATTAATTCGTTACAGGGATGTTGTACCGAAGCGGTTGTAGTTGAGTAATACTAAGGAAGAGTCGATGAAATTGAGCGTAATGTCTAATGCCGCCTGGATGATGTCAGAGAAGATCATCTCCGTTTTTGGCGTCATTTTTGTGACGTCTTACGTGGCGAAATCCTTTGGCCCAACGGTGTTTGGCCAGATGGCGTTTTCTACTTCACTATTTGCGATGGTGCAAACCGTTGCAATCTTTGGCACCGAAACCATTCTGTTTAAACGCGTCAGCAAAAATGCGTCAAAAGGCCTGCGTCTGATGACCATCGCCCGTACGATGAGAATGGTGCTGTTGCTGGTCACTTCGGTGCCAGTCTTAATCTGGGTCTGGTACAACATGCAGGAAAATTTCCTGGCGTTTGCACTGGCCTCATTTGTTGCCTCGGTTTTTGTCACCCAGGACACCTTCAGCGTTTATAACAACGCGCGTCTTGCCTCGCGTCTTAACACCATCGCCAACGCCGTGGGCATGCTGCTGAGTTTCGGCATCAGCTTCACCGTCGCCTGGCTGCGTCTTAATCCGCTCTGGCTGACGCTGTCGATTGTCGCAGTGACCCTGGTGCCTTACCTGATTAAGCGTCACAACTTCTATCAGGACCATCAGGATCAGATGCCACCGCGTGAAAAGCGCACGGCCTATCTGCGTTATCTGATGTATGCCGGTCTGCCGCTGGCGATCTCCAGCATTTTTATCTCTGTGCAGGTAAAAGCAGCGCAGATGTTCCTGGCAGGCACGGCACCCGCGCGCGACCTCGGGCTGTTTGCGGCGGCGAATACCATTTCCGCCTCATGGATTTTTATCCCGGTGGCGCTCATCACCTCCTGCTTCACTGAAATCTTCAGGGAGCGGGGCGAGGTCGCCATTAAGCTGGCTGCGCGGCTCAATGGCTATGTTATGGCTGTTTCATTGCTGATGCTGCTGGTCATTTCGCTTTATGGCGAGCGGATCATCATTGCGTTGTACGGCCCGGAATTCACACAGTCAGGAAGTCTCATTACGTTGCTGTCGATAGCGACCAGCTTTTCGGCAATGGGGACCGTAGCGTATCGCTACATGGTCAAAGAGGGAGGATTTAACTACTTGCTGAGGAAAATCATCTGCCTGATGGTCATCAGTTTGCCGCTCTCCTGGTGGTTGATCCAGGGTCACGGCATCATGGGGGCCGCGTGGAGCGTTTTCCTTTCAGAACTTTTGTCCCTGACCGTAATGAATTACTTCTTTAAAAACGGCGTCATTCAAAAGATTCAGGTTTCCTCACTCAACTACAAAACATACAAATGAGGTCAGATATGCTCAAGTTGAAAGAAGAACTCAGAAGAAGTGTGCAGTATTTTATTAAGAAGATGCCCTGGGCTTATCAGGACCGCATCTACTACTTCCATAAGTTCAGAAAGCTGCCCAATCTGCGTCAGCCAAAAGTGTTCAACGAGAAGGTGTTGTACCGTAAGTTTATCTTTGGCGATTACCAGAACTATGGTCGTCTGTCAGATAAGTACTCGGTGCGCGAATTCATTGCTGAAAAAATCGGTAATGAATACCTGATCCCGCTGGTACACGAAACCACTGACCCGACCACGCTGAACAGCTTACCCTGCTGGAAGGGAACGGTGATCAAGCCGAACCACGCCTCCAACATGGTAGAGATTCTGCTGGAGGAGCCGGACGCACTGCGCAAGCAGCAGATCATTCATGACTGCTATCGCTGGCTGAAGACCGACTTCGCCAACGAAGCGCGTGAGATTCACTATCGCTATATCAAGCCACGTATCCTGGTTGAGAAGTACATTGGTGATGGCAAAAGCGCGCCGATTGATTACAAGTTTCATATGTTCAACAAGCGTGATGGCAAGTTCGAATATGTGCTGCAGGTGATCTACAACCGCTGCCAGCCGCTGCTGTCGATGAATTTCTACGTGAATAACCTCAATGAGGCCTATCACAAGATTCGCGATACCGGTCTGGATGTCTCACCGATTATGCCGTCACTGGAACATGCGCTCGAACTGAGCAAGAAGCTGGCCAGTGATTTCGACTACGTGCGTGTGGACTGGTATATCCATGACGAGCGGATCTACTTTGGCGAACTGACCTTCACCCCAGGTGCAGGACTGGTCACCGGATTAGATCGTGGTTTAAATCAGATGATGGGAGATATGTGGATTCAGGACCGCCGCGGAACGCAGAGCCCGGGCGTTACAGTGCAGGATGTTAATATCCCTGCCATGTTGAAGAAAATTTAAGTACACACAGCAATATAAAAAACCCCGCTAAGCGGGGTTTTTTATGCGCAAAAATCAGGGCATCGGCCAGTCAGCAGGCGCCTGGCTCATCACATCGATAAAGGCATGCTTTGAGATTTCCAGAAAGTTATGCACGTTATCCATGCTCAGGGTAATGCCCATCAGACCGGTAACAAACCAGCAGGTCATGCCTAAACCAATCCCGCCACACATAAATGCCATCACGTGACGGCTATCCTGACGAAGTTTGGTTTTCAGGGTGCTGGCAAAAAACATCATGACTGCGCTCAGCAATTCCCAACGCATAACAAGTAAACTGGCGGTTAACGTAGCCATCGGCCGGACCTCAATATCAGTAAGTATTCCTGACAATCTGCGGACATCACCGGCGGCGGAAAAGTGTGTCAGGGGGGGCTTTTTCGCCGTCAACCCAGGTTCAAAGTGTGACTTGGGTCACATTATATCACCCGATTTTAAATTTTGAACAAAATTTGACTCTGGTATGGTAGCGGCGTGAGGGAATAGTGAGCAGTAGAAGAAGAACGGCGGGGAAATCAGTCAGATGCGCCCGGGCGGGCGCATCTGAAGGGTCAACGAACCGGACAGCACTCGCCGGTCGTGCGCTGGGTGAAGCTACTGATACCGTCATTGCAGCCAAAACTCAGCAGGCGAGGGCGCTGAATCGCCTGGCGGCGCATGGTGTGGCGGTAAGCGGTAGGCGTCTGTGAAAACTGACGACGAAACACACGGGAGAAGGTCTGCTGCGAGTCATAGCCATACTGCATCGCAATATCAAACACCGGGCGCTGTGTCTGCGACAGGGCTTCTGCAGCCAGCGTCAGACGGCGCTCGCGAATATAGCCACCCAGCGTCTGTTTCGTTACCGAACGGAACATACGCTGCAGGTGCCATTTCGAATAGCCCGATTTTGCGGCAACCTCATCGATCGACAGGCTCTTATCCAGGTTCTGGTCAATCCAGTGCGTCAGGGAATGAATGATCTCTTCTTGCATCATGGCTTCATCCTTCTGGTGCTTAATAAGCGGTAATAGGAGTTTAGTGGTTTTGATGGAGAGCGAGTATAATTCCTCAAGTTAACTTGAGGTAAAGAGCCTGATGAAAAAAGAACGCAACTATCCCAAACCGGTTTTAACACCGGGTGAAGTGGCGCGCCGCAGCGGTGTGGCGGTCTCGGCGCTGCACTTCTATGAGACCAAAGGGCTGATCTCCAGCACCCGCAACAGCGGCAATCAGCGGCGATACAGCCGTGATGTGCTGCGACGCGTCGCTATTATCAAGATTGCGCAGCGCATCGGCATTCCGCTGGCGACGGTCAGTAACAGTCTTGATCACATTCCGGCGAACACGCGCATGTCGGCACCGGAGTGGGATGCGCTGACCCGGCACTGGCGCGAAGAGCTGGATAAGCGCATTGAAACCCTGACCCGCCTGCGTAATGACCTGGATGGCTGTATCGGCTGCGGCTGTTTGTCGATGCGCGACTGCCCGCTGCGCAATCCCGGCGACCGGCTGGGTCAGCAGGGCTCGGGTGCGGTGCTGCTTGACCCGGAACAGGATGATAAACATCCGGATGTGGAGTGACGTCTATACTAGGGGAAGGTCAAAACACAGGGAATCATGATGATCACCGTTCACCATCTTGAGCAATCGCGCTCGCATCGGGTGCTGTGGCTGCTGGAAGAGCTGGAAGTGCCGTACCAGATTAAACGCTATCAACGCGAACCGACCATGCTGGCCCCGGAGGCGCTGAAAAAAGTGCATCCACTGGGAAAATCACCGGTCATTACCGACGGGAACCAGGTAGTGGCAGAATCAGGTGCCATTCTCGAATACCTTGAAGAGAAATATGATCACGAGTTCCGGCTCAAAGTGAGTGATGAGGCGTCGCGGCTGCAGTGCCGCTACTGGCTGCACTATGCCGAAGGCTCGCTGATGCCGCTGCTGGTGATGAAGCTCATCTTCGGTCAGATGGGTAAAGCACCGGTGCCGTGGCTGCTGCGCCCGGTCGGGGCGGCATTCGGTAAAGGCGTGCAGAAGGCATTCCTGGATAAACAGCTTAAGCCACACATGCAGATGATCGAACAGCATCTGGCTGCAAATCCCTGGTTCGCCGGTCAGCGCTTCAGTATCGCTGATATCCAGATGAGCTTTCCGCTGCTGGCGCTTGCGCGACGTGCCGGACTGGAGCAGATGCCCGCCAGCCAGAAATGGCTGCAGACTGTGCAACAGCGTGCCGCCTGGCAGCGCGCGATCGATCAGGGCGGCGAGCTTTCGCTGCCAGGTTAATTCCCCTCCTCCACTGGCGGGTCGTGTCTCATCACGGCTGCGCCGGTGAGCATCCCCCCTGAAAATCGCGTTAACTTCAGGGCGTCAGCGTTTGACGTCGGCTTGTGCCGCGTGGCTGCTGGCGACTTAAGCCTGATCTTTATGCTGAAGAATCTCCCTCTGACAGTTGAAAATGTGCCGCTAAACGCCGGATAATCGCATGCCTTTTTATCTGGCCGCTTCTGGCGGCCAACTATCTGCGGCAAGGTAAACGTTTGCCTGCCGGGTAAAACCCGACAGTGACGCCGTCTACCCGCTTATTCCAGGGACAGCGATGGTCGCAGAGCGATCCACACAACAAAAATTTTTGAGGCTCAACTATGTCAACTGAATCACGCCCGGCCAGTGGAAAACTGGACGCCTGGTTCTCGATCTCGGCGCGCGGCAGCAGTGTGCGGCAGGAGATTCTGGCCGGACTCACCACCTTCCTGGCGATGGTCTACTCCGTCATCGTGGTGCCAGGAATGCTGGGCAAAGCCGGTTTTCCCCCCACTGCCGTGTTTGTCGCCACCTGTCTGGTTGCCAGCTTTGGTTCCATCATTATGGGCCTGTGGGCCAATCTGCCGATGGCGATTGGCTGTGCAATCTCCTTAACCGCCTTTACCGCTTTCAGCCTTGTGCTGGGCCAGCACATCAGCGTGCCGGTCGCGCTGGGCGCGGTGTTCCTGATGGGCCTGCTGTTTACCCTGATCTCGGTGACCGGCATTCGAGCCTGGATCCTGCGTAACCTGCCGATGGGCGTGGCGCACGGCACCGGCGTCGGGATTGGCCTGTTTTTGCTGCTGATTGCGGCTGACGGTGTAGGCCTGATAGTGAAAAACCCGGCACCGGGCCTGCCGGTGGCGCTGGGGCACTTCACCACCTTTCCGGTAATGATGACGCTGCTGGGACTGGCAGCGATTATTGGACTGGAGAAGCGTCGGATGCCCGGCGGCATTCTCATGACAATTATCGCCATTTCGCTGCTGGGGCTGATCTTCGATCCGGCGGTGAGCTACAAAGGATTGTTTGCGCTGCCGAGCCTGCGTGATGCCAGCGGTGAATCGCTGCTGTTCAGCCTCGATATTATGGGCGCGATGCAGCCGGTCGTGCTGCCAAGCGTGCTGGCACTGGTGATGACGGCGGTCTTTGACGCTACCGGCACCATTCGCGCGGTCGCGGGTCAGGCAAATCTGCTGGATAAACAGGGCCAGATTATCAATGGTGGCCGTGCGCTGACTAGCGACTCCGTCAGCAGCCTGTTCGCGGGACTGGTGGGCGCGTCACCGGCTGCGGTTTATATCGAATCGGCGGCAGGAACGGCGGCGGGTGGCAAGACCGGTCTTACCGCGATTGTGGTTGGCCTGCTGTTCCTTGCCATTCTGTTTATGTCACCGCTGGCGTATCTGGTGCCGGCTTACGCCACCGCCCCCGCGCTGATGTATGTGGGTCTGCTGATGCTGAGCAACGTGGCGAAAGTCGACTTCAATGATTTTGTCGATGCGATGTCGGGCCTGTTAACGGCGGTGATTATCGTGCTCACCTGTAACATCGTCACCGGCATTATGATCGGCTTCGCCAGTCTGGTGGTGGGGCGTCTCTTCGCGGGGGAATGGCGTAAGCTCAACGTCGGCACCGTCATTATTGCTATCGCGCTGGTAGCGTTTTACGCCGGTGGCTGGGCGATCTGACTGTACAACCGGGCGTGCGGCTGCACGTCCGGAATTTTCCACTATTTTCCCGCCCGACGCACGCGTAGCTGACAATCTTCACCGCAGTTTGTTTTACACTTTAGCGCTTAACCAATGATTGAAAGAAACGACGCCTAAGGAAAGCATGGAAATCTTTTTTACAATTCTCATCATGACGCTGGTCGTGTCGCTCTCTGGCGTCGCGGCCCGCATTCTCCCTTTTCAGATCCCGTTGCCGCTGGTTCAGATCGCTGTTGGTGCGATGCTGGCCTGGCCGACTTTTGGTCTGCATGTCGACTTTGATCCGGAGCTGTTTCTGGTGCTGTTCATTCCGCCGCTGCTGTTCGCGGATGGCTGGAAGACGCCGATCAGTGAGTTCCTGCATCATGGTCGCGAGATAATTGGCTTAGCACTGGCACTGGTCCTGATTACCGTAATCGGCATCGGCTATCTGATCTACTGGCTGGTACCGGGTATCCCGCTGATCCCTGCCTTTGCGCTGGCGGCGGTGCTGTCACCGACCGATGCCGTGGCGCTTTCCGGCATTGTCGGCGAGGGCCGTATTCCCAAGAAGATTATGTCAATCGTGCAGGGCGAAGCCCTGATGAATGACGCATCGGGCCTGGTATCGCTGAAATTTGCCGTGGCAGTCGCTATGGGCACCATGGTGTTTACCTGGGGCGGTGCCAGCGTTGAGTTCCTGAAAGTGGCAGTGGGCGGTCTGATTGCGGGTGTCGCGATCTGCTGGCTCTACGGTAAGTCGTTGCGTTTGCTCAGCCGCTGGAGCGGTGACGATCCGGCTACCCAGACCGTGCTGCTGCTGTTGCTGCCATTTGCCTCTTACCTGATTGCTGAACATCTGGGTGTCTCAGGCATCCTGGCGGCCGTGGCGGCCGGTATGACCATCACCCGTTCCGGTATTATTCGTCAGGCACCGCTGGCGATGCGCCTGCGTGCCAACAGCGTCTGGCAGATGCTGGAATTCGTCTTTAACGGCATGGTCTTCCTGATGCTGGGCCTGCAGTTGCCGGATATTCTGCAGACCTCTGTCGATCAGGCGCAGGCCGATCCGAACGTCGAACTCTGGATGCTGTTTGCCGATATCGGGCTGGTCTATGCCGCGCTGATGATCGTGCGTTTTGGCTGGCTGTGGATTATGCAGCGCTTCAGCAAACGCCTGCTGAAGAAGAAGCCGCTGGAGTTCTCCAACTACTCGTTGCGTGAACTGCTGATCGCCTCCTTTGCGGGTGTGCGCGGCGCGATTACCCTGGCCGGTGTCCTGTCGATTCCGCTGTTCCTGACCAACGGCGAGCCTTTCCCGGCGCGTTATGAACTGGTCTTTATCGCCACCGGCGTGATTCTCTTCTCGCTATTGGTAGGGGTAGTGATTCTGCCGATTCTGCTGCGCGGCATTGATACCATTGATAAAGGCGCACACCGTCGCGAGCTGCAGAATGCGCGAGCGGTAATGGCAGGCGCAGCCATTGAGAGCCTGCACAAGATGGAAGAGCGGCTGGAGAATGAGTCGGAAGAGAACATCGATCCGGAGCTGCTTAAAGAGGTGAGTCTGCGGGTGATTGGCAACTTACGTCGTCGCGCCGAAGGGAAGAATGACCTTGAACACGCGCTGTTTGCTGAGAACCTGGAGCGTCGCTTCCGCCTGACCGGACTACGTGCCGAACGCGCTGAGCTCTATCATCTGCGCGCCACCCAGCAAATCTCCAATGAGACGATGCAGAAGTTACTGCACGACCTGGATCTGCTGGAAGCGCTGCTGATCGAAAAAGAGGAGTAAGTCCTGACTGGCACGCCTGCGCGTTAATGCGGCGTGCCAGCCTTTCACACCGACAGGCGCGGCGGCTCATCCGGCCAATGCTCGCGACAGCAGGCTATCCATGCCTGCGCACTGCGCGACAGATAACTCCCTTCCCGCCAGATCAATCCCAGACTCCACTTCAGCTCCGATTCCAGCGGCAGCCACAGCAGCGACTGCTTATCCAGCCGCTGGCAGATCGGCTCCGGCAGAATCGCCAGCCCCATCTCCGCCTGCACCATCGCCGCCAGAAAATCCCACTGACCGCTGCGAACCGCCACCGTTGGCGTCAGGTTGAGTCGCTGAAACGCCTGCATCAGCTGTCGATTCAGCGAAAACTCCTCATTAAAAATCAGCAGTGGATGCTCTGCCAGTTCTGCCAGTCCAATCTGCTGGCGGCTGAGCCACTCCGGGCGACGCGGCAGCAGTACGCAGAGCGGATGATGCATCAGGGGCAGGGTGTTCAGCGGCAGCTCGGCATCGACCGGTAGCGCGGTCAGGGCGATATCCAGACTGCCCGCCAGCACCGCCTGCTGGACGGTCAGACCGCCGAATTCAGAGATTTTTAGCTTCACACCGGGATAGCGGCGGCGAAACGCGGAAATCGAACCGGCGATCTGCATACCGACCATCGGCGGAATACCCAGTCGCAGCTCACCGGTTTTGAGCTGGTTGATGTCACCAATCTCCGCTTCCAGCTGATGAAACTCCTGCAGGATCGCCAGGCCGCGCTGATAGACCGCCTGGCCGCTGTCGGTGAGGTGCAGACGACGACCATCGCGCAGGATCAGCGTGCAGCCCAGCTCCTCCTCCAGCTGGCGCAACATTTTGCTGATGGTCGGTTGCGTCACAAACAGCTTCTGCGCCGCACGGGTAAAGCTTTGCTGGCGTACGACTTCAGTAAAGTAACGCAGGGCGCGGACATCCATAACTATTCCTTTCAGGCATGATTTCGATAATTTTAATTCATTTTTTTCACCTTCTGTTGACGATTTATACTGGTGACATCAATTTAATCGGGGAGACAAGGTGATGGCGTTAGCGCTCACTTTACGCAGCAACCGCGCAGTGCAATGGCTCAGCCTGCCGCTGCAGCTGGGTTTCTATATCGGCCTGTTTATCGCCTGCGACCGGCTGGTGAGCTGGCTGCACCTGCCGATGCCCGCCAATATTGTCGGGATGCTGCTGCTGCTGGCGTTAATCGTGACGCGGATTGTGCCGCTGAACTGGGTGAAAGCCGGGTCACGCTGGCTGCTGGCCGAGATGCTGCTGTTCTTTATTCCGGCGGTGGTGGCGGTGGTGAACTATGGCGATCTGCTGCGGGTCGATGGCTGGCGCATCTGTGTGGTGATCGGCGTCAGTACGCTGCTGGTGCTGGCTTCCACCGCCTGGGTGGTGGACCGGCTGTATCAGTATGAAGTCGCGCGCGCCGCGCGTAAGCAGGATCCGCATGCGTGATTTTCTGCTCAGCCTGCTGTGTGTAGCCGTTACGCTGCTGGTTTATGCGCTGAATAAACGGCTTTACCGCCGCTGGCGGACGCTGCTGCTGATGCCACTGGTGATGACGCCGCTGGTGCTGGTGGCATTGCTGCTGCTGACGCATATCAGCTGGCAGGATTACATCGCCGAAAACCACTGGCTGCTCTGGCTGCTGGGACCGGCGACGCTGGCGTTTGCCGTGCCGGTCTATGAGAATGTGGAAATTATAAAGCGCCACTGGCTGTCGCTGAGCGCGGGCGTAGTGACCGCGACGCTGGTCGCCGTCTGCAGTTCCGTCTGGCTGGCGCGGCTGTTAACCCTGCCGGAGTCGATTCAGCGCAGCCTGGCCGTGCGCTCTATCACCACGCCGTTTGCGCTGGCTGCGGCGGGTCCGATTGGCGGGCAGCCCGATCTGGTGGCGCTGTTCGTGGTGATCACGGGCGTGTTTGGCATGGCAATCGGCGACGTGCTGTTTCTGCGGCTCGCCATTAAGCAGGGCGTGGCGAAAGGCGCGGGATTCGGTGCGGCGTCCCACGGCGCCGGCACGGCACGCGCCTATCAGATTGGCGAGCAGGAGGGCGTGGTCGCCAGCCTGGTGATGATGCTCTCTGGCGTGGTGACCGTGGTGCTGGCCCCACTGATTGGGCACCTGATGTGGACAATATAGGCTACACTCCGTCGCACAGACGCCGGTCTGCGCTGAGACACGTATTTTTACGTAAAGTTTTCCAGATTTTGTTGTCTCCCCATTTCAGGCTGTTAACCTTGCGGCCGAATTAATTGTCCTTTCACGGAGTGGAATCATGTTTAAGCAACTTGTTGCCGGGAGCGCCCTCGGGCTGGTTTTAATGAGCGGTGCCGCTCAGGCGATTGAAGGCAGTGTTGATGTCAGCGAACACAACACCAACCTGAATGTGGGTCTGGGCACCACAACACCCGGTCTGTTTCTGAAAGGTAACTGGCTGCGTAGCGACCATGACGGCAGCACCTACGGCGCCGGTCTGGGTTACAACGTTGATTTCGGGCCGCTGCGTCTGGCGCCGACCGCAAAAGCGATCTTCACCCATCCTGAAGATGGAAAAGATGGATTTGCGGTGGCGCTGGGTGGTGCAGCACACTACAGCTTCAACAGCATGTGGGGCCTGTATGGCGAATATTATTACGCGCCGGAGTCTTTCACCGATCAGCTCGACAGCTATCAGGAAGCCGGTGGCGGCCTGAGCTTCACGCCGGTTTCACTGCTTAACCTGCGTGTGGGTTATCAGTACATCGAACTGAACAACAAAGATGGACGCAAAGATAACGTGCTGGTCGATGGCCCGTACGTGGGTGCATCGCTGCGCTTCTGATTCTGCTGCGCAAAAGAAGAGGGCGACTACTTCGGTAGCCGCCCTTTTTTATTGCCTGCTCGTTATGAACGAAAAGCCACGATCAGTGCGCTTTGCCCTGTTCGATGCCGGTGCCGGTCTGCGAGCGGATAAACTGTGCACGGAAGCGTGAACGTTCTTCTGCGCCCTGCTGCGAATGGTCGGTAATCGAGAAGAGCCAGATGCCCACGAAGGCCACCGCCATGGAGAACAGCGCCGGATACTCATAGGGGAAAATCGCCTTCGCGTTGCCCAGCACCTGTACCCACACCGTCGGGCCGAGGATCATCAGGATGACGGCGGTCAGCAGACCGAGCCAGCCGCCTACCATCGCGCCGCGCGTCGTGAGTTTTGACCAGTACATCGACAGCAGGATGATCGGGAAGTTACAGCTGGCCGCAATCGAGAAGGCCAGCCCGACCATAAAGGCGATGTTCTGTTTCTCAAACAGAATACCCAGCGCAATCGCCACCACGCCCAGCGCCAGCACGGTAATTTTTGAAACCCGCAGCTCATCTTTCTCGCTCGCCTGACCTTTACGATACACGCTGGCATAGAGGTCGTGAGACACCGCCGACGCACCCGCCAGGGTTAAGCCTGCGACAACGGCCAGAATCGTGGCGAAGGCAACCGCAGAGATAAAGCCCAGGAACGTGCTGCCGCCTACGGCGTTCGCCAGATGTACCGCCGCCATATTGGTGCCGCCAATCAGCGCGCCGCTGGCATCTTTAAAGGCCGGGTTAGCGCCCACCAGCAGGATGGCACCGAAGCCGATAATAAAGGTCAGGAAGTAGAAGTAGCCCATAAAACCGGTGGCCCAGAAGACACTTTTACGTGCCTCTTTAGCATCCGCTACGGTAAAGAAACGCATCAGAATATGCGGCAATCCGGCCGTACCAAACATCAGCCCCAGCCCCAGAGACAGCGCCGAGATAGGATCTTTAACCAGTCCGCCAGGCTGCATAATCGCGATGCCTTTTGGATGGACCGCCATCGCTTCGGTGAACAGCGTATTAAAGCTGAAACCGGTCGCCTTCATTACCATGACTGCCATGAAGGTGGCGCCAAACAGCAGCAGCACGGCTTTAATGATCTGCACCCAGGTGGTGGCCAGCATGCCGCCAAACAGCACATACATCACCATCAGAATGCCGACCAGGACTACCGCAACGTGGTAGTTAAGGCCAAACAGCAGCTGGATCAGTTTACCGGCCCCGACCATCTGTGCGATCAGGTAGAGCGCCACGACCACCAGTGAGCCGCAGGCGGACAGGGTGCGGATCGGCATCTGCTTCAGACGATATGAGGCGACATCGGCAAACGTGTAGCGACCCAGGTTGCGCAGTCGCTCAGCGATTAAAAACAGAATCATCGGCCAGCCGACCAGGAAGCCGAGCGAGTAGATCAGCCCGTCATAACCGGAGGTGTAAACCAGCGCCGAAATGCCCAGGAACGAGGCGGCCGACATGAAGTCACCCGCCATCGCCAGGCCATTCTGGAAGCCAGTGATATTGCCGCCCGCGGTGTAGTAGTCATTACGTGATCGGGTGCGCTTTGAGGCCCAGTAAGTAATTCCCAGCGTAGCCCCGACGAAAATCGTAAACATGATGATCGCCTGGTAGTTGGTCGCCTGGCGCTGCACGGCACCGGTTATCGCATCGGCAGCCAGCGCTGAAAACGGCAGCATTAAGGCCAGCAGCCATAAGGTGAGACGGGTCATGATTTCACCTCGCGGAGGATCGCTTTCGTTAAACGGTCAAACTCGCCGTTGGCGCGCCAGACATAGACTCCGGTCAGCACAAACGACATCACAATCAGCCCGACCCCAATCGGGATACCGCGCGTGACGTTGGTGCCGGCATGCAGCGGCGTGCCGAGCCAGCCGGGTGCAAATGCGATCAGCAGGATAAAGCCGACATAGAGCACCAGCATGATCAGCGACAGCAGCGTCGCGAACGCCTGGCGCTTACGGACTAATTCATGAAAAAGGGGATTACGCTCAATCTGTTGATTGATGGCATCCTGATTCGAAAGGGCGTCATTCATCACATTTTCTCCAGAGGGCTTGCAGGCGAGAACCTCGCGACAGGGCGCGGATTCAGCTGGTTATAATATTTGTGACTACCGAAACAGACTGCGTAGGGCGGGTGTGGCGGGAAGCGATCTTCCCGCCGGACAGCGTGCGCTTAAGGCATTTTAATCGACTGTTTCTCCTCAAGCAGTTTTTCTACTACGCCAGGATCGGCGAGCGTAGAAGTATCACCAAGATTACTGGTATCCCCGGTGGCAATTTTGCGCAGAATACGCCGCATGATTTTGCCGGAGCGGGTTTTCGGCAGTGAGTCGGTCCAGTGCAGCACATCTGGTGTGGCTATCGGGCCAATCTCTTTACGGACCCACTGGCGCACTTCGGTGTACAACTCCGGCGACGGCTCTTCGCCATGATTCAGCGTGATATAGGCATAAATCGCCTGGCCTTTGATGCTGTGCGGAATCCCCACTACCGCCGCTTCGGCAATTTTAGGGTGCGAGACCAGCGCCGATTCAATTTCGGCGGTGCCGAGTCGGTGACCGGAAACATTGAGCACGTCATCGACGCGTCCGGTGATCCAGTAGTAGCCATCCTCATCACGACGGGCACCATCACCACTGAAGTAGACATTTTTAAAGGTAGAGAAGTAGGTCTGCTCGAAACGGTCGTGATCGCCATAGAGGGTACGTGCCTGACCCGGCCATGACTCGGTGATCACCAGATTGCCTTCACAGGCGCCTTCCTGTGGCTGACCTTCGTTATCCACCAGCGCGGGCTGCACGCCAAAGAACGGTCGGGTGGCGGAACCCGCTTTCAGTTCGGTCGCACCCGGCAGCGGCGTGATCATGAAGCCGCCGGTTTCGGTCTGCCACCAGGTATCAACAATCGGGCAGCGGCTGTTGCCGATTTTCTTGTAGTACCACTCCCAGGCTTCCGGGTTAATTGGCTCACCGACCGATCCCATAATGCGCAGGCTGCTGCGGTCGGTGCCGGCAATCGCCTTATTACCTTCCGCCATCAGCGCACGGATGGCGGTGGGTGCGGTGTAGAGCAGCGTGACTTTATGTTTATCGACCACTTCTGCCATACGGCTCGGCGTTGGCCAGTTCGGCACCCCTTCAAACATCAGTGTGGTAGCGCCACAGGCCAGCGGGCCATAAACCAGATAGCTGTGGCCCGTCACCCAGCCAACATCGGCGGTGCACCAGTAGATATCATCCTGATGGTAATCAAAGACGAACTTAAAGGTGGTCGCGGCATAGACCAGATACCCGCCGGTGGAGTGCAACACGCCTTTGGGTTTGCCGGTTGAGCCGGAGGTATAAAGGATAAACAGCGGATCTTCCGCGCCGACTTCTGCGGCAGCGTGGTTGGTGCTCGCGTTCAGCATCAGGTCGTGCCACCACTGATCGCGGCCTTCAACCCAGCCCACATCTTTACCGGTGCGCTGGAACACCACCACGTTTTTCACGCTGGTGACATTAGGATTTTTTAACGCGTCATCGACATTTTTCTTCAGCGGAATGCTGCGACCGGCGCGGATCCCTTCATCGGCCGTGATCACCAGCGAGGCGCTGGAATCGACGATGCGGCCCGCGACCGCCTCCGGTGAGAAACCGCCAAAGATCACCGAGTGAACGGCACCGATACGCGCACAGGCCAGCATCGCTACTGCGGCTTCCGGCACCATCGGCATATAGATCGCCACCACGTCGCCTTTTTTCACTTCCAGCAGTTCCAGCACGTTGGCGAAGCGACAGACTTCGGCATGCAGCTGGCGGAAGGTCAGGGTTTTGCTTTCGCTGGCGTCGTCGCCTTCCCAGATAATCGCCGGGTGATCGCCGCGCGTGGCTAAATGACGGTCAAGGCAGTTTGCCGCCAGGTTGAGCGTGCCATCTTCGTACCAGCGAATGTTAATGTTACCTGGTGCAAACGAGCAGTTTTTCACTTTGCTGTAAGGCTTGATCCAGTCAAGGATTTTGCCCTGTTCGCCCCAGAAACTGTCTGGATCGTCGACAGATTGCTGATACATCGCCTGATACTGTTCTGCAGTAATCAGGGTGTTTGCTGCAATATTCTCTGGAACGGGATGTTTGTGTATTTGGCTCATGGCGGATCTCCTTGAAGATGTTAATGATATGTCAATCAATGGTTAATTAAAGCCCGCGCCAAAGCTTTGTTTCTTTTTTGCGCCACAGATCACGTGATACACATCCCCCGAGAAGCGTTAAGCCATTCTGATCTATCAGGTTAACGCTCTGGCGGCGCTGGAGAAGTCAGGCATCGCTTTTACGTTTTCATCCTGAATAAAAAGCGAGCAAACGCGCCGGATCAGTTTTTAATCGTTTCTGCATAGCTATGCGTAAATTCATCGAAGTAATACTTTTCATAACAGCAGGTTAGGGTTTTTCAGCTCTGGCAGCACTTTATGCTGCTTAGATGGTGAACTTTTAATCGGATCCGCCAGGGGTTGCATTTACCACAGTGAAAATGGTACTTATCTCGCCCCTGTTCTGCAGGTATCAACTCAGACCGCGTCTGAAAATGGGTATGGGAATCATCAGATTCTCATACGAGGCGCTGTTTCAAGACACCCTCTAATTTACCGGGCTTTTTGCTCGCTCCCTGTGTGTATTGTCTTCTGCACCTTCGCAGTAGAGAGAAACGGGTTTTGACTGAGGAAATTACACGTTATGAAAGGTTTTAAAATCAGCCTGGCCTGGCAGATTCTGACAGCCCTGGTGCTTGGCATCGTTGTGGGTGCTGTGTTGCATAATCAGCCAGACAATCGTGAATGGTTAGTCACCAACATTCTCAGCCCGGCAGGCGATATCTTTATTCATCTTATCAAGATGATTGTGGTACCGATTGTGATTTCATCCCTGATTGTCGGCATCGCTGGCGTGGGTGATGCAAAGAAGCTGGGACGCATCGGCGTCAAAACGATTCTCTACTTTGAAGTGATCACCACCATTGCCATTGTGGTCGGTATTACGCTGGCCAACGTATTTCAACCCGGCACCGGCATTGATATGTCAACGCTGGCAACGGTGGACATCTCTAAATATGAAGCGACAACGGCAGAGGTACAGGGCGGTCCGCACAGCCTGGTCACCACCATTCTGTCGCTGATCCCGCAGAATATTTTCGCCTCAATGGCGAAGGGCGACATGCTGCCGATTATCTTTTTCTCGGTGCTGTTTGGTTTAGGCCTGTCGTCACTGCCGTCAGAACAGCGCGATCCGCTGGTGAACCTGTTCCGTGGCATTTCTGAAGCGATGTTTAAAGTGACGCACATGATCATGCGCTATGCCCCGGTGGGTGTGTTTGCGCTGATTGCGGTGACGATTGCTAACTTCGGCTTTGCCTCGCTCTGGCCGCTGGCTAAGCTGGTGCTGCTGGTTTACGCGGCGATTCTGTTCTTCGCCTTTGTGGTGCTGGGCGGGGTGGCGCGCTTCTGCAAGCTGCGGATTACCACGCTGATGCGTATCCTGAAGGATGAGCTGATTCTCTCTTACTCTACTTCCAGCTCGGAAACGGTGCTGCCGCGTATCATGGAGAAGATGGAAGCCTACGGTGCGCCGAAAGCGATCACCAGCTTCGTGGTGCCGACCGGTTACTCGTTTAATCTGGATGGTTCAACGCTTTATCAGAGTATCGCGGCAATCTTTATTGCGCAGCTGTATGGCATTGACCTGTCGCTGACCGACGAGATTGTGCTGGTAATAACGCTGATGGTGACCTCGAAAGGTATCGCTGGCGTGCCAGGCGTCTCCTTCGTGGTGCTGCTGGCCACGCTGGGCAGCGTCGGCATTCCTCTGGAAGGTCTGGCGTTTATCGCCGGTGTTGACCGCATCATGGATATGGCGCGTACCGCGCTGAACGTGGTTGGTAATGCACTGGCGGTGCTGGTGATTGCCCGCTGGGAAAACCAGTTCGACGTCGAAAAGGCGAAAGAGTATGAGCTGGAGCTGCGGACACAGACCGCAAGCTGAACACGGCATTAACGTAAAAATGGGCTCAACGAAAGTTGGGCCTTTTTTTATGAGATTTTTCATGGCAGATATACAGGTTGACTAAAAATTAAAAGGTTATAATTTTATAACTAAAAGCCACGGTTATAGGACAGTGATATTGTAATTATGATTGATTATGGTTATATTTCGTTGCGGTGAGTTGACTGTGTTCTTTGACAACATGGAGTGTTGACGGATGGCAGAAATTAACTGGACGAAGAAGGCATTAAAACAGCTTTATGGGCTGCCTCAGAAAGAGGGCAACGCTATTGAAGATGCTGTAGAGGCGCTGGCTAAATGGCCGGATATTCCTCATCTGAAAGTCGAAAAGCTGACTGATGATAAACAGAAGCGAATGAAGCTGGTAGTAGGTCACTACCGCGTACTCTGGAAGATAGAGAAAGGTCAGCCAGTAGTGATAGATATACTTGAAGTCGTAAGAAGAACATCGACCACGTACAAAAAGCGCTAGCAGTGTGGTGGGAGCAATGTGCGTCATCAATAAGTTCTGTGCAGCCGGGTTTAGCGTTAAGCAGCACAGGCAGACGATCAGACAGTGTTGCCTGCCGTACCACTAAGGAGTGATTACCCATGAATGCTATACAGTTTCTGACGGACGAGCGCGGGAACCGCACTGGTGCTGTCATCCCTATAGAGCTGTTTAATAAGCTCATGGCTGAACGTCATTTAGATGATGTGTTTGAGTCTGTCCCTTATGAAGTGGGTCCAGACGATGATGAAACGATTCCTCACGATGTAATGAAAATCAGCCGACGGCAATCCGTTCCTTTGCATGTTGCCTGGCGTTTGCATCGTCACCTGTCACAGGAAGAGGTGGCGAATAAACTGGGCATCACGCAGGCTGGCGTGTCGAAGTTAGAGTCGAGAAAGAAACCTCAAAAACAAACGCTTGAGAAGCTGGCTGCTTTATATGGCTGCAGAACGTCACAACTTTATATTGATTAAATGGATGCGCTTTTAACCCGCGATTCGTGGGTTTTTATTGTCTTTTGGATGAGTGACATAGGATGGGAGGCGAGGTCTTTGCAGGGAAAACAGTGCTCCGTTCAGTCGGATACCAGCAGTGACTGCGTAAAGTCGTCGAAAACCCATCCCTGGGGCCTCGGCCGCCGGTTCACTCACCTCATCCATGAGGCTCGCCCGCAAGCGGGCCAACGCTTTGCATTGTTCAAAAACGCTCCCGACGTTTTTGAACAATGCGGCGGACGCTTAACTCCGTCAATGCTGGTATCCGCCTTCTCATCCACCTCGGGTACAGATTGTCAGAAGGACAAAAACCAGGAAAGGACATCTTACTCCAGCAGGCCTTTTTCAACGTTTATGTCCGACTCAAGCCTCTTTTCAAGCAGCCATAAAAAAGCCTGAGGGAAGAAAAGGTTCACCTGAAGAGTAAAGCGTCCCACGCCAGGGACGGCGTGGGCCGAGCGTCATGGATGAAGAATGCGTCTTTACGATCAGGTGAACCTTTTCTGACCGGCACCGGTCTCCCAGCGATTGCACTCACATGCACCGCACCCAGCCCGTGATACGCATCAATTAAGCATGTATCAATACTCGATTGCGCTTCCTCGCCGATCAGGTGAACCTATTCTGACCTGCGCCAGTCTCCCAGCGATTCCTCTCACATGCACCGCACCCAAGCCGGAATGCGGAGCGATTAAGCTCCCAATGCCCAATATCACTCAACCAATCTGATCCCCCGCAACATGACTCACCCCACATCCATCGAAAAAAGATCTCACCCAATGAATTAATCATTCGTTATGATAGTTAGTAATTTGAATAATTTATTCCTTTGCGGAGCCCGCCATGAAACTCGACCTCAGCCAGATGATCACCGAAGGCCGCAACCCGGCCAGCCAGAATATTGACGAACTCTCCACCGAAGCGATGCTGCACGTCATCAATGATGAAGATAAAAAGGTGGCGCTGGCGGTAGAGGCCATCGTGCCGCAGATTGCCGCCGCCGTTGACGCCATCTGCGCCGCATTCCAGGCCGGTGGACGACTGATCTATTGCGGCGCAGGCACCTCCGGTCGGCTGGGCATACTGGATGCCAGCGAATGCCCACCTACCTTTGGCACACCCCGCGAGCAGGTGATCGGCCTGATTGCAGGAGGTCATACCGCCATACTCCAGGCGGTAGAAAACGCGGAAGACAACCGGGAGCAGGGCGCGCAGGATCTGAAAGATATCCACTTCAGCCGCCACGATGTGCTGGTTGGCATCGCCGCCAGCGGTCGCACACCTTACGTACTGGGCGCGCTGGCATACGCGAACGAACTTGGCGCAACCACTGTATCGCTCACCTGTAATCCAGGCAGCGCCATGTCGCAGGTTGCCGCGATTGCGCTCACGCCGGTGGTCGGCCCCGAAGTGGTCACCGGATCTTCCCGTATGAAAGCGGGCACGGCGCAAAAACTGGTACTCAACATGCTCACTACCGGGTCGATGATCCGCAGCGGAAAAGTGTACGGCAACCTGATGGTCGATGTGGAAGCCACCAATCAAAAACTGGTGCAGCGTCAGGTTAACATCGTCATGCAGGCCACTGACTGTGATGACGCGACCGCCAGCGCCGCGCTCACCGCCTGTGGCGGACACTGCAAAACCGCCATCCTGATGGTACTGGCTGACCTGGCTGCCGATGAGGCGAAAGCGCTGCTCAGTCAGCATCAGGGCTTTATCCGTCAGGCTTTACAGGCAGCGGGAGCACGCTAATGGCCAGAATCACCGAGGCACTGTTGCGCGACATCCTGCAGGCGGTCGGTGGCGCGCAAAATATCGCGGCCTGTGGTCACTGCATGACGCGGCTCCGCCTGACGCTCAATCAGCCTGGAGTGAGTGATCTGGCAAGGTTAAAAAGCCTGCCGGGTGTCTTAGGGGTTATCGACAGCGAGGCACAGTTACAGATTGTGCTGGGACCTGGCAAGGCGCAAACCGCCGCCGAAGGGATGCAGAACCTGCTGGCTCAGGGTGATACCGCGCTGGCACCGCAGGGCCAAACAGCGGAACTAAGCCTGCTTGCGGCGCAGCAGAAGCAGCAGCTAAAGGCGAAACAGACCAGCGGCGTGCATCAGTTCCTGTCGCGCTTCGCCACCATCTTCACTCCGCTGATTCCGGGCTTTATCGGCGCGGGGCTGCTGCTGGGATTTGCCACGCTGATTGAACAGAGTCTCCACCTCAATGCACCCGGTGACCACGCGCCCTGGCTGCTGCATACCGTGGCGTACATGAAAGTCTTCGGTAAAGGGTTGTTCACCTTTCTCAGCATCCTGATTGGCTACAACGCGCAGAAAGCGTTTGGCGGCAGCGGCGTCAATGGCGCAATCATCGCCTCGCTGTTTGTGCTCGGCTATGTGCCCACGGCCACCACCGGCTACTACAGCGGCATGGAAAACTTCTTTGGCCTGGCGATCGACCCGCTCGGCAACATTATTGGCGTGCTGATGGCGGCGATTATCGGGGCGTGGATTGAAAAACAGCTGCGCAAAATCATTCCCGATAATCTCGATATGATCCTCACCTCGCTGTTTACGCTGGTGATCACCGGCGCCATCACTTATCTGTTGATCATGCCGCTGGGCGGCGAACTGTTTAAAGGGATGTCGTGGCTGTTTATCCATCTCAATAACAATCCCTTTGGCTGTGCGCTGCTGGCCGGGCTGTTCCTGATCGCGGTGATGTTCGGCATCCATCAGGGCTTTATTCCGGTCTACTTTGCGCTGATGGAAACCCAGGGTTTTAACTCGCTCTTCCCGATTCTGGCGATGGCGGGAGCAGGCCAGGTCGGCGCATCACTGGCATTGTGGTGCAAAGCAGAAAAAGGGGCGCTGCTGCGGGCGCAGATCAAAGGCGCTATCGTGCCGGGGCTGCTTGGCGTCGGTGAACCACTGATCTACGGCGTCACACTGCCGCGCCTCAAGCCCTTTATCACCGCCTGTGGCGGCGGTGCGCTGGGCGGGTTCTTTATCGGGCTGGTGGCGTGGCTGGGTTTGCCGGTTGGGATGAACACGGTATTCGGACCCTCCGGCCTGGTCACGCTGCCACTGATGACCTCCAGCCAGGGGATCTTCGCTGGCATGGCGGTCTATCTGGCTGGGCTGATGGTGGCCTGGATCGGCGGATTCCTGCTTACCTGGTGGTTTGGCACCCGTAATGTCGACCTCAGCTGACCCGCTGCCGGAATTCTCCAGTCCGGCTAACGGATGGATAATCAACCAAAAATGTGAAAGCCGCTACAAAGCGGCTTTATTATTGCCATTAATTTAACTTAAACGCTAAAGAGTAGGCAGAAGCATGCCGAAAACATAAAAAAAGGTAATCGTTATCTCTCAGCCCACAGTTTTCATGCCGACACTCAGACCGTCGCGTGCAGGACGTCGGGTCTCCAAGGACTTTTGATGCGTAACAACCAGCCTGTCTCTCAGCGTGAATATCTGTTCGACGATAATGCGACACTGATGTCGACCACCGATCTTAACAGCCACATCACCTACGCTAACGACGCGTTTATCGAGGCGAGCGGCTTCACCGCCGACGAGATCAACGGCCAGCCGCATAACATGGTGCGTCATCCCGATATGCCATCAGAAGCGTTTGCCGACATGTGGGCGACGCTGAAACAGGGTGAGCCCTGGACGGCACTGGTCAAGAATCGCCGTAAAAATGGCGATCACTACTGGGTGCGGGCCAACGCCATTCCGGTAGTCCGCGACGGTAAAGTGCAGGGCTACATGTCGGTGCGCACCAAACCCACGGCAGAGGAAGTGCGTCAGACTGAGGTGCTCTATCAGGATTTTCGTGAAGGCCGCGCCAGAGGGCGACGTTTTCACAAAGGCCTGCTGGTTCGCAGCGGCTGGCGTCGTCCCGCCTCAATCCTGAAGACGCTGCCCCTTCGCTGGCGGATCCGCACAACGCTGCTGACGTTACTGCCCCTCTCGGTGGCGGGCGTCTGGGCGCTGGGCATGACGCCCGCGGCACTGGCAGGCTTTACCGCGGGAATGGCTGCGCTGCTTCTGCTCTGCAGCCTGTGGCTGGAGCAGCAGATTTCACGCCCTATTGAGCGGATGTGCAAACAGGCGCTGAGTGTGGCAACCGGTGCCAGCCATAAAGTGGAGCAGATGGACCGCGTTGATGAGGTGGGTGTGACGCTGCGCGCCATCGGTCAGCTCGGCTTGATGTTCCGCTGGCTGGTGGATGATGTCAGCGGCCAGGCAATCAATGTGCTGAGCGCCAGCGACGCCATCGCCCGCAGCAACAACGAACTCAGCCGCCGTACCGAACAGGCGGCTGCCAACGTGCAGCAGACTGCGGCCACCATGAACGAAATGACCGCCACAGTGAAGAGCAACACTGAAACTGCGCATGAGGCGAATACCCTCTCAGCCGGCACCAGCCACGCTGCCAGCAAAGGCGGCGAGGTGATGACCGAAATGATGGGCATGATGGGCGAAATTGCCGACAGTTCAAAGCGGATTGCCAATATTACCAGCGTTATCGACGGGATTGCCTTCCAGACCAATATACTGGCTCTGAACGCCGCCGTGGAAGCGGCACGGGCCGGAGAGCAGGGCAAAGGCTTTGCGGTAGTGGCGGGAGAAGTGCGTAGCCTGGCGCAGCGCAGCGCCAAAGCCGCGAGCGAAATCAAAATGCTGGTTGAAACCAGCGCCAGCCGGGTCAACTCGGGCAATGAGCACGCCAGCGCGGCAGGCCGCACGATGCAGGATATCGTGTCGCAGGTGCAGAATGTCACCGCACTGATCGCCCAGATCAGCGCCGCCACGGCCGAACAGGCGACTGCGCTCAGCGAAGTCAGTTCAGCGGTGGAAGATCTTGATGATATCACCCACCAGAACGCCGCCCGCGTGACAGAAAGCGCCGAGGCTTCAGGTCGTATGACTCATCAGGCTAACCGTCTGGTCGAAGCGATCAGCGTCTTTCGTTAAGAGAAGAGATTAAGCGGCCCGGTTAAGAGGCCAGCGCCTGCGTGCCGTCGCGTCCGGCACGCAATGCGCCTGGTGACTGACCGACAATCCGTTTAAAGGCGCGACTGAATGCCGCAATCGAGCCGTAGCCGAGATGATAAGCCACGGCTTCCACCGCTTCACCGTTGTTCACAATCCGCTGCACCGCCAGCCGCATCCGCAACTCCGTCAGATAGCGCAGCGGCGTCATGCCGGTGGCATTGAGAAACCGTCCGGCAAACACTGAGCGCGAACAGCCTGCCACGCTGGCCAGCCGCGCCACCGTCCAGTTTTCGCCTGGCTCCCGATGCATCGCAGCAATCGCCTGACTCAGACGTGGATCGCGCATCGCCTGCACCAGCCCACTGCGCTCGCCGCAGCCGTTCTCTACCCAGCCGCGCACAATCAGCGCGGCAACCACGTCTGCCAGACGCGACAGAATTCCGGCGAATCCCGCCTGGCGGGTACGCGACTCCCGCTCCATCGCCGCCAGAATCGGCTGAATCTCCGGGTATTGCGACAGCAGGGTACTTACCAGCATCACATCGGGCATGGTGTTGATCAGCGGCTGCATGCCGCCGAGCTCAAACGCCATGCAGGCGCTGAACAGCAGCACGCTGTGCTCGTCATCACAGGCATCTTCCGGGGCTGCAATGGCGCAGACGCTGTCGCAGAGCGGCTTGCTCGCCATGTTCTTAATACACTGGCAGCTCGCCTCCTCACTGGAGATCAGGCTGTGGGGTTTACCGTGCGGCACCAGCAGCGCATCGCCGCTGTTGAGCTGAAACACCTCGCCGGAGGCGCTGCGCACCATCAGTGAGCCGCGTCCGACAAAGTGGAACTGCGCCCGGCCCGGCGCGTGCTCATAACGCAGCCCGAACGGCGCGCTCACTGCGATACGCTGATAGTTCACGCCATAGAGGCGCATCCCCATCAGCAGCTCACTGGTCAGATCTCCATAGTGGCTCATGTGATTCCAGACGAATTATCAAAAATGAAGGTGTAAGCATCATAGATCGTCCTGACACGGCGTTCTATGCTCACACTCACTTTTTTATCTTCCGGAGAAGCAGCATGAGTCTGACAACCGAAGTGGCTGATGAGGTTTCCTCGCCGACCCGTCCCGCGTGGGGCGCGGTATTTGCTATGGCATTTGGGGTGTTCAGCCTCATCACCGCCGAATTTTTACCCGTGAGTCTGTTGACGCCGATGGCCCACAGCCTGGGCGTATCAGAAGGGCAGGCGGGACAGACCGTCACCATCACCGCGCTGGTGGCGCTGTTTACCAGTCTGGTCACCGGCAGCGTCACGCGGCGCATCGACCGCCGCATCGTCATGCTGGTCTTTTCGCTGTTGCTGATCGCTTCGGCACTGATGGTGGCGTTTGCGGCTGACCTGACGGTGATCCTGCTGGCGCGGGTGCTGCTGGGTATGGCCATTGGCGGCTTCTGGACACTCTCAACCGCCATCACCATGCGTCTGGTTCCCACCGATCAGGTGCCGCGTGCGCTCTCTATCGTCTTCAGCGGTATCTCGCTGGCGACGATTATCGCTACGCCACTGGGCAGCTATCTAGGCGGACTGGTGGGGTGGCGCAACATCTTTATGTTGACTGCCGGACTGGGTGCGGTGGCGCTGCTGTGGCAGTTCTTTACCCTGCCCGCCATGCCAGCAGAGAACAAAGCCCGCAACGGCGGGGTGCTGGCACTGCTGCGAATTGGTGTGATGCGCTGGGGAATGCTGGCGGTAATCATGATGTTTACCGGTCACTTCGCCTTCTTTACCTATCTGCGTCCATTTCTGGAAAGTGTTGCGCAGCTCAACCTCAATCAGCTGTCGCTGGTGCTGCTGGCCTTTGGTGTGGCGAACTTCTTTGGCACCTCGCTGGCCGGTTTCCTGGTCACCCGCAGCGTATCACTGACTCTGAGTGGCATGGCGCTGTTGATGAGTGTCACCGCGCTGCTGCTGGTGAGCTTTGGCGATGTCAGCTGGATGGTAGGCGCAGGCGTGGCGATCTGGGGGATGGCGTTTGGTTCGATGCCAACCGGCTGGTCAACCTGGATTTCGCGCGCGGTGCCGGATGATGCGGAGTCGGGCGGAGGGTTACTGGTTGCCACCATCCAGCTGGCGATTACTGTCGGCGCGGCGGCGGGCGGCTGGATGTTTGACCTGCGCGGCGCAGGCGGTGTGTTTGTTGCCAGCGGAGTGCTGATGCTGCTGGCCGCGCTGACCATCTTCACCCGGGTACG
Source organism: Pantoea sp. paga (assembly GCF_007558755.1). NCBI lineage: Bacteria > Pseudomonadati > Pseudomonadota > Gammaproteobacteria > Enterobacterales > Erwiniaceae > Pantoea > Pantoea sp. paga. The sequence goes on from NZ_VLTF01000005.1 coordinate 80,710, forward strand.
ACATCACGGTTAAATTCCCAAGGGCAGCAATATATGCTGCCTTTTTTAATGGGGGTAGATTATTAACCTTTTGAGTGATAACTGTGCGAAATGTGCCTTTTATCATCAATTTTACTGAACGAGTTAAGCAAAACCCTCCGCTTTTTACTGATCAACTTCCGGACTAATATATCTATCAACAAGGCAGCACGCCTTACCTGATAAAAATTAACCGAGGAATTGACCATGAAATCTATCAAAACTTTTGCATCTGTTATCGCGCTTTCTGTTCTGCCATTCGCCAGCTTCGCCCAATCTGTGACCGCCATCGACTCTACGCTGGATGGTGCTGAAGCGAAAATCGCTGCGCAGGCTCAGGAAGCTGGTGCTTCATATAAAATCACTGAAGCTTACACCAACAACGGCGTTCACATGACCGCTGAGCTGCTGAAATAAGTTAAGTTTTACCCTCTTGTGCTGACAGGACGCCTTTGGGCGTCCTGGCGGCGTTTATCCGCTAATAATCCTGTCCCTTTCCCCCCGAAATAATTATTATTCTCAAAAACAATTCTGCATCTGACTGCTGGTCAGCTGTTTCTGGTTGCAATGTCGGGCTTTCTTTTCACTGCGTTTGCAGTGGATTAACTATGGAGAAGTTATGAAAGCGATTACCAATACGTGCCGGACCCTGCGTCCGCTGTTACTGGCTACGGCCCTGTTCTCTGCCTCAGGATGGCTGGCGGTGCAGGCTGAAGATCTCAATCAGGCCGTGGGTAAAGGCGTCTATGAACTGGCAGTCAGCCCGAAAGATAATGCGCTGTTCGTGGCGACAGCGCAGAACAGCAGCGGTGACGGCGGCACCGTTTTCCGTCTCGACCCGGCTACGCTGGCGGTACAGCAGTCGATCAACACGGAGCTGAAATCTTTCGGCGCGGCGATCAACCCGCAAACCAACGTGCTCTATATCGGTAACACGGTTAACGGCTCGGTCACCGCCATTGATGCCAGCAGCGGCAAAGTACTCAACACGCTGGTGCTGGATAGCCGTAAGCGCAGTGAGACAGTGCGTCCATTGCAGCCGCGTCAGGTGGCGGTTGATGCTAAAACTAACCGGGTTTATATCACCGGGCTGGGACCGCAAAGCGTGGTCTGGGTGGTGGATGGCAGCACGCTGAAGCTTGTCAGTACCATCCCGAATACCGGTAAAATGGGCACCGGCCTGGCGGTAGATTCAGACGCGCAGAAGGTCTACGTCACCAACGGTGATGGCGAACTGGTGACCATCAATGCGCGCACCAATGCCATTGAGAAAAAGCAGAAGATTGACGGAGATAAAGAGCACTTCTTCCTGAACATCGCGCTGGATACGCGCGGTCAGCGCGCCTTCCTGACGGATTCAAAGCAGGCGCAGGTGCTGGTGGTTGATCTGCGTAATCAGCAGGTGATTCAGCGGATTGATGTGCCGGAATCGCTGGCGGTGCTGTTTAATGGTGAGCGCGATGAGCTTTATGTCACGCATCGTAAAGCGGGTGAAGTCAGCATCATCGATGCCAGCAGCTATAAGGTGAAGCGCACAGTGAAAACCCCGGCGTTGCCTAACAGTCTGGCACTCTCGGCAGACGGCAAGGTGCTTTATGTCAGCGTGAAACAGCCTGGCTCGCGTAAGGCGCCGCCAAAAAATCCTGACAGCGTGATGCGTATTGCACTGTAAGGCGTGACGTCCCGGACGCTGCTGTGTTGAAGCTGTTTAACATCCGGTCTTTGTAAACGAGAAAGCCACTCTGACGAGTGGCTTTTTTATTTAAACAGAATCGCTTTCGCCGTTTTGAGGGTTCAGATGCGAAAGGCCACTCTTTTTCCGGTCGGAAGCTCCACATCAAGACTGAGTTTTCCGCCCATTGCTTCGACATAGCGTTTCAGCGTGGCAACCTTAATCTCATTTCCGCGTTGCTCAATCTGAGCAACGGCAGGCTGACGCACGCCCATGGCCTCGGCGAGCGTCTTTTGTGATAACTGAAGCTCTTCGCGAATCATCTGAAGCCCGACTTCCAGAATCATTTCATCAGACATTTTTTTGATTCGCGCCTGACTCTCAGGGGAGAAGTCGGCGATAACATCATCCAGGGTTCTCATTAATTATTTCCCTTCTCCTGTTCAGCCAGCCAGGCTGAAAATTCATCGTCAGCGATGCGTATCATTCGGATATAAAAACGTTTGTCATGACTCTTATCTCCGGCACATAACACAATAGCCTGGCGGACAGGGTCAAATGCATAAAATGCCCGAATTGGCTTTCCTGAAAACTGTACGCGGAGTTCTTTCATATTCCTGTACTGCGAGCCCTTGAGAGTATCAGCATAAGGGCGAGGCAAATCAGGGCCGTATACTTTTAACTTTCCCGGATCCGCTAACATTTTTTCCTGCAGGGCTTCTTCCTGCTCACTTAGCCAGCTTTCAAAGCGCGGGCTCAGGAGTACGGTCCACATGACATACTTCCTTGTATATATTCCGTCATACAGGGTACAGATTATAAGCTACAGCTTATAAATTCAAGCCAGAGAACATGCATGACGGCTGATTTAAGCATTAAAAAAGCCCGCTTTCGCGGGCCAGGAGCAGCACATCTCTGCTGTTACAGGAGTCCTGCAGGTTCTTTGCGGGATGATCCGTGGCTGAGGAGAGTGGGGCGGCAATCGACCCGTGCCACCATCCTTAAGTAGTTACACCTCTTCCGACGCTTCGCGCATCATCTCATCGTGCGGAACATCATCCAGAATCTGTTCAAAGCTGCGCAGACGCTTATAGATCGACATCAGTTCGATCAGCGTCGACCAGGAGGCGATCAGATACTGGAACGAGCCGCGCACCTGATCAAACACGTTGGTGATCTGGTTGAGTAAGCCCAGCGTGATGGTGCCCGCCACAATAGATGGAAACAGCAGAAACAGACCAAACACGTTATCGACCTGCAGATAGAGAATGCGGGTGATGTTGAAGTAGAGATAGTGAAAGTAGAGACGGAAGTAGTTGACCCGCACCCGACTGAACAACTCCTGAACCGTCTGCGGTGTGGCGCGATCGGCATTGTCTTCGCCGTAGACCAGTTCTTTACGGTAGGCGGCTTCAACCCGCTGATTGCGGAACTCCAGCCCCGGCAGCTTGATCCCTACCAGCGCCAGCAAACCGGTACCAAACACTGACCAGAGCACAGCGGCAATCACCAGTGCGTAAGGAATATTACCGAGGATGGGAATATCTTTCACGTGATGGGAGAGCGCGACCAGCACCGGTAAAAACGCCACCAGCGTCATAATCGCCTGAATAAAACTGACACCCCAGTTTTCCAGCGTGGTCGCAAACCGCATGGTGTCTTCCTGCACACGCTGTGCGGCACCTTCGACATGACGCAGACGCTGCCAGTTGTGCATGTAGTAGTTATTCATGGCGCTACGCCAGCGGAAAACCCAGTGGCTGATAAAGAAGGAGTTAAGTACGCCAATCACCACTGCGATTAATGCGATGCCGAGAAAAGAGAAAACCTCATGGTAAAACTCCGCAATCTGCACCGATCCCGCTTTGGTTAACGCTTTCTGAATCAGATCATAAAACGGTCCATACCAGGCGTTAATGGCCACTCCGACCTGCACGCCAAACCAGGTAACAAAGATGATCAGCGCGGAGCCCCAGACTGACCAGCGTTGCCATGGATGCGCATCAATCAACCGCCAGGCCCCGGCAAAAATGGCTACCATGATCCAGTAATAGAGGTAGAACCAGAGCTGACTCACGGCGATAAAACGCGCTGCCGTCGTCGGCAGGGGCTGTTTCATTGCTGTTTCAAAGGTGGGCCAGATGCCGGGCAGATGCGCGGCAAAGCCGAACCAGGCAAAAATCGCTACTAAGCTCCAGACAGCCGCAGAGCTGAAAAACAGCGCTGGCCGCGGAAAAAAAGACTTAAACATAGGCACTCCGCTGTTGTGTGTTGCCTGTTATAACGTTTTTGACGGGTCGCTGTCTGTAGTCTGTTGTTTCTGCTAATGACAGGAGGGGGATAGATGTTAATGAAATTGTGCGGTTTTGTTTCCTGGAACTAAATCTTTGTGAATGGCAGTGTTACAATAGGTTGTTTGTTACCGGTAACAAACAGGCTCCTGGCCTGTATCTGCTGATAAAAACCATTACAACGCAACCACCTATTTTTTTCATACCGCCGGTCAGCGCGGGAATGAGGCAATGTCATGTCAGAACAAAAAAAGGGTCATTCACGCAGGGATTTTTTGCTGAAGACAATCACCCTGGCGCCTGCAATGGCGGTAGGTTCCACAGCGATGGGTGCACTCTCCCTGCCGCTGGCCACACAGGCGGCTGAAACCCCGGCCACGCCACAGCAGGCGCGCGACTACCAGCCGAACTGGTTCACCGCCGAAGAGTTTGCTTTTATTACCGCCGCCGTGGCACGGCTTATCCCCAGCGATGAACGCGGGCCTGGTGCGCTGGAAGCGGGCGTGCCTGAGTTTATCGATCGTCAGATGAATACGCCGTATGCCACGGGGTCGAACTGGTATATGCAGGGGCCGTTTAACCCCGACCTGCCGAAAGAGCTGGGCTATCAGCTGCCGCTGGTGCCACAGCAGATCTACCGCCTCGGTCTGGCCGATGCCGATAATTACAGCAAAAAGCAGCACGGCAAGGTGTTCGCCCAGCTCAGTGGCGAGCAGCAGGATGCCTTACTGCAGGCGATGGAAAGTGGCAGTGCTGAATTCAGCCAGCTGCCGGCAAAAGTCTTTTTTAGTTTCCTGTTGCAGAATACCCGTGAAGGCTTCTTCAGCGATCCTATACACGGCGGGAATCAGGGCATGGTCGGCTGGAAGCTGATTAACTTCCCTGGCGCACGCGCCGACTTTATGGACTGGGTAGAGCGCGGCGAACGTTATCCGTTCCCGTCAGTGTCGATTCGCGGGGAGAGAAGCTAAGCATGGCAAACGAAATGAAAAAAGTGGATGCGGTGATTGTCGGCTTCGGCTGGGCGGGTGCCATTATGGCGAAAGAGCTGACCGAAGCGGGCCTGAACGTGCTGGCGCTGGAGCGCGGACCGCATCGCGATACCTATCCTGATGGCTCCTATCCGCAATCCATTGATGAGCTGACCTATAACGTCCGCAAAAAGCTTTTCCAGGATCTCTCCAAAAGCACCGTGACCATTCGTCATGATGCGTCGCAGACCGCAGTGCCCTATCGTCAGCTGGCGGCGTTTCTGCCCGGCACCGGTACCGGTGGCGCGGGTCTTCACTGGTCCGGCGTCCATTTCCGTGTCGATCCGGTTGAGTTGCGGATGCGCAGCCATTACGAAGAGCGCTACGGCAAGAACTTCATTCCGGAAGGCATGACGATTCAGGATTTTGGCGTCAGCTACGATGAGCTGGAGCCGTTCTTCGACAAAGCGGAAAAGGTTTTTGGCACCTCAGGCAGCGCCTGGAGTATCAAAGGCAAAGTGGTCGGCAAAGATACAGGCGGCAACCCGTTTGCGCCCGATCGCTCAGATAACTTCCCGCTCCCCGCGCAGAAGCGCACTTACTCGGCGCAGCTGTTTGCTCAGGCGGCAGAGTCGGTCGGCTATCACCCTTACGATCTGCCATCCGCCAATACCTCGGGTCCGTATACCAACACCTACGGCGCACAGATGGGGCCGTGCAACTTCTGCGGTTATTGCAGCGGCTACGCCTGCTACATGTATTCCAAGGCGTCGCCTAACGTCAATATCCTGCCTGCGCTGCGTCAGGAGCCGAAGTTTGAGCTGCGCAATAACTCTTATGTGCTGCGGGTCAATCTCAGCGATGACAAAACGCGTGCGACCGGCGTGACCTATGTGGATGGGCAGGGCCGCGAGCAGATTCAGCCCGCTGACCTGGTGATCCTCTCCGCCTTCCAGTTCCACAATGTTCACCTGATGCTGCTGTCGGGCATCGGCAAACCCTACAACCCGATTACCAACGAAGGGACCGTGGGCCGCAACTTCGCCTATCAGAACCTCTCTACGCTGAAGGCGCTGTTTGATAAGAACACCACCACTAATCCGTTTATCGGTGCGGGTGGCGCAGGTGTTGCGGTTGATGATTTCAACGCGGATAACTTCGACCATGGGCCGCTGGGCTTTGTTGGTGGTTCGCCATTCTGGGTTAACCAGGCGGGCACCAAACCGATCTCCGGCCTGCCGGTGCCGGCGGGTACGCCCAACTGGGGCAGCAAATGGAAAGCGGCGGTGGCGGATACCTACACCCATCATCTGTCGATGGATGCGCACGGCGCCCATCAGTCTTATCGCGCCAACTATCTTGATCTCGATCCCAACTACAAAGATGCCTATGGACAGCCGCTGCTGCGCATGACCTTTGACTGGCAGGAGAACGACATCAAAATGGCGCAGTTCATGGTCGGTAAGATGCGCAATATCGCGGAAGCGATGAATCCGAAGATGATCATCGGCGGCGCGAAAAAGCCGGGCACCCATTTCGACTCCACGGTTTATCAGACTACCCATATCAGTGGCGGGGCGATCATGGGCGACGATCCAAAAACCAGTGCGGTTAACCGTTATCTGCAAAGCTGGGACGTGCCGAATGTGTTTGTACCGGGCGCATCAGCTTTCCCGCAGGGACTGGGCTACAACCCGACCGGCATGGTGGCGGCGCTGACCTACTGGTCAGCTAAAGCGATTCGCGAACACTACCTGAAAAACCCAGGCCCACTGGTGCAGGCATAAGGACATGGCGATGAAAAATGGCATTCTGGCTCTGATTCTTGGCTCCCTGACGTTCGCCGCCCTGGCGGAGAGCAGCCAGGACGATCTGGTTAAACGGGGTGAGTATCTGGCGCGAGCCGGTGACTGTGTGGCCTGCCACACCAGCAAAGGCGGCGCGGCGTTTGCCGGTGGTCTGCCGATGGCAACACCGATTGGCACCATCTATTCCACCAACATTACGCCCGATCCCGCGACTGGCATTGGCGAATACAGCTACGACGACTTCCAGAAAGCGGTGCGTCAGGGCGTGGCGAAAAATGGCGACACGCTCTATCCGGCGATGCCATATCCCTCTTACGCCGTGGTCAGCGATGAAGACATGAAGGCGCTTTACGCCTACTTCATGCATGGCGTCGCGCCGGTCGGGCAGCCAAACCGGGAGAGCGACATTCCCTGGCCGCTGTCGATGCGCTGGCCGCTGGCGATCTGGCGCGGGATTTTTGCGCCCGACGTGAAAGCGTTCCAGCCTGCAGCCCAGGAAGATCCGGTGCTGGCACGTGGTCGCTATCTGGTTGAAGGACTGGGTCACTGCGGGGCCTGTCACACGCCGCGCAGCATCACGATGCAGGAGAAGGCGCTGACCAATAATGAGGGCAGTGACTATCTGGCGGGCAGCAGCGCACCGATTGATGGCTGGACCGCCAGCAATCTGCGTGGCGACAACCGCGATGGACTGGGTCGCTGGAGCGAAGAGGACCTGCGTCAGTTCCTGCGTTATGGCCGCAACGATCAGACCGCCGCTTTTGGTGGCATGACCGATGTGGTGGAACACAGCCTGCAGCACCTGAGCGAGTCCGATATCACGGCGATTGCGCGCTATCTGAAGTCGCTGGGCGCGAAAGATCCCCATCAGGCAGCCTTCAGCGTCGATGACGCCACCGCCAAAGCGTTGTGGAAAGGTGACGACAGTGCGACGGGTGCAGCCACCTACGTCGACAGCTGTGCGGCGTGCCATAAAACCGATGGCAGCGGCTACAAACGTTTCTATCCGGCGCTGCGCGGTAATCCGGTGGTGCTGGCGGACGATCCGACCTCACTGATCCATATCGTGCTGGTGGGCGGACAGTTGCCTGGCGTTAATGGCGCGCCGTCGACGATTACCATGCCAGCATTTGGCTGGCGTCTTGACGATCAGCAGGTGGCGGACGTGGTGAACTTCGTGCGTAACAGCTGGGGCAACAAGGCGTCGGAGCCGGTCAGCGCGAAACAGGTCGCTGAGCTGCGTAAAGATGAGAAAGATCGGCTGGGCAGTGCAGATATCCGGGTACTGGAAGGCAAATAATCGGCAGTAAAAAAGGCCGTCATCATCAGGATGACGGCCTTTTCTTTTAGATATTCTCCAGATCGATACCGCGCGTTTTCGGCCCGTAAATCCCTACCGACAGCATCACCATTACCATGCTCAGCACGATAAAGGTAATCACGCCTGGCGTACCGGCGTACTGCAGGATCACCCCAATCAAAATACTGCTGAATACCGTAGAGAGGCGGCTGAATGAGTAGCAGAAGCCGACCGCCCGCGCCCGAATATGGGTCGGGAAAATCTCGGTCTGATAGGCGTGGAAGCTGAAGGTCAGCCAGGCGTTGGACCAGGTGATCAGGAAGCCGCAGAGAATCAGCAACACCGGCTGCGTCTGGAAGGCGAACAGTGTACCGAACACCACCGTCATCAACGACGACAGGACGATCTGCCACTTATTTTCCAGCTTATCGGCGTAGCGGCTACAGATCAGCGATCCCAGCGGATAGGCCAGCGTGATGAAGAAGGCATAAAGCAAACTGTGCGTCACCGTGGCACCGTTTCCTGACAGCAGCGCAGGCAGCCAGTTACCAAAGCCGAAAAAGCCGATCGCCTGGAAAAAGTTCATCACCACCAGCATCAGGGTGCGCTTGCGGTAAGCGGGTGACCAGATCTCGCTGAAACGCCCCCGTTTTGGCAGCTGCGCCGCGGCGTCATCGGCTGAAAAAGCGGGTCCGGCCGGGATGCCGCAGCGTTGCTCCATCGTGGACAGCACCTGATGCGCCTCCTGATGACGACCCTGCTGCGCCAGCCAGCGCGCCGACTCCGGCAGGTTTCTGCGCACCAGCCAGATCACCAGCGAGCAGATCGCGCCCGCAATGACTACCCAGCGCCAGCCTTCAAGGCTGAACAGCGTTTGCGGAATCAGCCACCACGACATCAGCGCCACGGCCGGCACCGATAAAAACTGCACGAAAAAGGAGAAGGCAAAGGCGCGGCTGCGCAGATGGGTCGGCACCCATTCCGACAGATAGGTGTCGATGGTCACCAGCTCGACGCCCAACCCGATCCCTACCAGAAAGCGGAACAGAATAATCATCTCCGCGCTCTGCTGGAACGCCATCAGCAGCGAAAACAGCCCGTACCACAGCAGCGCACACATAAAGGTGAGACGGCGACCAAAGCGGTCAGCATAGGGCGCCAGCAGGCTGGCACCGAAAAACAGACCGAGAAAAGTGGCCGAGGCGAAGGCCGCCTGATCGGAGAAGCCCAGCACGCCTGCCGCACCCGTGTGAAATACGCCCGCCGACAGCAGGCCGGTACTGATATAGCCGGTTTCAAACAGGTCATAAAGCTCAAAAAAGCCGCCCAGCGCCAGCAGCGTAATAAAACGCCACAATCCGGCGGAGGAGGGCAGCGCATCAACCCGAGCGGCTAAGCTGTTACGGGCCGCCGATGAAGCGTGCATCGGCGGCAGGCTGGTGGTGGAGGTGGTCATGTCAGCGTGAACCTCAGGCAGTGTGGAGACGACTCGCAGCCGGTCGGAGGCTTATTAAAATAGTTAACCGTTAGCAAGCGAAGAAATAGCAGAATAGTCAATTCATCCGCCGTTGCCGAGAGGGTCGTTGCTGACTATTTAGCAACGTACGTTGCAGGTTTTGCCATCCGTGGCACTGTGCTTTAAGGCATTTTCGGCCAGGGAGCCAAAAAATCATGTGGGTTTCGGGTGCTATCTCTTTCGGGTCACGCAGCAACAGGCCAGGCTGGCTGCAGAAATAGTGCATGTTCGACTACTGACCTTCCCGATTCACTCTTCTCATAGCCATACCTGGGGTGTACTATGTACTCTCCAGGGAATGGAGGAACAGCCAGTGAGTCAGGCGATTGAGTTTATTGAGACCCCGATGTTTACCCGGTAAATAAAGCAGATCTCCACAGATGAAGAGCTCCGGGAACTTCATAAGGCGCTTATTGAGTCACCGGAAAAAGGCGATCTCATTCAGAAAACCGGCGGGCTGCGTAAAATCAGGATGGCGACAGGTAATCAGGGCAAAAGCGGCAGCGCAAGGGTGATTTACTTCCTGGCCACCGCTGAGGTGATCTACCTGGTGATGGCCTACCCAAAGAGTATTAAAGAGAGTCTCACGAACGCGGAAAAAGCTGAGCTAAAGAAGCTGACACAATTACTGAAAGATGAGGAGTAACGTGAGTTTTTTTGACGAGCTGAAAGCATCGCTGGAAGAGGCTGTGGAGATCAAAAACGGTGTCAGGGAGCCCGGTCGTGTTACCCGTTACGCGGTTGCCGACGTGAAGGCTATCCGGGCACAGCTTAACGTCTCACAGAGCGAGATGGCGACGGCATTGGGAACCAGCCTGGATACCATAAAGAGCTGGGAAGCCGGACGGCGTAACCCGACCGGGCTGGCAGCTAAAGTACTGGTCACTATCCAGAAAAACCCGGAATTTTTTAAGGAGCTGGCGGCGCAATGAGTCGTTGTTCCCTGCACGCCGTTTAACAAAAAATAAAACGTGCCACCGATGAAACATTCATCGGTGGCACTGTGCTTTAAGGCAGTTTTGGCCAGACGCCTGGCCCGATCGGCAGACCCAGCAGATACCACACCAGCAGCAGCGCTATCCAGCTGATAAAGAACACCAGCGGATAGGGGAAGATCAGCACGTAATAGGTGCCGAGCTGCGCATCTTTCTGGTAACGCTGCAAAAAGGCGAGAAACAATGGCAGAAACGGCGACATCGGTGCCAGTGGCAGCACGGCGGAGTCGGCGATGCGGAAAATCATCTGGGCAAAGGCGGGATGGAAGCCGAGCAGCATAAACATCGGCACAAAGACCGGCGCCAGAATCGACCAGATGGCTGAGCCGCTGGCGATAAACATGCAAAGAAACGCCGACAGGAACATCAGGCCGAGAAAAGCGGGCGCGCCGCTGACGCCTGCGCTCTCCAGCACATCAGTCAGCCCGATCGCCATGAATTTGCCCATGTTGCTCCAGTTGAAAAACGCCACGAACTGCGACAGCGGAAACACCATCACGATAAAACCCGCCATGCCCTTCATCGGATCGACCAGCAACTGCGGTATATCATCCGGACGGCGGATCTGTCGGGTGACCACGCCATAAGCAATCGCCACCACAAAGAAAAACAGAATGATGATTGGCACGATGCCCTGAATAAAAGGCGAGGGAATAATGGCGCCGGTAGCGGGATTGCGCAGCGGTGCATTTTCCGGCACCACCAGCAGTGCCATCAGGGCGATAAACAGCAGCGCGGCGATCCCGGCAGCCCGCAGACCGCGGTTTTCAAGCGGCGTCAGCGCCGCCAGCTTCTCGCCGTTGCCCTGCCACTTTGGCAGTCGCGGCTCGACAAATTTATCGGTCAGCAGCGCGCCCACAATTGTCAGCACAATCACCGACGTGGCCATAAAGAACCAGTTATCGATGACGCTGACATGCACCGTGTCGCTGACCGCTTTAGCCGCTTCAGTGCTGATGCCCGAGAGCAGCACATCGGTGGTGACAATCAGCAGGTTGGCGGTAAAGCCGGAGGCCACACCGGCAATGGCGGCCAGCAGGCCCGCCACCGGATGACGGCCCACCGCCAGAAAGATCAGTGCGCCTAGCGGCGGCATCACTACCAGCGCGGCATCCGAGGAGATATGGCTGAAAAAGGCGATAAACAGCACCATGTAGCTGGCATAACGGCGGCTGACGCGTGACGCCATCTTCACCATCAGCGACTGGAGCAGGCCGACCTTTTCCGCCAGTCCGGCACCAATCACCAGCGCCAGAATCGATCCCAGCGGGGTAAAGCTGCTGAAATTTTTGATGATATTTGGCAGGATCCACTGAATGCCTGCGACGCTCAGCAGGTTATTCACCCGCACGATTTCGCCGTTGCTCGGGTTCTTCACCGCCAGATCCAGCGCGCTGATAATGGCGGTCGCCACCATCAGCACCACGATCAGATAGACAAACAGTAAAAACGGGTTGGGGACTTTATTCCCCACGCGCTCGATCCAGCTGAAGAGCCGGCCAGGACTGCGGTTCTCGGATGTTGCTTCCATGGTATTGGTTCTCGTCTTATGTCCCTTTTATCGGCGGTAGCAAGGCCTGACGCCGGTCGCGTTGTGCGACAGGCGGTGAGTTCAGTTCCGGCACCGCTGAATCAGGGAAGTGTTTGCAATATTTTTTTATAGTGGTCCGTGTCAGAGACACGGCCGTTGGCTCATTCGGCCAGTTTTGTTGGTGTGATCCCCGCCGGGATCGGGCAGTGATAGGGCTGCGCGGCGCGTACCCGGTCAAACTCGGCCCGGCAGCCAGCCAGCGCCTGCCGATCCGTTAACAGCGTTAACACCGTGGCCGCCATCACTTTGCCCGCCAGAAACATCCCCTTATGCCCGATACTGGTGCGTCCCTGCGCCACCAGTTGCCAGGTGTGCAGCGGCGTGCCGAAGGTAAAGCAGGGCGCAAAACACTGTGCAGTCGGCGTCACCCAACTGACATCGCCGACGTCGGTGGAGCCATAAAGCAGCTCACGCGTGACCGCATAGGGCGCGACCTCATCCATAAACAGCTTGTCGCCCAGTTGTTCAGCCCAGGCGTGACCGGCTTCACCACCGGTTCGGGCGGCATTGAGCCGGGCATTGCGCAGATCGTCATCAGTGAGCGTGGCACGCAGTTCAGCCGCAAACGCGCGCTCTTCGTCGCTGTAGTCGGGCAAACCAAACTGATGCAAATAACGCTCCATGACCGCTTCCAGCGCGCGATTCGGCACATAATCCGAGCAGGCTTTGTCAAAACGTACGGTCAGCGTGGTGTCGGTCATCAGCGCTGCGCCCCTGGCGATATTGATCACCCGTTCATAAATCGCCTGCGCCTGTGGCAGCTCCGGGGCGCGGATCAGGTAGAGCACCTCCGCATCGGCCTGCACCACGTTCGGCGATACACCGCCGCTGTTGGTGATGGCGTAGTGCAGACGCGCCTCCTGGACGATATGCTCGCGCAGAAAGTTGGCCCCGGTATTCATCAGCGTGACGGCATCCAGGGCGCTTCGGCCAAGATGGGGAGAATTGGCCGCGTGCGCCGCAACCCCTTTGAAGCTGAACGCCGCCTGAATATTGGCGAGGGTGCGCAGATTGAACATGCCGCTGAACCCCTCCGGATGCCAGGTCACGGCGGCATCAACGTCGTCAAACAGCCCTTCGCGCACCATAAACGTCTTGCCTGAACCGCCTTCTTCGCCAGGGCAGCCATAAAAGCGAACTGTGCCGCCCGTGTGATGCTGTTCCATCCAGGCTTTCACGGCGCAGGCCGCCGCAACGCCCGCCGTGCCGAGCAGGTTGTGGCCGCAGCCGTGTCCGTTGCCGTTGGCTTCCAGCGGTTGCGGCCGGGCGCAGCCCGCCTGCTGGCTCAGACCCGCCAGCGCATCGAACTCGCCAAGAATGGCAATCACCGGCTTGCCGCTGCCCGCACTGGCGATAAACGCCGTATCGATGCCACCCACGCCGCGTTCCACTCTGAATCCCTCTTCTGCCAGCGCATCAGAAAGCAGGGCTGACGAGCGGGTTTCGGCAAAGCGGGTCTCCGGCGTGTCCCAGATGGCATCGCTGAGCGTGCTGAAACGAAGCTGATGGCGATCGATATAGTCGGTAATAAAGTCTTCCATCATCGTGAGCCCCCATACTGCGCCTGATTCAGCGCCAGCGTCGCCAGCAGCGTGATGGCGTCCGGCATCACCCGCTCATCGAAGTCGAATCTCGCATTGTGGTGACCCGCCGCCAGCTCACAGCCAAAAATGACGTAAGAGGCCTGACCGCCGCGCTGCTTTACCCGTTCCATCATGCAGGTCGCATCTTCCGAACCTGCCGCCTGCGCTTTACGATCGACCACGGAGTCGAAGATACCGAGCGCGTCCGCCTGCTGATGGATGAAATCAACCCATGGCTGCGTCGGGGTACAGCTGCGCGCGGCCCCCATCAGCAAGACCTGCTGCTCAACGCCATACATCGCCGCCGCACCGGCAATCACCCGCAGCGCCTGCTGATAAATATCGTCATTAACCTGATTGGTCACGCCACGGGTTTCGACTTTCAGCAGGGCGCAGTCGGGTACCACGTTGCGGCCGGTTCCCGCCTGCAGCACGCCCACGTTGACCCGTGCCACGCCGCCGCTGTGCTGGGTTAAACCATGCAGCGCCAGCGTTGCCTGTGCGGCGGCCAGCAGGGCATTGCGCCCCTCTTCCGGGCGACCGCCCGCATGGGCACCGACGCCGGTAAAGTGAACATCCAGCTTGGTAGTGGCGAGGAAGCTGTCGCTGCCGCACACCACTTCGCCTGCCGGTACGCCGGTGCCGATATGAATCGCGGTGAAGCGATCAACGTCATCGACCACGCCCGCCGCCACCATCGCTTTTGCGCCGCGCACACCCTCTTCGGCGGGCTGGAAGATCAGTTTAATCGTACCGCTGAGCTGATCTTTCATCGCCATCAGCACCGAGGCGAGACCCAGCCCGATGGTGGTGTGGCCGTCATGTCCGCAGGCGTGCATCATGCCTGCGTTGCAGGAGGCGAACCCTTCACGCTGCGGCAGATGATCGTCAGCCTGGCTCTCGTTGAGATCCAGGGCATCCATATCGACGCGGAAGCCCATCACCGGGCCCGGACGGCCGGTCTCGAGCGTTGCCACGATGCCGCAGAATCCGCCGGAGAAGTGGCTGATCCACTGCGGCAGCGCGCCCTGTTGCAGCGCGCGCGCTTCCTGCTGCTTCAGCACCGCCTCGTCGGGCAAGCCCATCCGCGCGTCGGCGTCGATGACCTCACGGCCCAGCTTCAGTTGATAACCGAGCTTATGCAGCTCTTCAGCGACTAAGGTGGCGGTACGGAACTCCAGCCAGCCCGATTCGGCATAGTGATGGAAGTCGCGACGCCACTGTTGCAGCTGTGGCAGCCGGGCGCTGACGTGGTCTGAAAGGGGGTTCATCGGCTCTCTCCTCGTTGTTGATTTTTTATGCACTGTTCCGAATCTACACAATGGTATTGACCGGCATAAGATGCGAATATCTTGTGACTGATAAACAACGGTTATCGCAAAATTATGTCTGCCAATCTCAAGCTCCATCAGCTGCGCGCCTTCGTTGACGTGGCGCGACAGGGCAGTATCCGGGCGGCAAGCCGTCTTTCCGGGCTGTCACAACCGGCGTTAACCAAAGCGATTCAGGAACTGGAGCGCGAACTGGGGGCAAAGCTGTTTATCCGCCGTCAGCAGGGCGTAGTGTTAACCGATATCGGTGATAACTTTTTTCGGCATGCCAGCCTGGTGCTGGCAGAGCTGCGGGTCGCCGAAGAGGATATTCAGCAGCGGCTGGGACTGGGTGGTGGTCAGGTGAATATCGGCGTCGGTGGCAGCGTGGCGCGCACCATTATGCCGCAGGTGATTAACCAGTTTCATCGCGAATACCCGCTGGTGAAGGTGCGCATCGTCGAAGGCCAGCTGGTGTCGATGGTGCATGAACTGCGCCAGGGGGCGCTCGATTTCACCATTAATACCTACGATCAGAGCCATCTCGATCAGGAGCTGATGTATGAGCGGATGATGGAGCGCGAGTACAAGGTGGTGGTGCGCAAAGGCCATCCGCTGGAAAAGGCGCGTTCTCTGGCGGAGTTACAGCAGGCGGACTGGACGATGCCAACGCCCAAAGGCAGTTACTACCGCTTGTTGCACGATCTGTTTGGCGAGCGCGGCATGGCCCCGAAAATCGTGGTGACCTGTGAAACCTTTATGGCCTGCACCAGCCTGGTGGCGCAAAGCGATTTCATCAGTATTCTGTCGGTCGACGTCATTGACGACCCGATTCTGGGTCGGTCGCTGGTGGCGCTGATGCTCGACGAACCCCTGCCGAAAGCGATTTTCTATCTGATCCAGCGCAAAGACACGACGCTGACCCCAATGAGCAGTTATATGGCACAACTCTTTCGCCGTTATTGCCAGTAAAATCAGTGAGTAAAGTCGATCGTCTACACTGTTAAGGTACTGAAAAGAATCCACCCGACAAATATAGAGGTTACGATGCAAGTCAGTCCTTATCTGTTTCTCTATGGCCGTTGCGAAGAGGCTATCGACTTTTACCTGCAGGCGACCGGGGGAGAGTTGCTCTCTAAAATGAAATTCGGTGATATGCCGGATCAGGGTGAGCAGGTCGGCGATCAGTCTGCCGCGCCGCAGCCGCCAGAAAAGATTATGCATGCCCAGCTGCGTATTGGTGACGGTGAGCTGATGCTGAGCGATGGCAACACCGATCAGCCGCCAGCGTCTGAGCATGCCGGTTACGCGGTCAGTCTCTCAACTACCGATGTCGAAAAGGGTAAAGCCTGGTTTGAGAAACTGTCGGCAGGCGGCAAGGTGACAACTGAGTGGCAGGAGACGTTCTGGTCGAACGGATTCGCGATGTTCATTGATAAGTTCAACATTCCATGGCGCATCAATGTCGAGAAGCCGCAGGAATAATCGGGCCAGCCGGCGTCGCAATTTGCGGCGCCGTATTAATTAATGGCAACTGCCCGGATTAATGCACGGCGGCGCTATTCAGGCCGCCGCACTTAATCAGAAGTTATAACCCGCCACCAGGTAGTAACCCCAGCCAGTCGATTTCACTTCAAACGGCCCGTTGCCGAAGTTCAGCTCCTGACCATCCGCCCACTGTCCGCCGTTGTGGAAATAACGCGCCACCGCAGAGAAGTGCCAGTGATCGTAACCCAGTGACAGAATGTGGCTGGAGGCGATGGAGTTGCTGGTGCGTGATGAACCGCCATTATCGCGGAGATCGGAACCCCAGTCGAAGTTGGTGAAGCCCACATAGCCCAGATTACCGCCCCACAGCGTGGTGATTGGCACGAAGTATTTCACCTTGAAGCGATAGCCATCCCAGCTGTTTTCATTCGCCGCACCGTAGTTTTCCCACTGATATTTGGCGTAGACGTTCAGCGACAGGCCGACATCGCTGTGCGTATCGATATCGGTGCCCAGACCCATATACCAGGTGTTCTGGCGGCTATCGCTGTTGCGGCCCATGTCGTAGATGTAGTTGTTAGCGAAATACCACTCTTTGAACGGACCAAAGGCCAGGCTGGTGCCGGTCAGTTTGTCGATAGAGAAGCGCGGCTCAATCTCCATAAACATCGGTGAACCGTGATCAAAAATGCCGTTGGCGTTGCTGTTGCCTGCGCCGAAGAAGTTGGTCAGGTCGAGGTAGCCATAAAAATCGAACCAGTCCTTCTTCGCAAACGCTTCATATTCCAGATAAACGTCGTTGTTAAACTGCGGTCCGAAACGGGTGTGGTAGCTGCCTACCACGTTAACGCTCTGATGCCACCAGTCGGAGACATACTGCGGATCGCTTTCAGCGGCCTGCGCAGCGCCACTCAATGAACATGCCAGCACGGCACCTGCTATCAACGTTTTAAATTTCATTATTATCAGCCACATGCTTTTGACCGCCGCACAGCAGACGCAGTCAGAGAGAAATCGGTCCCTTGATGGGAATGAGGGTTTCACAGCAAATAACAGCCAGTTCTTCAGCCCGCGTAGCGTGCCTGTAACAGATCGATAGAAAATAGATTTTGCTCACGTTTGTCAAAAAGTGTTGCATTACAATTCAGCTAAAATGTGATGCACTTCACAATAATGACCAGGATCGAACGGAACCAGGCAACCGTTTACGTTGTCTGGTTCGTGATCAAACGGGCAGGATCAGGGAAGGGTGACGCGAACCTGCAAACCACAAATGGCACCCTGTGGCGTCAGGCAATTGGAAAGGGCGACGTGAATCTGATGCTTCTGTGCGACGTTGCGCACAATGGATAATCCCAGCCCGCTGCCCTGGGCTTTAACGTCAGGCGAACGGGTAAAACGGTCAAAGGCACGTTCGATAAAGGATTCCGGCATGCCTGGCCCGTTATCGACAATATCGACCACTGTTTTATCTGCGACCCGATGCAGCAGCACATCGACCAGGCTGCCCTCCGGCGTGTGCAACATGGCGTTACCAATCAGGTTGTCGAACAGGCTGCGCAGCTCGGAACGGCTGGCCTGCAGACGATACTGCGTGGAGCCATTAAAGCCGATATCGATGCCGCGTTTATCTGCCACTACCATCAGCTGCTCAATGCTCTCTTTCAGCAGATCGTCCAGTTCGATATGCTCGACGCTGGCGACCACGCTCTGGTCATCCTGACGCGAGACATTGAGTAACTGCGTGACCAGATGACGGGTGCGTGTGACGCCCGCTTCCAGCTGGCTGAACTGCCGGCTCGCTTCGCCCGGCTGGATATGCTGACGCAGATTTTCCAGCTGCAAGGTCACCGCTGTTACCGGCGTGCGTAGCTCATGCGCCGCATCTTCCAGGAACTGACGCTGCGACGACCAGGCCTCACGCAGCTTACTCAGCAGCGAGTTGTAGGCGGCCACCAGCGGCAGGATCTCATCCGGCAAGCCTTCGGGTGAGACATTGTGCGGATGATGCGTCTCCTGCGCGGCAATCTGACGCGAAGCGACCTGCAGATCCCGGGTGATCTTGCGCACCACCAGCCAGATCACCAGCAGTGACAGCGGCATCATCAGGATCAATGGAATGATCGCTGACAGCGCCCGCTTGACCATCAATGCCTTCATGTAGCTGAGGTTGTGCATCACCTGGATGGTTTTGATCTCGCTGCCAGGTAAGCCGGGCCGGGTATAGATGCGCCATTCGCAGTCGTCGCACTGACCCACATGCACGTCGCGATAGCCCCGTTGATTTTGCAGCGGAGCCTGCAGCTCCGGCCATGAGCTGGCCCGTAACTGACCCCGATCGTCCCACAGTTGCACCACAAAGGCGCTCTTCGCCTTGTCAGGCGCAATAAGCATCGGCATCAGGGCGGGCATCTGTTTATTAGTGGACCAGGCATCAGCGATTTTTGCCAGCTGATCGTCCTTCATGGTGCCAACCATATCGCCATAGCAGCTGAAGAAATACCAGGTGACGCCACCGATCATCAGCAGATGAATAATCAGCAGCGTAGAGAGTAATTTGTTGCGTAATGAACGCATAAAGGTGAAGGGTTTCATATTGCCGGTACCCGCCAGCCCAGCCCGCGCACGTTGCGGATCACGTCGTTATCCAGCTTGCGGCGCATCCCGTGGATCAGGACATCCACCGCGTTGCTGCTGACTTCATCGCCCCAGCCATAGATGCGATTTTCCAGCTGCTCGCGCGACAGAATAGCGCCTGGCCGCTCCAGCAGTGCGTAGAGCAGGGCATATTCGCGCGCCGTAAGCTGCTCGCGCTGTCCTTTGTAGAGCACTTCGCGGGTCATCATATCCAGCTGCACATCGCCGCTGCCCAGCACCGAGTCTGCTGCGCCGTGACTGCGTCGGGTAATCGCGCGCATCCGGGCCATGACTTCCTGTAAATCGAACGGTTTAAGCAGGTAGTCGTCTGCGCCGCTGTCGAGTCCCTGAATCCGCTGCGCCACCGTGTCGCGTGCGGTAAGAATCAGTACCGGCGTGGCGTCGCCGCGCCCGCGCGCCCGGCGCAGTACCTGC
The DNA here is from genome assembly GCF_007558755.1 of Pantoea sp. paga. NCBI lineage: Bacteria > Pseudomonadati > Pseudomonadota > Gammaproteobacteria > Enterobacterales > Erwiniaceae > Pantoea > Pantoea sp. paga. Next base: position 100,325 of record NZ_VLTF01000005.1, read on the forward strand.
AGGCCATCATCGCGCGGTAAGCCGAGATCGAGCAGCACGCAGCTGTAGCCGCCTTCGCTCCAGGCATTCTGGGCATAGATGCCATCACGCACCCAGTCCACCGACCAGCCCGCGCCCTCCAGTGCCTGCTGCAGGTTCGCGCCGATCATTTCATCATCTTCAACCAGTAACACGCGCATGGCTGATCTCCTTCATAAAGATAGGGAGAGAGTTTACTCACCAATTGTTAGGCCAGAATTATCCGCCGTCATACTTCGCACTGTGGCGGCGTTGGCTGCTTTTGCTCACCCCAGTCACTGACTGATGTCAGCTCCTGGGGATTCACGCAGTTGCCGCCTTGCCACAGCACCAATCATTTTGGCGGACCGCCGTCATACTTCGCACTGTGGCGGCGTTGGCTGCTTTTGCTCACCCCAGTCACTGACTGATGTCAGCTCCTGGGGATTCACGCAGTTGCCGCCTTGCCACAGCACGAATTATTTTGGCGGACTGCCGTCATACTTCGCACTGTGGCGGCGTTGGCTGTATCTATAGTGCTCTATCAGAACTCTATCCACATTTTTCATATTAAACGAGAGTAAAACTACTGGCCTCAGTGTGAAAATTTTGACGCTTTCATGATTAAGTAAACACCATCCTGAACAGACGTGAAGGATGCCATTTCAACCTTATATTAATAATCCACGTTAAAAATAATTGTTATTCGATACAGTTATCAGATTCGCTAATTCAACCATTTGTAGATGAATGTTAAAACTATGCAATGAAAATTAACTCCAGGAATGAATTGTGTTTGATGTCACAAAATTACGTAAATATTAAGATTCTTTCAATGTGACCAGACAAAAAATAGCGCATAACAGCCTGTTGTTTCCGTTAATCTATTTGATATGAATTGTTTTTTTCTAAATCACAACAGGGATAATAACTATTTGCTCATGGAAAACTCAATTGATATAAACGTGCTGGCAATAGAGATTGCTATCAATAGATAAAGAACAGAAGGAGTTTGTTAAATGAAGATCTTAGAAAATAATCAATTGATTTTAGTTACTGGTGCAAGCGGTGCATATGACCCTGCTTATGCCGGAGCGTCTTCTCATGCCAGCCAGCATGGTAATAAGTCGGGTGGTTCCAGTAATCTATTTGGGCCGAGTAATGGCGTAGTACAGGTCGTGGCTGCTCATCCTGAAATTGCGGGCTGCCTCAATGGTATTCTCGGCGGGATAATTGGTGGTTCAGCAGGCGGTCCGGGCTCAGCTGTGGCAAGTGCCATTGGTGGTGGTATTGGTTCATGTTTTAATAATTCTGGAAACAGCAATGCTGGGAATAATTTTGGTGGTCAATGTACCTGGTGAAGTTAGTCTCCATGACTAATGACAGCTGAGGATCTTATGCAAAAAATAGTCTGCTATCTATCTATATTAATCAGCATATTAGTAGGCGCGATGTTTTTGAGTGGCGCAGGCGTCTCCTATGTAGGCTGGTATGCTATGCCAGAAAATGCATCAAAAATGGTGGTTACAATCGCTACATTGGCTACGTTTGTTAAAGCTGCTATTTCTTTGTGTTTACGGTTTTTCAATATATCTGGCAGCGGTAAAAAAAGTTAAGCGTGGATATTAAATCTGCAGGGGCTCCGGCCCCTATGTTTATTTAATAAATCGGTAAGACAGGGGGCTAATACATGTCACCTGGAACTATAAATGGTACAACAGCGATGCTTTGACAGGATTTGTTCAGAAATGGAGGATTTGTGTGTGGGGCAGAGATTTATTGATAACGTAAACGATGCAGCCAGGAACTAATCACTACATCACTTCCCACACAAAAAAAGCTCCCGGCTGACTAAGTTTTTTAAAAATCTCACGTCTTTTCAACAGCAATCTCACTATAGAATTTCCCCCCAAAGCCCCGCTGGCCGCGCGATTCCGCCTCCATTTCCGCCGTTGCTAATTCTGCGCTAATTTTCTGCTAATTAAGGGATAAATTTTAGCGGGTAGAGTGGCTCCACTGCACATCAGCATCAACAGGAGGAACCATGAATCAGCGCGAGTTTATTCGGAGTTTGCTGGACTGGATTGAGAACAACTTAGGACACGATCTGCATCTGGATGAGGTGGCGCGCCGCTCGGGCTATTCGCGCTGGCATCTGCAACGGCTGTTTCGCCAGCATACCGGCTTTTCACTGGCAGAATATATCCGTCAGCGCCGCTTAACCGAGTCTGCGCTCACGTTGCTGAGCAGCAACGAAGCGATACTGCAGGTGGCGATGAACTATGGCTTTGATACTCAGCAGGCCTATACCCGCACGTTTAAAAACTACTTTATGGTGACGCCTGGCCAGTTGCGCCGTCAGCGTCGCGTCGAGCCGGATCGGCTGCTATTCCCTCTGGCGATGGCCAGCTGATGCCTGATAAGACCTTCCCGTCACAGCCTGCGGACGGGAAGGTCGGCCCGCGCTTTACGTCTCTCTCCACCTGCTCTTCGCCTCGATTTTTTTTGCCCATCAGCCACAGTGACCCCGTCCGGACGTGTTAGTTTGTTGCCAGCATCCCTTTACTGTCGGAGTCGGGAAACATGGAAAACGGCGCGAATTTAACCGCCATGTTGGTATTTGCACGGGTTGTGGAATTACAGAGTTTCAGTGAGGCGGCACGCGCACTCGGCTTGTCAAAATCCCATGTCAGCCGGGAGATCGCCCGTCTGGAGCTGCGGCTCGGTATCCGGCTGCTGCAACGCACCACCCGGCGGCTGGCGCTGACCGAGCTGGGCCAGGCGTACTATCCCTACTGTGTGCGGATGCTGGCCGAAGTGCAGCGCGCCGAAGCCTTTGTGCAGCAGGTGCATCAGCAGCCCGCCGGCCATGTCAGGCTGCAGGCACCCGTCACGTTCGGCTGCCAGTGCGTAGTCCCTGTTCTTAATCGCTTTCTGCGTCGGCATCTGCATATCAATGTCGATCTTGATCTGACCGATCGCAGTCACGATCGGCTGGATGATCAGGCGGATCTGGCGATTGTGATCCGATCCCGATCGCCACAGCAGGGCAATTTTCGGGTACTGAGCGAAATCGAGTGGGGGCTCTATGCCGCGCCCGCCTACCTGGCGCAGCGACCCACCATCACGCATCCTGAGATGCTGCCACGCCACGACCTGCTGATGTTTCATGGTCCGGCGCACACCGCCGCACTGCCGTTCCGCCGTGATAAACAGAGGCTGGCTCTGGATGTACGCAGCCGTTTTCGCGCCAATAACAGCATGGCGCTGCTCAATGCGGCACTGGCAGGGAGCGGCATCGCCTATCTGCCCTCCTACATGGCCCAGGAGGCGATGGCACGCGGGGATATTCAGCAACTGCTGCCGGAGTGGCAGATGGATCGTCTGTAAAGCTATCTGCTGCTGCACGACACGTCTGAACCGGCGTCTCCCGTGACGCTGCTGTGCGATGCCCTGGTCGCGGCGCTGAATACAGGCTGATTGTTGCCTGCTGACAACAATCAGCGCCACAGAGTAACTATCTCACCGCGACTGTTGTTACTCCGCTACGCCGGTTAGCCTGTATCCCTGATCACTCACCGGATATCATCATGCAACAGTCACCCGAAACTGCAGAGTTTCAGCACTGGCGACGTAACTTAGGGGTCTGCGTCGTCGGCTCTTTTACCACTATCGTGGCGATGACGCTGCTGCTGCCGTTCCTGCCGCTCTATGTGCAGCAACTCGGCGTTGAGCAGCCAGCCGCTATCGCCCGCTGGTCCGGCCTTGCCTACGGCGCGACCTTTTTCAGCGCCGCACTGACTGCGCCGTTGTGGGGCAGGCTGGCTGACCGCTATGGTCGTAAGCTGATGCTAATTCGGGCCAGTCTCGGGATGGCGATTGCGATGTCGCTGATTGGCATGGCGACCGCGCCGTGGCAACTGGTGGCGCTGCGCCTGCTGGCGGGGCTGCTGGGCGGCTACGCATCGGGATCGACCATTCTGGTGGCGGCGCAAACGCCAAAAGCACAGACCGGCTGGGCACTGGGCGTATTGTCCTCCGGCATTATGGCGGGCAATGTAGTCGGGCCGCTGCTGGGGGGCGTCTTACCGCCGCTTATCGGCATTCGTCAGACTTTCTGGCTGACCGGTGCCGTGATTTTTCTCGCCTTCCTCGCCACCACCTTTTTACTCAAAGAGCAGCCACGTGCTCCCGCGACATCGCGCACCAGCCAGCAACCGCATCCTGAAGCCGGGCCGGTTAATCACAGCCTGATACGGCTGATGTGGCTCTCTGGCATGTTGCTGATCTTCACCAGCATGTCGATTGAGCCGATTATTACGCTTTACGTGGGCGAGTTTGTGCAGGGCGACCATCAGATCACCCTGATAGCCGGACTGGTGATGTCCGCTGCGGCGCTGGGTACGGTCCTGGCGGCACCACGACTGGGTCGGCTGGCCGATCGGGTAGGGCACTGGCGGGTGCTGACCGGTGGTTTAGTCGTTAGCGGCCTGCTGCTGATACCACAGGCATTTATCACGGCGGCCTGGCAACTGGTGCTGCTGCGTTTTCTGATGGGGATGGCGCTGGGCGGGTTGATGCCGTGCATCACGGCGATCATTCGTCATAACGTGCCGGGTTCACAGGTTGGGCGGATGCTGGGATATTCGACATCGGCACAATATATCGGCCAGGTCAGCGGCCCGCTGTTCGGTGGGCTGGTGGGCGGTGCATTCGGGATGCGGCCGGTGTTTCTGGCAACCTGCGTGGTGATGCTGTTTTGCGCCTGGCTCAACTGGCGTGGGATGAAAAAGTAGCGCGATCAAAAAAGGCGGACCGGAGTCCGCCTTAGTTTATTCACTGCTGCGTGAATTACTTCTGGTCTGGCAGCGCGTAGGCAATCACATAATCGCCCAGCTTGGTACCAAACGAGCCGTGACCCCCTGCCGCGATGACAACGTACTGCTTGCCATCCACTTCATAGGTCATCGGTGTCGCCTGGCCGCCTGCTGGCAGACGTGCCTGCCATAACAGTTCGCCGGTATCAGTGCTGAAAGCACGCAGGTAGTTATCTGCGGTCGCACCAATGAAGAACACCTTACCCGCGGTGGTGATAGGACCACCCAGCATCGGCATACCCATTTTGAACGGCAGCGGAACCGGTGCGCTATCGCGAACGGTACCGATACGCTGTTTCCACACCACGTTGTTGGTCTTCAGATCCACCGCGGAGATGTAACCCCAGGCAGGCTGTTTGCATGGCAGACCAAACGGTGACAGGAACGGGTTCAGCTCGACGCCATACGGCACGCCATACTGAGGCTGAATACCGGTTTCAGTACCTGAACCACCTTCAGCGCCTTTCGGCGGCTCAATCGGGTTGCCTGGGCCACGTGGAATCAGCTTAGAGACAAACGGCAGCGCCATTGGGTTAGCAATCGCGATCTGACGATGAGGATCGACTGCGATGCCGCCCCATTCGAACATACCGAGGTTACCCGGGAACACCAGCGTACCCTGCTCAGATGGCGGAGTGAACGGACCTTCATAGCGCAGGCGCTTGAAGATCACGCGGCACACCAGCTGGTCAAACATCGTCGCGCCCCACATATCCTTGTCCGTGAGATTCTGTTTCGGACGGAAGGTCAGCTCAGAGTAGGGCTGAGTGGCGGCAACGTGATCGCCTTTAGCAGCACCCTGTGGCACTGGCGTTTCTGGCGCAGGCACGACTGGCTTGCCGGTACGGCGATCCAGTACAAAGATGTTGCCGGTTTTCGCTGGCGCGTAGACAACCGGTACGGTGTTGCCATCTTTGTCGGTGATGTCAGCCAGCGTAGGCTGCGACGGCAGATCCATATCCCACAGATCGTGATGCACAGTCTGATAAGACCAGACCAGCTTACCGGTGGTGGCGTTCAGGGCCAGCACGCTGCTCGCATAACGCTCCTGCTCTGGTGTGCGGTTACCGCCCCAGATATCCGGTGTGCTCACGCCCATCGGCAGGTAAACGGTATCCAGTTTCGGATCGTAAACTGCCGGTGCCCATGAGTTCGGAGAGTTCATGGTGAAGGTGTGTTCATCAGCCGGAATGGCATTAGGATCTTTTGCGCCTGGATCAAATACCCACAGCAGTTTGCCGGTATTCACATCAAAGCCACGAATCACGCCTGACGGCTCACGGGTTGAGTAGTTATCGGTAACCGCACCCGCCATCACGATGGTGGTGTTAGTAATCACCGGCGGTGAGGTCGGCTCATACTGACCCGCAGTGGTGACAGGCTGTTTATGTTGCAGATCCAGCTCGCCGTTGACGCCAAATGCCGGGCAGCGTTCGCCGGTCTCTGCGTCCAGTGCAAACAGACGACCGTCATTGACCGGCAGATAGATACGACGTGAACACAGCGCAGGCTGAGTGTTCGCTGCATCGGCTGCTGCCGGCACTTCATGGTAAGAAACACCGCGACAGGTCACGTGCTGGAAGGTCGGGTTGACCTTCATGCCCGGATCAAACTTCCACTTCTGCTTACCGGTGGCCGCATCCAGTGCAAACAGGATCTGGTGTGGCGAACAGAGGTAAAGCGTGTCGCGGATTTTAATCGGCGTGACTTCGTCGGTAATTTCACCCGGATCGTTAGGGGTTTTCATGTCGCCAGTCTGGAACTGCCAGGCAACCTGCAACTCTTTCACGTTCTGGTGATTAATCTGCTTCAGCGGAGAGAAACGGGTTCCCTGCTGATCGCGCGCATAAGCGGGCCAGTCAGCATCCGGGATGTTGCTCAGCGGCGCAGCCTGCGGGGCGTTGTCAGCGGTTTCTGGTACTGACCCGTTGATGACCTGCGGATCGTTGAATACCGCATAGGCCAGCACAATGGCACTGGCAATCAGCGCCACAGCCATGGTACCCAGCGCGGCTTTGCTGCCCGCGTTGAAGCTGCGATAGACAAACGGCAGGATCAGCCAGACACCGAAGATCACCAGCACATCGGTGCGTGGTGCCAGTGCCCAGAAGTCGGTGCCCACTTCCCATACACCCCAGATCAGGGTGCCGATCAGCAGCAGCGCATAGAGAACCAGCGCAGTGCTTTTACGACGGGAAAGCAGATAAGCGGTGATAAGCATCACCACACCGCCAAAAACGTAATACCAGGAACCACCAATGGCGGCTAACCAGCCACCGCCAATCAGCATAAACGCGCCCGTCAGCACTGCGAACAGCACCGTCAGGAAACGAATTACGCCAAAAGATGAGGAGTTTTTCCCCATAATATCGACCTCGTTTCGTTGCCATAAAACACACGAAAACAACCAGATAGGCTGTTTCCAGTTATCAAGTACAAATGATTAGGGTGTTCTGAAGTATCTCTTCCGTTAAGACAGACGATCCCTTTGTGTTAAATGTTATAGCAAAATCAGATCGAGGTTTGATTTTTTTGGCTTAAACCGCTTAACAACTGGAATAATACGACATTTTATGGGGGATTAAAGGACGTTAAGCGCACCGCCGTGTGCCCTTAACGCCGGAAGGCAGGATTTGTGAATCAGCAGCTAATAAGATCGCCGTCCGAGCGTTGCTGTTGCCAGCCGCTGATATTTATCTCAGCAAACTGCTCAGCGGTTAAGGGCGGCGTATGGCTTCGTACGATTACCTCTGCCCCTTTTTCACGAAACGTCGCCATAAAAAAGGGAAAGGTAAACTTCTCATAATTATCATTAAAGAAAGATTCGGTTAAAACAATTCCTGAAAAAGGAAAAGATTCCAGCAGTCGCCAGTCTGCACCCGGCGGCGCAAAATCATAAAGCCAGAAATCAAATTTCTTTGTTAATTCAAGCAGTGACGTACTGTGTGCTGCCAGACTGGAATAATTAATTCCAATCCGGACACGCGCATTTTGTAAATGTGTATAGGCATCCGGAACCGCGATCATTCCCCGTAATCGAATATCTTCCACCGGCACAACCATTAATGCTGCTTCAGTAGCAATTTGATTGTGTAATGAAATAATGTTGTTTGTATTAAGTATATTGCCGCTATCCTGGTTTTGCTGAAGATAAGGCACGCTATAGCAAATGCCAGTGACATTACGCTTAACGTGATGGATTGGTTCAGTAACATAGGGGTTATATAAACTGTTTTTCATTATCTCTATGAAATTCAATAGAAAGGATTTGTTGTTAATTAAGCATATAAAAAGTCGCATTTTTCTAAACGCGTGAATAAATATAGATCACATGCTTAATCCAAATCATCCTTTTGTTGCCTGAGAAAGTAAATAAACCTGTTAGCAAAGAAACGATAATTCCTTTGGCGTCTGATGATGTGCTGGAATATATTCAATAGTCGGGACCAATAGGCTGGTAATAATCATGAGGGGTCTGACACGCCTCGGCCGGACAGAGACGCTGCTTATCGCACAGGGAGGCAGAGCTGGAGCCGCAGGCCTTCTGCTCGCATCCGGTCTGCTATCGTGAAGCCGACAATCACCACACCAATAACACCGCGCAACGACGCGGGTTTCCTCACCTGATTTGGGATAAGACATGGGATTTATGGCATCGACGGCGGAAGAGTCGCTGTGGCGACATCGGACATTTGTCGCCTTCTGGGTGGCGCGTACCTGCTCATCATTTGGTTTTCAGATGTTCTCGGTCGCAATAAGCTGGCAGATCTATGCGCTGACCAACAGCGCAATGGCGTTAGGGATGATTGGCTTAATGCAGTTTCTGCCGTCGGTGTTGCTGGCGCTGCCAGCGGGTCATCTGGCGGATCAATATGACCGGCGACGGATCGTGCTGTTGGGTCAGCTGGTGGAATTTGCCGCACTGCTGGCATTAGTGGTGCTTACCTTATTCCATACCCCCGATAAGACCGCGTTGTGGGGGCTGGTGTTTATGATTGCAGTGGCGAAAGCGCTGGAGTGGCCTGCGATGTCTTCGATGCTGCCATCGCTGGTGCCGCCTTCGATTCTGGCGCGTGCGATGGCGATGAACTCCGTGGGCGGTCAGGCAGCGGTTATCGTCGGGCCGACGATTGGCGGGCTGCTTTATGTCGCCGGGCCGCATGTGGTGTATGGGGTTTCCGGGCTATTTTATCTGGTTTCGCTGACGCTGGTGAGTCTGCTGCGTTATGAACGCCCGGTGCAGGCTCGTCTGCCGATGAATATGAAGAATCTGTTTGCCGGGATTCACTTTATCCGTGAGCGCAAAGATGTACTTGGGGTAATTTCGCTCGATCTGTTTGCGGTGCTTTTGGGCGGTGCAACGGCGCTGCTGCCGATTTTTGCCAAAGATATTCTGCATACCGGGCCGTGGGGGTTGGGGATGTTGCGCGGCGCGCCGTCGGTAGGAGCATTGCTGGTGGGCATCTGGCTGAGCCGTCACAAGCTGGAGAAGCATGTCGGGATGATTATGTTTGGCTCGGTTGCGGGCTTTGGCGTGGCCACGCTGGTGTTCGCACTATCCACGCAGTTATGGCTGTCGCTGGTGGCGCTCTGTGCGCTGGGTGGCTTTGATATGGTGAGTATGGTGATCCGGGGTGCGCTGGTGCAGCTGGATACGCCGGATACCATGCGTGGTCGGGTGAATGCGGTTAACGCGATTTTCATTAATACGTCGAATCAGCTGGGCGAGTTTGAGTCGGGGTTGCTGGCGGCCTGGATGGGTGCGGCACCGGCGGCGGCGATTGGCGGCATCGGTACGCTGGTAGTGGTGGCGCTGTGGATGAAGTTGTTTCCGCATCTGCGACGGCGTCAGAAGCTGGAGAATGAGGTGGATCCGGTTTGATAACTGGCGTTGGGGTTAGGTGAGGGGGTTGTGAGGTGGTGAACCACGGCGCAGGCGCAGGGAACAAACACCTTTCGCAAAGACGCAAAAGCGCCATCCATTCGCTCATTCGCTTTGAGTTTATTCGTTGCCTAAGGCTGCAGAGAGATGGATTGAGGCTGGCTGGATTAGTTGAGGGGATTTGTGCAGGTGTTGAATTGTGTACAGGCTCAGGGAGCATATACCTTTCGCAAAGACGCAAAAACGGCATCCCTGCCTGCTCAGCGCGGGCCATCCATGGCCCGCGATGCTTTGCTACAGGCATATGCTCCCATCGCTTTAAGCCTGTAAGCGGCCTGAACCTTCGGAGAGGTTGGGTGGGAATGCGTTAATTGGCCGGGCGCAGTTATATGCTCACATCGCTTTTAGTCGGAAAGTTGCCTCAGGCTGCGAAGAGGTGGATTGAGGCTGGCTGGGGTGGTTAAGGGGATTCATGCGGTTGAGTTGTCGCTGGCAACGGTTTCCCGAGCCAGCTCAACCTCAATATTGTCACTGGCCCGAAGGCCAGTACAGGAACTTACCAGTCATACTGCCATTAAAATCCTGGGGTCAGAGGGGGAGGCCGACCCGCAGGCTGGGGCCATCATGCCCCGGTTTTTCCCAGGTTGGCGTCAAATGTTAGCCAGCTTTCACGCATGTCCACTACGCTGCGGGTTTTACGGGCCTCATCGATTTTTATTGCCGTGAGGCCCGCTTCCAGCGCGTCCACTACTGAAACTTTCAGCGGTGTTCCCTGTTTAATATGTTTAACGATCTCTTCAGCCATCAGCGCATCTGCGCCGTAATGGCCATCATACGCATTGCCGCTGTAGGCGGTATCGACCTCTTTCTCGCCGCTGCGCGCGTTGTGTACGCGGAAGTAGTTTCGTACGAAGTCGCCTTCCGCCATGCCGTCGGTGCCCATGACACAGAAACGGCGGAACTCATCCGGCACATTCAGATTGGCGTGGAAGGCCAGCGTCGCGCCGCCTTCGTACTCAATCAGGGCTGTCTGGTAGTCGACAATATCGGCATCGCTGTCGAACACCGCATCGGTGCTCGACCAGCCGCTGGGCTTCACGTGATAAAGTTCTGAGTCAGCGGTGATAGCTCCCTGCGGCGCATGAGCGGGGGTAAAGGATTTACGGCCACCAAAGCTGGCGACGCGGATCGGGCGCTCCTGCAACAGGCCCTGATAGAGATCAATGTCGTGACAGCATTTTTCCAGAATGTACGGACCGGCATATTTCTCCAGACGTCGCCAGTCGCGCTGAAAGAATGCGCCGTGATAAGGCTTGATATGTTCTGTCGCCTCAATCGATGTGATCTCACCCAACTGACCGGCATCGCGTGCCGCCAGCAGATCGTGATAGAGCGGGGAATAGCGCAGCACCAGGCCGACCAGAATGCGCGCCTCGCCATACTGACGCACCAGCTTCGCCATCTCCATGGTCTGCTCTTCATTGATCACCACCGGCTTTTCTGTAAACACGGTGTAACCCGCCGCCAGCGCCTGACCCACATGCTCCAGATGCAGGAAGTTGGGTGAGCCAACCAGCACGACATCCATTCCGCCATGTTCCAGCAGAGCATCGATTGACGCAAAGGCCTGGCCGGGCGCGATACCAAAGCTGTGCAGATTAGGCAGTCCGGCGGGTGCCGGATCGTAATAACCCACTACCGAAAAGGCGTCGTCGGCTTTGCTGAACTCTTTGATCACGTGGGACAGACGAAAGCCGAGACCGATAATGCCTACTTTCATGTTAAACCCCTGCTCCTGAAATCGCATGATGCATAGCCCGCCTGTGATCGGGCGCGCCTGTTGATAATCTGACCACCAACTTATTACGACAGAAAAACTAATGTCAATAACGCACTGCGCGTTTTGCGAGGGGGTTTTTATTATCATCATGTAAATTAAGAAGAAAATTCAGATATGATTTTGCTATATTTATTTGTTATTGCGATTTAAGTTTTTTTATCCTATCGTTCGCTCATTATGGCTATAACCCTTAATCAGGGAAGGAAGCGCGTGCAACCACACTATCTTCTGGGCATTGATGGCGGCGGTACACAGTGTCGCGCGCGGTTAACCGACCTGCAGGGTCGCATGCTGGCGGAAGCCACCGGCGGGCCTGCCAACGTCTGGTCAGACTATGACGCGGCGCTGACCTGCGTCGGGCAGCTGATCGACCGGGTAGTGTCACAGGCGGGATTAGCCCCGGAGGCGCTGACGCAAACCGCGCTGGTCGCCGGATTAGCCGGTGCGAATGTCACCTCGGTACAGGCGCGGCTCGCCAGCTGGCAGCCTGCCTGCGCGGCGTTACAGGTGGTCAGCGATGTGGAGATCGCCTGTGCGGGCGCCCATGGCGGCGCACCTGGCGCCGTCTTTATCATCGGCACCGGCAGTCAGGGCGCCGCCTGGGATGGCGAACAGTTTACGCTGCTTGGCGGCTGGGGCTTTGCCTTGTCTGATCAGGGGTCGGGCGCTGAGCTGGGCCGTCGTGCGCTGCGGCTGGCACTGCTGGCCCATGAAGCGATTATTACCCAGAGCGCACTTACCCGGCAGCTGATGGCCCAGTTCGACCACAGCCCGGAAACCATGCTGCTCTGGACGCGCTCAGCGACGCCTGCAGACTGGGCCCGCGTGGTGCCACAGATTTTTGCGGCCGCCGACGCGGGCGATAGTCATGCACAGGATCTGCTGCATCAGACCGCAGCCGATATCGGCCTGATGGTCCGCCGTCTGACTGCCCTGAGTAGCGGACCCGTGGCGCTGATGGGGGGACTGGCCACGCCGATTCAGCGCTGGCTGGATGACGATATTCAGGCCCGGCTGGTGACGCCGCAGGGCGATGCCCTGAGCGGAGCGCTGATACTGGCGCAGCAGCTGACGCCTGCCCGATTACCGATCTGAAGCTGGCTGAGCATCCTCAGCCGGATAACCCGAGGAATTTATGACCGCTCCCAACGTAACCGCGCGCATTCTGCGGTTGATTGTTGAAAATGCGCCGATCAGCCAGTCAGACCTGAAAGTTCGTAGCGGACTGAGCATGTCGACCGTGTCGCAGGCGACTAATCGCCTGCTGGCGCAGGAGATCGTGCAGGAGCTGGGGCTGCGTCGCGTGTCGATGGGACGGCCAAAAACGCTGCTTGGACTCAATCCCGATCGCGCCAGCGTGATTGGCATTCAGCTCAATGCGGAACGCAACCTGATAGTCATGACCGATCTCAGCGGCAATCTGCTGGGCGAGCAGCAGATGCCGAAAGGCACGCTGACGCCGCGCCAGCTCGGCGATGCGCTGGCGAAATTCCTGCGCGGTGTTGAGGAGAAGCGGGTGGGCGCCATTGGCCTGGCCCTGTCGGGACTGGTCGATGCCGAAAACGGCTACTGTATCCGCTCCAAAGTGCTCGACTGGGACAACGTCCCGATTGCGCGCCTGCTGGAAGAGCGTTTCTCGCTGCCGGTGTTTATCGAGAATGACGCCAACGCCATGGCAATGGCGGCGCTGGTGTTTGGTCAGCTCGGCAACGCGCAGTCGGCGGTGATCGCCACCTACGGCAAAGGGATCGGGGCGGGCATCATTCTGAATCGTCAGCTCTATCGCGGTCGTCACGGCAAGGCGGGAGAGATTGGCAACGGGCTGGTGGGCGACGGATCACTGCGTCTGCTGGAAGATGTCGCCTCATCGCGCGCCATTCTGCAACGGCTTGCTGACCAGGAGCCGGTGGAAGGCCTCACATTACAGGCGCTGGATCAGCGGCCAACGCCTGAGGTACTGGCGGTGCTGGAAGAGGCAGGACGCGAGCTGGGAATTTCACTGGCGAACCTGTCGGTGGCTTACGATCCGGATGTGGTTTATCTGGCGATGGAGCCGCACATGGCGTCACGCATTCTGCTCGATCACATTACCCAGAGCTTCCAGGCCTACCGGCTTAAACTGACGCCGCACATGACGCCGCTGCAGTTCCTGACTGAATCGAACCGCATGTGGGCGCTGGGCGCGGCGGGTTTTGCCGTCAACCGGCTGCTTGATCTGCTGGCGGCGCAGGCCGATGAAGAGCCGGTCACCTGAGTTATCCCTCGAATAAAAACGGGCGCCGCGGCGCCCGTTTTTGTTTCCGCGCTTCCCTTAGCGCAGGCGCATTCCCTGCTCATCAAACAGCAGGCAGTGCGCGGCAGAGAAGCCAAGTTCAACCAGCGTTCCCAGATCGCGCGTGGTTGCTTCGCGCTCTTCCACCACCAGCATCTCTTCACGCCCGATATCCAGGTAGAGATAGTTGGTGTGGCCCAGCATTTCGCCATAGGCCAGCTCGCCGTGAAAGCGTAGTGCGTCCGGCGTCTGCGCGGCAGGCTGGAAATGCTCGGGACGAATCCCCAGCGTCACGGTTTGCCCCTCGCGGCAGTCGGCGGCGATTTTCAGCACCAGCCCCTCAATCTTCAGTTCCGGCACCCGCAACTGCACTTCACCCTCGCCCGTGGCGCTGATTTCCGCCTGCAGGAAGTTCATTTTTGGCGAGCCGATAAAACCGGCGACAAACAGGTTATCCGGGTCGTGATAGAGCGTCAGCGGTGCGCCGACCTGCTCAATGCGGCCCTGACGCAGCACGACGATGCGGTCAGCCAGCGTCATCGCCTCCAGCTGATCGTGGGTGACATAAATCATGGTGTTGCCGAGCGAGGCGTGCAGCCGCGCAATCTCAATCCGCATCTGCAAACGCAGCTCGGCATCGAGGTTAGAGAGCGGCTCATCGAACAGGAAGATACGCGGATGACGGATAATTGCCCGGCCAATCGCCACGCGCTGCCGCTGTCCGCCAGAGAGCGCGCGCGGCAGGCGGTCGAGCAGTTCGGTGAGATGCAGGCGGGCGGACGTCCGGGCAATCGCCTCGTTGATCTCCGCTTTGGACTTTTTCATTACCTCAAGTGGATAGGCCAGGTTGCCGCGCACCGTCATGTTGGGGTAGAGCGCATAAGACTGAAACACCATAGCAATGCCGCGCTCGGTGGCGGGCTGCTGCGTCATGTCCTGCTCCTCAATCAGCAACTGCCCGCTGCTGATCTCCTCCAGCCCGGCGATCATCCGCAGCAGCGTCGATTTGCCGCAGCCGGATGGCCCGACAAACACCACAAATTCGCCGCTGTTGATCGTCAGATCGATGCCATGAATGACATTAACGTGTTCATAAGACTTCTTCACATTCTGCAAGCGCAGGCTGGTCATCGGCTACCTCACTCAGAGTAACTGGCCCATGTAGATGGCATTGCTGCGCAGGATTGGGGTGAACCCCATGCGCTGATAAAAGGCGCAGACCTGCTCATTCTGCAGGCTGACGCCAAGATGGACACCGCTGACACCGGCAGTGCGCAGTGCCGCCAGTTCATGCTCAATCATCCGGCGACCCCAGCCGCCTTTCTGTGCCGCCGGCAGCAGGTTGATATGCAGATGAGCGGGCCACTGCGTCACCAGCGTGTCAGCGGCCTGGTCGGGATGGCGTATTGAGTCGAGCACTTTGCTGTCGAGCGGCGCGCTGGCGCTGCGATCACGATATTTCTCCTGCAGCTGCGGCCACCATTCGGCCTGTAGCTGCGCTTCAAACGCGCGGGTATCGGGCGCGGCCACCACGTAACCCTGCACCTCACCGTCCCGCTCCAGCACAAAAGCAAAGTCAGGCGCGAAACGCGCATAAGGCACAGCAAAACGCTGGCCGGGATAGTCAGGATCGGAATAGAGCGCGCGGGCATCGCCACCTGCATCGGCTGTTTCCAGGCAGATGCGGTAGAGCGCCGGGTAGTCCGCCGGGGTGGCCGGACGAATGACACCTTGATTCGCCATGGTGAATTCTCGTGAGTGAGTGAATCGGTCAGGGATTGAACAGATCCGCAGATGAAAGTTACGTTAATGAAAGTGGACTTAGTTTTCAAGATAGAATAATTACCTTATCTCACTAACACGGGCGCTTCGGCAATGTTTACCGGCATCGGGATGCACAACTGTGATCGCCAACACGCCCGGATTGCGGCGGCTGGCAGCAGATTCACGGCCAGTGAAAGGGGGAAAGTGTGAGCGTGATAGGATTTTCGTATGTTTTATCAGGAGGTTATTTTGCAATGATTGCACTGGTATCTCCTGCTACAGAAAAAGTGGCTGGCGACGCACCGCCACGGTTAATCGCGTAAATGCCAGCGCAGTGTGCTGAATTTCACGCCATGCCGCTGTTTATTTGCGCGTGCTCACAGCGTTGCAATTCCCCGCGCAGGCTGTTTGACTTTATTTTTTTATTAAAGTAAGTATGAGTGAGTGCGTTTGTGTGCGGCTGCAGCCTGCAGGATGTCAGGCGGTGAGATGAAAGGATGCCGATCCTGGTCTGAAGAAGGTGAGCATAATGTCTGTTTCCTCCGTTCGTTCGTTCCGAATTCGCAATGTGGGTCGGCTGCTGGCAGCGGGCCTGCTGGCGGGCAGCGTCTCGCATGCCGCCCACGCCGCCGTTACCCTGAATGAGTGGGATATCTACAACTACCCGGAGCAGACTGCCGCGGTGGATGAAGGGATTAAAGAGTTTTCCCAGCAGAATCCCGGCATTGTGATTAACCGCTCGGTTCACTCCTTTGAAGATACCCGTATTCCTTTGAAGCTGGCGCTGACTGCCGGTGATGGCCCGCAGATCGCTCAGGTCAACCAGGGCGGCGGCGATATGGGCTCGCTGGTTAAAGATAAGCTGCTGCTGCCGCTCGACAGCTACGCCGCCAGCAACGGCTGGACCACACGCTTCCCGGACTCGATTCTGAAACGTAACCGCTGGTCAGACAGCGGCGAGTTCGGCAGCGGCAAACTCTACGGCGTCGCCAGCCTGGGCGAGATGGTTGGACTCTATTACAACAAAGCGCTGCTGGATAAAGCGGGCATTGCCGTGCCGAAAACGCTGGCTGAACTGGAAATCGCAATGGCGAAACTGAAGCAGCAGGGCACCGCGCCGATGATGCTCGGCCTGCTGGATGGCAACATGGGCCAGCAGCTGCTCAGCACCCTGTGGCAGGCGCAGATTGAGAGCCACGACCGCAAGACGCTGGATAATCTGATTTACGATGTGGGCGGCACCTTCAAAGACAGCAAGCTGGTCAATGCCGCCTCTATGATGAAGAGCTGGACCGACAAAGGGTACTTCTTCCCTGGCTTCCAGGGCATCGGTCACGACGATGCGGCGACGCTGTTCCAGAACGGCCAGGCCGCGTTCCTGGTCAGCGGCACCTGGTATCTCGGCCAGTTTAAAGACAACAAAGATATTCACTTTGCCGCGATGCCTGCCGGTGAAGGCGTGAAGCAGCCGCTGATGGTGGGCGGTACCGATCTGGCGTTCTCCATCACCAGCACTGCCAAAGGCAAAGACCAGCAGGAAGGTGCGGCGAAGTTCATCAACTATATGGTCTCTGATGCCATGGCGAACCGCTGGCTGAAGGTGGGCTTCCTGCCTGCCAGCACCAACAAAGCGGCGAAAATGCCGGCGGACAATCCGCTGCTGGCCGAGGCGTATCAGGTCTGGCTGACGCTCAATGATTATGACGGTTTAGGTCACTATGTGGACTGGGCGACACCCACCATGAACGCCGAGCTGAATCAGAACGTCCAGCTGCTGCTGGCGGGCCGTCAGACACCCGATCAGATGGTAGTTAATTTTGACAACAACTATCAGCGTTACCTGAAAACGCTGAAGCATTAAGCCGGAGGCCCGGCGAACAGCCGGGCCTGAGCCCCGTTCTGAACCACGAGTAGAGTTATGTTGAATTTAAGTGGCTGGCGTAATTTTCTCTATGTTCTGCCTGCGGTGCTGGTCTATGCGGTGTTTCTGCTGTTCCCGCTACTGGCCTCGCTGGGCATCAGTTTTACCGAATGGGACGGCACCTCGCTGCCGGTGTTTAGCGGCGTCAGCAACTATCTGCGGATGTTCAGCGATCCGGTGTTCTGGATTGCGCTGGGCAATAACGCCATCCTGATGCTGTTCTATACCCTGTTGCCGATTGGCGTCGGCCTGCTGCTCTGCAGCTTTCTGTATGACACGCGCAACAACAGCGAACGCAGCGTGCTGCGCATTCTCTTTTTCCTGCCCTACATCATGCCGATGGCGGTGCTGGGCGTGGTGTGGCGCTGGCTCTATAACCCGGCGTTTGGTCCGATCGACCAGATATTACGCGCAATCGGATTGCCCCAGCTGGCACTCTCCTGGCTGGGTGATTTTACCTGGGCGCTGCCCGCCGTGGGTCTGGTCGCCACCTGGTACTTCTTCGGCTTCTGTCTGGTGCTGTTTATGGCGGGCCTGCAGCGCATGGATCCCTCACTGCTGGAAGCGGCCGATCTCGATGGCTCGTCGCGTCGCCAGAAGTTTATGCGCATTACGCTGCCTGGCCTGCGGCCCGAACTGCGGATTGCACTGCTGCTGACGGTGATCGCCAGCCTGAAAGCCTTTGACCTGGTCTATGTGATGACGCAGGGCGGCCCGGGCACCTCCACCATGGTCACCAACATCTTTATGTATAAGCAGGGCTTTGATCTGCACTACTTTGGCTACGCCTCGTCGGTAGCGGTGTTCAGCATGGTCATTGTTTTAGGGATTAACTATCTGATCCATCTGGCCTTAAAGGAGCGTTACTGATGCGAAGCACGCCGGTGATTTCACGCGCGCTGATCTGGATCGTGGCGCTGATGACGATTCTGCCGTTCCTGATGGCGCTGATGACGTCGTTCAAAACCCAGATGGAGCTGTTTCAGGGGATCTTCACGCTGCCTGCCTCGCTGAATTTCAAAAACTACCTGACCGCGTGGCAGCAGGGACACTTCAACGTCTACTTCCTCAACTCGGTGCTGGTGGTGATTCCGGTGGTGCTGTTCAGCGTGCTGCTGGGCATTCTGGCCGGGTTCGGTTTCGCGTGGCTGAAGATCCCCGGTAAAAAAGTCATCGGAGCGATGCTGGCGCTGGGGATGGTGTTGCCCAGTGAAGCCTTTATCATTCCGCTCTATCACGAGCTGCGCTGGATGGGGCTGACCAACACCTATCTGGCGCTGATCCTGCCGCAAATCGCCCTATCTCTGCCCTTTACCACGCTGATGATCGCCAGCGCTTTTCAGCAGGTGCCGAAAGAGCTGGTGGAAGCGGCGGTAATGGATGGGGCATCGCGGGTCAAAATTCTGTGGGGCATTCTGGTGCCCGCTATCTGGCCGACCCTTTCAACGCTGGGGCTGCTGCTGTTTATCTGGACCTGGAATGAGTTCCTGATCCCGCTGATTCTGGTCAACAAGGATGAGTTACGTACGCTGCCAATTGGCATGATGTTTTTCCAGAACAAAAACACCATCGACATTCCGGTGCTGATGGCGGGCGCGATGATTGTGATTATGCCGCTGATCGCGGTGTTCCTGATTTTCCAGCGCAAGTTCATCAGCGGCGTCACCGAAGGGGCCGTGAAGTAATCTGTGATAGCCCGCACGAAACGGCGCACTGGCGGCCAGACAAAGGTTTGCCGCGCCGTATCGTGCTGCAATTCCTCCTCCTCAATCCTGCGGGAGACGCATGATGCACCTTTCCCTTGCTGATTTTCACCCTGTCGCCGATGGCGAAACCCCGGACACGGCCGTGCTGCAACGCGCTATGGATCAGATTGCGGCGGCGGGCGGTGGCCGTCTGACTCTGCCTGCCGGGCGTTATCGCAGCGGCTGCCTGAATCTGCCCTCTGATTTTGAACTCCATCTTGAAGCGGGCGCGGTGCTGATCGCCAGTCAGCGGCTGGCTGATTACCAGGCGGTACAGGCGCTGAGCTGTGCTGAGAAGTCACACAATGTGCTGCTCTATGCGCTGGGCCAGCGCAATATCACCATCAGCGGCACCGGCCGTATAGATGGTGACGGTGAAGCCTGGTTTGCCGCTGAGCGTGACGAGCAGGGCTATCGCCTGCCGCGCGCGGACCGGCCGCGGATCATTGTGTTTGAAGATTGCGAGCAGGTAACGCTGACCGCCTTTACCATCGTGCAGGCGCCGATGTGGACAGTGCATCTGGTGAGCTGTCGCCATGTGCATATCGACCACCTCACCATCGACAATGCCATGACCATGCCGAATACCGATGCGCTCGATATCGACAGTTGCGAAGCGGTGTTTGTCAGCAACAGCTATCTCAGTGCCGCCGATGATGCCATCTGCATCAAAACTACCCACAAACCGGCCGCGCTGCGGCGTCCGGCGCGGCAGATTATGATCACCAACTGCCTGCTGCGTAGCTACAGCTGCGCCTTTAAAATCGGCACTGAAACCTGGGATGATGTGGAAGATGTCACGGTGACCGGCTGCACCATTTTTGATTCCAACCGTGGCATCGGCATTCTGTCGCGTGACGGCGGCGCGATGCGGCGTCTGCTGTTCAGTAATCTGACTTTTGCCTGTCACCATGCGCCGCCCTGCCACTGGGGAAAAGCCGATCCGCTGCATATTTCGGTGCGCAGGCGCGATCCTGCCATTACGCCCGGCATCGTAGAGCAGGTACAGTTCAGTAACGTTACGGGTGTGGCGGAAGGGGCGATTAACCTGCATGCGGCAGAACCGGGCTGGATACGCGATGTGGTCATCAGCCAGCTGCAGATGCGGCAGACCGTGGCACCGGTTGCACAGGGACACTATGACGTACGGCCGCCCTGTAACCCGGAATCCCCGACCGGCATGGGGCTGGATAACGCCTACAAACTGGACCCGAAAACCGGCGAAGCTTTTGGCGTAGAGCGCTATCCCGGCGGGCTGTCGGGCCTGTTCGCACGCGGGGTGGAGAATCTGCAGCTGCACAGCCTGGCGATAGTACGGCCGGAACCGTTACCGCCAGGCTGGCATCCCGAGTGCGTGGTGCAGTTGCCGGACTAAATCACAGCGCGGCGGCGATGGCCATACCGAGCTGTTCGGTGCTGGCGCTGCCGCCGAGATCGCGCGTCAGGTGCTCACCCGCTGCCAGCGTGCGTTCAATCGCGTCTAACACCGCATCACCTGCCGCTTTGTAGCCGAGGTGCTCCAGCATCATCGCGCCACACCAGATCTGTCCGATGGGATTGGCGACGCCTTTACCGGCGATATCGGGCGCAGAACCGTGAACCGGCTCAAACAGGCTGGGGAACAGGCCTTCCGGGTTGATATTGGCCGAAGGGGCGATGCCGATAGTGCCGGTACAGGCCGGGCCGAGATCGGAGAGGATATCGCCAAACAGATTGCTGGCGACCACCACATCAAACCAGTCCGGATGCAGCACGAAGTTGGCGGTAAGAATATCGATGTGATACTTGTCGACGCGAACATCGGGGAACTGACCGGCCATGGCTTCAACGCGGCTATCCCAGTAGGGCATGGTGATAGCAATGCCGTTCGATTTGGTGGCGGAGGTCAGGTGTTTCTTCGGTCGACTCTGCGCCAGCTGATAGGCAAACTTCAGGATGCGATCGACGCCAGTGCGCGTCATCACCGTCTCCTGAATCACCACTTCACGTTCGGTGCCGGGGAACATGGTGCCGCCGACGCTGGAGTATTCACCCTCGGTGTTTTCGCGTACCACATAGAAGTCGATATCGCCGGGCTGACGATTCGCCAGCGGCGCTTTAACACCTGGCATCAGTCGCACCGGACGCAGATTCACATATTGATCGAACTCCCGGCGGAACTGCAGCAGCGAGCCCCACAGTGAAACGTGGTCGGGCACCACATCGGGCCAGCCGACTGCGCCAAAATAGATTGCATCAAAGGCTTTCAGCTGTGGAAACCAGTCGTCAGGCAACATTTTGCCATGCTGCTGCCAGTAGTCTGCACTGGCGTAATCGAACCACTCCCAGCGCAGCGGAATGTTAAATTTCTCTGCGGCCGCATTCATTACACGGACGCCTTCCGGCATCACTTCTTTGCCGATGCCGTCGCCAGGGATCACGGCAACAGAGTGAATTTTGTCAGTCACAGGGTACCTTTCCGGTTGATGTTCGAATTGTGTACGCAGTATAACTGTCGCTTACGGGGAAATAATGAGCCTGAAAGGCAATCCAGTGTTGAATAAAAGTAGAGAATCCCGCACCTCCACCGATGATTTAGCCTTCTTTGTTCGCCTGGCTGCGCTGGATAGCCTGACTGCGGCAGCGCGCGAACTGGGACTGTCACTGGCGGCGGTCAGCAAACGTCTGAGCCAGCTGGAGCAGCGGCTTGGTGTGCAACTCCTGCGCCGCACCACGCGACGACTGGAGCTGACGCCGGAAGGCCGCCGCTATCTGGCGGGCGCGCGTCCGTTGCTGGATCAGCTGGCGGCGCTGGAAGAGGCGGTCAGCGGCGAGACCGCCCAGCTGCGCGGCACACTTAACATCAACGCCTCATTTGGTTTTGGCCGTCGGCATATTGCGTCCTGCGTTTCGGCTTTTGCCGCGCTGCACCCGGAACTCTCGCTGTCGCTGCAGCTCAGCAGCCAGCCACTTAATTTTCTTGATGCCCACATGGATATTGATATCCGCGTCGGGGAACCGCCCGACTCACGGCTGGTGGCGCGCAAACTGCGTACCAATCCGCGCATTCTCTGCTGCTCACCCGCCTATGCCGCCCGGCACGGTCTGCCGGAGACAGTGCGCGATCTGGCACAACACAACTGCATTTTACTGCGCCAGCACGACAGCGATTTTACCCTGTGGCGACTGACCAGCGGCGAACAGAGCATCAATCAGAAAGTGCGCGGCAGTCTGATCACCAACGATGGCGAAGTGGCGATGCGGCTGGCGATGGATGGGCATGGCATCTTGCTGCGTTCCTGGTGGGACGCGCAGCACAGTCTGGCGACGGGCGAACTGCTGCCGGTGTTACCCGACTGGCAGGCACCGGATGGCGATATTTTTGCGGTCTGGCAGGCGCAGCGTCAGCTTCCGGCGCGTATTATCGCATTTGTGGCGTTTCTGCAGAGCAATCTGCAATTAGTTGATTAGTCAGGAGTTTAAAGGCAGCTTCTGGCGCGGTCAGGCGCCTGCGGACAATAAATATACCGCATTAAGCTGATTCGGTTGGGTCAGCGTGCCGCTGCGTTTACAGCGTTTTAGCGGCTGCGTATGATTCTTATTCTTTTTATTTCCTGTCTGTCCTCTGCGTTGTGGCCAGCCGGGAGCAGCAGGCAGATAGGGGAGTTAAGTATGAAAGCGTTGTTCAGTCCGCGTACAGCGGCACTTACACTGGCGATGGTGACCACCTTCAGCCTGACGGCGTGCCAGATGCCGGCGAAAAAAGTGGATGCCAGTGCGCCGGTGGTGATGCAGCCCTCCAGCCCCGATAACCTGATTCAGCGCGAGCTGGGTGAAGGTTTGTATGAAATGGCCTATCTGCCAGCAAAAAACGCCCTCTATGTCGCCAGCGCGCAGGGATTCAAAGATATCAGCGGCGGCATGATCTACCGTCTTGATGCTTCTACGCTGCAGAGCACCGGCGCGGGGCACTTCGACCTGAAAAACTTTGGTCTGATCAGCGCGCCTGACGGCAGCGCACTTTACGCCACCAACACGCTGGATGGCGGTATCTCTAAGATCGATCCTGATAACGGTAAGGTGCTGAAGCGCCTGATGTTTGACGAGAAAAACGAGAAAGGCATGCCTTATGGCACGCGTGAAATCTTTCTGCATGACGGGCTGCTCTATGTCGGCGGCGTGGGCGATCCGGGCGTGATCTGGGTGGTTGATGCCAAAACCCTGACGCTGAAAACCCGGATAAAAAATGCCGGGAAGTGGGTCACAGGCATCATCTTCTCGCCGGTCAGCGACCGGATTTATGCGGCGAACGGCAGCGGGGAAATCCTGGTGATCAATCCGCGCAGTGCCAGAATCGAGCAGCGCCTGACGGCGGGTGACGGGCAGGAGTATCTGTTCCTGAATATGGCCGAGGATCCGGCAACCGGTCGCCTGTTTGTGACGGATAATTCAAAAGCGAAAAATACGCTGGTGTTTGATGAGCGCAGCGGCAAGGTCATTAAGCGTCTGAATCTGGGTGATTCACTGGGGATTAAGTTTAATGGCAAGCGCAATGAGATTTATATCAGCCAGCGCGAATCGAAGAAGGTGCTGCAGCTGGATGGCACCACCTATGAGGTGAAAAACAGCTGGTCATTTGATAGCCATCCCAACAGTCTGCTGGTCTCACCGGACGGGCAGACCCTGTTCGTCACCCTGAAGCAGAGCTTCAATGACGATCGCAGCAGTCAGGGACTGGATGGCGTGGCGCGTATCACGCTGCAATAAAAAAAGGCGGCATCGCTGCCGCCTGAATCCTTACTTAGCCACACCTTCTACCAGCACCACGCGGTAGTTAGCGCCTTTCAGACGGTGCGCTTTGGCAGCCTGATACTCCGGGCTGTCATACCAGGCATGCGCGGCTTCGCGGCTCGCGAATTCCAGAATCACCACGCCTTCCGCTTCCTGTCCTTCCAGCGTTTCCAGTTCGCCATAAAAGGCGAGAGGATTGATCTGATGATCGCCGCGAGCCTCGCCCGCTTTCTCGGCATAGATCGCCATTTCGTCCTGGTTCAGGGTGTTATCACGAATAAATACAACATATGCACTCACAGGTCTTTCCTTAAGCTTTTTTATCCTGGGTTTCGGTATCGAAATCAGCGGCATCATGACGCTCATGCAGCTGATCGGCCGGGTCGCCCATGACACGGTTGACCTTGCGGCCACGAATCACAGCAGGTCGCAGCGCGATCTCTTTCGCCCAGCGCACCACATTTTTATAGGACTGCACATCCAGGAATTCGGCACCGCCATACTGGTCATTCAGCACCATGTTGCCGTACCACGGCCAGGTGGCGATATCAGCGATGGTGTAGTCATCACCGGCCAGATAGCGGTTATCTGCCAGCTGACGATCCAGCACGTCGAGCTGACGCTTCGCTTCCAGCGTGAAGCGGTTAATGGCGTACTCAATTTTTTCTGGCGCGTAGTGATAGAAATGACCGAAACCACCGCCGAGGTAAGGCGCTGAGCCCTGCAGCCAGAAGAGCCAGTTCAGGGTTTCGGTGCGGCCAGCGATATCTTTTGGCAGGAAGTAGCCATACTTTTCCGCCAGATAGAGCAGGATATTGCCCGATTCAAATACCCGAATCGGCGGCGTTGCTGAGTGGTCGCTCAGCGCCGGGATTTTCGAGTTCGGGTTTATGTCGACAAAACCGCTGGAGAACTGATCGCCTTCGCCGATACGGATCAGCCAGGCATCATATTCCGCATCGTTGACGTTAAGCGCCAGCAGTTCTTCCAGCAGGATGGTCACTTTCTGGCCGT
The DNA here is from genome assembly GCF_007558755.1 of Pantoea sp. paga. Classification (NCBI taxonomy): domain Bacteria; kingdom Pseudomonadati; phylum Pseudomonadota; class Gammaproteobacteria; order Enterobacterales; family Erwiniaceae; genus Pantoea; species Pantoea sp. paga. Next base: position 125,407 of record NZ_VLTF01000005.1, read on the forward strand.
TAGGCGTGCCAAGCGAATAGAGCTGTAAAGGATGCTTGCCGACCGGCAACGCTTTTTCATGGGTGGGACCAGCGAACGGACGATTAGTTTTAGCGCCGTTACCTTTGGCTTCAGGGTCCCAGGTCCAGACTTTTGCGGGCTGATATGCATTTTCCGACATAATGAAAGTTCGCCTTATGGTGTGGTATTGGTCTGGAGTGTAGCAGGTGCTGCAAAGGGGGTTTAACTCTGCTGGCTGCGCAAGGGCGTGCTGCAGGGGCTGATGTCAGGCGGGCAGCGGCACAGAGGAAAAGTGAATGAAAGTGTGTCAGGCGGGTGGTTCGTTGTCCTGAGCGGAGGTGGCCGTGCAGTCAGCAGCGACAGCACGGCAGACAGGGTTACAGCAGTTCACGCTCAATCAGTTCGCGGGTTTCTACCGCCTGAACCTTCATTTTTTCCGGGTAGCCAAACAGAGACGCCGCGATGATCGGTTCACCGCCGACTTTATAACTGCGGGTGGCAAAGCCGGTGTCGCGCAGCGTTTTGAACAGGGTGTCGAAGTCCACTTCGCCTTCGCCCACGCCGACATGCTGGTGAATGGTGGCATCCACCCCTGGCGGGTTAACGATGTAGCGACAGTGCTTAGTATGGTTCATGGTATCGGCGATCAGCATGTGCGACAGATCGTCACCGGCATACTCCAGCATCGGCTTCACATCGCCTTTGCCTTTGTCATAAAAGAAAGTGTGTGGCGCGCTGTAGATATACTTCACGTTATCGCTGCGGAACGACTTCACGATATCCACCGTTTCGTTATTCTCTTCGCAGAAATCCCACGGATGCGCCTGGATTTCGACGCGGATGCCTTCACGTTCGATGATCGGCAGCAGCTCTTCCATGGAACGATAGAACATCTCTTCACAGATTTCCGGCTCGTTAGGCGTGCCGGAGAGTTCGGTGTTAATCACCTGCACACCCATCTCAACCGCGATCTCAATCATCCGCTTCCAGTTCTTCACCGCCGCCTGACGACGCAGCTCATCCGGGCCGGACCAGCGATAGACCACGATAAACGAGGAGATCTCCAGTCCGGTGGCGCTTAACGCATTCTTATACTCGGTGATGATTTCACGGCTGGCTCTAGGATGCTTATAAAACGGGTTGATCTGCGGATGCGGCGACTGTTCGATATATTTGTATCCCCAGTCGGCCACCTGATGAACCATACGGGTGATGCCTAAATCTTTAATCACATCCACATCAAAAGCGATTTTCATCTTTCTGCTCCGGGCACATTAAGGTTGCTGTTCTTCATTGAAGGTCACGCCAATCTGCTGCCTGACGTTGTCCATCGCGGCCAGGGTGGTAATCGCCTGGTCAAGCGAATGGATGGGCGAATCGATCCGGTTCTGGCCGATACACCAGGCGAAGTGGTTAATTTCATGACAGAGCTGTTCATAGCGACTGGCAGGCTCCTGCCACTGCAGGCGATGACGCCGATCGCTGGAGGTCAGGGTGAAGTTACCGGGCGCATAGAACTGGCCTGAAAGTTCCAGCGTGGCCTCGCGTCCGGCGATCACCGCGCCGCCTGGCGTGTTGCTGAACAGGGTGGTATTCAGCACCGACTGCATGCCGTGCTGATGGGTAAACAGCATCGACGTCTGACCGTTTACACGCCCATCCGGGACGGGCTGGCCCCGGGCGACGATCGTGTCAGGCGCACCGCCGCCAATAAACACGCTAAGTGCCACCAGATAGCTGCCCAGATCCAGCATCGGGCCGCCCGCCAGATCGGCGTTAAAGATGCGGTGATCCGGGGTAAAAAACTCGCCATGATCGGCAATCAGGGTGTGAACATCGCCGAGCACGCCATCCTCTAGCAGCTGACGAATAACGTCATATTTCGGTGTGAAGTTGCACCACATCGCCTCCATACAGAGCAGGTTCGCGGCAGCGGCGGCCTGTTTAAGCTGAGTCGCCTGTTGAGCATTCAGCGCCAGCGGCTTTTCAATCAGCAGATGCTTTCCGGCGGCAATGGCGCGCAGACCATCGGGAAAATGGTGGTTGTGGGGCGTAGCGATATAAACCGCATCAACATCCTCCCGCGCCAGCAGCACGTCGATACTGCCCGTGGCATGGCTGATTGACCATTTGTCGGCAAAGGCCTTCGCTTTTGCCGGGTCACGCGCAGCCACCGCGGTGATCTGCTGGTGGGTGTGCTTGCGCAGTGCATTGGCAAAATGGTCGGCGATCCAGCCCGGCCCGATAATGCCCCAGCGCAACTTTGGTATCTGGCTGGCAGCGGGCAGGCGTGGAAGCGGAAGCGTTGAAGGGAACATAACTTTTCCTTTTGTACGTGCAGGCAGGTGCTGCTCAGGACTCCACTATAGAAAGCCCGCCGTCGACGCTCTAACCTTTTAATGATGTGATCCCATCAACCCGATCGGCGCAGGATTTTTATCCGTTTTAGCAAATGGGCGTTTTAAAGAGAATACAGAAAGAAATGAATGTTTCATTTTGCGAGGACGATCAAGATTGGCGCTGACTTTCTATCAAATAAATGAGAGGAAATGGCCAGGTCGCGATAGAGTGTTAATGTCTCAGATAACAGAATATCAAGGCGTAGCCGTCAGTCAGCGCTACAGAGAGCAGAAACAGGGAGAAGGATAATGTCAAAAGTGACGATGACCGCCATTGCGCAGGCGGCGGGCGTGGGCGTGGCCACCGTGGATCGGGTGCTGAATGGCCGCGCGCCGGTGCGCAGCGTGACCGAGCAGAAAGTGCTGGCTGCGGCCCGCGAGCTGGGCTATCACCTCACGCAGGCACACATCCGGACAACATCACCCCTTGCCGCAGCAACAGTTCGCGTGAGTTTTATCCTGCTGCCTGCCCGCTATTCGTTTTATCAGCAACTGGGCGAGATGCTGAAACAGCAGCTTAAAGCGCAGCAGCCACAGGGCAGCGAACCTGAGTTTTGCTGGCATGATATTCACGAAGTGGAGGCGGTGGCGCACTCGCTGCGTCTGCTGGCACAGCGCAGTGATGTGATTGCGCTGGTGGCGCTGGATCATCCGCTAATTCGTCACGCGATTCAGGATGTGTCACGACTGGGCGTACGGGTTTACGCGCTGTTTTCTGATTTTTCGCCCTGCGAGCATGCGGGGTTTGTCGGCATTGATAATCAGAAAGCGGGGCGCACAGCGGCGTGGATGGCACAGCATCTGCTGCGTCAGCCGGGATGCGTCGGGGTGCTGCTGGGCGATCATCGCTTTACCTGCCAGGAGAGCAGCGAGATCAGTTTCCGCTCTTACCTGCGCGAGTCAGGTATCACCCAGCGGGTACTGGAACCGTTAAAGACTTATGAGTCGGGTGACGGCGGCTATCAGGCAACCCGTCAGTTGCTGGAGACCCATGATGATCTGGTGATGATTTATGCGCCCTGCGGCGGCATAGAGGGCGTGGTGCAGGCGCTGCGTGACAGCGGACGCAGGCAGATCGATCTGCTGTGCCACGGTCCGTTGCCCGGCGATGAGCTGGCGCTGATTGATGGCACCATCACGCTGATGCTGCGTCATCGTCTTGATGTCATGGCTGCGGCGGTGATAGCCACCTGTCTCAACAGTCGGATGGAGCAGCGCGACCATTTTGCACAGGTGACCGTACCCTTTGAAATCGTGACGCGTGAAAACCTGTAAAAAGAAAAGGTTAGCGCCTATTTGATAAAAATCTATCATTTTGTGGGATATTTAAACGCGATCTCTATCAAAAAATGAAACTTTCATTGTTGTCTGAGATGAAATTTTCATTTGATACTGCCAGCAGTTTTCACTGCACAGGCAGATATCATGACCTTTCACATTGCTAATGCGCCCTGTAGCTGGGGCGTGGACGATCCCGCTAATCCCTGGCTGCCGCCGTGGCAGAAAGTCCTGACCGAGGCCGCTCAGGCTGGCTATCCCAGTATCGAACTTGGCCCCTGGGGCTATCTGCCATCCGATGCAGCCGAACTGACCCGGCAGCTTAATGCGCATCAGCTTTCGCTGGTGGCGGGTACGATTTTTGATGATTTGGTCAGTGAAGCGCATTTCCCTGAACTGATCACGCTGACCCACAACCTGTGTCGTACGCTGGCCAGTGTGCCAACCGCCGCCAGAACGCCCGGTGCCAGCGCGCCTTATCTGGTGATCATCGACTTCGGGAATCCGGAGCGGGCGAAATATGCTGGTCAGTCAGAAAAAGCGCCACGGCTCTCCGCTGACGACTGGCAGCGCATGATGCGACACATCACCATTCTCAGTGAGATTGCCTGGCAGGAGTATGGCGTGCGACCGGTGATCCATCCGCATGCGGGCGGCTGCATTGAGTTTGCCGATGAGCTTGCGCGGCTGGTCAGTGATATTCCGCATCAGGTGGCTGGTTTATGTCTGGATACCGGCCATCTCTATTACGCCGGGATGGATCCGGTCGCTTCACTGCAACAGTACTGGACCCGCATCGATTACCTCCACTTCAAAGACGTTAACCAGCGGGTCTGGCGAGACGCCCTCTCTCGCGGACTCGACTTTTTCACTGCCTGCGCGCAGGGGGTGATGTGTCCGCTGGGGCAGGGCGCAATCGACTATCCGGCGGTGCGCACGCTGCTGACTGAGCGTAACTATCAGGGCTGGATCACCATCGAACAGGAGCGTGATCCGCGCCATGCCGACACCAGCCTGCGGGATGTTAAAGCCAGCCTGGACTATCTCCGATCAACAGGATTCTGAGGACAACAGCATGATTAACGGTAAAAAAGCGGCTAATCGCTCACTGCGCTGGGGCATGATCGGCGGCGGCGGCACCAGCCAGATTGGGTATATCCATCGCTCTGCGGCACAGCGAGACGGAAACTTTGTGCTGCTGGCGGGGGCGTTTGATATTGATGCCGCACGCGGGCGTGAGTTTGGTCAGGCGCTGGGTGTGGCACCGGACCGCTGTTATCCCGATTATGCCAGCCTGTTCGCCGGGGAAGCCGCGCGTGAAGATGGCATTGAGGCGGTGTCTGTCGCCACGCCTAATAATACTCATTTCGCCATTTGCCGGGCGGCGCTTAATGCCGGGCTGCATGTGGTGTGCGAGAAGCCCCTCTGTTTTACGGTCGAAGAGGCGGATGAGCTGGAGCAGCTGAGCCGGGAGAAGCAGAAGGTTGTTGGTGTCACCTACGGTTATGCCGGGCATCAGCTGGTTCATCAGGCCAGGGAGATGATCGCCGAAGGGGCTCTGGGTGAGATCTGCATCGTTAACATGCAGTTTGCTCACGGCTTCCATAATGAGGCGGTGGAGTTGCAGAGTGAAAGCACACGCTGGCGGGTCGATCCGCGCTTTGTCGGCCCGAGTTATGTGTTAGGCGACCTGGCGACGCATCCGCTGTTTATCGCAGAAACGATGTTGCCACAGCTGAAAGTGACGCGTCTGCTCTGTTCGCGTCAGAGCTTTGTCGCGTCGCGTGCGCCGCTGGAGGACAACGCCTTTGTGATGATGGAGTATGACAACGGCGCGGTCGGCACGTTATGGGCGTCGGCGGTGAATGCCGGATCGATGCACGGGCAGAAGATTCGGGTCGTCGGATCGAAAGCCAGCCTGGAGTGGTGGGATGAGCAGCCGAACCAGTTGCGCTATGAGGTGCAGGGCGAGCCGGTGCGCATTCTGGAGCGCGGCATGGGTTATCTAAGCCCGCGCGCACTGGAAGAGGACCGCATTGGCGGAGGGCATACAGAGGGTTTATTTGAAGCCTGGTCCAATCTTTATCGTCGCTTCGCGCTGGCGATGGATGCCACCGATCGCCGCGACACCGACTTTCTGCAGGATTTCTGGTATCCCGACGTGCATGCCGGATTAATGGGCGTGCGCTGGGTCGCGCAGTGCGTGAAATCGGCGGATGCCGGTGCGGTGTGGGTGGCGTGCTGAAGCGAGTCTTTAGCGGGGAAGAGGGGGACGCGCCTGCTGCTCAGTGAGAACGGCTATCACCGATGACCAGGTCATAAACGGGCTGGCTCTGGCTCAGAGAGCCAGCCTTGCCTGGTCGGTCTGCTCAGAAGGTGGATCTATTACTGATAGGAAAACGTAATACTCGCCAGTGCATTAGCCGTTCCGGGTACCAGATCGCCCGTACGGATATACTGCGCCTGGAAGGGCAGTGACAATACCTGGTTTGCCGATGAGGTTGTCTGGATAAAGAACTGATTGAGCGTGCCATCAGCCGTACTGTCCGGGCCCATGCTCAGGGGACCTATACCGTTATAGAAAAACTGTACGCCCACGCCCGACGCGGTAGAGTCGCCCGTCAGCGTCACAACCGATGAACTGTTTGACGGGGTTGTCTGGTCGGTCATGACCGCATTCACCGCGATGTTCTGATCACAGGTGAGCGTGACGTTGAACGTCCCCGAAGGTGAGGTGCTGCCCACGGTTGAAAGTGTGCGGATATCCAGCGTGCCCAGATCGACGTTCGCACTTTTGGTGTTGACCGTACAGCCGCTGGCGGCCACCGTGATGGTGGTGGGGTTGATAATGACCTGCGCTGTTTTCGTTTCATTATTGTAGGCCGTCAGAATAGCCGCATGGATGGCTGGCGTTGTGTACAGGCCCGATTTCAACGCGGTTCCCGTTTTAATAAAGGTCACTTTCGCTGACCAGCCCAGATTTGTGGCACGGCCACTCGTGCCTGGAGCCGGATAGCTCTGCGTGATGCCCGTTTGTAACGGCATATACTCCGATCCGTTAAAATCTTTTAGCCCGATGATGTAGCCAATACCCGGTATACCCGTTTCGAAAATTGTGTAATTTACACCATCAACGGTGACCGCCATGCCGCTGGATATAGCCGATGGAGAGGGCTCAAGCGTACCCTTTTCACAGACCCATACCCATCCGCACCAGAACACTTCCTGTACGTCCACTGTCGCACTCCAGGTTGAACCAATAATGTCACCGGGCATCACGGAGTCTGCTGGTCCGGAATATTCCATTGGCTGGGGTGAGAGCGTAATGTCTGATTTCCAGTCCATAGCCAGCGCGCTGGCCGAGGCAAGAAAACAGGCAAGCAACAGTAAATTACGCATCATTGATACTCCGTAGTCCAGGTGGCGATGGCTGAAACGTTGCCAGCATTAACCTCGGCAGTTGTGGCGATTAATCGGGCATAAAAATTCATCTGCACGCTGTCACTCCCCTTCACACCATAGGCGGTTGTCTGGGTATCGAGTGGGACAAGCGCGCCATCTTTGTCGAGGATTTGCACTGCCACGCCTGTCGCTCCGCCCTCTGCCACTTTAATCAGTTGCGGATCAATATCATCCGGCGTGCCGCTAAAGCGGATCTTTACGCCAGAAAAGGTGGGGCCACACGCTTCCAGCGTGAGCGTGAACGGAGATTTAATATTGCTTACCGCACCCGCTTTACTTAATTGTCTGGTACCGATGTCGCCAAGGGAGACATTTTTCTCCAGCGAGTCGGCGGCAACGACGCACGTATTGGCGATCAGATTACCCTTTACCGAAACCAGCACATCGTAACCCCGCACCGGCCATGTGCAGGCGAACAGAAGTACGATGCATACCAGGCGGGTTGTTACTGACATGCTCCCTCCAGAGAATAGAGGCCCGTGCGGGCGTTAAAATCCTGCTTATTGAGCTGATAGCGAACAGAACAACGGGCCGCGTTATCTTTTCCCCAGACCGCGTTAAGCGTACCTTTCAACGGCAGACCCGATAAATAGATGCTGCCACCATCACCCACAATGCTGCTGACCTCGCTGTCTGCTAACGCGACGACGGTACCAAAAGGTAATTCCTTGCCGTTCTGGCGTAAGACAAACATCGCTTTTGCACCCTGTTGCGTAGTGATAGTGGCTCGCACCAGCGCGCCGTCGGTTGGTGTTTTGCTGATGATGGCATTATCGAGTTCCACATCACTGCCTGCGGTCGTGGCGTCGAGGCCGACCCGATTAACGCGGTAGGGCGTGGCGTAGGGGATGACGGCATAACCCCGGCTGTCGGTTTTAATGCTGCGGTGATTAAGAACCGCAACCTCGCTGGCTCCGGGTGCTTTGATCAGAATATTGGTATTGCCCAGCGGCTGGCTCAGCGTCAAACCATCTTCGTGTAAAACGGCACCACCGCTGATGCCATAGCTGAGATTCCGGGCATCACGCCCGTAGCTGTAACCCAGGTTGTACTGGCCCCGATGGTCTTTATATTGCAGTGCAGCATCGCCGCCATACTGTTTCTGTGCGTTGTAGCGCTGATTTACGCTGTAATAAAGCTCGTCTTTTCCAGGCACATAACCACTGACGCCACCGCTGTAGGTTGTTCCTGCTGATTTCCCCTGAGTGGTGGAAAAACGTGCGCGTGTCGAATTTTTGGGATCGCCAAAGGGTATCGAGAGCGACAAGGCCAGAATGTTATCTTTACTGTCATCATACAGACTGGTACTGCGCTGGAAGCTCACGCCCAGCGAGGCAGTTCGGAATGTCGTATTCCATGCAAACTGAATCCCCTGTGTCGTTTTCGACGTATGCCAGTAGGTTTGCTGATCCCAGGAGAGCGACAGAGAGCCATATTCGTCCATCGGCTGCGAGAGCTGCAGCTGGTTTCTGGCCTTGCGTGACATCCGAAGGTCGTAGAGATTTTCATAGCGGGTGGTGACAGTGCCGTCCGCTTCCACGACCTGTTCTGGTCTGCCACCGCTCATTCTTTTATAAGCCGTATCGCTGAGGTTATAGAACCCTTGCGTGGAGTAACGCAGCGAATAGAAATTTACGCGTGTCCCGATGTCGTTGAGCAGTTTGCTGTAGCGCAGGCGTACGGAGTCGCCCGTATAGCGCTTATCATCTGCAAGCTGGCTCCGGGCATGGGTAACATCCAGTGAATAGGCTCCCAGGCGGCCCAGGTTCTGACCGATGCCCACTGCAACCCCGCGATAACGCTCGGAAAGCTGAGCGCCACCATAAAAGGTCAGTCCATATCGCCAGCCATAAAAGAGTTCACCCTGGGCAAATGTCGGCGCAGCCTGATTATTGACCGGCTGGAATTTACCCGCACTGAGGGCATATTTAACCTGGCCGCTGCGGACCAGATTAGGCACGCTGGCGAAAGGCACATTGAACTGAGTTTCGTAGCCATCGCTCTCCCTGATAGTGACAGAGAGATCACCCCCCGAAGACGTGGGATAGAGATCGCTGAGCACAAATGGCCCGGGCGATACGCTGGTTTGATAAATAACATTGCCGTTCTGTCGTACGGTGACGATAGCATTGCTGCGCGCAATCCCCCGAACTTCGGGCGCGTAACCGCTCAGGCTTGCAGGCAGCATGTTGTCATCCGTTTTAAGCGCCAGCCCGCGGACACCGACGGAGTCAAACACCTGAGATGAGGTGTAAGTTTCTCCGGCATAAAGCTGTGCGCCCAGCGCCGGAACATCGCGCTGCAACCAGGTCTGTACATGGTTCAGCTCATTCGTGTCTTTGGTCCAGGTGGTATAGTCGCGCAGTCGCCATGCGCCAATGTTTATGCCGCTGTTCAGACTGGCAAACAGCTGTTGATCGCGGGTTTTGTTTTCACCTTTATAGGTATTATTCGAGCCGTTAATGACATAGTTCAGCCACCCGGCATGAATGCCATGTTCCCAGTTTTCCGGACTGACGTAGCCGCGTGGCAGATTACGCATCCTGCTCTGCGGTACAGTGATGTTGAGCGTGAGGGTTTGCGGCTCATAGTCCGCGCTGCTGCCGGGAAACAGTGTGCTGAGGAAATAGCACTGTTTTGCCAGCGGCAGGCTGACACCCTCTGCCTGTGCCATGTCGACGCCAAGCGCATCAAGCTGGCTGGCCGTCAGACAGGCTGCAGTGACCTCCTGCCCGCTGGATTTATCCACCGCAAAGATGACGTTGCCCGTGAAGGCATAATTCTTGTTGATATAGACGTTGATATTATATTCGCCTGGCGGTAAGGCACTGCCTGTATTAACCCAGGATAAATCAGCCACTGACGCGCTCTCGCCATTAAGGAAGGCGGGGTTAAAGTGTAAATCGCTCTCCGCGGCTGCGGTATACCGCATGGCATGGAAAGCCACCACCGCACAAACGATTTTCATTTTCACGCGAGCATTCCTCAATGAGTTTATTTACGGTTCAACGGGACGCGGGTTACAGGTGTCCATGCACCGTAGTCATTGATGGTCTGAAAAGTCAGCGATGTAGCCCGGCTGAACTTCTCCTCCAGCGTGGTACTTGATTCAGGTGGCAACATCACAGGCTTAACCGCCTTACCATCAACGTTGAGATTGATCGTTGTGATGAACCAGGGCGTTGGGTTGCGCAGCACAACTTTGCCCGCGCTGTATTTACCGGTGATTTTTTTCCATGCTTCGTTAGCATTACCCGGAAGTGAAGCGGGACGGTAAAATACCTTAATACGATTCGCAGAGGCGAACTGCAGCGAGTTACCTGCACTATTTTTTGTTTGCTGAGGAATAGCCTTAACCGTTATCCAGTACAGCGATTCACGATCCTGCGGCAGAGATCGACCATTAGAGATGATCTTCACCACGCTTTCCGTTGCTGGTTTTAAAACATAAAGCGGCGGCGTAATAACGAAATCCTGCGTGCGCTCCCCGCTGGCATTTTCCATCCAGGATTGAATTAAAAACGAGGCCTGTGCGTGCGTATTTCTGACCTGCAATGTTGATTGTTTTGCATCAGCGGAGTAGACCATACGTGTCGCCCCTAACCCCACTCCACCAGCGTGTACCGCCGATGAAAACAATGTGGCAGCCAGACAAACCCAGCTTAAAGAACGCATTATTTTTCTCCTGAACGTCTATTCATGCCCGGTCGTTAAACCGGGCATGATGATTACGAGTAGGTTACGGTGTAAGTGGCAACTGCACTGGCATCGCCCGCAGTCGCACCACCGGTTGGCGAATAATATTTAGCGCTGAAGTTCAGAGAGTTAGCACCTTTACGCAGTGGAATCGCTGTGGCTGCCTCGCCCAGTTTCATGATGTTGCCCTGCTCGTCATAAAGACGAATGGCCACATTCTGCGCTGATGCAGCGCCGCCGTTTACACCTGCTGCCAGGCTGTTGGCATCATTACTGTCTGGCGTACCGGAGAAGGTCACTGCGACAGTGGTGGCCGCAATAGGTGTCTCTTCTGTCGATGCTGAGGTATCCGCAATTGCGCAATCCTCAAGGGCGATAGAAAACGTTTTAGCCACGCTTGCTTCACTGCCTGCAGCGGCCAGCGTAGCCGTACGCACTTCACCCATATCAACATCAATGTTTGCGCTGTTGGCGCTGATGGCGCAGGCTGATGTCACAACGCTTCCGTTAAAATTGACAGAACCACCGCTGGTTGTTGCCGCCATAGCTGAGCCCACCGGGAACAGCGCTGAAACACCAAATACCAGAAGGGCTTTTTTATTAAATTCCAATTTCATGTGATCACCTTTATTATTGAGTTTGCTTTGTTGTGTTTTGTAAATAACGACTGACAATAAATATAAGAAATATTTTTATTGTAAATTTACGAAAATATCGCAGTTGAGGTTTTATATATAATTTATTTTTTTCTTTATTATTTTTTATGGCGTTGTGCTGTATGCGGGGTGATGCCCTCCTCTTAATAATAAGATGGGGGCATTATAATTTTTTTAAGAAAAAATAACCTGTGATTTTTTATTATACAGGCGAAGTATTGAAGAATAAGTATTGTATATTGGATATCCATGTTAATAAGTTATTTTATTTTTACTAAAAATAATGAAATTTATAAATGCAATAATATTTATCAGGGTGGAGAATGATTTCATTCTCATTTGAGGCGTATATTATGTGTGCGTCTATCGCAATGAAAGAGATGTAAGTTATCTCTGCTGCCCACAACATATGCTTTGATAAAGATCAGAAAAGATCGTTTGCAATGATTTAAAAAAACCATTCCGGACTATCGGATAAAATGGGGCTGGCCCGGACAAAGAGTAATCAGCAGGCTCAATGTCTATGACAGATAGCGTGATCGCCTGATCCAGGCCAGGATGGCCGCTGACAGAGCTGATAAGTTCAGAGAAGCGAGCAGAGGGGGAAGAATTGAGGGGCAGTTCAGAGATTGTCGCTGTCATGCCTGACGCTGGACAACGGCAGAATGGCGTACCTGTGCGGAAGAGGGCGCGAAACAGGGTAGAGGTGACATAAACATGACGCAAAAAAAACGGATTTCCGTGGAGGTCCGTTCATTTTAAATAGGGTGCCCGAACCCGAAAATGCCGGGAGCATTTTTGCATCGCGCGGCTTCGCGCGACCCGCAGGGCGAGGCACAGGATGTGGCGAGTGTATCGAACCTTCGATAACGGGTTCGCTCCACAAAAGCAAAAACCCGCCAGAGGCGGGTTCTTTAAATTTTGGTGCCCGAACCCGGAATCGAACCAGGGACACGGGGATTTTCAATCCCCTGCTCTACCGACTGAGCTATTCGGGCAACGGGGCGCATTAAACCGTAAAGGCCGCGGGTCGTCAACGGCTTTCACTAAAAAACCCCGGAAAACGTGACTGATTGCCTGATTTTCAGTCAAAGCGGGTAAAACCTCAGGCCAGTGCGCCATTTTTACGGCACAGCGCGATGCTGTAAACATCCTCCGCCAGCCGCTGTGCGGTGGCGACATCCTGCACATTGCGCTTCACCAGCAGCTTGCTGAGGCAGCCTTCAAGAATCAGCTCCATCTGATCGGCCACCATGCTGGGGTTATCCAGCGCCTGCTCCACCAGAATGTCGTGGGTGAACTGCCATGAGCCGCGTTTCTGCTGTTCGGCCAGTTGATGGATGGGCTGATCGGGCTGCGGGTAGAAGCTACAGGCGGCGATAAACAGGCAGCCCGGAAAGCGTCCTTTGCTGACCTGCTCACTCAGGACCTCATAGCGTGCCATCAGCTTCTGGTCGGGCGACAGCGATTCATCCAGCAGGATCTGGCGCCGCCAGGTTTCAATCTGCTGCCCGTGATAGCGCAGCGCATCGTAGAGCAGGGCGTCACGATCGGGCCAGAACTGCTGAAGCTGGTCACGGGTTAATTCGGAACCCGCCAGGGTTTCCAATGAGAGGGTGGCGGCGAGGCCGTTCTGTTCAAGCACATTCAATGCATGCTCGAGTATCTGTTCACGCTGCAAGTGACTCTCCTCTGGTATGCAGGCCCGGTAATGCACCGGGCAATGCCCTGACTCCAGTGTTGTTTACGGGGTAAGTTTCTGCAAATGCGCCCGGAAGTCGGCGGCATTGAGAAACCCGGTGATGCGCGATCCGGCGATTTCGCGGCCCTGCGCATCAAAGAACAAAATCGTCGGTAAGCCCAGCACCTGAAGATGCTGCAACAGCGCGTTGTCACTGGCGTTGTTGGCGGTGACGTTGGCCTGGAGCAGCTGTACCTGACTCAGGCTATCGCGCACGGTGCTATCACTAAAGGTATATTTTTCAAACTCTTTACAGGCGACGCACCAGTCAGCGTAGAGATCGACCATGGTGATGCGGCCACGGGCCTGCTGCAGCGCGCTTTCGAGCTGCTGCGGCGTCTGGATGGTATGGAACGGCAGCGGTGCCACAGCCTGCTGCTGCGCCGCCGGGCCACCAAAGGCCCAGTCCTGCAACGGGCGTGCGCTGATCAGCGCTGCGGCCAGCATGATAATCTGCACGATGCGCCACTTACCGCTGCTGGCGCGCAGGCTGACGCTGAACGCCCAGCCAAAGAACGCGACGCCGAGCAGGCTCCAGAGTCGCAATCCCCACGCATCGCCCAGCACCCGCTCCAGCAGGAAGACCGGCAGCGCCAGGATGACAAAGCCAAAGCCCTCTTTAACGGTTTGCATCCACGGGCCGCTTTTCGGCAGCAGCCGGTTACCAAACAGGGTCACGGCGATCAGCGGTAATCCCATTCCGACCGCATAAAGCCACAGCGTCCCGGCACCGGCCCACAGATTTCCGCTCTGCGCGATGTAAAGCAGAATGGCGCTGAGCGGCGCCGTGGTGCAGGGCGAGCAGATCAAACCCGCCAGCGCGCCCATCAGGAAGACGCCGGGCAGCGAGCCACCCTGCTGACGATTACTCCACAGGGTCAGGCGGGTTTGCAGGCTGGCGGGCAGTTGCAGCGTAAACAGGCCGAACATCGACAGCGCCAGCACAATAAACAGCAGTGAGAGCGTGAACAGCACATAAGGATGCTGCAACGCGGCCTGGAAGCGCAGACCCGCTGCCGCGACGACCAGTCCCAGCAGTGTGTAGGTCAGCGCCATCCCCTGCACATAGACCATCGCCAGCGCGAACAGCCGGCCCAGCGAATAGTGGCGCTGTCCGCCAAGGATAATGCCGGAGATCAGCGGATACATCGGCAGTACGCAGGGCGTAAACGCGACACCGATACCAATCAGTAGCGCCCAGAGCGGCGAGAAAGGCAGCGGGCTGGCGGGCGCGGGCTGAGCGCTGACCGGCGGCGGTGCGCTGCTGGCGGTCACCGCACTTACCGGCACGCTGCGCGTCTCTGGCGGATAACAGAATCCGGCTGCGGCACAGCCCTGATAAGTCACACTGAGCGTGGCGCCGCTGGCCGCCTGTTGCAGCGTCACCGGCAGCGTCAGATCCTGCGGATAGATTTCACTTTTGCCGAAGAATTCATCTTCATGCGGCTGACCTGCCGGCAGCGTTAACGGCGCGATGGCCGCGTTCTGCGGTGTGATGTGGATCTGCTGGCGATAAAGGTAATAACCCGATTTCACTTTCCAGTGCAGGTTGAGCTGCGAGCCCTTCTGCTCGAAGTCAAAAGTAAAGGCTTGATCAACCGGCACAAAGCGACTGGTCGCCGGATTTGAAAAGAGTGAAGCGTGCGCCTGCAGGCAGATAAACAGCGTCAGCAGAAGCGTAATTAAGCGAGAGATGCGTGCAGCCATGACAAGTATTCACTGTCTCCATATTGAACCGGCAGCGCCAGCAGTTCGGGCACATCGTAAGGGTGAGCTTCTTTGAGCAGATCACACAGCGCCTGCTGATGATCGCGGTCGCATTTCAGCAGCATCTGGACTTCGCTACTCTGCTCCATTTTTCCCTGCCAGAGATACCAGGAGGTGGCGCCCGGCAGCAGTGTGACGCAGGCCGCCAGCCTGGCTTCCAGCGCTAAGCCAGCAAGGTGCTCCGCCGTGGCCTGATCGGGCGCGGTGCAGAGGATAACGACAGCATTCATCCTGTGACTCCTGTTTTAAAGAGCGCCGATGATAGCACGCTCCATCCGTAACACGAGGAGTGCGCTAAAGCAGCAATCCACCAAAGACGAAGCCAGAGAGCACCGACAGTGCAATGGCGATCACTCCGGGAATGATAAAGGCGTGGTTAAACACATACTTGCCAATCCGGGTCGAACCCGTGTCATCCATCTCTACGGCGGCCAGCAGGGTCGGGTAGGTCGGTAGCACAAACAGCGCCGAAACCGCCGCGAAGGAAGCGATGGCAGTAAGCGGCGTAACGCCCAGCAGCAGCGCGGCGGGCATCAGCGCTTTGGTGGTCGCAGCCTGCGAGTAGAGCAGCATCGAGGCGAAAAACAGCACCAGCGCCAGCATCCACGGATAGGTTTTCAGCGTGTCGCCCGCCAGCATCTGAATCTCCGCCAGATGTGCCTTCACAAAGGTATCGCCCAGCCAGGCGACGCCCATCACGCAGATACAGGCGCTCATGCCGGACTTAAAGGTGCTGGCGCTGAGAATTTCGCTGGTGTCGAGTTTGCAGGTCAGGCTGATCAGCGTGGCGATGGTCAGCATAAACACCACAATTGCTTCATTGCGTGGCAGTGGCGGATTGACGATCAGCCCGACGCTGGCGCTGGTCGCGGTGGCATAAAGCACCACGGCCACAATGCCCGTCAGAAACAGCAGCACCGATTTTTTCGCGCCCGGTTTTGCCTGATAGAGGCTGGCGCCACGCAGCGTGACTTCGCCTTTGGCGAGACGCGCCTGATAAACCTCATCATCCTTTAGCTCACGGCCTAAGAAGTTAGTCACCAGAGCCGCCAGGAAGAGGCCCACCATGGTTGAGGGGATGGCAATCGCCAGCAGCGTGATATAGCTGACGCCGCGCGGCTCAAGCAGGGTAGCGAAGAAGACCACCGCGGCTGAAATGGGTGACGCGGTAATCGCGATCTGCGAAGCCACTACCGCAATCGACAGCGGCCGGGAAGGGCGAACGCCTTGCTCTTTCGCCACTTCGGCAATCACCGGTAATGTTGAGAACGCGGTATGTCCGGTACCGGCCAGTAGCGTCATCAGGTAGGTCACCAGCGGTGCCAGCAGCGTAACGTGGCGTGGATGACGGCGCAGCAGGCGTTCCGCCAGGCTCACCAGATAATCCATCCCGCCCGCCACCTGCATGGCGGCTATGGCGGCGATCACCGCCATGATGATTTCAATCACATCGAACGGAATAGCGCCGGGTGCTATGCCAAATCCCAGCGTCAGGATCAGCACGCCCATTCCGCCTGCGAACCCGATACCAATGCCGCCAAGACGTGCGCCCAACCAGATCGCCATCAAGACGATAAGCAGCTCAACCACAAACATGAATGACTCCTGAAAGATAAACCGGTAATAGCCGGGTGTGCTGTTTAACAAAAAAAAAGGCACACCGTGTTGATCGCGGTGTGCCTTTTGTTAACCAGCGTCGGTTAAACCTTACTGTTCGTTTTCATCAGTATAACGTTTGGCTTTATAAACCGGGTACATCAGGTTCTGCACCGAGAAGATATCGTCCAGCTCACTTTCCGTCAGCAGGCCGCGCTCCAGCACCACCTCACGTACGCTTTTACCGGTTTCCGCACAAATTTTGCCGACGATGTCGCCGTTGTGGTGGCCGATGTAAGGGTTGAGGTAAGTCACGATACCAATCGAGTTGAAGACATAGGCTTCGCACACCGCGCGGTTGGCGGTAATGCCGTTGATGCACTTCTCCAGCAGGTTGTAGCAGGCGTTAGTCAGAATGCTGATCGACTCAAACAGCGCCTGGCCAATCACCGGCTCCATCACGTTGAGCTGCAACTGGCCCGCTTCAGAGGCCATTGTCACGGTGATGTCGTTGCCAATCACTTTGAAGCAGACCTGGTTTACCACCTCCGGTACAACCGGATTGACCTTGGCGGGCATGATAGAGGAACCCGCCTGCAGCTCTGGCAGGTTGATTTCATTGAGGCCAGCACGCGGGCCAGAGGAGAGCAGGCGCAGGTCGTTACAGATTTTAGAGAGCTTCACCGCCAGACGTTTCAGCGATGAATGGACCATCACATAGGCGCCACAGTCAGAGGTCGCTTCAATCAGATCTTCCGCCGGCACCACCGGCAGGTTGCTGACTTCCGCCAGACGCTGTACCGCCAGGTGCTGATAACCTTCCGGCGTATTGAGGCGGGTGCCGATGGCGGTCGCGCCCAGGTTCACTTCCAGCAGCAGTTCCGCGGTGCGCAGAATGCTTTTGGTCTCTTCATTCAGCAGTACGCTGAAGGCGTGAAATTCCTGCCCGAGAGTCATCGGCACGGCATCCTGCAACTGGGTGCGGCCCATTTTCAGGATGGTCTGGAACTCATCGGCTTTGTGCTGAAAGCCTTCGGCCAGCTGGCTGATGCCATCAAGCAGTTTCAGCAGCGAGCTGTAGACCGCGATGCGGAAACCGGTTGGGTAGGCGTCGTTGGTGGACTGGCATTTGTTCACATGATCGTTGGGGTTGAGGTACTGATATTCCCCTTTCTGGTGGCCCATCAGCTCAAGGCCGATGTTCGCCAGCACTTCATTGGTGTTCATGTTAACCGAGGTCCCGGCACCGCCCTGATAAACATCCACGGGGAACTGGTCCATGCAGCGGCCATTATTGAGCACTTCGTCGCAGGCCTTAATGATGGTATCGGCAATGTTGCGCGGAATGGTCTGCAGCTCTTTGTTGGCCATCGCCGCCGCTTTTTTTACCATCACCATGCCGCGGACAAATTCAGGTATGTCGCTGATTTTGCTGTTGCTGATATAAAAATTCTCAATCGCACGCAGAGTATGAACGCCATAATAGGCATCCGCCGGAACTTCGCGCATACCTAACAGGTCTTCTTCGATACGAATGTTGTTCGCCATGATAACCTTCTTGTTGTTGCCGCTAACCATCACAAAGGATGTGTTTATTTTGTCGTGGTGTACCCGTGCCGACATATTATCCGTCTTCATAGGGGCGTGTGCGATCATATTCTGATGCATATGAAAAGCACGCATGCAGATCACTTAATGCTGCAGCCTGGTTAACGATATGTGAAGTTGGTTACAAAATTAACCCCGCAGGATAAATTTGACAGGATCGGTTGAAAATGGCGGCGCGGGTGCCCATCTCTTTTCTTATCATCCTCAGGATGAACGCTTTCTGCTGACCGGCACGCTGCCGTTCAGCCCCTACTTACAGGAGAGTACGGTGCGCTGGATACCGTTATTAGTCTTTTTCGTTCTGGCCTGGATTGAGATTTCCCTCTTCATTCAGGTTGCACACGTCATGGGCGTGCTGCTTACCATGCTGCTGGTGGTCTTCACCTCGTGTATCGGCGTCTCGCTGGTCAAAAATCAGGGCATGAAAAACTTTATGCTGATGCAGGAGAAGCTGGCACGTAATGAAAGCCCGGCCAACGAGATGATCAAAAGCGTGTCGCTGATCATCGCCGGTTTCCTGCTGCTGCTGCCTGGTTTCTTTACCGACCTGCTGGGCCTGCTGCTGCTGCTGCCACCGGTGCAGAAGCATCTGACGCTGAAGCTGATGCCTCATCTGCGCGTCTGGCGGGGACCGGGAGCCGGACCAGACAGCGGCTACACCATGGATGGCGAGTTCGAGCGTAAAGACAGCGATCGCCTTGAGCATCATGACGATCACAAGGATCGTTAACCGCAACTGTCACCTCTGAAAGCGCAACCTCCGGGTTGCGTGAGATTGTTGAAAAAACTGACCCGGTCAACTGTGAGACCGGAGCCGCACAGGGAACAGGGTCAGATCGGAAAGTCGCAAAATCGTCATCCATGACTGCTCGGCCCGCGCCATCCGTGGCGCGGGACGCTTTCCTCTTCTGATCCTGTTTCCTGCGCCCTGAGCTTAGTCGTTGCTGCCAGGGTCATCCTGTTATGAGTTTGTCAGCACACTGGCGCAACCTTCGGGTTGCGTTTTTTATTTGCCCCATTATCTGTTCAAAAAGCCATCACTTATCACTCGCGGGTAAAAAATTTGTTGTCCGCCCCCTTGAAAGTGGGTGGCAGCGGCCCTATCTCTCTGGTCACGAGGCCGGAAGCCATGCAGCCCGGTGTTCAACCCCAAAACTGAATGATTGGACTTCTCAAAGGAGAGCTATCAAATGAAAATTCGTCCATTGCACGATCGCGTTATCGTCAAGCGTAAAGAAGTTGAAGCTAAATCAGCTGGCGGCATCGTGCTGACCGGTTCCGCAGCCGGTAAATCCACCCGTGGTGAAGTACTGGCTGTCGGCAATGGCCGCATCCTTGAGAGTGGCGACATTAAGCCGCTGGACGTGAAGGTTGGCGACATCGTGATCTTCAGCGAAGGTTACGGCGCGAAAACCGAGAAAATCGACAACGAAGAGGTGCTTATCATCTCTGAGAGCGACATTCTGGCCGTTGTTGAAGCGTAATTTTTACGCGTAATTCACTGAACGAAACGAATTTAAGGGATATTTAAAGATGGCAGCTAAAGACGTAAAATTCGGTAATGACGCACGCGTAAAAATGCTGCGTGGCGTGAACGTACTGGCAGACGCAGTAAAAGTTACCCTGGGTCCTAAAGGCCGTAACGTAGTTCTGGATAAATCTTTTGGTGCACCGACCATCACTAAAGATGGTGTTTCTGTCGCACGTGAAATCGAGCTGGAAGACAAGTTCGAGAACATGGGCGCGCAGATGGTGAAAGAAGTTGCCTCTAAAGCGAACGACGCTGCGGGTGACGGTACCACCACTGCAACCGTACTGGCACAGTCTATCATCACCGAAGGCCTGAAAGCGGTCGCAGCGGGTATGAACCCGATGGACCTGAAGCGCGGTATTGACCAGGCTGTTATCGCTGCGGTTGAGAAACTGAAAGCGCTGTCTGTTCCTTGCTCAGACTCTAAAGCGATTGCGCAGGTAGGTACTATCTCTGCTAACTCCGATGAAACCGTGGGCCAGCTGATTGCTCAGGCGATGGAGAAAGTGGGTAAAGAAGGCGTGATCACCGTTGAAGAAGGCACCGGCCTGCAGGATGAGCTGGATGTGGTTGAAGGTATGCAGTTTGATCGCGGCTACCTGTCACCTTACTTCATCAACAAGCCAGAAACCGGTGCGATTGAACTGGAATCTCCGTTCATCCTGCTGGCTGACAAGAAAATCTCTAACATCCGTGAAATGCTGCCAGTGCTGGAAGCCGTTGCGAAAGCCGGTAAACCACTGCTGATCATCGCGGAAGATGTTGAAGGCGAAGCGCTGGCAACACTGGTGGTTAACACCATGCGTGGCATCGTGAAAGTGGCTGCGGTTAAAGCACCAGGCTTCGGCGACCGTCGTAAAGCTATGCTGCAGGATATCGCTATCCTGACCGGTGGTACCGTAATCTCTGAAGAGATCGGTATGGAGCTGGAGAAAGCGGCTCTGGAAGATCTGGGCCAGGCAAAACGCGTTGTGATCAACAAAGATACCACCACCATCATCGACGGTGTGGGTGAAGAGGCGACAATTCAGGGCCGTGTAACCCAGATTCGTCAGCAGATCGAAGAAGCAACCTCTGACTACGACAAAGAAAAACTGCAGGAGCGCGTAGCGAAACTGGCAGGCGGCGTAGCCGTTCTGAAAGTAGGCGCAGCAACTGAAGTTGAAATGAAAGAGAAGAAAGCCCGCGTTGAAGATGCGCTGCACGCAACCCGTGCTGCTGTAGAAGAAGGTGTGGTTGCTGGTGGTGGTGTGGCGCTGGTTCGCGTGGCAGCACAGCTGGTTGATCTGCGTGGTCAGAACGAAGATCAGAACGTCGGTATCAAAGTTGCGCTGCGCGCGATGGAATCTCCACTGCGTCAGATCGTTTCTAACGCCGGTGAAGAGCCATCTGTTGTCGCTAACAACGTGAAAGCGGGCGACGGTAACTACGGTTACAACGCGCAGACTGAAGAGTACGGCAACATGATCGACTTCGGTATCCTGGACCCAACCAAAGTGACCCGTTCTGCTCTGCAGTACGCGGCCTCTGTTGCGGGTCTGATGATCACAACCGAATGTATGGTCACTGACCTGCCAAAAGGCGACGCACCTGATTTAGGCGGCGGCGCTGGCGGTATGGGTGGCATGGGCGGTATGGGCGGCATGATGTAATTGCCGTTGACTGCTTAAGTCATCAAAGAGCCCCCGATCGGAAACGGTCGGGGATTTTTCTTTTTCAGCGTCTGAATGCTGGCAGCAGCAGGAAAAACCCATTAACTTTTTTTATGTTCTGCATCATGGTTTAGTCAGGGCGGGATGCTCTAACGTGGATCCCGGCGCGAAATAGCGCGCTCTGAAAGGGATAAACAGCAGATTAAGGAAAATAAAAATGCACGATAAATGGGAATTTTATAAGGACGAAGCACACAAGTGGCGCTGGAGAAGAACGGCGCCCAACGGCAATATTACCGGCGCCGCCAGTCAGGGCTACGTTAACAAAGCCGATTGCATCGAAAATGCACGACGTAATGGCTACACCGGTTAAGGGCATCACGCTCTGACATCACCCCCGATCGGAAACGGTCGGGGGTTTTTCTTTTGGGTGGGAAAATAGTATAAGTAAGGCGCAATCGTTCGTCTTTCCTCTTGATATGTCACGCTGTCTGCGGCTGCGCCGACTGATCGACTGGCTTCATTTTATTCACCAGCATCGGCACGCTTGCCAGCCTGCAAGCGGCGTGAAATATTGAGACGATATAACGGGATAAGGGCAATGAATGTGCAGAAAGAAAAATCCTTTTTCTGCTACGCTGCCACCCGACTCTGATGATAATAAATGGGGATTACAATGCGGATTAACCTCTTGCTCGGACTGACGGCTGGCGCGTTATTGCTGGCGGGCTGCAGCAGCTCTACGCAACTCTCTTCAGCAGGACAGCGCGTGACGTTTACCGATCAGCAGCCTGGCACTACCTGTCAGCTTCTGGGCAATATTACCGGCTCACAGAGCAACTGGCTGAGCGGTGCAGGCGGCGAAACCAGCGCACTGCGTGGCGCAGCTAACGACCTGCGCAATCGCGCAGCGGAGATGGGCGGTAACGTGATTTATGGAGCAACCAGTCCGACGCAGAACCTGTTGTCCGCGTTTGCGCCACTCGACAGCAAAATGACCGGCCAGGTCTACAAGTGCCCATAATGTGAATCAGGCAGTCTGCCATATTGAACCGGCCAGCCTTTTGCTGGCCGTTTTTATTCCTGACGTAACTGTAAATCTAACGGTGTTTTACTTGGCTCTCCGCCAATTTCACGCGCCAGCTTTGGCACCAGATAGCCGGAGACCTGTGACAGAAGTGCACGCACCAGCTGGCGGGCCTCGTCATCTGACACAAAGAAATGCGCTGCACCCTGTACCTTATCCAGCACGTGCAGATAGTAGGGCAGGATGCCGGCATCAAATAGTGCATTGCTCAGGGTGGCCAGCGTCTGCGCATTATCGTTGACGCCACGCAATAGCACGCTCTGATTCAGCAGAGTCACTCCAGCACGCTTCAGGCTACTCATCGCCTCACGCAGCTCATCATCAATCTCCTGCGCATGGTTGATGTGCGTCACCATTACCACCTGCAGACGCGTCTCGCTTAACATCTGACAGAGCTGATCGGTAATGCGCGCCGGTATCACCACCGGTAAGCGGCTGTGGATGCGCAGACGTTTCAGATGGGGGATCTGTTCCAGCGCGGCGATAAGCCAGGCGAGCTCATGATCTTTCGCCATAAGCGGGTCACCGCCGGAGAAAATGATCTCATCCAGCTCGGGATGATCGGCGATATAGTCCAGTGCAGCCTGCCAGCTACGCTTGTTGCCGGGATTATCCTGATAGGGGAAATGACGACGGAAGCAGTAGCGACAGTTGACGGCGCAGCCGCCTTTTACCAACAATAAAGCCCGGTTTCGGTATTTATGCAGCAATCCAGGTACAACGTTGCTTTGTTCATCGAGCGGATCGGTGCTATAACCTGGCGCATCAGTGAATTCCTGGCGGCGGGTCAGTACCTGAAGCAGCAGCGGGTCGTGCGCATCGCCTTTTTTCATCCGGCGGATGAACGCATGCGGTACACGTAAGGCGAAAAGACGCCGCGCATCCGCACCTTCAGCCAGCTCAGTGTGCTGATCAAGGGCTAAAATCCGCAGTAATTCATCAGGTTCGGTGACAACATCCGCAAGTTGCTGCAACCAATCTTCTCTGGAAGGTGTTTTTAGGGTTACAATGTGTGCCATTTTTTTGGCTTAGTACCAGTGTCAATTTTCGTAGAGGGCCTTCATGGCGACTTATTCTAGCAACGATTTCCGTCCCGGTCTTAAAATCATGTTCGAAGGCGAGCCGTATGCCATCGAATCCAGTGAGTTCGTTAAACCGGGTAAAGGTCAGGCATTCGCGCGCGTTAAAATGCGTCGCCTGCTGACGGGTTCTCGCGTTGAGAAAACTTTTAAATCTACCGACTCCGCCGAAGGCGCTGACGTAGTAGATACCAACCTGAACTACCTGTACAACGACGGTGAGTTCTACCACTTCATGCATCCGGAAAGCTTTGAGCAGTTCCAGGTTGAAGAGAAGACGGTAAACGATGCAGCGAAATGGCTGCAGGATAACGCTGAATGTATCGTTACGCTGTGGAACGGTCGTCCGATCGCCGTTCAGCCGCCGAACTTTATCGAAGCTGAAGTTATCGAAACCGATCCAGGCCTGAAAGGTGATACCGCAGGGACTGGCGGCAAGCCAGCTAAGCTCTCTACCGGTGCCGTGGTGAAAGTGCCACTGTTCGTGCAAGAGGGCGAAGTGGTGAAAGTTGACACCCGCTCTGGCGAATACGTGTCACGCGTGAAATAAGATTCGCAGGCGCATCTTCTGGTGCGCCTTTTTCTTGTCTGAGAGAAAAAAATGATCAAGCTGGCAAAATTAATCGCGTTCGCGTTGCTGGTCTCCTCTGCGTTAAGCGCCTGCAACACATTCCACGGTTTTGGCGAAGATGTCTCTCACTTAGGTGGTGCCATTTCGCGAGCAGCAAAATGACCTTAACTGATTGTCCTTTTTAAAGTCTCGCCAGCAGCAACTGCCGGAAATCCGGCTATGCTTAAAGCGCTGTACTTTACATCCATCAAAAAGGACATTGTTATGTTAAAGAAAAGTATTGCTGCGATCTTCTCTGTACTGGTGCTCTCTTCCCTGCTCACAGCTTGTAATACAACGCGTGGCGTAGGTGAAGATGTCGAAGCGGGCGGCCAGGCGATTCAGAACAGCACGAAGTAACCTGTTATTCCAACCGGTACGAAATGCTTTTCGTACCGGCTTGTCAGATTCTGCACTATTTCTGTTTTACCCAGATTAACTCTTCAACCGGGAAACCATCCCGACGCGCCTGATCAACCAGCTTCTCTTTTACGCCCGGCTCCAGCTGGGGTGTGCGTGACAGTATCCAGAGATAGTGGCGATTCGGTCCACATACCAGTGCATAGCGGTAGTCCGGATCGAGAGCAATCACGTTATAGCCGCCATAGAAGGGGCCGAAGAAAGAGACTTTCAGAGAAGCCTGCGTGGGTTCCCCGGTGAAGTAGGCTTTGCCGACGCTCTCCTGCCAGCGCTGCTTTTTGACGTTATAGCCACGGTTGATTACCTTCAGGCCGCCATCTTCACGCGGGCTGTAGTTTGCCGTTACCTGTTCAAGTCCGCGCTCAAAAGGGTGGTTAAGGCGGGCAATCTCATACCACTGACCGAGATAGCGCTGGCTGTCAAAGTTATCTACGACCGTGACGTTCTTTGGCGGCGTAGTGCTGCAGGCGACAGAGAGAAAAGCACTCAGGCTGGCAACAACTGTTTTCCATGGAGACATAGTGGGATTCCTTTGTGATTTAACCGCTTAAGTATAGAAGCCGAAACGCTGTTTTTGGCAGTACGGGCACGAGATTGTTTGCCGCAGGCATTGCAGGTAGACTTCCCCCCCCTAATTTGTATCAGGAGTCATCACCATGAGCGAAACGGCAAGCTGGCAACCAAGCGCATCCATCGCCAATTTGTTAAAACGCGCCGCTATTTTAGCAGAAGTGCGTCGTTTCTTTGCCGATCGCGGCGTGCTGGAAGTGGATACGCCGGCGATGAGCCAGGCAACCATTACCGATATCCATCTGGTGCCATTCCAGACGCGTTTTGTCGGGCCTGGCGCGGCACAGGGGCGCGATCTCTGGCTGATGACCAGCCCGGAATATCATATGAAACGCCTGCTGGCGGCGGGCAGTGGCCCGATCTATCAGATGGCGCGCAGCTTCCGCAATGAAGAGGCGGGACGTCACCACAACCCGGAATTCACCATGCTGGAGTGGTACCGGCCGCATTACGACATGTACCGTCTGATGAACGAAGTCGACGATCTGATGCAGCAGGTGCTGGAGTGTGACAGCGCTGAGTCGCTCTCCTATCAGCAGGCGTTTATCCGCCATCTTGAGCTGGATCCGCTGTCAGCGGATAAAGCGCAGTTGCGTGAAGCGGCAGAGAAGCTGGGTGAAGGTGAGCTGGCGCGTGCAGAAGAAGATCGCGATACCTTACTGATGCTGCTGTTTATGCTGGGTGTGGAACCGAAGATTGGTCAGGATAAACCCTGCTTCGTTTATCATTTCCCGGCCAGCCAGGCAGCCCTGGCGGAGATCAGCACCGAAGATCACCGTGTGGCCGAACGCTTTGAGGTCTATTACAAAGGCATTGAGCTGGCGAACGGTTTCCGTGAACTGACCGACAGCCGTGAGCAGCGTCAGCGTTTTGAGCAGGATAACCGTCGCCGTGCGGCGCGCGGCCTGCCTGTGCATCCTATTGATACGTATCTGCTGGATGCGCTGGCGCATGGCATGCCAGCCTGTTCCGGGGTCGCACTGGGTATTGATCGCCTGATCATGCTGGCATTGAAAGCGGAGTCATTGAGCGATGTCATCGCGTTTCCGGTGGATCGCTGCTAATCGGTTAATCACAAACGATGGCGGATTAGAGGGGAAGGGTTGGCCCGGATGAAGAGCAAAGCGTCCGAGCCAGGATGGCGAGGCCGACCGCCATGGATGGCGGCCTTCTTTGCGATCAGCCGGGCCATCCCTGACCTGGCACAGGTTTCAGCTAACTGCTGCTGTCAGGAAACTCCTGAATGGTGACCGGCAGCGTCAGTTTCTGATCGTTTCGCAGTACCTGCACATCAATCACTGAGCCCGGGCGAATTTCTGCCACCTGATCCATGGTCTCCTGCGCGGAGATGGCCGGCTTGCCATTAACGCTGAGCAGCACATCGTTGGCCTGAATCCCGGCTTTATCCGCTGGCCCATCTGGCGTGACCACGCTGACAATAATGCCCTGAACCCGATCCAGATTGCTGCCCTGTCCATGCAGCGGCGGCAGCTCACGCCCGGTAATGCCGATATAGCCGCGGATCACCCGACCATCACGAATCAGCTTATCCATGATTTTCGAGGCTAAAACGGTTGGAATGGCGAAACCAATCCCTTCCGGGGTTTCACCATCGCTACTTTTATCGAAGGTCAGGGTGTTAATGCCCATCAGCTCGCCAAGCGAGTTAATCAGCGCGCCGCCGGAGTTACCCTGATTAATTGACGCATCGGTCTGCAGGAAGTTCTGTCGGCCTGATGAACTTAAGCCAACCCGGCCCGTGGCGCTGATAATGCCCTGCGTGACCGTCTGACCGAGGTTATAGGGGTTGCCGATCGCCATCACCACATCCCCGATATGCGCCTGGCGATTTGGATTGATGGGGATAACGGGCAGGCCGGAGGCCGTAATCTTCAGTACCGCCAGATCGGTCATGCCATCGGAACCCACCAGCGTCGCTTCAAAGAAGCGGCCATCCTGAAGCGCCACGATAATTTGATCGGCATTATTGATCACATGCTTATTGGTAAGGATGTAGCCTTTTGCATTCATGATGACCCCTGAACCCAGGGTCGTGATGCCACGGTTGTTGTTGCCGTGGGCGCTACGGTTGTAAACGTTCACAACGGCAGGCACGGCGCGGCGCACCCCTTGATTGAAGCTAAAGGGCGTTTCGTCTGTAATATTTTCGTGGTTATAGAGGGCGTCGCTGCCCATACGCAGTGCAGGCAGTGCTGCGAGCAAAATACCCGCCACAATCAGGCCCAGCACCACGGCACGCAAAAGTTTAAGAAACATGGTGTTAAATTACGCCAGGGGAGATCGCAGGGGAGAATAGCATGAGAGCGGCGGACACACACGCGCTTGTGTCCGCCGTAATGCGAGGTTTATCTCAACAACAGATAGATACTTTCATCGCCGCGCACCACATTCAGTGCCAGTACCGGCGGTTTCCCTTCCAGTATTTTACGCATTTCAGCAATGGTCTGAACCCGGTTGCGGTTAACGCCGATAATCACATCATCTTTCTGCAGACCAACCTGTTCAGCCGGTGTGCCTTTTTCGATGGTATCGACCTTCACGCCTTTATCACCGGTTTTAGTCTGTCCATCACTCAGGGTTGCGCCCTGAAGCGCGGGTGACATCAGCTGTGCGCTGGCGGTGGTCTGTGCGCTCTGCTCCAGCGTAACGGTAACCGTTAACGGCTTACCTTCACGCAGCAGGCCAAGCTTAACCTGTTCACCTGGCGGCGTGGTTCCCACTTTGACGCGCAGCTCAGCGAAGCTGGTAATCGGCTTATCGTTGATCGACGTAATGATATCGCCTGACTTCACGCCCGCTTTCTGCGCAGCAGATTGCGGCAGGACTTCAGAGACAAAGGCGCCGCGCTGCGCATCGACATTGAACGCTTTAGCCATATCGGCTGTCATTTCAGTGCCTTTGATGCCGAGCTGACCGCGCTTCACTTCACCAAATTTAATCAGCTGCTGCGCGAGGTTCATCGCCATATCACTCGGGATAGCAAAGCCGATACCGATGTTACCGCCGCTGGAGGCGAGAATCGCGGTGTTGATACCGATGAGTTCGCCGTTAAGGTTGACCAGCGCACCGCCTGAGTTGCCACGGTTGATCGCGGCATCGGTCTGAATAAAGTTTTCCAGCCCTTCCAGGTTCAGGCCGCTGCGGCCCAGTGCGGAGATAATACCGGAGGTGGCCGTCTGTCCCAGACCGAACGGGTTACCGATAGCTACCGCGAAATCACCCACTTTCAGCTGGTCAGAGTCCGCGACTTTCACCTGCGTAAGGTTTTTTGCGCCCTGAATCTGAATCAGCGCGATATCGGTCTGCTCATCATGGCCAATCAGCTTGGCTTCATATTCACTGCCGTCGCCAAGCTGTACGTTGATTTTATCCGCACCGTTGACCACGTGATTGTTGGTGAGCACGTAGCCTTTCGCGGCATCGATGATCACGCCAGACCCTAAACCTTCAAACGGCTGTGGCTGACTATTTCCGCCAGGCATCTGACCAAAAAAACGCTTCAGCGGTTCAGGAATATCCTGAGCCTGTGCACCCGAATCAGTGCCTTCCACATGCACACTGACCACGGCAGGTAACACTTTCTCCAGCATCGGTGCCAGACTCGGCAGCGGCTGGCCCGCAATTTGTGCTGGCAGCGTTGCCATCGCGTCTGGCGCGGCGGCAAGGCTCATCCCAATACTCAGGGCTAATGCGCTAAACAGGCGTGCTTGTTTTTTCATTGCTACAACGCTCTCGCTGCAAAAGGTGGGAGGAATTAATAAGTGTGACAGTCGTTTGCGGTCAGGGTTCGCAAAAACAGCGGGCGCAGACAGGCTGCGCCCCAAAAAGATTAGTCGCGGGCAGGGCGCTCGCCACGCAGTAAACCGGATGCGCCTTCAGAATAGTCGCGCGGCATCTGCACCGGCACCTGATCGTTGTCCGCTTCGGCTTCAGTCAGCTGATAGGCAAACGGATTTTTCTGGCCAGGCAGATTCGGCAGCAGGTCATTTGAGCCTTTTGCCATGTGCTGATAGAGCTGACGATAATCACGCGCCATGTTGTCCAGCAGCTCCGCGCTCTGCGCGAAGTGGTTGGTCAGCTCTTCGCGATAATCCGCCAGCTCCGCTTTCGATTTTTCCAGCTCGTACTGCATGCTGCGCTGCTCACGCAGCTTTTTGTTGCCAAAACGCATGGCGACTGCGCCGACAATAATACCTACCACTAAACCAATTAGCCCGTATTCCCAGGTCATAATGACTCCCGTGTTATTTCCATTGTTCCGTAGGGCATTGCACCATTTCAATAATAGTCACTATACCCGTTAATCTAATGGATGTGGAACTCTGGAGCAGCATGGCTTAGTGTAGAACGGCCTTTTTTTCAGCAACCGTGGTATGAATCAGACACCATTCAGGGACTTTGAAACAACAATGCAAACCTCAACTCCGCTTGCACGCTATGAGCAGGCGCTGTCGCAGGGCGAATTCAGGCCCGATGACGTACAACGTGAAGCGATTACCCGTTTAGACGCGCTGCAGCAGGCGCTGGTTGCCCGGCAACAATCCGCCGCGCCTGCCACATCCGGCCTGCTGGGTCGCCTGTCAAAATTGATCGGTAAAGAGAAAATCGAGACGCCACAACCGGTACGTGGACTCTATATGTGGGGCGGTGTCGGTCGCGGTAAAACCTGGGTCATGGATCTCTTTTTTCAGTCTATTCCTGGCGATCGCAAACTGCGTCTGCACTTCCACCGCTTTATGCTGCGGGTGCATGAAGAGCTGACGCAGCTTCAGGGGCAGAGCGATCCGTTACTGATTATTGCGGACAAATTCAAAGCGGAAACGGACATCCTCTGTTTTGATGAATTTTTTGTCTCCGATATCACCGATGCGATGCTGCTGGGCACGCTGATGGAAGCGCTGTTTGAACGCGGTATTGCGCTGGTGGCCACCTCGAACATTCCGCCTGATGATCTCTATCGCAATGGTCTGCAGCGCGCGCGCTTCCTGCCTGCCATCGAGCAGATCAAACGTCATTGTGATGTGATGAATGTGGATGCCGGTATCGACTACCGGTTACGCACGCTGACCTCCGCGCACCTGTGGAACTCTCCGCTGAACAAAGAGACGCACGCTGAAATGGCGCGGATGTTTAAAGCGCTGTCGGGCAGCCAGCCTGAAGATGCGCCGGTACTGGAAATTAATCACCGCCAGATGCCGACGCTGGGCGTCAGCGAGGGCGTGCTGGCGATTAATTTCACCACCCTGTGTGGCGAAGGGCGCAGCCAGCATGACTATATTGCGCTGTCGCGCCGTTTTCACAGTGTGCTGCTGTATGACGTGCCGGTGATGATCTACAAAACCGAAGATCAGGCACGGCGTTTCCTGGCACTGGTCGATGAGTTCTATGAACGGCATGTGAAGCTGGTGGTCGCGGCAGAAACGTCACTGACCGAGATTTATCAGGGTACGCGGCTGAAGTTTGAATACCAGCGCTGTTTATCGCGACTTCAGGAGATGCAGAGCGAAGAGTATCTGCGCTTACCGCACCTGCCGTGAGAATAATCGGGATAAATACCGAAATAGGGTTCGATTTTTGTAACCGACTTCTCTATAATCTTGCGACCCCACGTTACAGCAAAGGATTTTTTTCCCAAATCCTCTGTGTTCCAGTAACTCTATCCGAAGGGGTGGCTTGCTGGTCAAAATGGTCGTGTGAGCCTCATTCGTTTACTTAAGCGTTTGGGATTTCACCAACGTGTAACTTAATTTGGGTAAGCTTTTCGATGAAAACTTTTACAGCTAAACCAGAAACCGTCCAACGTGACTGGTTTGTAGTTGACGCAACGGGCAAAACTTTGGGTCGCCTGGCGACTGAACTGGCGCGCCGTCTGCGTGGTAAGCATAAAGCGGAATACACTCCGCACGTTGATACGGGTGATTACATCATCGTTCTGAACGCAGAAAAAGTTGCTGTAACCGGCAACAAGCGTACTGACAAGATCTACTATCACCACACTGGCCACATCGGTGGTATCAAACAGGCGACCTTTGAAGAGATGATTGCTCGCCGTCCTGAGCGTGTGATTGAGATCGCGGTTAAAGGCATGCTGCCGAAGGGCCCGCTGGGTCGTGCTATGTACCGTAAACTGAAAGTTTACGCAGGCAACGAGCACACCCATGCGGCACAGCAACCGCAAGTTCTTGACATTTAATCGGGATTAAAGGCAATGGCTGAAACTCAAAACTACGGCACTGGTCGCCGCAAAAGCTCTACCGCTCGCGTATTCATTAAGCCGGGTAGCGGTAATATCGTAATTAACCAACGTTCTCTGGAACAGTACTTCGGTCGCGAAACTGCCCGCATGGTAGTTCGTCAGCCGCTTGAGCTGCTGGACCTGGTTGGTAAATTCGATCTCTATGTCACTGTTAAAGGTGGCGGTATTTCTGGTCAGGCTGGTGCGATCCGTCACGGTATCACCCGCGCTCTGATGGAATACGACGAATCACTGCGTGGCGAGCTGCGTAAAGCTGGCTTCGTAACGCGTGATGCGCGTCAGGTTGAACGTAAGAAAGTCGGCCTGCGTAAAGCACGTCGTCGTCCTCAGTTCTCCAAGCGTTAATTGTTTGCAGCTCCGGCTGCGGCAATTGGCTCAAAAAACCCGCTTCGGCGGGTTTTTTATTTTCTGTCTTCCCATTAACGCCCCGCGAAAACCGTAACGCCGCGCTCAATTTACCTGCAAAAATTCATTCCACGCCCACAAGCAGCCTAAAATCTGGTAAACTGTGTGTCACTTTGCGCCCGCAGGCCGGTGCGTTATGCGCCTCCCCAATGTCGGGGCGTCAGTATCTACGGCGCGGCTAACCAGGTTGCGTGCGAGTTCGATAAGCAAGTGAGTCGCCGTGTGGTTGGCTATTCGCAGTATCTTTTTGTGAACAAACTTGGAGGTTTTCATGGCTGTCGCTGCCAACAAACGTTCGGTAATGACGCTGTTTTCTGGTCCTACTGACATTTTCAGCCATCAGGTACGTATCGTCCTGGCGGAGAAGGGTGTCAGCGTAGAGATCGAGCAGGTCGAAATGGATAACCTGCCGCAGGATCTGATTGACCTCAATCCGTATCGCACGGTACCGACGCTGGTAGATCGTGAGCTGACGCTGTATGAATCACGCATCATCATGGAATATTTAGATGAGCGCTTCCCGCATCCGCCACTGATGCCGGTTTATCCGGTTGCCCGTGGTGATAGCCGCCTGATGATGCACCGCATCGAGCAGGACTGGTATAGCCTGATGAGGAAAGTAGAGAACAGCAGCGGTCAGGAAGCGGAAGCGGCACGCAAGCAACTGCGTGAAGAGCTGCTGGCTATCGCGCCACTGTTTGGCCGTACGCCTTATTTCATGAGCGAAGAGTTCAGCCTGGTTGATTGCTATCTGGCTCCGCTGTTATGGCGTCTGCCGTCAATGGGTATCGATTTGATCGGCTCAGGTTCTAAAGAGCTGAAAGGTTACATGAATCGCGTATTTGAGCGTGACTCCTTCCTCGCTTCATTAACTGAAGCTGAACGTGAAATGCGGCTGCAAGCCCGGGCTTAACGTATGGAAATGTCGCAACTTACTGCACGTCGTCCCTATCTGCTGCGCGCCTTTTATGACTGGTTGCTCGACAACCAGCTGACGCCGCATCTGGTGGTCGACATTAATCTGCCGGGTGTGCAGGTGCCGCTGGAGTATGCGCGCGATGGTCAGATTGTCCTGAACATTGCGCCACGTGCTGTCGGTAACCTCGATCTGGCAAACGATCAGGTGTCGTTCAACGCCCGCTTTGGTGGCGTTCCTCGCCAGGTTAACGTGCCGATGGCGGCGATTCTGGCAATCTATGCGCGTGAAAACGGTGCCGGGACGATGTTTGAACCGGAACCGGCTTACGAGCTGGGCACGCATGAGGCGTCAGAGGGTCAGGAAGAGACCATGATGTCGGTGATTGATGGTGATCGTCCTGACGATGCCAGCGATGACGAGACACCGCCTGATGACGATCCACCGCCACGTGGTGGACGACCTTCACTGCGCGTAGTGAAATAGCAGTGACATAACAGTGAATACCCGTCCATCCGACGGGTATTTTTTTGCCTGTCAGCCATAAAAAAATCCGGCTGCCTGCGCAAGCCGGATTTTTTCAGCAGACCATCGCGATCAATAGACGTCGCGCAGGTAGCGCTTCTCTTTCTTCAGCTGATCGACATAGTCAGCAGCACGCTCGGTGGAGAGGCCACCAAACTGGCGAACCACTTCATACAGCGCATTATCTACATCCTTCGCCATACGCGATGCATCGCCACAGACATAGAAGTAAGCCCCTTCCTGCAGCCAGGCATACAGCTCAGCGCCCTGTTCAAGCATCCGGCTCTGCACGTAGATCTTCTTCTCCTGATCGCGTGAGAAGGCGAGATCCAGACGCGTCAGCAAGCCATTATCGCGCCAGGCAAGTAATTCATCCTGATAGATAAAGTCATGTTCCTGATGCTGATCGCCGAAGAACAGCCAGTTTTTCCCCTGCGCGCCGGTTGCCTGGCGCTCCTGCAGGAAGGCACGGAATGGCGCGATGCCGGTACCCGGTCCCACCATGATCAGCGGTGCGCTGTTGTTGGCAGGCACGCGGAACGATTTATTGGGTGAGATAAAGATGGCGGGCTTCTCACCGCGACGCACACGCTCAGCCAGATAAGTTGAGCAGACGCCACCGCGATTACGGCCACCACTGTGATAGCGCACCGAGGCAACGGTCAGATGCACCTGGTCAGGATGGGCTTTAGAACTGGATGAAATAGAGTAAGCGCGATGCTGCAGCGGACGCAGCAGCGCGACAAACTCGGGTACCGCCAGCGTGAGCGTCAGCTCAAGCTGCAGCAGGTCAAGGGTATCTTTGCCCCACAGCCACACGCCCAGCGCATCTTTATCATCATGCTGTAACACATGACGCAGCTCCTGGTTGGTGGTGTTCTGCCCGACCCATTCGATTAACTTGCGTGACGGCTCTGAGATCTCAAACTGATAGGTCAGCAGGTCGCCAAGGCTGCGATCAAAGCCGGGCACCGGCGTCTCGTAGTCTGCGTTAAGCTGGGTCAGCAGCAGGCTGACCAGCGACGGCTCGTTGACCGGAATCACGCCCAGCGCATCGCCCGCTTCATACTTCAGGCCGCTGTCAGACAGGTCGAACTCGAAATGACGAATATCTTTGGCTGACTGCTCGCCTGACAAACGCTTGTTGGTGATCAGCGCGGCGGCGTATGGATTGGATTTGTTGCTGCCTGGAATGACTGGCGCTTCAGGCGCGCTTTCCAGCACGGTGCCGCTGCTGCCCGCGCTGGCGGCAAACTGTGGCATTGAGCTGTTCAGCCACTCGCTGGAAGGCTCCTCAAAATCGATATCACAATCGATACGATCAACCACGCGTTTCGCGCCCAGCTGCTCAAGGCGCATATCAATGAACTTACCCGCCTGACAGAAGCCATCGTAGCCGGTATCGCCAATCGCCAGCACGGCGAAATGCATCTGCTCCAGACGCGGTGCGGTACTGGCAGAGATCGCGTCCCAGAACAGCTGCGCGTTGTCCGGCATTTCACCTTCGCCATAGGTCGAGGTGACGATCAGTACATGGCGCATGGTGGCAAACACGTCGAGATCGACATCGCCCAGCGCCTGAACCACCGGCACCAGACCTTTAGCGCGCGCAGACTTCGCTGCGGTCTGCGCCAGTGCTTCAGCATTGCCGGTCTGTGAGCCATAAAGAATGTGCAGTTGCGTCGTCGCGGCTGCGCCTGTGCCCGCGGCGGGTTGCTGCTTGTCTTCTAATACCAGCAAACGGGAGTGCAGACCCGCAAGAAAGCCAGCCAGCCAGTACTTCTGATCGCCATTAAAAGGTGCATCTTCTGGAATATAAGGAATTTTCATGGGTACTTTTACTCAATCCCGTTCTCGCCCGTCATCAGTGGCATTGTCCGGTGTGAAAGCGGTTCCGCTTTCCCGCGCCGCAGCGTGTGCGACAGGGGAGAGCGGTGCTGCATCTGTCCGGTACAACGATTAATCCGGGCAATGATCAATTAATAATATTCAGTTCAGCCTGATCAGTATCACTGTCAGGAGAGTTTACCCACCGCAGCGGCGATTTCCGGCAATGCCGCACGTGCAAACAGCTCTTCAAAGTCAGGCAGGTGACCCAGCACTTCCCGGTTACAGGCATCCTGATACATGATCCAGCCGTAGGTTGCCAGACTGTCCATGGAGCGGATGTTACGTTGCGTCAGCGCCGCTTTGTAATCTGACATGCGTTTGGTACCAATCAGACTCGCCAGTTCATCATCGCTATAGCTCTCGATGGCGGAACGGGCATGACGCTGCAGCTTGCTTATCAGCGAAAAGTCTTCCGTCATCAACAGATTACGGACCGCTTTTTCAACTGCCGCATCTTCAACCGGGGTGCCTTTCGGTAATTTCCCCAGCGCCAGCTGCTGGGCAAAGCTCAGCACGGTGTAGTTGTTGAGCAGGACAAACATTTCCAGCGTATCGGTCGCGCCATAAGCCGGTACGGCACCGTTGGCGATGGTTTTACCCTGACGCCATGCGGCTTTAAACTTCGCCACCTGATGGCCTGCCAGCGCTGTCGACAGCTCTTCGAGCAGATCTTTGCGGCTCTTGGCTTTCAGAATCTCGCCGCCATCCTGATAGAGCAGCAGCGAACGCGGCATCACGTAAACAAAGTGGTGGCACTCCGTTTCCCAGTTCTCCAGCAGCCAGGCGGCACGCGGTGATTTGGTCGCCTCCAGATGCCAGTTCAGCATGGTCAGTACCGCCTGCTTGTGCACCTGGGCCATCTCATCCTGATCGGCAATCGAGCCGAACTGCACCGAATCACCGGCAGCATGGCTGGCCAGCGATCCATAGGGGTCGTACTGGTAGGCGAAGCCGCCGCTCATGCCGTTGCCAAATCCTTTACCAAAGGTGCCCAGGTTAAGGATGGCGCCGTTGGTCATATATTCGCAGCAGAAGTCACCGACGCCTTCAACCACAGCGGTGGCACCGGAGTTACGCACCGCGAAACGGTCACCGGCCTGGCCCTGCACGAACAGACGTCCGCCGGTCGCGCCAAACAGTGCAAAGTTACCAATCAGCACGTTGCCATCGGCATCCTGCGCGCCGCCACCAGGCGACATCACGATCAGTTCGCCGCCACACTGTCCTTTGCCGACACCGTCGTTACAGGTGCCGTAGTGAGTCAGCTGCATGCCATCGTTGCAGAAGGCGCCAAACGACTGACCGGCAGAACCGGTGGTGGAAATTTTTACGCTCTCAGGGGCCAGATAGCGACGACCGCGATCGTCGGTCATTACGGCAGGCATCGCCTGCAGCTGCTCAGAACTCAGCTGATGGTTCAGCATCCGCTCAATATCGATGGCCAGCTGGCCGCCGACACTTTTGTTTCGGTTATTCAGCACGATGTTGTTGCCCAGAGTGACGTCAGGATTTCCCTGATCCACCAGCGACAGCTTCAGTTGCTCAATCCAGACATCATCCAGCTCAAAATCTTTTTCCAGATAAACCGGCTTGTCGATTTTCAGCTCAGGCACCACGGTAAGCATGGCGCGTAAGTCGAGCTTGCCCACTTCCAGCGGGTGATCCATCAGGTGCAACAGGTCAGAGCGACCGCGTGCCTCACGCAGGGAACGCAGGCCCATACGCGCCAGGATTTCACGCACTTCATGCGCCACGTTGAGGAAATACTGCGCCAGCTGACGCGGATCGCCATCAAACGCTTCGGCATTCGTGGTTAAGCCAGCCGGGCACTTAACGTTACAGTTCTTCGCCATCACGCATTTCAGCATCATCAGCGCTGTCGTACCGAACTCAAAGCTGTCGCCGCCCAGCAGCGCAGATTTCACCACGTCGCTGCCGGTCTGCTGTGCGCCAGAACAGCGCAGCAGCACTTTCTCACGCAGGCCATTAGCGCACAGCGCCTGGTGGACTTCAGCGATGCCGATTTCGGCCACGCGTCCGGTATATTTCAGGCTGGTCACCGACGCAGCGCCGGTACCGCCGGTGTTACCCGCAACGTTAATCACGTCTGCACCGGCTTTGGCTACGCCAACCGCGATGGTGCCGATCCCTTCAGACGAGACCAGCTTGACGATAACGCGCACCCGCGCGGCTTTGCAGTCGTGGATCAGCTGCGCCAGATCTTCGATGGAATAGGTGTCGTGGTGCGGCGGCGGTGAGACCAGCTCGACGCCAGGCGTACCGCCACGCGCAGCAGCAATCTCGACGGTAACTTTGGCCGCCGGTAGCTGGCCGCCTTCGCCAGGTTTCGCACCCTGACCAATTTTGATCTCCAGCTCTTCCAGCATCGGATCTGCCAGATAGGCAGCCCAGACGCCAAAACGGCCCGAAGCCAGCTGTTTGATGCGTGAGGCACGGATGGTGCCGTGACGGGAGTAATGCTCGCCGCCTTCACCACAGTTACTCATGCCGCCGACCATATTGGTGCCGTGCGCGACCGCTTCATGAGCGGGAGCCACCAGCGCACCGTGGCTCATCGCCCCGGAGGCAAAGGTACGGGTAATTTCACAGGCTGGCTGCACTTCGCTCAGCGGCAGTGAGGGCAGGGTGGTGAAGATACGTGACAGATAATCGGCCGCTTTACCGTAAGCGGTCACTTTCAGACCGCCAGTCACCACTTCGCTGCTTTCAATATCGTCACCGAAGCGGGATTTCAGGGCGCGAGACAGGTTCTGCAGGCGTTCGCTCTCAGGCTTCAGTCCTTCAATCGCATCGGTCAGACGCAGCATAAAGTGATTCAGGCTGCCATCTACCGCTTCACACTCCATGCCACGAATGGCAAAGCCGTTGTTGGTCAGCGAGTAGCGTCCCAGCTTGCGACGGAACTCCGCTTCGCTGTCGATGTGGGTCAGGTCAGCCGGGAATGTCAGGATGTCGCGCAGGGCCGCCGGGCGACGTTTACGCTCTTCATACATCAGGCTTGAGAACTGACGGTAATCAGCAGTAATCGCGAAATTATTGATCACCTCATCCGGGATGCGCTCAAAGCTGCTGTCTTTAAAGGTCTCTGGCTTGATGCCAAACGCATTATCCAGTTTAGCCAGCGTCATCAGGCGGATGAAGTTGTCCTCTTCGCGCGCTTTGTCAGCAAAGCGAATCGGCTCTTCGGTCATATCGATAAAGGTCCGCACGGCGATGGTGCCGTAGGAGTGACCTGCGCCTTCTGCACGCTCTTTGAAAAGACCCAGCAACGGAACTTCAGATTCGCCCTGAATCTTCAGTGCGCTCTGGTGCCAGTCAACGGCCATCTGCGCGATGGTCGCGAAGCCTGCGCCGCCCACCGGCGTTTTGATATTCGGGAAATACTTTTTCAGCACCGGGTCATCGGTGTTGAGGAAGTTAGGCTCAAAGAACTCGCCGCTGCTGTAGCTCTCAACGGTACAGAGGCCCACTTTGCCCATGGTTTTCATCAGTGCTTTTTCAGCCGCTTTGGCATAGCGCTTAAAGGCTTTATTACCTTCTTCACCTTCACCAAATTTCTCCTCTGCGCGCATCTGTACGCCCAGCGGATAGATAGCCGACGCCCCAAAGCCAAGTGTGGCGGCAATGTGGTGCGAGGAGATGCTCTGGCCGCTTTCAACTACCAGAGAAACATCCAGACGCAACCCTTCCTTTATCAGGCGCTGGTTGATGGCGGAAACCACCAGCAGCATCGGGATCGCGGCGTGCTTTGAAGAGATATGGCGATCGGTAAGTACGGCGATGCCACCCTGGGTACGGGCAAAATCAACCACCTGTTGCGCCAGGTCATCAATCGCTTTTTCCAGGGCATTCGCGTTCGCGGTGGTGCTCAGCAGATCTTTGCCGATCACCGGCTCATAGAGCATCTCAAAGCGGGCATAAGGTGCGATGGTCTGCTCGCGTAAACGCAGCATATCAAGGTGGCTGAGAATCGGGGTCGGCACCACAATCTGACGGCCTTTGCTGCGGCCCAGATGGGGTTTCGCCCCCAGCGCGACACGCAGCGTCATGCCATCCACTTCGCGGATAGAGTCCAGCGGCGGGTTGGTGACCTGAGCAAAGCGCTGAGAGAAGTAGTGCGCCATGCCGCCTTCATGATCGGATAAGCCGTTGATGGCGTTGCCGTAACCCATCGCGGAGATCTTCTCTGCGCCGGTATTCAGCATCGGATCCATCATGAACTTGAAGCTTTCCTGGTTGTAGTAGTAGGCAACAAAGCGCTGATACGTTTTCAGATCGCCACGATAACGCAGCGGTGAACCCTGTTGTTCTGCCGGGATCTCGGGCAGATCGTCAAGTCCGACGCGCGCTTCACGCAGCAACGCCGGATAATCTTTCTCTGCGGCCAGTTTTTCCAGCGCCTGCAGCGTGGTATAGCTGCGTTTTTCACGGTGATCGAAATAGAGCATACCGCCCGCTTCGATACGCCCACGACGCAACACGCTTTCAGGTGGGAAGGCGATCTGGCCCGCTTCTGACATCGCACCGATATAGTCAGCGGTTTCCACTGAACGCAGGGGACGCAGACCAAGACGATCAAGACGGGCGCCAATCACTTCGCCATTACCAAAGATTAAGGCAGCAGGGCCGTCGTTCTTCTCTTCATACAGCGAGAAGTACTCCAGCATGTCACGCACTTCTGGCGACAGCGCGCTGTCGTTTTCCCAGGCGGGCGGCATCATCGACACCACGGCGGTGATCAGATCGAGGTCATCTTCCATCAGACGGCTGTGGATGCTCTGATCCAGGCGCGAACTGTCGGACTGGCCTTTAGGCCGCACGATTGTCTTGCCACGGGCCAGTGCCAGCGCGGACTCAGCGATGCGGTTTTTACGGTCAGTGTTCAGTTCGCCGTTGTGCGCCATCAGGCGGAACGGCTGCGCCATCGTGGTATGGGGATCGGTGTTAGTGGAGAAGCGGGTATGGAAAAACAGCCCGCGCACCTGATGATCAGGATCGGTCAGATCTTTGAAGTAAGGGATCACTTCATTGGAATTCAGACGGGCTTTGAACACCTGCGTGCGTGACGACAGCGACAGCGGATAAAGGCCGCCAAATTCGCTTTCGGTGAAAGCTCGGGCTTCAATGGTTAACAGGGCACGGTAGATGCGTTTTTCGAAGTCGTTCTGATCCACCACATCCTGTGGCGCAGTGAAAATCCACTGCAGAATCGGTAACTGGAACTGCGCGGCTGCCGGACGCGTCACGCTGCTGTCGAGCGGCATGTCACGTTTCATGAGTACCGGCAGACCAAAGCTGCTGAGGGTTTCATCCACCAGACGTTCGGCATTCGCACGCAGCTCAGCATCTTTCGGCACAAAGAAGTTACCGACACCAAAGCGTCCCGCTTCCAGCGGCTGGCCGGTAATCTTGCGGAAGAATTGCAGCGAAAGATCAACGTTGACCCCCGCGCCATCACCAACGCCTTCCGCTGACATGCCGCCGCGGTGAGGCACCGTACACAGGGCGCTGTGCGCCATCTGCAGAATCTCGTGGGTCTGCTCGCCGTCCTTACGCGTAATGAAACCTACACCACAGCTGTCACTGCCTGCTGTCGGATCATACAAGCCATAGGATTGAGGTTTTTTAGTGGACATTGAGGGTCTCCTTAAACTGCTTTGACATTACCTGCACTGTTTCAGGGTCTGAGCGCAACGGGGGCGCTATCATTTTCATCGCCATGCTCTGTCGAGCGCGCGTCATAGCCCTGAGCATTTCTCTCCAGACATCGGTAAAACGTCCTTAATTGAGCTGCTCTTTGATTTCCGGTCTCTTAAAGGAGATGACTTAAACCACGCGGGAGTCTTCTTGTTGCATAGATATGCCGAGACAAT
Organism: Pantoea sp. paga; assembly: GCF_007558755.1. NCBI lineage: Bacteria > Pseudomonadati > Pseudomonadota > Gammaproteobacteria > Enterobacterales > Erwiniaceae > Pantoea > Pantoea sp. paga. The sequence goes on from NZ_VLTF01000005.1 coordinate 166,466, forward strand.
GGCCCGTCTGGAAAGCTTTCAGCGGATTTCCAACTTATCGGGAAAGCGTAATCAGGTCAAATAGGGTGGTCAGACGGGATTATCAGGCGTTTTATCTGCTTAAGGCTATGAATTTAATTATTTTTATGGTTTAAAATGTATCACTCTGGTGCCAGGAGACAGGCCGATAAATGTGAACTGACTCACTGTAGTGCAGGCGTCAGATCTCTGCACCATGCTGGTGACAGGGTCTTTGGCAGCATTAAATGCTGTTCAGCACCCATGATGCATAGCATGTATCTGTTTTTCTTATGTCCGGCTATTTGAATGAAACCACGGTTGGTTATAAGAAAAATTAATCAGCATGGGCATGCTTAAAACAGCATTAAAGATGAATGGGTATGCATATAAAAGGGTGTGCCTGCGCAACAGGACGCTGCCAGGATATTGAAAAAAGGCCGTACAGAGGAATCGATGATTCGCTGGCGGCCTTACAGATTATTCATTTGGCACAGTCAGTCAAGGGTTTTAACCGCTTTGTCCTTAACGTCGCCGATCGGCGAGGCTGCTGCACCATAAAAGCGCATTTGATCCCTTATCTCCACGCGACGTGCTGCGACGGCAGTGGGGTAACTGCGCTATTATGAGGCTGTTTCTCTTCCAGGGAGTTGTTATGAAACAAATTCGTCTGTTGGCGCAGTACTACGTTGATTTAATGGTGAAGCTTGGACTGGTGAGGTTCTCGCTGCTGCTGGCGTCTGCGCTGGTGGTGCTGGCGATGATTGTCCAGATGGCGGTCACGATGGTACTGCGGGGCCATGTCGAGAGTATTGACGTGGTGCGTTCGGTCTTCTTCGGGCTGTTGATCACGCCCTGGGCGGTCTATTTTCTCTCGGTGGTGGTCGATCAGCTGGAGGAGTCACGGCAACGACTGGCACGGCTGGTGGATAAGCTGGAAGAGATGCGTACCCGCGATCTGGAACTCAATCAGCAGATGAAAGAGACCATTACGCAGCTGAATCAGGAGATCAGCGATCGTAAAAAGGCGGAGCTGGCACGCGAACAGGTGATGGATAAGCTGCGTGAAGAGGTAACGCGTCGTGAGCAGGCACAGATTGAGCTGGAACAGCAATCCTCCTTCCTGCGCTCCTTCCTGGATGCCTCGCCTGACCTGGTGTTCTATCGCAACATCGATAAACAGTTCTCCGGCTGCAACCGCGCGATGGAGCTGCTGACCGGCAAAAGCGAAAAGCAGCTGATTGGCCTGACGCCGCGCGATATCTATGATGACGAAGCGGCCACTAAGGTGCTGGAAACGGACGAGAAGGTGTTCCGCCACAACGTCTCGCTGACCTATGAACAGTGGCTGCAATATCCCGACGGACGCAAAGCCTGCTTCGAGATCCGTAAAGTGCCTTACTACGACCGTGTGGGTAAGCGCAGCGGATTGATGGGCTTTGGCCGCGATATAACCGAACGTAAGCGCTATCAGGACGCGTTAGAGAACGCCAGCCGGGAGAAGACCACCTTTATCTCTACGATCAGCCACGAGCTTCGTACGCCGCTTAATGGCATTGTCGGCCTGAGCCGCATCCTGCTTGACACCGACCTTAATCAGGAACAGCTGAAATACCTGAAAACTATCCACGTCTCCGCTATCACGCTGGGCAACATCTTCAATGATGTGATTGAGGTGGACAAAATCGAGCGCCGTAAAGTGCAACTGGATAATCAGCCGCTCGACTTCACCGGTTTCCTGGCCGATTTAGAAAACCTCTCCGGTCTGCTGGCACAGCCGAAAGGGCTGAAGTTTGTGCTCGCGCCGCAACTGCCGCTGCCGCATATGATCTCGACCGATGGAACGCGTCTGCGCCAGATTCTGTGGAACCTGATTGGTAACGCCGTGAAGTTCACCCAGCAGGGCGAGATCGTGGTGCGGGTAACCTATGAGCAGGACGAGACGCTGCGCTTTGAGGTGCAGGACTCCGGCATGGGTATCCGTCAGGAGGAGCAGGACAAGATCTTCGCTATGTACTATCAGGTCAAAGATCAGCATGGCGGTAAACCCGCAACCGGTACCGGCATCGGGCTGGCAGTATCACGCCGCCTGGCGCAGGCGATGGGCGGTGATATCCGCGTGCACAGTGCGCCGGGACAGGGGGCATGCTTCACCGTAGAGATCAAAGCGCCACGCATTGCTGAAGAGGTGGAGGATGAAGGCGTGGACGACAGCCTGCCACTGCCTGCGCTGCACGTGCTGCTGGTTGAAGATATTGAGCTTAATGTGATCGTGGCGCGCTCGGTACTGGAGAAGCTGGGCTGCAGTGTGGAGGTCGCCATGACCGGCAGCGAGGCGCTGGCGATGTTTGACCCGCTGGAGTTTGACCTGGTGCTGCTGGACATTCAGCTGCCCGATATGACCGGGCTGGATGTCTCACGTGCGATTCGCCAGCAGTACCAGGGTACGCATCTGCCCCCGCTGGTTGCTCTTACCGCCAATGTCCTCAAAGACAAAAAAGAGTACTTCGATGCGGGAATGGATGACGTGCTTAGCAAACCGCTGGCAGTGCCGGCACTCACTGCGATGATTAAAAAGTACTGGGATTATCAGGCAGAACCGGAAGAGGAGATCGCTGATGTCAGCGATGACAAAACCCGGATGCTACTAGATGTCGCGATGCTCGAACAGTATATCGAGCTGGTTGGCCCCAGCCTGATTACCCAAAGCCTGACGATGTTTGAAAAGATGATGCCGGACTACCTTGCGGTGCTGGAATCGAATCTGATGGCGCGCGATCAGAAAGGCATTGCTGAAGAGGGGCACAAAATCAAAGGGGCGGCGGGTTCGGTCGGGCTGCAGCGTTTGCAGATGCTGGCGAAACAGATCCAGAGTCCGGAGTTACCGGCGTGGTGGGACAATGTGGGTGAATGGATTGATGAGCTGAAGCATGAATGGCGACACGATGTGCAGGTATTACGCGACTGGGTGGCAGAGCAGGATAAGTGATACCCCGGAAAAAATGACCCCAGCCGAGGCCGGGGTGCGCGAAATACTGCGCCAACACCAGGGAAATCATTGCGGCCGCTATGATTTGAATAATTAATGCAGCCGCAGGGTATTGGTTAACACTGTCATCACCTTAGCAAATTCATCTTCTCATGCGACAAGATTCATTAAAATTTGTGATATTGAGCAGCGTTTAAATACAGAAAACATTAATTTGGCAACACAGTCAAGTAAGGAATTAATTTCTGTGCGGTGTTGCTGTTATTTTAATCATTTTTACGCTTTTTCGTGTAGTTTTAACGCTGCCGGGCAGGGAAGCAGAGGCTGAACAGCACCAAAGTGAGCCCGCGTTAACATTTGCCTTTTAAGTGAGGCTAACGCGCTGATATTGCAAGCGCGCTGCCTGAAATGACACGAATTATCCAAAACGATTTGGAATGATAAAAAAGAATCTAAAACTTTGTGCTTCTGCCGTTCTGCCTTCAGGGTTATTGCCGAAAGGAAATAGTGCCGTTCTGGCAACCTGTGACGCCATTAAGCGCTGTTTATTTATACGTTATAACGATAATTCTGATTAACCTTTGGGCTCAGCAGGATTAAGAAAAAAATAACAGTTAAGCATGGTAAATGATTTGTGCGGGTGCTTATTACTCATTATTAAGTGTTTATCTGGAAAGAGGCTAAGCAGTGGCAATGAATGGAACCGATTCCTTTTTTGCGGAAGTACTTGAACTATTTCGAACTGTTGCAGCATGTTGATGCAAAATGATTGAATAAAGTCTGGAAACAGCCAGTCAGTTTTCAGCGATAATCGTAAAAAAGCTGCTTTTTTAGCAGTGATTACATGAGTGATTGATTAACGTCTGAAACAAGTGTGGGAAGATTGCATGAACAAGCATAAAGGAAGCGTCGGGCAGCGTATCAGACGTATTGTTGGTCGTATCGTACTGGTGTGGCTGGGAATATGGCTGGCGGGCATTTTACTCTTTTCGTTCTTACCCGTACCGTTCTCAGCGGTGATGGCTGAACGACAGATTGGAGCCTGGTTACGCGGAGATTTTAGTTATGTCGCCCATTCAGACTGGGTCGGCCATGACGAGATTTCGCCCTGGATGGGGCTGGCCGTTATCGCTTCAGAAGATCAAAAGTTTCCCACCCATTGGGGCTTCGATGTGGCGGCGATTGAGTCTGTACTGGATAACAGCGATAGTCGGATGCGTGGGGCGTCCACGCTGTCTCAACAGACGGCGAAGAATCTGTTCCTCTGGGATGGCCGCAGCTGGGTGCGTAAAGGTCTGGAAGCGGGTCTGACGGTAGGAATTGAAACGGTCTGGACGAAGCGGCGTATTTTAACCGTCTATCTCAATATTGCGGAGTTCGGGCCCGGCATCTTTGGCGTTGAGGCGGCTTCTCAGCGCTACTTCCATAAGCCTGCCAGCCGGCTGACCGCAGCAGATGCTGCCTTACTGGCAGCGGTGCTGCCTAATCCGATACGTTATCGTGCTGCTGCACCCTCAGGCTACGTCAGAGAGCGGCAGCAGTGGATACTGCGTCAGATGCGCCAGCTTGGCGGAGAAGGCTTCCTGCAGCGTAATCAGCTCGACTAAGCGTTAATCTTCATCGAAACCCGCTTCAAATAACTCAATGACCGCTGCCAGCGCCGGGATCTCCTCCGGGCCGCTGGCCTCAATCTCAATGTGGCCGCCTTTTGCCGAGTCGAGCATCAGCAGCGCAATCACGCTGCTGGCTTCGGCTTCAGTGCCCGCTTCATTGCGCAGTAGTACTTCGGCATCAAAGCTCTGCACCAGCTCAAATAACTTCATCGCCGGACGTGCATGCATACCCAGCTTATTTTTGATTTCTACAGTTTGTCTGACGGTCATGATTTGCGCTTTTCCAGCGTACGATGGCGTGACTGCACATTCTTACCCCGTGAACGGAAGTAATCTGCCAGCTGTTCTGCAATATAGACTGAGCGGTGTTTACCGCCGGTGCAGCCAATCGCCACGGTAAGATAGCTACGGTTATTGGTCTCCAGCATCGGCAGCCAGAGTTCAAGGTAGCTGCGCGTCTGGTAGATAAAATTATGCACTTCAGTGTGGCGATCAAGGAAGGCCGCCACAGGGCGATCGAGGCCGGTCATCGGGCGCAGTTTGGGATCCCAGTGGGGGTTGGGCAGAAAGCGCACGTCAAATACATAGTCAGCGTCAATCGGGATGCCATGCTTGAAGCCAAACGACTCAAACACCATGGTCAGCTCACGTTCACGCTTGCCCAGCAGGCGGGTACGCAGCATCTCGGCCAGCTCATGCACCGACATCTCTGAGGTGTCGATGATCAGATCGGCACGCGAACGAAGTGGCTCCAGCAGATCGCTCTCTTCATCAATCGCACTCTCCAGTGAGAGGTTTTTGCTGGAGAGGGGATGCAGACGGCGCGTATCGCTGTAACGACGTATCAGGGTGTTGCGATCGGCGTCGAGAAACAGCAGCTGAGGGGAAAATGTGTCAGGCAGATTATTCAGTGCGGTTTCAAAAATTTCCGGGGATTCAGGCATATTACGCACGTCGATGCTGACCGCCGCCGAAATATTGCGCTCTGCCAGCGAGTTAGCTAACTCAGGCAGCAGCACGACCGGCAGGTTATCAACGCAGTAGAACCCCATATCTTCCAGCGCACGGAGCGCCACTGACTTCCCCGAGCCTGAACGACCGCTAACGATCATCAGCACCATGACCTTCTCTCCCGTTTTAAAACCGGCACCCGGCCGGTAAAGACGCGTTACTGCTCCGACTGGACTTCCGTAATAATGGCATAGAGCTCTTCATCACTCTGCGCTGCGCGCAGACGACGGCAAACCGTTTTATCTGCCAGACGCTTTGCCACCAGTGACAGGGTGTGGAGATGTGTTTTGCACTGGTCAGCCGGGACCAGTAAGGCAAACAACAGATCGACCGGCTGGTTGTCGACGGCATCAAACGCAATCGGCTGTTCGAGGCTGATAAAGACCCCAACCGCGCGCAGCGTATCCTCTTCCAGCTTGCCGTGCGGGATGGCTATCCCGTTTCCAATACCGGTACTGCCCATGCGTTCGCGGGTCAGGATCGCTTCGAAAAGCGTCTGGTGCGGCAGGTTGAGCTGCTTAGCGGCCAGTTCGCTGATAATTTCCAGCGCACGTTTTTTGCTCTGGCAGTGGACGCCGCTGCGGGTGCAGTCTGGCGAAAGCACTGTGCTCAATTCCAGTGTGAGATCGTTGTTCATTATCGTTTCACTTGCGTGTTCACCAGGCCATTCACCGCCAGCGCGTATTGACGCGTGTGACAAACGGCGCCTGCTCAGATGACAAAACGGGGCGGATTATCCGCCCCATCCTGTCGGCTCTGCGCGCCAGGCGCGCGTCGCTAGCGTGAAGGTTAGTGTTTTTTCAGTTTATCTTTGTGTTTGGTCAGCTGACGGGTGAGCTTATCGATCAGTCCGTCAATGGCCGCATACATATCTTCCGCTTCGGATGTGGCGTGCAGCTCGCCACCATTCACGTGTAGTGTTGCGTCAGCCACCTGTGTGACTTTCTCAACCTTCAGGACAATATAGACCTGATTGATATGTTCAAAATAGTGTTCCAGTTTGGCAAATTTACCGTTGACGAATTCACGCAGAGGTGGAGTGATTTCAACGTGTTGCCCGGTCAGGTTCAGCTGCATAGGTCTTCCTTCTCATTTCTTTCAAACCAGTTGTTTACGCTGGTTCGATGGCGGGATGGATAAAGACTCACGATATTTGGCGACGGTGCGCCGTGCCACCATGATCCCCTGATCAGATAACATGGAGGTCAGTTTACTGTCGCTCAAGGGTTTGGCTGGATTTTCCGCCGAAATTAATTTTTTCACCAGGGCACGAATCGCGGTAGAGGAGGCTTCACCGCCACCTTCCGTATTAACGTGACTGGAGAAAAAGTACTTCAGTTCAAAAATGCCTCGTGGGCTGTGCAGATACTTCTGCGTGGTAACGCGGGAGATGGTCGATTCGTGCATCTCAACGGCCTGGGCAATATCCGCCAGCACCATCGGGCGCATAAATTCTTCACCCTGCTCGAAAAAGGCCTGCTGCTGCTCAACAATACAGCGCGTCACTTTCAGCAGGGTATCATTGCGGCTTTCCAGGCTCTTAATCAGCCAGCGGGCTTCCTGCAGATTACTGCGAATGAACTGGCTGTCGCTGTCGTTCCGCGTCGCGCCGCTCATTGCCGCATAGTGCTGATTGATCTTCAGGCGTGGCACGCTATCGGCATTGAGTTCAACCGTCCAGCGGCTGCCGACTTTACGTACCAGCACATCGGGAATGACATATTCTGGTTCGCCGGTGTTGATCGACTGACCCGGACGCGGGTCCAGCGACTGAATCAGCAGCATCGCCTCTTTCAGCACCTCTTCTTTGAGGCGTGTGACCCGCATCAGGCTGCGGAAGTCGTGGTTTGCCAGCAGATCGAGATGTTCGCTGACGATCAGGCGCGCCTCTGCCAGCATCGGCGTTTCGGGCGCATATTGTGAAAGCTGCACCAGCAGGCAGTCACGCAGATCGCGCGCGCCGACACCAATCGGGTCAAAGCGCTGGATGCGTTTCAGCACCGCTTCAACTTCATCCGCTTCGAGCTCATCATCACCGATGCTGTCAAGGATCTCTTCAAGCGAAACGGTGAGATATCCGGTGTCATCTATAGCATCGACAATAGAGGTGGCAATGGCGCGATCGGTATCGCTGAACGGCGTCAGTCCGACCTGCCACATCAGATAATCCTGCAGTGACTGGGTCGTCTCGCCCTGATAAACCGGTAACTCATCATCCTGGTAATCGGTGCCGGTGCCGGAAGGCGTGCCCGCGGTGTAGATCTCATCCCAGGTCGCATCCAGCGGCAGTTCATCAGGCATCTCTTTCTGCTCAAGCGCTTCGCGTGTATCCAGCGCCTCGGCCTCTGAAGACTCCCGTGAATCGATCTCTTCATGCAGGTCAGTCTGCTCAAGCAGCGGATTACTTTCCAGCGCAAGCTGAAGTTCCTGCTGGAGTTCAAGCGTAGAGAGTTGCAGCAGGCGAATCGCCTGTTGCAATTGCGGAGTCATTGCCAGCTGTTGGCTGAACCTGAGTTGTAAACCTTGCTTCATAGACAGGATGATCGTTCCCAGGTAAACATCGGTATTAACGACACCTTATCAGAGTCTGAACTCTTCACCCAAATAAACCCGCTTAACCTGCTCATCCGCAAGAATTTCATTCGGTGTGCCGTGTGCGATCAGGTGCCCCTGACTGACGATATAAGCCCGCTCACAGACCGCTAACGTTTCGCGTACGTTATGGTCGGTAATCAGCACACCGAGGCCGCTGTCACGCAGATGCTCAATGATCTTCTTAATGTCGATAACGGAGATGGGGTCAACACCGGCAAAAGGTTCATCCAGCAGGATAAATTTAGGATTAGCCGCCAGCGCCCGCGCAATCTCAACACGACGTCGCTCACCACCCGAAAGTGCCTGGCCCATGCTGTCGCGCAGGTGCTCAATGTGAAACTCTTCCATCAGTTCACGGGCGCGATCCTGGCGTTGCTCTTCGGTCAGATCGTCACGGATCTGCAAGACCGCCATCAGGTTATCGTAGACGCTGAGGCGACGGAAGATCGATGCCTCCTGCGGCAGATAGCCGATGCCACGACGCGCACGGGCATGCAGCGGCAGGATGCTGATATCTTCATCATCAATAATAATGCGGCCAGCGTCACGCGGCACAATGCCCACCACCATGTAAAAGGTGGTGGTTTTACCGGCACCGTTCGGGCCCAGCAGGCCGACAATCTCGCCGGATTTTACCTGCAGGCTGACATCTTCTACCACGCGACGGCCCTTATATGCCTTCGCCAGGTTTTCTGCGATTAATGTGGCCATAGCTATCAGTTACTCTTCTTTCCGCTGTTGGACGAACCTTTGTCCTGAAGTTGCGACGGCACCAGTACAGTCGTGACGCGCTTGTTCTGACCCTGACTGAAAGCCTGCATTTTCTGCTCTTTCACCAGGTAGGTAATACGATCGCCTTTGATGTTGCTGTCCTGCTGCTCAATGAACGCATTGCCGGTCAGTTCAACGAAATCGTTAGCCAGTTCATAGTGCAGTTTTGCGGCATGGCCCTGCACCGGCTTACCGCTGTCCTGCATCTGATAGAAGGTGGCGGGATTACCGTAGGCGTCAACGATGGTTTTCTTGCTGTCGCCGCCCGGACGGGTCACCACGACTTTATCTGCCGTGATTTTAATTGAGCCCTGCGTCACGATGACATTGCCGGTAAAGGTCGCGACATTGCCTTGCAAATCCAGCGCCTGATTCTGCGAGTCAATATTGACGGGCTTGTCCGAGTCACCGGTCAGAGCCAGGGCCGGAACGCTGGTTGCCAGCAGCAGGCTGGCCAGTAAAAGCTTCAGGCTATTTTTGTTCATTTTGAATTTCATAAGAGGTTTTGACCTTCTCGATTAACTCGGCGTTTTTTGTCCGTAAATTGCCGCGCATTTTCATGCCGGTGGAGTTAAAACTGCGGCCATACAATGTCACCTGGTCATCAGAGGTAACGTCCTGAGTGACAAGATTAATCTGGGCGTTATCGGTTTTGATCCGCTCAAGCTGAGAATCCTGCGTCAGCGTATTCAGCTCAACATGGCCATACAGGTAAAGCATACGATCTTTGGTGAGCTTTGCTTTATCCGCGCGTAACGTCCAGGTAGGGATTTTGTTCTCATCAAAGGTGGTCATGACCGGATTGTCGAACCAGCTCAGTTCATCATCCGAGAAATAGGTCACTTTGTCAGAGACCAGTTTATATGACAGCGCGCCCTGCGGGTTGTAAACCACAGTGTGTGAATCAGCACTGGTATAGGTCGGTGACTGAGTGTCCGTGCCGACTGGCGTGCCCTCGTCATCCTGGTTAGTAAGATTCCAGCCGATCAAAACCAGTGCAATCAAGGTCAGAATCAGCGTTATCCAACGCCTGCTTTTACTCATACTGATTGCCCTTTGGCATCCTCAAATTTGTTCTGCGCCATTAAGATCAGGTCACATACTTCGCGAACTGCACCGCGTCCACCGGCAATCCGCGTGACATAATGCGCGCGCGGCAACAGGATTGGATGTGCATCCGCCACCGCCACGCTTAATCCCACTTTCGCCATAACAGGCCAGTCGATCAGATCGTCACCGATGTAGGCGACCTGGTCGTCGGAAAGAGACAGTTTATCCAGAAGTTCACGATAGGCCAAAAGCTTATCCGATTGTCCCTGATAAAGATGACGGATGCCGAGCGTTTTGCAGCGATCTTCCATCAGACGGGCATTGCGGCCGGTAATAATAGCCACTTCCACATCGGAGGTCAGCAAACAGCGAACGCCGTAACCGTCCCGCACGTTGAATGCCTTCAGCTCTTCGCCATTATTCCCCATGTAGATCACCCCGTCGGACATCACGCCATCGACATCGCAGATCAGCAGACGAATCCTGCTGGCGCGCGCCATAACGTCAGCGCTGACCGGGCCGTAGCAGGTTTCAATCGGGTGGGTTGCCTGTTGCATTTTTTCTTCCTGTTCAGACTACGCCAGCGCGCAGCATGTCATGCATATGTACCACACCGAGCAGATGGTCGTCATCGGCCACCAGAATTGAGGTAATGTTTTTGGTCTGCATCAGGTTCAGGGCTTCCACCGCCAGCATATTAGGCCGCACGCGAATGCCACCTGGCGTCATCACTTCCCCAATGGTGGCACGCTGGAAATCGATGCCCATATCAAAGATGCGGCGCAGGTCACCATCGGTAAAGATACCTTCAATTTTCATCAGATCGTCGACGATCACCGTCAGCCCCAGATTCTTGCGGGTAATCTCCAGCAGCGCATCACGCAGCGAGGCGTCCCGTGTAACGTGCGGCAGTTCATCGCCGCTGTGCATGATATCAGCCACATGCAGCAGCAGCTTACGGCCCAGCGCACCGCCAGGATGGGACAAAGCAAAGTCTTCCGCGGTGAAGCCGCGCGCTTCCAGCAGCGAAACCGCCAGCGCGTCACCCATCACCAGTGTGGCCGTGGTGCTGGTGGTCGGTGCCAGTCCCAGTGGGCAGGCTTCCTGCGGAACATGGACACACAGATGCACATCGGCAACCCGGCCCATCGCACTGTCAGGCCGTCCGGTCATGCAGATCAGCGTGATGTGCTGACGCTTTAAAACCGGAATCAGCGCGAGGATTTCGTTCGACTCACCGCTGTTGGAGATGGCGATGACCACATCATTTTTGCTCACCATGCCCAGATCGCCATGGCTGGCTTCGGCCGGATGAACAAAAAAAGCGGGCGTGCCGGTACTGGCAAAGGTCGCCGCCATTTTTTTGCCGATATGGCCAGACTTGCCCATACCCATCACCACCACTTTACCCTGACAGGCGTAGATCAGGGCGCAGGCGCGGGCGAAGTCGTCGTTAATATATTGATCGAGTTGTTCCAGACCTTCGCGCTCAATGCGCAGTACGGTTTTCCCCGCCTGCTGGAAATCAAATGCTGTTGGTTGCTGATATGACATAGTGAGTCTGTCCTTGTTAGCCGTCCATGAATGCCGGCTGCATCCACAGCAGCGTCACCCAGACGAAGAAACCACAGAGTAAAAATAAGCCTGCCGTACGGCCAACGCGGCGGCGACGTAGCAGGCAGAGCAGGGCAAACAGCACGCTGACTCCCAGCATCACCCAGTAATCACGGGCGAAGGCGTGATAATCGACACTGCCAGGGTGAATCAGCGCCGGCAGACCCAGCACAATGGCAATATTATAAATGTTGGCGCCGATCAGATTGCCGATCGCGATATCATCTTCGCCTTTCAGCGCACCGGCAATAACCGTTGCCAGCTCGGGCAGGCTGGTGCCCACGGCGATCAGCGTCAGGCCCATCACCAGTTCGCTGACGCCAAAATAGTCGGCAAACGCCGTGGCGTTGTCGATCACCATTCGTGTCGACATCGGCAGGATAATCAGCGCGACGGCCAGCCAGAGAAAGGCCACCGTATTTCCGCTCTCTTCGCGAGGCAGCTCGGCCAGCTGCTCGCGGGTCAGGGTATCGTTGTTATCCCGTTCTGCGTTACGCGCAATGCGAATCACCACCATCAGATAAATCGCGGCAATGGCGATCAGGCCTATTCCATCCAGTCGACTAAGCTGATTGTCAAACAGCATGAAACCGCTGAGCAGGGTAACCAGCAACATTAACGGCAGTTCACGGCGTATCAGATTAGAATGGACGCTGAGCGGGTGCATGAGCGCAGCGGCACCCAGGATGAGTAAAATATTGGTAATATTCGAGCCGAGCGCGGTGCCAACAGCAAGATCCATCTGGCCATGCTGCGCGGCGGAAAAGGAGAGGATCATCTCTGGCAGCGAGGTGCCGATGCTGACAACGGTCATGCCAATAATCAGTGGCGGGATGCCAAATGATCGACACAGTATAGAGGCGCTAAACACCAGACGATCGGCACCATATGCCAGTAAAAGCAAACCGATAATCAGCAGTGCAGAAGCTACGAACATGAAAAATCCTTGCGTAAAAACCCAGGCCGGCAATGCCTTTCCCGACCGGTTTAAGGTTCTGTTTGGCGAGACAGGCGCTGATTTTGACCGTCCGGACGGCAAAAGTAAATTTAATGACCATTTTCGCCAAATCTTAGCGGTAAGTTTCTGTAAAGCTATCGTGAATCAGGACCGAACAGGCTACCATCGTACCCCATGTTTACGCCCGATCCTTACAAGAGGTTATAATGATCCAGCAGCAATCGAATCTGGTTGAGGTTCGTGGCGTGAGTTTTTCGCGCGGAGATCGCACCATCTTCGATGACATTTCGCTGACCGTGCCGAAAGGCAAAGTGACGGCGATAATGGGGCCGTCGGGGATAGGAAAAACCACGCTGCTACGCTTGATTGGGGGGCAACTTCAGCCGACCAGCGGTGAAATCTTTTTCCGTGGTGAAAACATTCCGTCATTGTCTCGCACTAAATTGTACGAAGCGCGCAAAAAAATGAGCATGCTGTTCCAGTCTGGCGCGCTGTTTACTGACCTGACGGTCTATGAAAATGTTGCCTGGCCGCTGCGTGAACATACCCGTCTGCCTCCTCCGCTGCTGCACAGCACAGTGCTGATGAAGCTGGAAGCGGTGGGTCTGCGTGGCGCGGCCCAGCTGAAGCCCGCGGAGCTGTCGGGCGGAATGGCGCGTCGTGTGGCCCTGGCGCGCGCTATCGCGCTGGAGCCGGAACTGATCATGTTTGATGAGCCTTTCGTCGGTCAGGATCCGATCACGATGGGTGTGCTGGTAAAACTCATTGATGAACTGAACCATGCTCTGGGCCTGACCTGTATTGTGGTCTCGCACGACGTACCGGAAGTACTGAGTATTGCGGACTATGCCTATATCGTGGCCGGACAAAAAATTATCGCACACGGCACCACGCCGGAGTTGCGAGAGAACAATGACCCGCGCGTTCGCCAGTTTATTGATGGCGATGCGGATGGTCCGGTTCCCTTCCGTTTTCCTGCCGGCGACTATCTCGCTGATTTAACCGGCTCAGGGAGTAACTAAACTGATGGTGTTGAAGGCGCTGGCGACATTTGGACGTCAGGGAATTGAAACGTGCGCCAGTTTTGGACGCGCAGGACTCATGCTCTTTCATGCGCTGGTGGGCAAGCCAGCGTTCCGCAGACACACGCCGCTACTGATTAAACAACTTTATAGCGTCGGCGTGCTGTCGCTGCTGATCATCGTGGTTTCCGGTCTGTTTATCGGCATGGTGCTTGGCCTCCAGGGTTATCTGGTCTTAAACACGTATGGCGCGGAAACCAGCCTCGGTATGCTGGTGGCGTTGTCATTGCTGCGCGAACTGGGGCCGGTTGTAACCGCGCTGCTGTTCGCCGGACGGGCAGGGTCTGCGCTGACCGCCGAAATCGGCCTGATGAAGGCCACCGAACAGCTCTCCAGCATGGAGATGATGGCGGTTGACCCATTGCGCCGGGTGGTCTCGCCGCGCTTCTGGGCCGGTTTTATCAGTATGCCCTTACTGACGCTGATTTTTACCGCGGTAGGGATTGCCGGTGGGGCGCTGGTCGGGGTGAGCTGGAAAGGGATTGATCCTGGTTTCTTCTGGTCGGCGATGCAGAATGCCGTCGATTTTCGTGCCGATGTGGTTAACTGCCTGATTAAAAGTGCAGTATTTGCCATTACCGTGACGTGGATTGCGCTGTTTAACGGCTATGATGCGATTCCAACCTCTGAAGGGATCAGTCGCGCGACGACGCGCACTGTGGTGCACGCGTCACTGGCGGTGCTCGGATTGGATTTTGTGCTGACAGCACTGATGTTTGGGAATTGATGCAATGCAAAGCAAAAAAAGCGAAATCTGGGTTGGCATATTTATGATTATGGCGTTACTGGCGGCGCTGTTTCTCGCGCTGCGCGTCGCCGATTTAAAGTCGATGGGCACCGAGCCGACGTGGAAGCTCTACGCCACCTTTGACAATATTGGCGGTCTTAAAGCCAGTTCGCCGGTCAAGATTGGCGGGGTGGTGATTGGCCGGGTGACCAACATTGAGTTAGAGCCGAAAACGCTGCTGCCGCGTGTCACCATGGACATCAGCGATCAGTATGCGAATAAAATTTCAGACACCAGCTCGCTGGCGGTTCGCACTCAGGGACTGCTGGGTGAGCAATTCCTGGCGCTCAACTTAGGATTTGACGATCCTGAACTGGGTTCGGCGATGCTGAAAGATGGCGATACGCTGCGCGATACGAAATCCGCCATGGTGCTCGAAGACCTGATCGGTCAGTTCCTTTATAAGAGCGGCGATAATAAACAAAACAGTGAAAACAAGGATGCGCAGGAAGGCGACAGTGCTGCGCCTGCGGCACCGGCTCAACCTTAAAGAAGAGGGTATACCATGTTTAAACGTTTACTGATGATTGCCATGCTGGTGGTTGCGGTACCGCTGACGGCAACCGCAGCCGATCAGAGCAACCCCTACAAACTGATGAATGAAGCGGCGCAAAAGACGTTCACCCGTCTGAAAAACGAGCAGCCGAAAATCAAGCAGGACCCTAACTACCTGCGTCAGATTGTGCGTCAGGAGCTGCTGCCCTATGTGCAGATCAAATATGCAGGCGCGTTAGTGCTGGGCCGCTACTATCGTGATTCGACCCCCGCTCAGCGTGAAGCCTACTTCAGCGCCTTTGGTGACTATCTGGCGCAGGCTTATGGTCAGGCACTGGCACTGTACAACGGACAGAGCTACCAGATTCAACCTGAGCAGCCGTTAGGCGATGCCCAGATTGTCGCTATTCGCGTTTCCATTATCGACCCAAATGGTCGTCCACCGGTTCGCCTCGACTTCCAGTGGCGTAAAAACAGCCAGAGCGGTAACTGGCAGGCGTATGACATGATCGCTGAAGGCGTCAGCATGATCACCACCAAACAAAATGAGTGGAGCGATCTGTTACGTACCAAAGGTATTGATGGTCTGACGGCGCAGCTGAAATCTTCTGCGGCACAGCCAATCACGCTGGATAAACAACAATAATGCACGAATCGTTACGCTGGGAGCGGGAAGCCAGCACGCTATTACTGAAAGGCGAACTGGATCGCGACACGCTGATGAGCCTGTGGCAGCAACGTGAGACGCTGATTAAAGATGTCGATACCATCGACGTTGCGGCGCTGGAGCGTGTGGACTCTTCCGGGCTTGCCCTGCTGGTGCACCTGCGGGAAATCGCACGAGCACAGGGTATTACCCCTCGCTTTACGGGCATCAGCGATAAACTGCATTCGCTGATAACGCTTTACAATCTGCAACAGATTATTGTTTCTGCGGATAAAAGCGCCTGATATCCGGTTGTTATGCTAAGCCCCTGTTTTCAACAGGGGCTTTTGCGTATTTAAGAGTCAGCCGCTTTCCTCTACTATGTCAGCCTTATTATTATTAAGTGAAGTTAAGCCCAATGGAAAACAGTGAAATTCAGGCCGTGCTGATGGCAGCATTGCCTTTAGACGAAGTGCATGTGATGAGCAATGATGGCAGCCATTTTCAGGTGATCGCCGTAGGCGAACTGTTTGGCGAACTGAGCCGCGTGAAAAAGCAGCAGGCTGTCTACGCGCCGCTGATGGAATTCATCGCGGATAACCGCATTCATGCTGTCTCTATCAAAACCTATACTCCCGCTGAATGGGCGCGTGACCGTAAACTCAACGGTTTCTGATCCCCAGCGTGGTGAACTCGTCGCTGGCGAGTCCAATCTTTAGCTAGTTAATTGAGAGCCGTGTTAATGGACAAATTTCGTGTGCAAGGGCCCACCCGCTTAAGTGGTGAAGTAACCATTTCCGGGGCAAAGAACGCCGCGCTTCCTATTCTGTTTGCTGCGCTGCTGGCTGAAGAGCCGGTCGAGATCCAGAATGTGCCAAAGCTGCGCGACATTGATACCACCATGAAGCTGCTGAGCCAGCTGGGTGCGAAGGTGGAACGCAACGGTTCTGTGCATGTCGATGCCAGCGCGGTAGATGTATTTTGTGCGCCTTACGATCTGGTCAAAACCATGCGTGCCTCAATCTGGGCGCTGGGCCCGCTGGTAGCGCGTTTTGGTCAGGGTCAGGTTTCCCTGCCGGGTGGCTGCGCTATCGGCGCGCGTCCGGTTGATCTGCACATCACCGGTCTTGAACAGCTGGGTGCCGAGATCAAGCTGGAAGAGGGCTACGTGAAAGCGTCAGTCAATGGCCGCCTGAAGGGCGCACTGATTGTCATGGACAAAATCAGCGTCGGCGCGACCGTGACCATCATGAGTGCTGCGACGCTGGCGACCGGTACTACCGTGATTGAGAATGCGGCGCGTGAGCCGGAAATTGTCGATACCGCCAATTTCCTGAACACCCTGGGCGCAAGAATCAGCGGTGCAGGCAGCGATAAAATCACCATCGAAGGCGTAGAGCGTCTGGGTGGCGGTGTTTATCGTGTCCTGCCAGACCGTATCGAAACCGGTACCTTCCTGGTGGCTGCCGCCATTTCGGGTGGCAAAGTGATGTGTCACAAAACCCAGCCGGATACGCTGGATGCTGTGCTGGCCAAGCTGCGTGATGCGGGTGCCGATATCGAAACCGGTGAAGACTGGATCAGTCTGGATATGCACGGCAAGCGGCCAAAAGCGGTCAACGTGCGCACTGCACCGCATCCAGCTTTCCCGACCGATATGCAGGCGCAGTTCACTCTGTTAAACATGGTCGCGGAAGGCACGGGCGTGATTACCGAAACCATCTTCGAAAACCGTTTCATGCATATCCCGGAACTGATTCGTATGGGCGGACATGCTGAGATTGAGAGCAACACGGCGATCTGTCATGGGGTTGAAACCCTGTCAGGTGCGCAGGTGATGGCGACCGATTTACGTGCGTCTGCCAGCCTGGTTCTGGCTGGTTGTATTGCGGAAGGAACGACGTTCGTTGATCGCATTTATCACATCGATCGTGGCTATGAGCATATCGAAGATAAACTGAAAGCAATGGGCGCCAACATTGAGCGCGTCAGCGAAGAGTAATCCCGCAGATGCTCTGAAAAAACCAGCCTCCTTTGGGGGCTGGTTTTTTTTCGCCTGAGGATCGCCTGAGTTTTCAGGCGTTATCGGAGTGATCGACAGGCGCCCGGATACGTTTCCTGCGATCCAGCAGGCAGTGGGTCTCGGGATCGTAATAGCGGCTGGGCCAGATCTCACACGGATGAACCTTGATCGCGTCGGCGATCAACCATTCGCCCTTGGGCCATGGACGTGTCAGCGCATTAGCCAGCGTTGATGAACTGAGACCTGCTGCGCGTGACAGCGCCGCCAGTGTCATTCCACGCTTATGCAGCGCCGCGATAATGTCAGCCGGGTGCCAGTCTTCCATCCTTTTTTGCATATCCTGTTCTCCTTTTCCCTGTCATTGCGTCGTCCAGCAGGACGTGAGCTTTCCTTTTTACCGTTATCTGGAAAGATTAGGGTTTTTATAGCAAATAGTTCCCATTAATTTCCAGTAATATTTGGATCCAGCATCTGATCTGTGGGGTGGCATGCAAAAGGAGTGCAACAGCTAAGAGGTAACAAAAAGAAGTGAGAGCAGGAACGTAAAAACGGAGCCTGTCAGGCTCCGTGAGGGATCAGAAATCGCGCTGAACTGACATGTGCGCCAGCGACTCCAGCGCACTGCGCCACGGCGATTCGGGCAGAATGCGCAAGGCATCAATCGCTTTATCCGCTTCCTGTTCGGCACGGCTGCGCGTCCATTCGAGTGAACCACACTGATTCATCGCTTCCAGTACCGGTTCCAGCAGATGGCGGCCATTTCCCTGCTCAATGGCTTCACGAATCATCTTCGCCTGTTCAGGTGAGCCGTGCTGCATAGCATGCAGCAGTGGCAGCGTGGGTTTGCCTT
Source organism: Pantoea sp. paga (assembly GCF_007558755.1). Taxonomy (NCBI): domain Bacteria; kingdom Pseudomonadati; phylum Pseudomonadota; class Gammaproteobacteria; order Enterobacterales; family Erwiniaceae; genus Pantoea; species Pantoea sp. paga. Next base: position 184,947 of record NZ_VLTF01000005.1, read on the forward strand.
CACTCAGGTCATCGCCGGTATTTTTGCCCAGCGTCTCGCCGTCAGCACTGTAATCCAGTAAATCGTCAATTAACTGGAAAGCGGTGCCCAGATAGCGCCCATAATCCTGTAGCGCTTTTTCCTCTTCAGGTGTGGCTTCAGCCAGTATCGCCGAGGCCTGCGAGGCCGCTTCAAACAGGCGCGCGGTCTTGCTGTAAATCACGCGCATGTAGCTCTCTTCGGTGATGTCGGGATCGTTGACGTTCATCAGCTGCAGGACTTCGCCCTCAGCAATCACGTTTACCGCTTCTGACATCAGCGCCAGGATACGCAGCGAACCCATGCTGGTCATCATCTGGAAGGCGCGGGTGTAAATAAAATCACCGACCAGCACGCTTGCCGCATTGCCAAACGCCGCGTTCGCGGTCGCTTTGCCACGACGCATATCGGATTCATCCACGACATCGTCATGCAGCAGCGTGGCGGTGTGGATAAATTCGATCAGCGCCGCATTGGTCACGTGCAGATCGCCCTTGTAGCCCATGGCACGTGCGGATAGCACGGCAATCATGGGACGGATACGCTTGCCCCCACCACTGATGATGTAGTAGCCCAACTGGTTGATGAGCGAGACATCTGAATTCAGCTGGTCGAGGATGGTCTGGTTAACGGCAGCCATATCCTGTGCGGTTAATTCATTAATCTGTTCTAAGTTCATTCGTCTTTTCAGCTATGACTCGTTATCTCTGCCATGGTAAGTGCTTTTACCCAGCCAGCGTTCAGGTAATCTGTTACTGATTGTACTTGAATTTTCTGCCTGAGAAACGGTTGCATTCAGCCTGTGTTTTTTTTCTGCAAGAGTGTGCAAAGTGCTCTTGTCTTCTTCTGGAGTTTTGCGTAGAATTCGCGCCCTATTGTGAATATTTAGCGCGCCGCCTGATGAACTAAAAGGCAAGCGCAGAAGCGGAGTTTTATATGTACGCGGTTTTCCAAAGTGGTGGTAAACAACACCGAGTAAGCGAAGGTCAGACCGTTCGCCTGGAAAAGCTGGACATCGCAACCGGTGAAACGATTGAGTTTGACCAGGTTCTGATGATTGCTAATGGCGAAGACGTGAAAATCGGCGCGCCACTGGTTTCAGGCGGAATGATCAAGGCAGAAGTTGTTGCTCACGGTCGTGGCGAGAAAATTAAGATCGTTAAGTTTCGTCGTCGTAAGCACTACCGTAAGCAAGCAGGCCATCGCCAGTGGTTCACTGATGTGAAAATCACTGGTATCACGGCATAAGAGGAGATCTGACAAATGGCACATAAAAAGGCTGGTGGTTCGACTCGAAATGGTCGTGACTCCAATGCAAAACGTCTGGGTGTAAAACGTTTCGGTGGCGAATCTGTTCTGGCAGGTAGCATCATCGTTCGTCAGCGTGGCACCAAATTCCACGCCGGTACCAATGTAGGTTGTGGTCGTGACCACACCCTGTTTGCTACCGCAGACGGCAAAGTACAGTTCGAAATTAAAGGTCCGAACAACCGTAAATACATCAGCATCGTTGCTGAGTAAGGTTGTCGTGACGCAGACGTTTAACGTCTGAACGCACGAATTAAAGGCCCCGCAGCTCCTGCGGGGCTTTTTACATTCTGCGCTCTGTTGCGGTAAAAGCGACGCATCACAAAAGTTTGCTGTACACTTTATGTACGCACTGGCGAAAGCCAATCCTGATTTATCCGCCGCTGGTCAGCGCAGAAGACCCTGGCGGACCCGTCTGCAGAGTGCTGCAGGCGATTGTGTGACGGAGATAGAAAATGAAGTTTGTAGATGAAGCGACAATTTTGGTCGTCGCCGGTGATGGCGGTAATGGTTGCGTAAGCTTCCGCCGCGAGAAATATATCCCGAGAGGCGGCCCTGACGGGGGTGATGGCGGTGACGGCGGTGACGTTTATCTGATCGCTGATGAAAACCTCAATACCCTTATCGATTATCGTTTCGAAAAATCTTTCCGCGCCGAGCGTGGGCAGAACGGCCAGAGCCGAGACTGTACCGGTAAACGCGGTAAAGATATCGAAGTTAAAGTGCCGGTCGGCACCCGGGTTATCGATCAGGGTACCGGCGAGACACTGGGTGACATGACGCGTCACGGCCAGAAACTGATGGTCGGCAAAGGCGGCTGGCATGGCCTGGGCAACACCCGCTTTAAATCATCTGTAAACCGCAGTCCGCGCCAGAAAACCATGGGTACCCCGGGCGAAAAGCGCGACCTGCAGCTGGAGCTGATGCTGCTGGCAGATGTCGGGATGCTGGGCTTACCGAATGCCGGTAAATCGACCTTTATCCGTGCCGTATCGGCAGCGAAGCCAAAAGTGGCGGACTATCCGTTTACCACGCTGGTGCCGAGCCTGGGCGTGGTTCGTATGGACAGCGAGCAGAGCTTCGTCGTGGCCGATATCCCTGGCCTGATTGAAGGCGCAGCCGATGGCGCAGGCCTGGGCATTCGCTTCCTGAAGCACCTTGAGCGCTGCCGCGTGTTGCTGCACCTGATTGACATCGACCCTATCGATGAAAGCGATCCGGTTGAAAATGCCCGCATCATTCTCGGCGAGCTGGAAAAGTACAGTGAGAAGCTGTTCAACAAGCCACGCTGGCTGGTCTTCAACAAAATTGATCTGATCAGTGAAGAAGAGGCGCAGTCACGGGCTAAAGCGGTGGCTGAATCGCTGGGCTGGGAAGATAAGTATTACCTGATTTCTGCCGCAAGCCGTACCGGTGTCAACGAACTCTGCTGGGACGTGATGAGCTTCATCAACGCTAACCCGAAAGAAGCGGAGCTTGAAGAGAAGCAACCGGAGAAAGTGGAGTTCATGTGGGACGATTACCACAAAGAAACCATTGAAAACACGATTGAAGTAGAAGATGAAGAGTGGGATGAAGACTGGGATGATGAAGACGACGAAGGCGTTGAAATTATCTATCAGCGTTAACCGATCGCCTGCTACAACGTGATATGCAATGCCCCCTTTCAGGCCTGAAAGGGGGCATTGTTCTGTCGGCAGCTAGCTCATTACCGCCACGCTCAGTCGCGCACTGCAGTACAGCTGATCCCGACCGTTCCGAATCTCAATCTGCCAGCTCTGACTGCGTTTACCCAGATGCAGTGGGCGGCAAATGCCCCGCACCATACCCGCAGAAACCGCACGATGATGGCTGGCATTCACTTCTACGCCAACCACGCTGCTGCCTTCCTCAACCGCCAGATATCCCGCAATTGAGCCCATCGACTCCGCCAGCACCACGGACGCACCGCCATGCAGCAGCCCGAACGGCTGTTGCGTACGGGCATCGACCGGCATCGTCGCTTCCAGGTAATCATCACCTATCAGGGTAAAAACGATACCCAGATGGGCCACCAGAGAGTTCTCACCCAGCGCATTCAGGGCGGGAAGATCAATGGATCGCTTCCAGATCGCTGTCATCATCAGGCTCCCAGGGTTGCGCCACCATCAACCACAATATCCTGCAGCGTCACATGACTGGCAAGATCCGACGCGAGAAACAGTACAGTGGCCGCAATTTCCTGCGGCTGCGCGATCTTACCCAGCGGGATACCCAGCTTGAACTGATCCGGGAAGCCGGCAATCATCTCCTGCTCACCCGTCGGTGTGTGCCACAGGCTGCGCTGCATATCGGTGTCGGTGGAACCCGGTGAAACGATGTTGCAGCGGACGCCATAGGGCGCCATCTCCAGACCCACGGTCTGACAGAGACTGCGCAGCGCCGCTTTTGAAGCGCCATAAGCGGACATGCCAATACGCGGGGCATGAGCCGAATTAGACGCGACGGTGACGATGGCGCCGGCGCGCTGTTCGCGAAAGCGTGGCAATGTCTGCTGGAACAGATTAAACGCGCCGCCCGCATTGACGTTAAGACACGCCTGCCAGTCGGCAAACGACAGCTCATCGGTAGCACCAATCCGTAAGATACCGGCTGCGTTGACCAGCACATCAATGCGCGGCTGCGCGGCCAATACGCGCTGGCAGATCGTTTTGACCTGAGCCGGATCGGCCACATCCATCATGTGGCAGGGAAACGGGTAATCATGGCCCTTGAAACGTTGATCAAAAGCCTCGACCTGCGCGCCAGCCTGATGAAAGGCTAACGCAGTATGATAGCCGATGCCCTGGCCGGCACCGGTTACCCAGACGATTTTACCGCTGAAGTCGAATGTGTGGCTCATTTCGCCGGCTCCCGCGCCAGCAGCGCCCACCAGCCATCAATGCTCGGATTTTTCGCCAGGCTGACGAAATCGATATCACGATGTACCTGACGCCAGCGTGCCGCCAGAGCCATCACGCGTACTGAATCCAGACCGTAATCAATCAGGTTTTCATCATCTTCCGGCGCATCATCATCTTCCAGCAGCGGCAGGATTAACGCGCGCAGATCATCTTTGCTGAGTGGCACAGGCATCAGATCGGCGGTCATCACCACTTTTCCGCTACGGCCCGCGGTGTAGGTCAGCGCCATCATATGTTCCTCACGGCTGAAGTCAGCCAGCGCATCGGCCACCATAAACGGCTGAATATTGCGCATAAACGCATCGGTGGCCGTAGTCAGGCAGCCAATATGAGCATAGACGCCGGTAATAATCAGCTGATCGCGGCCCATCTCCTGCAGGATCGACTCCAGCGGCGAGCGGTGAAATGCACTGTAGCGCCATTTGGTCAGGACCTGATCGTCCTCATCCGGTGCCAGCGCATCCACGATCTTCTGCTGATCGGGATGTTTATTCAGTCCCGGTCCCCACATGTCGTTGAGCAGCGCACGATCTTCATCGCTCTGCGCGTTTGGCTGAGCGGTGTAAAACACCGGAATGCCCTGCGCTTTGCAGTAGCGACGCAGCCGGGCAATATTGTCGACTACCTGCTCAACCAGCGGGCTATTTTCGCCCCAGAAGTTGAGAAAATAGCGCTGCATATCGTGGATCAGCAGGGCGGCACGGTCCGGCTCCAGCATCCATTTCACTTTGTTGTTGGGCAACTCGGTGGCGGCTGGCAGCGGATAAGAGGTCAGTTGTGGAATAGCCATTGAAAATCTCCGGACAGATCAGGCTTGCGCTTGTTGATCGGCAAGTTGTTGGCGCAGACGTTTTTTGTCCACCTTTCCGACCGCGGTCAGCGGCAGGGCATCTACGCAGGTAATACGGTCGGGCAGCTTAAATTCTGCGACGCCAAGTTCACGCAGGTGACGACGCAGCGCCACCGGTTTAACCGGCTGACGGGTAACGATAAAGGCACAGCTTTTTTCACCCATCAGCTCGTCACTCATGGAGACCAGCGCAGCGTGGATCACATCCGCATGGCGCTGCAGCAGGTTTTCGATCTCTTCGGCTGCGATCTTTTCGCCGCCCCGGTTGATCTGATCTTTCTCCCGGCCCTGCACGATGATGTTGCCAGAGGGCGTGATCTCAATCAGATCGCCAGAGCAGTAAAAGCCCTGGTCATCGAAGCTGGCGGCGTTATGTTCCGGGCTGTTGTAGTAGCCACGGAAGGTATAAGGACCACGGGTCATCAGTCGACCGATGGAGCCTGCTGGCAATGGATTACCCTGATCGTCGGCGACCCACACCTCGTCATCCGGGGAGATCGGGCGTCCCTGCGTGGTGAGAATGGTCTGCTCATCGTCATCCAGTCGGGTGTAGTTCACCAGACCTTCCGCCATACCAAATACCTGCTGAAGGGTGCAGCCGATCTCGTTCTGGATGCGCGCGGCCAGCGTTTCGCCCAGCTTTGCGCCACCGACCTGAATGCGTTGCAGCGAGGCCAGCGCGGCATTGCTGCCCCATTCCTGAATCGCCTGCAGCCAGAGACTGGCAGCGGGCGGAACCAGGCCGGTATCGGTGACCTGATGCTTTTCAATCAGCGGGAAGCAGAGCGTTGCGCTGGGATCGGCGGCTAAGATCACCTGTCCGCCCGCGTAAAAAACGCCCAGCGCACCCGGCGAACTCATCGGGAAGTTATGCGCGGCGGGCAGGGCGATCAGGTAGCGGGTGTCGGCGGTAACATCGCAGATAACGTCACTCTCACGGATGCTGTAGTAGTAATCATTATGGGTGCGTGGGATCAGTTTCGGTGTACCGGTACTGCCTCCCGACAGCTGGAAAAAGGCGACTTCATCGCCTGCGGTCGGGGTTGCGATGAAGTTGTCCGCGGGTTCAGCCAGCAGGGCGTCGAGGCTGTTTTCCGTCTGAGCGTCATTACGCAGGATCACCTGCTGCAGTGAAGGCTGATCGCGGCGAAGTTGCGCAATAAACGCATCATCGGCGAACAGTGCGTGGCTGCGATCGGCAATTAACAGGCTCGGCGAGATCTGACTGGCATAGGCGGCCAGTTCGGTGCGCTGATGGCTGAACAGGGCGTTAACCGGGGCGACGCCGATTTTGAACAGGGCAAACAGCGTCAGGTAAAATTCCGCCACGTTGCCAAGCTGCACCAGCGCCGTATCGCCTGACTTCAGGCCGCGACGCTGCAATGCCGCGGCCAGGTTGTCACTCAGCGCCGCCAGCTGGCGATAGGTAAATTGTCGTTCGCCATCAATCACCGCTACGCTCTCGCTGTCGCGATGACGTTCCAGGATATCGGTCATCGGCAGATCGAGCCAGTAGCCTTTTTCACGGTAACGTGCAGCCAGATCGTCCGGCCAGCGGCTATAGGAAATCGTCATACAGGTTCCTTTATTGCAGTCCAAAAGCGCGAAGCATGGTGTCGAGTTTGACGCCGGTTTCACGCCATTCTGATTCAGGTTGTGAGTCCGCTACGATGCCTGCGCCCGCAAACAGCCGCACCCGCGGGCCATTCACCGTACCGCAGCGAATGGTGACGACCCATTCGCCATTGCCCTGATCGTCACACCAGCCGACGATGCCGCCAAACAACTGACGTTCAAATGGCTCCAGTCGCTGAATCAGCGCCTGAGCACGCTGATGCGGGAAGCCGCTGAGGGCCGGTGTCGGATGCAGCAGACAGGCCAGTGACAGCGCATTTTCGCGATCGTCCAGCACGTCACCCTGAATCTGCGTAGCGAGATGCCACAATGTTGCGGTGGTCAGCAGTGAAGGTGTCTCGGGGACCGACAGCAGGCGGCTGCGCGGCTGCAGCGTCGCACGCATCGCATCCGTGACCAGCTTATGCTCATGACGATCTTTTGCTGAGTGCATCAGGCTGTCGCCAGAGGCCTGGTCATGCTGCGGATCGCGATGACGCGGCGCTGAACCGGCCAGCGGACAGGAGCTGAACTGGCGGCCCTGCTTACGAATCATCAGTTCCGGGCTGGCGCCAACCAGCGCGCCACCATCGGGCAGCGGCAGATGGAAGTGATAGCTGTTAGGGTTCTGCGCCACGATGCGCTGCATCAGGGCGGCCGTATCAACCGGCTGTTCCGCCACGATATCCATCAGCCGCGACAACACCACTTTATCCAGATCGCCGCGCTGCGTGGCAGCCACTGCCTGCGCAACCATGTCGATGAAAATGTCATGTTCCGGCACCGCCGTGCGGCGACGCACCTGCGGCAGTTCAGCCTCAGCCAGAGAGGCACTGGCGTTGAGGTCGTCACGGTTAAAGGTCTGATACGACTCAGGGATAAACAGCGCAGCGGGCTGATCCACGTCGAAGGGGATTGCACCCACCAGAATGGGATGGGCAATGCCCTGTTTTCTGGCTGAAGCAAAATGGTGCTGTAGTTGCTGCTGAAACTCCCCTGTCAGCTGCTCACCCTGCTTCACCGGCGCGGTAAGGGTAGTAAAACAGCCCTGTGTGGTCAGGCTTTGCCAGGGAGAGGTAAACAGAAAGCCACGGCAGAGTGCCGGGAAATCCTGCAACAAGGGATGTTCAAATGCCAGCGATTCCACCATAATTTCCACCTATAAATGATAAGATAACTAATAATGATTATCATTTGTATTGTGGGCCAGTAACCTACGTTGATTAGCCGAAAGTGTCAATAATTACGCGGCGATTCAGCTGGCATGGCCGGTTAAATCAGCACAAATGGTCTCTCTCTTTTTGCGGGTAAAAGTGGACGAAAATCTATGAGTAAACATGGTGTCACATCGGCGATAGCGCTGTTTTTCCTGAGTATCAGCCTGTTCAGCGTTACCGCTGCTGCCCAGACCGGCTGGCCGCGGACTGTCGCCGGGGCAACAGGCAATATCACGCTGACCCAGGCACCCATGCGCATTGTTTCGACCAGCGTTACCCTGACAGGCTCGCTGCTGGCGATTGATGCGCCGGTCGTCGCCAGTGGCGCAACTGCACCCGGCAGTCGGCTGGCTGATAAGCAGGGATTCTTCCGTCAGTGGGGCGAAGTGGCCAAACAGCGCGGCGTAAAACGTCTCTACATTGGTGAGCCCAGTGCAGAAGCGATTGCTGCTGAAGCGCCAGACCTGATTGTGGTCAGCGCCACCGGGAATGATTCGGCGATCAAACTGGTCGATCAGCTCGCGGCGATTGCGCCGGTGCTGGTGGTGAATTACGACGATAAAAGCTGGCAGCAACTGGTGACGTTGCTGGGTGAGGCGACCGGGCATGAAGCGGAAGCTGCCGCCCGGAAAGCTGAGTTTGATGCGCGAGAAAAGGCTCTGAAAGCGAAGCTGACCCTGCCGCCGCAGCCGGTTTCAGCGATGGTGTGGAACGGGGATGGCCGGGCAGTCAATCTGTGGACGGATGCGTCGGCGCAGGGGAAATTGCTGCAGCAACTGGGCTTCACTCTGGCGACGCCGCCGGCCACTCTTCAGGCTGGTCACAGCATGGGACAGCGTAAAGATATCCTGCAACTGTCAGGGGAAAATCTGGCGGCAGGCCTTAATGGTCAATCATATCTGCTGTTTGCCGCTGAAGAGCCCACTGCCGCACAGGTGATGAGCAACCCTTTCCTGGCACAGACCCCAGCGGTGCGCGCAAAAGCGGTTTATGCGCTGGGGCTGGATAGCTTCCGGCTCGACTACTACAGCGCCAGCAATTTGCTGACGCGGCTGGAAACGCTGTTCGTTAAATCATGATCCCGTTTCCGCCGGTGCAGGCGGTTGATAGCGACGCAGACGCGCCATCAGCAGCCACATGATGATGCCCAGCACGGTGGCTGCCAGACCAGACAGGCTGGCCGCCTGCTGCGGCAACAGCAGTGAACCCATCGCGCCAATCATCGCTGCACCTATCGCATCGCCGGTGACATTCTGCGCTGTCCAGAGGCTGTTGATCCTGCCGAGCAGCGCATCAGGCGTCAGCGTCTGGATCATCGCGTACTGCACCAGGCTGTTGATGGCACTGAAATAGCCAAAGACCGCGAGGCAGACCAGACTCGCGCTGAACCACGGCATCAGGCTGAACAGAGCCAGTGCGACGAAAGCAGCAATAGCACTCGCCAGGATCAGGCGGCCCGGCTGTGGTGACTGTGCCAGCCGTCCGCTGGTGAGCGCACCTGTGGCAGCACCCAGCGGAACGGCGGCATACATCAGCCCTAACTCCGTCACGCCGACCTGCCAGTGTGGCGCCAGCGCCGGATAGAGCACGCGCACCGCGCTGGCTAACGTTACCAGCGCGCCGACCAGCGCCGCCATGCCAACAATCGGGCTGGCAAACAGGAATTGCACGCCGCTGACCAGTGCTTTCAGCGGATGTTCACGCGGCTGCGGCGGTGGCGCAAGCCGCGGCAACCGCAGCAGGGTTAACACCGTCAGCAACGTGCCGAACGCCGCCAGTCCGTAGTTCCACGCCACACCGCCCTGCGCGATGACCAGTCCGGCAATGGCCGGGGAGAGAATCGCGCCAAAGCGCACCGTCAGCATGGTAATCGCACCTGCTTTCATCAGATTTTCACGCCCGACCAGCGCCGGAGTTGCCGCCAGCAGCGCGGTGACGCCTATCGCGCCGAAAAAACCATCCCACAGTCCCAGCACAAAGACGGCGATCACCGACGGCGAAGGGAGCAGGGCATTGATGCATAAGGCGACAAAGCCCAGGCCACAGGTGGATCGGGCAAACAGGATCAGACGTCGGCGCTCATAGCGATCCGCCAGCACGCCGCCAGTCAGCAGGCCGATAAACATGCCGGCACCGGCCAGCGTCACCGCCAGACCCACCAGCAGCGGCGACTGCGTCAGTTGCTGAATCTGAACCGGTACCGCCACCGCCAGCATGCCGAGGGCGACAATGGAGATAAAGCGGGCGATAAAAATGGCGCGAAAGGCGGGGTGGGTTCTCAGCAGGCTGAGATCGATAAAGTGGGAGGGTTTGTTCATAACGTCGCTTTTTTGCACCCATTTTCCTCATCATTGAGTCCGGGAGTCATGGTAACATACAAAAAATCACTAATAACGATAACAAGTATCATTATCATAATGACTCGTGCTGCGATCTCAATGAATCGGTGAAGGTTTAAACGTTATGCGTCAACTTCGTGCAATAGCAGGTTCAGGGATGCTGCTGTTGTTGCTTCTCGCGCTCAGCCTGATGCTGGGTGCCAAATCTATCCCCTTTCATGATGTCACGCAGGCCTTATTCAGCGACTGTAACCGCGTCGATTGTGTCATCGTGCGCGATGCCCGACTGCCGCGCACCCTGGCGGGTCTGCTGGCCGGGATCAGTTTAGGTCTGGCGGGCGCGCTGATGCAGAGCCTGACGCGCAATCCGCTGGCCGATCCCGGCATTCTCGGTATCAACGCCGGTGCGGGCTTTGCGGTGGTGCTGGGCATCGCCCTGTCTGGCGCAGATTCCCCCGCTGACTGGCTTGGCTTTGCCTTTACGGGCGCACTGCTGGCCTCCCTGCTGGTGGCGCTGACCGGCGCGCTGGGCGGTGGCCGCGTTAACCCGGTGCGTCTGACGCTGGCAGGCGTGGCGCTGGGCGCGGTGCTGGAGGGGTTAACCTCTGGTTTATCGCTGCTCAATCCTGACATCTACGATCATCTGCGTTTCTGGCACAGCGGCTCGCTGGATATCCGCAATTTTGCCATTCTGCGCACCACCTTTCCGGCGGTAGTCGCCGGTAGCCTGCTGGCGCTGCTGCTGGCGCGTTCGCTCAACAGCCTGAGTATGGGCGGTGATATGGCGACCGCGCTGGGTACCCGGGTGATGCGTACCCAGTTGGTGGGATTACTGGCTATTGCGCTGCTGAGTGGGGCGGCGACAGCTGCTGTCGGCCCCATCGCTTTTGTCGGCTTAATGACGCCACATCTGTCCCGCTGGCTGCTGGGTAACGATCATCGCTGGATGCTGCCCGGAACCCTTCTTATCACCCCCTGTTTGCTGCTGGCCGCCGATATTCTGGGACGGCTGCTGGTACCGGGTGAACTGCGCGTGTCGATTGTCACGGCCATACTGGGCGCGCCTATGCTGATTGTGCTGGTGCGCCGCAAGTCGGGAAGAGGGCAGCTATGAAACGGGTGATGATTAATGCGCTGATGCTGCTGATGGCCTGCGGGGTGCTGGCCTTTCTGAGCATTACGCGCGGCACCTTACCGATCTCCGCCAGCCAGTTGTGGGCCCTTATCAACGGCGAGGCGGCGCGTAACATACAGCTGATTGTACTGGAGTGGCGACTGCCGCGCGTCATGATGGCGCTGCTGATTGGTGCGGCACTGGGCGTCAGCGGGGCAATTTTTCAGTCGCTGCTGCGCAACCCGCTGGGCAGCCCCGATATTCTGGGTTTCAATACCGGCGCTTACAGCGGCGTGCTGGTGGCGCTGGTGCTGTTCCAGCAAAACATGGAGGGCATGACGCTGGCGGCACTGCTTGGCGGACTGCTCACCGCGGGCGTGGTCTGGCTGTTCAGCTGGCGCAACGGCGTGGAGACCTTTCGTCTGATCATTGTAGGCATCAGCGTGCGGGCGCTGCTGATGGCGCTGAACAGCTGGCTGATTATCAGCGCCTCACTGGAAGCGGCACTGAGCGCCGGGCTCTGGAGCGCCGGTTCACTCAACGGCATTACCTGGGCGAAAACGACACCGGTGATTACGGTGCTGCTGCTGGCGTTGCTGGCCACAAGCATGCTGGCCCGGCGCATGCGTCTGCTGGAGATGGGTGACGACACTGCCTGCGCGCTGGGTGTACCGGTTGAACGCAGCCGCATTTTGCTGATGCTGACGGGCGTGATCCTCACCGCCGCCTCTACCGCGCTGGTGGGTCCTATCTCCTTTATTGCGCTGCTGGCACCGCAGATTGCTCGTCGGCTGTGTGGCGGTATCAAAGGCGCGCTGCCGCTGGCTGCCTTGTGCGGCGCGCTGCTGTTAACCGCCGCGGATTACGCCGCGCAGCACTTTTTCCTGCTTTATCAGCTGCCGGTTGGCGTCATCACGGTTAGCCTGGGCGGACTCTATCTGATTGCTCTACTGGTACGGGAGGCGCGACGCCAATGACAGTGAAAACACGTTTGCAGGGCGACGCGCTGACGCTGGGGTATGACAAAAAAATCGTGGCGGAGAATCTCACCGTCGCGATCCCCGACGGTGAACTGACCGTTATTATTGGCCCCAACGCCTGCGGAAAGTCGACGCTGCTGCGTACCTTAAGCCGTCTGGTCTCGCCCCTGAAAGGCCAGGTGCTGCTGGATGGCAATGCGATTGCTCACTACGCTACCAAAGAGGTGGCGCGTCGGCTGGGGCTGCTACCGCAAAGCTCGAATGCGCCAGCGGGCATCAGCGTCAGCGAACTGGTCGCGCGCGGGCGTTATCCGCACCAGTCGTTGTTTGGTCGCTGGCGACAGGACGATGAGACGGCTGTTCAGCAGGCAATGCAGGCTACCGGCGTGGCAGACTTAGCGCAGCAGCAGGTTGATACGCTCTCTGGCGGCCAGCGGCAGCGGGTGTGGATTGCGATGGTGCTGGCTCAGCAGACGCCACTGTTGCTGCTGGATGAACCGACCACCTGGCTCGACATCGCCCATCAGATTGAGTTGCTGGAATTAATGCAGGATCTCAATCAGCAGCATGGTCGTACGCTGGTGGTGGTGCTGCACGATCTCAATCAGGCGTGCCGCTATGCCAGCCACCTGATTGCGATGCGAGACGGGAAAATCATTGCCGAAGGGAAACCGGCGGAGATCGTCACGCCGGAACTGATAGAAGCGATCTACGGCCTGCGCTGCATCATCATTAACGATCCGGTGGCCGGTACGCCGATGATTGTGCCGCTGGGAAGAGGCTGACCTGCGCTTTCTTCGGGTGGAGAAAGCGCAAAGTCAGAGCGGCTCAGGGATTCAGCGACGCCAGGCACTGCTGCAGTCGTGGCCCAATCTGTTCGAACATGCGCGGTGAGATGATCTCGACGTGCGCACAGTCCAGCGGCCAGATAGTCAGCTCGCCGACATAGGGCGCCCAGGCGCGGCGTGCATCCTGACCGGGCTGCTGCGTCTGTTCCGCCAGGAACAGGGTTGCGTGTCCGCTGAAGCGAGCACTGCGCGCTGTTGCCAGCAGGCGCACCGAACTGGCGTAGTTGGCTTCAATGGTAGTAAACAGTGCCTCCATTCCTTCACCGGCCTGCTGCCGCTGCGCAGCGATAAACTGCTCGCGCTCACGATTAACCTCTTCCAGCACCGCCGGATCCAGCACATTTTCGCCGCGCCGTTCATCCCAGTTCTGCGTCTCCGGTGGCCAGGTATCCAGCAGTCCGAGGAAGGCAACGTTTTCACCTTCGGCCTCCAGCCGCGCGGCGATACCCTGCGCCAGCGTGCCGCCCAGCGAGTAGCCCAGGAAATAGTAAGGCCCCTGTGGCTGCTGCTGACGCACCGTCGCCAGATGCGCCTCACACACCGCGTCAAGGTGCTGCGCCTGGTTCAGCGGGCTGGCGGTGTCGGGTGACTGAATGCCGAGTAGCGACCAGCGTGCATCCAGATAGCGCTGCAACACGCTGAACTGCCAGGCAAAACCGGAGGCGGGATGGAAGCAAAACAGCGTCGGGCCAGTGCCGCGTCGCAAGGGTAATACCGCTTCAAATCCGGCACGAGCCACATCCGCTGGCTCGCTGCAGAGCAGTGCTGCCAGCTTTTCTACCGTGGATGCCACCATGATCTGGCCCACCGACACCGGCTGATTCAGCGTCCGGCGCAGCTGTGCTGCCAGCCGCATCGCCAGCAGGGAGTGGCCGCCCAGCGAGAAGAAATCATCCTGGGCGCTTACTGGTTCGCACTCCAGCAGCCTGGCAAACGCCTGTGCCAGTGTCGTTTCGAGTCCGGGATGCGGCGCGCGACCAGCCAGTGCTGCCTGCGTTTGCGGCAGCGGCAGCGCTTTGCGATCCAGCTTACCGTTGCTGCTGAGCGGTAACTCCGCCAGCTGAACAATCGCCACCGGCACCATATGCGCCGGTAACTGTGAGGCCAGAGTCTGACGTATTGCGTCGGTATCGATCGGGCCATCAGCCACCACATAGCCGACCAGCTGGCGGGCATCGCCCTGCTGATCGCTGCTGCTCCCCAGCACCACCGCATGCGTGACGGCCTGCTCAATGCCAGGTAGCGCAGCCATGGCGTGGTCGATTTCGTTCAGCTCGATACGCTGCCCGCGAATTTTTAGCTGATCGTCGCTGCGGCCCAGATACTCCACCGCACCATCCGGCAGCCAGCGCGCCACATCACCGGTTCGGTACATCCGGGAGCCGTGACCCCACGGATCGGCGACAAACCGGCTGGCAGTGAGGTCGGGACGATCAAGATAGCCATGCGCCAGCTGCACGCCGGTCAGATAGAGATCGCCAGTCACGCCCGGTGGCACCGGCTGCAGACGCGCATCCAGAATCCGTAAGCCGGTGTTCCAGACCGGGAAGCCAATCGGCACGCTGGCCCCTTCGACGGCCGCCAGCTCCGGGCCAAAGGCCGGATAGTAGCTGACATCAACCGCCGCTTCGGTCGGGCCATAAAGATTATGCAAGGGGACCCGGGTCAGTGCCTGCCAGTGGCGCGATAGCTCTGCGGGCAGCGCTTCGCCGCTACAGAAAACCCGGCGCAGGGTGGCGCAGCGCGCTATCGCGTCATCTTCCTGCAGCGAAGCGACAAAAGCAGCCAGCATCGACGGGACAAAATGGGTGGTGGTCACGCGGTAGCGGGCAAACAGCTGCTGCAGCGCGTCCGGGTCGCGATGAGCATCGGGCGGTGCCATCACCAGCTGTGCGCCGACGATGAGCGGCCAGAAGAACTCCCATACCGAAACATCAAAGCTGCTCGGGGTTTTCTGCAACACCACATCATCGCTGCCGAGCGGATAGCGATCCTGCATCCATAACAGACGGTTGACGATCGCCTCATGACTGACCAGCACCCCTTTTGGCCGGCCGGTCGAGCCGGAGGTATAGATGATGTATGCGCCATCCTGTGGGCATGGGGCCTGCATCAGTACGCTATCAACGGGTGTTAACAGCGCGTCGTAAAACAGTGGCGCGACGGGTGAGAGTGCCGCCAGCCGATCGGCCAGTTCACGGCAGGTGATCAGCGTTTTCGGCGCGGCATCTTCCAGCATCATCTGTAACCGATCGTCCGGATAGCCGGTATCGAGCGGCAGCCAGGTTGCACCCACGCTGACGATCGCCTGCAGCGCCAGCGATAAAAAGACTGAACGCGGCAGCGCTACGGCGACGATATCACCCTGAGTCACTCCCTGCGCAATCAACTGCTGTCCCAGCGCGGCGACCTGCTGCTGCATCTGTTGATAGTTAAGCTGATGCCCCTCATCTGCCAGTGCCGGAGCGCGCGGCGAACGCTGTGCCTGACGAAGCAGCAGGCTACTCAGGGTTTCTGCGGGCAGCATTACGGCAGTCTGGTTGATCGCCGCGAGCTGCTGATGTTCTTCCGGCATCAGCATGTCCAGCTCGCCACAGGCACTGGCTGGCCGGACGGCAAGCTGCTGAAGCAGCAGGACAAAGCGGCTGGCGTGTTGCTTCAGCGTTGTGTCGCTGTAGCGCTGTGCATTAGCCAGTAACTCCAGCGTCAGGTCGCCCTGTTCGCTGAGGTAGATAGCAATCTCCAGATCGCGTACCGGTCCTGACGCCAGTTGATGGGTTATGCCTTTGATGCCAGCGAAATCGAGCTGGTAATCAAACATCTTCAGGTTGATTACCGGCCCATAGAGCGGATCGCTGTCACCGGAGCGACCCAGATCGCGCTGCACCTGTTCAGCATCGTAACGCTGATGACGACGCATTTTTTTGACTTCACCCGCCAGACGCCCGGCCAGTGCCGTCAGCGGCTGTGTCGGATCGTAATGCACCGCCATTGGCAGCACGTTAATCACCGGCCCGGTGGCGCAAAGCGCGGCCGAGCCGATGCGGCGCATAAAGATGAAACCGGCGGCGAACGCATGCTGGCCGGTGAGGCGCGCCAGCCATAACGCCACCAGCGCAAAGGCGGTATCCGCGGCGCTGAGGTTGTGCTGCCCGGTGTGCGTCAGCAAAGCCTGAAACGTGTCGCGATCCACGGCAAACGTATGGCGCAGCAGGTCGGTACTGGCGCTCTGACCGGCCAGCGGCAGAGCGGACAACGAGGCGGGCGCAGGTAACTGCGCCCCTTTCTCCAGCCAGAACTGGCGATCGCGCTGCCAGCCCGAAGATTGCTGATAGCGCTGATATTCATCAACGACGTCGCTGAACGGCACAAACGGGCTCGGCTCCGGCGTGTCGCCGCGCTGCCAGGCGCTGTAGAGATTGGCGATACGGCGGGTCAGGGCGGTGAAACTAAAACCATCGACCACCAGATGATGGTATCGCTGATACCAGTACCAGTGATCCTCATCCAGCCGAAACAGGCTGTGATGGTAGAGCGGCGCGCCGCTCAGCACCCGCAGATCGCCGGTCATATCCTGCTGCATCAGCGCACGTGCTGCGGCCTCAGGATCGGCGGCGTCGCGCAGATCGATCACCTCAGGCTCGCGGAAAGCCTGGGGTGCAGGCCACTGTAGCGGTTCACCCTCCAGCTCGCCAAAGGCCATATTCAGTGTGTCCGCTTCCTGCATGCCAGCAATTATGGCCCGTGACAGCAGCGCGCTGTTCAGCGCACCGCGCAGTTCGACAAAATGCGCCACGGCGTAAGCATTGGAATAGGGCGATAGCTGGTCAGCGATCCAGATTCCGGGCTGAGCGGCCACCAGTGGCAGCGTTTTTTGTTCTGTCTGCGGGTTGAGGGTGATCTCAGACATTTTCGCCTCTGTCCTGCGTCATAACCGGACGGATATCGTGCCAGTTTTCATTCAGCCAGCTCAGACAGTCAGCCTGTGGTCCGGGGCCAAACACCGGCTGCCATCCTGCCGGAATCGCACAAAAGGCGGGCCATAGGCTGTACTGCTGCTGATCGTTCTTCAGCACCTGACAATCCTGTTGCGGATCGTCGAAAGGGTTAAGTTGTTGCATGTCGGTCTCCTGTCCGCAGTCACCGGGCGCGCTAACGCCGCTGTCCTGCATAGATATCTTTCAGTGGCGCGCAGAAGGCGGGATATAAGCGGTTCAGGGCTATTGCCACATGGCTTTAAGGCCTGCCAGCAGTCCGCCGCGCCAGCACAGCGCATCGTGGCCGCCTTCAACCGGGTGATAGCTGACCTGATGTCCGGCGGCGGTCAGATCGCGCTGAAACTGCTGGTTTGCTGCCAGAATCAGCCGCTCGCGTCTTCCCGCTTCCAGGTAGAAGCGGCGAGGGGGTGCCTGCAGCAAACCCTGTTGTAACTGCTGTGGCAGCCAGCCATTGGGGTCGCCGCGCGCGGGCCACCAGAACGAACCGGAGAGGCTGATCGCTCCAGCAAAGGTTTCCGGCCAGGTCAGGGTGGCGTAAGCGGCAGAAAGGCCGCCAAAACTCTGTCCCGCTACCAGCGTGCTGTCGGCACGAAACGGCGCCCAGCGCTGAACCTGCGGCAACAGCTCGTGCTGAATCGCCAGCCAGAAGTCAGGGTTACAGGTCAGCTCACGCGTGCGGTGTTCGCGGTCGATGATGTCGATCATGACATAGACCGCAGGGGGCAGTTCGCCCGCCTCTGTCAGTTGCTGAAGCGGGCCGGCAACCGGCATGTTCTGTGCCCAGAACTGACCATCCAGCAGCAGTACCAGCGGACGATCGCCTGCACTGGCGTCTCCGGTAACAGAGATCCAGATCTGACGCTGGTTTCCCAGCCGTTCGCTGCGCCACAAATAGTGTTGCAGCGGAATATCGGCGGCACGGCCTTCATCAACCGCACGCCACACCTGCTGATCCGGCGCGTGTGGCAGGTGCAGTGGCGAGACCCTCATTCCGCGTCCACCCGCCCAGCTTCGCAAAGGATTCAGCGGGTCGCTTTGCGCCTGCGGGAATTTCTGACGCCACCACTGGCGCACTGCCTGCATATCGGCCTGCCCGGTAAAAGTCTCTTCCTGACTATCAGGAATCAGGCAGTAGCTGCCGCGCCAGTCAGCGGGCAGGGCGGTTTGCCACCACCAGACATCGGTATCGGGAACAGGCGTTAATGAGGAGGGGACCGCAGAATGATGATGATCGGTTACGCCGGTAATATTGATCCAGACGCGCCGGGTATCGGAGTGCTGCGTGTCACCCTGGGGATCGCGCCAGAAAAAGGTGACCTGACAGGTTCCCTTTTCGCCAGCTTCAACCAGAGGAATGCCCCGTTGCTGCTGCTGTTGCCACCAGCGTTCACTGCCGGTTTCTTCATTTAACCACGTCATACGCGCCATCTTTCGATCACCCTTGATTAGGGTCATGCATGTTATGAATAATAGTATTGATAATTATTTGCATTTGCAATAGGGTGTTTCCGCCCGACAGGGAGCGCGCGCATCCTCTCTGCCGCACCGGCTTTCAGACTGATGCAAAGCGGTTCTGACGCTGGCCCGGCGACAAGGGGAAAACGTTGCAGGCAAGGTTATTACTTTTTTACCGGCACGCCGGCAGTGGCATCCTCGCCGGCACTCCAGGAACAGAAAAATGAAAAAGTTATCCCGGCTTTCGTTAGCCATTATGATTGAACTGGGTTTCACCGCCTCTCTCATTTCTGCCGGTGCCGTGGCTGCCGAAGCCCCCCGCGAACCGGCCATCGACAGCAGCACCTCCGATACCCTCCACGACGAGACCATGATGGTGACCGCCGCCGAGCAGACGTTGCAGGCACCTGGCGTGTCGACCATCACCGCCGACGAAATTAAAAAACATCCACCCGCACGCGATGTCGCCGAAATTATCCGCACCATGCCTGGCGTCAATCTGACCGGTAACTCCACCAGCGGCCAGCGCGGAAACAATCGCCAGATCGATATCCGCGGCATGGGGCCGGAAAATACCCTGATTCTGATTGATGGATTGCCGGTGACCAGCCGCAACGCGGTTCGGCTTGGCTGGCGTGGCGAGCGTGATACGCGCGGCGACACCAACTGGGTGCCGCCAGAGATCATTGATCGCATTGAGGTGATCCGCGGTCCGGCAGCAGCCCGTTACGGTAACGGTGCAGCGGGCGGCGTGGTGAACATCATCACTAAAAAAGAGATGGATAATCAGTGGCACGGCTCATGGAGCGCCTATTACAACGTGCCGGAACACAAGGAGGAGGGCGCGACCCGTCGCACCAACTTCAGCCTTGAAGGTCCACTGGGCGATGATGTCAGTTTCCGGCTCTATGGCGGACTGGCAAAAACGCAGGCTGATGCTTACGACATTAATGAAGGGCACGCCGCAGACCGCACCGGCAGTTACGCCGGATCGTACCCGGCGGGCCGTGAAGGCTCGATCAACAAAGATATTCATGGCCTGCTGCGCTGGGCATTTGCGCCGATGCAGACGCTGGAAGTGGGGGCCGGTTACAGTCGTCAGGGCAACCTCTATGCCGGGGACACGCAGAACACCAATACCAACGCCCTGGTGAAAAGCAAATATGGTGACGAGACCAACCGGCTCTATCGGCAGAACTTTTCTGTTAAGTGGACCGGTGCCTGGGATAATGGCATCAGCACCAATACTTACGCGCAATATGAGAATACCCGCAACGCGCGTCTGAATGAGGGGCTGGCGGGCGGCACCGAAGGCATCTTCGCCAACAGCAACTTCAATACCATCCAGCTGGATGATGTGTTGTTGCACAGTGAGGTCAGCGTGCCGTTTGAATGGCTGGTGAACCAGACCGCGACTTTCGGGACGGAATGGAATCAGCAGCGGATGAAGGATCCTTCATCGACGACTCAGGCCGCCAGCTACGGGACGATTCCCGGTATCGCTACGACCGGCCGCACACCCTATTCACAGGCGGAGATCTTCTCGCTGTTTGCCGAAGACAATATTGAGCTGACCGACAGCACCATGCTGACGCCGGGCCTGCGCTTCGATCACCATTCGATTGTCGGCGATAACTGGAGCCCGTCGTTCAACCTGTCACAGGGATTAGGCGATGAGTTCACCCTGAAAATGGGCATTGCGCGCGCCTACAAAGCCCCGAGCCTCTATCAGACCAACCCGAACTATCTGCTCTACAGCAACGGTCAGGGCTGCGCCGCCAGTGCCGGAGCCTGTTATCTGATGGGTAATGACGATCTGAAAGCGGAAAACAGCATCAATAAAGAGATTGGGGTCGAATGGAAGCGCGACGGCTACCAGGCGGGCCTGACCTGGTTCCGCAACGACTACCGTAACAAGATCGAGGCTGGCACGGCGCCAACCGGCACCGCATCTAACGGCAAAACCGACATCTACAAATGGGAAAATGTGCCAAAAGCGGTCGTCGAGGGGCTGGAAGGCACGGTCAATGTTCCGTTCTCCGACAGCGTGACCTGGAACAATAACTTCACTTACATGCTGCAGAGTAAGAATAAAGAGACTGGCGATCGTCTGTCGATTATTCCGGAATATACGCTCAATTCGACGCTGAGCTGGCAGGCGATGCAGGACCTCTCCCTGCAAACGACGCTGACCTGGTACGGTAAACAGGTACCGAAGAAATATGACTATAAAGGTAACGCCGTCACCGGTAGCGCCACCGATCAGGTTAGCCCCTATTCGGTTGTAGGCATGAGCGGCACCTATGACGTTAATAAATATGCCAGCGTCACCGTGGGTATCGACAACCTGTTCGACAAGCGTCATTTCCGTCAGGGCAACGCGCAGACCACCGGCAATGCCACCACCGGAGCGTGGCTCTATGGCGCAGGGGCCAATACCTTTAACGAGTCGGGCCGCACTTATTATATGAGCGTGAACACCCGCTTCTGATGGACAGGCAATAAAAAGCGCAGCGGTTGACCTGACCGCTGCGCTTTTTTTATGACTGAATAATCAGTTGTTCTGATTGATATCGCGGTAGAGACGGCTCTCAAATCGCACCAGCGGAATACGGCGGGTACGCTGATCTTCCGGCGGGACCGCATAACCGGAAAGAAACTGAACGAATGCCACCCGCGCGCCACTGGAAGTAGTAATAAAGCCCGCCAGGTTATAGACGCCCTGCAGTGAACCGGTTTTCGCCGAGACTTTGCCATCCAGCCCCGCCTCATGCAGCCCGCCGCGATACTGCAGCGTGCCGTCGTAACCTGCCAGCGGCAGCATCGAAATATAATCCAGCGTATTGTCATTCTTCGCAATAAACTGCAAAACCTGCATCATGGTTTGCGGCGAAATCAGGTCATGGCGGGAGAGACCGGAACCATCCACCTGAATGCTATTACCCATGTCGACATTGGCTTTGGCTTTCAGGATGCGGCGAACGGCATCCTGTCCGGCGCGGAACGTGCCGGGCACATTGAAGTAGTGATGACCAATGGTGCGAAACACCGTGTCGGCAATCATGTTGTCTGACTTCTTCAGCATGGTGTGCAGCAGCGTATGCAGCGGCGCGGACTGGGTCGATGCCAGCACCGTACCTGGTTCAGTGACCTGTGTCTGTCTTACCAGATGCCCGCTGTAGTCAATCTCAGACGACCGCAGTTCTGCCTTGAGTATTTCGCCAGCCCAGGCCGCGCCATCCTGCACCGCAAATGCCAGCGGCAGCGGTTCCGCGCGCTGGCGCATACAGCCCGTGAGGGTGTAGCGGTTCAGCTCGCCCGGCACCACATCCAGCTCGCAATATTGCCCTTCGCCGCTGTTGCGGCCAATGGTACGCACCTGGCTGTACATATGCGCCGGATAATAGGAGGCGATGCGCACAAAGGCATTCTCACCCGGCGTATTAGCACTGTAGAGCGACACCGAGAAGCAGTTTTTATCAACGATTGCCGCACCCGGCGGGGCGCTGAAGCACTGAGTCATATCATTCCACGGCCAGCCCGGCGCCATGTCGTGACTGGCAAAAACGGAGGTGTCGATAACCAGATTGCCTTTGATATGGTTAATGCCCTGCTTCTTTATCGCCGCCACCATGTTGCGCAGATCCTGCCGGCTTAAGGTGGGATCACCGCCGAAACGTGCGACTAAATCGCCGTTCAGTGTGCCATCGATAATGGCGCCGCGAGTCTCAAAAGTGGTCTGAAAACGGAAGTCGCCACCCAGCTCCAGCAATGCTGCCAGCGCCGTTACCACTTTCATGGTACTGGCGGGCAGGGCCATCTGTTTTCCGTGATAATCAATAATCGGGGTTGATGCGCCTACTTTCTGCACCATCAGCGCCAGATTGGCACCGTCTGGCAGGTACTGCATGTATTCATCAACTGGCGCTGCGTGTGCCTGCAGCATAAATGCGCAGCTTAATCCGGTAACAAGTCGTGAAAATCGCATAATCTCGCGGTAACTGGCAGGTGAGGGCGTCAATACTACGTCGCTGGACGGTGCAAAGTAAACGATGACCCGCAGGGAACTCTGGGGTAAAATACGTATCAAATTGCAAAACTCTTTTCTGGCCTGGAAGCATCTCCGGGTCAGGATTCTTTTATTTGCAAAACGGGCTAATGCGCCGCAGAACGCTTTTTTCTGCAGTCACCGGTCAGGATGACATCGTTAAACAGGAAAGATGGCGAGGAGCTTAAATGAATCAGATTCCGATGACGTTAAGAGGCGCTGAAAGATTGCGCGAAGAGCTGAACGAGCTGAAAACCGTGAAGCGCCCGCGCATTATCGCCTCTATCGCTGACGCACGCGAACATGGCGATTTAAAAGAGAACGCGGAATATCACGCTGCACGTGAAGAGCAGGGTTTTTGCGAAGGTCGTATTCAGGAGATTGAAGCCAAACTCTCCAATGCGCAGGTTATCGACGTCACTCAGATGCCGAAAACCGGACGCGTGATTTTCGGTGCAACCGTTACCGTGCTGAACGTCGAAACCGACGAAGAAGCGACGTATCGCATTGTGGGCGATGACGAAGCGGACTTTAAGCAAAATCTGATTTCGGTCAATTCGCCGATGGCGCGTGGCCTGGTGGGTAAAGAGGCCGATGACGTGGCTATCGTTAAAACCCCGGGCGGCGACGTTGAGTATGAAATCCTGAAGGTGGAATACCTTTAAGATGTTGCTACGCTTTGAAAAGCGTTAAAGCACAATGTAAAGAAAGGAAAAAGGCCGCATTGCGGCCTTTTATCTGAGGTAAGAGCATGTCACTTTCTTTGCCCACTTAGCGTGGCAGAGAAATTTTGCTCTCTTTAGAGGGGCGATACAGCACCAGCGTTTTGCCGATCACCTGTACGTTGCTGGCACCGGTCTCACGCACGATAGCCTCAACGATCAGCTGTTTCGTTTCACGATCTTCCGAGGCAATTTTTACCTTGATCAGTTCGTGATGCGACAGAGCCTGCTCGATTTCGGCCAGCACGCCTTCAGTCAGGCCATTGCCACCCAGCATAACCACTGGCTTGAGCGGATGGGCGAGGCCCTTGAGGTGCTGTTTTTGTTTGGTACTTAGATTCATCGTAGTTTTTTACTTACTCAGGGATTGAAAACGGTTCATTCTACCGCCATCTCGGGTATATCACCAAATCGACGCAACCCATTGCGTGCAGGTTTATCGCTACGATGACGATTTAGTTGGAAATATTATGACGGGTAAAAAGCGTTCGGCCAGCTCCGGCCGCTGGCTTCAGGAACACTTTAGCGATAAATATGTGCTCCAGGCGCATAAAAAAGGGTTGCGCTCGCGCGCCTGGTTTAAACTTGATGAAATACAACAGGGTGACAAGCTGTTCAAACCCGGCATGACCGTGGTAGATCTGGGAGCTGCCCCCGGTGGCTGGTCGCAATATGTGGTACAGCAAATTGGGAACAAAGGGCGAGTCATTGCCTGTGATATCCTGCCAATGGATCCGATAGTCGGTGTCGATTTCCTTCAGGGCGATTTTCGTGAAGAATCGGTAGTCAATGCGCTGCTTGAACGCGTTGGCGATCAAAAAGTTCAGGTTGTCATGTCCGATATGGCGCCGAATATGAGTGGTACACCTGCCGTAGATATTCCCCGGTCGATGTATTTAGTCGAGCTGGCGCTGGAGATGTGTCGGGATATCCTGGCACCTGGCGGCAGTTTTGTAGTGAAAGTGTTTCAGGGAGATGGCTTCGATGAATACCTGCGGGAAATTCGCTCCCTGTTTACGAAAGTGAAAATTCGTAAGCCGGACGCTTCACGTTCACGTTCACGTGAAGTGTATATTGTGGCGACTGGGCGCAAACTATAACCAAATTGCTGGAGAAGTCCGCAGTTTTGCTGCGATTCCATGTATGCGGGATCTATAGTACCCTACGCTATCTGTTAACACCGTTGTAATATGAGGTTAATCCCTTGAGTGACATGGCGAAAAACCTGATTCTCTGGTTAGTCATCGCGGTCGTGCTGATGTCAGTATTCCAGAGCTTTGGGCCCAGCGAGTCGAATGGCCGTCGGGTTGATTATTCAACCTTCCTGTCGGAAGTGAACCAGGATCAGGTCCGCGAGGCACGTATTAACGGGCGTGAAATTAACGTCGTTAAAAAAGACAGCAATAAATACACGACCTACATTCCTGTCAACGATCCCAAGTTGCTCGATAACCTCTTGACCAAAAACGTCAAAGTGGTTGGCGAACCGCCGGAAGAACCAAGCCTGCTGGCTTCAATCTTCATTTCGTGGTTCCCGATGTTGCTGCTGATCGGTGTGTGGATCTTCTTTATGCGTCAGATGCAGGGCGGCGGCGGTAAGGGCGCGATGTCCTTCGGCAAGAGCAAAGCCCGCATGTTGACGGAAGACCAGATTAAAACCACTTTCGCCGACGTAGCCGGTTGTGACGAAGCGAAAGATGAAGTTGCTGAGCTGGTGGAATATCTGCGTGAGCCAAGCCGTTTCCAGAAGCTGGGCGGTAAGATTCCAAAAGGCGTTCTGATGGTGGGGCCACCGGGTACCGGTAAAACCTTGCTGGCAAAAGCGATTGCCGGTGAAGCGAAGGTGCCTTTCTTTACCATCTCCGGTTCTGACTTTGTGGAAATGTTTGTTGGTGTCGGTGCATCCCGTGTGCGTGACATGTTCGAGCAGGCCAAAAAAGCGGCTCCGTGCATCATCTTTATCGATGAGATCGACGCCGTCGGTCGTCAGCGTGGCGCCGGTTTAGGCGGTGGACATGACGAACGTGAGCAGACGCTGAACCAGATGCTGGTTGAGATGGATGGTTTCGAAGGTAACGAAGGTATTATCGTTATCGCCGCAACTAACCGTCCTGACGTACTGGACCCTGCGCTGCTGCGTCCAGGTCGCTTTGACCGTCAGGTTGTAGTTGGCCTGCCAGATGTTCGCGGTCGTGAGCAGATCCTGAAAGTACATATGCGTCGTGTGCCACTGGCTACAGATATTGATGCAGCAATCATTGCACGTGGTACGCCAGGCTTCTCGGGTGCCGATCTGGCCAACCTTGTTAACGAAGCAGCGCTGTTCGCGGCCCGTTCAAACAAGCGTGTGGTTTCGATGGTAGAGTTCGAGAAAGCGAAAGACAAAATCATGATGGGTGCGGAACGTCGCTCCATGGTGATGACGGAATCGCAGAAAGAGTCAACTGCCTACCACGAAGCAGGCCACGCCATTATTGGTCGCCTGGTGCCAGAGCATGACCCGGTTCATAAAGTAACGATTATCCCGCGCGGTCGCGCACTGGGTGTGACCTTCTTCCTGCCTGAAGGCGACGCGATCAGCGCCAGCCGTCAGAAACTGGAAAGCCAGATCTCAACGCTTTACGGCGGTCGTCTGGCAGAAGAGATCATCTACGGTGCAGAACGGGTTTCTACCGGTGCGTCCAACGATATTAAAGTTGCGACCAATCTGGCGCGTAACATGGTGACGCAGTGGGGCTTCTCTGAAAAACTGGGTCCGTTGCTCTATGCAGAAGAAGAGGGTGAAGTGTTCCTCGGACGTTCTGTCGCGAAAGCGAAACATATGTCTGATGAAACGGCCCGCATCATCGACCAGGAAGTTAAGCACCTGATCGACAGCAACTACCAGCGTGCTCGTCAGATTCTGGGTGAGAACATGGACATCCTTCACGCGATGAAAGACGCGCTGATGAAGTATGAAACCATTGATGCGCCGCAGATCGATGACCTGATGGCGCGCCGCGAAGTGCGTCCGCCAGCGGGCTGGGAAGATCCAGGCAGCAACTCAGACAGCAACGGTACGCCAAAGGCGCCACGTCCGGTTGATGAACCGCGTACGCCAAACCCAGGCAATACCATGTCAGAGCAGTACAACAAATAAGACGCAACATCGTCAGACAAAACCCCGGCTGGTCCGGGGTTTTTTACATCCAGATATTGATCAGCAAGGAGTTTCCGCCATGAAGTTGTTCGCCCGTGATTCCCATCTCGATTTATCTTTTCCTCATGTGATGGGCATTCTCAACGTCACGCCGGACTCCTTTTCAGATGGTGGAAAGCATAATGCGCTGGTGGATGCGCTGACGCATACCAATGAGATGGTCAATGCAGGCGCAACCATCATCGATGTGGGCGGAGAATCAACCCGTCCTGGCGCGGATGAAGTGAGTGTGGAGGAGGAGCTGGAGCGGGTGATTCCGGTCATCGATGCCATTGCCCAGCGTTTCGAAGTCTGGATTTCAGTGGACACCTCTAAAGCTGACGTCATCCGGGAAGCCGCGCGAGTGGGTGCTCACATCATTAACGACGTGCGTTCCCTTTCTGAACCCGGAGCGCTGGAAGCCGCAGCCGTGACCGGACTGCCTGTCTGTTTAATGCATATGCAGGGCGAACCGCGCACCATGCAGCAGGCACCGGTTTATGAAAATATTTTAAGCGAAGTGGACACTTACTTCGCTCAGCAGATAGCGCGCTGCGAAACGGCGGGCATTAAAAAAGAGCGTCTGATACTCGACCCGGGCTTCGGTTTCGGTAAAAATCTCAGCCACAATTATGAACTGCTGGCTCATCTTGGCGATTTTCACCACTTCGGCCTGCCGCTGTTAGTGGGGATGTCGCGTAAATCGATGATTGGCCAGCTGTTAAACGTCGGCCCGTCACAGCGTTTAACCGGCAGCCTGAGTTGCGCGGTGATTGCTGCAATGCAGGGCGCGCAGATTATTCGCGCCCATGATGTAAAAGAGACGGCTGAAGCGATGCGCGTGGTCGAAGCGACCCGAAGAGCAAAAGGAGTATCATGAGTAATCGTAAATATTTCGGTACAGACGGCATTCGCGGCAAAGTCGGTGAAGCACCCATCACTCCTGATTTCGTCCTGAAGCTGGGCTGGGCCGCAGGTAAAGTGCTGGCGCGCCACGGTTCAAAGAAAATCATCATCGGTAAAGATACCCGTATCTCTGGCTATATGCTGGAGTCGGCGCTGGAAGCTGGTCTCGCCGCGGCGGGCCTGACGGCCGCCTTTACCGGCCCGATGCCGACACCAGCCATCGCCTATCTGACCCGTACCTTCCGCGCAGAGGCGGGCATTGTGATTTCAGCGTCACATAACCCGTTTGACGACAACGGAATTAAATTCTTCTCGTCCGAGGGCACCAAACTGCCTGACGATGTTGAAGAGGCAATTGAGCTGGAGATGGAAAAGCCGATTACCTGCGTTGAATCAGCGCAGTTAGGCCGCGCCAGCCGCATCGTCGATGCAGCAGGGCGTTACATTGAGTTCTGCAAAGGGACGTTCCCCAGCGAACTGAATCTGAATGGCCTGAAAATTGTGGTCGACTGCGCCAATGGTGCCACCTATCACATTGCGCCGAATGTATTGCGTGAACTGGGCGCGACGGTGATTGCTATCGGTGTCCAGCCAGACGGCATGAACATCAACAAAGAGTGCGGTGCCACCGACCTCAAACTGCTGCAGCAGCGCGTGCTGGCGGAGAAGGCCGATATCGGCCTGGCCTACGACGGTGACGGCGATCGCATCATGATGATTGATCATCTGGGTGACAAAGTTGATGGCGACCAGATCCTCTACATCATTGCGCGTGAAGCACTGCGTCAGGGACAGCTGCGCGGCGGCGTGGTAGGTACCCTGATGAGTAACATGGGGCTGGAATTAGCGCTGAAACAGCTTGGCATTCCATTTACCCGTGCCAAAGTCGGTGACCGTTATGTACTGGAGAAGATGCAGGAGAAGGGCTGGCGTCTGGGTGCAGAGAACTCCGGTCATGTTATTCTGCTGGATAAAACCACGACCGGTGACGGTATCGTTGCAAGTTTGCAAGTGCTCACTGCGATGGTGCGCAATCACATGAGCCTGCACGATCTCTGTAGTGGCATGAAGATGCTGCCGCAGGTCCTGGTTAACGTACGCTTTGCGGGCGAGCATGATCCGCTTCAGAGTGACGCGGTAAAAGCTGTCACGGCCGACGTGGAAAAAGCGCTGGCGGGTCGCGGACGCGTTCTGCTGCGTAAATCAGGTACTGAGCCATTGATTCGTGTCATGGTCGAAGGCGAAAATGAGGCGCAGGTCACCGAACTGGCGAATCGCATCGCCGACCAGGTCAAGGCCGTTTAAAACCGTAACAGGCGGTCTGCAGAGTGCTGAACTGCCTGTAAAATCACCGGGATGGCGTTTTTTTCTGCAAACAGTGTGGGTAGTAAAAATTGCACTTGCAGAGATATGCGCCTTTGGTTAGTATTCACACCCGCTTCTGATGGGTGATGACGAGACTCCCCATCAATACTGGTTGAAGCTTTAACTGTACGATTACCGTGCAAGGAACAGGATGATATGTACCAAGCTCTTTTAGTAGTTTTCCTTATTGTAGCTATCGCCCTCGTGGGTATGATCATGCTGCAGCAAGGCAAAGGCGCTGATATGGGAGCCTCATTCGGTGCAGGCGCATCCGGTACGGTGTTTGGTTCTTCGGGCTCAGGTAATTTCATGACTCGTACAACCGGCATCTTAGCAGCGCTGTTTTTCATCATCAGCCTGGTTCTGGGTAATCTGAACAGCAATAAAGCGTCTAAAGGAAGCGAGTGGGAAAATCTTTCTGCGCCGGCGCAGTCTTCTCAACAGACTGAAAAGCCAGCTCAACCGGTAACGCCGGGCAGCGATATTCCTAAGTAAGGTCGTCAGCACAACGAATCGTTGTGGTCAGTGCAGTGCCGTGGTGGTGGAATTGGTAGACACGCTACCTTGAGGTGGTAGTGCCCGATTGGGCTTACGGGTTCAAGTCCCGTCCTCGGTACCAAATAGTAGTATCCCTTGCATTTTATGCAGGTCTGGCGTATTATTCGCCACGTTTTCGGACGCGGGGTGGAGCAGCCTGGTAGCTCGTCGGGCTCATAACCCGAAGGTCGTCGGTTCAAATCCGGCCCCCGCAACCAATTTTCCCTTTGAGTTCTTTTTCAAATATACTGTATGCATCGACGGACGCATTCACGGTTATTTTTTGAAAGAAAATTCTTTGGATGGAGTCCGGGCCGCATTGCGGCATACAGGGTCCAGTGATTAAAAGCCCCGAATATTCGGGGTTTTTTGTTATTAGCGAATCGTAATACTGGGCTATAGGCCCTTTTTTTATGTCTTGGGGGTGGGCTTGTCCACATTAGAGCAAAAATTGACAGAGTTGGTATCGGCTCCCGTAGAAGCGCTGGGTTACGAACTGGTTGGAATTGAATTCGTTCGTAGTCGCACATCTATCCTGCGCATCTATATTGATAGTGAAGATGGCATCAATGTCGATGATTGCGCCGATGTCAGCCACCAGGTAAGTGCGGTAATGGATGTTGAAGATCCCATTACGGTCCCTTACAACCTAGAAGTCTCTTCACCGGGACTCGATCGTCCTCTGTTCACTGCAGAACACTACACCCGCTTTATGGGTGAAGAAGTGAGTCTGGTGTTGCGTATGGCCGTTCAGAACCGCCGTAAATGGCAGGGAACCATTAAGTCAGTTGATGGCGAGATGATCACGGTGCACGTTGAGGGTAGCGATGAAGTGTTCGCGCTGAGTAATATTCAGAAAGCGAACCTGGTCCCCCACTTTTAAAAGTCCGGATTGAGGCTAACCAGGATGAACAAAGAGATCTTAGCTGTTGTAGAAGCCGTTTCTAACGAAAAAGCCCTGCCGCGTGAGAAAATCTTCGAAGCGCTGGAGAGCGCGCTGGCGACTGCGACCAAGAAAAAGTATGAGCAGGAAATTGAGGTACGCGTCAGCATTGATCGCCGCAGTGGCGATTTCGATACTTTCCGCCGCTGGGAAATCGTAGAAGAGGTGACACAGCCGACGCGCGAGATCACGCTGGATGCGGCCCGCTTCGAAGATGAAGCATTCAATCTGGGCGAATATGTCGAAGATCAGATTGAATCGGTCACCTTTGACCGTATCACCACCCAGACTGCTAAGCAGGTTATCGTGCAAAAAGTGCGCGAAGCTGAGCGCGCAATGGTGGTTGATCAGTTCCGTGAGCAGGAAGGCGAAATTATCACGGGCGTGGTGAAGAAAGTTAACCGCGACAACATCTCCCTCGACTTAGGCAGCAATGCCGAAGCGGTGATTCTGCGCGAAGATATGCTGCCGCGTGAAAACTTCCGTCCAGGCGACCGTATTCGTGGCGTACTCTACTCTGTACGTCCGGAAGCGCGTGGCGCGCAGCTGTTCGTGACGCGTTCTAAACCAGAAATGCTGATTGAACTGTTCCGCATCGAGGTGCCAGAAATTGGCGAAGAACTGATTGAAATTAAAGCCGCTGCTCGTGATCCGGGTTCGCGCGCTAAAATTGCAGTCAAAACCAACGACAAACGTATTGATCCGGTGGGTGCCTGTGTGGGCATGCGCGGCGCGCGTGTTCAGGCAGTTTCCAGTGAACTGGGTGGCGAGCGTATCGATATCGTGCTGTGGGACGATAACCCGGCGCAGTTTGTTATTAACGCCATGGCTCCGGCCGATGTGGCGTCAATCGTGGTTGATGAAGATAACCACACCATGGATATCGCCGTAGAAGCTGGCAATCTGGCTCAGGCGATCGGCCGTAACGGCCAAAACGTGCGTCTCGCTTCACAGCTGAGTGGCTGGGAGCTGAACGTGATGACCGTCGATGATCTGCAGGCTAAGCATCAGGCTGAAGCACATGCAGCGATCGATATGTTCACTAAACATCTCGACATCGACGAAGAGTTCGCCACCGTACTGGTGGAAGAGGGCTTCTCCTCGCTGGAAGAGCTGGCATACGTGCCAATCAACGAGCTGCTGGAAGTCGACGGCCTCGACGAAGAGACCATTGAAGCCCTGCGTGAACGAGCAAAAAATGCGTTAACCACCCTGGCACTGGCGAAAGAAGAGAGTCTTGGAAATCAGGAGCCCGCTGAGGATCTTCTGAATCTTGAAGGCCTCGATCGTGCGCTGGCGTTCCGCCTGGCGTCGAAAGGCGTTTGCACGCTGGAAGATCTCGCTGAGCAAGGTGTTGACGATCTGACGGATATTGAAGGCATGTCTGATGAACAAGCCGGCGCGCTGATTATGGCCGCACGTAATATCTGCTGGTTCGGCGATGACGCGTAATAACAGGAAGGAACAGCATGACAGATGTAACCGTAAAATCGCTGGCCGCAGAAATTCAGACTCCGGTCGATCGCCTGGTACAGCAATTTGCTGATGCGGGGATCCCTAAGTCTGAAAATGACGCAGTGACCCAGCAAGAGAAAGAAACCTTACTATCTCATCTGAACCGTGAACACGGTCAGGTCGGTTCAGCTAAGCTGACGCTGCAGCGTAAAACGCGCAGCACCTTGAATATTCCAGGCACCGGGGGTAAAAGTAAGTCGGTGCAAATTGAAGTCCGCAAAAAGCGTACCTATGTGAAGGGTGATGCAGAGGCTGAGCAAGCTCAGGCAGAAGCTGAAGCCGAGGCGCAGCGTGAAGCGGAAGAGCAGGCGCAACGCGAGGCTGAAGAAAAAGCCCGTCGCGAAGCTGAACAGAAAGCGCAACGTGAAGCCGAAGATAAAGCCAGGCGCGAAGCCGCTGACAAGGCCAAACGTGCAGCAGCGGAAAATGACAAAGTGACAAATCAACCTACCGACGAAGTGACCAGGGCTGCGCAATCAGACAAAGCCCGTCGCGAAGCTGAAGCTGCCGAACTGAAGCGTAAAGCTGAAGAAGAAGCCCGCCGTAAGCTTGAAGAGGCTGCCCGCCTCGTAGCAGAAGAAGCCCGCCGTCTGGCTGAAGAGAAATCAGCTGAATGGGAAAAACCGGAAGAAGAGGATAAAGGCGACTATCACGTCACCACTTCGACCCATGCCCGTCAGGCGGAAGACGAAAACGACCGCCAGGTTGAAGCAGGTCGTGCGCGTGCGCGTACTACTGCTAAAGCTGCGCGTCCGGCGAAAAAAGGCAACAAACACTCTGAAGCCAAAACTGACCGTGAAGAAGCGCGTGCGCAGGTTCGTGGCGGTAAAGGCGGCAAGCATCGCAAACCTAGCGCACTGCAGCAGGGCTTCAACAAGCCAGCGCAGGCCGTTAACCGCGATGTTGTGATTGGCGAAACCATCACCGTAGCCGAACTGGCTAACAAAATGGCGGTGAAAGGTTCTCTGGTCATTAAAGCGATGATGAGAATGGGCGCCATGGCGACCATCAACCAGGTCATCGACCAGGAAACTGCACAGCTCGTTGCCGAAGAGATGGGCCACAAAGTGACCCTGCGTCGTGAGAACGAGCTGGAAGAAGCGGTAATGGACGATCGTGATACTGATGCTGCGCAGGAGTCTCGTGCTCCGGTTGTCACCATCATGGGCCACGTCGACCACGGTAAAACGTCCCTGCTGGACTATATCCGTTCCACTAAAATCGCCTCTGGCGAAGCGGGCGGTATTACTCAGCACATCGGTGCTTACCACGTTGAAACCGACAACGGTATGGTCACCTTCCTGGATACCCCGGGTCACGCCGCGTTTACCGCGATGCGTGCACGTGGTGCGCAGGCGACCGATATCGTTATCCTGGTGGTTGCAGCAGACGATGGCGTGATGCCACAGACTGTCGAAGCTATTCAGCACGCCAAAGCCGCTAAAGTGCCGGTTGTGGTTGCAGTGAACAAGTGCGATAAGCCAGAAGCGGATCCGGATCGTGTTAAAAACGAACTGACTCAGTACGGTATCATTCCGGAAGAGTGGGGCGGTGAAAACATGTTCGTTAATGTCTCTGCGAAAGCGGGTACCGGCATTGATGACCTGTTAAACGCTATCCTGCTGCAGGCGGAAGTGCTGGAACTGACCGCTATCCGTGAAGGTATGGCGAGCGGCGTGGTGATCGAATCGTTCCTCGACAAAGGTCGTGGTCCGGTTGCCACCGTGCTGGTACGTGAAGGTACGCTGAACAAAGGCGACATCGTTCTTTGTGGTTTCGAATATGGCCGCGTTCGTGCAATGCGTGACGAACTGGGTCGCGAAGTCATGGAAGCGGGTCCATCTATCCCGGTTGAGATTCTGGGCCTGTCCGGCGTGCCGGCTGCGGGTGATGAAGCGACCGTGGTACGTGACGAGAAGAAAGCACGTGAAGTTGCGCTCTATCGTCAGGGCAAATTCCGCGAAGTTAAACTGGCTCGCCAGCAGAAATCTAAGCTCGAGAACATGTTTGCTAACATGACCGAAGGCGAAGTGTCTGAACTGAACATCGTTCTGAAAGCTGACGTTCAGGGCTCTGTGGAAGCAATCTCCGACTCCCTGCAGAAACTCTCCACCGACGAAGTGAAGGTGAAGATTGTTGGTTCAGGCGTGGGCGGGATTACCGAAACCGATGCGACCCTGGCTGCGGCCTCTAACGCCATCCTCCTTGGCTTCAACGTTCGTGCCGATGCCTCTGCGCGTCGCGTCATTGACGCAGAAAGCCTGGATCTGCGCTACTACTCTGTCATCTATAACCTGATTGACGAAGTTAAAGCGGCGATGAGCGGCATGCTGGCACCAGAGTACAAACAGCAGATCATCGGTCTGGCTGCGGTGCGCGATGTGTTCAAATCACCGAAGTTTGGCGCGATTGCCGGTTGTATGGTGACGGAAGGTAACATCAAGCGTCACAATCCAATCCGTGTCCTGCGCGACAACGTGGTGATTTACGAAGGCGAGCTGGAATCTCTGCGTCGCTTTAAAGATGACGTCAACGAAGTGCGTAACGGCATGGAGTGCGGTATCGGCGTGAAGAACTACAACGACGTTCGCGTTGGCGATATGATCGAAGTGTTTGAAATCATCGAAATTAAACGCACCATCGAGTAATAGACTGCTGATGTGTTGCAATTTGGGAGGCCTCTGGCCTCCCGAATTATTTGGGAGAAATAATGATGGCGAAAGAATTTGGTCGCCCGCAGCGCGTTTCACAAGAGCTGCAAAAAGAGATTGCGATGATCCTGCAGCGTGAGATCAAAGATCCACGTCTTGGCATGATGGTCACCGTATCAGGCGTTGAAGTCTCACGCGATCTCGCTTACGCAAAAGTGTTCGTGACTTTTCTCAACGACAAAGATGAAGAAGCGATTAAACATGGCCTGAAAGCGCTGAAAGAAGCGTCAGGTTATATCCGCATTCTGCTGGGCAAAGCGATGCGTCTGCGTATCGTGCCTGAGCTGACTTTCTTCTACGACAACTCGTTAGTCGAAGGGATGCGCATGTCCAATCTCGTCACCAGCGTCGTGAAGAACGATACTGAGCGCCGTGGTCCGGATGCCACTGGCGATGACGAGGAGGCGTAATGAGTCGTCCGCGTCGTCGCGGTCGCGACGTCCATGGCGTGTTGTTGCTGGATAAGCCACAAGGCGTCTCGTCGAATGATGTCCTGCAGAAAGTGAAGCGTATCTTTAACGCGAATCGCGCAGGACATACCGGCGCGCTGGATCCTCTGGCTACCGGCATGTTGCCGATCTGCCTGGGTGAAGCGACTAAGTTTTCGCAGTATCTGCTCGATTCCGACAAACGCTACCGCGTGATTGCCCGACTGGGCGAGCGGACCGACACGTCAGACGCCGATGGCAACATCGTGCAGACGCGTCCGGTCAGCTTCAGCCAGGCCGATCTGGACAGTGCTCTGGAGAGCTTCCGCGGCGAAACGCTGCAGGTGCCTTCTATGTTTTCGGCACTGAAGCATCAGGGACGCCCGCTATATGAATATGCGCGTCAGGGCATTGAGATTGCGCGTGAACCGCGTCCGATCACTGTCTATGAGCTGCAATTTATTCGCTGGCAGGATAATGAGCTGGAGCTGGAAATTCACTGCTCCAAAGGCACCTATATCCGTACCATCATCGATGACCTGGGCGAAAAGCTGGGATGCGGTGCGCACGTGATTATGCTGCGTCGCGTTCAGGTTGCCCGTTATCCGTATGAAAGGATGGTGACGCTGGAACAGCTCAATACCCTGCTGACGGAAGCCACAGAAGCCGGCATCCCACTGGAAACGCAGCTCGATCCGCTGTTGTTGCCGATGGACAGCCCCGCCTCTGATTTCCCTGAAGTGAATATCCCGCCTGCCGTGGCAGATTTCTTCCGCCAGGGACAGCCGGTACAGGCCAGTAATGCGCCTGCGCAGGGGCTGGTAAGGGTATCGGAAGGCGAAGCGCGTAAGTTTATCGGTATGGCAGAAATTGCCGACGATGGCCGGCTTGCGCCGCGTCGTCTGGTGGTTGAGTATCAGGATTGAGCCAGGCGTTCACTTTTCGCTGATGGGGCATTTGCGTTGCTATCGGGCGCAGAGTAGAATAGCGCGGCTTTAAAGCGGGATGCTGAATTAGAGATCGGCACCCATACATTCATTTATTACTGGAGTTTATTATGTCTCTAAGCGTAGAAGCTAAAGCAGAGATCGTTGCTAAATATGGCCGTGGTGCTAACGACAGCGGTTCAACTGAAGTTCAGGTTGCCCTGTTGACCGCGCAGATTACTCATCTGCAGGGTCACTTCTCTGAGCACAAAAAAGACCACCACAGCCGCCGCGGTCTGCTGCGCATGGTATCTCAGCGTCGTAAGCTGCTGGACTACCTGAAGCGTAAAGACGTTGCACGCTACAGCAGCCTGATCGAAAGTCTCGGTCTGCGTCGCTAAGTCTGAAGAATCTGATCGTCGGGGCATTATGCGGGCTTTTGCACTCTGTGCAGCTTACGATCAGATTTGTGCGAGTTTCGTGAAGAGGGGGCCTTTATGGCCCCTTTTTTCGAGCAATCGGCAGCAATCCGGACCAAACTGATGTATTGTTGCTTAGTGTGATCTTTAGTTTGCAGAATTTCGCGCGGCTAATGAGAGGCTTTACCGCAGGGGCGGTCGAGGGTTGTCATTAGTCGCGAGGATGCAACTGAAGATTGGTAATCAATGGCGGGCTACAGATAGCCATGCCCCGAAGTTAAGGACTTTGATTTTGCTGAATCCGATCGTACGCAAATTCCAATATGGTCAACATACCGTCACGCTGGAAACCGGCATGATGGCTCGCCAGGCGACAGCCGCTGTCATGGTGAGCATGGACGATACTGCAGTATTCGTCACTGTAGTAGGTCAGAAAAAATCTAAACCAGGTCAGGATTTCTTCCCACTGACCGTGAACTATCAGGAGCGTACTTACGCTGCTGGTCGTATCCCAGGCAGCTTCTTCCGTCGTGAAGGCCGTCCAAGCGAAGGCGAAACCCTGATTTCGCGTCTGATTGACCGCCCGATTCGTCCGCTGTTCCCGGAAGGTTTTGTTAACGAAGTTCAGGTTATCGCCACTGTTGTCTCTGTGAACCCACAGGTTCATCCGGACATCGTTGCCATGATCGGTGCTTCTGCTGCACTGGCGCTTTCTGGTCTGCCGTTCAATGGCCCAATTGGTTCTGCGCGTGTTGGTTACATCAACGATCAATATGTCCTGAACCCAACCGCAGATGAGCTGAAACAGTCTCGTCTGGATCTGGTGGTTGCCGGTACGCAGAATGCCGTTCTGATGGTTGAATCTGAAGCTGAGATCCTGTCAGAAGAGCAGATGCTGGGCGCCGTGGTCTTTGGCCATGACCAGCAGCAGATCGTTATCGAAAACATCAATGCCCTGGTTGCTGAAGCGGGCAAACCACGCTGGGACTGGCAGCCAGAAGCGGCCAATACCGCACTGATTTCTCGTGTTGCTGCCCTGGCAGAAGCGCGCATCAGCGATGCTTACCGCATCACTGACAAGCAGGAGCGTTACACGCAGGTTGGCGTCATTAAAGACGAAACCATCGCTGCGCTGCTGGCTGAAGATGAAACGCTGGATGGTTCAGAAATCGGCGACATCGTGCATAGCCTTGAAAAAACCGTTGTTCGTACTCGCATCCTGAATGGCGAGCCACGCATCGATGGTCGTGAAAAAGATATGATCCGTGGTCTGGATGTGCGTACTGGCGTATTGCCACGTACACACGGTTCATCACTGTTCACTCGTGGTGAGACGCAGGCACTGGTTACTGCAACGCTGGGTACGACCCGCGATGCGCAGAACCTTGATGAGCTGATGGGCGAACGTACCGACAGCTTCCTGTTCCATTACAACTTCCCTCCATACTCTGTTGGCGAAACCGGCATGGTAGGTTCGCCGAAGCGTCGTGAGATTGGTCACGGTCGTCTGGCGAAGCGCGGCGTGTTAGCGGTAATGCCTAAAGCGGAAGATTTCCCTTACACCATTCGTGTTGTTTCTGAAATCACCGAATCTAACGGCTCTTCTTCAATGGCCTCTGTCTGTGGTGCCTCACTGGCGCTGATGGATGCAGGTGTGCCAATCAAAGCCGCCGTTGCCGGTATCGCAATGGGTCTGGTGAAAGAAGATGAGAAGTTTGTTGTTCTGTCTGACATCCTGGGCGATGAAGATCACCTGGGCGACATGGACTTCAAAGTAGCCGGTAGCCGTGAAGGTATCACCGCGCTGCAGATGGACATCAAAATCGAAGGCATCACGCGTGAAATCATGCAGGAAGCGCTGAACCAGGCCCGAGGTGCGCGTCTGCACATTCTGGGCGTTATGGAACAGGCTATCAGCACACCGCGTACTGAGATTTCTGAATTCGCACCACGCATTTACACCATCAAAATCAGCTCTGACAAGATCAAAGATGTGATCGGTAAAGGCGGCTCAGTGATTCGTGCACTGACCGAAGAGACCGGCACAACGATTGAAATTGAAGATGACGGCACCGTGAAAATCGCTGCGACCGATGGTCTGAAAGCGAAAGAAGCGATTCGTCGTATCGAAGAGATTACCGCAGAGATCGAAGTTGGCCGCGTTTACAGTGGTAAAGTGACCCGTATCGTTGACTTCGGCGCCTTCGTTGCAATCGGCGGCGGTAAAGAAGGTCTGGTTCACATTTCACAAATCGCTGATAAGCGCGTTGAGAAAGTGACCGACTATCTGCAGATGGGTCAGGAAGTACCGGTTAAGGTGATGGAAGTTGATCGCCAGGGCCGTGTACGTCTGAGCATCAAAGAAGCGACAGAATCTAAGCCGCAGGCTGAAGAAGCTGTCGCGGTGACCACGCCTGACGCTGCTGAATAAGTCGTTGCTGATTTGCCCCTCTCTGCCTGGCAGAGAGGGGCGTTTGTATCATCGCGAGGGCGGGAATCCTTGTGCACAGCAGGCGGATGACAGGATGGTTATCCCAATGTTTGTATTCGGGAGTGGGAAATGAAGCCTTTTCTGCGCTGGTGTTTTGTTGCGACAGCTTTGACGCTGGCAGGATGCAGCAACTCCAATTGGCGTAAGAACGAAGTTCTTGCAGTGCCTTTACAGCCCACACTGCAGCAGGAAGTGATACTGGCGCGCATGGAACAAATTCTTGCCAGTCGCGCTCTCACCGATGATGAACGCGCACAGCTATTATATGAGCGCGGAGTGTTGTATGATAGTTTAGGT
Source organism: Pantoea sp. paga (assembly GCF_007558755.1). Classification (NCBI taxonomy): domain Bacteria; kingdom Pseudomonadati; phylum Pseudomonadota; class Gammaproteobacteria; order Enterobacterales; family Erwiniaceae; genus Pantoea; species Pantoea sp. paga. The sequence continues at coordinate 224,116 of NZ_VLTF01000005.1, forward strand.
CTGCGGGCATTAGCGCGGAACGATTTTTCGCAAGCGCTGTCTATAAGACCAGATATGCCCGAAGTGTTTAACTACTTAGGCATATATTTAACGCAGGCGGGCAACTTTGATGCCGCCTATGAAGCGTTTGATTCTGTACTTGAGCTTGATCCAACTTACAACTATGCGCATTTAAACCGTGGTATCGCCCTCTATTACGGCGGTCGATACAAGTTAGCGCAAGATGATCTGCTGGCGTTTTATCAAGACGATCCTAACGATCCTTTCCGCAGTTTGTGGCTCTATCTCGTTGAACGTGAGATGGATGTCGACAAGGCAAAAGTCGCGCTTCAACAGCGTCACGACAAAGCGGTCAGAGATCAATGGGGATGGAATATTGTCGAGTTCTACCTTGGAGATATCAACGAGAAAACGTTGATGGAAAGTCTCAAGGCGGACGCAACGGATAACACCTCGCTCGCTGAACATCTCAGTGAAACCAACTTCTATTTAGGTAAGTACTACCTAAGTCTGGGGGAGAAGGACGACGCGAAAGCGTTGTTCAAGCTGGCGGTGGCCAACAACGTCAATAACTTTGTTGAACACCGATACGCATTGTTGGAACTGGCGCAACTCGGCCAGGCACAAGACGATTTATCAGAATCTGACCAGCAATAGCTGACGAACTTAATTTGCCTGTAAAACCTGTTAAGTCATCATCTTAAAGGATGAAGGCTTTTCTGTTCGTCAAAACTTTTAATTTGAGCCGGTTCACACTTTTTGATGAAAATGACTGAAAGTTTTCACGACGAGTTATGTAGACTGGCCGCCGCAATCTAAGAGGCACGTGTACTACATGACTGATATTCAAACCACTTTTGCTGACCTTGGCCTGAACGCCGACATCCTTGAATCACTGAATGGCATGGGCTACGTAAAGCCATCCCCAATCCAGGCTGAGTGTATTCCTCACCTGCTGGCGGGCCGTGACGTGTTAGGCATGGCGCAGACCGGGAGTGGTAAAACCGCGGCGTTCTCTCTGCCGCTGTTACACAACATTGATCCTACTGTTAAAGCGCCACAAATCCTGGTGCTGGCACCTACCCGCGAACTGGCGGTACAGGTTGCTGAAGCAGTTACCGAATTCTCTAAACACATGCGTGGCCTGAACGTGGTTGCCCTTTACGGCGGCCAGCGTTATGACGTGCAGCTGCGCGCACTGCGTCAGGGACCACAGGTTGTTGTGGGTACGCCTGGCCGTCTGCTTGACCACCTGAAACGCGGCACGTTAGACCTTTCTAACCTGCGTGGCCTGGTGCTGGATGAAGCAGACGAAATGCTGCGCATGGGCTTCATCGAAGACGTTGAAACCATCATGGCGCAAATTCCAGCCGATCATCAGACCGCGCTGTTCTCTGCAACCATGCCGGAAGCGATTCGTCGTATCACCAAACGCTTCATGAAAGATCCACAGGAAGTGCGTATTCAGTCAAGCCTGACCACGCGTCCTGATATCAGCCAGAGCTACTGGACCGCTTACGGTCGTAAAACAGACGCACTGGTTCGCTTCCTGGAAGCAGAAGACTTTGATGCTGCCATCATCTTCGTGCGTACCAAAAACGCAACCATGGAAGTGGCAGAAGCACTGGAACGTAGTGGCTATAACAGCGCCGCGCTGAACGGTGATATGAACCAGGCTCTGCGTGAGCAGACGCTTGAGCGCCTGAAAGATGGTCGTCTCGACATTCTGATTGCAACCGACGTTGCGGCCCGTGGCCTGGACGTTGAGCGCATCAGCCTGGTTGTTAACTACGACATCCCGATGGACTCAGAATCTTACGTTCACCGTATCGGCCGTACCGGTCGTGCTGGCCGTGCTGGCCGTGCGCTGCTGTTCGTTGAGAACCGCGAACGCCGTCTGCTGCGCAACATCGAACGTACCATGAAGCTGACCATTCCTGAGGTAGAACTGCCTAACGCAGAACTGCTGGGTGAGCGTCGTCTGGCTAAGTTTGCTGCTAAAGTTCAGCAGCAGCTGGAAAGCAGCGATCTGGATCAGTACCGCGCTCTGCTGGCTAAAATGCAGCCAGAAGAAGAAATGGATCTGGAAACACTGGCAGCCGCACTGCTGAAGATGGCACAGGGCGAACGTCCTCTGATTCTGCCACCAGAAGCACCGCGTCCGGCACGTCGCGAATACCGCGATCGTGACGAGCGTGATGGCCGTCGTGACAGCCGTGAAGCACGCGGCGATTCTCGTGCTCCGCGTGAAAACCGCGAAAGCCGTGATGGCGATCGTCCACGTCGCGAACGTCGTGACGTTGGCGAAATGCAGCTGTACCGCATCGAAGTAGGCCGCGATGATGGTGTTGAAGTTCGTCACATCGTTGGCGCTATCGCTAATGAAGGCGACATCAGCAGCCGTTACATCGGTAACATCAAGCTGTTCGGTACCCACTCGACTATCGAGCTGCCGAAAGGCATGCCAGGCGATGTGCTGCAGCACTTTACCCGTACCCGTATTCTGAACAAGCCGATGAATATGCAGTTACTGGGTGATGCACAGCCGAACGAAGGCCGTGGTGACCGTCGTCCAGCTGGTGCTGGCGGTGAGCGTCGCAGCGGTCCAGGTGCAGGCGGTCCGGGCGCAGCTAACCGTGAAGGTGGTCGTCGCTTCTCTTCTGAACGCCGTGAAGGTGGTCGTGAAGGCGGCGGACGTACTTTCAACCGTGAAGGTAGCCGTGGTCCACGTCGTGAAGAGGGCGCAGCCGCCGCTCCACGTCGTCGTGATGCATAACGACTTAGCGTCGTAACAAAAAGGGAAGCCAATGGCTTCCCTTTTTTTATGCCTGTCAGGCACCGCCGCTGATCATCACGCGTTCGCCGCTGACCCAGGCAGACTCTTCAGAGGCCAGAAACAGCGCAACCTGCGCCACATCTTCCGGCAGACCAAAGCGTCCCAGCGGCGTGGCTGCCAGCAGTTGCGCTTTGAGCTGCGGGCTCATCCTCTTCGCGGCCAGTAATCCCTCCGTCAGAATCATGCCTGGTGCCAGGGCGTTAACCCGGACGTTCTTTGCGCCCAGTTCGCGCGCCAGTCCCTGGGTCAGGGTATCCACTGCGCCTTTGGTTGCCGCCCAGAGCACGGAACCTGGCGTGCTGTTTTTACTGTTCAGGGCGCTGAGATTAATAATGCTGCCACCGTGCGCCGGGAAGTGACGAATCGCCTGCTGACAGACCATCAGCGTACCCAGCAGGTTAACGTTAATCTGCTGCTGCATCTCCTCCAGCGTCAGCGCCGCAAACTCGCCGTGATGAAAGCTGCCCGCATTGTTTACCACAATGTCGGGTGCGCCGAAGCACTCTGCGGTGGTGGCGAAGAGCCGTTCCACATCGCGCAGGAGAGAGATATCTGCCTGTACCGCCACGGCTTCACTGCCCAGGGTGACGATATCGCTGACCACGTCAGCCGCTCCCACTTCATCCTGACGATAGTTGACCACGACGCGGGCGCCAGCCGCGGCAAAAGCGATGGCAATCGCCGCACCAATGCCTTTTGAGGCGCCTGTTACCAGCGCGATTTTATTCTGCAGTGCCTTCATTATGTTGTTCTCCGCCGTAATGATTGCGTCGAAAGACTATGCGCGCTGGCGCCGAAAAGCGGGTAGTGCAATCCTGCAAGCTTCTTGCACGATCCTGCAAAAGTAACGCAACGGGACAGGTATTCCGCTCAGCGTCAGGTAATATCAGCACAGATAGCGGGAGGGGAGAACACAGTGACAGAGAGTGAGAAGTGGCAGGGGCTGGCGCAGTTAATTGCCCGTCATGCTCCGGAGGATGGGCGGCATTCAAGTGCCATAGATTGCCTGTTTTTTGGCCGGGTTTCAGCACCGACTGAGCCGATGCACTTTGCTCAATGGGCCAGTTTTGCCCTGGTGGCACAGGGCGGTAAGGCGCTGCATATCGGTGATGAGGTGCTGCACTATGGTCCGGGCGATCTGCTGCTGGTGACGCTGGATATGCCGGTACGCGCCTGCGTCACCGTCGCCACGCCGGATAAGCCCAATCTGGGGATTGGTATCGCCATCAATGAGTCCCGGCTGATGCGCTACCTCGAACAGTTTCCCCCGACGCTGCCGCTGGCGACACCAGACAGTGAACGCGGCGTCACCGTGCATAAGGTCTCGCCTTTGCTGGTGGATGCGGTTATCCGGCTGGTACGCCTGCTTGACCACCCTGAGGACATTGAGGCGCTGGCCCCGCTCATTGAGCAGGAGATTTTCTACCGGCTGCTGACCGGGCCGGAAGGTTCGCGCATCCTGAATATGGCGCTGGCTGAACGGCCGGGCAACCGGGTCGCGCAGGCTGCCCGCTGGCTGCGGGAAAACTTTCATCAGCCGCTGAAGATCGATCGGCTCGCCAGCAGTGTCGGCATGAGTATCTCTTCGCTGCATCATCACTTCAAAGCCGTCACGGCCATGACGCCGATGCAATACCAGAAACAACTGCGGCTGAATGAGGCGCGGCGTTTGATGATGGTAGAAAAGCTGGATGCCGGTACGGCAGGCTATCGGGTGGGGTATCAGAGCGCGTCACAGTTCAGCCGGGAGTATCGCCGCCTGTATGGGCAATCTCCGGCCAGGGATAGTCGTCAGCTGGCGGTGAGCCCGGACAGATTGCGCCCACCGCAGAACTGATTACAGGCTGTTAGCCGCTTCCATCGCAATGGCGAAGGAGCGCAGGCGCGCTTCGGAATCAAAAATCTGGCCATTGACCATAATTTCATCCGCCTGGGTTTCACGCATCAGCGAGGCCAGCCCATGACGCACTTTGTCCGTATCGCCGACCAGCGACATGCTGAGCGCCTGCTGTACGCCATACTGTTCTGATGGCGACCAGAGGTTATCCATGTTTTCAACCGGTGCCGGTAACGGGCCCGGTTTGCCGCGGCGCAGGTTAATAAACTGCTGCTGCTGCGAGGTAAACAGGAAGCGCGCATCACGCTCACTGTCTGCGGCGATCACGTTAATGCAGACCATGGCATAAGGCTTGTCGAGACGCGCCGATGGCTGGAAGTTCTCGCGGTAGACGTGCAGCGCCTGGAAGAGCTGGTCAGGGGCAAAATGGGAAGCAAACGCAAACGGCAGGCCCATTTTCGCTGAAAGCTGTGCGCTGTAGAGACTGGAGCCGAGCAGCCAGACCGGGATCTGCAGGCCCAGACCGGGTACCGGCTGCACTGGCGGCTGCGCATCCGCTTCGGCATCGAACCAGCTAATCAGTTCAGCCACATCCTCGGGGAACGTATCGATGTGCATGTTGGCCTGATGACGGCGCAGTGCCATCATGGTGCGCTGGTCAGAACCTGGCGCGCGACCTAAGCCGAGATCGATACGGCCAGGATAGAGAGAGGCCAGCGTGCCAAACTGCTCGGCGATCACCAGTGGCGCATGGTTAGGCAACATAATGCCGCCGGAGCCCAGCTTCAGAGTCTCGGTATTCGCCGCCAGATAGCCAATCAGTACCGACGTTGCGGCGCTGGCAATCCCGGTCATGTTGTGATGTTCAGCCAGCCAGTAGCGTTGATAGCCCAGTTTTTCAGCCTGACGCGCCAGCGCCAGCGAATTATGGAACGCATCCCGAGCGGTCGCGCCCTGTGGAATCGGCGCGAGATCCAGCACGGACAGGCGAAGAGGTTTTTTATCAGACATGACTACTCCCGTTGTATGGCGCAGGCGTTAAGTTAAGGTCTGCACCATTTAGTATTACGCATCATTCCTTATATTAAAACTGCTAACCTCAGCAGGAATATAGCCGGTATGTGCTTTTATTCAGGATGCCAGCGTCATGCCCGCCAGTTTGCGCCAGTAACCGTTACAATCACTGCCTTTCGCGACCATTAGCGGAGCCTGGCCGTTTTCATTGGCGCGGAAACGGTCGATCTCTGCCAGCGTCGTCACATCCTGCGGCGAGAGCCGTATGCAATCGACCTGGCCGCGCATACCGGCCAGATCGTTACCCAGGTTATAGCAGTAGCCGCTCATGGTCTGAATGCCATTGAGGACGAACACCTGCTGCCCCTCCTGGGAGTTGACGCGCCGGCCTGTCGGATAGTTGATACAGCAGGTTTCGCAATCATCTTTCGCGCGGTTTTCCGAGCGGGCGGTGAAGCAGCGCGCTGACAGCGCCAGCGGCAGATGACCGTAGCCCAGCACCTCCACCTCAAACTGCTGCCGGATACCCCGCGTCTCGCACTGCTCCAGCAGCTGTAGCAGCCAGTCACGTGACATCTCCACCGGCATACACCAGCGCGTCATGCCCTCTTTGACCAGCAGCTGCAGCGTGTCGGCGTTATAAACATTGAGCGTCGGACCCGCGACAAAGGGCAGATGACGCTCAGCGGCCATGTTTACCGTGCCGATATCATTGGCTTCAATCAGGAACTCACCGTTCTCAACGTAACGCTGCAGCTCTTTCAGCTCAGAGGGCGATTGCAGCAGCGCCAGCGTGCTCAGCACCACCTGTTTGCCGCTGGCCGCGATTTCACGTGCCAGCGCTATCCAGCGGACATAGGGTGTGGCGCGACGTTTACTGCACACCGCTTCGCCAAGGTAGATAATATCCGCGCTACTGCGGGCAGCCTGCTGGTAAAAATCTTCCAGCGTATCGGTCGGCCAGTACCAGAGCACCGGCCCAAGGGCATATTGCATCATGACTCCTTATTGCCATTCACGGTGATAAGCACCCAACGTGGTTTGCGAACCTTCTGAGAGATCGCCCAGCGTCTGCATCCACTGTGGTGCGACTTCAAACTGTTCCGGCTGCGCCTTGCAGCGATCAATTGCCTGACGCCAGACGCGCGCCACGTCAGCGACATAGGCAGGGCTGCGCTGACGGCCTTCGATTTTCACCGAGGCGATGCCTGCCCGCAGCAGTTCCGGCAGCAGCTCCAGCGTGTTCAGACTGGTGGGCTCCTCCAGCACGTGATAACGCTTGTCGTTAACCACATAGCGTCCTTTGCAAAGTGTCGGATAACCCGCGCTTTCGTCCGGGGCGTAGCGATCGATCAACACTTCATTAAGACGTGACTCCATGCCCTGCGGCGTCTGCTGCCAGCGCACAAACTTCGCCGGAGAGCAGGCACCTGCGCTGTTAGGCGATTCACCGGTCAGCCAGGAAGAGAGGTAGCAGCGGCCTTCCGCCATGATGCACAGGCTGCCAAAGGCGAACACCTCCAGCGGCACCGGCGTGCTACGCGCCAGCTGTTTAACCTGATGAATCGACAGCACGCGAGGCAGCACCACGCGCTGCAGATCGAAGTGGCGATGGTAAAAGCGAATCGCCTCCAGATTGGTCGCCGAAGCCTGTACAGAAAGATGACGTTCAACCTGGGGATAGCGCGTCGCGGCATACTCCAGCGTGGCGATATCCGCCAGGATCAGCGCGTCGGCTCCGTTTTGCGCCGCCACATCAATCGCCCGCTGCCAGCGCCCCATGCCATCCGGATGGGCAAAGGTGTTGATCGCGACATGCAGTTTGCGACGATGCTGATGAAGATAGCGCGCGGCTTCGGCCAGTTTTTTATCGGTGAAATTCAGGCCCGCAAAATGACGGGCATTAGTGTCATCTTTCAGCCCCACATACACCGCATCAGCGCCATTCTCTACAGCGGTGCGCACTGCGGGTAAGTTTCCTGCCGGGCAGAGCAGTTCCATAGATATTCCTCTCAACATGCAGATGGGCGTCGAGTCTAGGCATCTGGTCCGGGCTGCGTGTTGATTTGGGGCAGTGAAATTCAAATTCATCCGCCCGGCGGCGCTTTTTTTACCTGAATGGCAGCGGTTTTTATTGATCTCAGAGGAGGCGCGAAGAAAAGGATATGGCAATATACGTAAAATTTTCTGAAGGGAGTGACGAAAGTGTTAGAGCGGATACATGCCCATTGTGTGAAAAACGGTCCTAAAATCTTAGGGTTACCCGCTGCGTTCACCCCATTCCCGGTCAAAAAGTTGCTTCTGCAACAACTCTTAAACTGGCAATTTCGTCATGCTTTGGCTGAAGGTGAGTTAGACTTTCTGGATGGTCGCCTGCTGGGTATTGAAATTGCCGATCTCAATCTGCAATGGATAACCACGCTGCAGGACGGCCGACTGGCGGTATTGCAACAGTCCGAAGCGGATGTCTGGTTTCGGGGCAATGCCAATGATCTGTTGCTGGTGGCAGCACGTAAAGCAGATCCCGACATGCTGTTCTTTCAACGCCGGCTGGTGATTGAAGGTGACACTGAACTGGGACTTGAGGTGAAGAACGTAATGGATGCTATTGAACCCGAGGCTATGCCCACCGCGTTACGCACGGCAATTGAGCAGATGGCGGCATTTGTCGACGCCGGCATGAAACAGGACGCGAAGGCCGCACAGGCGCGCGCAGGTGCTGCATGTTGATTCGTAGTGAAATTGGCGTGGATGCCGCAGGCATCGACGCGCTGCTCAGACGCTGCTTCAGTACCTCAGCAGAGGCGGAACTGACTCAGGCGCTGCGTGAAGATGGCTTGCTAACCTTAGGCGTGGTCGCGACGGATGACGAGGGACAGGTGCTGGGTTATGCCGCATTCAGTCCGGTCAGCGTTCAGGGTGAAGATCGCGGCTGGGTTGGCCTGGCGCCGCTGGCCGTCGATGAGACGCTGCGCGGTCAGGGAATTGCCAGCAAGCTGATTTACGAGGGGCTGGATACGCTCAATGAATTTGGCTACAGCGCGGTGGTGGTGCTGGGCGATCCCGCGTTGTTCAACCGTTTTGGTTTTGAACCGGCGGCACGCCACGGCCTGCGCAGCCGCTGGCCGGGCACAGAGGCAACGTTCCAGGTCTACCGTCTGGCGGATAATGCGTATGACGGGGCGGAAGGGCAGATCGACTACGCCGAACCCTTTAATCGCCAGCCGTAATACCCAGCCAGCTCTCCAGACAGCCGGGCTGGCCCGCCACCAACAGTAATTTCTGCTGGCGGGTCAGTTGCTTGACCTGATACTCCAGCCTGGAGGCGCTGGCGCGATCGCCCGCGTCACAGTGAAACACCAGGTCCAGCGGACCTTTGCCGCGCAGCGCGCGGGCGCCGCGTCCGCTCTGGTGCTGAGCGACCCGGCGCACCACATCCGTGGTGATACCGGTATACAGGCTCCCTTTCGCCGTACGGACGATGTAGAGTTGCCACTGCTGACTCATCGCAATCATTTCCCAAAAAAAGGTGCCGGGCAGTGTAGCGCGCTTCACTCTCCGGTGCACCGCCAGGAGTTTATCTTGTCCGAGCACGCCCATCTGGTTCGCTATCTGAGAAAGCAGCATGTGCTTTCACTCTGCTGTACCGCCGACGATCAACTGTGGTGCGCTAACTGCTACTACGTCTTTGATGAGACGCGCATGGCCTTCTGGATCATGACGGAACCCGATACCCGTCACGGTGAGTTAATGGTGCAGAATCCGCAGGTTGCGGGCACCGTCAATGGCCAGCCAAGAAGCGTGCTGCTGATTAAAGGCGTACAATATCGTGGCCGGGTCAAACGGCTGGAAGAGTCAACAGAGAAGGTCGCCAGAGCCGCTTATCAGAAACGTTTTCCGGTCTCACGCAAAGTGTCGGCACCGCTGTGGGAGATTGTGCTGGATGAAGTGAAGATGACGGATAATGCGCTGGGATTCGGCAAGAAAATTGCCTGGCAGCGGGAGAAATAGAAACGCCCTTTCAGCAGAAAAGGGCGTCGCGGCTTACAGCGCTTCGAGGATCCGCAGGGATTCACGATTAAAGGCCGGTAAATCGGCCGGGGTGCGGCTGGTGACCAGCTTATCGTCGTCTACCACCACTTCCTTGTCATGGAAGTCGGCACCGGCATTGATCAGGTCAATGGCAACGGCTTTAACGGTAGTCATCTTGCGACCGCGCACGCCGTTAGCGCTAATCAGCAGCTGTGGCCCGTGGCAGATGGCAAAGATTGGCTTGCCGCTGGCGACAAACTCTTTGGTAAACGCGACAAAACGATCGTCGCCGCGCAGGGCATCGGGTGAGTGGCCGCCTGGCAGCAGCAGGGCGTCAAATTCCGCCGGGCTGACGTCATCAATGCTGCGATCGATGGTCACTTCCGCTTCGCCTTTCTTGCCTTTAACGACATTACCGGCTTGTTTCTCAATGGTAACCACCTCAAAACCAGCGCGTTTGTAAACTTCCGCAGGTGAGGTAAATTCTGAGTCTTCAAATTCATCGGTAATTAAAACCGCCACTTTCTTGCTCATTTTTTTCCTCCTTCAGCATGTGGAGCGCGAGACGCGCTTTCCGGATAACGTTATAAGCCTGGTCGCTGAGAGTGAGAACGCAAGCCAGCCCGTTAAGATCAGCTATCTTTTAACCAGTCAGCAGTGAAATAAGGATGAATCTGAGATGAATCGCGTATTACTGACCGGTGCCACCGGCTTAGTCGGGTCGCATCTGCTGCGCTTACTGATTGAGGATCCACGCGTCGATGAGATCATCGCGCCAACCCGTCGGCCACTGCCCGCGATGAACAAGGTGGTGAACCCGGTTGAGGCCGATCTTACCGATGTACTCGGACCGCTGCAAAGTTCGCTGGACACGGTGTTCTGCTGCCTGGGCACCACGCGTAAGCAGGCGGGCAGTAAACAGGCTTTTATTCACGTTGATTACACCCTGGTGGTGGACAGCGGGTTAAGCGGATTGCGTCTGGGGGCGAAGCAGATGCTGGTGGTCAGCGCGCACGGGGCCAGTCGTCACTCACCGTTTTTGTACAATCGCGTCAAAGGCGAAATGGAGAATGCGCTGCGCCATCAGGGCTGGCCGCGCCTGACGCTGGTGCGGCCTTCATTGCTGCTTGGAGATCGCGTGCAGAAGCGCCGGGGTGAAAGCCTGGCGGGACCGCTGTTTTCGCTGCTGCCGGGCAACTGGCGGGCGGTCAGCGCGCACGACGTGGCACGCTGTCTGCACCAGCAGGCTTTTACGCCGGGGGGCGAGAGCGTCAATATCATTGAGTCTGGCGAAATCCCGCGCCGCTCAGCGTAACTGCCAGATAATCTGATTACGGCTGCCGCGCCATTTCAGCGTGGCATCCTTCTCCTCTTCGACAAAACGGCCATCGATCAGCACGTCGAGATAGACCAGCACAGCGCGCTGCGCCGCATTCAGCTCCTGCATCCGGTAACCGGTCCAGAGCCAGATATCTTTACCGGGACACGTCTGTCGCACCCGTTTCACCAGACGGCGAATGTGCGGCACGTTATGCGGATGCAGCGGATCGCCGCCGCTCAGCGACAATCCCTGGCGCGGAATGCGGGTGTCCTGCAAATCCGCCAGCAGTTGCTCCTCCATCGCAAGCGTAAAGGGCACGCCGGAATCAAGCCGCCAGGTGCTCTGGTTGTAGCAGCCGCGACACTGATGTTCGCAACCAGCGACAAACAGCGTGCAGCGGGTACCGGGGCCATTAACGATATCCACATCATAGTAGCGATGGATATGCATCATCCCAGTGGCCCTTCAGACAGATGCTTCACCCGACGCTGCACTTCCTGCTGTTTACCGGCATTAAAGGGCCGCGCATCCGGGCTGCCCAGATAGCCGCAGACCCGCCGGGTAACGGAGACGCGCGCCGGATCGTGGTTGCCGCAATTCGGACAGGTGAAGCCGCGGCTGGTACAGGTGAACTCGCCGTTGAAGCCGCACTCGTAGCACTCATCAATCGGGGTATTAGTGCCGTAATAGGGCACGCGGTCGTAGCTGTAATCCCAGACATCCTCCAGCGCCTTGAGGTTGTGCTGCACATTCAGGTATTCGCCGTAACAGATGAATCCGCCATTCGCCAGCGGCGGATAGGGCGCTTCAAAGTCGATTTTGTCGTAAGGATTGACCTTCTTCTCAACGTCGAGATGGAAGCTGTTGGTGTAGTAGCCCTTGTCGGTAACGCCTGGCACCAGACCAAACTGCGCCGCATCAAGACGGCAGAAGCGGTCGCACAGATTCTCGCTTGGCGTGCTGTAAAGGCTGAACCCATAGCCTGTTTCTGCTTTCCAGCGCTCGGTGGCATCTCGCATGTAAGCAATGATCTCTACCCCTTTGGCGCGCAGGGCCGCGTCATCGTAAGGATGCTGGTGACCGCCGCTGAGCGCATTCAGGGTTTCATGCAGGCCGATATAGCCCAGCGACAGCGACGCACGGCCATTACGGAAAATAGGACCGACTTCATCATCCGCATTCAGCCGAACGCCACAGGCGCCTTCCATATAGAGGATGGGCGCAACGCGCGCTTTGGTCTTCTCCAGCCGCGCCACCCGCGTCATCAGCGCCCGCTTAGCCAGCAGCAGTCGTGCATCGAGCAGCGTCCAGAAGCGCGCTTCATCACCGCCCGCTTCCAGTGCGATGCGTGGCAGGTTCAGGCTGATTACCCCGATATTGTTGCGACCCTCATGAATCTGCTCGCCGTCCTCTTCATAAACGCCCAGGAAACTACGGCAGCCCATTGGGGTTTTAAACGAGCCGGTAACTTTAACCACCTGATCGTAATTGAGGATGTCGGGATACATCCGCTTGCTGGCGCACTCCAGCGCCAGTTGTTTGATATCGTAATTAACGTCGCCCGCCCGGCGGTTGACGCCTTCGCGAATGCTGAACACCAGTTTAGGGAACACCGCCGTCTTGCGATTTTTACCCAGTCCTGCCAGCCGGTTAAGCAGAATCGACTGCTGAATCAGCCGGGCCGCCCAGTGCGTCCCCAGACCAAAACCAAAGGTGACAAACGGCGTCTGGCCGTTGGCAGTGTGCAGGGTATTCACCTCATACTCCAGCGACTGAAAGGCGTCGTAGCACTCTTTCTCCGTACGCTGGCGCGCATACTGCTCGGCCTGCGGGATCTGCCACTGCTCAGCAATCGCCAGATGCCGGGCATAGCTCTGCTCAACAAACGGGGCCAGCACTTCATCAATACGATTAATCGTGGTGCCGCCGTAAATATGGCTGGCGACCTGCGCGATGATCTGCGCCGTTACGGCGGTGGCGGTGGCGATCGATTTAGGCGGCTCGATTTCAGCATTGCCCATTTTGAAACCGTTGGTCAGCATGCCTTTCAGATCGATCAGCATGCAGTTGAACATCGGGAAGAAAGGGGAGTAGTCGAGATCGTGATAATGGATCTCGCCGCGCTCGTGCGCCAGCACCACATCGCGCGGCAGGATCTGCTGCTGTGCGTAGTGTTTTGCCACGATCCCGGCCAGCAGATCGCGCTGCGTCGGGATCACTTTGCTGTCTTTGTTGGCATTCTCGTTCAGCAGCGCCGCATTGGTCTGATCGACCAGTCCGCGAATGGCGTGATGTAACTGGCTCTGACGATCGCGGGCGACATCGCGATCGTGGCGGTATTCAATGTAGGCGCGGGCCAGTTGAGGATAAGGGCCCGCCATCAGCGTCTCTTCTACTGCACACTGAATTTCACGGATATCCACTTCCGGACGCTCGGCCAGCCGCAATGCCACGCGCTCAGCGACCTGCGCGCACCAGGCCGCGTCTTCTACTTCGGCTGCCCGTGCTGCTGCCGCCACGGCCTGCTCAATACGCTGCGCATCAAAGCCTGTCCGGCATCCATCACGCTTGATTACCACCGTCGCCATTTTTCTCTCCATAAACTACATATAGGGGTCGGGAGGATTCTATTCGCTACATGTAGTGATTGCTGAGAATTATTGCGATCAGATTTGACCTGAAACAAGGAAGCCTCAACCGGCTGGAAAACTCCGGCTGATGTAAAAAATCGGGTGCTGGTTCAGGTTTCCTGCAGGATTCACTGGCGGATTGGCGAGCAGCAACTTTAATCAACGTTCTGCCCTGTCAAAACGTTGACGTTACAAGGATGCCCGCCAATGTGGTTACCCCGTTCTTTGCTCCTGCTCTCAGCCCTCTGCCCGATCGCTCTGGCCAGTCCGCTGCCGCTGATGCCCTGGCCGCAACAGGTGGAACAGCCCGCCAGCGGCGGCACGCTTATCCTGACGCCGCAGCTGACGCTGCAAATCGCCGGCGATCATCTGGCGGATGCCGAAGCGCGCTGGCTGGAGCGCATCAGCAATCAGACCGGCTGGCCGTTGTTGCCCGCCACCCAGCCGGTGGCAGCACCGACTATCCGCATCGTCATTGCGAAGGCGGTAGATCCGCAGCCACTGCCTGATAGCGATGAGAGCTATCAGTTGCAGGTCGATGGCGACGGCGTCCTGTTAACCGCGTCCAGCCGTTTCGGCGCGATGCGCGGCATGGAAACCCTGCTGCAGTTGATACAAAACGGCGCACAGGGGACAACCATTCCTTACGTCACCATCCACGATCATCCGCGCTTTCCGTGGCGCGGCGTGCTGATCGACACGGCGCGTCACTTTATGCCGGTGGAGACGCTTAAACGTCAGATCGACGGCATCGCCGCCGCGCGAATGAACGTTTTTCACTGGCATCTTACCGACGATCAGGGCTGGCGCTTCGCCTCCAGCCACTATCCCCAATTGCAGCAGAAAGCCAGCGATGGCAACTATTACAGCCAGCAGCAGATGCGGGAGATCGTGAAATATGCCACCGATCGCGGAGTGCGTGTGGTGCCCGAGCTGGATATGCCGGGACATGCGTCCGCGCTGGCGGTGGCGATGCCAGAGCTGATTAGCGCACCCGGGCCCTGGCAGATGGAGCGCGGCTGGGGCGTCTTTAAACCGCTGCTCGATCCCAGCAACGAACAGGTTTATCAGGTGATCGACACGCTGGTGGGTGAGATGGCGGCGATCTTCCCCGATCCCTGGCTGCACATTGGCGGCGACGAGGTGGATCCGACACAGTGGAACGACTCGCCCACTATCCAGCAGTTTATGCGCGACCACGATCTGAAAGATGCCCATGCGCTTCAGGCATATTTCAATCAGCGGGTAGAGAAGATCCTGGAAGCCCATCACCGTCAGATGGTGGGCTGGGATGAGATTGCCCATCCCGACTTGCCGCGCAGCATTCTGATCCAGTCGTGGCAGGGCCAGGATGCGCTGAGCGCGCTGGCAAAAGAGAACTACCGCGGCATCCTCTCCACCGGTTTCTACCTCGATCAGCCTCAGCCTGCCAGCTATCACTACCGCAATGAGGTCACGCCACAGGGCCTCAACGGCCAGGATCGTCTGCGGCCAGGCGACAAGGCGCAGAGCTGGTCATTCACCATGCCGCGGCTGAAAGGCAGCCCGGTGAAGGGCAGCTTTACGCTGATACAGGGAGAGTCAGGCTGGCGCGGTTTTATCGACTTCGATGGCAAAGCCCGCCGGATGGTCAGTCAGATTAACTGGCTCTCGACGCAGCAGGTGCGGTTTAGCGTGGATAGCTGGATGGGGCCGTTCCAGCCGGTGGTCACGCTGCAACAGAACGCTCTTAAAGGTTATGCAGAGTTAGGCAACGTGCGTTATCCCACCAGCGGTCAACGGCTGGCGCAGACGCCTGCGGGCATCGCGCCCGCGCTGCCCACACCTGAGCAGGTGCAGCAAAATCTGCTGGGTGGCGAGGCGGCGCTGTGGGCGGAAAACATCAACAGCCAGATTATTGATACCAAACTGTGGCCGCGCGCCTTCGTGGTGGCCGAGCGGTTATGGTCGGCGCAGGATGTCACCAATACCGACTCGATGTATTCGCGGCTGGCGGCGATGGATCGCTGGAGCAGCGTGTCGGTCGGAACGCTGCAACATGCGCAGACGGAGCAGCAGATGATGCGGCTGGCCAGTGGGCATGACATCGCCCCACTGCGGGTTCTGGCCGAGGTGCTGGAACCGGCGCAATACTACACGCGTCAGCATCTTAAGTTTCAGGCGGGCCATTACGACTACCATGAACCCCTGAACCGGCTGGCAGATGTACTGCCCGCTGAGAGTGAGGCGGTACGTCAGCTGGAGCAGCAGGTCGCCGTGTTAATCGCCAATCGTAATAATCCGGCTGCCGCCTCTGCGGTTCGCGCGCCGCTGCAGCGCTGGCAGGCTAACACCAGCGCGGTGCTGACGATCATTAACGCCAGTGCAACGCTGAAGCCGCTGGCACAGAGCGTCCAGCAGATTGAGGTGCTGAGCGCCATGGGCCTCGCGCTGGTTAATGCTTACGTTCGTAATCAGGCGTTTGGTGCCAGTGAAGTGGCGGAGATGCGTGCGACACTGGATGCCGCCGCAGAGGTACAGGATGAAACGGTGATTGCGCTGGTCAGGCCGCTGGAGACGCTGCTGCGCGCCTTTCAGTAAACGCTGCGGCCGGATAAACCGGCCACAGCATCCTCAGGCCGGGCCGCTGACCGAGTGGCGGCGCACCAGGGTCGGGCTGAACATATGGGTCACTTCCGGCAGCGGCTGATTGTTGGCCAGCGCCAGCGCAAGCTGGGCCGCCTGCTGCGCCATGGTGACAATCGGATAGCGGATGGTGGTGAGGCGCGGTCGCACATAGCGCGAAACCAGCACATCATCGAAGCCGATCAGCGACATCTCTTCCGGCACCCGAACGCCGTTATCGCTCAGCACCGCCAGCGCGCCGGCGGCCATTGAGTCGTTGTAGCAGGCGACGGCGGTGAAATTTTTGCCGCGACCCAGCAGTTCCGTCATCGCCTGCTCACCGCCTACTTCATCTGGTTCGCCCCAGGTGACCAGCCGATCGCTGCACGGCAGGCCATGTTCTTTCAGCGCATCGTAGTAACCCTGCAGGCGATCTTCTGCATCGGAGATAGTGTGGGTCGAGCAGATAAAGGCGATATTCTGGTGGCCAAGCTGGATCAGATGACGGGTTGCCAGCCAGGCGCCGTAGCGATCGTCAAGCGCGATACAGCGCTTTTCAAAGCCTTTTATCAGCCGGTTCAGCAGCACCATGCCAGGCACCTGCTTCATCAGCACTTCCAGTTCTGCATCGGGGATTTTCTTGGCGTGAACCACCAGCGCCGCGCAGCGGTGACGCATCAGTTGTTCAATCGCCTGCCGCTCTTTTTGCTCATTATGGTAACCGTTACCAATCAGCAAAAAGTTACCGGTGTCACCTGCCACCTCATCCACGGCTTTTACCATTGCGCCAAAAAAGGGATCGGAGACGTCACCGACAATCAGGCCGAGCGTTTCGGTCGATTGCTGCGCCAGCGCACGTGCGTTGGCATTCGGGTGATACTGAAGCTGCTCCATCGCCTGACCTACGGCCTGTCGGGAGCTGTCGCTGGCTTTGGGAGAATTATTGATTACACGGGAGACTGTGGCGACAGAAACGCCAGCCAGTCGCGCAACATCCTTTATGGTAGCCATGCGTTGACCTGCTTTGGGGAAAACGTTTACACATCGCATCAGTGTTACGGAAAAGGGCGGACACATCAACCCGACAGAATGCCAGCGTCGTCGCAAAAAGGGGTAAAAACGGTCACTGCTGCACGTCTTCTGCTGAGGCGTCGCACCATGCTATGCTCAATCTCCCACCTGGCTACCGTGAAAAACAACGATGAAAACCAAAGTGCCACATCTGGCGCACTGGGGCGCCTTTACCGCCGTCACTGAAAACGATCGCCTGATTGGCTGCGAACCTTTCTTCGCCGATGCCGATCCGTCACCGATGATCCACACCATTCCTGAACTGGTCTATTCCGACAAACGCATTCGTCAGCCGATGGTGCGGCGCTCGTGGCTGAAGTCACGCGAAAAGAGCGACCGTACGCTGCGTGGCCGGGAAGATTTTGTTGCCGTCGACTGGGAAACCGCGCTGGATCTGGTGGCGGAGGAGAATCGCCGCATACGCGAGCGCTATGGCGCATCGGGCATTTTCAACGGCTCCTACGGCTGGTCATCGGCCGGACGTGTTAACCATGCCCGCACCCTGGTTCGTCGCTTCTACTTTCAGGGCGGCGGCGGCGTTGATCAGCAGGGTAACTACAGCTGGGGCGCCGCGCAGTTCTTCCTGCCCTATGTGATTGGCACCTACATGCCGCTGACCGGGCGCGTCACCGAATGGCCGCAGGTGGTGGAACATGCCGAAATTTTTGTCGCCTTTGGTGGGCTGGCGCTGAAAAACGCCCAGGTCGCCTCGGGGGGCGCAGGGCAGCACAGCCTGAAACCGGCGCTGATGCAGCTGGCCGCCAAAGGCACGCCGGTGATCAACATCAGCCCGATGCGCGATGACTGCCCGGAATTTGTTAACGCCGAGTGGATTCCGATTCGCCCCAACACCGACGTGGCGCTGATGCTGGCGCTGGGACATGAGATCACCCAGCGCGGCGCGGTTGACGAAGCGTTTCTCGCCAGCCACTGCACCGGCTGGCCGCAGCTGCGCGCCTATCTGCTGGGCGAAACCGACGGCGTGGCGAAAACCGCCGGCTGGGCCAGCCGTATCACCGGCATCCCGGCCGATCGCATTGTGCAGCTGGCGCAGCAGCTCACCGGCAAGCGCAGCTTTATTACCTGCTCCTATTCCGTTCAGCGCGCCCATCGCGGCGAGCAGCCTTACTGGATGATGATTGCGCTGTCGTCGATGCTCGGCCAGCCAGGTTTGCCGGGCGCCGGTTTCTCTTTTGGTCACGGTTCGATGAACAGCGTCGGCAACCCGCGCCAGGAAGGTCCGGCTCCGATGATGAGCACCGGCCCCAATCCTTCCGGGCTGTCGATTCCGGTGGCGCGGATCAGCGACATGCTGCTCAATCCCGGCCAGCCTTACCGCTTTCAGGGCGAAACCCTGCACTATCCCGACATTCACATGGTGCACTGGGCGGGCGGCAATCCTTTCCACCATCACCAGCAGCTTAACCGGCTGGTGGAGGGCTGGCAGCGGCCCGATACGGTCGTGGTGCAGGATATCGTCTGGACGCCCGCCGCGCAGATGGCGGACATCGTGCTGCCCGCCACCACTACGCTGGAGCGCAATGACATCGGCGGCTCCTCCCGTGACCGCTTTGTGCTGGCGATGCATCAGGCGATTAAACCGCAGCATCAGGCGCGCAACGACTTCGATATTTTTGCTGACCTGGCGGAGCGCCTCGGCTACCGCGATACCTTCACCGAAGGGCGCAACGAGATGCAGTGGATCGCCCATCTTTATCAGCAGTGTGCGACGGCGCATCAGCGTAAAGGCATCGATTTCCCGTCGTTTGAGGAGTTCTGGCAGCGCGGCTTTGTGGAGATCCCCGAAGGGGGCAAACCCTATCAGTTCATGGATGATTTCCGTGCCGATCCGCAGGCCAATCCGATTAAAACCGCCAGCGGCAAAATCGAGCTCTTCAGCCAGACCATTGCGGACTACCAGCTGGACGATTTCGCCGGCCATCCGGAATGGCGCGAACCCCAGGAGTGGCTCGGTTCGCCGGTCAGCCGCGACTATCCGCTGCACATGATCTCGATTCAGCCTTCCGACCGGTTACACAGTCAGCTGGATGCTACAGAAACGGTGCAGGGCAATAAAACCGCCGGGCACGAAACGCTCTACATGCATCCGCAGGATGCGGCCGCGCGCGGGCTGGTGGAGGGCGACGAGATAGAGGTCAGCAACGCACGCGGCGTGATGCTGGCGGGCGTGCGGATCACCGATGGCGTGACGCAGGGCGTAGTGATTATCGCCACCGGCGCCTGGTTTGATCCCGGCTTTGGCAAGGCGTGGCAGCCGCACGATCGCGCGGGTAACCCCAACGTGCTGACGCTCGATATCGGCACCTCGTCGCTGACGCAGGGGCCAAACGCCATGAGCTGCCTGGTGGAAATCAAAAAACATCAGGATTGCACAATAGCGTAAGGATCTCATGGCTGGTTACATTTTGCCGGTAACTGTTGCGTTTGAGAGATGGCAGCCGATCGATCCCTCTTGCTACATTCAGGGTCCCAGAGGTATTGATGGGTGAACATCAATAGATTTTCTTGATTACACCAACCTGCGCAGATGCGCAGGTTTTTTTTTGCCAGAAATCGGCTGCCGATAACGAACTGATACACAGTTTTCCTGTTATACGGCCAGCGCTTTCTTTATAACTGCTGGCACCAGCCCCTTTCTCTTTATTTTGCGCAGCGGAATGCCATGCCCCGGATTAAAAAACTACTGGGAAAAGACCAGATAAAAGCGCCGTTTAACCCTTTTCGTTTCCGACTGATCTGCCTGGGTGTCACGACCTGTCTGGTGGTGCTGCTGGCGCGCGTCGCGGACCTGCAGTTCCTGAATCAGCCGATGCTGGAGCACGAAGCGGATCAGCGATCGCTGCGTACCGTGACGCTGCCGACCAGTCGCGGCACGCTGCTGGATCGTAACGGTGAAGCGCTGGCGCTCAGCGTCCCGTCGCGCGACGTGATTGCCGATCCGCAGCGCGTGCTGGAGAGCAACCCCGATTTTACCAGTGCCAAATGGGCCTATCTGGCGGCGGCGCTCAACACCCGTCCCGAAGAGCTGGCGGCGCAGATCACCGCCAACCCGAAACGTCGCTTCCTCTATCTGGGGCGTAAAGTCGAGCTGGGCATTGCCAAAGATATTAAAGAGCTGAAGCTGAAAGGCATCAGCGAAGTCTATGACGACAGCCGTTTCTACCCGATGAGCGAGGCCTCTGCGCCGCTGATCGGTATCGTCGGGGCGGATAACGTCGGCCTGAACGGACTGGAAAAGGGCTTTGATAAAGTATTGCAGGGCGAGCCGGGCAAAGAGGTCTATCGGCAGGATGCCGCGGGCAATATCATCGCGATGATCAACTATCAGCCGCCAACCCAGCCGCCGACGGTACAGCTCAGCATCGACAAATATGACCAGTACACGCTCTACAGCAAACTGCGCGACGGCGTACTGATTAATAAGGCGGACTCGGGGGCGGCCGTGCTGGTGAAAATCGACACCGGCGAGATTCTGGCGATGGCCTCCTATCCCTCGTTCAACCCCAACAATTATGAAGGGGCAACGCCCGCGCAGATGCGTAACTCTGCCATCAATGACAGCTACGAACCGGGATCGACCGTCAAACCGTTAGTGGTGATGGAAGCGCTGGAGCGCCACCTGGTGCGCCCGGATTCGGTGATCGACACCACGCCTTACAGCGTTAACGGCCACCTGATCCGCGACGTCGGCCACTGGCCGCGCCTGACCATGACCGGCATTCTGCAAAAATCGAGCGACATCGGCGTGTCACACCTCGCGCTGGCGATGCCCGCCGAAGCGCTGGTCAACACCTATCATGCGTTCGGCCTTGGCAAACCGACCGGCTTAGGGCTGACCGGCGAAAGTGTCGGCTACTTTCCGTTGCACCGCACCCGCTGGGCAGATATCGAGCGGGCCACCTTCTCCTTTGGCTATGGCCTGCGTGTGACGCCGTTGCAGATTGCCCGCGAATACGCCACGCTCGGCTCCTATGGCATTTACCGTCCGCTGTCGATCACCCGCGTTACACCACCGGTCATGGGACGCCAGGTCGCCAACCCGGAAACGGTGAAAGAGGTGGTGCACATGCTGGAGAGTGACGTCCTGCCGGGCGGAACCGGGCTAAAAGCCGCGGTGCCGGGCTACCGTCTGGCAACCAAAACCGGTACGGCGGAAAAAATGGGCACCAGCGGCAAGTATGATGGCGGCTACGTCAACTACACTGCCGGTCTCGCTCCCGCCAGTCATCCTGAAGTGGCACTGGTGGTGATGATCAACCATCCGACGGCGGGCGATCACTTCGGTGGCTCGGTTGCTGCACCTGTGTTCGGCAATATCATGGGGCCGGTACTGAAACACATGAATATTGCACCGGATGCCATCTACACCAAACCGGCCGCCACGCCTTCAGATAAATCTTAGACAAATCAGAGTGTAAGCGAGGCGTGAAGGATATTCACACCTCGTTGCACTTCCCCGAATTCGGTTGCGTTTTCCTGCTGTCTCCGCGCGGTCAATCAGTGCGAGGATAGCAGTCCCAGAGGTATTGATGGGTGTGAAAACAACACCGCTTCGGCAGTGAGAACCCTGTTATTACACCAACCCACGCAGATGCGTGGGTTTTTTTTGCCTGCTCGCCTGAGCCTGCCGAACCTGGTGTAAAAACCCCCGCTAAATCAACATCGTTCTTAACGAAACCCTGACAGTTTGCCAATAGAAAGGCGTGTCGCCTTTCACTGATAATGGCCGCCGTGAAGCCTGGCGCTTTTTTGCTCGCCGCCGCTCACTGCCGCATTCCGCACGTTCCGGGATTTCTTTTTCTGCTTATCTGAAGAGTTCGACGATGACTCACCTTTCTCGCCCCACGCGTTCCATTGGGCTTAAATGGCTGCTTCTGTTGCTGGTGGCGGCGATTGTCGCTGGGGTTATCTGGCGTCTGCTGGCGGCGGGTCACGGGCCGGGGGAGGGGATGCCGTCGGGCAGACCGGGAGCGCATGGCATGATGGGCGGAGGGGCGACGCTGGTTCACAGCGGTGTCGCCAGCACGGCGGATGTGCCGGTGTGGCTGAATGCACTCGGCACGGTCATCCCCAACGCCAGCGTCACGGTGACCAGCCGCGTTGACGGCCAGCTGGAGCAGGTTTTCTTTACCGAGGGGCAGCAAGTCAGCGCCGGGCAGCTGCTGGCGCAGATCGATCCGCGCAGCTTTCAGGCCACGCTTAACCAGTATCAGGGCGAACTCAGCGAAAATCAGGCGCTGCTGAAAAGTGCGGAGCTGACGCTGGCGCGCTACCGCAAACTGGCGGCGCAGGATGCACTGGCGCGTCAGGATCTGGACAGCCAGATTGCCACCGTCGGGCAGTATCGCGGTGCCGTCGCCGCCGATCAGGCGCAGATCGCCAGTGCCAGACTCAGCATTGAATATGCCCGGATCACCGCCCCGATCAGCGGGCGCGTCGGCCTGCGTCAGGTCGATCCCGGCAACATGGTTCAGAGTGCCAGCAGCACCGGCCTGGTGACTATTACCCAGATGCAGCCCGCCGCCGTGACCTTTAGCGTGCCACAAAGCGAAATCCCGACGTTGGTCAGCGTGCTGCATCAGGGACAGAGCCTGCCTGCCACGCTGTATGATCAGGACAACCAGCATCAGCTCGGCAGCGGCGAAGTGAAGTTCATCAGCAACCAGATCGACACCGCCACCGGCACCGTGGCGCTGAAAGCGGTGTTCGCCAACCAGGATGAGTCGCTGTTTGCCAATCAGTTTGTGAATCTGCGGTTGCAGACCCGGGTGCTGAAAGGCGCGACGGTGATCCCGGCCCAGGCGCTGCAGCTGAGCAGCGACGGCAGCTTTGTCTTTGTGATCAATCAGGATCGCAGCGTTACGCGCAAAGCGGTCAACACCGGTCCCGCTTTCGGAGACGATCAGCAGGCGATCCTCAGCGGCGTTTCGCCGGGCGATCGGCTGGTGACGGAAGGGATCGATCGTCTGACCAGCGGCAGCAAAGTGTCGCTGGCCGATGAGAAACCCGCCGCTGCGGGTGCTGTGTCGAAATGAACCCGTCGCGCCTGTTTATCCTGCGTCCGGTCGCCACCATTCTGCTGATGGTCGGCGTGCTGATCGCCGGCATTTTTGCCTGGAAATTCCTCTCAACCTCGGCGCTGCCGCAGGTCGACTATCCGATCATTCAGGTCACCACGCTCTATCCGGGTGCCAGCCCGGATGTGATGGCGTCGTCGGTCACCTCACCGCTGGAGCGCCAGTTAGGGCAGATGGCGGGGCTTAGCCAGATGAGCTCCACCAGCGCCAGCGGCTCGTCGATCATTACCCTGAAGTTCAGCCTCGATCTGTCGCTGGATGTCGCCGAACAGGAGGTGCAGGCGGCGATCAATGCGGCGAATAACCTGCTGCCCGACGACCTGCCCAATCCGCCGACCTACAAAAAGGTCAATCCGGCGGACAGCGCGGTGGTGACGCTGGCGGCGAGCTCCAGCACGCTGCCGTTGACCGCGGTGCAGGATCTGGTCAACACCCGGGTGGCACTGAAGTTGTCGCAGATCTCCGGCGTCGGGATGGTGACGCTGGCGGGCGGCCACCAGCCGGCGATTCGGGTGCAGATGAATCCTCAGGCGCTGGCGGCGCATCATCTGACGCTGGAGGCGGTAAATACGCTGATTGGCAACAGCAACGTCAATGGCTCCAAAGGCGGCTTTGACGGTAAATATCATTCGGTGACCATCGACGCCAACGACCAGCTGCGCACCGCAACTGAGTACGGCAACCTCATCCTCAGCTATGAGAATGGCGCGGTGCTGCGCCTGAAAGATATCGCCCATATCGAACAGGGCCCGGAGAATAGCTTCCAGTCGGCGTGGGCCAACAACCAGCCCGCGATTGTGATCAGCGTGCAGCGTCAGCCGGGCGCGAACGTCATCCAGGTGGTGGACAACATCAAGGCGCAGCTCCCCGCGCTGCAGGCGGCGCTGCCGGACGGGGTGAAGATGACCATTCTCTCCGATCGCACCCAGACCATTCGCGCCTCGATCAGCGACGTCCAGTTTGAGCTGATGCTGTCGATTGCGCTGGTGGTGATGGTGACCTTCCTGTTTCTGCGCAACGTGGCCGCCACGCTGATCCCGAGCGTGGCGGTGCCGCTGTCGCTGGTCGGCACCTTTGGCGTGATGTATCTGGCGGGCTTCAGCCTGAATAATCTGTCGCTGATGGCGCTGACCATCGCCACCGGTTTTGTCATTGATGACGCCATCGTGGTGGTTGAGAACATCTCCCGGCGGCTGGAGCAGGGCGAGTCACCGATGGAGGCGGCGCTGAAAGGCTCACAGCAGATTGGCTTCACCATCATCTCGCTGACCTTTTCGCTGATTGCGGTGCTGATCCCGCTGCTGTTTATGGGCGATGTGGTCGGGCGACTGTTCCGGGAGTTCGCGATTACGCTGGCGGTGGCGATTCTGGTGTCGATGGTGGTATCGCTGACCCTGACACCGATGCTGTGTGCTTATCTGCTGCGCCACATTCCGCCCGAACAGCAGTCGACGTTTGCCCGCAAGGGCGGCGAACTGTTCGACCGCCTGGTGCGCGGCTATGACCGGCTGCTGACCGTGGTGCTGAACCATCAGAAACTGACGCTGCTGGTGGCGCTGGCCACCTTCGGGCTGACGGCGCTGCTCTACATAATGGTGCCGAAAGGCTTCTTCCCGACCCAGGATACCGGGCTGATTCAGGGTATTACCGTCGCCTCACAGGATGTCTCGTTTAACGCCATGGCAACGCGGCAGCAGGCGTTGTCGGCGCGGATCCTGAAAAATCCGGCGGTGGAGAGCGTCTCATCGACGATCGGCATCGACGGCACCAACACCAGCCTTAACAGCGGACGATTGCAGATCAACCTGAAGCCGTTTGGCTCGCGTGATGTGAAAGCGGATGAGGTGATTAAACAACTGCAACAGGCGACCGCCGATGTGGCGGGCATCCGGCTCTATCTGCAACCGGCGCAGGATCTCACCGTCAACGATCAGGTCTCGCCGAGTCAGTATCAGTTCACTCTCGATGATGCCGACAGTGAAAATCTGGTCAGCGAGTCGCCGAAACTGGTGGCGGCGTTGCAGCAGCGGCCCGAATTTAATGGCGTGGTGAGTAACCTGCAGGATCAGGGGCGCGTCTCTTACGTTGAGCTGAACCGCGATAAAGCGGCGCGCTTCGGCATTACTGCCTCGGACGTGGACACCGCGCTCTATAACGCCTTTGGTCAGCGGCTGGTCTCGACCATCTTCACCCAGTCGAATCAGTATCGGGTGGTGCTGGAAGTGGCTCCGGCATACCAGCAGGGCCCGGCGTCGTTTGATGATGTCTGGCTGCAATCGTCCGGCAGCAGTTCGGCGTCGTCATCCACCAGCACGGCTTCATCAACGTCAACGTCTTCGTCAACATCTTCGTCTTCGTCAACGTCCACCTCAGCCTCTGACACCAGCGCCAGCACGACCAGCAGCGGCATGGTCAAACTCACTTCTATCGCCACTATCCACCAGCGCACCGGCTCGCTGATGCACATGCGGCTGAATCAGTTCCCGGCGGTGATGATCTCCTTCAACCTTAATCCGGGCTATTCGCTGGAGGATGGACAGCGGGCGATAGCGGACGTGCGGCAGCAGCTGCAGCTGCCGGAGAGCACCACGCTGCGTTATCAGGGGGAAACCTCGGCGTTTCAGAGCGCCACCGGCAACACGCTGTGGCTGATTCTGGCGGCGCTGATCACCATGTATGTGGTGCTCGGCATCCTCTACGAAAGCTTTATCCATCCGGTGACCATCCTCTCTACGCTGCCGTCGGCGGCGGTGGGCGCGCTGCTGACGCTGCTGCTGGCGGGCACCGAATTCAGCCTGATTGCGCTGATTGGGGTGATCCTGCTGATCGGCATCGTGAAAAAGAACGCCATCATGATGATCGACTTCGCGCTGGAGGCGGAACACCATCAGCAGCTCAGCGCGCGCGACGCGATTCATCAGGCCTGCCTGCTGCGCTTCCGCCCGATTCTGATGACGACGATGGCGGCGCTGCTGGGTGCGCTGCCGCTGATGCTGGCCTCCGGCTCCGGGGCAGAGCTGCGTCAGCCGCTGGGGCTGGTGATTGTCGGCGGGCTGATTGTCAGTCAGGTGCTGACGCTCTTCTCCACGCCGGTGATCTACCTCCTGTTTGATGGGCTGGCGCAGCGCGGCAACGCCTGGGTGAAACGCCGTCAGCAGCGGGCGCGGAGCGGGCAATGAATCTGACCCGGCTGTTTATCTTTCGTCCGGTGGCGACGCTGCTGCTGACGCTGGCGATCCTGCTGCTGGGCGCGCTGGGCTACCGGCTGCTGCCGGTAGCACCACTGCCGCAGGTCGATTTCCCCACCATCATGGTCAGCGCCAGCCTGGCAGGCGCCAGTCCGGAAACCATGGCGGCGACGGTCGCTACGCCGCTGGAACGTTCGCTGGGGCAGATTGCCGGTATCAGTGAGATGACCTCCAGCAGCTCGCAGGGCTCCAGCAGCATCATCCTGCAGTTTGAACTGGACCGCGATATCAATGGCGCGGCGCGCGACGTGCAGGCGGCAATCAACGCGGCGCGCAGTCTGCTGCCCAGCGCAATGGCCTCGCTGCCGACCTATCGCAAAGCCAACCCGTCAGACGCGCCAATAGTGATGCTGGCGCTGACCTCTGCCACCCGCACGCCAGGCGAACTCTACGATCTGGCGGAGAGCAAAATCGAACAGGCGATGGGGCAGGTACAGGGTGTCGGCGAAGTGTCGCTGATGGGCAGCGCCTTACCGGCGGTGCGGATTGATCTGCAGCCGCTGAAGCTGACCCATTACGGCATCTCGCTGGAGACGGTGCGTGCCGCCGTCGCCAGCAGCACCACCAATCTGCCCAAAGGGATTTTGCAGAGCAGTGACCAGTCGTGGCTGGTGGACAGCAATGGCCAGCTGGAGAAGGCCGCCAGCTACCGCGATCTGATCATCACTTATCAGCAGGGCAACGCGGTGCGGCTGCGCGACGTCGCCACGGTCTATGACTCGGTGGAAGATCGTTATCAGGCGGGGTTTCTGAATGCCACACCGGCGGTGATGATCGGTATCAAACGTCAGGCGGGCGCCAACATGCTCGAAACCATCGACGCGATAAAAGCGCAGTTGCCGCAGCTGGAAAAGAGTCTGCCCGCTGACACCCAGCTGAAGGTGGTGGTTGACCGTTCACCCGGCGTGCGCGCCTCACTGTATGACACCGAAGAGACGCTGCTGATCGCGGTGCTGCTGGTGATTGCGGTGGTGTTTGTTTTTCTGCGCAATCTGCAGGCGGTGATCATTCCGGCGCTGGCACTGCCGGTGTCGCTGATCGGCACCTGCGCGGTGATGTATCTGCTGGGATACAGCCTGGATAACCTGTCGCTGATGGCGCTGATTATCGCCACCGGCTTCGTGGTGGATGATGCGATTGTGGTGCTAGAGAACATCACCCGTCACATTGAGCGCGGGCTGAGCCCGCTGCGGGCGGCGCTGCGCGGGGCGCAGGAGGTGAGCTTCACCGTGCTGTCGATGACCGTGTCGCTGATCGCGGTGTTCATCCCGATCCTGCTGATGGGCAGCATTGTCGGGCGGCTGTTCCGCGAATTCGCCGTGACGCTCACCGTGTCGCTGCTGATCTCGCTGTTTGTCTCGCTGAGCCTGACGCCGATGCTCTGCGCCCGGCTGCTGAAACCGAAACCGCCCGTCAGCCTGCGGCCGCATCCGCTCTGGCAGTTTATTGAAAACCAGCTGAATCGCCTGCTGGCCGCCTACGGGCGCGGGCTGGCCTGGGTGATGCGCCATCAGAAACTGACGCTGCTCAGCCTGCTGCTGACCGTACTACTGAATGTTTTTCTCTTCGTCGTGGTGCAGAAGGGCTTCTTCCCCAATCAGGATACCGGGCTGCTGATGGGTGCGCTGCGCGCCGATCAGAACATCTCGTTCCAGGCGATGAAGCCGAAAATGCTGATGTTCACGCAGATCATTCAGGAAGACCCGGCGGTAGAGAGTGTGATGTCGTCAATGGGCAGCGGGATGTTTGGCTCCCGCAACAGCGCCAACTTCTTTGTGCGGCTTAAAGATTTTGATCAGCGCGATGCGACCGCCACCGAGGTGGCCAACCGGCTGACGCGCAAAACCAGTCACATCGCCGGGGCGCAGATGTTCCTGATGGCGGCGCAGGACCTGCACATTGGCGGACGCAGCGCCAACGCCACGTATCAGTACAGCCTGCAGGCGGACGATCTCGATCTGCTGCGCACCTGGACGCCGAAAGTGCAGGCGGCGCTGGCGGCGATCCCCGAGCTTAACAGCGTGGACTCCGATTCGCAGACCGGCGGCCAGGAGGTGGAACTGACTATCGATCGTGATCGCGCCACCCGGCTGGGCGTCAACGTGAACATGCTGGATACGCTGCTGAACAATGCGTTCAGCCAGCGGCAGATCGCCACGCTCTATCACACCCTGAATCAGTATCACGTGGTGATGTCACTGCAGGATAGCGACACCGCCAATCCTGAGACGCTGCAGCAGCTTTATGTGATTAACGACAGCGGTGACCGCGTGCCGCTCTCCGCCTTTGCCCGCTTCAGCGGCGGCAACGCGCCGCTGTCGGTGGCGCATCAGGGCCAGGCCGCTACCAGCACCCTGGCGTTTAATCTCAACGAGGGGGTGTCACTGGAACAGGCGCAGGAACTGATAAAACAGGCGATGGCGAAGCTGGGCCTGCCATCGACCCTTCACGCCGGTTTTGCCGGCACCGCCGCCGCCTTTTCTCAACTGACCGCGACCATGCCGTGGCTGATTCTGGCGGCGCTGGCGGCGGTCTATCTCGTGCTCGGCGTGCTCTATGAGAGCTACATCCATCCGCTGACCATTCTTTCGACCCTGCCGTCAGCGGGCGTCGGCGCGCTGTTACTGCTGCTGCTGACCGGCACGCAGCTCACGGTGATCGCGCTGATTGGCATCATCCTGCTGATCGGCATCGTGAAAAAAAACGCCATCATGATGATCGATTTCGCCATCGACGCGGAGCGGCGGCAGGGCATGTCGCCACAGCAGGCGATCACCCAGGCGTGCCTGATGCGCTTCCGGCCCATCATGATGACCACGCTGGCCGCCTTTTTCGGCGCGTTGCCGCTGGCGCTGGGCAGCGGCGGTGATGCCGATCTGCGCAGCCCGCTGGGTATCGCTATCGCGGGCGGACTGGCGCTCAGCCAGCTGCTGACGCTGTTTACCACACCGGTTGTTTATCTCTGGCTCGATCGTCTGGGCCGTGCCACTCAACGTCAATGGCGTCGTCTGCGCCCTACGGAATCCTGATCCATGAAACCGCTTATCCCCTTTGTTGTGATGCTGCTGCTGGGCGGCTGTAGCGTCGGTCCCGACTATCAGCGCCCCGCGATGGTGATGCCGGTCCACTATAAAGAGGCCAGAGGCTGGCAGCAGGCGACGCCGCTTGATGCGCAAAGCAAAGGCGAATGGTGGGCGGTTTATCACGACGCCACCCTGAGCGGCCTGCTGAACCAGGTGAGCATCTCGAACCAGAACGTGGCGAATTATGCCGCGCAGTACCGGCAGGCACAGGCGCTGGCGAGTGAGTCACGCGCGGCGCTGTTTCCCTCGCTGGGCTATGACGGCAGCGCGACGCGCAGCGGCAGCCACGCGACTGACAGCAGCGTTCGCACCACCAGCAGCAGCCATCAGGCGGAGCTGAGCGCCAGCTGGGAGCTGGATCTGTGGGGCAAACTGCGACGCACGCTTGAGGAGAACCGCGCCAGCGCCTCGGCCAGCGCGGCGGAACTGGCCAATATTACCCTGAGCGCCCAGTCTGAACTGGCGCAGGACTATTTCCAGCTGCGCATCATGGATCAGAAAATCGCGCTCTATCAGCAGAGCGTTGATGCTTATCAGCGCTATCTGAAAGTGATTACCAGCCAGTATCAGGCGGGCACCGCGTCGCGTGCGACCCTGGCTCAGGCGCAGCTGCAACTGGAGAGCGCCAGCGCCTCGGCGCAGGATTATCAGTGGCAGCGCGCGCAGATGGAGCACGCCATTGCGCTGCTGGTCGGCAAAGCACCCGCTGAATTCAGCCTGACCGCCGCACCGCTGACGGCCACGCTGCCCGCGATTCCGGCAGCCCTGCCGGGCGAGCTGTTGCAGCGCCGTCCTGACATTGCTTACGCCGAACGTAACATGGCCGCCGCCAATGCTGCGGTGGGCGTGGCGGTGGCCGGTTACTATCCCGACCTGACCCTGAGCGCCAGCGGTGGCGTCAGTTCTTCCGTGCTGCATTCGCTCTTCTCGCTGCCGAATCGCGTCTGGTCGCTGGGGCCGGAGCTGAGCGGCACGCTGCTGGATTTTGGTGCGACCGCTGCACAGGTCGATCAGGCACGAGCGGACTGGGATGCCAGCGTTGCGACCTATCGTCAGACGGTGCTGACCGCAATGCAGGAGGTGGAAGATAAGCTGGTCGAGCTGAACACGCTGCAGGGTGAGATCGCCGCGCAGCAGCGCGCCACCGAAGCGGCGCAGACCTCGGCGCGGGTGACGCGTTTGCAGTATGAGGCGGGCATGATTACGTATCTGGATGTGGCGACCACCGAAAACAGCCGCCTGAGTGCGCAGCAGAGTTTGCTGACGCTGCAGAGCACGCAGTGGGTCAGCAGTGTGGCGCTGATTGCCGCGCTGGGCGGTGGCTGGCAGGCCCCCTGAAGGCGGCGTCAGGTTACCGATAATTCTGTTGTCGAACCGCGTCAAATCCTGCATCGTGAGGGGCTATTTTCACGATGCTAAGGAGCCGGCATGGTTTTCACACTATTGCGCCTGATATTTCGCCTGTTATGGCGGGTCGAACTGCGTGGCGACGTCGCCGAACTGCATAAGCAGAAGGTATTGATCACGCCGAACCATATGTCGTTTCTCGACGGCATATTGCTGGCGCTATTTTTGCCGATTAAGCCGGTCTATGCGGTCTATTCGACCATCAGCGAAAGCTGGTTTATGCGGCTGGTTAAACCCTTTATCGACTATGTGCCGCTCGATCCCACCAAACCCATGGCGCTCAAACAGCTGGTCAGGCTGATCGACAGTGGCCGTCCGGTGGTGATCTTCCCGGAAGGACGCATTACCGTCACCGGATCGCTGATGAAGATTTACAGCGGGGCGGGTTTTGTCGCGGCGCGTTCGGGCGCGAATGTGGTGCCGATGCGCATTGAAGGCGCAGAGTACACGCCGTTTGGCCGTCTGGCGGGCGTATTTAAACGTCGCCTGTTCCCGCGCATCACCCTGACGATTCTGCCCGCCACCCGCATTCCGATGCCGGAGGCGAAGCGGGCGCGCGATCGGCGCGTGCTGGCCGGTGAGCATCTGCACCATGTGATGATGGAAGCGCGCATGGCGGTGCGTCCGCGTGAAACCCTGTTTGAGGCGTTTCTGGCGGCGCGTACGCGTTATGGCGCGTTTAAGCGCTGCATCGAAGATGTCAATTTCAAACCTGACAGCTACAACGGACTGCTGAAGAAGGCGCTGGGCGTGGGTCGTATTCTGGAGCGCTACAGCCAGCCGCGCGAGGTGGTAGGACTGCTGCTGCCCAATACCACCGTCACGGCAGCGGCGATTTTCGGGGCCACACTGCGTGGGCGTGTTCCGGCGATGCTCAACTATACGGCGGGCGTGAACGGCATGCGGGCAGCACTGACCGCCGCGCAGATCAAAACGGTCTTCACGTCGCGCCAGTTCCTGGACAAAGGCAACCTGTGGCATCTGCCGCAGGGGCTCGATGATGTGCAGTGGATCTATCTGGAAGATCTGAAAGATACCGTGACCAGTAAAGACAAACTGTGGATCGTCGCCCATCTGCTGATGCCGCATCGCGCGCAGCTGCCCCAGCAGCCGGAAGACGCTGCGATGGTACTGTTTACCTCCGGCTCGGAAGGCAATCCCAAAGGCGTCGTACACTCACATAAAAGCCTGCTGGCAAACGTTGAACAGATCCGCACCATCGCCGACTTCACCCCGCGCGACCGCTTTATGTCGGCGCTGCCGCTGTTCCATGCCTTTGGTCTGACCGTCGGGCTGTTTACGCCGCTGATGACCGGCGCGCAGGTGTTCCTCTATCCCAGCCCGCTGCACTATCGCATCGTGCCGGAGCTGGTTTATGACCGTAACTGCACCGTGCTGTTTGGCACCTCGACCTTCCTGGGTAACTATGCGCGCTTTGCCGCACCCTATGATTTTGCCCGCCTGCGCTATGTGGTGGCGGGTGCAGAGAAGCTGCAGGAGAACACCCGTCAGCTCTACATGGAGAAGTATGGCATTCGCATTCTTGAAGGCTACGGCGTAACTGAATGCGCGCCAGTGGTCGCGATTAACGTGCCGATGGCGGCGAAGGCGCACACCGTCGGACGCATTCTGCCGGGCATGGATTCGCGGCTGATGTCGGTGCCGGGCATTGAGCAGGGCGGACGGCTGCAGCTGCGCGGGCCGAACGTGATGAAAGGGTATCTGCGGGTTGAGAATCCAGGCGTGCTGGAAGTGCCGGTCGCCGACGATGGTGAAGGCAATCAGGAAGCGGGCTGGTATGACACGGGTGATATCGTCAGCTTTGATGACGGCGGTTTCTGCCAGATTCAGGGGCGCGCCAAACGCTTCGCGAAGATTGCCGGTGAGATGGTGTCGCTGGAGATCGTCGAGCAGATCGCCCTGAAAGCGTCGCCGGACAAACAGCATGCCGCCTCGCTGCGCCCGGATGGTCAGCGTGGTGAGGCACTGGTGCTGTTCACCACCGACGCTGAACTGGCGCGCGACAACCTGCAGAAAGCGGCCCGCGAGCTGGGTGCGCCAGAACTGGCGCTGCCGCGTGATATCCGGGTGATGAAGCAGTTGCCGCAGCTGGGCAGCGGTAAACCCGATTACGTCACGCTGAAAAAAATGGCGGAAGAGGAGCAGGCATGAGCCTTGATCGTAATGCGCCGCTGATGTCACGCGGCATGATCGCCGTGATTATCGCCCAGTTCTTTTCGGCCTTCGGCGATAACGCGCTGCTGTTTGCCACGCTGGCCGTGCTGAAAAGCCAGTTCTATCCCGACTGGAGTCAGCCGGTGCTGCAGATGCTCTTTGTCGCAGCCTACATTCTGCTGGCACCGTTTGTCGGTCAGGTCGCGGACAGCATGGCAAAAGGGCGGGTGATGATGCTCGCTAACAGCCTGAAGCTGCTGGGCGCGCTGGTGATCTGTTTCGGCTTCAACCCCTTCCTCGGATATACCCTGGTGGGCGCGGGCGCAGCGGCCTACTCCCCGGCTAAATATGGCATCCTCGGTGAGATCACCCACGGCGAGAAGCTGGTGAAAGCCAACGGGCTGATGGAGGGATCGACCATCGCCGCCATTCTGCTCGGCTCAGTGGCGGGCGGGATGCTGGCTGACTGGCATCTGCTGGCGGCGCTGGGGATCTGTGCGCTGACCTACGGCATTGCCGTGGTAGCCAACCTGTTTATCCCGAAACTGCAGGCGGCGCGTCCCGGTCAGAGCTGGCAGTTGGGTATGATGGCACGCAGTTTTTTCAGTGCCGCCGCGCTGCTATGGCGTGATGCGGAGACGCGCTTCTCGCTGCTCGGCACCAGCCTGTTCTGGGGTGCAGGCGTGACGCTGCGTTTTCTGCTGGTGCTGTGGGTGCCGGTGGCGCTGGGCATCAGTGACAACACCACGCCGACCACGCTGAATGCCATGGTAGCGATTGGCATCGTGATTGGCGCGGCGGCGGCGGCGAAGCTGGTGACGCTTGAAACGGTGCGTCGCTGTATGCCAGCCGGTGTGCTGATTGGTGTGATGGTCGTCGTCTTCGCGCTGCAGCATTCTCTGCTGAATGCCTATCTGGTGCTGATGCTGATTGGTGCGCTGGGTGGTTTCTTTGTGGTGCCGCTGAATGCGCTGTTGCAGGCGCGGGGCAAAGAGAGCGTCGGTTCAGGTAATGCGATTGCGGTGCAGAATCTGGGTGAGAACAGCGCCATGCTGATCATGCTGGGGCTCTATACGCTGGCGATCAAGGCGGGTGCACCTGCGGTGGCGACGGGCGTCGGTTTTGGCGTGCTGTTTGCGCTGGCGATAGCGCTGCTGTGGCTGTGGCGACCGGCTAAGCGTTAAGCGATTCACCGCCTCTCTCCGGGATAGCCGGAGAGAGGCAGGCGCCCTCGTTAACAATAGATGTTAACAACGGAGATTAGCGACGAATGGCAATCGCTTCGATTTCGATCTTCACATCTTTTGGCAGACGCGCCACTTCGACACAGGAACGCGCCGGGAAGTGAGCTTCATGCTCGGTGAAAAACGCCTCATAAGCCGCATTGACCGTGGCGAAGTCATTTAAGTCTTTCACGAACACCGTGGTCTTCACGATGTCGCCGACCTTCAGACCTGCTGCTTCAACAATCGCCTTCACATTTTCCAGTGACTGACGTGCCTGTGCGGCAACGTCATCCGCCACCTGGCCGGTCGCCGGATCCACCGGGATCTGGCCAGAGGTGATGATCATGCTGCCCAGATCGACACCCTGAACATAGGGGCCGATAGCGGCAGGGGCTTTTTCAGTACTGATTTCACGAGACATCATTGCTCCTTTGATTACGTCGTCAGGCGGCCATGCCGCCGGTGTTGCCCATTATAAGGTCGGGCAGGGCGATTACCAGTGACCCAGCACCACATGGCGGGCGAACTCTTTTTCGCAATATTTGCACTTAAGATGCACATCGTCGGCGCGCTGCTTCACGGCAAAGCTGGAGAAGACCGGCTCGCTGCGGCTGATGCAGTTGCTGTTGGGGCAGGTCAGTACCCGTTCAACGTGGTCCGGCAGCGTCGGGGCTATCTTCGCCACTACTTCATAGTCGTCGATGCGGTTGACCGTGGCATGGGGCGCATAGACCGCCAGCTGATTCACCTGATCGTCGGTGAGAAAGGTGTTCTCAATCTTGATCAGATCTTTGCGGCCCATCTCACCCGAGGGCAGATTCAGGCCAATGGTAATCCGCTGATCGGTTTCGGTCAGCCGGAACAGGGAGAGCAATTTAAAGCCGATCTGCGCCGGAATATGGTCGATGACCGTGCCGCGTTTGATCGCTTCGACCTGCAGTTTGTTGTCCTGCGTCATGGGGGTATCTCCTTACAGGGCGAGTTCGCTGTTTAAAACCAGTGCCAGCAGAGCCTGGCGCGCATAGATGCCGTTACCCGCCTGCTGGAAATACCAGGCATACGGGGTTTTATCGACATCGGTGGTGATTTCATCGATGCGCGGCAGTGGGTGCAGCACCTTCATATTGTCGCGTGCCGTAGCGAGATCGGCGGCACGCAGAATGAACTGCGCTTTGACGTTGGCATATTCTGACGGATCGAGCCGCTCTTTCTGCACCCGCGTCATATAGAGGATATCGAGCTGCGGCATCACCTCTTCAAAGCTGTCGTGACGTGACCAGCTGATATTCTTCTCATCCAGCATATCGGTGATATAGGCCGGCATCGCCAGCGCATCGGGCGCGATAAAGAAGAAGCGGTTGCCGTCAAACTTCGCCAGCGCCTGGGTCAGGGAGTGGACGGTGCGGCCATACTTCAGGTCGCCGACCATCGCCACATTCAGCTGATTAAGACGGCTCTGCGTCTCCTGAATAGTGAAGAGATCAAGCAGCGTCTGGGTCGGATGCTGGTTCGCGCCGTCACCGGCGTTGAGAATCGGGATGCCGCCGGAGAACTCGGTCGCCAGCCGCGCCGCGCCTTCCTGCGGGTGACGCATCACGATCGCATCGACGTAGGTGCTAATCACTGAAATAGTGTCGGCCAGGGTTTCGCCTTTTTTGCCCAGCGACGTATTACTGCCGTCAGCAAAGCCCACCGCTGACGCGCCAAGGCGATGAATGGCGGTTTCAAACGACAGGCGGGTACGGGTCGACGCCTCAAAGAAGCAGCTGGCGATAACCTTGTGCTTGAGCAGTTCCGGCTGCGGATGGGCTTTAAGCTTCGCGGCGGTGTGTAGCGCCAGTTCCAGCTCTTCACGACTGAGGTCGTTGATTGAAATAATGTGCTTGCGATATAGCGGGTTAGCCATAGCTGTCTCCTCTGCGCGGCCGGATTGCGGACAAAAAAAAGCCCCTGCTTAAGGGGCTTTTTTAAGATCGGGTCGATGACCGAAAGAAACAGTAGCACCGCCTGCGGTCAGGCGTGATTGAGCGTCAAATTGTCCGCTGTGCTGTAGCATATTTCCTCCGGCAAATTGGGCCGCATTATACCCGTTCGCGGTGGGGCAGCAAGAGGAAAACGTTTGCGCCTGCTTAGCCGATCAGAGGCCGGGCCAGATCAGACGGTGAATCGCCCGCTATAAGCGGGCGCGACTCAGCGTCCTCAGCTGCGCGGTGCTGGTCGGTCAGCGCTGGCCCAGCGTGGCCACCATTACCGCTTTAATCGTGTGCATCCGGTTCTCGGCCTGGTCGAACACAATGCTGTGTGGTGACTCAAACACCTCGTTGCTCACTTCCATGCCGTTGGGCAGATCGTACTGTTCTGCCATCTGCTGGCCCAGCGTGGTCTGATCGTCGTGGAAGGCGGGCAGGCAGTGCAGGAATTTAACCTGCGGGTTGCCGGTCAGATCGAGCATCGCCCGATTCACCTGATAGTCACGCAGCAGCGCGATACGCTCGGCCCACACCGCTTTGGCTTCGCCCATCGACACCCAGACATCGGTGTAGATAAAGTCAGCGTCTTTCACGCCGTCGGCAATATGTTCGGTGAGGGTGATTTTCCCGCCGGTCTGCTGCGCAGCTTCACGGCACTGCGCCACCAGTTGCTCCTCTGGCCAGCAGCTCTTCGGTGCCACCAGACGCAGATCCAGCCCCACCTGTGCGGCGGCTTCCAGCATGGTGTTACCCATGTTGTTACGCGCATCACCTACATAAACCAGCGTCATCTCGCTGAGCTTTTTGCCCGGCAGATGCTCCTGCATGGTCAGCAGATCGGCCAGTAGCTGGGTCGGATGAAACTCGGTGGTCAGGCCGTTCCACACCGGCACACCGGCATGTTCCGCCAGCGTTTCCACCAGTTCCTGACCGTAACCGCGATACTGAATGCCATCGTACATCCGGCCCAGCACCCGCGCGGTATCGCGCATCGACTCTTTATGGCCGATCTGGCTGCCACTCGGGCCAAGATAGGTGACGTTCGCACCCTGATCGTAAGCGGCAACTTCGAAAGAGCATCGGGTACGGGTCGAGTCTTTTTCGAAGATGAGCGCGATATTTTTACCTTTCAGATACTGCACTTCCTGGGCGCTTTTTTTGGCCTGTTTCAATTCCGCGGAAAGGGTAAGCAGGTGATCAATCTCGGCGGGCGTAAAATCCAGAAGCCTGAGGAAATGGCGCTGATACAGCTGACTCATACAACACTCCGGTAATCATTAAAGTGAATTAAAATTCAATCTAACCGTATGAATATGCATTTTCAAGTGCAGGGCTAATAAACTTTTCGTTTTGTGTAGTGGCGCGACGGGCAGTATGGGAAAATAATTGATTATTGCCGAACTCAGAGAGGATATCGTCATGGCATATGAAGCATTACTGGAAGAGCAGCAGGAAGAGACGCGGCAGATTATCGAAGAGCTGCTGGAGGATGGCAGCGATCCTGATGCGCTCTATACCATCGAGCACCATCTCTCATGCAATAATTTTGATTCGCTGGAAAAAGCGGCCGTTGATGCATTCAAGCTGGGTTATGAAGTAACCGAGCCGGAAGAGCTGGAGCTGGAAGATGGCACCACCGTGATGTGCGTCGACATCATCAGCGAATCCGCCCTGAAGCCTGAACTGATCGATGTGCAGGTTGAGCAGCTGGTGAATCTGATTGGTAAGTACAACGTCGATTACGACGGCTGGGGCACCTATTTTGAAGATCCCGATGCCGAAGATGAAGATGACGACGCCATCGAAGATGAAGATGATGATGGTATTCGCCACTAAGTAGCCGGGGCGGAGAGTTCTCCGCCTGTCACCCCTGCCACCTGTTTTAACATCATGAACTACGCACCCTTACTTGAACCAATCTATCAGTTTCTGCACTGCCGCACGCCACAGGCCTGGATTGATGAGGCGCGCAAGCCGGAAAATCTGACCCTGCTGTTAACCGACCATCTGGTGTGCGAACTGAAAGCCGCGCAGACCGCGGTGTGGTTGATCCGCAAATATGTTGCCGACAAACCCAGCGGCGACGCCATTCTGGCATGGCTGAAACCCTATGAAGATTTTATCTTCCGCGAAGATGGTGACAGCGACTTTATCAACGCCCATAAGAACCTCACGAAACGTATCATCGTGCGCAATGCGCTGCCGTGGGCGGATGAACTGGTGGAGAAGATGGTGCTGCTGATTAAAGAGGAGCTGCATCACTTCTATCAGGTGTGGGAAATTATGCAGTCGCGCGGGCTGGTCTATCAGAAGATCACCTCCAGCCGCTATGCCAAATCGCTGCTGCGCGAAGTCACCACCCATGAACCGGAAACGCTGGTGGATAAGCTGATATGCGGTGCTTACATCGAGGCGCGCTCCTGCGAGCGTTTCGCCAGTCTGGCACCTTATATTGATGACGAACTGGCGAAGTTCTATCTGTCGCTGCTGCGCTCAGAGGCGCGGCATTATCAGGACTATTTAACCCTGGCGGCGCAGATTGCCACCAGAGACATCACGCCGCGGGTGAAGGCGATTGGGGCAACAGAAGGGCGGTTAATCAGCGAACCTGACAACGAATTACGCTTTCACAGCGGCGTACCGGCGTTCTGATCCGGGCGCGTTAATGGGGTTGTCATCCCCCTCTGTCACAATAGCTTCAGCATCCGCACTTCGCAGTCGACATGGCCTGTGCAGCCCATCGCGCTGTCGATATGCTCGAAGCCAAGTGACTCATAAAGTTTAATGGCCCGCGTCAGGCTGGCGGTGGTTTCCAGATAGCAGCGACGGAAACCGTGGCTGCGTGCATGTTCTATCGCCCGCATCGCCAGTTCGCGTGCCAGACCCTGACCGCGCACCTCTGGCAGAAAGTACATCTTTTGCAGTTCGCAGATATCAGGCGCGCTGCAGGCGAGCGGCGCAACACCGCCGCCGCCGACCACCTTGCCCTGATACTCAACAATCCAGTAGGCGCTCTGTTCGGCACTGTAGAGCTCAAACAGCTGGTCGAGCTGCGGATCGGAAACGGTGTAGCCCTTGTCAGCCGTCAGGCCGAATTCCGCGGAAACATCGCGGATCACCTGGGCGATATGCGGATTATCGGCGGCAGTAATCGGCCGCACCTGGAGGTCAATAAGCGGGGTGGCGCTGGTCGTCATCATCTCTTCCGGATTTGTACGAGGTCAATAAAAAAGCCGGGCAAGCCCGGCTTTATGAATAAGCTGTCAGCTAAGACGCTTACAATGCCGCAATGACCGCCTGCTGTTCAATCAGTTTTGCTTTTGATTGTTGCAGGTCCGCTACGCGTTCGCGCTCTTTCGCCACTACCGCTTCCGGAGCACGCGAAACAAAGCCTTCATTCGCCAGCTTGGTCTCGATCTTCTCGATTTCCACATCCAGCTTAACCAGCTCTTTCGCCAGACGCTCCAGCTCGGCGGTTTTATCCACCAGATCCGCCATCGGGATCAACAGCTCTGCGCCTTCAACCAGTTTGGTCACCGACACCGGACCTTTCTCGCCCGCAGGCAGAATGGTCAGGCTTTCCAGACGCGCCAGGCGCGACAGGAAGTTGCGGTTGGCTTCAACGCGACGCAGCGCCGCAGGCGAGCAGTCACGCAGCAACACATCCAGCGGCTTGCTCAGTGCGATGTTCATCTCGGCACGGATATTACGCACTGCGACGATCGCCTGTTTCATCCACTCGATATCCGCTTTCGCTTCGGCATCTTCTTTCGCCGCATCGTACTGCGGGAAAGGCTGCAGCATGATGGTGTCGTCGCTGATATTTTTCAGCCCCTTCACGCGCTGCCAGATGGTTTCAGTGATAAACGGAATGATCGGATGCGCCAGACGCAGCAGCGCCTCCAGCACGTGAACCAGCGTATGACGGGTGCCACGCAGTTCAGATTCACTGCCGCTGTTCATGACCGGCTTGGTCAGCTCCAGATACCAGTCGCAGAACTGGTTCCAGGTGAAGTCATACAGCAGGTTAGCCGCGATATCGAAACGGTAGCTATCCAGCGCTTCACGGTACGCTTTCACCGTGTTGTTGAACTCGGTCAGGATCCAGCGATCTGCCAGCGACAGCGTCATTTCGCCGCCATTCTGTCCGCAATCCTGATCTTCGGTGTTCATCAGCACAAAGCGGCTGGCGTTCCACAGCTTGTTACAGAAGTTGCGATAGCCTTCCAGGCGCTTCATGTCCCAGTTGATGTCGCGACCGGTAGAGGCCAGTGCCGCCAGGGTGAAACGCAGTGCATCGGTGCCTGATGGCTCGATGCCGTCCGGGAACTGCTTCTCGGTACGTTTGCGGATTTTCTCCGCCAGCTGTGGCTGCATCATGTTGCCGGTGCGTTTTTCCAGCAGCGCTTGCAGCGAAATGCCGTCGACCATATCCAGCGGGTCAATCACGTTGCCCTTGGATTTTGACATCTTCTGACCTTCTTCATCACGGATCAGACCGGTCATGTAGACGGTTTTAAACGGTACCTGTGGTTTGCCGTTTTCATCTTTGATGAAGTGCATGGTCAGCATGATCATGCGGGCAATCCAGAAGAAGATGATGTCGAAGCCGCTGACCAGCACACTGGTCGGATGGAAAGTACGCAGCGCTTCGGTGTTTTCCGGCCAGCCCAGGGTGGAGAAGGTCCACAGACCTGATGAGAACCAGGTATCCAGCACGTCATCATCCTGACGCAACGCGACGTCGGCGGCCAGGTTGTTCTCAGCCCGCACTTCGTCTTCGGTGCGGCCGACGTAGACGTTACCGTTATCGTCATACCACGCCGGGATGCGGTGACCCCACCAGAGCTGACGGGAGATACACCAGTCCTGAATATCGCGCATCCAGGAGAAGTACATGTTTTCGTACTGCTTCGGTACAAACTGGATGTCGCCGTTTTCAACGGCTTCAACCGCGACTTTCGCCAGCGGTGCGGTACGCACATACCACTGGTCAGTCAGCATCGGCTCGATAACCACGCCGCCACGGTCGCCGTAAGGCACGGTCAGATCGTGAGGTTTGATCTCTTCAAGCAGGCCGAGCTCATCGACAGCGGCAACAATCGCTTTACGCGCCGCGAAGCGTTCCATGTTCTGGAAAGCCGCCGGGATCTCATCGGAACAGGCATCGCTGGCTTCGCCATTGGTGTCATACACCTGAGCACGGTCGCGGATATCGCCGTCGAAGGTCAGGATATTGATCATCGGCAGTTTGTGACGACGGCCGACTTCATAGTCGTTGAAGTCATGCGCCGGGGTGATCTTGACGCAGCCGGTGCCTTTTTCCATGTCGGCATGTTCGTCGCCAACGACAGGGATAAGACGGCCAACCAGCGGCAGCATCACAAATTTGCCGATCAGATCTTTGTAACGTGGATCTTCCGGGTTAACGGCGACGCCGGTATCACCCAGCAGGGTTTCCGGACGAGTAGTGGCGACCACCAGATAATCTTTACCGTCGGCGGTTTTTGCGCCGTCAGCCAGTGGATAGCGGATATGCCACATGGAGCCTTTGCTCTCGCGGTTTTCCACTTCCAGATCGGAGATTGCGGTACGCAGTTTTGGATCCCAGTTCACCAGGCGTTTGCCACGGTAGATCAGGTTCTCTTTATAGAGGCGAACAAACACCTCTTTCACGGCGTTGGAAAGGCCATCGTCCATGGTGAAGCGCTCGCGCTCCCAGTCGACGGAGTTGCCCAGACGGCGCATCTGGCGGGTGATGGTGCCGCCGGACTCTGCTTTCCACTGCCAGATTTTGTCGATGAACGCATCACGGCCATAGTCCTGGCGCGTCTTGCCCTCTTCAGCCGCAATTTTGCGCTCAACCACCATCTGCGTGGCGATGCCCGCGTGGTCAGTACCCGCCTGCCACAGGGTATTTTTCCCCTGCATGCGCTGGTAACGGATCATGGTGTCCATGATGGTTTGCTGGAAGGCGTGACCCATGTGCAAGCTACCGGTGACGTTCGGCGGCGGGATCATGATGCAAAAGCTTTCCTGGCTGGTATCGCCATTCGGTTTGAAGTAGCCCTGCTTTTCCCAATGCTCGTAAAGCGGCTGCTCGATATCTTGCGGGTTATATGTCTTTTCCATTTCTGCTATGTCGTTTGCGGCTGTGGTGGCGCTGCCGTATTCAATTGGAATCCAACGCTGCGATACGCTTTATAGCGGTCGCGCGCCAGTTGTTTGAGCGTGTCTTCGTAAGGAACGAAGTCTATCACTTCATGGAAAGCAGTAGCAAAATCTGCGAAGTGGGGCAGCAGGCTAATCAGCAGGTCGCGCGGTGAACTGCCGCGACGCTGTGGCCAGGCCAGCTCAACCGGCGCACCGTAGCGCGGGCCTTCACCCGCCAGGTTATGCGGCACGAAGGCGTTTGCCGGTCGTTGCCACAGCGCTTCGTCGAGACGAATGGCTTGCTGTTCATCTTCGCAGGCGATCAACACCCGCTTTCCGGCCCGCCAGCGTGTTTCCGCCAGATTGCACACCAGCGCTTCAACGGCGCTAAGGCCATCGCTCGTTGCATCGGTTTCCAGCACGTAGAAGGTTGCGTTTTTCATCGATTTGCTCATCAGAAGATCAAGGGCGGAATGATATCCGCCCTTGCTGTCAGAAAAGAGGGCGCTTAATCGTCGCCGTTCAATCCTGCCCGATTCAACAGAAATTGCGACAGCATCGGCACCGGACGTCCGGTGGCGCCTTTGGCCTTGCCGGAGCGCCAGGCGGTACCGGCGATATCCAGGTGTGCCCAGTTATATTTGCGGGCAAAGCGTGCCAGGAAGCAGGCGGCGGTAATCGCGCCGCCGGGACGGCCACCAATGTTCGCCATATCGGCAAAGTTGGACTCCAGCTGCTCCTGGAACTCATCCGCCATCGGCAGACGCCAGGCGCGATCGCCTGACTGCTCCGAGGCGCTGATCAGCTCATGCGCCAGCGGATTGTGGTTCGACAGCAGGCCGCTGATGTGATGACCCAGCGCAATCACGCAGGCACCGGTCAGCGTCGCCACGTCAATCACCACTTCCGGATCGAAACGTTCGACGTAGGTCAGCGCATCGCACAGGACCAGGCGACCTTCGGCGTCGGTGTTCAGCACCTCAACCGTCTGGCCAGACATGGTGGTCAGCACGTCGCCCGGACGCATCGACCGGCCATCCGGCATGTTTTCACAGCCTGCCAGCACGCCGACCACGTTCAGTGGCAGATTCAGCTCTGCCACCATACGCATCACGCCATAGACGGCGGCCGCGCCGCACATGTCATACTTCATTTCGTCCATGCTGTCGGCAGGCTTGATGGAGATGCCGCCTGAGTCAAAGGTCAGCCCTTTACCCACCAGCACAATCGGGCGCGCTTCCGCATCCGGATTGCCTTTGTATTCAATTACCGACATCAGCGATTCGTTTTGCGAACCGGCCCCAACCGCGAGA
Organism: Pantoea sp. paga; assembly: GCF_007558755.1. NCBI lineage: Bacteria > Pseudomonadati > Pseudomonadota > Gammaproteobacteria > Enterobacterales > Erwiniaceae > Pantoea > Pantoea sp. paga. Next base: position 268,134 of record NZ_VLTF01000005.1, read on the forward strand.
TAGGCGTTCATGCCCAGCTCTTTCATCTGCTGTTCGCCAATGACGCGGGTGGTGACATTTTTGCTGAAGGCATCCGCCAGCTGACGCGCCTGTGACGCCAGATAGGCGGCGTTACAGATATTAGGTGGCATGTTGCCGAGATCTTTAGCCGCTTTCATACCGGCTGCGACCGCTAATCCATGCTGGATCGCCCGTTCGCCGCTGGTGAGTTCACGGCGGGTCGGCACGTTAAAGACCAGCTTGCGCAGCGGACGACGTGGCTCCGCTTTGTTACTTTTCAGCTGGTCAAAGTTGTAGAGCGCCTCTTTAGAGGTTTCTACTGCCTGGCGCACTTTCCAGTAGGTGTTGCGGCCTTTGACATGCAGTTCGGTCAGGAAGCAGACCGCTTCCATTGAGCCGGTGTCGTTGAGCGTGTTAATGGTTTTCTGAATGACCTGCTTGTACTGGCGTTCATCCAGCTCACGCTCTTTACCGCAGCCAATCAGCAGAATACGCTCGGACAGGATATTTGGCACATGATGCAGCAGCAGTGTCTGGCCCACTTTTCCTTCCAGCTCGCCGCGGCGCAGCAGGGCGCTGATGTAGCCGTCGCTGATTTTATCCAGCTGCTCGGCAATCGGTGACAGACGACGCGGTTCGAAAACGCCAACGACAATGCAGGCACTGCGCTGTTTTTCCGGGCTTCCGCTTTTTACACTGAACTCCATGCACTCTCCTGAATCTTAAAGACAACGGCCGCTGCTGCCGCTAGAATGTAGCGCGCTCATGACCCATTTATTCATCGTCGCAGCATGACATTCTGCTGCTGGAGGTCATAATGAATCAGGGTGACAAGATGTTGTTTTTTCACCACCCGGACGCGTTTTTCATACAAATTTAGCTACGGCGACGGCCATTGATGAAGAAAAATGGCTGATAAGCGTTGAAACTAGCGATTTTCCTGCAAAAAGACAAGTTTTCACAGGCGTACTAAGCGTGATCATCATTAGATATCTGGTTCGGGAAACGCTCAAAAGCCAGCTGGCTATCCTGTTTATCCTGCTACTCATCTTCTTTTGTCAGAAGTTAGTCAGGATCCTGGGTGCCGCGGTGGATGGCGAAGTGCCGACAAACCTCGTTCTGACCTTGTTAGGACTCGGTGTGCCTCAAATGGCACAACTTATACTGCCCTTAAGTCTGTTTCTGGCGATCCTGATGACGCTGGGGCGGCTCTACACGGAAAGTGAAATTACCGTGATGCACGCCTGCGGCCTGAGTAAGGCCGTCCTGGTGAAAGCGGCGATGGTGCTGATGCTGTTTACCTCGATAGTGGCAGCAGTAAACGTCATCTGGCTGGGGCCGTGGTCATCCCGCTATCAAGATGAGGTGACGCAGAACGCCAAAGCGAACCCGGGTGCGGCAGCAATGGCCGCCGGGCAGTTCCAGACCTCCAGCGACGGCAGCGCCGTGCTGTTTGTCGAGGATGTGAAGGGCAACAACTTTGGTAACGTGTTCCTGGCGCAGTTACGGCCAAAGGGCAACGCGCGTCCTTCAGTGGTGCTGGCTGACAGCGGTCACATGGAGCAGCATAAAGATGGCTCGCAGGTGGTGACGCTGGATAAAGGCACCCGTTTTGAGGGCACCGCACTGCTGCGTGATTTCCGTATCACCGACTTCACCAATTATCAGGCCATCGTAGGCTATAAAGCGGCAACGCTCGATCCTAACGATGCAGAACAGGCAAGTCTGACTGACCTGTTCGCGAATAAGACACCTGAGTTTCAGGCCGAGCTGCACTGGCGTCTGACGCTGGTGTTTGCGGTGCTGGTGATGGCGCTGATGGTGGTGCCGCTCAGCGTGGTGAACCCACGTCAGGGGCGCGTGCTGTCGATGCTGCCCGCCATGCTGCTCTATCTGATTTTCTTCCTGTTGCAGAGCTCGCTGAAGTCGAGCGGCGCGAAAGGGCGGCTCGATCCGGCGCTCTGGATGTGGGTTGTAAATATCAGCTATCTGGTGCTGGCGGTGCTCCTTAACCTGTGGGATACGGTGCCGATGCGTCGGATTCGCGCCCGCTTTACCCGCGGAGGGTCGGTCTGATGTTTCGCGTACTTGACCGCTATATCGGTAAAACCATTTTCAATACCATCATGCTGACGCTGTTCATGCTGGTGTCGCTTTCCGGCATCATCAAGTTCGTCGATCAGCTGCGCAAGACCGGCCAGGGCAGCTACAACGCGCTGAGTGCCGGTTACTACACCCTGCTGAGCGTACCCAAAGATATTGAGATTTTCTTCCCGATGGCGGCTCTGTTGGGTGCACTGCTGGGACTGGGCGCGCTGGCGCAGCGCAGTGAACTGGTGGTGATGCAGGCGGCGGGCTTTACCCGCATGCAGGTTGCGCTGTCAGTGATGAAAACGGCGATTCCGCTGGTGTTGCTGACCATGGCGATTGGTGAGTTTGTTGCGCCGTCGGGCGAGCAGATGGCGCGTAATTACCGGGCGCAGCAGCTTTACGGTGGCGCACTGGTCTCGACGCAGAACGGTCTGTGGGCGAAAGATGGCAATAGCTTTATCTTTATCGAGCGCATTAAAGGCGACAACGAAATTGATGGCGTGAGCATCTACAGCTTTAACGATCAGCGTCGTCTGCAGAGCGTGCGTTACGCGGCGACGGCGACCTGGGATGCGGCTAAGAAGCGCTGGATACTGTCGCAGGTTGATGAGTCTAATCTCACCGATCCGAAGCAGATTACCGGTTCACAGAGCCTGAGTGGCGAGTGGAAAACCAATCTGACGCCGGACAAGCTGGGTGTGGTTGCGCTGGATCCGGACGCGTTATCGATTCGCGGTCTGCATAGCTACAGTAAATATCTGAAGCAGAGCGGCCAGGAGTCGGGACGTTATCAGCTGAATATGTGGAGCAAAATCTTCCAGCCGCTGTCGGTGGCGGTGATGATGCTGATGGCGCTGTCGTTTATCTTCGGACCGCTGCGTAGCGTGTCGATGGGTGTGCGGGTAGTGACCGGTATCAGCTTTGGCTTCCTGTTCTACGTGCTGGACCAGATTTTTGGCCCGCTGAGTCTGGTTTACGGTCTGCCGCCGATTCTGGGAGCGATTCTGCCGAGTTTTGCGTTCTTCGCTATCAGTATGTTTATGTTGATTAAGCGGCGCTAAGCGCAATGAATGCAGTAAAAGAAAAGGCCGCGCAAGCGGCCTTTTTTGTGACCAGTGTTCAGGCTCAGGGCAGGCTCCCATCGCTTTTCGCTCTACGTTTGGCAGCCGTCCGGGAGTAACGGTTTCAGCGGCTTTATTCTGCGCTGACGCCCTGTTTATGCAGAGTGCCGGGTCGTCTCTTTCAGTGTCCTGATAAGTTGCTCTCTGTTCAGGGCTATGCAATAGGCGGGCGTCCCACGCTCGAAACGCCAGCCTTCCGCTAACGATCCCGCATCCACCGCATCAAATCCAAAGGCTTCATATAATGCCGTGGCGATCGCTTTCCCTTCGCTATCATCCCCCGCCAGCGGTAATGCCTGCCGGTTAGCATCGCCCGGCGGCAGGCCCTGAGTTTCAAGATCGGTCATGCGGATGGCATTGAATGCCTTAGTGATGCGGCTGCCAGGAAGCAGGCGGGCAAGCCGTTCACTGGTGCTGATGCGGCCATTGAGCAGCTCTTCAATTTCGCCATCGCGGTCGGGATAGTAATTGACTGCATCAAGCACGATTTTTCCCCTCAATTCTGTGGCCGGAAGTTGTTCCGTTGCCGTGAGCGGTACGGCAATCACCACCACGTCGCCAAACTCTGCGGCCTCGGTGGGGGTGCCGGTTTCACAGCCAATCATCGGCTTCAGGCTGAACAGCGTTCGTGGATCGCGCGAGTTGCTGAGCATCACCTGATGTCCCGCCTGAATCGCCAGTTTTGCAATCGCCCGGCCAACAAAGCCTGCGCCAATAATGCCTATTTTCATACGTTTCTCCTCGATGAGTTTCACGCACTGACCTTAATTAAAAACAGGAGGTGAATAAATCGACAAACAGACGCAATATAAACAACCAACAGGAGGGAATCATGGATCGGCTTACCAGCATGAACGTGTTCGTTACCGTCGCGGAATCGGGCTCTTTTGCCGCCGCAGCCGGGCATTTGCAAATCTCACCGCAGATGGTGGCGAAGCATATCGCCATGCTGGAGAAGCATCTCGGTACGCTGCTTCTGCATCGCACCACCCGACGGCAAAGCCTGACGGATGTGGGCCGCAACTATTACGAACGCTGCAAAATCGTGCTGGCAGAGGTGCAGGAAGCGGATGCGATCGCGCTGGATATGCAGCAGCGGCCGTCCGGTACGCTGAAGGTCAGCGCCCCGGTCACGTTTGGTTCTTTTAGCCTGGCGCCGTTTGTGACCCGCTATCTTGAGCGGTTTCCGGAAACGCAGGTCGATCTTGAACTCAGCGATCGGCTGGTCGATCCGTTTGAAGAGGGTTATGAAGTGGTGATCCGGATTGGTGCGCTGGCGGACAGTTCGATCATCGCCCATCTACTGCAGCCCTACCGGCTGATAGCCTGCGCGTCGCCAGCCTATCTGGCGCGGCACGGTGTTCCCGCCACGCCAGCGGAGCTGGTGAACCACGCCTGTCTCGTTTATGGCATCTGGTCGCCCTCAAAACCCTGCCGCTGGGTATTCAGCCAGGCCGGTAAGGTTGAAGAGGTGCATCCGCAGGGGCGCATGCGATCAAATGACTGGAAAGCGCTGCTGCATGCGGCGCTGGAGGGTTATGGCATTACCCTGGGGCCGGCCACCATTCTCTCTGAAGAGATCAGACAGGGTCGGCTGGTCCAGGTGCTGCCCGATTATGCCGGGCCAGCACGACCCATGCATGTGCTGATCCCGGCGGGCCGCCGCCAGACGGTGAAAATCCGCAGCTTTGTTAGCGCCATTATCACCGAGTTTGGCCTCTATCCACCCCAATCCGGCTAAACCAGGTGGTTATCGGCTCAGCAGCGGCAGTAACTGGGGCAGCTGCGACAACAGGTAGAGAATCAGCCCGATGGTGCCGCCAACCAGCGTGCCGTTGATGCGGATAAATTGCAGGTCTTTACCGATATTGAGTTCGATCTGCTGCGACATGTCGCGTGCATCCCAGCTCTTCACGGTGTCGCTGATGTGACGCGTCAGGAAGCCAGCAAACTCTGGCGCAACGCTGCGTGCGGCCTGTTCCAGATGCTGATTCATCGAGTCACGCAGCGCCGGGTCGGCCGTAAGGGTTTCGCCCAGCCATAAGGCTGCACCGCGCACTTTCTCCTGCACCCGTGAGTCATCACTGCTGAGATCCGCCTTAAGCCAGTTGCGCATATCATTCCACAGCTCGCCGATGTAACGATTGAATGAGGCATCTTCTTTCAGCCAGCCTTTGATCTCCTCGGCACGCTCTGCCATCTCCGGGTCGTTCTGCAGTTTAACGATCAGTTTGTCGACCGCCCGATTGAAGCCGAGGCGCAGCTCATGTCCCTGATCCAGCGCCACATCATCCAGCAGTGAATCGACCGCGTTTGCCACCAGCTCGGCGCTGTGCTCGCCCAGCCATTCGGTCGGCAACATTTTGGCTTTGATCGGATGCTCGCGTTTCAGCCAGCGCACCAGCTGCATGGCAATAAACTCGCGGGTACTGGGCTTGTGCAGCAGCTTCAGCAGCTGTTCGATTGCCGCGTCCAGCAGCGCCTGATGACGGTTGTTTTTCGTCAGACTCTCCAGCAGCAGGGCGCTGGTCTGGCTGAGATCGACCTTGTCGATGGCGCGATGTACTGCGCGGCGCATGAAATTCTGGATCCGGGTGTCATCGGTCAGGTCCAGGAAGCCGCGCATGACCTGCAGCAGATGACGTCCGATGCGGTCAGCATTGCCGGGCGCATTCAGCCATTGCGCCAGCAGGTTGGAAGGATCGTGACGACGAATCAGATTGAGCAGCGAGTCGGTATCAAGAAACTTCTCCTGCACAAAGCGACCGAGGTTTTCACCGATACGATCTTTGTTACGCGGAATGATGGCGGTATGACGCGAGATAAAGGGCACTGGCACGCGCCGGAACAGTGCGACCACCGCGAACCAGTCCGCCAGCGCGCCGACCATCGCAGCTTCCGCAATCGCTTTTACGCCGCTGACCCAGAAGCCGGGCGGCAGAAAAAGCGTAACGATAAAGGTAATTGCAGCCAGCAGTAACAGCAGCAGCGCCAGACGTTTCGTCCGTTTCAGTTCGTGTTGTTTATCCATATCCTGATCTTAGCAGAGAGCCGGTTTCATCGGCGACGACCACCCAGCAGGCTGCCGAGTACGCCACGGATGATCTGATTGGTAATCTGGCGCGTGGCGCTTTTCGCCATGGTCTGCACCACGCCATCGTGCTTGCCGCCGCGCGGGCCGGTTCGGCCAAACAGGATCTCTTTCAGCCCGCCGAGAATGCCGTTATCTACCGCGACATCGTCGCCTTTCGCCGGGGGCGCGCTGGCCTGATCGCTGGCGGCCTGAAACCCTTTTTGCAGCTTCTCAAACGCCGATTCGCGATCAACTTCGCTGTCATATTTGCCATAGAGCGGTGAATGGTTGATCAGCCCGTTGCGCTCATCGCCTGTGACCGGACCCATACGTGAGCCGGGGGCGATCACCATGGCGCGTTCCACCACCGACGGACTGCCTTTGGCATCCAGGAAGGAGATCAGCGCTTCGCCGGTGCCCAGTGCCTGAATCGCCTCGACGCTGTCAAACGCCGGGTTGGCGCGCAGGGTATCGGCGGCGGTTTTTACCGCTTTCTGATCTTTGGGGGTGAAGGCGCGCAGGGCGTGCTGAACGCGGTTGCCGAGCTGCCCCAGCACCCGATCGGGAATATCCGCCGGGTTCTGGGTGACGAACCAGACGCCGACCCCTTTGGAGCGGATCAGCCGCATGACCTGTTCTATTTTCTCCAGCAGCACCGGCGGCGCGTCGGTAAACAGCAGGTGCGCCTCATCAAAGAAGAACACCAGCTTTGGCTGATCGAGATCGCCCGCTTCCGGCAGATGTTCATAAAGCTCCGACAGCAGCCACAGCAGGCTGGTGGCGTAGAGTTTTGGCATCTGGTAGAGCTTCTCAGCAGAGAGGATGTTGATGACGCCTTTGCCGTTGCTGTCGACGCGCATCCAGTCGGCAATATCCAGCATCGGTTCACCAAAGAAATGCTCCGCACCCTGTTGCTCCAGCGTCAGTAACCCGCGCTGGATGGCGCCGACCGAGGCGCTGTTGATGTTGCCGTAGTGGGTCTGGAAGCTTTTGGCGTTGTCACCGATGTATTGGGTCATGGCGCGCAGATCTTTGAAGTCCAGCAGCAGCAAACCCTGGTCATCGGCGATGCGGAAAATAATTTGCAATACGCCACTCTGCACCTCATTCAGGTTCAGCAGTCGCGCCAGCAGCAGCGGCCCGAGATCGGAGACGGTAGCGCGAACCGGATGGCCTTTCTCGCCGAAGATATCCCACAGCACCACCGGATTGCTCTGCGGCTGCCAGTCGGTGACGCCGATTTTCGCCAGCCTCTCCTGCAGCTTTTCGCTGGACTGGCCAGCCATCGCCACGCCGGTCAAATCGCCTTTAACGTCAGCCATAAAGACCGGCACGCCGCTGGCGGAGAACGATTCCGCCAGTTTCTGCAGCGTAACGGTTTTACCGGTGCCGGTCGCGCCGGTGATCAGGCCATGGCGGTTGGCCATTTGCGGCAACAGATGAAGTTCGACGTCTGGCGTACGGGCAATCAGCAGCGGGGAAGTCATGATTTTCCACTCTCAGGCATTGGGTTATGCCTGAAGGATAGCAAGCCGGAGCGGCACAGGAGGAGAACTATTCACCAAAAAAAGGCCGCTGCCCGGGGAGCAGCGGCCTTCAACAGTGGTTTACTTCTGCACCTCTTCAAAATTGAGCAGGCTGACCCCGATGCCCTGCTGCAGGTGACTGAGGTTGCTGCGCACCGCCACCTGGGTTGCGCCCTGTAACAGCATGATAAACGGCGAATCCTGCTGGATGCGGGTTTGCAGCCCGGTGTAGAGGTTGCGACGTTTCACCGCATCGCTCTCTCCGGCGGCGGCACGGGTCTGTGCACTCAGCTCCGGAATCGTCCAGCCGACGCGCCACGCCAGGGTTTTGCCGCCGCCCGGTACGTTATAGGCAAAGGTGCTGGCATTGGTATTGGGATCGATGTAGTCCGCGCCCCAGTAAGTAAAGATGGCCTGGAAGTCCCGGCTGCGCATTTTGCTCCACAGCTCCGATTCCGCCACCGGCTGGATATCAAGCTGCACATCCGCTTTGGCAAAGCTGGCCTGCAGCGCCTGCGCCACATCAATGTAAGGCGGCTGGTTCACCACCGTCAGCGCGATATGGGTGCCAGGTTTGATGCCGCCTTTTTGCAGAATCGCCTGCGCCTTTTTCAGATCGTAATGGAACGGTGTCGTGTTCAGCGCACCATCGAAGCCGTCCGGAAGGAAGCTCTGATGAATGCGGTACTGACCTTTCAGCAGCTGGTTCGCCAGGCTGTCATAGTCAACCAGCCAGCGTGCCGCCTGCCACAGCGCCGGATTCCCCAGCGCCGGTTGCTGCGGGCTTTGGGTGTTAAAGCCGATGTAATAAACCAGGCTGGACGGGAAGGCATCAATACGCACATTGGCGGTGTTCTTCAGCGCGGTAATCTGATCCGGACCGAGCTGATAGGCGACATCCACATCACCCTGCTGGATCAGCAGACGGCGGCTGCCCGGATCGGCCACACCTTTCAGCAATACCCGCTTCAGATGCGGCTTCTGGCTGCTGTGGGGATTGGCTTCCAGCACCAGCGCCTGCAGCGGCACAAACTGTTTGATGGCATAGGCGGCGCTGCCGGCGGAGTGCACCTTCAGCCAGCTATTGCCGTAATCGTTGTTGCTGGCGTGCTCTTGTGCCAGTTTGCTGTCGACGATGGAGGAGACCGGCGCGGTCAGCAGGCGCAACGCCAGATCGCTGCCGATCTCCGCTGGCCAGCGCAGTTCAAGCTGGTGGTCGTTGATCACCGTGAACTGCTGATCGATGTTTTCTGGCGTCCAGCCAAATTCACCCAGAATAAAAGAGGGCGCTTTATTGAGTTTTACCGCGCGGGTTAATGAGAAGACCACATCCTGTGCGGTCACGGGATGACCACTGGCGAAGCGGGCCTGCGGATTAAGATCAAACACCAGGCTGTGAGGTGTTTTGCCTGCCTGCCAGCGCGTGGCAGCCAGCGGTGAGAGCTGCTGCGGATTCTGATGATCCGGCTCCAGCAGTGTCTGATAGATATTGCGCTGGCTACTGTTGCTGACGGTCTCAAAACTTTCCGCCGGGTCGAAACTGATGATGCCATCAAGCGGAACGGCAATCACCAGCGTGTCGGCAGGCGTGGCGGCGTGTGCCGGGTGAACCAGTGCCAGAGCCGTAAACAGGGACAAGAGTGTTTTTCGCATGGAGGGTTATCCTGAGTCGTTGATAGCTCTACTCTATCGGGCGCCGGATAATCTCCAAATGCGGGTTTCTTATGAGCTTTGCACAATTATTAGCGTTGTCATTCAGGCAAAGAGACAAAATAAGATAATGACGGTCAGTCATTATTTCATTGTCATTTACAGCGGGCGGAATAAAGCCGGTTTTACTCAGCCGATCACAAATTGCGCACAGTCTGATTGTATGACTATCAAAGTCACTATAGTGTTAACGATGAGAATGATTCTCTTGTATGGAAGTATGATATTTTTTTATCGGTTATTTGGCGTGATGATGACAGAGCGAAAATAATAACCCTCATTCCTGCGTTAAAATTGTTAAATACCCGATGTTTATGCGGTTTTACCCCCGATTTCCGCGCTGTAAATCTTTTACCTCTCTGCAACCCTTTCGCAACACCATGATAAACTTTCACTAAGACACATCTTAAATTCAATTTTTACATTCAGACATATCTATATCCCTAAGATTGCCAGGTTATTAACCGATAAGTTCCGTTAGTCACCGAACCATAATTCTACCTGCCCTTGTCTGTTCTGCCGTCGTCTGTGCCGCGTGCGTTAATCTCTGCGGGGAGTTTTCCGCCTGCACGCAGCCTTTCAGCTTCATAACAAATAAAGCGGGTATTTAGCAGATGAGAGTCGTGCGGATATGCTTTTAGAAAAACCCACCACCAGGCGTAAATTTTTGCTCGGTTCACTGCTGGCGTTGCCATTAAGTGAACTGGTCTTCAAAGGCATTACTGCGGCACAGGCGGCAGAGATGGCCGCACCGGAGTTAGCCGATTACAAACCGATCTTTTTTAGTGCCGATGAGTGGCAGTTTATCCTGGCCGCCACTGACCGTTTGATTCCGGCAGGCGGCAAAGGTAAAGCGCCTGGCGCGCTGGAAACTAACGTGCCGATCTTTATCGATCAGCAGCTGCACAGCGAAGCGTTTGGCAGCGAAATCTACATGCAGGGGCCGTTCAATACGCAGGCGCCCGCAACCATGGGTTACCAGATCCCGTTCCGTCCACAGCAGATGTATCAGACCGGTATCCGGCTGATTAATCAGTGGTCGCAGAACACCCATCAGAAAGCGTTTCATGCACTGACTCTGGAAGAGAAAGATGCGGTACTGACCCAGGTAAACAAAAACGAGATCGACTTTGCTGCACTGGGCGAAGCCGATCTTAAGCCTGCGCATTTCTTCAGCCAGCTGCTTTCCGATACCAAGCATGGCTACCTTGCTGACCCGATGTACGGCGGTAATAAAGGCATGAAAGCCTGGATCGCCATCGGCTTCCCCGGCGCGCGTGCCAGCTTCACCGAATGGGTGAAACAGCACAACGTTCCTTATCCGCTGGGTCCGGTCAGTGTGAAGGGCGAACGCGCGTAGGGCGCGTCCACATCAGGTATTTGAAACAGGATTATCATGGCACAGGTTACTAAAAAAGAAGTCGACGTCGTGGTCTGCGGCCTCGGCTGGGCAGGCTCGCTGATGAGCATCGAGCTGGCACTGGCAGGTCTGGACGTGCGCGCCCTTGAGCGCGGCGGCGATCGCGATTATGACGAGTTCGCCTACCCGAAACCGGCGGATGAATACGCCTATGCGGTGCGCAATAAAGTGTTTGCCACCCCCGCCGAAGTGGCGGTCACCGTCCGTTACAACAGCAGCCAGACGGCATTGCCAACCCGTAAATGGGGTGCGTTTGCACCGGGCACCGGCGTAGGCGGTTCCGGCCTGCACTGGACCGCAGTACTGATCCGTCCGACACCAACCGATATCAAACTGAAGACCTATGTCGATAAGGCTTACAAGCCGGGCATTCTGCAGGATGATATGCGGGTGATGGACTTCCCGTTCAGCTGGGAAGAGATCGAGCCTTACTACTACAAATTCGAACTGATTTGCGGCCAGTCGGGCAACACCGGCAACCTGCGCGGCAAAATTCTGGAAGGCGGCGATCCGTTTGAAGGCCCGCGTTCTGAGCCTTATCCGCTGCCTGCGCTGGATGACACACTGAACAACGTGATGTTCAAAGAGGTGGCGACCAAACTCGGTTACCATCCGTTCCCGAACCCGTCGGCCTGCGTGTCGCGTGCGTGGAAAAATCCGTACGGCAACCAGATCGCGCCGTGCAACTACTGCGGCTACTGCAGTAAATATCCCTGCCTGAACTACTCCAAAGCGTCGCCGCAGACCGCCGTAATGGATTCACTGAAGCGTATGCCGAACTTCTCCTATGAAGTGAATGCGGAAGTGATCAAGGTCGTGCTGAACGATGATAAGAAAACCGCGAAAGGCGTGATCTACATCGATGCACAGGGCAACGAGTGCTTCCAGCCAGCGAAAATCGTGGTGCTGAGCAGCTTCCAGCTCTACAACGTGCGTCTGATGCTGCTCTCCGGCATCGGCAAGCCTTACAACCCGATTACCGAAGAGGGTGTGGTAGGGCGTAACTACGCGTTCCTGTCCAACGGCGGCGCAACGCTGTTCTTCAAAGATAAAAACTTCAATCCGTACGCCACGGCGGGCGCGACCGGCCAGATGTTTAACGATATCTCGCCAGGCAACTTCGACGGCCCATCACTCGGCTTCCTCGGCGGCGCGAAGATCCACAGCTCACAGGCGACCGGTACGCCGATCAGCACCGCGCTGCCAAAAGGCACGCCGACCTGGGGCATGGGATACAAGGAAGGTCTGGAGGAGTGGTACGGTCATTCGATGAAGATCAGTATTACCACCACCTGTCAGTCTTACCGCGATATCTATCTGGATCTCGATCCGAACTACAACGATCACCGTGGCCTGCCACTGCTGCGCATGACCTTCAACTGGAAAGAGAATGAGCTGAAGCTGCAGCAGCACCTGAAAGGCATCGTCGGCAATATCGCGAAAGAGCTGAACCCTGACAGCATGAGCATGAGCTTCCTGCCAATGGGCGCGGATTTCGATCTGACCAAATATGTCTCTACCCACAACGTGGGCGGTGCCGTAATGGGCGATAACCCGAAAACCTCGGCGCTGAATAAGTATCTGCAGAGCTGGGACGTGCATAACGTCTTTGTGCCGGGCGGCAACGCTTTCCCGCAGAACTTCCAGGCGAACCCGACCGATACCATCGGTGCGATCACCCTGATGGCGGCACAGGCGATCAAAGATCAGTATCTGAAAAATCCCGGCCCACTGGTACAGGCATAAGCGCATGAATAAGCTGAAACTGAAATCTTTTATCTTTGCCAACGCGGTGCTGTTAGCCAGCGGATTTGCGCTGCCGGTTCACGCCGAAGATGAAGCGCAACTGATTAAGCAGGGCGAATATCTCTCGCGGCTGGGCGACTGCATGGCGTGCCACTCACTGCCTGGCAAGCCTGACTATTCCGGCGGGCTGGCGATTGAGTCGAACCTTGGCACTATCTTCTCCACCAACATCACGCCCGATAAGCAGCACGGTATTGGCAACTACAGCGAGCAGCAGTTCTCGGACGCGGTGCGCAAAGGGGTATTACCGGACGGTTCGCATCTCTATCCGGCGATGCCTTATCCTGATTACGCCAAAATCAGTGATGCCGACATCCACGCGCTTTACGTCTACTTCATGAAAGGCGTGCAGCCAAGCGCAGAACAGCCGCCGGAAACCGATCTGAGCTTCCCGTTCAGCCAGCGCTGGGGCATGCGTTTCTGGAACTGGGCGTTCGCCTCGGATAAGCCGTTCCAGCCGATCGGTGGTGCGTCAGCAGAGGTCAACCGCGGTGCCTATATCGTGGAGAGTCTGGGTCACTGCGGCAGCTGCCATACGCCGCGCGGTCTGGGCATGAACGAGAAAGCGCTGGATAGCGGTGACGATAAATTCCTGGCAGGCGGCAGCCTGAATAACTGGGATGTGCCGTCACTGCGTGGCCTGCCGCGCTGGAGCGAGCAGGAAGTGGTGGACTACCTGCAGACCGGCCGTAACGATAAAGCGGCGGTGGGCGGCGAGATGACCTCGGTGATTGAGCACAGCAGCTCACACATGACCGACGCCGATCTGAAAGCCATCGCGGCCTACCTGAAGTTCCTGGGCGGCAACCCGCCATTGCAGGCGTACAACGTGCAGGCGCAGCAGGCAACGGAAGCGAAACTCACTGCCGCGAAGAACCTGAGCGAAGGCGAGCGTCTCTATCTGGATAACTGCGGTGCCTGTCACTTCGTGACCGGCAAAGGCGCCCCGGGGATCTTCCCGGAACTGGATCAGGCGACGATCGTCAATGCCAAAGATCCAACCGGATTGATCCACACCATCCTGGCCGGCGCACAGCAGCCTTCCACCGCTAAGGCCCCGTCGAAACTGGCGATGCCAGGCTTTGGTCAGCGTCTGAGTGATGAAGAAGTGGCGCAGCTGGCGACCTTTATTCGCCAGGGCTGGAGCAACACCGCGCCAGCGGTGAGCAAAGATCAGGTTGCTGAAGTGCGTAAAACGCTGAAGTAATGGAGCTTTCCCCTCTGCCCGTTCGGAGAGGGGAAATTCCGGATTAGTGAAAGGTGCGCACCACTTCCAGCACGCCGTTAATGATAAACTGCACGCCCATACAGACCAGTAAAAATCCCATCAGGCGCGATATCGCCTCAATGCCGCTTTTACCCACCAGCTTCATGATGGCACCCGAACTGCGCAGTGAAATCCACAGAATCAGGCTCACCAGCAGGAAGGTCAGCACCGGCGCGACGCTTACCACCCAGGCCGGAAAATCGACACCGCTTCTTACCGTCGAGGCAGAGGAGATGATCATCGCAATAGTTCCTGGCCCGGCCGTGCTTGGCATCGCCAGCGGCACAAAGGCGATATTTACCGGCTCTTTGGCCCCATCCAGCTCATCCAGTTTCTGCTTTGCTTCGACAGAATGGCCCGCAGGTTTAGCCGGGAACAGCATCCGAAAACCGATAAAAGCAACGATCAGGCCGCCCGCCATGCGCAGGCCAGGAATGGAGATGCCGAAGGTATTCAGCACCGCGCTGCCCGCGTACCACGCCACCATCATAATGGCGAAGACATAGATAGAAGCCTGGCGCGCCTGTCGGTTGCGCTCCTGGAAGTTCATCTCACCCGCCAGCCCCAGGAACAGCGCCACGGTGGTGAGTGGATTGGCGAGCGGCAGGATCACCACCAGCCCCAGACTGACTGCTTTAATTAACTCCAGCATGACAAATTGCCTTTTCCGTGGTGATTAGTGCTTCGGACGCTCCAGCGCCTCAAGCAGTTCCGGGAAGAAGTCCTGCAGGATTTCAGGCGTCATCAGTTCGGGATACTGCATCAGATGTTCGCGGATACGCTCGTTGATGTCCGGCAGCAGACGCTGGGCCGCGGCGCTGGCGGTGATTTTGTGCTTCTTCATGGCGCGCAGCAGATCGCCTGGCAGCGCGTCTTCGTCGTCGGCGTCATCCACCATCTCCAGCGCGTCCAGCTCGTCGAACATCTCCATCAGCGCTTCGGTCTGCGGCGTGCGCGACTCATATTCACGCGGATGTTCATCTTCCAGGAAACGCAGCATAGCGCGCATCGGCGTGCCATCTGGCGTGGAAGGCGGCTCGGTGGCGAACCAGCTCAGCAGCTGATGCATGGTGACCTGATGGACGCGAAAGCCGCTGTCGACCAGCTCATCGGCCAGCAGCTCGGCAGTTTCGTTTTCAATCACGCAGATGTGGGTACGTTTAGGTTCGTACTGCTCCAGCCACTGGTAGATCTCTTCAATCACGCCATCGTCATACTCGAATTTTTTGGTGACATAGCTGTCGTCCTGTTCGTGAACGCAGGCCTGAATCTGATCGGGGTCGAAGTAAAGTGCGATGTTGATGCCTTTCATGCGTGCTGTCCTGTAGAAATCAAAACAACACTATAGCGCTCAACCCCAGGTTAAGGGAATGTCAGGCATCACAGCATGGGGGCGTTTAACGCTCCCCTCAGAGCAGAGAGGGGAGAGAGAAGGGAAGGAGATCAGGAGATAAAGTTTTTGCCCTGCTTCAGCACCACGTCACAGGCTTTGGTTTTCAGCTTCTCACCCATCGGCGAGTTGCTCAGGCTTTGCAGATTCAACTGCTGGCCGTTACCGGTATTCAGCAGACCAGCCACGCCCTGGGTGTAATCGGTTTTCTGTTCCTGCGCGGTGGTGGTGTTCAGACCGAGCTTGCTCAGCACCTGGTCTTTGACCGACTGCACATTGTTTTTCACCACGTTGTGTTCGACGCAGTACTGCATCACACCCGCGGCGTTGGTCATGCTGTTGGCACTGACCGCTTTATCGCCGCCACCCAGCATGCTGGTAATGGTAGAAAGCGACATGCCGCCATTCTGCTGCGTGGTGCCGGTGGTGCTGCCGTTGTTCTGCTGGCTGAGCTGCGATGCTGCACTGCTCAGCTGATCCTGCCAGCTTGCCGCTGATGCACTGCCTGCGACCAGAAGTGCCGCCAGTCCCCATCCCCACGCACTGCGTTGTGCTTGCTTCATTTCAACCTCGGTATGTGCTTATTCAGTTTTCCTAAGAAAGGCTGACGGGCAGAAAGTTCCTGACTTCCTTTTATAAAAAGCGTCTTAAATAGCACTTTGGGAATCTTCTGTAACAGGAGCAATAAAATATTCAGATGCTTGTGGGTGTTATTATTCTATGAGGTAGTCTTCCGGAGTCAGTAATAAGCACATCCCGCTGAAACATTATTTAATATCCTCACCATGTTTATCAGGAATTGTCCTGGTTTAAATTAAAGTTACCGCTTTGCTTATAGCGTGTTTTCTAAGCGCTTGCGTCTGGCTTGGTAATATTTACCTGAGGAATTAAATTTATATAACTGCATGTATTTTGGTTAATTTTTATTTTTAGCGTAGCGGCTATTTAAGCCGTTCCGCTGGTTTTTGATGCGATTTTCTGTGCCGTAATTAAATTGAGTTAGCGGAGTTTTTTATTATTCCGGCTTGCGAAATCAGCCAGAGTGTTCATGCTTAATCACTGTGTCAGGCAGTTGTGGCAGATATTTAATTTAACGGGAGCGATATTATGGCTGGGCAGCCAGAGCACAATAATAATGCAGAGGTCACGCTTAAACTCGCTGAAGAGCAAATAGCCCTGACGAAGCAAAAGATTGTGGATGGACATGTCCGTGTTACCCGTTCCACAACTGAGCATGACGAGGTCATCAGTACACTGCTTAACCGGGAGAAGGTTGAGGTTGAGCATGTAGCGAAAGCGCAACCCGTTGAAACGATGCCCGAAATCAGGGAAGAGAACGGTGTACTGATTGTCCCGGTAGTAGAGGAAGAAATCCAAATCGTCAGAAAGCTGGTGCTTAAAGAGGAGATCCACATCCGAAAAGTGCAGGAAAATGTTCCTTTTCAGGAGGTGGTGACCCGACGTGAGCAGCAGGTGAACGTTGAAAGAGATGACGATCAAATTAGCTAACAGAGAGGAACCTATCATGGCACATGAAAAAATCGTAACACTGTTCGATTCTGCAAATCAGGCAGAGGCCGCGAAAAGAAATCTCGTGAAAGCAGGCTTTTCTGATCGGGACATCAGTCTTATCAGTGGAGAACGTTTGCAGGAGGAAGGACACTCTATCCGCCATCCGAGCATCTGGCAGCGTCTGTTTGGTCACTCCGTTGATAAAGAGCAGGCCGATGTTTACACCAGAGCGATGGACAAGGGCGGCGTAGTGCTGACCATCCGCACCGAGGAAGAGAAGCTGGCTCGCGCCATGACCATTCTCCATTCTCATGACTCGGTGGACGTTCCGTCACGTATGCAAAGTTCGGTTGAGAATGGCACCACCGCGCCGGGCATCAACCCGACGACGGCAGGCAAGCAGTTTGCCGGTGAGACCAATGACCGCCAGGTTGAACCACGACGCACCTCACTGACCGGTGATGAGAGCGAAGCTGACATTCTGCGTCTGGCCGAAGAGCAGGTGGAAGTGGGTAAACGTCTGGTTAGTGAAGGCTCGACTCGTGTTCGCCGCTATACCGTGACCGATGCCGTATCTGAAAATATTTCGCTGCATGAGCAGCACGCTGACATCTTCCGCCGTTCGGTGAATGAACCCGCGCTGGCTGGGGAAGTGGACTGGTCCGAGAAAACCGTCGAGGTTGCTGAGACCCATGAGCAGCCGGTGATCAACAAAACGACCCACGTGAAAGAAGAAGTAGTGGTGCGTACCGACGGCAGCGATCGTACCGAGACCATTAACGACACGGTGCGTCGTCAGGAAGTGGATATCGACCATGCACGAGGTGGCCTGGAGCGCGAACTGCCGGGTACAACCGCAGGGGTAAAACCTGCGACCGCCGCCGCAGGCACGCAGTCACCAGGTGCACATAACCGTGACCACAAAGAGAGCCTGACTGAGAAGGTGAGTGAGAAAGCCAGCGAAGTTAAGGATAAGGTCGGAAATAAACTGCACGACCACTCGCATTGAGGCGCTTATCCTGACAACAACAGGCGCTAACGGGCACCGCTGATGCCCGATGCTGAGCATGCAAGATGCAAGAAGGGGCCAACCAAGAGGTTGGCTCTTTTTGCGTTATTTTTTCCTGATAATCGCATTCAGCCAGACTTCGTCGCCGCGTCCCGCACGTACATCACCGGTCTGCCAGGTTTTTTCTGTTTCAATAGCGAACCTGTTCCTCATTATGCCCTCAGAGTCAGCCTCTCTTTTTATCCCCATTTTATTTGTAGCCAGAATGTCACCGCCGAGTGTATTAACCCCATCTACCAGTTTCTGTAAGCCAGCCACATCCATATCTGTAAATCTGCGTCCGTCCTTTTCCCGTTCGCCGTGGCCATGTTTAAAAGAGAGATACCCTACGCCGCCAGGCTTCAGCGCCATGGCCAGTTTTGTCATGACGCCGGGTAGTTCAGCTTCGGAAACATGCAGCAGCGAGGCGCAGCACCAGATACCGTCATATCTTTCAACCGCATCTACATCCTGAAAGCGCATCTGCATTACAGGCTTTCCGGATAACTGGCGGGCCAGCGCAACCAGCTCCGCCGAGGCATCAAACGCTTCGACGATAAAACCCCTTTCGCTGAAGGCTTTAACGTCACGACCTGAACCACAGCCTGCATCAAGAATGCGAGCGCCCGGCGGCAGGCAGTCAATAAAAGGCGGGTAAAGCGCAGACATATCCACGCTTGCCGTATCGGTAAAAAACCGCTGAGCGTTCTGCCGGTAATAATCTTCGTTGTTCAAAACAGGCTGTCCCCTTGTGCCGCTGGCTGCCATTCGTGGAGCAGAGCAAATTTTGCCGTATCCCAGCTGTTTTGCAGGAAGCTGTGCCGCAGCATCGGCGTTCCGCCGGTCTGGCGGATTAACGTCTCCCGCAGTGGCAGATGACTGTTAATAAAGTATTCGTTTCGATCATGCAGTCGCTGCAAAAGTGTTATTGAGGGAATGCGTGCAAATTTACCCTGGGCGCCGCGATTACAGGTCTGGCAGGCCAGCACCAGATTCCAGACGCCGTTGAGGTTGCCGATTTGCTCGCTGAGCATCAGCGGCAGAAAGTGATCGACATCCGCCAGGTTCTCTTCGCCACCCGTCACGCCAATGGCACGGAAGCAATAAAAGCACCGGCCTTTCTGGTAGCCGTTCAGGCTGCTGCGGCAGCTGGTAATGGTGACGCGGCGACCGCTCTGACGACTGAAAAGCATCTTGTCATTATCGTCATAATCAACCGCAATCAGGTTACGTGAAACGTTCATCGCCCAGGCTTCTTCTACCAGCCGCCATCTGGCATCCGTTTCCGCTTTCAGACTGGCGAACTGTTCGTTTTCCGTCAGCTGATAAAAGTTATCCGTTAGCCGAATGCCTTTATGGCTTCGCCGTTCATCCAGGAAAAAGCGTTTGTCGATCTCGGCGTGATTCACATTATGAAAAGCATCGATGACGTTAGCGAACCCGCGCTTAACGGTAATAGCAATTAACTGCTCTTCGCTGATTTCGCCTGCGTTGAATTGTCTGCATGCCTCCAGAAACTCGCTGCTTTTGCTGGTGATCTGCTTTGGTGCATGGCGCAGGTGGGCGCATAAATGCCGCACAAAAGGCACGGCCAGCGCTTCCAGCGTAATCAGGTCGTTGTCTGGCTGTTTCAGGTCGTAGAGCGCATGGGCAAGGGCAAATTTATAGGAGGCGACATTTTTGCCAAAAAGGATAACGCCGCGCCAGTAGTTTTCAAGGCGGGGATCGGCCTGGTAAAAGCGCATGCAGGATCCTGTTTTGCGAGACAACTCGAGGAATTCACGTAACAGGATCACATAACAAATGCAGGTAAATGTAAACCGTAAAGGTGGGGAGGCAGCGGAGCGTTCTTTATGGTGGATAAGGGCAGAAAAGCGTTTGTGATGCATGATGGCATAACTAAAAGGTAGGAAAATAAAGTGTTATCCACCGGCTATGGTGCATCAGCATTTAGCGCTGGATAGGGATATTAACGCTAAGCTGCTTAAAGGAGCCGCTTAATTGCCGCGCGTCATGATCAGCGGTTAGCCCGGCCCCCGCTATCGATGAATATACTTTTACCGTACAGGCTGTACTGCTGTTGGAAGCCGTTGGAATATTGAAAGAGGGCAAAAGCAGGGCGTCGGAATAGGTGGTTCAGGAGAGGCAAGAGCAGTTGCTCGGGCAGGAAGTGTTAATAAGACGCGCTCTGCTTGCCGAGCGCGTCTTTAAATCGCGGAAACAATTTATGTTGGCCCGGTTCGGGCCGTATGGCCCTATCTATCAGAGCGCTGATTAAATAAGCGTTTTGTCAGGGAGCGCCTGTGCCACAACATCAAACCCTGCCTTATCAGCCCATACGTTCCTGTCACCAATCACGAAAATATTGTTTTTTGCTCTGGTGAGTGCAACGTTCAGCAGGTTAGGTTTGCTTGCCGCCCAATCTGCGCCGCCCTGATGAGCCACGTCGCAGCCCAGTACAAGAATGACAATGTCATTTTCCTTGCCCTGAAAAGTATGCACGGTTCCCACATTTTTTCCGCGCCACGCCTTCAGGTCGGTTCGTGATAATGCTGTTTTACTGACAAGTTTATTTAAGACATCTGGTCGCTGCAGGGCATCTAAAAGTCCTGCCCGCACCGCTTTAAATGGCGTAATAACATAGATATCGGCAAGCTTATAGCCAGCGTCAGAAAGCCTCAGGAGAAGGTCTTCAGTGTCTCGAGCCAGTTCTGATTTGTATTGCTTACGAATGCACTCTCCTTCCGATGAGTACCAGCAGTTGCTCAGGCCATTTTTAAGCGGCTGGCTGACTATGGCCTGATCTTCCAGCCCGTGGATCATACGGTTATCGTAGGCTATCTGGTTCGCGATGCTGAACATAGGTTCGATGCAGCGACGATGAACCCATAAAGGAATGCCAACCCACACTGGCTTGTTCATCACCGTCAATGTACAGCCATACGGATTAGCGCGATCGGCAATCTGCTGTACCGACCATTTTGCGGGAGTCCACTCTTCAGCATTATTAGCGAGTGTCGCCTCGGTCAGATATTTTGTCAGACGTGGTGGAGTGATAAACACCGGCTCAATCTGTAAAGGATCACCTACCACCAGTACACGTCTGGCACGCCATAGTGCGCCGACCGCCGCCTGTGGCAGCGCCTGACCCGCTTCATCTATCATCAGCCAACCCAATTGCGCTTCCGATACACCATTGAACATACGCCCCAGCGAAGCAAAGGTGGTTGAAACAACGGGCACTATCATAAACAGAAGCTGCCACATGCCCAAAGTATTGGCTTCAGAGCCGGGAGCACTCAAAAAGGCGCCCATTTTAAAAAGTTTTTTGCGGAAGTTACCGTGTCTGGAGACTTCTGCCAGCCAGGCCTGATGTAGTTCCATTGCCGCAATAAATAACAAAGACCGCTGACGGTTGATGGTTTCGTTCTGCCAGAAAGCGTAGCGCTGTGTATCTGCATCCTCAATGCTGTGTTCCGGTCCGGGGATAATGACGCCGGGGAGTTCTTCTCTAAGTTTCGCCTGATGCAGAGTGGCGTCATGCAATGCTGTTTTGGCGTCTGTCCAGGTTTGCTTCGCGGCTTTTTCATTCTCAATACATTGCGACAAATGATTTTCTGACACACTCAGTTGCTCGCGTGCAGCCAGTCTTTTTTTGCGTTCATTAATTAGCTCAAGATTTTTCGCTTCCAACTGCTGAAGAAAGCTCTGATAGTGCTTTCGATTGAATAAACGCTGCAGCCAGCCAGGATTACGCTTCTGTAATGCCTGGTATTCTTCATGCAGAATGCTGACTTTCTCTTCCAAAATATTGGCGGATTGCTGAAGCAGCCTCTGCTTACTTTCTGCCTGGTTCCGGTGTGAAACCGTCTCTTGATGTTTTATTTCCAGAGCATTAATTATTTTGCGATCGCTGTATTTAGCCAGCCAGGTGGTCAACTCATCCAGCTGCTGTAGTTTCTGTTGTGACTGTTCCACTTCTGCAAGCGCTGCGTTAAATTTTTCTTTAGCCTGCAAGAAGGAAAGGGGCTTAGCCGTTTTACACCAGCGCCAGTGATTAAGAAAATTAAACTCATCCGGGCGATTGGATTCTTCAGTACTGTCTTTATCAAAATGCGTAGTAAAAAAGAATCGATTGACGAATTTAGTCCGGTTCTTTTTATTGCCCATGATCGCTGCAATTAATCCCCAGCACTGCTCCTCTTCCGAGAGGGGAAGGAGCTGACCCTTTTTGTTTTCCCGTGCGCTTAACTGATTAGCGACTGCACGCAAATAGTCCGTTTTGCAGAACTCTTCGGCCAGAGATTTACGCTGGGGCAGTTCGCGAGAGATATTTTCTACTGCTGCATTATTAGAAGACGCTACCACAATTTCAAAACCAGTCAGGCTTTTGATCAAAAATCCGTCTTCGTTAAAGGCATCGGTTGCCTGTTTTAAAGAAGTCAGGACTTTGGCGCGTTCAACCACATTGTGCGCCATCAGGTCACGCAGCATGGTGGTTTTCCCTGTTCCCGGAGGGCCGTTTACCGAGAGCAGGCCGCCTTCATCCAACTCCTGAAGGACTGTATTGATGGAAAACTGCTGCATCAGCGACAGGCTGAAGCGGGGATCGGATGGCCAGCGACCATGCGGTGTATGCTGCGGTGCCAGATGGCGAACAATCGTTTCCAGACCTTTAGGGGAATAAAGATCGCTGTGACGATTCTGACGAATTGAAAGATATTGATGTAGCGCTTTGCCGCCTTCATCCTGAGCCACGGCCAGCATAGCTCGTTCTAAATCCTCCAGGAAAAAACTGTTGAGTATAGGCAGGACTTCAGCGCTACTTTCCTGCTCTTCTTCTGCCTCACCGACGACTGTCAGGTCGCTTTGCTCGCTTCGATTCTGTTCGGTTTTTTCCAGTGTCAGGCGCGGTGTATTTTTCTCTGTTGAGCGAGAAGCTTTTAAGGGATACCAGTCAAGCTGCAAAGCAAAAGGCGAAGAGGGAGAATATTGCGCCCACTGACATAAAATCTCCAAAAGCCCTGTCAGGGCGGCGGCATTCAGATAAGATTTACCGGACTGTGGATGAACCGGTAACAAATGAGTGAGCCGGTTCAACTGCTCAGTTAACAACGTATTCCTGCTGCGGAAAGCCTCAAGGGAGAGTTTAGCCGCAGACCCCTGCGAAAGCTTGCCAAGCGCCCAGGGCAAGGTGCTGACTGAAAGGCCTTTAAAATCAGGCGTTCCTTCTTTATCAACGGTCAGTTTAGCGAAGCAGGTCATACCTTCCGTATCCAGTCGCTGTTCCTGCTCGTAGCTGGCAAGAGGAGAGTCCTCTTCACCAAAAAGCTTTTCGCTTAGTAGCTCGGCCTCATTTTTAGGGAACAATCCCAGATGAAGAACATAACGCACATCCGCATTTTTTATTCCGGCCTTTTCGCGCTGTGCTTCATTCAGCCACGGCAATAAAGCGTCGCTACAGCTTTCCAGCTCTGATGCAGGGATCTGAATGCTGTTTTCTTCTTCCTCAACGTTATAGGTTTGAAAGAATTCAATAAGATGCCAGCTGCTAAGAATGCGTAATGCTTGTTGCTTATCCACTTTAACCGTCCCTGAGGCAGTGTATAGGTCCATCAGCGATATGTGCGCTTAATGACAAGGAAAACTTATATATCACAGTGTAAAGGATCTATTCATGAGGATCGAGAGAAAACAGGGGCATGGGCTTTGATTTCAATAGAATTATAAATCTATCATTATTTGGTTATGCGCCTGTCAATCGGAAGGCCTGTCAATATAATGGGGTTATAACAACGCAGCCTGTTAATAACTATGAGCATCCTTTTTATAAATTTTTTACTGTACAGGCTATTTCTACCGCTCCGGCTTTCGCCCAGGAAAGCGACTTATCCTTTTATCACAAGACATGATCATTGGTCTGCGATAATACCTTCACCTATTGTATCGGCGGCCAGAGCACATAAGAGAATATTGGCGGCGTGTTACTTAGGCATGCGGCTGACGCGGAGAGAGGTAGCTCTGGCAAAATTATCCTGCCGCAGGACAGTGAAATCGAAAAGCCGGTAAAAAATTACGCTGTGGCTAAATGGCGAGCCTGCAGGCGCAGCGATGCAAACGGCTAATCACTGGTAGTTGTCAGAAGCGCAGATGCTGGCATTGATCAATGTCATCAAATAACGCTAGCTTTTGATTTCCTCGCATCCGTGGTGGCAGAGTGATACCTATGCTGATATCAGAAATAAAACATAAGGGAATAAAGTGAACTGTAAACCGATGCTTTTAGTGCTGGCGGCGTTCTCCCTGTCGGCTCAGGCCGCCCAGAGCGGAAAAACGCTTGAGCACAAAGACTGGGAAGTTGTCTGTGATAACACCCTTACCTGCCGCATTGCAGGTTATGCCAAAGAAGAGGATCCGTCTGGCTCGATCCTGCTCACCCGTGCCGCTGGACCGGGAACGGAGACAGTGGGAGAGGTGACGCTGGGCGACACCGAAGATGACAGCAAACCGGCGGAAAAGCTGACGCTGTGGATCAACGGAAAATCAGCTGGCGATCTGGTGGCGGCTGATGACAACTGGCGAATGTCGGCCAGCCAGACCTCCGCGGTAATCATCGCCGTCAAAGGCAGCGGTAAAGTCGAGTTTAAAGGCGGCACAAAGCCATTCCTGCTTTCCGGCGAAGGCGCTTATGCCGTGCTGCTGAAAGCGGACGACGTGCAGGGCCGTATCGGTACGCCAGGCGCGCTCACCAAAAAGGGCAGTAAACCGGAAAGCAGCGTGGCTAAGGCTGTGCCCGCACCGGTTATTCAGGCGGCAAAAACCCTAAGCGGCGAACCCCGTTTGCTGACCGCCTCGGAAATCGACGCGCTGAAAACCCGACTGCTTGCAACGGTCAATCATAATGACGATGACACGTGCGACAGCCTGTATTCACCTGCAGAAAACAGTGATCCGGAAACTGACGGACTGACTCTTACGCCATTGGATGACAGCCACGCTTTGCTTTCGGCGCTCTGCTGGCGTGCTGCTTATAACGAAGGATATGGCTACTGGGTCATTGATAACCAACTCAAAGGCAAGCCTGATCTGGTGACGATTTCAGGCTCAGATTACGACAAGGGCGAGATTACCAATGTGCAGAAAGGCCGGGGTATCGGGGACTGCATGAGCCAGGAAAGCTGGGTATGGGATGGCCAGGCTTTCCGCAAAAGCTATGAGGGCGGGACCGGCATGTGTCGTTATATCCATGCGGGCGGCACCTGGGATCTGCCTACGCTGGTAACGGACGTGAAGGCTGTTTCGGGTTAGAGCTATTGTTTTGCTAATGAAACATGAGTTCTGAAGCGACTGCTTTACGGCGGGCGAGGGTGAGTGAAGAATTTCTGACAAGGATGTCACGCAGTGTCCCGGAGAACCCAAAAGACGGTTTTTTCAGCAGTTGCACCACTGCCTGCGGATAAGGGTTGCGGAAACAGGGGGTAACGGTATAATCCTCAACGTTTTCCGCATACCCTTCAGTGCCGAAGTGGCGAAATCGGTAGACGCAGTTGATTCAAAATCAACCGCCGCGAGGCGTGCCGGTTCGATTCCGGCCTTCGGCACCAGCAAGAGATACGAGAACGTCCGGGACAGTCCATAAGTCCCTAAAATTAAAGCCGAAAGGCTTTTTTTTGGTCCCAATTCGTCCGGGCACATCCGTTGACATCCAGCATAGTTGGGGGTCAAGATAGGGGTCACTTCGCTTCGATAAACTTTTGACCCCCAAATCATGCCTATAACTGACGTTGCGGCCCGTACCGCAAAGCCTCGCGAAAAAGAATACAAGCTCACGGATGGTCATGGGCTATACCTTCTTATCAAACCAAGCGGATCCAAACGCTGGTATCTTAAATATCGCTATGAAGGCAAAGAGAGTAGAGCTGCACTCGGCGCATACCCTCTGATCACGCTGGCTAAAGCGCGCGAAAAACGCGATGAAATCCACCTTCTACTTGCCGATGGCATCAGCCCCAATGCCAAAAAAGAAGAAATTAAACAACAAGAGCAGGCTGCACTTAACACTTTTGAGAAGGTGGCTCGCGACTGGCATGCGAGTAACAAGCGCTGGTCGGATGGCCATGCAGAGAGAGTATGGCGGGATATAGAGCGCAACATACTTCCAGCCATCGGAAAGCGGAACATTGCCGACTTAACGACACGGGATCTATTGCATCCTTTGCGTGAAGTTGAGCAAAGCGGTCGGTTGGATGCCGGACAGCGTAATGGAAGAGGCTCCGCTACTGGAGAATATTGGTCTGTATCACCCGCCGTTAACGGGTATTGATATGGAGCTTTACCGCAAGCCTATGCGCCGCCAGAAGCTGGCTGAATCAATCCGGGCACAGCGTGCAAATCTTCAGGAGGGCAGCCAGAAATGATGCACTGTCCAATACTGCAAAAGCGCGGCACATACCAAATCGAGCCGTTATATGTCAGAGCAGGTAAAAGAGCGTTATCACCAGTGCACTAACCTTGACTGCTCATGCACCTTCAAGACGAATGAGAGCATCACAAAGGTGATCACCGCACCGCCACAGCCGGAAAACGTACCAGAAGCGCCACCCGAACCGGCCAGGGAACGGCAGACGCTGGGCCGTTATGGTTCTGCATTCCGCCAGGTTCATTAATGCCGTACAGCCGCTGCCCGACCAGCGGTTTTTTTGTGTCTGTCGTTTGTCTTTCTGAAGCCCTTTTTCTGGCCAGCCGCTTTGTAAGGAGTGATGCATGCATAGCGTGCATGGATCTGCATGCAAAAACATGCATCGCTTTGCCTCGTTCAGGCCATGCCGGGCGCGGCCAAGCCCGTAGCATGCACCTGCATGAAAAGTGATGCATAAAGCGGGCAGGCGTGGCGGGGATAGCATTGCGCGCTATGGGGATTTCGAATTTACTTGTTCAAGTATGTCGCTAAAAGAATGAGAAAAGTCATTTCCTGAAGGAGCTTGAGGATTATCATCATTAGATGGTTTTTGTATCAACTCAAGATCTTCAATGATTGAAGCAAACAACCGCTTGCCAACTATGTTGTATATTTGCAGGCCGATAGCCATCTTTTTAGATTCATCACAGTCATCAGATGCACTAATTTCTTTTAATTCTCTGAATAAACTTTCTATTTCTGTTTCAGGAATGTTTTGCATTACTTGCATACAAAATGGATGAATTCTCGATGATAAAGAATCGAAACTAACATCTTTCAAAATTCTTGTTATATCTTTTGAACGACGACGTGCTTGATCTCTATCAACCTGTCTATCGATCATATCTATCATCTTTTTTAGAATTATATTAAGACCTAAGTCAACCTGAGATTGAGAATTATCGCTGCCTAATTTAAGAAATGAACTGCGCATTACAAAAAAACTTCCAAAAGAAGCATATAATATATTTGCTACATGAGTGCTAAATTCGTTTTCATTAGCCACCCCCATTGTTTTGGTTATGGATTCATGAGTTCCAAATGTATTAATAAAGAAAAGGCCTAAGCAACAGATAAGAGCATTTATCACTAAATAGAATGCACCGGGAAAACATGTCATTACTGAAATTGGCTCATCTTTATAGCGTGAGCCTAATTCAATGGCACTCAATAAAATCCCTATTAGAAAAACATACAAATAATCGTTGTTGCCTTGCGGAATTTCCAAAGGAAAATACTTATTGAACATTACTAGCAATGCTGCTAGTAATGATATTTTTATCAATGATTTAAGGATGGGGGGGCAGCCCCATCCTTGTGCTTTAGAGTGTGTTGTTAAGGATCGCATTTAGCCCTTCCTTGGTTAACTTAATATTCAAGTGGTCAGGCCCTACGCCGCTATTAACCTCTTGCGAATTGTTCTTGTCTAAAAAAAGAGTGATATAGCCTAATTTTTTTAAATTGGAAACTATAATAGCAAGCGCATTATAATTTATCCCCATATAGGATTTTATCTCTGCAATATTAGTCGAAGACCCCGTATCAAACGAAGTAATACGTCCAATGCATTTAAGCGTTTTAGTAGAGAGATCGTGGTAAAATCGTTCAGTAGATTTTGCCTCGCTATCTCTTAACGCTGTATAACTTATTGAATTTCTTTTCATATTATACCTCTACGCTATACGGTGACATCTGGCGTAATAGTTACTGATATTGGTTGTAATAATTTATATTCGTTTACAATGTCATCATAAATATTTGTTTTTTTTCTAGTGCTTAATGTTATAACCAGAGAATAGCTCAAGATTGGTAGCGAAGCCATTTCTTTACTTGTCAATGAATGTCCTTCATCACGAGTTAAATATTTAATGTCCAAAGCTGGATCATTTATCGTAGATGCCTGAAAAGTGTCATTAACTTTATAACATGTTTCCCATTTATGAGCGTCTTTACGAAGACTCTGTTCATTGCCTAAAATATTTTCTTTATTAAAAAGAGATCTCGTATTAGCCTCAGTAGCCATTTTTCCAGTTTCAATATTAAGCTTAAACTTTTCGCTATGCGGTCTGAATGTAACTTCTATACCTGCACGTGAATAACTTACAGGATGCTTATGGTCAACTTCCGTGTAGAAACATAACGTTGCAGATAAATCAATCTTGGTCTTACTCAGCTTCAATGATTCAGGGCAGGGTATAGCCGCACGGACACCGCTACTTTTCTTTAGCGTACCCTGATAGATAATAGTAACAGTGTTTTCATTACAAAAAACATAGTTCTCGATATTATCTGTGATCCTACCCCATCCGCAGCCTTTTTTATCAGGAGTTGATTCTGTTGAATGAATTAAAAGCGCTCGTAGCGTCGCGACATTCATTTTTCCTAATGTCATATTATCTAAACGGGCTGCTAAACGTGTCACCAAAGGAGCTGCGTAACTTGTGCCAAATTTTAGTTTCTCTTCGAAATCATATAAGCCAAGCAATCTTAACTTTTGACCTGTTGGCTCATCATCTCCACCGAAAAATAGCGCATCTGGTTTAACATAACCGGGACGACGACCGGGTCCGATACTACTGTAGTTTGCTCTTTCCCAAATATTAGCATTTGAGTTTGCCGAGCCAATACTTAAACCATTCAACATATCTGCCGGAGGCTGAATGCGAGCAAGATCATAATCTTGAGGCGAACTTTTTAGTATTCCTCCTGTATTTCCTGCTGCAATTATTAGAAGGATAGAACCATCTCCTGCTATTTTGTCAAGGGTAGACGTCCACAGATTTGGTTCATCATCAGGTGCTGGTACTTCTGGGCCAAGGCTAATATTCGCAATTTTATAATTCTTAGTTTCAAGTACCGAACAAATTCTATCTAAAACATCAACGAGGCCTACATCATCCTCGTCTTCTTCACAATAAACTTTATAATGATCTACATTAATAATCTCATGATTTTCAGAAGATATTTCTTCAATTGTCCCATACATAATGGCTGAAGTGACTAATTCGCCATGAGTGAATATTTCAGAATCACTATCGCTGCTTAATGTTAGGTCAAAATATCTTAAGGATGGAGATGTCAACTTATCATAAAATAAACCTCCGTCAAAAATTGCGACATTAGCATTGCCTAAGTCATTAGAATCAATATTTTTATTAATATGATCTTTAAATTCCTTATGCGAACTGTTGCCAATTTTCCTATCTTGAGGAGAAGAATTAAAAAGATTTATTTTTGGCGCTATTCTTATAACGCGCACAAAGGAAAAGTTAGCTAAATCAATTATTTTTTTATCGTCTATTTTGACAAAGCAAAATGCTAAATCGCCCACGTATCTAATTTTATCTTTAGAAATAGAACCATCTAGAGTATTAATATAGTGCAAAAAGTAATTCAATTTTTTTATGTCATCTTTTTGTAAATGTAAAACTACTTCATAGGTGTGAGTTCCGCTCTCAGCGTGTTTTTTTATTTTTTGCTCGCTGCTAAAGAGGGTAAGGTCTTCAATCTTACCAATATCAACGCTAGATTGCTCGCTAATTGTATTTTTTGAAATGTCAGACAATAGGCGTTCAAAAGAAGTTTTTTTACCAGCTAAATAGTATACGGAGGTTGATACTGGCTTTAGGGCTTGCTCTTTATTGGCGGCCTTTTCTGGTTTCACAAAGACTTCTTTACTGCCTAAACTCGTAAGAGAATAGTCTTTTAACAAGGAAGTTGGATAATAACTTTTGGCTAAAAAGCTAGGATGCAAAGTTACCGCAGTAACAATTTCATCATCTGGAGTAGCCTCCTTTGGTAGTGTCTGTGCAACCTTTAAGGTGTCAGAGACTTTTTTTGATACTCGGCTGGATGATACCGAATAAGGATAAGGTCTGGGTTCATCCCCTACTGGTCTCCCTCTGTAAACATTGTCAAAAGCATATTTTTCGCCGCTACCCAAAACTACTTTTTTCATGTGATGTCCTTATTTATGTAGAAGATTAGTCAGCTAAGGCTTTTTTAATCGTTGGCCTTGATATATTTAGAAGCTCTGAAACTTTCCGTTGTGATATTTTTGCATTTACTAAGTTTTTTGCAATTATTTTCTTTTCGTCTAATGAAAAAGATAATTCACTGCCTGTCGAATTTACTATTAATTGATAGGCAAAATCTTTCCCATCGAGAATTGATATTTTTTTACATTTCATTATTTCATTTTTTATTTCGCTGTAAGACATGCCTGGAAATAAAAAGTAGAGATTAGCTATTCGCTTCTCTTTAGTAATTTCAAATAAGTATTTTTTTACTTGTTCGCTATCAGGGTTAGAAAAGTCGAGCTTTAATTCAAACCTTCTCCATACCGCAGGATCTAATAGCTCGGGGTGGTTTGTCGCAGCTATTAGAATTGATGAGCTAGGCCAAGAGTCAATAAGTTGAAGTAATACTGTTAATAATCTTTTTAATTCGCCAACATCATGTTGATCGGCTCTTTTTTTGGCAATTGCATCAAATTCATCTAATAAAAGTACACAGGGAGTACTTGCTGCATCTTCAAACACACTTTTAATGTTATTTCCAGTTTTTCCTAATAAACTACTCATTACGGAAGCTAAATCTACAATTCGCAATGGAATATTCATTTTTTTTGCGAGCCATTTTGCAGTTAAAGTCTTACCAACACCAGGAGGGCCATTGAATAAAATTGTTTTGATAGGACTTAGGCCATGACTTTGCAATTTTTTTGAATTTTCATGCTCTTTAATGATCTGGGAAATTTTGCTTTCGTTTTCCTCAGATAAAATCAATTCGTTAGTTGATGTGTCAGTAGCTTGGTTTAAAAGAAACAAGCCATTCTCATTTACAGGTTTTATTGGATGTGGGTTGACCCGCTCGGGGGCTGAACGTAGTGAACCAGATACCATTTTTTTCAAAGACTTACTAGATTCTGGATCATAGTTGAGCATCTCACTGCTTAGTAAGTTAGTGATAATTTTTACTTGCTCAAGTTTACCAGCCAAAGCGGCTTCGACTAAGCGAACTATCAATTTACCATTCATTTAATCACCAACTTGATGTTTTTAAAGGGAATAATTTTTATTTGGTATATTATACATTTTTTTTCTCGGGAAGTTTACCATTTTGTCACTACAAAATTTTTTAATAAAAGTCAACCAAAAACACTGTTCACTCTGGGTTTAGACATCGTGTCCGACACTGTGTACAACAATTTGATATAGATATTTGATGGCTATAGTAGAAAAGACCGCTAGCTATAATGCGGAATGTGACACGGGGTCAAAATGGGGGCCGTTATAAAGTCTTTTTAAAAAAATATTATTTAAAATCAGTTTGTTAGTTCTGTTTTTCAAGTCCAGCCTTCGCACCAGGTATGCAAATTTAAGTCGCTTAAGGGCGGCTTTTTTTGTGTCTGGGATTTATGCTTCCAAAGCCTGAATCAACCTGCCTCAACCCCCATCAGGTAATGGATGCAGGCAGATCTTGGGGTCCATCCCGTTTTGATAAGGTTTTACCTGCACATGACCCGGAAGAAAGATTTTTCGTAGCCATGGTTATATGAAGGCCCGTACAGCAAAGCCTGAGATATCTCGTATCCATGATAATTAGCCACAAATCATGGGATATCGGATGGGTTTATAACCTTGCCGATTTGTCCCAATAACTGGTGTCCTCGCTCAGATACGCGATACCTTGGCTTTGATTAGTTTTCGTTATAAACAGTATCTACCATTCCATCGTTCATCAGGTTGGTTACTATCGTCGCAACATTGCTAAATCCGGGAACACCCCGTGTAGCAAGGGTGCGATCCAGTATCATCCATGTCCAGTCTATGTCTTTTTCTGCCATGACTTTCAGGACGTTAAGCTTTGTAGTAGTTAACACGTATTTCTTTGATATCATGAGAAATTATGTCAAGTGTGAATGACGCCTTCCCGGAATGTTTTAAGGCGAGATGCTTCATCAAGCCATTAACCAAAAATGAATGGCTGAACCGCCAACAGAGCTTCTGAGGCGGTTCCTGAAACGACTGTTATGATAAATCGGTCTGGATTAAATCTTGATGATCAAGCTCTTCCAGAAGTCGAGAGCCTTGCTCTGATATCTGATAGTGATCCATACCTGCTGGGGTTCTTGGTATTATGTCAACTAATCCTGCTTCGGATAAGCCCCTAATAAGCCGTGCAACATTACCCACTCCATCCATTTTTCGCTTTGACATAGCGCGATCAAGATTATACCAATTCCAATTTACGTCATTTCTTGAAGCTAACAGCTTAAGAATGTTTAGTTCAGTGTTGTTTACCATGATGGGGCATCCGGATGATAAAGGTCATCGCCAGTTATTCTATAATCTTCGAGAGTTGCAGTGTGCGTGTTGTTCCATAAATCATAAGATTCAATGTCATCGGCTGGCCTGCCTGTTTCCCAACCTAAATTACAGTAACGCTGATATTCTCGACACTCATGAGTATAGTAATTCAAGTCTACTTTTTCAGGAGGTATTTCACCGTTTGCAATTTTTTTCAATCTGGAAACCATAAAGTCGTTGCCAGGATCGGGATCAAACCGTGATATGTGTTTTTCTACGATTTGGATCCCTTCATGAGTGATTTTTATTCCGTCTGTTGTCAGGTGCTCTATTGCACCACCTGCTTTTTCTGGGTCAAATGTTCTTGACGTAAATGTGCCTTTAGCCCCGAATGCTTCTGGTTTCTCTAACTCAGGAAATCGCATTCTTCCCATTGTCAGCCCGGCAGCAACAGATGCGCCGGTGATAAGTAACCCTTTGTTATCCATGACCTGTTCGTAACCCGCTGGTGCATCCCCGCCGAGTTGCTCTGCGGTCTTCCTGAATCCCTCAATATTGCCGTTGTAAACACCCCCAGCGGCCAGAAGCCGACCCGCTGCTTTACTGTTGATGGTTTTTGCAGCCTGGGCATGTTGAATGGGTGCTGACGGAAGAACGCAGTACACCGGACGTTTTAGTTGATGTGTGATGAGGTAGCTAAGCCGGGAGTGGAGAAACAAAGGCAGGTCATTTCGGAGGTTGCCAGAGGATGTTTGCACCCCCGTAATGACATGACCAATTGCGTCATTTCCCAGTAAAACAACCTTCCCGGATCGAATGTCATCCAGCACGTCCCGGTATGCCATCCAGGGCTGCTGAAAGTGGAACTGACGATATCGGCTGACAAAAAGACCATAATTGCCCGGTAAATCCCACTCCCGGATGATTCTATTTGGCCGAGCGGTCTCCTCAAGGTAACGCGCTGCCATATCCGGGTGGATGATGTTGGGAATGTCATCAAGGTAGATATCATCCACTGATTTTGCCTGATAGTAATGAAGCATAATGTCCCTATTAGCGCTACCATTGCACACAGCTTACAAAACGACCGATGTTGAGTGAGGTTTAAGACTATCCCTTCATTTAAGAAGAGTGAAGTGTCTGGCGATATCCAGGCGACTAATCAAAAGGTATTTTGGGATTACATGTAAATTATTGTCTGGCACCTCTGACATAGAGGTTATAGAGGAAAAATACCAATCATCCTGGTGGTGGTGTTTATAAGAAGCACCTGAACCAGAATCGCGATCGCGCCATTATCCTGGCGAAAGGTGGGGAGCACTGGTTTTACAAGTTTCTTTATGCCAAACAGGATATGGCAAATATTGATAATCGCGAACTGGCCGGATTTCGCGAGTTAGCAAAGCACTATGCTGCTCTTAGCGATGAAAAGATCACGGCACTGATTAAGAGTAAAGAACTGGTGGAGATTTGCCATGACTGCAAAAAGTAAATTTAAGAGTCCTGCATTTGAGGCCATCCACAGCGCGGCTTCTGGATTATTAACCGTCGATGCTATCCCGCAGGAAACGATGCGCAACTTTGATAAAGCGTGCCTCAACAATGTGGATGAGCTGCAACCCATCGAGATTAAGGCGTTGCGTGAGTAGCTGAACGTCAGCCAGCCCGTTTTTGCCAGCTATCTGAACACCAGTGTGTCAACGATGCAGAAATGGGAAAGTGGGGTAAAGCGTCTAGGTGGATTATCGCTGAAATTGCTTACCGTAGTGCAGAAGCATGGGTTGAAGGTATTGGTTTGAGTGAGTTGTACTGGCTGCAGCATTAAATGGAAACCTGACTGAATCACGGCACAGAAAGAACAATTTTAACCTCGATAATTGGGAGGAATCGGCTTTAAGACATACACTGAAAAATTGAGGCCGTGAAAATTATTAAATGTATTGAAACACCATCTCATGAGCAACCATATGAGATTGTAAGGATTAGTGCAGTAACCTGGGAAGAATACAATGAGGAAGAAAGTTAAACTCTCCCTGATAACTCTCTATTTATTGAGTCAGGAAGAATAGCTGTTGGTGATTTTCTGATATCCGGGACTAATGTTATTGATGTTTTTTCCTGGTGCGCTTCTTATTATTTCCTGCCAGATAAAACTTACGCTTTATATTAAAATGATTTTATAACTTACTTATTTCACACTGTTTTTAGCTGGACTTTTCTTCTCTTTCCTGATGATATATACAGGTATTTAGCGCGGCACGGATGTGCGCCAACACACCCGCGCCGCTAATCACAACTACTATTTACGGAGAATAGTAATCATGACTGACGCCCATTCTATTGCACAACTCTCTGAACCAGAAGTCTCTCCTGCAGATAACCGGCAATTAACCGTTAGCTATGCAAGCCGCTATCCGGATTACAGCCGGATACCCGCCATCACCATGAAAGGACAATGGCTGGAAGCTGCCGGTTTTGCCACTGGCACAGCAGTAGATGTAAAGGTAATGGAGGGTTGTATTGTTCTCACTGCCCGGCAGGAGAGCGAACTGATGCAGTCTCTGCGCCAGGTATGCAAGCTGTCAGCGCGGAAACAAAAGCAGGTTCAGGAGTTTATTCAGGTTATTGCCGGTAAACAGAAAGTCGTGTGAATGAAAAGCCGCTCCCGACATCGCATCGGGAGCGGTTAAATGTCAGGACGCGATCACTTCCACAAATACATCAGCTGCCTAACTTTCTTCGCTGTTGACCACATTTTCCTCCTTGCAGACCAGCGCCTTATTACCTGACCGCAAAGAAACGTTATCGCTGAACTTAAAGCTATACCGCTGTGATACAAAGTTAATGCACGGTATACCATTCTCTGAACGAAGCGAATATTCAATACCTGACCATCTTCAGCGGTCATCGCCAGCTTACGATGATGTTAAATATTACGTGGCGAACAGAATGCCATCACTTTGACTGGTTTTGACCTGCTCACCATTAATTAACATATTGCAATGTTAGTGCTGTCTTCATCGGAAATTTGAAGACGTGCGTATAAAAATGGCTTTCCAAATCAGCATCCTTCGTGAGGCCAGAGCCGATTTTTTTGCCCCGAAACTCTCTGTAAGCATACTATTCACAAAGCTACTTTCTAAACCTGGTGCAGGAAATCTGGCGGTAGAATTATAACGAGTGTTATCTACATTCAGCACTGAGTTATCAAAGTCTATCAGAGTTTTCAGCACGTTGGCGAAACAGAAACACAGTAAATATTAGATATATCACTAACTCATGATTGTGTTGAATATTAGACGCAGATCATTTTCATTTTATGATGAGGCATTATGATAAATCACACTCATCTATAAAATGATCAAAGTAGAAGGAACCAGACATGGCATTAAAAGGAATTTTCACTGTCAATGATGCAGATTACTCACCTTTACTCATGTATGGGATAGGGACGTTTATGGCGTACTCTGGTAACAGGGAATATCGCAATCGTGCAGGATGCATTGCAGTTCCAGACAACGGGCCAATACCTGATGGTTTATATCACATCGTTAAGCGCCCAACCGGTGGCTGGAAAGGTATAATCCGAACTGACTTGCATGATTTCTACTCATGGCCTACTTCAACGCCAGTTATCAAGTATGAATGGTTTGCTTTGTATCGTGATGATGGAAGGATAGATGACCATATGTGGGTTAATAATGTAGAGCGAGGGAATTTCAGACTACATCCTCGCGGGCCTCTTGGTGTATCTTTAGGTTGTATCACTTTGCAACACAGAACTGATTTCATCGCTATTCGGCAAGCATTACTCTCTACTTCACAAGTGAAATTACGTAATGGACTAATGTCTTTTGGCACAATTGAGGTGGTTTTAAATGGAAGCAAAACGTGTCCCAGCGGGGTTTAGAATCCTTATCGCAGTATCTTTGTTTGTAATGACGTTCCTTCTGGTAAGACCGTCAGATCCATCGACACAAGGAGAGCAGCAGTTTTGGACAGAGTTAGCAAAGCTATTTAATCAACGCGATATTGAGGGTTTCGTGGGGATTGCGCTATTAGTGATATGTACAATGGTAACACTCATTGGTTATCAGATTATAGTCAGAGCGATTGAGAAGCAACTTAACACTAAGAAATGATTTTTATAAGGTGTGAATTAATTCTGGCAGAAGTTAAAAAATTACTTATAAATTGAATCATGTAAATTCGCTCACATTGTGCATTAAATTATTAAGACATGTATGGCTAAACCTTGGGTTTTCTTGCCCAAAAATACGTGCATGCGTGATTGAGTTGCATTATAACCTGCTCACCGTTTTCTGGTGTATCCACCACCGGGACATCGGGTTTTCGTTGCCTGATTGTTTAATTCACTTTCCTGCAGTCCGATTATCCCCCTGGGAATGAAAGAGACAACACAGGGATGCTTATACGGGATTGAGCCTGCCAGAAAACCGTCTTATTTTCCTGTCGAGGGATAATCCGGAATGCTTTCCAGACACAGAGAGCGGTCAAAGGAACAACTAAAAGCCATGATAGAGTGTGGTGATGTGGTATGCCTGAATGATGTGTCTGTTCTGTCCGCCGGGCTGTTTTACATTGACGACAACGGTAAGTTAATTTGCGGCAATGAAAATGCCTTCAGATTCGGTGGAGCGAAAACATTATCGGTGCGTTTAATCCTGCAGTGAGTAAGCGCGATCACCGACGCTCTGACGGAAAACCTGCGCCAACTTCATTAAGGCAGCTCAGCGTGGGAGGCGGGAGACAGCCAGTAACCTATGGAACGCTTAACATCAAAAACGTCGGCCGGTTACTCGCTGCTGGCGGTATCTGTAACGATAATAGTGAGGGGTTTCGTATAACGGCTGAACAGTTTGGTGGCGATGTCTTCAGCAACTGATTAGTGTCAGGCGGGGAAACCCCCGGTTAACCTGTATCACAGATTAGATAATAGTTGCTTTAGTCAATGCAACAGGAAAGCTTGCCCCTTAAAATTATAAAGGGCAATAATTAAACTATATTTAATTGATGTTTTTCGTATTTTAATATAATTATCGTTTGAGCGCTTATTGCACTCTGTACCCGGTACCTGAAATATCAGATAATCGCGGGTGGGTTTTCCCTGGTGTTGACTTGGTCTTTGACCTCCTGACCGCTAAGCATGGTGAGTGCCTGGTGGTCAGGTACTTTTTTAAGTATAGGGTCTGCGCAGGTGTAATAAAAGCTGTCTTAAAAGACAGGGGTAATGGTTCCCATGTGTGATTATCAGGAATGAATGAATGAATTCTGCTATTGAGTTTTTTTTGCGTGATTACGATGAATTTCCGCCAGAATTATCAACCGAACTCTACCGGCTCAGAAGAAAAACATTTCGTGAGAGGCTCGACTGGAAAGTCGAATGCATTGACGGCATGGAAAAGGATCAATTTGACAACGAAAATACGACTTACCTGCTGGGCATGCATAACGGGAAGTTGCTATGTGGTGCACGGTTTATAGATTCGACGCAGCCGACGATGATGAGCGAAATTTTTCATGAATATTTCGAGGGTATAAGTGGTCTCCCCACAGATATCCCCTGTTGTGAGATTAGCCGGCTGTTTTTAGATAAAGAAAGACGTGACTCTGCAGGCCTTCATGGCTTGCCCGCCAGTAAAGTGTTATTCCTTGCAATGATTTTTTATTGCATGAAGAGAAACTATCGGGGGATGTACGCTGTGGCAAGTCGCGGCATGTATGCAATATTTCGCCATGCAAACTGGAAAATAGAAGTTATTCAGAAAGGCCTTTCTGAAAAAGGGGAAGTTATCTACTACATTTTCATGCCTGCCAGCATGAGCATCGTGGAAGATATTATCACCAGGGACAAAGCCAGTGGCTGGCTTCGTGAGATGTCCCGGCATTTACGCCATCTTTAACCCGTAACGCTGGCTCAGTTGTCCAGCAGCCGGAGCTCCGTGCCAAGTTTTACCGCATGTGTGGCGTTATTCACTCCGAGCTTTTTCATGACGTTGCCCATATGAAATTTTACGGTGCGTTCCGCAATAGATAAAATGACCGCAACTTCGGCGTATGTTTTCCCGGCGCCGACCCACTTAAGTATTTGCCGCTCACGCGGTGACAAAAAAACGTTTTTTTTCTGATGGTGTTGACTGTATAAGTTAAGCGTTTTCTGATGCAATTTAATAAGAAAACTAACTATTTTCGAACGATTTTTTTCCATGTCAATACCAGAATCTTTCTGACTGATAATGGATAGCAAAGCCAGGTTGTTCAGGTAGTCATGCAGAGGGAATGTCTGTCCCTGGAAAATATTATATTGAAAACTTTCATTGAAAATTCGCGTGAGATTGTAGCCGCCTGACAGAATAACGTTGTTTTCCCAAAAGAAATCTTCAATAGAACGTAAGCTCTGAATAATGACAGGATCAATAAACTGATATTTTCTTTCCAGGTAGATATCGAACCACTCAGGGTTGTTATTAATAATACGCATCTGTGAAGGGTCTTTCTTGTTCATAATGGCGTAGGCATAGATAATACCCTTGTAATCCTCAAAGAATGCATTCAGTTCATTCTGGATTAACAAATTGATTCTTGTATCGTTGTAGTATGTATCCTTCACGTCAGTATCTACCTCCGGGATGAGTGGATAAACCAGTATAATCCGCTTCGTTAGCTGTTGCTAATCGTATTTTAATCCAGCTAACAGACAGTGCAAACGACATCTGCCAGCAATATCCTGGATATTTTTGCTTTACAAAACGGATGCAAAGACCAGCTTACAAGATTACAGATGGATTATCGGGATTCACAAAAATCTGCGGGGACAGCAGGAAAATTCGAATAATGATTCGCGATTTTAAGTTATTGCGGACTGGAGTAAACCGACAGCAGCATTTTTCATAACAAACTCATGCTGGCAGGCGTAATTAAACAGACACCGAGTCAGTATCTGACTGCTGACAGTTTTTAAATCCTGATGCTCATGCTCTCCTTCGGCTCCCCGGCGTTACCGGGTCGTCAGTTCTGCTGCGCTAACCCCTGTGGGTTTCGGCCATAGGGCCTGATGGCAAACGTTCAGGTCAACCCTGCAGCCGGCTTAACGCCTGCGCTTTCACTGGCCATATAGGTGATGACAAGCGAGTGTTAATCAGCAGGAGGCACATCAGGTCGTGTAAGTAGGCCAGTAACCTGATTACTCTCCTGAACATCAAGTCTCTATTTTAGCTGATTGTTGGTTACTACTGGTTTATGGGATGAGTAAGTGGTCTTTCTATCAGAGGCCA
Organism: Pantoea sp. paga; assembly: GCF_007558755.1. Classification (NCBI taxonomy): domain Bacteria; kingdom Pseudomonadati; phylum Pseudomonadota; class Gammaproteobacteria; order Enterobacterales; family Erwiniaceae; genus Pantoea; species Pantoea sp. paga. The sequence continues at coordinate 308,162 of NZ_VLTF01000005.1, forward strand.
GGGCGCATGGGGATGTACAGGGGCAATGATATGTTGCAGGATGTCCCCACGCTTTATCAGAAAAGCGTAACAGGGAAGGGGCGTTAATCATGAAAAGCAAGATGATGCTGGGTGTCGTATTTCTCTTAACGGGATGCCCCGGGCCTGGCGACCGAATGGTGGAGCGCGAATCTACAACGGCATTTATCAAAGACAAGCAAGTTTGTGTGGTGTCGCCACTGGAGCCACAAGAAAGGATTACTGCCATTCAAATCAACAGCGATAAAGGCAACTCTCTTCACAAGGTTTTTGATGACAAACCAGTTTATATTCCAAAAGGTGAGTGTCTTCCTGTGTTTGGATTTAAGTTCACAACTGGAGAACGTTATTATTTCGCCTGTGATGTTCAATCTGATAAATCAGCGTCGCATTTAGTCACTGCTGATTTTTCTTATTCCAAAGAATAAGGAGGCAGAACATTCACTCAGTTGCCCTAACCACCCTGCAACACCAGCGCTATACTAACCAACCCGAAGCTGGTTACCACTGGCTCCGTACTAAACTGGATAAACGCTCCCTCAATATGAACCCTTGTTGATGAGATTGTACCTGCATTGAGTCGCCTGACCGGACGCCATCCGCTGAACGGGAAATTGTTGTGGCGATGCCGTTCTCTGCCACTGGTCATCGCGCTGCTACTGGTGGGATGCGCCCGCTCTGACGCGCTGTGGACGGTCACGCATGACCTCTGCATGAATAACTATCACTACCGTCGCGATCCGGCACCCTGCCAGCAAATCTATCTGCCGCAGGACAGCACGCAGGGCTACAGCATCATCCAGAATCCTCGCCACAGGTTGCACTTTATTCTGGTGCCGACGGTGGCGATGTCCGGCATTGAGAGCATTGCGCTGTCGCGCCCCGGGCGTCCTGACTATTTCGGCTACGCCTGGTTAATGCGCTATCGTCTGATGGCGGCCTATGGCACTAAAGTGCCTGAGGATCGGATCGGCATGGCGCTGAATTCCGCTTATGGCCGCAGCCAGAATCAACTGCATATTCATCTGACCTGCCTGCGGGAAGATGTCTATCGCCAGCTTCAGGCCGAGCGCCCCTATATTCATAATGACTGGCGACCCTTGCCCGACCGTTTGCTGAATCACACCTACTATGCCCGTCGCGTTATGCAGCCGACGGCGATGGGGATCTATCCTGTCTCCTCCGTGGCGCGCCATTTCCGGCTGTCGCCGCCGCAGCTGGCAGAGTCTGGTGTGGCGCTCATCCCGGCGACGTTTTCGGGAGAAAAAGGATTTATCCTGCTAACTACCCGGCGCGGCTGGGATAAGGGCAATCGGGCGTCCGTTGAGTCGCTACTGGATAAACGCTGCGCTATTCTTTCAACGCCACCGTCTGACGTTTCAGTCGGGAAGTAACTCAACCTTATCACCCTTAATCCTCCTCCGACCCAGCCACTCTGCTGTAATCAAACGCTCTGCCAGACAGAACCCGGCTGACGGGGACGATCGCCCGCGCAGAAAATCCAGCACATGGCTTATGCCGTAATGAAAGGCCAGCAGCCCGGCGACCCCGTTCTGCAAAGGTGGATGCGATCACCCGTGTGCTGCGTGAGAACAGCGCTCCCGCTTTCGCTCAATCCATCCAGTAGGATCCTGTCACGCACACATTATAAATCGCCTCTCTTAAACAGAGTCATCGACAGCGGTAAACTTCTGGTAGAATCCCAATAAATGAAACAGCGTTTCATTTATTTAAAATCATCGGAGGAAATATGTCCAAAAATGCAGCATTACTCCTGGCCACAGGATTTGAAGAAGCAGAAGCGTTTATTACTCTCGATATTCTCAGCCGACTAGGCATCACAGTCACTACCGTTGCCTGTCAGCCTCAGCGTGAGATCGTCAGTTATCACGGCGCCGTCATTAAAACAGATACGCTGATTGAAGAATTACAGGACTCACATTTATTCGATGCTCTGATCATGCCTGGCGGGCCTGAGGGTTCTAAGAACCTGGCCGCCAGTCCTGCTGTGGCTGCTTTAATCCAGAGACATGATGAAGCGGGAATGTTGATTGCGCCAATCTGCTCTGCCGCCGCCCGGGTGCTGGGGGGGAATAACCTGCTGAAAGGCCGTCGCTACACCTGCTCAGGCGAGCTGGGGCTTGAGGTAACAGATGGCGAATACGTGATGGAGGATGTAGTGGAGGATGGCAATCTGCTCAGTGGTCGGGGCCTGGGTGTCGCCTTCGATTTTGCACTAACGCTTGCTCTGCGCCTGACCGGGAATAAGGGTGCGGTCGATTTCCAGGCTGAACATATCTATTACCGTCCGTGGCTGAACAGGTCGCCTCGCTAAACGCTCCTGAATTTCAGTCAGCCGAACAGAGCGCTGATTGTTGTGATGCCAGCAAAAAGAGACACCGAATCCTCAGTGTCTCTTTGAATCGCCGCCGGGTTCCACTAACGACTGGTAACGGGCTTACCGATACAACGCCGCTTTTCCCACCGAACTAAACAGCGCCATCTTCGCCGCGACCACTTCACCTGCCGCCTGCATCGGTTTAACAAAGAGGGAATTAGGCTCGTGACCCCCAAGCTTCAGTTCCTGATCCAGCGCCACGAAGAACGCCTTCTTCATATCACTGGAGATATTGATTTTACCGACGCCATAACGAATTGATTCCGCGACCTCGCTGTCTTTGTTGCCCGAACCGCCATGCAGCACCAGCGGGATATCAACCACCTTACGGATCTGCTGCAGGCGCTCGATATCCAGCTTCGGCTGCTTCCCTTTGGGGTAGAGGCCATGCGAAGTGCCGATGGCGACCGCCAGCGTATCGGTGCCGGTCTCGCGCACAAAGGTCTCGGCCTGCTGTGGGTCGGTATAGAGAATCTCGTTACTGCCGCCTTCGCCGCTGCCTTCTGCTACACCGATGGTGCCCAGCTCCGCTTCCACAGAGACATTAATCGTGTGCGCTATCTCGACAATCTTCTTCGTCAGCGCAATGTTCTGCTCAAAAGGGTGAGAGGAGGCGTCAATCATCACTGAAGTAAAACCTGCGTAGATCGCTTTCATCACCTCTTCCAGCGAGCGGCCATGGTCCAGATGGATCACCACCGGCACACGTGCCTGAATTGCCAGCGTCCGCAGATAGCCAATAAATTCCGGGCCGGTGAAGGCCATCTCTTCAGGATGGATCTCCAGAATCAGCGGTGAATCCAGTCGCTCGGCAGTCTCAACCGCCACACGTCCAAACTCCGCGCTGGCGATGTTGAACGCGCCAACGCCAAACTGATGCTGTCGGGCAACGCTGAGCAGATCTTTCATGTTGTAAAGCATAGGTTTTATCCTTGTTTTGCAGGAACGGAGATATCTTTTTTCAGGAACAGCAGGATCAGCGCTGTCAGCAAACTGCCTGCGGCAATCGCAAACAGATAACCCATGACGTTGCTGATCACGTTAGGAATGAAGATGACGAAAATGCCGCCGTGCGGAGCGCGGGAAGCACAGCCCAGCATCATTGACAGGGCGCCCGCTAATCCGGAGCCCGCCACGATGGCCGGGATGACGCGCAGCGGATCGGCGACCGCGTAAGGGATCGCGCCTTCGGTAATAAATGACAGGCCGAGGATGTAGGTGACTTTGCCGGTTTCCCGCTCCTGCTCGGTAAATTTGCGGCGGAAGAGGGTGGTTGCCAGCGCGATGCCCAGTGGTGGCACCATGCCCGCCGCCATACAGGCGGCAATCGGTCCGTAAACCCCGCTCGACATCAGGCCAATCGCAAACATACAGACGGTTTTATTCAGCGGGCCGCCCATATCAAAGGCCACCATCATGCCGAACAGCAGGCCGAGGATGGCCGCGTTGGTGTTACCCAGCGAACTAAGGAAGCCGGTCATCCAGCCGAGCAGCATTTTGATCGGCTCACCAATCAGCAGCGCCATCAGTGCGCCGGTCAGCAGCACGCTTAACAGAGGCACGATTAAAATAGGTTTCAGCCCGGCGACCGCTTTGGGCAGATGGATATGGTTATTGATCAGCAGCGTGATGTATCCGGCCAGGAAGCCGGCAATCAGCGCGCCGAGAAAGCCGGAGCCGGTGTGGATCGCCATCATCCCGCCCACGGCACCCGCCACGATGCCCGCTTTGCCGCTGACAGACTGGCTGATCCCCAGCGCCAGAATCGGCAGCATCAGGGCAAAGGCGGAACCGCCACCGATGTCAGAGAGCATCTTCGCTATCGGGCTGAAGTTCGCGTCCCCTGGTGTGGCCGCCGTAATCCCGAATGAAAAACTCAGTGCGATCAGAATGCCGCCCGCCACCACAAAGGGGATCATCAGGTTCACGCCGGTGATCAGGTGCACATAAATCTCTGAAATCCAGGAGCGGGAACCCGACGCCTCGCGGGCACTGTTAGCCGGCTCAGATGCACTGGCCTGCGGCGCAGCGTCTACCAGCCTCGGAGCCAGTTCGCCGTTAACAATGGCGTTTAACAGGCCTTCAGCATCCTTCGCGGCACGGGTAACGGGCACCTCAATCACGTTTTTGTGCTGGAAGCGCGCCATCTCAACTTTTTTATCTGCGGCGATCAACACGACGTCCGCCCGATGAATATCGTCGTCGCTGAAAATATATTCGCTTTCAATCGCACCCTGGGTTTCAACTAATACATTCAGGCCCAGTTTTTTAGCCGCTTTTTTTAAATTACTTTCGGCAAGGTAGGTGTGGGCGACACCTGTAGGACAGGCGGTAATGGCAATAATGTTCATAAATGTTCTCCAGTGAAAATTTTATATTTATGTTTTTCGGTCTGAAGGGATGGCTACAACCTGGAATACCTCCTTTGTTTTTTATTGCATGCTGCTCTCCGGTTTATTCAGGCTCCCGATCGGGATAACAGTAAATGAAACATCTCTTCGCGATGCGGGACATTAAGTAATTGCTCGACGACATCTTCATCACCTAACGCGATGGATATTTTGGCGAGCATTTTGATATGGCCCACATCTTTATCGGACTCTTTTACCGCGAACAGAATAACCAAGCGTACTTTGGTACCGTCGATGGTCTCCCACGGAATATCCTGGCGTAAACGACCCACGGCAATGCGGGTTTTAGCGACGGCAGCAGATTTACCGTGTGGAATAGCAATATGATTTTCAAATCCGGTGGAGCCTAATTCTTCACGCAGATAAACATCTTTCAGGAATGCGGCTTTATCGGTGACGGCACCGGTCTGGCAGAGCAGGTCGGTCAGCTGAGAAATAATCTGCTCTTTGGTCTGGCAATCGACATCGAGAATAATGCACTCTTCTTTTAATACTTCGTTAATAGCCACGGCTGTCGTCATTTTGCTTCTCCATTATCATTAATTAATCGAATTCGATACCAGACACTCCGTTACTCTTGCGATATCTTTCGCCGAGAACAGGGCCGAGACATACACCACCGGTTTTTCCAGCGGCTCCAGCCGGATGGTGGAAATCACCACGTCACACTCATGTCGTTTCAGGGAGTCAGCAATATTTTTCCCTGGCACGATGTCGATAATCTTCCAGTCGGGAAAGGCACGGATAATCCGTCCGTAAAGCAGCTGCGAGGTACCCAGACCGCTGGAGCAGACCAGCAATACCCGTTTTACCTTGATGCTGTTTTCGATGGCTGCCTGAATATGCACCGTCAGGTAAGCCACTTCGTCATCACTGATCTCATCCAGGCTGTACTCCTGCGTCAGCTGGCTGATCACCGCTTTAACGGCGGCGAACACCGTGCCCAGTTCGGTCTGGATATCATGCAGCAGCGGATTTTTAATCCGGATATGATATCTGAGGCGGTTCAGCATCGGCTTGATATGCGAGGACAATGACGCCTGCAGGTTCTGGTCGGTAGTGATTTCAATGTTGATGCGCTGCGCCACCCGGGCGATCAGCGCCTCAGCAAAGCGGGTTTCACGCTCTGAAATCAGCGAGTCATCGTGCTGTGGTGACTCACCCCCCGCCTTACCGGAGGAGACCAGATACTGATAGATGGAGTGAGACTCCTCGGCCACCAGTACCGTGTTGTAGGCGGTCTCAATGCGCTCTATCACCGCCAGTGATACCTGCCATGCGTGATGGTCGCTGACCCGGTTCATCGACACCGCGCGGGCGTCGGTCCTGTGCATCGGCGAGTGACTCCGGTGGATCAGTACCAGAATATGCGTAAATAAATTGATGTAGTAAGGATCGCTTATCGTATATTGCAGCTGCTGTTCAATAAAATTAATTAATTGCAGGGTAAAATGGACAGCCTGCTGACCAAACTTCTCTGAAAGCTCCTGCAGCGTGCTTTCATCCAGACGGCTTTCCATCATGTCCTGACGGTTATAAATCGATTTTAACACCAGCGCTTTCATCGCCATGCGAATATTATGGTCACTGCCTTTTATGCTGGTTCCGACACGACTTTTTAATAAGGTTAAATCAAACTGATGTAACCATGCTTCTAATGTTTTCAAATCATTCACTATCGAAGCGCGGCTGATAAAATATTTATCCGCCAGTTCGCTGATGGAGGAACTTTTTGGTGACAGCATTAATAAATCAGACGCTATTTTCAGCATCCTGAAGTTGCTGCTGAAATCATCCACCTCGGTTGAGAAAATCCGGCGCGCGGCTATTTCGGACTGCGCGTCAGCGAATTTAATTGTGATCCCTCTCCCACTTTTTCCGCTGAGATTGATTCCCTGGTCAGAAAGTTTTTCGTTAATATCGGCGATGTCGCGGCGCAAGGTTCGGGTGGTGATTGCTGTTTTTTCTGAAATAGCGTGCAGGCTCACATAACTGTTATGAGAAATAAGCTGTCGCATAATCGTCAGTTGCCGTTCAGTCAGCGCCTTCATCATCATCAGGTTCCGCTTAATCTGTTATTCGCCTTGTCAGTTATCATCTAAGCAAAGGCACTATGCCATGTAAATATTAAAACATGGCCACAACTAAGTGGTCAGGCTGACCACCCAGCCGCAGTTTGCTGAAATAATGTCTGAAAAGATGAAACAGAGAAAAGCGCCAGAGGAGAGGGGATCAGAGGGAAAGGTGGCCAGGTCGCCATTACTGATTAATGCGCTTCGTCACTAAAAGTGGAAGTGGCTGCCCAACCCATATCGGCAGCCACCCATGCTAAACACACTTACCTTTCGCGCAGCGCTTCCTTCGCGCGGTTCAGCGGTTTCATCAGATACTCCATGATGGTTTTACTGCCGGTGTGAATCTCGCCCATCGCGATCATGCCGGGATAAACCGGAAACTTTTTGCCCTTTTTATTGACCAGATAATCCTTATCGGTGCGGATGTAGACGCGGTAATAGTACTGGTCGCGATGGACTTCATCCTGGATGGTGTCCGGTGAAATAGAGGCCACTTTACCTTCCAGACCACCATAGATGTTGTAGTCATAGGCCGTGAGCTTCACCACGGCACGCTGGCCGGGCGTGATAAAGGCGACATCGCGCGGAGCAATCTGCGCCTCAATCATCAGTTGCTCATCCAGCGGCACAATCTCCATCAGATTGCCGCGCTGTGGGATAACGCCGCCAACCGTATTGACCTCGATATCTTTAACAATGCCTCTGACCGGCGTAACAATCACCGTGCGCTTCAGCGAGTCAGCGCGTCCGATAATAATGGAGCGCTGAGACGCCGCTTCGGCATTGGCTTTCGCCAGCTCTTCACGTGCCTGAACGATATAGTGGTTCTCAGCGTCGTTGAGCTTGTTTTGCAGATCGTTCGCCTGGCGTTTCAGCCGCAGCACTTCCACATTACTGGCCGCGCCTTTAGCCACCAGCGAAGAGGTCAGCCGCAACTCGCGGTTGATCAGCTCCAGCGCTTCGGTCAGGCCGCTGATGGTCTTGCTGTAGTTTTCACGGCGCGACTGATAAAGCGCGGTTTCAGCAGCCACCAGTGGCGGATCGGCTAATACCTCTGGCGGAAAGATCAGAGGTGTACCAGCGGTCTCAGCCTGTAAGCGGGCCGCCGTCGCCAGCGCGGCACGTAACCGTGAGGTGCTCTCCTGTACGCCGGAGTCAATCTGGGTCGGATCCAGCAGGGCCAGTACCTGACCCGCCTCAACCACATCGCCTTCGTGAACCTTCAGCTCTTTCAGGATCCCGCCCTCCAGCGACTGAATAATTTGCTCGTGTGAGCTTGGCACTACTTTGCCGACACCGACGGTAACTTCATCCAGTTCGAAGTTCGAGGCCCAGATAAAGAACAGCACCAGCATGATCAGCACCGACAGGATGATCAGACCGCCAGAAGAGACCCGCTTACGGGAACGCTGATACTTCTTTTTACGGAATAAGGAGAAACTCATACCTGTGCTCCCTGCGGTTTAACGTTCACTTTTCCCTGATGCGGCGCTGCGCTGGCCTCGGGCCTGGTGATAAGCATCTCGGCTTTCGTTCCATCCCGCGCAATCCTGCCTTTGTCGATCAGCATGATGCGATCAACCAGCTGCAGTACCGCCGGACGATGAGTGGCGATAATCAGCGTCCGGTTGCCCATCCACGTCATCAGCCGCTCAATCAGATGTTTTTCCGCGCTATCATCCAGCCAGGCGGTAGGCTCATCCAGCAGCAGTACGCTGGGCTGGCGGAGCAGGGTGCGTGCCAGCAACAGCTGCTGACGCTGACCGCCAGACAATCCTTTGCCGCCCTCCTGCAACAGGTAATCCATGCCCTCCGGCAAGCGCTGAATAAAGTCGAGTGCGCCGCTGATCTCCAGGGCCTGCAGCATCTCCTCTTCGGTCGCCAGCGGCATGCCCAGGCGTAAGTTCTCACGGATCGTGCCGTAAAAAAGGGAGGAGGTCTGGGTAAGCAGCCCGACGTCACGCCGCACATCCAGCGGATCGATAGAGGAAAGCCGCACACCATCCAGCAGCAGTGCGCCTTCGCCCGGTTGCAACAGGCCCGCCATCAGTTGCAGCAGCGTCGATTTACCGGAACCATTACGCCCCAGCAGCGCCACTTTCTCACCGGCTTTAATCGTCAGCTTTTTCACCGTCAGCACCGGGTCAGGGGCGTTCGGGTCGTAGCGATAGATGACGTCGGAGAGGGCATATTCGCCGTTAATGCGCGGACGATGAACCCGGATGCTGCGCTCTGGCTGATCGACCTCACTGTTAAGCAGGTTCTCCAGTCCTTCACGCGCCACTTTGGCCTGCTGCCAACGGCCAAATATCATCGCCAGTTGTCCCAGCGGTGCCATCATGCGTGACGCCAGCATCGAGCAGCCGATTAACACGCCGGTAGAGAGGTCGCCACTCATGGCAAAGAAGGCACCCACCAGCACCACGCCCACGTACGCAATAGTCTGGACTTCGCTGGTCCAGCTCATCAGCAATCCGCTGATAAAACGCTGCTTCTGCGAAGATTTACTGATTACCTCGTTGAGGTGATTCCACTGGTTCTGAAAGTAGGGCTCTGCGCGCAGCAGCTTGATGTCATCCATGCCCTGTACGGTCTCAACCAGCATGGCGCTGCGAACCGCAGACTCGCGCATGGTCGCTTTGGAGAGCTTCGCCAGCGAACCCTGTGCCAGCAGGCCCGGAATAACAATCAGCGGAATCGCTGCCAGCGGAACCAGCACCAGCCATCCACCCAGTAACCAGAGGATAAAGAGAAAGATGATTAAAAAAGGCAGATCGGCAATCGCAGAAATGGTGGTCGAGGTAATCAGTTCACGGATCTGTTCCAGCTCACGGATCTGAGCAATAAAAGAGCCGGTGGATTTGGGCCGCTGATCGTTACGGATACGCAACGCGTGACCAAAGACGCGGTCGGAGATGCGCAGATCCGCACTTTTACCGGCCATATCAGAGATATGCGTGCGAATAATGCGCATCACAAAAACGCAGGTCAGGGCGATCATTACGCCACCGAACAGCACCCAGAGTGAGGGAACGGACTGGGAAGGGATCACCCGATCATACACCTGCATGGTGAACAGCATCGCGGAGAGACCCAGCACGTTGGAGATCAGCGACGCAAACATCACGTTTACATAGGCTGGCCACTCCCGAAGAATGGTCTGCCACAGCCAGTCAGCACGATGCGGCTTGATATAGTCATCTACCCGCGCATCCGGCACCGAGGACTCCGGCTTCGCCAGCAGTACGCGCTGCGCATGCTGCGACAGCTCTTCAAGACTCAGCGTGGTCTGCAGCTGTTTTTCGCCGCTCAGCATCACGCTGACTTTGTCTTCTTCGCCTGCCGTGGTGATGACGCCGACGCCGCGGGGACCAAAATCGACGATCAGCGGCATCCGCCAGGGATCGAGCTGATCCGGATGAAATTCATCAAAAATGATCAGCAGGCCGAGCTGGCGGGCCATATTTTCAATCAGCGCATCCTGTGAAAGATGCTGCATATGCCATTCCGCTTCCCCTTTCACCCGTTCAGGTGAACCATCAAGCCGGTAATGTTTAGCCACCAGCAGCAGCGCTTCAAGCCAGGGGGTATAAGCCTTTTTTGCCTCAGGCTGGGCTGAAGCACTCTCCCTGTCAGATATCGTGTTCATTATCGTCTTCTCTTCGTTGCTGACAGAATTACGGCGCAATGCGCAGTCCCTGGATCACTTTATTATTTAAATCAAACGCGTCGCGGGCCATTCCGGTCACCACCAGATAATTAACGGAGGAGGCCCAAAGATCGCAACGGGCGTTAATTAAATCCTGCCGGGCGCGACTTATTTCCTGTTCGGCATTGAGTAAGTCGAGAACATTTCGATTACCTAAAGATAAATATTGTTCCCGGTACAGAGCGCGCGTTTCCATAATGGTTTTCATCCGGCTGCTCAGCAAAGTGATATTTTTTTGCAATCCTTTAACGCTCTGGAAATAATTTCGCTGCTGATCGCTAATCTCCAGTTTCTTACTGGCAATAGTGGTCCTGGCTGCTTCCAGCGCTCTGGCACTGGCGCTTTCCTGCGCCACTAATGCGCCGCCCTGATAAAGGGTGCTGTTCACCGAAAGATAAACGTTCTGGTACTGGCTATGGCGCTGATAATCCGCAATGTCGCCGATATATTTATTGGTGTTGGCTTCAAGCGATAAAGTGGGGTAGCGCTGCGCTTTGTAATTACGTAACTCTGCCAGGGCGACGGCAGCATCTGCCTGGGCCACTAAAATGGTCGGGTTACGGTTTAAATCGATCCGGGCGCTCTGACGCTCAATCAGGGGCAACAGGGAGACCGGCGCGGATATTTTCTTCTCTGCGACCGGCTGACCGAGTAGCGATTGCAGATGGTATTTCTGCTGCTCCAGTTTGATTTCCAGATCCAGCTGTGACGCCTGGGCGGCTTCAACGCGTGCCTGGGCCTGAACCGGATCCACACGGGTGCTGGCCCCGGCCTCGGCGCGCATTTGCGTCAGTGCCAGGATGTCACGCAGTGCTTTTACCTCTTTTTTTGCATTATCAAGCAGCTGCGTTGATCGATAAACCTCATTCAGTGCCAGTGCGGTCTGCTCAATAATGGTGTCGATCTGCATCAGGACCGTGGCCTGCTGGCGCAGATATTTCGCGCTGGCCTGATCGACCGCGCTGCCGGTTTTACCAAAGTCGTAGAGCATCTGAGAAAGGCCGACGGTCGCGATATGGCCGCTGCCTTCATCCTGCTGTCGACCCGTGGTGATGCCCGCTTTTATGGCGGGCAGATAGCCCGCTTTCGCGGCATCAATGGTGAATCCTGATGACTCCAGCGTCGCAATGCTGCTGCTGATGGAGGGGTGATGATTAACCGCCAGTTGAATGGCCGCCTGCCAGTCAGCCGGAAAGCTGTCAGCCCCGTTTGATTCTGCAGGCTGCATATCAATTTCTGCCGGATTAATTTGTAATTTATCTGCCAGCGCAGAACCGCCCGCAGGTAAGGTTCCGGGATCGGGCGTTTTAGAAAATACGCCCCAAAAGCCGGACGGGGCTTCATTTATTGAAGGCTCACTTGCAGAAAATAGTTTTTTATCTGCAGCAAAAGAAGAGTGGGTAATAAAAATACAGTGCAAAATGATAATTATTTTTTTCATGATATTTTAAAAGTTAAATATACCTCAGTCATAAAAGTCGGCTTAGCGCGCGGGGAAAGAGCAGGCTGGTATAAATAACCCAGCCTGCTTTTAATGCGGATTTTAATTATCCGATGGTTACATCGTCTTCAATATATAACTGTACCACGGAGCCATCGGCTGCAGAACTGGTGTAATGGTTATAGTTAACCCCATTTGCCACTAATCCTTCCGCCTGCTCCCAGTTACCATTGAGCGTCACCGTGTCGCCATTTTCCCCTCTGACAAATAACGTATTATCGTTATCCGTTACCTTCAGCAGACTTTCTGCACTGACCACCAGATTGTCTTTTCCGGCGTCCGTCATCAGGTCGATGGTTTCAATATTATTGACCCTGGCCGAGATATCACTGAGGTTCAGCGTACCTGTGCCATGCCAGGCCAGCGTATCGTTACCATCAGCGCCGTTGATTGAGATGAAATCGGTGTCATAGACTTCGAAAACATCCGCACCGCTGGTGCCGGTGAAGGTAATTTCGCCACCCGCGCTGCCATCAACATCAACCCCCAGGTTAAAGCTCAGAGAAGCATTGCTGCCGTCTGACAGGGCATAGGTGAAAGTGTCAGTGTTACCGCTGTGCGCAAACGCATCATCCACCACGTAGCTGTAGTGACCCGCCTCATCGATAACCAGCGTGCCATAGGCGCCTTTAACGCTGACGGCACTGTCGTCGGTAATCGCGGTGGTTTCACCATTCAGGCTCACCGATACCACGGTCAGATCGGCTGAGACATCCGCTATGGAACCAGCAAGGTGCTCTGTCACTTCGTTGAAGTGCAGGCCCTGCTGAACATAGAGTTTGACTGCCGAGCCATCCAGTGCCGTGCTGGTGTAGAGGGTGTAGGTAATGTTATTCAGCGTTTCCACGCCGTTAACGGTCCACACGCCCTGCAGTGAAAGGGAGTCATTGCTGCCACCCCTGACATACAGCACATTGCTGGCATCAGTGATTTTCTCAATATCATCGGCACCAATCAGCAGCGCCGTTGCCTGGGCGTTGTCCTGCAAATCGATGATTTCGATATTGTTCACTTTGCCCGCGATCTCACTGAGGTTCAGCTCGCTTGCACCATTCCAGACCAGCGTATCCTGACCCGATTTACCATCCACCGAGGTGAACTGGGTGTCGTGAACGGTGAAGCTGTCATCGCCAACGGTACCGGCAAAGATCAGCGCACCACCTTCCGATCCATCCACGGAAACACCCAGCGTCATCACCAGATTTTTGGTGGTGCCGTCCGCCAGAATGTAGGTGAATGAATCTTCACTGCCGGTCAGTTTGATCACCGAGTCACTGTTCAGCGTGTAGGTATAACTCCCATCGGTATGAATCGTCAGCGTGCCGTAGGTCCCCGCAATGGTGGTGCCCGCTGCGGCCACCAGCGTGTAGCTTGCGGCACCGGTCACAATACCCGCGGTTATCGATTTCACCAGCAGTGAACTGTCACTGGCGCTGTCGCTGGTAAAGACCGAGCCATTGACGCTGGAGCTGGTGCTGACCTTATAGTCGGTAGTGCTGACGATATTCACTGCCACTTTCACGGTGAGCGCGTCGTAGTTGGTTGACCACAGGAATCCAGGATGTCCGGACTGCGTGCTGTCGACCACGATGCGATAGGTTCCCGCACTCTGGCCTTCCAGCGAAACATTCAGCGGACTGCCGCTGGTAACCGCCTGAGTGCCGCTGGTCACGTTGTCCCAGCGCAGCGTCTGCTCGTTATAAACCTGCAACGACCAGTTCACCGAAACGGTATTGCTGGCATTGATCGACGCCCCGGTCACGCTGACGTTAATCTCCTGCAGATCGCTGATGCTGTTAACCGTGAAGCTCTCACTGGTGAAGCTGCTGGTCGCAGTGTTCATCGTGGTGGTCTGCGCCACGCTGTCGCTGAGCAGAGCAACGTCGCCCGTGACATCGGCCGCATTGTTTTCAGGCGCGGTTTCGGTGCTGCTCAGTTTCATGTCACGATCAACATAGAGGTTCACGGTCTGACCATCGGCGGTGGTGCCGACGTAATGAACGTAATCCACATTGTTGACCACTTCACTGCCAGAGAGCGTCCAGCGACCGGAGAGGGTCAGTGTGTCTGTGATGGCACCTTTAACAAACAGCGTGTTATCAGCATCAGTGATATCCGCTATGTTTTGCGTGGTGACAACCAGATTATTAACCGCGCTGTCATTAACCAGCTCAATCTCTTCGATATTGCTGATTTTCGACTGCAGATCGCTGAGCGTCAGTGTGCCTGTGCCGCTCCACACCAGCGTATCCAGACCTTCACCCCCATCAATATGGGTGAAGCTGCTATCACTCACGTTAAAGATATCGTCGCTAGCCGTACCTGTTACATCCTGCGCAGCGGTAACGGTATATTCCGTTCCATTCTGGCTATCCGTATAGGTGGTTGAAGAGAGATTAACCCCCTGCTGCACGTAGATATCGACCACTGTTCCGGCAGCCGTCGTGCTGGTGTAGTGCGTGTAGGTGATGCTGTCGACGATTACCGTGCCACTGTCGACCCAGGTGCCTTGCAGCGTCACGCTGTCGCCAGCGATGCCTTTGATATACAGCGCATTACTTTCGCTGGTGACATCTTCTACGCTCTGCGCATCCAGCACCAGATTGTCGCTGCTGGTGGTTGAGGTCAGCATGATCGATTCGATATTACTGACTTTCGCTGCGACGTCGCTTAAGACCAGCTGGCCATTGCCATGCCACGCCAGCGTGTCGTCGCCAGCCGCACCATCTACCGAGGCGAAGTTAGTGTCATACACATCAAACACATCGTCTGCCTCAGTGCCGTGGAACACCAGCGCACCGCCGTTGCTGCCGTTAACCTCAACGCCCAGATGGATCGTGACGGTGGCAGTAACGACCTCACCATTGGCACCTTTCAGCGCATAGGTGAACACGTCTTCAGAGCCGGCTGGCAGTGTGGTGGTGGCAGGGGTGTAGGTATAAGCCCCGTTGTTATAGATCACCAGGGTGCCATACTGACCCGCAATGGAGACGCCACTTTCGGTGACCCAGGTATAGCTGTCATCGATCGTCACATCGCTGGTGCTGTCACCGGCTTTGGCATAGATGCGGGTGTAGATAGAACTCAGCTTATCAACCGCACCGTCTGTGCCTTCATCGGTCAGCACGTTGCCAGTGGCGAGTTCATTCGCGGTGATGACGTAGTCCGTAGTGCTTAAAACATCCACGTTCATGTTCACTCTGATCGTGTTGGTTGCCCCCGTTTTGGAGACAGCAATCCGATAGGTTCCTGCTTCAGAAACCAGAGAGGACATGTCGGTGAGAAGCAGCACTTCGTCACTATGGTTGCCCGCTTTCACCACTAACTCGTTGGTGGTTACCGTTGACCAGCTTCCGTCTTCTCCCAGTTTCTGGACTTCGTAGACGAGAGTCATATCCTGCGAGAAGTTATTGCCCCAGAAATCATATTGCGTTGAGAGCTTAAACTCGCCGGTCACAATGTCATCTGCAGAATTCAGCGTGAATGAGTCGGTGTAAATGGCTGCACTCTGTGCTGTCAGCAGGGCTTCGGGCATCGTGTCACTGGTTTTGTTGTAAATCACCGTAACGCTGGCATTTGCCTCGTTACTGGAAGCAATGTCGGTGATCGCTGCCGCCGTGGGATCGGTTGGATCCCAGCTCAGATCCAGAGCCGCATTGGTGGTACCAATCTGCACGTGAATCTGGGCGGATGAACTCTGGCCGGTGGCAGAGTCGGTAATGGTATAGGTAAAGGAATCTACCTTACCGATGCTGTCCATGGACGAGATCGGGGTATAGACATAGCTGCCATCGGCGTTGATGACCAGCGTGCCATACTGACCCACCAGCGTGGCGGTTTTGGTGGTGGCATCCAGCGTGACAGATGTCACGGTGCCATCACTGCTGGTCACGCTCGCCGCACTCACTGAGGTATAGGCGCTGTGCGGAATACCATCTGCACCATAGACGGTATCGACATCCGTGATCACATTGCCGGTTGCCGTGGTGTAGTCGGTCGGCGTGCCCTGTTCCGCCAGCGTATAGACGGTTTTAGAGGCGTTCAGATTAAAGCTCGCACCGACGTTAATACCGCCGGTGGTATAAACCAGCTGATACTGGCCAGCAGTCAGACCGGTGAGCGTGATGGTGGAAGTTGATGCGCCCAGTCCAAACAGTCCAAACAGGTTTCCGCTGTTCTCTTCGGAAACGGTGACCCAGGTGCTGGTGGACGAATCATACTTCTGCAACACCAGCGTTGAGGAACTGGCGACATTAAGGAAAGCGGAAGAGGTCGCTGTAACATCAAGATCGATAATGGTGCCATCGGCGACCACAATCGGATCACTGACAATCTTATTGTTAAACGACACTAATCCGCTGTCTTCCAGTACTGTCCCCAGATCCTGACTCACATCAACCGGATAGGTAAAGCCGACCGCTGCACCTGAGCTGACATTATCGGAGGCGGTCAGCACAATCGCCTGCACATTCAGATCCAGAGCGTCAGAAGGCGCGCTGCTGTTACCTGCCGCATCTGTCACGGTAAAGGTCACTTCATGCGTGCCGTCATACAAACCGTCTTCAGCGGTAAATTTCCAGCTGCCATCATCAGCAACGGTAGTTTCGCCGACGATCTGACCTTTGTCATAGATCGTAACGGTGGCACCAGGCTCAAGATCGCTGCCGCTGAAGGTGAGTTTACTGTCGCTCTGGGTTTCGGCTGTATTAATAGCCGCGCCCACTTCATCGGTGATCACCACCGCAGCAATGTCCACACCTTCAGGTGCAACAGAGTCCACGACATAACTGACAGCGTCAGATTCACCGCTGCTGTTACCTGCCGCGTCGACTGTCTCAAACGTAAAGCTATGATCACCATCAGTCAGCGCTTCAGACGGCGTGAAAGACCAGCTGCCATCGTCGGCAACCTGAGCTTCACCCAGTACCGTACCATTATCGCGAACGATAATAGTGGTGCCCGCTTCCTGGCCTGAGGCGCTAAAGGTCGGTGTGGTATCACCGATAGCGCTGCCAGCGACTAACGCATTGCCTGCATCATCTGAGACCACCATCGCGGCCACATCAATGACCTCTGGCGCAACGGTGTCGACCACGACGTTAACGGTGTCGCTGCTGGTGTTGCCTTCCGCATCCGTTACAGTCACGATTAACGCATGGTCACCTTCAGCCAGGGCTGCTTCAGGCGTAAAGCTCCAGCTTCCATCTTCGGCAACCACGACACTTCCCAGCACGGTTTCACCATCGGCGATAGTCACTGTGGTGCCTGGTGTCTGATCTTTTCCGCTAAACGTCGGGGTGGTGTCATTTATGGCATCGCCATCAACAATCACGCGTCCTGCATCATCGGTAATTACGACACCGGTGTTAATGCCTTTGGTAGCTGAGACTGAGAGATCCAGTGCCTCAGACATGCCACTGCTGTTGCCGACTGCATCGGTGACTTCAAATGTAAAGTGATGATCGCCATCGTCAAGTGCGGTTGATGGTGTAAACGACCAGCTGCCATCCTCATTCACCGTCGTTTCACCCAGTACAGTTTCACCGTCACGAATAACAACGGTGGCTCCTGCTTCGAGATCTTTGCCACTGAAGGTCGGCATGTTTTCAGAGGTAACATCCGCGGCGGTAATCGCATTGCCATCTTCATCGGTCAGCGCCACCGTAGTGATATCAACCCCATCTGGCGCGGTGGTATCAATCGTGACGTTGAAGATGCCGTTATTACTCACACCTTCTGAATCAGTAACAGTGACCTTGATAGCGTGCGCACCTTCAGCCAGTGGGTTTTCCGGCGTGAAGGTCCAGCTTCCATCTTCACCAACGGTCACGGTGGTCAGCGTCGTTTCGCCATCAGCGATGACGATATTGGTTCCCGGTTCGAAGTTTTTACCGTTGAAGGTTGGGGTGCTGTCACTAACAGTGTCGCCATCCAGAATAGCGGTACCGTTATCATCAACGATCTCCATAGACGGCGCGGTTTGCACCACGACATTAATGGTGTCATTGACCGCGTTGCCGCTGGCGTCGGTGCCGTCGATGACCAGCGCGTGCTCGCCGTCGGCCAGCGGGGTTTCCGGCGTGAAGGTCCAGCTGCCGTCCTCGCCCACGGTGGCGGTGCCGAGCTCGGTGTCGCCGTCGGAGACGGTCACGGTGGAGCCGGGCTGCATGCCGCCGCCATTGATGGTCGGGGTGCTGTCGCTGGTGGTGCTGCCGTCGGCGATTGCATTACCGGCGTCGTCGGTGAGGCCCGGCGCGGTGGCGCTGGTGTCGACGTTTACGTTCACGGTGTCACTGACCGCGTTGCCGTTCGCATCGGTGCCGTCGATGACCAGCGCGTGCTCGCCGTCGGCCAGCGGGGCGTCAGGGGTAAAGGTCCAGCTGCCGTCCTCGCCCACGGTGGCGGTGCCGAGCTCGGTGTCGCCGTCGGAGACGGTGACGGTGGAGCCGGGCTGCATGCCGCCGCCGCCGATC
>NZ_VLTF01000050.1:0-277 GCF_007558755.1 Pantoea sp. paga
TAGAGGCCCCTGATAAGGGTCTCGTCTTTTAACAACCTCCCCCTTTTTATTGTCTTTTATCGTCCAGTTATCAACGAGGTCTACACAGTTTTGGTTAATCCCCTCAAAACCTAATTCATACCATTTTTTGATTAGGATCCTGAGACAAATGAAATCCTGATTCGAGAACTTATTACTGGATTTTGTTGTTAGCATTACAGCTTCGTCAATTGAATCAAAACTCATAAACGAAATGAATTTCATGAAAACTCTGTTAATTTGCTTAACAGATCCGGGA
>NZ_VLTF01000051.1:0-272 GCF_007558755.1 Pantoea sp. paga
TCATTCCTTAATTACGGAGGAATGACGCGCTGCGTCGTTTCAATTTTCAGCTTGTTCCGGATTGTTAAAGAGCAAATATCTCAAACGCGGCCCGGCTGCTTACGCAACCAAATCGGTTTTGAGATACTGTATGGAGACACCTTTCACCTGTCACCAAGCAGGTGGCGTCCCCTAGGGGATTCGAACCCCTGTTGCCGCCGTGAAAGGGCGGAGTCCTAACCGCTAGACGAAGGGGACACAAAAGTGTCACGACTTCGCAGCCGTCCTGCTCA
>NZ_VLTF01000052.1:0-234 GCF_007558755.1 Pantoea sp. paga
GATGGTCGGGGTGCTGTCGCTGGTGCTGCTGCCGTCGGCGATTGCATTACCGGCGTCGTCGGTGATGCCCGGCGCGGTGGCGCTGGTGTCGACGTTCACGTCGACGATGTCACTGACCGCGTTGCCGTCCGCACCGGTGCCGTCGATGACCAGCGCGTGCTCGCCGTCGGCCAGCGGGGCGTCAGGGGTGAAGGTCCAGCTGCCGTCCTCGCCCACGGTGGCGGTGCCGAGCTC
>NZ_VLTF01000006.1:0-264524 GCF_007558755.1 Pantoea sp. paga
TTTTCCGTTTCCGGTTTGCCGTGTCAGTGGAGGCGCATTATAGGGAACGGCTCAGATAGCGCAAGTGCAAATTAAGACTTTTTTTCTGTTCGTCTGAAATTTGCACAAAAGCGCCGTTTTTACCCCTTTTTAATGCGCGCCGGAAGCTCTGCCAGGCTATTAATCACCCAATCTGCTGCTGCTTCACCTTCAGCGGTGACCGGTTTGCCGCTGCGCACCAGTACTTTCATGCCGACACCGGCAGCCTGCCCTGCCAGCATATCTTCCAGCTTGTCACCCACCATATAAGAAGCGGCCATATCAATATTCAGTTCTTCCTGTGCCGTCAGCAGCATACCCGGCTGAGGCTTACGGCAGTCACAGGCCTGACGGAACTCTGCTACTGTTGCTTCAGGATGGTGAGGACAGAAATAGATGCCATCCAGATCAACATCACGATCGGCCAGCGACCAGTCCATCCATTCTGTCAGCCGCATAAAGGTATCTTCAGTAAACATACCGCGCGCGATGCCAGACTGATTGGTCACGACCACCAGCGCAAAACCCATTGCCTTTAGTTGTTGCAGCGCTTCAATCGTGCCGTCAATAAACTGGAAGTCATCGATCTCATGGACATAGCCATTGTCGACATTAAGGGTGCCATCACGATCAAGAAAAATAGCGGGGACTTTATTCGCCACGTAGAAACTCCTGCTGTAAAAATTGCCGATCAGTATCGCATGATTGCTATAAAAGGGAGAATGTCAGATTGAATCACTTCCATTGATTTAGACGTCTGGATGCCTTAACATCCATCCAGCTTTTATACCGAATAAAAGCGACGAGGCTTCCCACACCACGGACAACGCAACACGATAATAAATAACATAATGATTAAACTAGAAAATATCACGAAGGTGTTTCAGCAAGGCACGCGGTCTATCCCGGCGTTAACGGATGTCAGCCTGCACGTGCCTGCCGGACAGATTTATGGCGTTATCGGCGCTTCCGGTGCCGGTAAAAGTACGTTGATTCGTTGCGTTAACCTGCTGGAGCGCCCTACTTCGGGCCGCGTACTGGTAGACGGCGCTGATTTAACCGCACTCAACGAACGTCAGTTAACCCAGGCGCGCCGCCAGATCGGCATGATCTTCCAGCACTTTAATCTGATGAACTCCCGTACCGTCGCGGGCAACGTTTCTCTTCCACTGGAACTCGGTAATCTCTCCCGCGCTCAGATCAATGCTCGCGTAACTGAGCTGCTGGAACTGGTGGGATTATCAGACAAGCATGATGCGTGGCCCGCGAATCTGTCGGGCGGACAGAAGCAGCGTGTCGCGATTGCCCGCGCCCTGGCCAGCAATCCCAAAGTTCTGCTGTGTGATGAAGCCACCAGCGCACTGGATCCCGCGACGACCCGCTCTATTCTGGAATTGCTTAAAGACATTAACCGCCGGCTTGGGCTGACGATTCTGCTGATCACCCATGAAATGGATGTAGTAAAACGCATCTGCGATCAGGTTGCGGTCATCAGTCACGGTGAGCTGATTGAGAAAGATAGCGTCAGTGAGGTCTTCTCTCATCCTAAGACACCTCTGGCGCAGCAGTTTATTCAGTCTACGCTGCATCTGGATATTCCGGATGATTACCAGCAGCGTCTTTCTGCCACCGCCGCTGAAGGCACCGTGCCCCTGCTGCGACTGGAATTCACCGGTAAATCAGTTGATGCGCCGCTGCTGTCTGAAGCCGCGCGCCGTTACAACGTGAATAACAACATTATCAGTGCCCAGATGGATTACGCCGGTGGCGTGAAGTTCGGCATTATGCTGGCCGAAATGCACGGCACAGAAAGCGATACCCGCGAGGCGATTGCCTGGCTGAAGGAGAATCATGTGAAAGTAGAGGTGTTAGGTTATGTCTGAAGCGATGATGTGGTTGCTGGGACGGGGCGTGTGGGAAACGCTGATGATGACCTTCGTCTCTGGATTTTTCGGTTTTGTGCTGGGTCTGCCGGTCGGCGTTTTACTCTATGTCACCCGTCCGGGCCAGATTCTGCAGAATCAGGGACTTTATCGCGTGCTCTCCGCGCTGGTGAATATCTTCCGCTCCATTCCTTTCATTATCTTACTGGTCTGGATGATTCCTTTTACTCGCGTAATCGTCGGCACCTCAATCGGACTGCAGGCGGCCATCGTGCCGTTGACCGTAGGCGCGGCACCGTTTATCGCGCGTATGGTTGAAAATGCCTTGCTGGAACTGCCAACCGGACTGATTGAAGCGTCACGTGCCATGGGCGCTACGCCAATGCAGATCATCCGTAAGGTTCTGCTGCCGGAAGCGATGCCTGGCCTGGTGAATGCTGCGACCATCACCCTGATTACCCTGGTTGGTTACTCCGCCATGGGTGGCGCTGTGGGTGCCGGTGGTCTGGGCCAGATCGGTTATCAGTATGGTTATATCGGATATAACGCCACTGTGATGAATACGGTATTGGTGTTGTTAGTGGTTTTGGTGTATCTCATTCAATTCTGTGGCGACCGCATCGTGCGTGCGGTGTCCCATAAATAAGCCAGCAATATCACATTATTAAGAAGGAAAGGATATGTCTTTCAGATTCAAGAAAATTGCCGCTGTGGGTGCACTGATTGGCGCGATTGCGCTGGCAGGATGCGATCAAAAAGAGAAAGACCCTAACCACATCAAAGTGGGCGTGATTGTCGGTGCTGAGCAGCAGGTTGCTGAAGCAGCGCAGAAAGTTGCCAAAGAGAAATATGGTCTGGACGTTGAGCTGGTCACCTTTAACGATTACGTACTGCCGAATGAAGCGCTGAGCAAAGGCGATATCGACGTCAACGCCTTCCAGCACAAACCGTATCTGGATCAGCAGATCAAAGATCGTGGCTACAAGCTGGTTTCAGTGGGTAACTCCTTCGTCTACCCAATTGCGGGCTATTCGAAAAAGATTAAGTCACTGGATGAGCTGCAGGATGGCGCTCAGGTTGCCATTCCAAACGACCCGACCAACCTGGGCCGTACGCTGCTGCTGCTGCAGAAAGTAGGTCTGATCAAACTGAAAGATGGCGTGGGCCTGCTGCCAACCTCACTGGATATCACTGAAAACCCTAAGCATCTGAAAATTGTTGAGCTGGAAGCGCCGCAGCTGCCTCGCTCACTGGACGATCAGCAGATCGCGCTGGCGGTTATCAACACCACTTACGCCAGCCAGATTGGCCTGACACCAGCCAAAGATGGCATTTTCGTTGAAGATAAAGACTCACCGTACGTGAACCTGATTGTCGCGCGCGAAGATAATAAAGATGCGGAAAACGTGAAGAAATTCGTCAAGGCTTACCAGTCTGACGAAGTCTACGATGCCGCTAACAAAGTCTTTAACGGCGGCGCGGTTAAAGGCTGGTAATTCAGCTGTTCATCTCCTTAAGGGCGGCGCTATGCCGCCCTTTCTGTTATTGGGTGCCCTGCCCGACTTGTTATTTATTCTTGTCCTTGTTTCAATAACGCCACTTTTTGAAACCTGAGGATGTTGCCATGCGTTTTTTACCGCTCTGCTTGTTAGCATTGATGCTGACAGGGTGTGTTCATGAGTATCACCCGATAAGCAGCGCACCGTCCCGGCCGCAGCAATCCAGTGAACCCACCCGCAAGCCTGTGTCACGGCCGGCACCGGTTAAACTCTATACCGATGCCGCCGATCTGGTCAGCAAGCCGTTCCGCGATCTGGGTGAAGTCTCCGCTGAAGATTGCCAGATCAGTAATCAGAACTCCCCGGCCAACATCGCTACTGCACGTAAACGTCTGCAGATCAAAGCGTCACAGATGAAAGCTAATGCGGTGCTGCTGCATCAGTGTGAAATCGTCACCGGCACGCCAGGCTGCTATCGTCAGGCGGTGTGTCAGGGTTCGGCACTGAAAGTCAGCAATCAATGAGTGAATTCGCCTTTGCGCAAATTGGGGTAATCCGCTCACCGTGGAAGGAGAAGTTTGCCGTGCCGCGCCAGCCAGGGCTGGTGCAGGATGGCGGCGGCGAACTGCACCTGCAGCCACCTTACAATCAGCCGGAAGCGGTGCGTGGACTGGAAGCGTTCAGCCACCTCTGGCTGCTGTTTGTCTTCCATCAGACGATGGAGGGCGGCTGGCGTCCCACGGTTCGTCCTCCCCGGCTGGGCGGCAATGCGCGCATGGGTGTATTTGCGACACGTTCAACGTTCCGTCCGAATCCCATTGGCATGTCGCTGGTTGAGCTAAAAGGTATCAGGATTGAAAAACAGCAGGTGATCCTGCAGCTTGGCAGTCTGGATCTGGTCGATGGCACCCCGGTGGTGGATATCAAACCTTATCTGCCCTTTGCCGAAGCATTGCCCCATGCCCAGGCGGGTTTTGCTCAGGCGGCACCTGCGGCTGATATGCCGGTTCGCTTCTCCGAGCTGGCACAACAGCAGCTCCACCAGCAGTCGTGCTACCCCAATCTGGCTCGCTTTATCAGTGAAGTGCTGGCACAGGATCCCCGTCCCGCTTACCGTCAGGGCGAGACACAGACGCGGGAATATGCGGCCTGGCTGATGGATTTTAATGTACGCTGGCGCATTGACGATGCCGGTACTGAAGTGATCGCCATCGACCCACGTTAAAACCCGCTTTTGAGCCGGTGATCTCACTGGTACACTAGCCGCCAGCAAAATTCTGTCTGTGACTTTCCGATCAACTGGAACCGTAATCAATGCGTACTACTCAATATCTGCTCTCTACTCAGAAAGAGACGCCTTCCGACGCTGAAGTGATCAGCCACCAGCTGATGCTGCGCGCCGGTATGATCCGCAAACTGGCTTCTGGCTTGTACACCTGGTTACCGACCGGGGTTCGCGTGCTGAAAAAAGTCGAAAACATCGTGCGCGAAGAGATGAACAACGCGGGCGCGGTTGAGATTTTAATGCCAGTTGTGCAGCCCGCCGACCTGTGGCAGGAGAGCGGTCGCTGGGAGGAGTATGGCCCGGAACTGTTACGTATTGCAGATCGCCACGAGCGTCCGTTCGTGCTGGGTCCGACGCATGAAGAGGTGGTCACTGACCTGATCCGCAATGAGCTGAGCTCTTATAAGCAACTGCCGCTCAACCTCTATCAGATCCAGACCAAATTCCGTGATGAAGTCCGTCCGCGCTTTGGCGTGATGCGTTCACGTGAATTCATCATGAAAGATGCTTACTCGTTCCACGTTTCGCAGGAGTCGCTGCAGGAAACGTATGACGCGATGTACCGCGCCTATAGCCAGATCTTCAGCCGTATGGGTCTGGATTTCCGCGCCGTGCAGGCCGACACCGGCTCGATTGGCGGCAGCGCCTCCCATGAGTTCCAGGTTCTGGCGCAGAGCGGTGAAGATGATGTGATCTTCTCTACCGATTCTGATTACGCGGCCAACATTGAGCTGGCCGAAGCCGTCGCACCCGCTGGTGAGCGCGCAGCGCCGTCGCAGGAGATGCAACTGGTCGAGACGCCAGACGCAAAAACTATCGCGGAACTGGTTGAGCAATTCAGTGTGCCTGTTGAAAAAACAGTGAAAACGCTGATTGTTAAAGGTGCCGAAGAGAGCGGCCACGCGCTGGTTGCCCTGCTGGTACGCGGCGATCATCAGCTTAATGAGATCAAAGCGGAGAAGTCAGAGATCGTTGCGTCACCGCTGGTGTTCGCGACCGAAGAAGAGATTCGCGCTGCAGTGGGTGCCGGACCGGGTTCAATCGGCCCGGTTGGTCTGCAGATGCCTGTTATTGCTGATCGTACCGTGGCGAAGATGAGCGACTTCAGCGCCGGTGCCAACGTCGATGGTAAGCACTACTTCGGCATTAACTGGGAGCGCGATCTGCCGCTGGCCAGCGTTGCGGATATCCGTAACGTGGTCGAAGGTGATTTAAGCCCGGATGGTAAAGGCACGCTGCAGATTAAGCGCGGCATCGAAGTCGGTCATATTTTCCAGCTCGGCACCAAGTATTCTGACGCGCTGAAAGCGTCTGTTCAGGGCGAAGATGGCCGCAATCAGGTGATGAGCATGGGCTGCTACGGCATCGGCATCACCCGCGTTGTTGCAGCAGCCATTGAGCAGAACCATGACGATCGCGGCATCATCTGGCCCGCCGCACTGGCACCTTTCGAAGTTGCGATTCTGCCAATGAATATGCAGAAATCGTTCCGGGTTAAAGAGCTGGCGGAAGAGCTGTATGCCACCCTGCGTGCTAAAGGCGTTGAGGTTATTCTGGATGACCGTAAAGAGCGTCCGGGCGTGATGTTCGCTGATATGGAACTGATTGGTGTGCCACACACCATCGTCATTGGTGATCGCAATCTCGATAATCAGGAGATTGAGTACAAATCACGTCGTGCCGGTGAGAAGCAGATGATTAAGCAGGATGAAATTGTTGAATTCCTGCTGAAGGCTCTGAATAAGTAAGTTCTTAGCGTTAATCATAGCGGGCTGAATCTGGCCGCAGCAGATGAGCTCAACGCGAAGGGAACCGGGTCAGGAGAGGAAAGCGTCCCGCGCCAGGGACGGTGCGGGCCGAGCGGCCATGGATGGCTTTAGCGACTTTCCGATCTGACCCCGTTCCCTGAGCAGGCTCGATCTCTTCGCCGCTCGCCCCTGACGTTGTAAGTACTCAAACGCCCCGCCTGCGGGGCGTTTTTTATTGCACCTTGCCGCGCATCGATTTAGTTGAACTGCGGCGGGCTTTTCCTTCCAGACGGCGCTCTTTTGAGGCGCGGGTCGGCCGCGTGGCGCGCCGGGCTTTTTCCACGGTACTCAGCTCCTGGATCAGATTAACCAGACGTTGCAGCGCCGCTTCACGATTCATCTCCTGACTGCGATACTCCTGCGCCTTGATCACCACAACGCCATCACCGGTAATCAAATGATGAGTGGCGGTGAGCAGCCGCTCTTTATAAAACGCGGGCAGTGAAGAGGCAGCAATATCGAAGCGCAGATGAATGGCGGTGCTGGCTTTATTGACATGTTGTCCGCCTGCGCCCTGAGCACGAATCGCCGTCAGCTCAATCTCACTCTCCGGAATCTCAACCGAACGGGATAGCATAATCATAAGCTCGCTCCCCACACCTTAACCACGTTGACCTCCGATAACCTGTTCATCAAATTAACCTTTTGTGCTCTGATTCAGACCGCCTCAGACAGCGGAATCTGTCACTTTAGCAGTGATTCGCACACTGTTCCTGCTTTACGCAGGCTGATTTCCTCTAAATGGCTATGATATAGTCGCCAGTTAACCAGAGTATTTACGCTCTGCCGAGGAGGGCCACGTGCAAAATTATTGTGAGTTAGTTCGCCGGAAGTATGCCGAAATCGGCAGCGGGGATTTAGGTTACATACCGGATGCGATTGGCTGCGCATTGAAGGCACTTAATGATGTTGCCGCAAATACTGAGCTAAACTCTTCTGTCAGGGAACAGGCGGCCTACGCCGCTGCTAACTTATTGGTGAGCGACTATGTTGATAAATGAAGCGTACCAACCTATCAATTGCGATGATTACGATAATCTGGAACTCGCCTGCCAGAACAACTGGATGCTGTCGCTGGAAATGAAAGATGGCGAGCAGCTTAAGGCAAAAGCCAAAGAGATCTTTTCACGTAAGAACGTTGAATATCTGGCTATCGATCTTTCCGGTGAACATCGCGAATTACGTCTCGACCATATCGCCAGCTTCACCCATCCCGAGTTGGGTACGGTGGTTGTCAGCGCAGAGTAACCTACGCATTCAGGGCGGGACCTTTCCGCCCTGTTAAACTTCAGGGCTGTAACGAACCGTAGTACGCCGCTAAATCCGCCATATCGCTGTCACTCAATCCCGCCACAAACGCCTTCATCACTTCAGCCTGACCGCCACTGCGTTCGCCCTTTTTATAGGCCTGCAGGGCATGTTCCAGATAAGGTGCGTGCTGCCCGGCCAGGTCAGGATAGAGCGGCACCGCCGCTTTTCCCGCTGCGCCATGACAGGCCATGCAACTGCCCGCTTTCTGTGCGCCGCGTTGCGCATCACCCGCTGCCCATGCCGGTAACACGGTGAACGCTAAACAGGCGATAAGCCACTGTTTCATTATTGTTGTTCTCCTGCGCCGGATACCCCGTCCCAGACTATCTGCCAGCCCTGCTGATCAGTGGCCGCGCCATCACGAGTGATAAAGATAGTCGGAACGCAGACCAGCGTCTGGTTATAAAAAATTAACGGCAACCGTTCACGCTGCCACGGCGGTATCTGTAACTCCTGCCACAGTTTTTTCATTTCCCTTCCGCCACGACGGCCCATCAGATGGACATGACCCTGTGCGTGAAACCGCACGCTGACCTGCTCATCCGGCTCAGGATAGCGCAACAGGCCCTCTGACTGGCTGGCACGCAGCGTGCCAAGGTTCTGCGGTAACGCCAGCGGCTGGCAGAGATCGGGCCATGCCAGCACGGTATCGCGCAGCGAACTGAACAACGGCAGCCAGTAGAGCTGCTGACGATAACGACGGAGTTCAGCCTGACCGAATCGCAGCCGGGGCTGCGCATCCTCCCGGCTCGCCATCACTTCGTCGTGGATGCGTTTCAGCGCTTCACGGGACGGCATCGCCCCCCCCTGTCCGGCGATCCAGCGCCGCAATAAGGCATTAGCACGCTGCTCACTCATGGCCATTAAGGGTGGAAAGTGCAGGCTGCCATCAGGCTGGATAAGCTGTGCCAGTTGTCCGGCGAGCAGTTCATCCAGCAACTGCTCCTGCTCACTGCACAACGCCGCACTTCGGGCCGTTGCCTCGGCAAAATGGGGCCAGCGCTGGTAAAGCTCAGGCAGCAGCCGCTGCCGCAGAAAATTGCGGTCGTAGCGAAGATCCTGATTGCTCTCATCTTCAATCCATACCAGCTGATGCGCGTCGGCATAGGCTTCAAGCGACTGTCGCGTCTGATTCAGCAACGGACGCACCAGCTGATGAGAGCCCAGCGTGCGTGTAGCGGGCATCGCTGCCAGCCCGGCGGGGCCACTGCCGCGCTTCAGCGCCAGCAGGAATGTTTCGCACTGATCGTCGAGGTGCTGCGCAGTAAGTAACACTTCGCCCGGCTGCAGTGCCGCACTCAGCGCCTGATAACGGGCGGTGCGGGCAGCCGCTTCAATGCCGTTTTCCCTGCCATCAACGTTAACGCGGAGCACTTCACAGGGCAGCTGCCACTGCGCGCAAATCGTCTGGCAATGTGTTGCCCAGCGATCGGCATTCGGGCTAAGCCCATGGTGAACATGCAGTGCCCGCAGGCGCAACTGAGGATGCTGCTGCTGCCAGCCGCGAAGCTGATGCAGCAGCACGGTTGAATCCAGTCCACCGCTGAATGCGACCACCAGGGCGGCATCAGGTTGCAACAGGGTGTCAAAAGCGGGCAAAGACATGGCAGAATCCAGAAAGTCGGGCCACTGAATGTCGCCCGCTGAGCACGCTATTTTACGCCTGATAAAGCTCCAGCGGCAAACCATCCGGATCGGCAAAGAAAGTGCATTGTTTACCGGTCAGGTCATCAATGCGAATCGGCTCGCAGATAACGCCTTTATCGGCCAGCGTCGCGACGGCAGCGGCAACATCCGGCACGGTAAAGGCCAGATGACGCAGGCCACACGCTTCAGGATGACTGACCCGCGCCGGCGGCTCAGGGAAAGAGAACAGCTCAATGGTATAGCGATCCTGTAGGGCAAGGTCGCCTTTCCAGGAATCCCGCGCTTCGCGGTAATATTCGCCCATCAGACGGAAACCCAGTACGTCACAATAGAATGCTTTGCTGCGCTGATAGTCAGAGGCGATGATGGCGATGTGGTGAATAGCGGTTAACTGCAACATGTTCAATTCCCTGATTCGGGCAGGCTGTCCACAGACACCCTGCCGCTGATAGTTGTTTAAAGGTTTATGCGAGGTCGTTTTTCAGCACGCGGACGCGATACTCGCCCTCTTCGGTCAGGCTGGCGCCGTGAATATCCGTTTCGAAGCCCGGATAATGCCGTCCAATGCTGCACAGCATCAGCAGAAAATCGAGCACCGCGCGGCTCTTCTCAGTAATCATCTCGCCAGGCATCACCAGTGGAACGCCTGGCGGATAAGGCAGAATCATATTGGCCGACACCCGCCCGACCAGTTCGCTGAGATCCACCGTTTCGATGTTGCCCTTCACCTGCTGCTGAAACGCCTGGTGCGGCGTCATCTTCATTTCGGGCAGGACATCAAATGCCTGCAGCATCAGACGCGGCAGATCGTGATGGCGGATCAGCTGATGGATCCCCTGCGCCAGTGTCTGAATGCGCATATTGCGATAGAAGTCAGGATCTTCGGCATAGAGATCCGGCAGCATGTTTTTCACCCGCAGATTGAGATCGTAGGCGCGTTTGAACTCGGTCAGCCCGCGCAGCACGCTCATCGCTTTGGTTTTGTCGATGCCGATGCTGAACAGGAACAGCAGGTTATAGGGACCGGTTTTCTCCACCACGATGCCGCGCTCATCAAGAAATTTCGCCACCAGCGCCGCCGGGATCCCCTCTTCCGCCATCTTCCCCAGTTCGCTCATACCCGGCGTCAGAATGGTGACCTTGATCGGATCGAGGTACATGTGATCGCGATCGGCCTGAGTAAATCCGTGCCACTCTTCGTCGCCGGGCTGAATCGGCCAGCATTGCGCTTCGTCAACCTCTTCCGGCTGCCAGATATCAAAGAACCAGCTGTCAGACTCTTCGCGCAGGCGCTGGATCTCCCGGCGGAAGTGCAGCGCGCGCTCCACCGAGCGATTGATCAGTCGTTTACCGGGATTGCCACGCAGCATGGCAGCAGCAGTTTCAATAGAGGAGACGATGGCGTAATTGGGCGAGGTGGTGGTGTGCATCATGTAGGCTTCGTTAAACGTCTGTTCGTCGTAGTCGCCCTTAATGTGAATCATTGATGCCTGCGAAAACGCCGCCAGCAGTTTGTGGGTCGATTGCGTTTCATACACCACTTTTCCCGGGATGCGGTCGCCACTCATACCACTTTTACCGGCATAGATCGGATGGAAATTAGTGTAAGGCACCCAGGCTGAATCGAAATGAATCGACGGTACATCCAGAGTCTCTTTGATGTACTGGGTATTGTAGAGCAGCCCATCATAGGTGGAGTTGGTGATCACCGCATGAACCGGCCAGGTGGCACGGTCGGTGGCAGCCACCTTGAGCGAAATGCTCTCGCGGGTGAACTCCTGCTTCGGGATACCGCCGAGAATACCCAACGCATTGCGGGTCGGCTTCAGCCAGATGGGGATAAGATCGCTCATCATCAGCAGATGGGTCAGTGACTTGTGGCAGTTGCGATCGATCAGCACGGTACTGCCCGCCGGTGCGGCATACATGCCGACAATTTTGTTCGACGTTGAGGTACCGTTGGTCACCATGTAACTCTGCTCGGCGCCAAAAGTGCGTGCGATGTACTCCTCCGCTTCAAGGTGCGGACCGGTGTGATCAAGCAGCGAACCCAGTTCGGTAACGGAAATTGAGATGTCCGATTTCAGGGTATTGGCCCCGAAGAAATCGTAAAACAGGCAGCCCACCGGGCTCTTCTGAAACGCGGTGCCCGCCATATGGCCCGGCGTGCAGAAGGTGTACTTGCCCTCTTTCACATAGGTGAACAGCGCTTTAGTCAGTGGTGGCGTAATGTGGTCGAGATAGTCATCGGTATATTGCCGGATGTGCAGCGCGATATCGTCGGCGGCATTCAGCGCGTACTCAAAAAAGTGCAGCGGCATGCGCATCTCATTGACGCTGATGTCCATCTGCGAGTGGGTATTGATAAAGGCGTACAGCGGCAGGTATTCGTTGAGCTGATTAATCTCACCGCAGAGTTCCGGACTGTTGTGCGCGTCCCAGTCGAAGATGACGCCGCTGATACGCGGATTATGCTCGATCAGTTTCAGCAGATCGTCACTGTTTTTCGGGTAAAGCAGCCTGAAGCCTTGCAGATTTAACGCCGCGTCGAGTTCGCGTAACGGTTCATCTTTATAAAACACGCCGTGCGCGCCCATGATCGCCAGAATATTCAATGCCCATCTCCCTGATTATTGTGGAACCGGACAAGCATAACCGCTAACCCGCGGAAGGTGTAGCGAGGCGGCTATCGGATGGCGCTGAAAGAGAGGGGAATAGCGTGCGGAGATAAACCGGCGGCATAAAAAAAGCGGACCGGAGTCCGCTTTTATGGATGGGGCTAAATCAGGCGTAGCCGTAGCTCATCAGGCGCTGATAACGACGATCCAGCAGCTCTTCAGTGCTAAATCCATCGAGATCGGCCAGATCGGCCAGTAGCTGCTGCTTCAGTGACTGCGCCATATCAACCGGACGGCGATGCGCGCCACCCAGTGGCTCAGGGATCACGGAGTCAATCAGCTTCAACTCTTTCAGACGGTGAGCGGTAATGCCCATCGCTTCAGCGGCCAGCGGCGCTTTGTCAGCGCTTTTCCACAGAATGGATGCACAGCCTTCCGGCGAGATCACTGAATAGGTGCTGTACTGCAGCATATTCACTTTGTCGCCCACGCCAATCGCCAGCGCACCACCTGAACCACCCTCACCGATGACCGTACAGATCACCGGCACTTTCAGGCCAGACATTTCACGCAGGTTGCGGGCAATCGCTTCAGACTGCCCACGCTCTTCCGCGCCCACACCCGGATAGGCACCCGGTGTGTCGATGAAGGTGATGATTGGCATTTTGAAACGCTCAGCCATCTCCATCAGGCGCAGCGCTTTGCGATAGCCTTCCGGTGCTGGCATGCCGAAGTTACGGCGAATTTTCTCTTTGGTTTCACGGCCTTTCTGGTGCCCGATGATCATCACCGGACGTCCATCAAGACGTGCAATCCCGCCCACAATCGCTTTGTCATCGGCATAAGCACGGTCGCCCGCCAGCTCATCGAAATCGTCGAAGGCGTTGCGCACATAGTCAAAGGTATAAGGACGCAAAGGATGACGCGCCAGCTGAGCGATTTGCCATGCGCCCAAATCGGCGAAGATTTTACGGGTCAGCTCAACGCTTTTCTCACGCAGACGCTGAACTTCTTCATCCAGATTAACGTGTTTATCATCCTGACGACCAATTGAGGTCAGCGAATCGATCTTCGCCTCCAGTTCTGCAATTGGCTGTTCAAAATCCAGGTAATTAAGACTCATAATGTTCCTGTTCTAGTCAAACTCCAGTTCCACCTGCTCCGATCCAATCAACGAGCGCAGATCGTTAAGTAAACGATCGCTGGGCGAAATTCGCCACGCTGCACCAAAGCGCAGCTTCGCTCGCGCGTCGGCTCTCTGATAGTAGAGATGCACCGGAATAGTCCCTGATCGATGAGGTTCCAGAGACTGACGGAGTCGGTTTAATAGCTGGTCATCAATTTGCCTGTCCGTCAGCGAGATAGCAAGTCCGCGCGCGTATTTTTCGCGAGCTTCGTCGATGTCCATGACTTCACGAGCGGTCATTTTAAGGCCACCACTGAAGTCATCAAAGCTGACCTGTCCGCTGACGATCAGAATTCGGTCTTTCTCCAGCAACTGCTGGTATTTATCTAACGCATCGGTAAATAACATCACCTCAAGACGACCGGAGCGATCGTCCAGAGTACAGATACCAATTCGGTTGCCGCGTTTGGTGACCATTACCCGTGCAGCGATCACCAGACCGGCCGCCACGGTAATTTTACCCCGATCGGTAGGATGCATATCTTTCAGCCGCACCCCGCCAACGTAACGCTCAATTTCTTTCAGGTACTGATTAATCGGGTGGCCGGTAAGGTAAAGCCCCAGCGTTTCCCGTTCGCCATCCAGCTGCACCTGCTCAGGCCACGGCGTGACGCTGGCATACGATTTCTCAACCTGTTCCGGCTCTTCCGCCAGTACGCCAAACATATCAGCCTGGCCAATCGCTTCCGCCTTCGCGTGCTGATCGGCCGCTTTTAACGCGTCACTGAGTGAACTCATCAGCGCAGCACGATGCGGTCCAAGGCGATCAAAGGCCCCGGACATGATCAATTTTTCCATTACCCGACGGTTGATCTTTTTGGTGTCGGTACGGGCGCAGAGATCAAACAACTCGCGGAAATAACCGCCTTCGTTACGGGCGTCGATGATCGCTTCGATCGGGCCTTCACCGACACCTTTGATCGCGCCGATACCGTAAACGATCTCGCCCGCGTCATTAACATGGAACTGATAAAGACCGGAGTTGATATCAGGCGGCAGGACTTTCAGTCCCATCCGCCAGCACTCATCGACCAGGCCAACCACTTTCTCGGTGTTATCCATATCGGCGGTCATAACCGCAGCCATAAACTCAGCCGGATAGTGCGCCTTCAGCCACAGCGTCTGGTAGGAGACGAGTGCGTAGGCCGCAGAGTGTGACTTGTTAAAGCCATAACCTGCAAATTTTTCTACCAGATCGAAGATCTTCATCGACAGTTCCCCGTCGATACCCATGCTTTCGGCACCGTCGCGGAATACAGAACGCTGTTTGGCCATCTCCTCGGGTTTCTTTTTACCCATGGCGCGACGCAGCATATCTGCACCGCCCAGCGTGTAACCGGAGAGAACCTGGGCGATCTGCATCACCTGTTCCTGATAGAGAATGATGCCGTAGGTCGGTTCCAGCACCGGTTTCAGGCTTTCGTGCTGCCACTGAATGTCGGGATAGGAGATCGCTTCACGGCCATGCTTACGGTCAATGAAGTTATCCACCATGCCGGACTGCAGTGGGCCAGGACGGAACAGCGCCACCAGTGCGATCATATCTTCGAAGCAGTCGGGCTTCAGACGCTTAATCAGATCTTTCATGCCGCGCGATTCAAGCTGGAACACCGCGGTGGTTTCCGAGCGCTGCAGCATATCGAAGCTTTTCTTATCATCCAGCGGGATAGAGGCGATATCGATCGGCTCCAGCCCCTGCTTTTCCCGGCGCGGGTTGATCATCTTCAGCGCCCAGTCGATGATGGTCAGCGTACGCAGACCCAGGAAGTCGAACTTCACCAGGCCGGCATATTCCACATCATTTTTATCGAACTGAGTTACCGGGAACTGCCCATGCTCATCGCAATAGAGCGGCGCAAAATCGGTAATCTTCGTTGGCGCAATGACCACGCCGCCCGCATGTTTACCGGCGTTACGCGTGACCCCTTCCAGCTTGCGCGCCATGTCGATCAGCGCTTTAACCTCTTCGTCCGCGTCATACATGGCGGGAAGCTGCGGTTCAGCAATAAAGGCTTTTTCCAGCGTCATGCCGGGATCGGGCGGGATCAGTTTTGAAATGCGGTCAACGAAGCCGTAAGGATGTCCCAGCACGCGGCCCACATCGCGAATGACCGCTTTCGCCGCCATGGTGCCGAAGGTAATAATCTGGGAAACCGCTTCACGTCCGTACATATCTGCAACGTGTTCGATCACCTGATCGCGCTTCTCCATGCAGAAGTCGACGTCGAAGTCGGGCATTGAGACACGTTCCGGGTTCAGGAAGCGTTCAAACAGCAGGTCAAATTCCAGCGGATCGATATCGGTGATTTTCAGCGCATAGGCCACCAGCGAACCGGCACCGGAGCCACGACCCGGCCCGACCGGCACGCCGTTGTCCTTGGACCACTGGATGAACTCCATTACGATCAGGAAGTAGCCGGGGAAGCCCATCTGGTTAATAACGGTGAGTTCAATCTCCAGACGCTCATCATATTCCGGACGTTTTTCCAGACGTTCGGCTTCGTCCGGGAACAGAAACTCGAGACGCTCTTCCAGACCCTCACGGGATTTCACCACCAGATAATCTTCGGTGGTCATGTCACCGGTCGGGAACTGCGGCAGGAAGTACTCGCCCAGCCGGACCGTGACGTTACAACGCTTAGCAATCTCTACGCTGTTTTCCAGCGCTTCCGGGATGTCCGAGAAGAGCTCGCACATCTCCTCTTCGCTGCGCATATATTGCTGAGGACTGTAGTTGCGTGGACGCTTGGGATCATCCAGCGTATAGCCGTCGTGAATGGCGACGCGAATTTCGTGCGCATCGAAATCTTCTGCATTAATAAAGCAGACTTCATTGGTGGCAACCACCGGTATTCCCTCTGCAATCGCCAGTTCAACTGCCGCATGCAGATAGCTCTCTTCGTCCTGACGGCCGGTACGAATCAGCTCCAGGTAGTAGCGATCGGGGAAATGTTGCTGATAAAAGGACAGGCATTGCGAAACCAGGGCATTGTTGCCGCGCAACAGGCTGCGACCCACATCGCCGCGCCGTCCGCCCGACAGCAGGATTAATCCTTCCTGCAATTCAATCAGCCAGTCGCGATCGATAATTGGTCCGTCCACGCCATAACCACGCTGATAGGCGCGGGAGATCAGCAGCGTCAGGTTCTGGTATCCGGTATTACTGGACGCCAGCACGGTAAGCTGAGTCAGTTCATCCCCCATCAGCTCACTGGCAACGTTGAAATCAGCACCAATGACCGGCTTTATCCCTGCGCTGTGTGCGCCACCGTAGAATTTCACCAGACCACAGAGGTTAGTAAAGTCGGTAATCGCGATAGCCGGCATGCCAAGGGCAGCCGCCTTCTTGATTAACGGCCCGGTTTTCGCCAGGCCATCAATCATCGAATAGTCACTGTGGACACGCAGATGTATAAAACGGGGTTCAGCCATATCAGTTTCCGGTTAAAACAGCGTCAGGCTATTAAAGCGTAAGGGTCTGGCGTGCAGCCAGTACTTCAGCATCGAGCAGCGCATTGCGTACGGGCGCAAAACTGCGACGGTGGTGCGGCGTGACGCCATACTGCGTCAGTTTTTCCATATGCAGCGCCGTCGGATAACCTTTGTGCTGCGCAAAACCATACTGCGGGAACAGCAGATCGAGTTCGGTCATCTCCTGGTCACGCGACACTTTGGCGATGATCGATGCCGCACTGATTTCGGCAACCAGGCTATCCCCTTTGACCACCGCCTGTGAAGGCATTGGCAGTGCCGGGCAACGATTGCCATCAATCAGCACATAATCGGGCTGAATGCCGAGGCCAGCTACGGCGCGTTGCATTGCCAGCATAGTGGCATGCAGAATGTTGAGCTGATCGATCTCTTCAGGCTCTGCGCGTCCCAGGCTCCATGCCAGCGCCTTCTCTTTGATTTCGTCATACAACGCCAGGCGGCGCTTTTCAGACAGTTTCTTCGAGTCGGCCAGGCCGGTAATCGGGTTTGCCGGATCGAGGATCACCGCGGCAGTAACGACCGCGCCAACCAGCGGGCCGCGCCCCACTTCGTCCACACCGGCAATCAGTCTGGCGACAGGATAGATAAAATCAGGCATTCACCAGCTCCAGTACCGCATCCGCTGCCTGCTCATCGGCGTTCCAGCGGATCTGTTGATGTAATTCATGGAACGTCTGCAGGAGGGTTTCACGCTCAGGTCCGGCATGCAGCAGCGGATCTAACGCTGCGGCCAGGGCTTCAGGCTGACACTCATCCTGCAATAACTCTTTGACCAGCTCACGTCCTGCCAGCAGGTTTGGCAGCGAGACGTAAGGGGTCTTGACCAGCCGTTTCGCCAGCCAGAAGGTAGCCGGCTTCATGCGATAACCGACGACCATTGGGCATTTTGCCAGCATGCACTCCAGTGCGGCAGTGCCTGACGCCAGGAGTGCGGCATCGCTCGCAATCATCGCCTCACGTCCCTGACCATCAAGCAGATGCATCGGCAGTTCGGGGGCGGTTTCGGCTTTAATCTTCTCAAACTGTTCGCGGCGACGGGCGTTGACCAGCGGCACCACGATTTCCAGCGCCGGATAGTGACGACGCAACAACTGAGCGGTTTTCAGAAAATCGGCGCTGAGCATTTCCACTTCCGCACCCCGGCTGCCGGGCAGCAAGGCCAGACAGAGCGCATCATCGGCAATGCCCAGATGACGGCGTGCAGCCAGCTTATCGGGTTGCAGCGGCATGGCATCCGCCATAGTGTGACCGATAAAACGACAGGGAACGTTATAGCGATCGTAGAAAGCTTTTTCAAACGGCAGGAACGCCAGCACCAGATCGGTGTTACGACCAATCTTAAAGACACGCTTTTGCCGCCATGCCCACACAGAGGGGCTGACATAGTGGATAGTGCGAATGCCAGCGCGTTTAAGATTGCCTTCCAGCGTGATATTGAAATCGGGCGCATCAATCCCGACAAAGACATCGGGTCGGAGTTCGGTAAAACGCCGGGTGAGATCGCGACGGATTGTCAGCAGGCGTCGCAGGCGACCGAGCACCTCGACAATGCCCATCACCGCCAGCTCTTCCATTTCATACCAGGCTTCACATCCTTCTGCCTGCATCAGGGGACCCGCTACGCCGACAAAGCGTGCATCCGGATGACGGGCTTTCAGGGCACGGATCAGACCTGCACCAAGAATATCGCCGGAGGTTTCTCCGGCGACCAGGGCAATCGTTAAGGGACGCGCTGACATGGATTAACGAATTAATCCACGGGTTGAACGGGTGAAGAAATCGTAGAAAGGCTGCACTTCGCTGTGCTGCTGTGCGATGGCTTCAATCTCCGGCTTCACTTCCTCCAGCGTTCTGCCGCTGCGATAGAGCAACTTATAGGCGTTGCGGATAGCGTGCAACGACTCTTTGCTGAAGCCACGACGCTTGAGACCTTCGATATTGATCCCGAACGGCGTAGCGTGGTTGCCCTGCGCAATAACGTAAGGCGGCACATCCTGCGCCACGCCGGAACAGCCGCCAACCATCACGTGAGCACCGATGATGCACCACTGATGTACCGCTGTCATGCCGCCAATAATGGCGAAATCATCGACCGTCACGTGACCACCCAGGGTGGCGTTGTTGGCGAAGATACAGCGGTTGCCAATCACGCAGTCATGCGCGATGTGAGCATTCACCATCAGCAGATTATCGCTGCCCACTGTGGTGACCTGGCCACCCTGCGTGGTGCCGCGATGAATCGTCACGCTTTCACGGATGCGGTTACGATCACCGATCTCAACCCGTGTTGGCTCACCGGCATATTTCAGATCCTGATTCACTTCGCCAATTGAGGCGAACTGATAAATCTGATTATCTTTACCGATGCGCGTGTGGCCGTTCACCACAACATGTGACTTCAGTACCGTTCCTTCACCGATCTCAACATTCGCACCAACAAAGCAAAACGGGCCAATGTGAACGCGGGCGCCAATAATAGCGCCCTCTTCAATGACTGAACTGGGATGGATAGTGGCTGTTGGATCAATCACGAATTATGCCTCCCGGCTGCGGGCACACATCATGGTCGCTTCACAAACGATTTTACCGTCGACAGTCGCCACGCCTTTAAAGCGGGTCAGACCACGGCGGGTTTTCTCGAAAGTGACTTCCATGATCATTTGGTCGCCAGGTACCACAGGGCGCTTGAAACGGGCACTGTCGATACCGGCAAAGTAGTAGAGTTCGCCTGGCTCCAGTTTACCTACGCTTTTAAACGCCAGAATACCGGTAGCCTGCGCCATCGCTTCCAGGATCAGAACGCCAGGAAAAATCGGTTTACCAGGGAAATGCCCCTGGAAAAACGGTTCATTAACAGAAACGTTCTTCACTGCACGCAGGTATTTGTGCTCTTCAAATTCCAGCACGCGGTCTACCAGCAGAAACGGATAGCGGTGCGGCAGCAGCTCTAAAATCTCTTCAATTTTCAGAGTATGAGTTTCAGTAGTCAAAATACTCTTCCTGTCCTAAAAATCTGATGACATCAATAACACGGCCTGCACAGATCAAAATGATCTTCCGCAGGCCGCAAATAGGTTCTGTGGCGCCGGGCTTCCCTGCTTAACATTTTTATTATGAAAGCCGGTCAGTTTTGGGATGGCGGTTAGTCGTCTTTACCGACCTTGCGCTCGATGGCTTTTAAGCGTTTGCTCATGTCATCGATGTTCATCACCAGCGCTGCAGTTTTGCGCCAGGTTTTGTTGGGTTGCAGCGGAATGCCTGATGAATAGACACCAGGCTCTGTGATAGGACGCATGACCATACCCATACCGGTCACCGTTACTTTGTCACAGATTTCCATATGGCCGTTAATGACGCTGGCACCGCCAATCATACAGTAACGCCCAATTTTCAAACTACCCGCCATGATCACACCGCCTGCAACCGCAGTATTGTCGCCAATAACTACGTTGTGAGCGATCTGGCACTGGTTGTCTATGATAACACCATTGCCGATCAGAGTGTTATCCAGCGCACCGCGATCGATAGTGGTGCAGGCACCTATTTCTACGCGATCGCCGATTATCACCGCGCCTAACTGCGGGATTTTCACCCAGTTACCGCGATCGTTGGCATAACCGAAACCATCAGAACCGATGACAGTACCTGACTGAATCAGGCAATCCTGACCGATTTCAATTTCGTGATAAACAGAGACGTTGGCCCAGAGACGGGTACCGCTGCCGATACGGGTTTTTTTGCCAACAAAACATCCTGCACCAATGACCACGTTATCGCCCAGCTCAACATCCGCTTCGATCACCGCATTGGCGCCAATAGCGACGTTGCTACCGAGTCGGGCTGAGGGATCGATCACTGCACTGGGAGCGATATTTTGCGCTGGCTGTGGCGTGGTATCGAGTATTTGTGCCATACGCGCATAGGTCAGGTAGGGATCTTTCACCACCAGCGCTGCGGTATTGCACCACTCCAGATCCGCTTCCGTCAGCACCACGGCTGAGGCCTTAATCAGGGCGAGTTGCTCGCGGTAACGGCTGTTTGCAAGAAAAGTGATTTGGCCAGTTGTGGCGGATTGCATAGAAGCAATGCCGGAGATGACGATATCGCCATCTCCGTGCAATTCTGCATCCAACTGCTGGGCTAAATCAGCCAGTCGAATAGATGACATGAATTATTTAACCTGTTTCAGCACGTCAGCAGTGATGTCTTTTGCGTTTGACGCATAAGCCACCGCGTTAGCGTCGATCACGACGTCGTAACCATCGCTGTCAGCGACTTTCTTCACGGCATCCTGAATACGGCTCAGCAGCTTGTTACGCTCTTCCATCTGACGACGGCGATTATCCTGCTCAAAAGACTGAGCTTTTGTAGAGAAAG
The DNA here is from genome assembly GCF_007558755.1 of Pantoea sp. paga. Classification (NCBI taxonomy): domain Bacteria; kingdom Pseudomonadati; phylum Pseudomonadota; class Gammaproteobacteria; order Enterobacterales; family Erwiniaceae; genus Pantoea; species Pantoea sp. paga. The sequence goes on from NZ_VLTF01000006.1 coordinate 21,125, forward strand.
CTTCACGCTGAGACATGACATCTTTTTCCATACGGCTGCGTTCGCTCGCCTTCATGGTAGAACCGTCACGCTGCAGACGCTGCATTTTGGTTTGCAGATCGCGCTCCTGACTCTGCAACTCAGTTGCACGGCCTTTGAACTCGTTTTCCAGCTGTTTAGCAACAGTCGCACGTTGCGGTAACTGTTGGAAAATGCTGGACACGTTTACCACTGCAATTTTGTCGGCAGCCTGAACACCAGCGGAAACCGCTAAAGCAAGACCCAGACCTGCGGCACACAACAACTTTTTCACTATAAACTCCTTACCATCAACGTTTGTGTCAGCGACACAGTGTTTGCCCCGAACAGCAACAGGTGCTGTCCGGCAGCAATACTTCAGCTATGCATCCATGCTCAGAACATTACCAGGTTTTACCAATGTTAAACTGGAACTGCTCTGACTTGTCTCCATCGACTTTCTTCATCGGCTGGGCGTAAGAGAACACCAGCGGGCCGAGCGGTGACATCCACTGCAGCGCAACACCGCTGGATACACGGATATTGTTTGGATCGCTGTAGTCAGGAATGCCGGCCGCACGCGTTTCCGCGGTATTTTCCCAATGGGTATCCCACGCTGTACCGGCATCGACAAACACCGAGGTACGAACCGAGTTAGCATACTTCTCGCTCAGGAACGGCGTTGGCGTAATCAGCTCAAGGCTGGCAATCGCCATGGCGTTACCGCCCACCGCATCGTCAGACTTACATACGCCATTTGGATCGGCGATTCGGCAGTTCGACGAGTTGTTATTAAAGTAGGCTGCTTTCGGTCCAATGGTGTTGGACTGGAAGCCGCGCACGGTGCTTGAACCACCGGCGTAGAAGTTCTCATAGAACGGCATCTCTTTGCCGTCGAGACCATCGCCATAACCTACGCGACCACGGCCTAACAGCACCCAGGTACGATCCTGGTTAATCGGCACATACTGCTGGGTATCCAGCGTGGCCTTATAGAAGCTGTTATCCGAGCCTGGAATCGTCACCTTACCGTTCAGGTTGGTACGGTTACCGGACGTCGGGAAGAAACCGCGGTCCAGAGTGTTATAAGTCCAGCCGTAGTTAAAGGTGAAGTCATCTGCTGAGAAATCACCTTCATCATTGAGCTGCTGCGGCTTGCCGACTGAGTCAAGATAACGCCACATCGCCACCTGCGGCTGCATGTTTGACAGGTCATTGTGGACATAGCCCAGACCGACACGCAGGGTGTTGTTTTCGTTAATCGGGAAGCCAAGCGTGCCATCCAGACCATAACTTTTGTTGGTATAGTCAGAAAGGTCCGCGTTATCTGCTTTAAAGTCGTTGTAGAACAGACGACCACCCAGACTGACACCATCAACGGTAAAGTAAGGGTCAGTCAGCGAGAATTCAGCATAGGTCTGGTAATCGTTCTTGGTCCCGCTGATGCCCACGGTATTACCGGTGCCCAGCCAGTTATCCTGCGTGACGCCGACCTGGAAACTCACACCACTTTCGGTGCCGTAGCCGACGCCGAAGTTAAAGGTACCGGTGTTACGCTCTTTAACCTTGTAGACCACGTCAACCTGGTCCGGCGAACCTGGCACACGCTGAGTATCCACATCAACGGTTTCAAAGTAACCGGTACGGTTCAGACGCTCTTTACCCTGTTCAACCAGATCGCTGCCCAGCCACGCGCCTTCCATCTGACGCATTTCGCGACGTAACACGGAGTCTTTCGACGTGTCATTGCCTTCGAAACGGACGTTACGGACATAATAACGGTTACCCGCATCCACATTGATATGCAGTTTTACGGTTTTATCGGCGTCGTTGATTTCTGGCTGTGTTGCCACGCGCGGATAGGCATAGCCGTAGCGGCCCAGCAGTTTCTTGATGTCATCTTCCATTTTCGTGACTTTGGCGCCGTTATAAAGCTCGCCTGCCGGAATCTTGGTCAGATGTTCAATTTCTGCTGAATGGCCCGCCATGCTGCCATTAACGATCACGCCTGCGATTTTGTACTGGTCACCTTCGGTGATGTTCACCGTGATGTAGATGCCTTTTTTATCAGGCGTCAGGCTGACCTGCGTCGAATCGATGTTAAAGCGTGCATAGCCACGATCCAGATAGAAGCTGCGCAGGGTCTCGAGGTCACCCGCCAGTTTCTGTTTCTGGTATTTACGATCGCCGACCACGTTCCACCATGGCACTTCATCGCGCAGCTGGAAGCGGGAAATCAGCTCATCGGAGCTGAAGGCTTTATTACCGACGATGTTGATCTGCTGAATTTTTGCAGAGACACCTTCAGTAAAGACCAGCTTCAGATCTACACGGTTACGCGGCAGTGGCGTGACCACGGCTTTTACGTTGGCGGTATATTTACCTACGCTGTAGTAGAAATCCTCAAGTCCCTTCTCGATAGAGGAGATGGTGGTACGGTCCAGCGCTTCGCCGACACGGACACCTGAGGCTTCCAGATTTTGTTTGAGCTGATCCTCTTTCACCGCTTTGTTACCGGTGAAGGTAATGCTGGCAATGGTAGGACGTTCTTTGACCTGGACAATCAGCGTTGTACCGTCTCGCAGGACCTGAACATCCTCAAAGTTGCCAGTAGCGAACAGCGAGCGAATGGTATTTCTGACATCATCGTCATTCACCGTATCGCCAACCCGTACTGGCATGCTCAGCAGAGCCGCGCCGACGGCGACTCGCTGCAGCCCTTCGAAATGAATATCCTTCACTACGAAATCGTCTGCACCGTAAACGGTGGCGCTGCTAAACAGCAGCGACGCTATGAGCAACTTTTTCATCGCCATCGTTGTTATGCGTTTTCCTAACACATCCCTCGAATGTTCGCGTTCCAGCGGTTACAAACGTGAGAAATCATTGAAAAGTGCAAGCCCCATTAACAGCACCAGTAAAATTGAACCGATGCGATAACTAAAGTCCTGAACTCGCTCGGACACCGGTCCACCCTTGATCTTTTCGATCGCCAGGAAGAGCAAGTGCCCACCATCTAAAACCGGCAGAGGGAACAGGTTGATGATGCCCAGGTTGACGCTAATCAACGCCAGGAACATCAGGTAGTAAATCAACCCATACTCTGCTGACAACCCTGCACCCTGCGCAATGGAAATTGGCCCGCTCAGGTTGTTCAGCTTCACATCACCGGTTATTAACTTGCCCAGCATGGAGACGGTGAGCTTCATCAGTTGCCAGGTTTTTACACTAGCCTCACCGATAGCCGCAAACGCGCCATACTGTCTTACCGTCTTGTACTCTTCTGGCAGAGGAACAATGCGCGGAATGACACCCGCAAATCCCGCTTTACTGCCAGATTTCGCTTCTGGCGTCATCGTCAGCGCAATAGACTCACCGCCGCGATCCACTTCAAGCGCCATGCTTTTGCCGGGGTTATCCCGGACCTGCGTGACAAAAGTCTGCCACTGCGATAATGGCTGACCATCGACTTTAACGATCCTGTCGCCTGCTTGCAAACCGGCTTCACTGGCTGGCGAGTTCGCCTGCACTTCTGCCAGCGTGGTCTCAATCTGCGGACCACGTGGCTGAATCCCTAACGCGACGACCGGATCCTGCTTATCAGGCTCAAACTGCCAGTTACGCAAATCCAGCTGTTTCTGCTGGGTCGCGTCCTCGCCAAATCGAGCCACCGTTAAGGTGGTGCTGCTGTCGCCGATTTTACCCACCAGCGCCATACGCACAGCATCCCAATCAGGCGTTTCGATACCGTCAACAGCCTTAAGTTCCATGCCGGGCGTAATTTGAGCTTCCGCAGCCACCGAACCGTTTAAAATTTCACCGATTACCGGGCGCACACCGGGCACGCCGTGAATAAACACAACCCAGTATGCAAAGATGGCAAAGATGAAATTAGCGACAGGACCTGCCGCAATGATGGAGGCGCGTTGCCAGACGGCTTTGTTGTTAAAAGCCTGATGACGAAATTCGGCTGGCACGCTTTCAACACGCTCGTCGAGCATTTTAACGTAGCCGCCGAGGGGAATCAGCGCGATGACAAATTCGGTGCCGTGGCGATCGCGGCGCTGCCAGAGCGACTTACCAAAACCAATGGAAAAGCGCTCAACTTTGACGCCACAGCGACGAGCGACCCAGAAATGGCCAAACTCATGAACGGTAATTAATACGCCCAGCGCAACGATAAAGGCGACGAAACTCCAGAGTATGCTCAACATCTTTGCCTGTCCTTAAAGGGTGCGAAACACCAGCAGCAATAAACAGGCAAACACCGGCACCGCCGCAGTCAGACTATCAATACGATCAAGAATGCCGCCGTGACCAGGAATCAGATTACCACTGTCTTTGATGCCCGCTTCACGTTTAAACATGCTCTCAGTGAGGTCGCCCAGTACGGAGGCCAGCGTCGCGATAATCGCGCAAATCACCAGCGTACCGGTGGAAACCGTCAGTGGCGCCAGCGTCGCAAACAGCACGGCAATCAGCGCCGAGGTGACCAGACCGCCCAGGAAGCCTTCCCAGGTTTTGCCTGGTGAGACCTTTGGCGCCAGCTTGTGCTTGCCAAACATTTTGCCAAACATATAAGCACCTGAATCCGCTCCCCATACCAGCAGCAACACAAACAGCAGCCACCAGGCACCGGCGAAGTGGTCGGTGTCATAGTGATACTGGCGCAGCGCCACCATGCCCCAGAAAAAAGGGACAAGCGTTAATACGCCAAACAGTAAGCGAAGTGGACGCGAATGGCGCCAGAAGGCCGCAGAAGCGGGATAGGAGAGCACCAGCAGCAGTGCAACGACCCACCACACCAGCGACGCCCAAAGCGATGTCGCGATCTGTGGCAGATGCACTGTGTGTTGATAAGGTGGCAGCGTAAACTGCATCAGCGCCAGCAGCAGACCACAAAGTACAGCCAGCCAGACGCGCTGTTGCCGTGATGCCATCCCTGCAAACTGACCCCATTCCCAGGCTGCCAGCATGCAGATAACGATAGTTGTCAGGGCGAAGCCAACAGGCGGTAACCAGAACAGTGCAGCTATTACCAGCGGAATTAATATCAACGCGGTAATCAGACGAGACTTCAGCAAAGGTTACCCCCAGATTGCTCAGGCGCCGCCTGGTGCAGCGCCGCCAAAACGACGCTCCCGCAGAGAGAATGCATTCAGTGCACCTTCAAAAACGTGTTCATCGAAATCCGGCCAGAGCACATCGGTAAAATAGAATTCAGCATAGGCAATCTGCCACAGCAGGAAGTTGCTAATCCGATGCTCTCCCCCGGTCCTTATCACTAAATCCACTGGCGCCAGCTCCTGCATACAGAGCTGCGACGTCAGGCTCTCTTCGGTAATCTGGTCAGGTCGCAGTAATCCTTCCTGAACCTGTTCAGCCAGTTTTTTCACGCCTTCGATAATATCCCAACGGCCGCCATAGTTGGCAGCAATGTTGAGCGTCAGGCCACTATTATTTGCGGTCAGCGTCTCAGAACGGCGAATACGTTCCTGAATACGCGGGCTGAAACGGCTGGTATCGCCAATGACGCGTAAGCGAACATTGTGTTTGTGCAGGCTCTTCACTTCACTATCAAGCGCCCAGACAAAGAGTTCCATTAATGCGGTGACTTCCTGCGGTGGACGACTCCAGTTTTCACTGCTGAAGGCGTAAAGCGTCAGGGCTTCAAGATTGTTACTGACCGCAAAGCTGACGGCACGGCGTACCGATTTAACGCCAGCTTTATGGCCTGAAATACGCAATTTACCCTGATTTTTGGCCCAGCGGCCATTGCCATCCATGATGATAGCGACGTGGCGCGGACCGTTTCCCTGCTGGTCATCAGTGTTGTTGTGATTGTTAGACGACATAACGCTTAACCAATTCCTTTCATCAGAAATGCTGTGGTTTCTGAATACATTGCGCCCGATTCAAATCCCGACACACTCTCAGTGCCGGGCCACACCGAATTCGGTGACAGACCGTGAAACGCGAGCCAGCGACTATATCATTTTCACCTGAAGCGAACAAATGGCCTCATAACGATCGGCATCACGACGTGAAACGCGGCAACATTTCTGTCGCCAGCGCGCGTGCAGTGCGATCGATTTCAAGGACAGCGTCCACCGAATCCGGCTCCGGACACACTTGTGCCGCCATCACCTCACTATTAAGCGCGGCAATGTCGGTGAAGCGGATCTGGTGATTCAGGAAAGCCGCGACGGCAACCTCGTTGGCTGCATTCAGCGTGGTGGTCGCCGCCTGCCCCGCATCACAGGCATCAATGGCCAGTTTCAGACAGGGATAGCGACTAAAATCAGGTTCTGCAAAGGAGAGCGCCGACATGCGGGTAAAATCCAGCGGCGTCACGCCTGCATTGATGCGCGAAGGCCAGGCCATGCTGTGGGCAATTGGCGTACGCATATCAGGAGAACCTAATTGAGCCAGCACGCTGCCATCGCAGTATCGCACCATGGAGTGAATCACCGACTGTGGGTGGAGTATCACTTCCATCTGCGCTGCGCTGGCATTAAACAGCCAACGGGCTTCAATGTACTCAAGACCTTTATTCATCATGGTGGCCGAATCGACAGAGATTTTTCTCCCCATCGACCAGTTCGGATGTGCACAGGCCTGATCTGGCGACATGGCGCTGAGATCCGCTAAATCTGTGTCACGAAAAGGACCACCCGATCCCGTAAGGATAATCGACTCAATGCCATTATCCCGCAGGTCAGCGTAACCTAACTGATGCTGGATGGTAGCCGGTAAACTCTGAAAAATGGCGTTATGCTCGCTGTCGACCGGTAGTAACTGTGCGTTATGATGAAGCACGGCCTCCATAAACAAACGGCCGCAGGTGACAAGCGATTCTTTGTTGGCCAGCAGCACCGTTTTGCCGGCGCGAATGGCCGCCAGCGTCGGCAGCAAACCCGATGCGCCGACGATCGCCGCCATCACCTGATCCACCTCATCCAGCGCGGCCAGCTCACAGGCTGCCTGAACGCCGGAGAGCACTTCAGTATTGACCCTGATTGCTCTCAGTCGCTCACGCAACGCAGCGGCGGATGCCTCGTCTGCCATGCAGGCGTAGCGCGGTGTAAAGGCCGCACACTGCTCGGCCATCAGCGCCACGTTATGGCCGGCAACCAGCGCCGTAATCTGATAAAGCGCCGGGTTGGCGCGCACCACCGCCAGCGTACTGGTGCCGATTGAGCCGGTGGATCCCAGCATAGTTAATCGCTTCATGAAGCTATCCGTGTGAAGTCAGCGTGCCCACAGGCACAATGTAAAACGCCGCCAGATGTCGCATTCATACGAATACCTCTCTGTACGGCGTTTTGTCCGGCAGTGATGGGATTAGAAATCCATCAGCTCCGTCTCTTTTTCTGACAGTGCAGCATCAACTTTCTTGATGTACGCATCGGTCATTTTTTGCACTTCATCCTGCGCACGACGTTCGTCGTCTTCGCTGATCTCTTTATCTTTCAGCAGCGCTTTGATTTTATCGTTGGCATCGCGACGGACGTTACGTACCGACACACGGCCCTGCTCGGCTTCGCCGCGCACGATTTTAATCAGATCTTTACGACGCTCTTCTGTCAGCGCAGGCAGCGGAACACGGATGTCGGTACCGGCTGAACTTGGGTTCAGACCGAGATCGGACTTCATGATCGCTTTTTCGACTGCCGGACTCAGTGAACGATCAAACACGTTGATTTTCAGCGTGCGTGAATCTTCCACAGTGACAGAAGCCAGCTGACGCAGTGGCGTCGGCGTGCCGTAATATTCGACGACGATGCCGTCGAGCAGCGAAGGTGAAGCACGACCGGTGCGCACTTTGCTGATGGTGGTTTTGAATGCTTCAACGCATTTTTCCATGCGCGTGTCAGCATCTTTTTTGATGTCGTTAATCACGTTGAAACCCTTGGATTCGGTTTGACCTGGCCAGTTCCGGCGTAACCGGAAGCGGGATCGATAATCATCGATAATCCTGACTGGTGCGCGATGCATTCTCATCGCGCTGACAGAATATACCTTATTTTATCTCGCCTCGGGTATTAATGCGTAATCAGGGTGCCTTCTTTTTCACCCATCACTACGCGACGCAGTGCGCCAGGCTTATTCATGTTGAAAACACGGATAGGTAATTTGTGGTCACGCGCCAGGGTAAAGGCCGCAAGATCCATCACTTTCAGCTCCTGATCCAGCACTTCAGCATAGGTCAGTTGCTCATACAGCGTTGCGTCCGGGCTTTTCACCGGATCCGCAGAGTAAACGCCGTCCACTTTGGTCGCTTTCAGCACGACGTCCGCTTCAATCTCAATGCCGCGCAGGCACGCTGCAGAGTCAGTGGTGAAGAACGGGTTACCGGTACCGGCGGAGAAGATCACCACGCGGTTGTTACGCAGCAGGCTGATCGCTTCTGCCCAGCTGTAGTTGTCACAGACGCCATTCAGTGGAATCGCTGACATCAGGCGTGCATTCACATAGGCGCGGTGCAGTGCATCACGCATCGCCAGGCCATTCATTACGGTTGCCAGCATACCCATGTGGTCACCCACAACGCGGTTCATGCCAGCCTGCTGCAGGCTCGCTCCACGGAACAGGTTCCCTCCGCCAATCACCACGCCAACCTGGATGCCCAGTTCAACCAGCTCTTTTACCTCTTGTGCCATGCGGTCAAGCACACTCGCGTCGATACCAAAACCTTCAGCGCCTTGCAGGGCTTCGCCGCTGAGTTTAAGCAGGATACGTTGATAAACAGGTTTTGCGTTGGTCGCCATGGTCAGTTCTTCCTGGAAGATAGGGTGTAAAGGAGAAGTAAATTCTGATCGATCATCCGCTTACCGCAATGAAATTGCTATTGGGATGAAACTGAAAATGTATCTGTTGCGATTCACAGACAAAAAAGAACCGCCATCTGGCGGTTCTTTCAGAGCATTAAGACTGTTTGGACATTGCTGCAACTTCTGCAGCGAAGTCAGACTCAACTTTCTCGATGCCTTCACCGACTTCGAAGCGGATGAAGTTGATAACGTCAGCGCCCTGCTCTTTCAGAGCCTGGCCAACGGTTTTGCTTGGGTCGATAACGAAAGCCTGACCAGTCAGAGAGACTTCGCCGGTGAATTTCTTCATACGGCCTTCAACCATCTTCTCTGCGATCTCTTTTGGCTTGCCAGACTGCATCGCGATGTCCAGCTGAACCTGGTACTCTTTATCAACCACGTCAGCAGAAACATCTTCTGGCTTAACGAATTCAGGCTTGCTTGCCGCAACGTGCATCGCGACCTGTTTGATCAGATCTTCGTTAGCGCCTTTGGTTGAAACCAGAACGCCGATACGTGCGCCGTGCAGGTAGCTGCCCAGCTCTGCGCCTTCCAGGATAGCAACGCGACGGATGTTGATGTTCTCACCGATTTTAGCAACCAGTGCAACGCGCTCTTCTTCGAACTGCGCTTTCAGAACTTCAACGTCGGTAACGCGATCAGCTGCAGCCGCATCCAGAACTTTGTCTGCGAACGCCTGGAAACCGCCATCTTTTGCAACGAAGTCAGTCTGGCAGTTTACTTCCAGAATTACGCCGTAGTCGCCAACGATCTTGGTTTTGATTACGCCATCAGCAGCAACGTTGCCTGCTTTTTTCGCTGCTTTGATTGCGCCAGACTTACGCATGTTCTCAATCGCCAGCTCAATGTCGCCGTTCGCTTCAGTCAGCGCTTTTTTGCAATCCATCATGCCAGCGCCAGTACGCTCACGCAGTTCTTTTACCAATGCAGCGGTAATGTCAGCCATTCCAGAATCCTCGGTTCGTGCCTGTGTACGTTTGCACCAGCAGACACTTATTTGCGGAAAATTTACTCTGTCCCGCCGTCCGGTTGGGGGCGTGACAGACTTAGATAAAATAAAGGGGCCAGTATAGGCCCCTTACAGATCACATCTGAATGCTAAGGGCTCTTATGCAGAGCAAACCTTATTAAGCGTTTTCTAAAGACGCTTCTTCAGCTTGCTCAGCCAGGTCCTGAGAGCGGCCTTCGCGAACGGTGGTCGCAACGGCAGTCAGGTACAGGTTTACAGCACGGATTGCATCGTCGTTACCTGGGATAACGAAATCAACGCCATCTGGATCTGAGTTGGTATCAACGATAGCAAATACCGGGATACCCAGGTTGTTTGCTTCTTTGATTGCGATGTGTTCGTGGTCAGCATCGACAACAAACAGCGCGTCTGGCAGACCGCCCATATCTTTGATACCGCCCAGGCTGTTTTCCAGCTTGGCCAGCTCACGCGCACGCATCAGCGCTTCTTTTTTGGTCAGTTTGTCGAAAGTACCATCCTGAGACTGAATCTCCAGATCTTTCAGACGCTTGATTGACTGACGCACGGTTTTCCAGTTAGTCAGCATGCCACCCAACCAGCGGTGGTTTACGAAGAACTGGTCGCAGCTCAGTGCAGACTCTTTTACCGCCTGAGCAGCTGCACGCTTAGTACCTACGATCAGGATCTTACCTTTACGGGAAGAGATCTTGTTCAGTTCAGCCAGAGCTTCGTTGAACATAGGTACAGTTTTTTCCAGGTTGATGATGTGAACCTTGTTACGAGCACCAAAGATGAATGGCTTCATTTTTGGGTTCCAGTAACGGGTCTGGTGACCGAAGTGAACACCAGCCTGGAGCATGTCGCGCATGGAAACAGTTGCCATGATAAAACCTCTAAAGTTTGATTGGGGTTGGGCCTCCATGTATCCCATACGACCGACCTCTTTCAAGGCACCCCGGCGTATGTGTCGATACATGTGTGTTTTATTACACATAATGAGAGTTATGCGTTTCCTGCTGACCGAAACGGCCATACAGAGAATCGTCGGCGCGCTTTATACCACAACCAGCCCAGGGACGCCAATAAATGATCGCTGACGGAGGTCAGCGCGTTCTCTATTTGGCAGCCCATTTGCTGGCTGCTAACATGACAGCACAGAACTTATTATTGTCGAAAATTTCGACAACTGCGGATTAATTTAATGGCAATTTCAATTAAAACCCCTGAAGAAATCGAAAAAATGCGCGTCGCGGGCCGACTGGCCGCCGAAGTGCTGGAGATGATCGAGCCTTACGTAAAACCGGGTGTGACCACCGGTGAACTGGACCGCATCTGCCACGATCACATTACTCAAAAGCAACAGGCTGTCTCCGCCTGCCTCGGCTATCACGGCTTTCCGAAGTCGGTCTGCATCTCGGTGAATGAAGTGGTGTGCCACGGAATCCCCAGCGATGATCGTCCGTTAAAAGATGGCGATGTGGTGAACATCGATGTCACCGTAATTAAAGATGAATACCACGGCGATACCTCAAAGATGTTTATCGTTGGTAAGCCGACTATTCAGGGCGAACGCCTGTGCCGTGTCACGCAGGAGAGCCTCTACCTCTCACTGCGTCTGATCAAGCCCGGCATCCGCCTGCGCGAACTGGGCCGCGCCATCCAGAAATATGTCGAAGCCAACGACTTCTCTGTGGTGCGCGAATATTGTGGCCACGGTATCGGCAAGGGTTTCCATGAAGAGCCTCAGGTGCTGCATTACGATGCCGATGATGGCGGCGTGGTACTCCAGGCAGGCATGACCTTTACGGTAGAACCGATGGTCAATGCTGGGGATTACCGCATCCGCACCATGAAAGATGGCTGGACGGTAAAAACCAAAGATCGCAGCTTGTCCGCGCAGTATGAGCATACTATTGTGGTGACGGAGAACGGCTGTGAGATTTTAACCCTGCGCAAAGACGACACGCTGCCCGCTGTGCTCGTCGCCGAAGGGTAATTCCCCCATTACAGATCAAGCCGGCGCTGAGCCGGCTTTTTTTTGGCTAAAAAAGAGAAGAGCTGCATGAGCGTGAGTCTGTCAGAAGATGTGAAAAACGGTCTGGTCGATTCGCCAGCCGAATGGGGTGACGACCAGCTGACGCGCGACATTCTGAAGCCGCGGCTGGAACTGTTTCAGCAACATCTGGCCGCCGCTTTTGATGCCGGTGAACCCGTTGAGCCGCTGATTGATGCCCGCACGCTGTTTATCGATCGGCTGCTGCGTCGCCTGTGGCGCTTCTTTGGTTTTGATGAGATGCCGGCTATCGCGCTGGTCGCCGTTGGCGGCTATGGCCGTGCCGAACTGCATCCGCTCTCTGATATAGATGTCCTGATCCTGAGCCGCCAGCCGCTGGATGAACAGGCTGCGCAGCGCACCAGCGACCTGTTAACGCTGATGTGGGACCTTAAGCTGGAAGTGGGCCACAGCGTGCGCACGCTGGAAGAGTGTCTGCTGGAGGGATTATCTGACCTGACCGTTGCCACCAATCTGATTGAGTCACGCATGCTGACCGGTGATGTGGCGCTGTTTCTGGAATTACAGAAAAACATCTTCAGCGACGGTTTCTGGCCCTCATCCTGCTTTTTCGCCGCCAAAATTGAAGAGCAGCAGGAGCGCCACAAGCGTTACCACGGCACCAGCTATAACCTTGAACCGGACATTAAAAGCAGCCCTGGTGGCCTGCGGGATATTCATACGCTGCAGTGGGTCGCCCGACGCCATTTTGGCGCCACCACGCTGGATGAGATGGTGGGCTTTGGTTTCCTCACCGACGCGGAGCGCAGCGAACTCAACGAATGTCAGGCATTTCTCTGGCGCATCCGCTTTGCCCTGCACCTCTCCCTGCCCCGCTACGATAACCGCCTGCTGTTTGATCGCCAGCTCAGCGTGGCACAACGCCTGAATTACCAGGGCGAGGGCAATGAGCCGGTCGAGCGGATGATGAAAGATTTCTATCGGGTCACGCGGCGTATCGGCGAACTGAATCAGATGCTGCTGCAGCTGTTTGATGAGGCGATTCTGGCGCTCTCCACCAGCGAAAAGCCCAGGCCTATTGATGACGATTTCCAGCTGCGTGGCGATTTGATCGACCTGCGCGACGAAACGCTGTTCCGACGAGAGCCGCAGGCGATTCTGCGCATGTTCTACGTCATGGTGCGTAACGACAGCATCAAAGGGATCTACTCCACCACCCTGCGTCACCTGCGCCATGCGCGTCGTCATCTTAAACAGCCGCTGTGTCAGATCCCGGAAGCGCGCCGCACCTTTATGTCGATTCTGCGCCATCCCGGCGCGGTAAGCCGGGCGCTGGTGCCGATGCATCGCTACAGCGTGTTGTGGGCTTATACGCCGCTGTGGGGCCATATCGTCGGACAGATGCAGTTCGATCTGTTTCACGCCTACACCGTGGATGAGCACACCATTCGGGTGCTGCAGAAGCTGGAAAGTTTTGCCAATGAAAGTACCCGTCCGCAGCATCCACTGTGCGTCGAGCTATGGCCGCGTCTGCCGCAGCAGGAGCTGTTGCTGATGGCCGCGCTGCTGCATGATATTGCCAAAGGGCGCGGCGGCGATCACTCCATTCTCGGCGCGCAGGATGCGCTCGATTTTGCTGAAATGCATGGTCTCAACTCACGTGAGACCCAGCTGGTGGCCTGGCTGGTGCGTCATCATCTGCTGATGTCGGTGACAGCACAGCGGCGCGATATTCAGGACCCGACGGTGATACAGCAGTTCGCCGAGGTGATGCAGAATGAGAACCGGCTGCGCTATCTGGTTTGCCTGACCGTAGCCGATATCTGCGCCACCAATGAAAGTCTGTGGAACAGCTGGAAGCAGAGCCTGTTACGTGAGCTCTTTTTCGCCACCGAGAAGCAGTTGCGACGCGGCATGGAAAACAGTCCGGATCTGCGTGAGCGGGTGCGTCATCATCGCCTGCAGGCGCTGGCGCTGCTGCGGATGGACAACATCAATGAAGAGCGTCTGCACCAGATCTGGAATCGCTGCCGCGCTGACTACTTCCTGCGCCATACGCCGAATCAGATCGCCTGGCATGCCCGCCACTTACTGGTTCACGACCTGAAAAAACCGCTGGTGCTGGTCAGTCCGCAGGCCACGCGCGGCGGGACCGAAATCTTTATCTGGAGTCCCGATCGCCCGCACCTGTTTGCCGCCGTAGCGGGTGAACTCGATCGCCGTAATCTCAGCGTGCACGATGCGCAAATCTTTACCAGCCGCGACGGCATGGCGATGGATACCTTTATTGTGCTGGAGCCGGATGGCAGCCCGCTCTCTCCGGATCGCCATCCAATGATCATTCAGGCGCTGGATCAGGCGATAACCCAGTCAGAGTGGGCGCCGCCGCGTACCCGCCGTCCGTCGGCCAAACTCAGGCATTTCAGCGTCGATACCGAGGTCAATTTCCTGCCGACGCATACCGATCGTCGCAGCTATCTGGAACTGGTGGCGCTGGATCAGCCAGGCCTGCTGGCGCGGGTCGGTGAAGTCTTTGCCGATCTCGGGGTCTCACTGCATGGCGCACGCATCAGCACCATCGGCGAGCGGGTCGAAGATTTGTTTATTCTGGCCAACAGTGAACGTCAGGCGCTGGACGAAGAAATGCGAAAAGCGTTGCGACAACGGTTGACAGAGGCCCTTAATCCAAACGATAAAGTGTGACCAGACTCGATTTGTAAACATTAATCTCTTTACTTGTGTCGGGATATTGCCCGGCATCGCACATGACAGATCAGGAAAAAAATATGCAACAGTTACAGAGCGTTATTGAATCCGCCTTCGAACGTCGCGCTGACATCACACCCGCCAGCGTCGACAGCGAAACCCGTGATGCCATCAACCAGGTAATCGCCCTGCTGGACAGCGGTGCACTGCGCGTTTCTGAGAAGATCGACGGCGAGTGGGTAACGCATCAGTGGCTGAAGAAAGCCGTACTGCTCTCTTTCCGCATCAATGACAATCAGGTAATGGAAGGTGCAGAAACCCGCTTCTACGACAAAGTGCCGATGAAGTTTGCAGGCTGGGATGAAGCGCGTTTCAAAGAAGCCGGTTTCCGCGTCGTGCCGCCTGCGGCTGTGCGTCAGGGTGCCTATATCGCCCGCAACACAGTGCTGATGCCTTCTTACGTCAACATTGGCGCCTTTGTGGATGAAGGCACCATGGTGGACACCTGGGCGACCGTTGGCTCCTGTGCGCAGATTGGTAAAAACGTTCACCTCTCTGGCGGCGTGGGTATCGGTGGCGTGCTGGAGCCGCTGCAGGCGAACCCGACCATCATCGAAGATAACTGCTTCATTGGCGCGCGCTCTGAAATCGTTGAAGGCGTGATTGTTGAAGAAGGTTCAGTGATCTCAATGGGCGTTT
This sequence comes from Pantoea sp. paga, assembly GCF_007558755.1. NCBI lineage: Bacteria > Pseudomonadati > Pseudomonadota > Gammaproteobacteria > Enterobacterales > Erwiniaceae > Pantoea > Pantoea sp. paga. Next base: position 36,345 of record NZ_VLTF01000006.1, read on the forward strand.
ACATCGGCCAGAGCACCAAAATCTATGACCGCGAGACCGGTGAAGTGCATTACGGCCGTGTTCCTGCGGGGTCCGTAGTGGTTTCAGGTAACCTGCCCTCTAAAGATGGCAGCTACAGCCTCTACTGTGCCGTGATCGTGAAGAAAGTGGATGCGAAAACGCTGGGCAAAACAGGCATCAACGAACTGCTGCGCACCATCGACTGATTTAAGTGACGGGCTGGTTTCCAGCCCGTCATCTTTTCTTTACAGTGATTCCCAAATAACATGCTTCGCGTCGCGAATTAACTGGTGCGTTTAGTTTTTATCCAGGTCATAATCCGCGCCAGTTAAATCCTGTCGCGCAATGTTCATCCCGCTTATTTATGTCTACAGTTGACGGACGTCATGAACAAATCTGCGCGCTTCTCACTTTTGATGGAAACAACGCTATGTATGACAATCTGAAAAGCTTAGGTATCAGTAACCCGGACGACATTGACCGCTATAGCCTGCGTCAGGAAGCCAATAACGACATTCTGAAAATCTACTTCCGCAAAGATAAAGGTGAGTTTTTCGCGAAGAGCGTCAAATTCAAATATCCGCGCCAGCGCAAAACGGTTGTTGCCGATCACGCGACCCAGGGCTACAAAGAAGTTCAGGAAATCAGCCCGAATCTGCGTTATGTCATCGATGAGCTGGACCAGATTTGCCAGCGCGATCAGGTTGAAGTGGATCTGAAACGCAAAATTCTGGATGACCTGCGTCACCTGGAAAGCGTGGTTTCCCACAAGATCACTGAAATTGAATCGGATCTGGAAAAATTAACCCGTAACGGGCGTTAATTTCCTGCCCGACCAGAGAGGCCAGCATTGCTGGCCTTTTTTATGCCGCAAATCTGCACTTCAGCCCTGCTCATCCAGTTGCAAAGCGACATAGAGCAACAGCCTGTCATCAAAATGGCCAAGATTCAGTCCGGTCAGTTCAGAAATCCGGTTCAGCCGGTATTCCAGCGTATTACGATGAATGAACAGCGCACGCGCGGTGGCGCTCGGCTGAACGTTGTGGGTGAACCAGGCGATCAGCGTGCGGCGCAGCAAGCCGTTATTATCCATGCTCTTGAGCTTCGCCAGTGGCCGGGCGAGCTCATTGGCCTGCCAGCCACCCCGCAGGCTGTCGAGCAGCACGGGCAGCACCAGATCCTGATAAAAATAGCTGCGTACCTCGGGCATACGTTGTTTACCCACCATCATGGTGGTGCGCGCTGTCCGGTAAGAGCGTGCGATGCTGCCGGGTCCGGTAAAGAAGTTGCCCAGCGCGATACGCATCCGAAGATGACCGCTCTCTTTCATCCGCTGTAGTAACTGCTCTACGCGGCGGCGATGATCTTCCTGATCGTAACGCCCATGCCCATTCAGAGCCGGTTTCAGCACCACCATTTCGGTCAGTGACACAATCGCGATCAGATTGTCCCGCTCCGGCGTGGTCAGCAGCGTTTGCAGCTGTTGTAACTCTGACATCGCGCTGTCGACGCCGAGCTGACCACTATCCACTTCCACCACGGCGACCACACGCGGCTGATTGAGATCGATCCCGAGCCGCTGCGCCCATTCGGTCAGCTGTGGCGACAGGGTATCGCTGCGGATCAGGTTCAGCACCAGCTCTTCACGCAGACGGCTGTCCTGCGCCAGCATATGCAGCAGCCGGGCCTGCTCCAGCATCATCTCCGCGGTCATGCAGACCAGCTCGCCATAATGCCGCAACGCCAGCGGCTCGCCGGTCAGACCGATTACCCCGACGATGTCACCATCAATGCGCAGCGGCAGGTTAATGCCAGGCCGCACGCCATGAAGATGTTTAGCCACGGCCTCATCGATGTCGACAACGCGCCCCTGAGAGAGCACCAGCAGTGCACCTTCGTGCAACTCCCCAATACGTTCCCGGTCACCGCTGCCGATAATCCGGCCCCGCGCATCCATCACATTGACATTGCTGTCAATAATTTTCATGGTGCGCGCCACGATATCCTGTGCCAGCCGGGCATCAAGGTGATAGGTAGCCATCCATTACTCCTGAAAAAGAGGGGGAGAAACAGAATACGCATGCACAGCACGCAGAACATTGTGCAATTGCACAGAGCCAGGCCGTCATTTGCCGAATTTGCGGCGAGCATCACACTCTGATGAGGCAGAAAGTGGACATAAAAAAGGCGGACCGCAGTCCGCCTCTTCATCCGTTGCTGTTCTGTTACTGCATCAGCAGATAGATACTGCTGTCGCCGCGCTTTATATTCAGCGCCAGAACGGACGGCTTGCTGTCGAGAACTTTGCGCAGCTCACCCAGGTTGGTCACTACCTGCTGGTTAACGCCCTGGATCACATCGCCCTTTTTCAGGCCGATACGCGCCGCGGCACTGCCCGGTTTCACGTTATCAACCCGGACACCTTTGGTACCCGCTTCGATATTGCTGAGATCGGCGCCTTCAATGCCAGTGTAGATGGTCGCGGACTGCACTTTTGACTGGCTGCTCTGCTGCAACTTAACAGAGACATCGACCGGTTTGCCATCACGCAGCAGCCCCAGTTTCAGGGTGGTGCCAACCGGCAATGAGCCCACTTCCGCACGCAGCGAAGCAAAGCTGCTCAGCGGTTTACCGTTCATCGAGACAATGACGTCACCCGCCTTAATACCGGCTTTGGCGGCAGCTGAGTCTGGCAGCACCTGGCTGACAAAGGCACCACGCTGCGCATCGACCTTCATCGCTTTTGCCAGCTCAGAGTTCAGCTCAGTCCCCTGCACGCCCAGCTCGCCGCGTTTCACCTGACCAAACTCGACCATCTGTGCCGTCAGGTTTTTCACCATGTTGCTGGGGATAGCAAAGCCGATACCGATGTTACCGCCATCGGGCGCCAGAATGGCGGTGTTAATCCCGATGAGTTCACCGTTGAGGTTAACCAGCGCACCACCAGAGTTGCCCCGGTTAATGGCCGCATCCGTCTGGATAAAGTTTTCGTAGTTTTCCACGTTCAGGCCACTGCGTCCCAGCGCGGAGACGATACCTGAGGTGACCGTTTCACCCAGACCATAAGGGTTGCCGATCGCCACGGTATAATCGCCGACGCGCAGGTTGTCAGAGTCAGCGATTTTGACTGCGGTAAGATTTTTGGCTTCCTGCAGCTGAATCAGGGCAATGTCAGAGCTGGGATCTTTACCGATGACTTTTGCGTCATAGCGGCGACCGTCGCTGAGCTGTACCTGAATTTTGGTGGCATTATTCACTACGTGGTTATTGGTCACCACATAGCCTTTGTCAGCGTTAATGATGACGCCCGATCCCAGAGCACGGAATTTTTCCTGCTGGGTATCAGGCACTGGCGCGCCGCCGTTACTGCCTGCACCGTCGCCGTTCTGGCACATCGGTGAACCCTGGAACGGGGAACCATCCTGGCAGAATGGCGAATTGTCGCCAAAGAATTGCTGAAACTGCTGCGGCATACGCGGGGTTTTCACCGTGGTGGTTCCCTCGACGCTGATACTGACCACAGACGGCATCACCTTCTCCAGCATCGGTGCCAGACTTGGCTGTTGCAGGCTATCGGAAGAGGCCGTTTGCGCAGCAGAAACAGTAACAGGGGCGAGCGCCATGCTCAGGCTCAACGCCAGCGCACTTAACATTAAGGTCTTTTTTTTCATTTTTCGTTTCTCAATAAGATTACTGTTCAGACCATTGCTGTGGTCGAAAGGTGAGATAAATGTTTTAGCGCGAAGTTCCTTTAAAAGTTTAAGGCAAAAGTAAAAATTTATTCGCGCTCTTTACAATTGGCGGCTTATTCTACCGCCATCAGTCGCCGGTACTCATCCCAAGCATAGAGATCGGTCATACCACTGATATAATCCTGAATGAGCCGGAAGCGATAATAACGCTCCCACAACAGACGCTGATATTTATGTTCGACAACCAGATTACGCATCTTATGCAAATAGGCTTTACGGTGTTTACCCGAGAGCTTATGAAAAAGCCGGGTTTCAATCGGATGCTGACGCAGGAAATCTTCATTTATCAGCGTGGTAAAGGCTTCGTAATTGAGGCGCATCAGCGGCTGATAGATCTCCAGCAGCCCTTTAATCACCCGGTAACCCTGTAACTCCAGCTGCTCGACTTCAGAATGATTAAAGACCTGCTGGCGCGCAACGGTTTTAAACAATTGCAGCAAGCGGCCCTCTTCACCCTCATCTTCCAGTAGCGCATGGTTAAAACTTCCATCGAATATTGCAGGAAGATTATCCACAAAACGTTTCACAGCATAGCTTACCAGCACGCTCTGAACATTTACGCGAAGTGACATAAAAAATTGATCGCTGCGGCTTCGGCGTTTTTTACTGCAGGCTTCACGCCAGGCTTCACCAATAGTCCGGCTGAAAGCGTCATTATTTTTAACCGGCCCCCAGGCTTTATTGAGAAATTCATACAAACTCTCAACATTAAAGATATCTTTTTCTACAGCGTCGTCCAAATCGGCAATACAATAGGAGATATCATCCGCAGCTTCCATTATATAAGTCAGCGGAAAACGGTGGTGCTCTTCCATATTGGTGGCAGCACGCAGGTCGGCAATATAATCCTGCTCAGAGAGATAAAAACCAGGCTTCTTCATGAGTACGCTAAATTCGGCGGGCTTTTCCCCCTGCCACCAGGCCGGCGCCGTATATTTCAGGATGCAGGCGACCTGAGAATAACTGAGATTCAGTTGCAGCAGCGTATGCACCATCCGGATCGCCTGCGCGTTGCCTTCAAAGTGACAGAGATCCTGGCGGATCATGGCGTTGAGTTGATCAAAGGCTTTACGCTGTGCTTCTCCTTCCACGCCGGCCACCAGCGGATCCACCAGCTCGGCTGAGAGGTTCTCTTCAAACCAGTCATTAATCGCCGCCTCGCCAAAATGGCCAAAAGGCGGATTACCGACATCATGCATCAGACAGGCCATCTCAATCAGACTTTCAAACGCGCCTTCCAGTTCATCAAGACCATACTGCGCCAGCCCGCCCTGCATCTTCAGGGTTTGCAGGATCTCTTTGGTGATGTAACGCCCGGTCTGCTGCACCTCCAGCGAGTGCGTCAGGCGGGAACGAACGGCAGCGTTGCGCTCCAGCGGAAACACCTGCGTTTTTTGCTGCAAACGCCGGATGGCGGCGGAGTTTATAATCCGTCCGCGATCGCTCTCAAAATGGCGCGTAATGTAATATTCGCCTTCCGGTTCCTTGCGGCTGTTATAAGGGCGCGAGAAGCTGATCTTCTTCCTGAAATTGATCGCTGACATGGATTACCCCTTATTTTTTCGTGAATTAATCCCCTGAATGCCATGGTAGACTATGCCCTAAATTTTGATTCTTTACATTAGCGGAACTCACTATGAAAGCAGGCATTATTGGCGCGATGGAGCAGGAAGTCACACTGCTGCGCGACAAAATTGAAAACCGTCAAACGCTGTCGCTGGCGGGTTGTGAAATTTATACCGGCACCCTGCAGGGCGTTGAGGTGGCTCTGCTGAAATCGGGCATTGGTAAAACCTCTGCCGCGCTGGGTACCACACTGCTGCTGCAGCTCTGCAAGCCGGATGTGGTGATCAACACCGGTTCGGCTGGCGGTTTAGCGCCCTCGCTCAGCGTCGGCGATATCGTGGTGTCAGAAGAAGTGCGTTATCACGATGCTGACGTCACCGCTTTTGGTTATGAGCCGGGTCAGATGGCAGGTTGTCCGGCCGCGTTTGTGGCAGACAGCAAGCTTATCGCCGCTGCAGAAGCCTGTATTCAGCAGCTGGATCTGAATGCCGTACGCGGTCTGGTGGTCAGCGGTGATGCCTTTATCAATGGTGCCGAACCGCTGGCACGCATTCGTAATCTGTTCCCGCAGGCGATTGCCGTTGAGATGGAAGCCACCGCTATCGGCCATGTCTGTCATCAGTTCCAGGTGCCTTTTGTGGTGGTCCGCGCCATTTCCGACGTGGCCGATAAGCAATCTCACCTCAGCTTTGATGAGTTCTTAAGCGTTGCGGCGAAGCAATCTTCGCTGATGGTAGAGAACCTGCTGGCGCAACTGGCGCGTGGCTAAAACGCTACTCCTCTGCTGGCTGCTGCTGTTAAGCGGCAGCCTGCTGGCTTCCCCGCCACGCGTGATTACCCTCTCCCCTCACCTTACCGAACTCGCCTTTGCTGCCGGGATTACCCCGATTGCGGTCAGCGCCTGGTCCGACTATCCGCCGCAGGCCAAACAGATTGAGCAGGTCGCAAACTGGCAGGGCATCAAGGCTGAACGTATTCTGCAGCTTAAGCCGGATCTGGTATTAGCCTGGCGAGGCGGTAATCCGCAGCGGCAGATTGACCAGCTACAGGAGCTCGGCGTGCCGGTTAAATGGATTGATCCGCTGACGCTGGATGAGATGTTCACGGCGCTGGCCGATCTGGGCCACTGGAGTCCCAGACCGGAACAGGCAACTCGCGCTGCCCGCCAGTTACGTCAGCAGGAAGCCGCGCTGCGTCAGCGCTATGCTCATCTGACTGCGGTTCCGCTTTTTTTGCAGTTTGGTCAGCAGCCCCTGTTTACCGCCGCCAGAGCCACGCTGCAGAATGAAATTATTACGTTATGTGGCGGCAGGAACATCTTTGCTGACAGCCGCGTCAGCTGGCCGCAGGTCAGCCGTGAGCAGGTGCTGATGCGCCATCCTCAGGCCGTTGTGACGGGTGGCAGTGCGCAGCAGGTGGAAAACATCCGGGTGTTCTGGCGACCGCAGCTGGATGTACCGGTGATTGCCATCAACGAGGACTGGCTTAGCCGGCCAGGCCCGCGACTGCTGCTGGCCGCGCAGCAACTCTGTACGGCCCTGCATCCCGATGAATAAATCGGCGAATTGATTAAAGTCGCTGCGATTTTTGCCGTTGATCAATACCAGAGACGAACGCGCCACGTATGCTCGCCGTCCTTTTAGCGCCCCGGCGCTTTTTTAAAACACCAGGAACCTTATATGACCAGAGCACTGCTGCTGGCCATAGGGCTGTCGATCGCCGGTTCTGCCTTTGCAGGATCGATAAATGGCTCTATTGGCGCCAGGCTTGTCATCTATTCACGCTGTGAAATCAACACGGCTAACGGTCAGCCCGCACCGCAGATCAACTGCGGCAGACAGGCAAGCGCGCAGCCGCGCGTAACAAACGGCCAGATTCAATCGCAGGGAAGTGTGAAGCAAAGTAACCGGCTGGTCACAATAGAATGGTAAACGAGGCCGTCTGTATGACGGCCTGCATTATCAGATACTGAAGGAAGAGCCACAGCCACAGGTGGTTTTGGCATTCGGGTTGGTCACGATAAAGCGTGAGCCTTCCAGACCTTCCGTGTAATCCACTGAACCGCCCACCAGATATTGCAGGCTCATCGGATCAACCACCAGTGAGACGCCCTGCTTTTCAATGGTCATGTCGCCATCATTCATCTGATCGTCAAAGGTGAAGCCGTACTGGAAACCACTGCAACCGCCACCGGTGATATAGACGCGAAGTTTCAGCGCCGGGTTTTCTTCGTCGGCAATCAGGTTCTTCACCTTGGTGGCTGCGGCGTCGGTAAACTGCAACGGCAGTGCTACTACTTCATCACTCATGTTTTACTCCGGTAAACGCCCAGGTCAGAAAACGACCTTAATTACGCTATTATCAGCCAGCACCTCAGCGCAATCAAGCTCTGCCCTTCGCACTCTGTGCCGCATTCACTCCTGTTAAGGGCACAGGGGGCGAATCCACCTTTCGTCTGCTGCCCCTCTTCCGTAGAATGGCGCAATATTTTTCTGAACCGCTGGAGCCGAAAATGAGTAAGTCCGAACAACTGTTTGCCGAGGCACAACGCCTGATCCCGGGTGGGGTAAACTCGCCAGTACGCGCATTTACCGGTGTGGGCGGCGTTCCGCTGTTTATTGAACACGCTGATGGCGCCTATCTCTATGACGCTGACGGCAAAGCCTATATCGATTATGTCGGCTCATGGGGTCCGATGGTGCTGGGTCATAACAACGCGGCGATCCGTAACGCCGTGATTGAAGCGGCACAGCGCGGCTTAAGTTTTGGCGCACCGACCGAAATGGAAGTGACCATGGCCCAGCTGGTGTGTGAGCTGGTGCCGAGCATGGAGATGGTGCGGATGGTCAACTCCGGCACCGAAGCGACTATGAGCGCTATCCGTCTGGCGCGTGGCTTTACCGGCCGCGATAAAATCATCAAATTTGAAGGCTGCTACCACGGCCACGCCGATCATCTGCTGGTGAAAGCTGGCTCAGGTGCGTTAACACTGGGTCAGCCAAACTCGCCGGGCGTACCGGCCGATTTCGCTAAACATACCCTGACCTGCACCTTTAACGATCTCGATTCAGTGCGCAGCGCTTTTGAGCAATATCCTGAGTCGATTGCTGCCATCATCGTTGAGCCGGTCGCTGGCAACATGAACTGCATCCCACCGCTGCCGGAGTTCCTGCCGGGTCTGCGTTCACTGTGTGATGAGTTCGGCGCACTGCTGATTATCGATGAAGTGATGACCGGTTTTCGTGTCGCGCTGGGTGGCGCGCAGGCTCATTACAATGTGCGCCCTGATTTGACCTGTCTTGGGAAAATCATTGGTGGCGGCATGCCGGTCGGTGCGTTCGGTGGCCGTCGCGAAGTGATGGCGGCGCTGGCTCCGACCGGTCCGGTTTATCAGGCAGGTACACTCTCCGGCAACCCGATCGCCATGGCGGCGGGTTTCGCCTGCCTGACGCAGATCGCGCAGCCGGGCACCCATGAGAAGCTGGATGCCCTGACCCGCAAGCTGGCAGAGGGTCTGCGCGAAGCAGCACAACAGCAAAATATCCCGCTGGTGATTAACCATGTTGGCGGGATGTTCGGCCTCTTCTTCACCGATGCTGACAGTGTAACCTGTTACGCCGATGTGACCCGCTGCGATGTGGAGCGCTTTAAAACCTTCTTCCACCTGATGCTTGAGGAGGGCGTTTACTTTGCGCCTTCAGCCTATGAAGCGGGCTTTATGTCGCTGGCGCACAGCGAAGAGGATATTCAGCGCACTGTGGACGCCGCGCGTCGTTGTTTCGCGAAGCTGTAATTGCGGCAGCGTTAAAGATGAAGACCGGCAGCAGCACCCGGTCCGGGATCTCACAGCAACATAAAACTCAACGCGCAGGGAACACGGGCAGAGGAGGAAAGCGTCCCGCGCCAGGGACGGCGCGGGCCGAGCGTGTCAGGGATGACGGCTTTTGCGTCTTTCCGATCTGACCGTGTTCCCTTCGCAGGCTCAGTCTCACAGCCAATCGGGCCAGACTTTGTTAATAATCTCAGATCGGTTTGCGCCGGTCTTTTTTTAACCTGAACGCCGCAGCAGCCAGATAAAGTAAGGCGCGCCTAAAAAGGTCGCCATCAGCCCGGCTGGGATCTGATCCGGGAATGCCAGCATCCGTCCGCACCAGTCAGCCAGCACCATCAATCCCGCCCCCAGTAATCCTGACAGCAGCAGTTGCGGCAACGCTCGCCGGAATCCCAGCATACGCGCCATATGGGGCGCCATTAGTCCGACAAAACTCAGCGGACCAATAGTCAGTGTCGCACTGGCGGTCAGCGCGGCCGCCAGCAGCAGCAGACTCAGCCGCGCAGGGGTCAACGCCATACCGGCCGAGCGTGCGGTAGCACTTCCCAGCGGCAGCAGCGTCAGCCAGCGACTGGCCAGCGGTGCCAGCGACACCAGCACCAGCGCGCAGACTGCGCTCTGAACCGCCTGAGTGCCGCTGATGTTATAGGTCGAGCCGGAAATCCAGCTCAGCAGCCCGCCCATACGCGGATCGCCACTCGCCAGCAGTAGCATCAACAGGGTGACAAAGGCGCTGTTCAGCGCCATGCCCGCCAGCAGCATTCGTTCCGGCGAAAAGCCGCCCCGACTGGCTACTGCCATGATCACCAGCAGCGTCAGCGCCGCGCCCAGCGCACCGGCGGGCAGCAGCCAGGCCAGCGCATCGCCCGGCACAAAGAACATCATCATCACCACGCCAAAAGCGGCACCCGAACTGATGCCCAGCACTTCCGGGCTGGCCATGGGATTGCCGGTCAGCCGCTGAATCAGACTCCCCGCCACGCCCAGCATCAGGCCGGTTACCAGCGCGGCCAGCACGCGCGGTGCGCGCCACGGCAGCAGCGATTGCAGCATCTCACCCGCAGACCAGACCCAGCCCTGCGCATCACGGCCAAACGCCAGACCACCCCACCCCAGCAGCGCCAGGATGACAAGTCCGGTCAGCGCCCAGCGCAGCAGGTTCTGTCGCTCGGCGGGCACCTTATCACCCTGATTCAGCGCGGGCGGCACCGAACCGGTGCGCAGTCGCGGCAGCAGCCACAGCAGAATCGGTACGCCGAGCAGCGCCGTGGCGGTGCCGGTCGGGATATCGCGCCAGTGGGTGCTGAGCCACAACACGCAACTGTCCGCCAGCCATAGCAGCAGCGCGCCAGTCAGCGGAGCCAGCAGCATCCGGGTGATGAGCCGTCGTCCACCCAGCATCTTCGCCAGCAGCGGCGCAAACAGCCCGATAAAGCCGATGATACCGGCGACATTGACCAGCTGTGCGCTGAGCAGGATCGCCAGTCCAAGGCCACCGACACGCGCCACAGAGAGCGCAAGGCCAAGGTTTTTCGCAACCCCATCATCCAGCCCCATCAGCGTCAGCGGACGCAGCAGCGCCAGCGCCAGCACAAACGCCAGCAGCAGGCGCGGCCAGAGCTGCTGCACATTTTCCCAGCTCATCTGATTCAGCGCACCGGTGCTCCACAGAAACATGTTCTGCAGCTGATCGTGATTGAAGATAGCGAAGATTTGATTCACCGCGCCGCTGTAAAGGCTCAGCACCAGCCCGGCCAGAATCAGCGTCACCGGCGACAGACGTTTGCCCCAGGCTACACCAAACACCAGCGCCCCCACCAGCAGCGCGCCACTGAGCGCGGCAAACTGCTGTGTCAGCGCCCCGCCCGGCAGATGCCACAGCGTTGCCACGGTAATGCCCAGCTGTGCGCCGGAAGAGACACCGAGCGTGGTTGGCTCCGCCAGAGGATTACGCAATATCTGCTGAAACAGCAGACCGGCTAAGCCCAGCCCGGCACCCACCAGCAGCGCCAGTACCGTGCGCGGCAGCAGGCTGTAGTGAAATACCATCTGCGACAGGCTATCGACCGCCGGTGACCAGAGTGCCTGCCACCATTCAGCCTGTGGCAACGCCTGATGCAGATTAACCAGCGTCAGGCTGAGCGCCAGCAGAAACAGCAGGCTGAGGAGGCCTGCGGGAAACAAAGCATGGCGCATCAGTGCGTCTCCAGCGCGCGTTCCAGCACGCGAACAAAGTGCAGCGCCGAGAGCGTCGCACCGTAATACCAGACGGCCGGGACGCGCTGAAAGCGTCCGGTGCGAACAAACGGCAGCGACTGCCACAGCGGGCTGCGCATCAGTTGCTGCATCTCCGCATCGTTGTCATGATCAAAGCAGATGACATCCACATCCCCGACCTGCGCCAGCTTTTCAATGCCGATCACCGCGCTGCCCCAAAAATTCGTTTCGCCCTGCCAGCCATTTTTCAGGCCCAGCAGAGTCATCACTTCCAGAAACAGACTGTTTTTGCCGAAGGTAATGGCGTGACGACTGTCGAGCAGCGACATCAGCAGGATAGTGCGTCCGGCATAGGGCGCCAGCCGCTGGCGCGCCGCCGCCAGCTGATCATCGACCTCGCGCAGATGCTGTTCCGCTCGCGCGCTTAATCCAATGCGCGCCGCCAGCTGACGCAGCGATGCGCGCGCGGCAGTGAGGGGTTTCCCGTCGCCGCTGTGGAGGTCGAAGCCCATAATGGGCGCAATGCGCGTCAGTTTCTCTTTAGGCGGGCCGTAGCCGTTGGAGCAGAGGATCAGTGACGGCTGCATTTGCGCCATCAGCTCAAGATTGGGTTCGGTGCGCAGACCTACATCGATCACACCCTGAGGAAGCGGCGGCTCCCCTACCCAGATGTTGTAGTTGTGCAGATCGGCCACGCCCCAGGGCGTGACGCCTAGTGCTATCAGCAGTTCGGTGGGTAACCACTCCAGTGCAATAATCCGACCCGGATTTGGCGTGGCGGCACGCAGGGGAAGCGCACAAAACAGCGGAGAGACTGCCAGCGCCAGCATCAGTCGGCGGCGATTAAGATCGGGCATCATCCTCTCCTTAACAGACAAAACTGACCGGCGCGCCGCCCTGCGGGTGCGGTAAAATGCCCATCGGAATGCCATAAATCGCACCGAGCACCTCAGCCTGCATAATCGCCTCTGCGTCACCTTCGGCAATCATCGCGCCCTGACGCAGCGCCACCAGATGATCGCAGTAGCGTGCTGCCATATTGATATCGTGCAGCACCGCAATCACGGTTAAGCCGCGCTGCTGGCTCAGTGCTTTTATCAGCGCCAGCACCTCAACCTGATGGGCAATATCCAGCGCCGACGTCGGTTCATCCAGCAGCAGACAGCGGCTGTTCTGCGCCACCATCATCGCCAGCCAGGCGCGCTGACGCTCGCCGCCCGACAGGCTATCTACCAGCCGTCCGGCAAAGGCATTAAGCCCGACCTGGGCAATCGCATCCTCTACCCGGTCGCGATCTTCCTGACCAAAGCGCCCCAGCGCGCCGTGCCAGGGATAGCGGCCAATCGCCACCAGTTCACGCACCGTCATCCCTTCGGCTGCCGGTAACTGCTGCGGCAGATAGGCCACCTGACGGGCAAAGGCTTTGCTGTTCCAGCGCCCGACGGGTTGCTGATTCAACAGCACCTCTCCGCAGCTGGCCGCGTGGTGACGACCCAGCATTTTTAACAGTGTTGATTTGCCCGAGCCGTTGTGACCGATTAGCCCGGTCACTTTTCCCGGCGGAAAGGTCAGCGACAGTGGCTGAAGGAGAGTCCGGCCCGGCACTTCAAAACTGGCGTTTTTCAGCGTAAAGGTCGCCTCTTCTGCGTGCGGATGCGGCATGGTTATCCCTGTGAACGGGCGCCGAAGCGCCCGGTTAAATCAGAATCTGAAGGTCGCGGTGCCGACAATCTGGCGCTCCGCACCCCAGTAGCAGGCGTATTCACGGTAGCAGCTGGCGACGTAGTCGCGGTCAAACAGATTGTTAACGTTGACGCCCACAGTTGAACCTGGCAAACCGAAACGACCCAGATCATATTTCAGCGCCGCATCCACCGTGGTGTAACCGGCAACTTTAAAGTTCTGGTTCTGCTCAGTGCCAGTGCTGTAAAGGCCCTGGCTCTCACCGACATAACGCACACCCGCGCCCAGCGTTACGCCCGAAAGGGCTGTCTCGTGGAAGGTGTAGTCGCTCCACAGTGAAGCCATATGCTTCGGCACCTGCACCGGCGTTTTGCCTTTGAGCTGGGTGTCTTCGGTATATTCCGCATCGGTGTAGGTGTAGGACGCCGTCAGGTTAACGTTGGCATTCAGCGCCGCTTTAGCTTCCAGCTCTACGCCGCGCGAGCGGATTTCACCGCTTTGCACGCTGGAGTTTGGGTGATTCTTCGTATCGGGATCGGCAGTCAGGTTCTTGGTTTTGGTCAGCTGATAAAGCGCGGCGGTGAGCACCACCGGACGATCTTTCGGCACATACTTCACGCCCGCTTCATACTGCTTAGCGCGTGACGGATCAAATGCCTGACCCTCATAGGTCGAACCTGCATTCGGAATAAAGGCTTCGCTGTAGCTGAAGTAAGGCGCGATGCCATTATCAAACACATAGTTCAGGCCGCCGCGCCACGTAAAGGCCTGATCGTTCTGCCGATCAACGCTATCCGCTACCCGATCGTAAACCGAGTTCATGGCATAGTCGTAGCGGCCACCCAGCGTCAGCACCCAGCGGTTCCACTCCATCTGGTCCTGAGCATAGAGGCCGGTCTGACGTTGCTTGTTGAGATGCTGATAGGGATCGGCAAATGGCGTTACGCTGTTATCACCATATTGCGGATTAACCGCGTTCAGGCTGGAGGCAGTGCCAAACTGTGCGTCGATATCATTGCGGGTACGCTGGAAGTCCACGCCCAGCAGCAGCGTATGATCAACCTGGCCGGTGGCGAATTTCGCCTGCGCCTGGGTATCGACCGCCAGTTGGTTGAGTTTCTCTTCTGAAACCGCCGAACCGCGCGTGATTTCCTGAGTCGCCGGCAGGAAACCATTGCCGTAAATACTGCGGTAATCGGTGCGCAGGTCGGCATAACGCAGGTTCTGGCGCAGCGTCCAGGTGTCGTTAAAGCTGTGTTCGGCATTATAACCGACCATTTTGGTGTTGCGTGAAATCTTGTTGCTCTGCTCGCCTTCATCGAAGTTGGTCGGCAGTTTGTACTGGCTGCCATCGGCGCGGGTGATCGGCACCACCGTGCCCTGACGCGGCAGCCAGCCGTAATAACCGGTTTCTGGCTCGTTCTGGAAATAGGTGAGCAGGTCAATGCGGGTGCGATCGTCGGGACGCCAGCTGAAAGCCGGTGCGATGGTGTAGCGCTTCTCTTTGTTCATCGCCTGCTGCGCATCCTGACTGCGCGCCTGGCCGGTCAGGCGATAGCTGTAGACGCCGTCGTCGTCCAGCGCGCCGCCAAAGTCAAAGCCGGTCGAGAAGAGGTTGTCGTTGCCCATCTGGAACTGCACTTCGCGCAGGGTTTCCTGGGTCGGACGCTTACTCACCAGCGAGACCACGCCGCCGGGATTGCTCTTACCGTAGAGCACCGAAACCGGGCCGCGCAGCAGTTCAGCGCGTTCCAGGAAGTAAGGATCGATGGCAAACTCAGAGTAGTTATCACCCTGCAGTTTCAGACCATCCAGATACTGATTGGTGTTGGTTTCGCTGAAACCGCGAATCGACAGCGCATCAATCACGTCTGAGCTGCCCCGGTTACCGGTCAGCACGCCAGGCGTGTAGTTAAACGCCCCTTTCACGCTGGTTACGTTACGCATCTCCATCTCTTCACGGGTGACCACGGAGATGGACTGCGGATTTTTTTCAATGGGGGTATCAGTTTTGGTCCCGGTGGCGCTGCGTTTCGCTGCCACGGTGGGTGCCGGTCCCCAGGCGCTTTCCGCCTCGACGCCGCTGCCGCCATCAGCCGAGACGACCATCGTCTCCGCCTGCGCGGCGTAAAGAGAGGAGCTCAGGCTCAGTGAGATCATGATGCCCAGAAGCGGTCGGGAAAATGTTTTTTTGGTGTTGTCAGAAAAAGTCGTTCGCGCATTCATAAAAGTGTCTCTTAACAATAGGCTCAGGCAGGCGAATCGAAACGATAATGATTATTATAACGCTTAGATAATATGCGAAATTCAGCAGGCACTGCAAGAAGAAATCCCAGTAGTGACGCCGTTTGCAGGCCGATTGACGCGTATTGATCAGGAACAAAAAAAGGGCGCCGAAGCGCCCTTTTTAACCTGTCTGACTGATTTATTTGCCAAACATATCTTTTATCCACCCTGCTACGCCGTCGCTATCTTTCTGCTCCTGCTGTTGCTGGGTAGGTTGTTGCGGCTGCTGCTGCTGTTGTTGTTGCTGCTGCTGATCGAAGAGCTGTTGTTGCTGCTGAACCTGCTGCTGCTGTTGCTGACACAGTGCATTCGGATCCAGCGCCCACACCGGCAGAGAACGCCATGTGCTGCTGCCCGTGCCGCAGACAAAGTTACCGGCAGAATCCACATTCATCAGCGACACATCTTCCGGCGGCGTCAGCTGCAACGGCATCGGGGCCTGAATATCCAGGTAGCGACGGTAGAGCTGCATCGCGCCGCTGGCACCATAGAGTTTGGTCGGCTGATTGTTATCGCGTCCCACCCAGGTGATCGCCACTTCTTTGCCATCAATACCGGCAAACCAGCTGTCCACCAGATCGTTGGTGGTACCGGTTTTGCCCGCCAGATGCGCATTCGGAAAACGCGCGCCCAGCGCACGGGCGGTACCGTGGTCAGCTACCTGTTGCATGGTGTAGAGCGTCAGATAAGCGGCCTGCGCTGGTTCAACACGCTGCGCCTGCGGATAGCTCTGATAGAGCACGCTGCCATCTTCCGCAATCACCGAACGCACTGCTGACAGCGACGCGCGGTTGCCGCCGCTGGCGATCGACTGGAACGCCTGAGCCACTTCAACCGGCGTCAGGTTTAAGGCGCCCAGCAGCATCGATGGCACCGGATGCAGCTGCTCTTTCGGCACGCCCAGCTTGTTCCAGGTATCCACCACCGCATCCAGCCCCAGCGTCATGCCGAGGTTTACGGTCGGCACGTTCATTGAGTTGGTCAGCGCATCCACCAGCATCACTTTGCCGCTGAAGCGACGATCGTCGTTCATCGGTTTCCAGATGCTGCCGTTTGGCTGCTTCAGCGCAATCGGCTCATCGGCGATCCAGCTGTTCAGCCGGTAGCTGTTTGGCTGACTCAGCGCGGTCAGGTAAGTCGCCGGTTTCGCCAGGGAGCCGATTGAGCGGCGTGCCTGCAGCGCACGGTTGTAACCCGCATACTGTGGATCGGCACCGCCGACCATAGCGCGGACTTCGCCGCTGAAACGGTCAACCACCACCATCGCGGTTTCCAGATCTTTCAGGCCACGCTGTTTTTTCAGCGTCGGAATGCCATCGATCACCGCCTTTTCGGCCGCATCCTGCGACACCGGATCCAGCGTGGTGAAGATTTTCACCCCGGAGAGATCTTTCACCTTGTCGCCCAGTTTTGCCTGAAGCTCGTTACGCACCATCTGCATAAAGGCCGGCTGCGGCGTAATCACGCCGCCTTTCGGTTGCACGCCCAGCGGACGGGCCGACAGCATGTCATACAGCTCCTGGTCAATCACTTTCTGCTGCTGCAACAGGCGCAGTACGAGGTTGCGTCGTTCCAGCGCCAGTTTCGGGTTACGCCACGGATTATAGAGCGACGCACCTTTCACCATGCCGACCAGCATCGCCTGCTGATCCAGACTCAGTTCATCAACCGGACGGCCAAAGTAGTAGAGGCTGGCCAGCGGGAAACCGCGGATCTGATCGCTGCCAGCCTGACCGAGATAGACCTCGTTCAGGTAGAGCTCCAGGATGCGATCTTTGCTGTAGCGCGCATCCATGATCACCGCCATATAGGCTTCACGCGCTTTACGCCACAGCGAACGCTCGTTGGTGAGGAACAGGTTCTTCACCAGCTGCTGCGTCAGCGTACTGCCGCCCTGCACCGCTTTACCGGCCGTGATGTTCGCCAGGAAGGCGCGGCCGATGGAATAAGGGCTGATGCCATCATGCTCATAGAAATGGCGATCTTCGGTGGCGATCAGCGTATCGACCAGCAGATCCGGGAAACCGGCGCGCGGTACGAAGAGTCGCTGTTCACCATTCGGCGACTGCAGCATGGTGATCAGGCGCGGATCGAGGCGGAAAAAGCCAAAATCACGGCCGGTTTCGAGGTTTTTAATCTCGCTCAGCTCATCTTTACTGAAGCTCATGCGCGCGTGGATCTGCCCCTCTTTACTGTCGGGGAAATCAAACGGGCGACGCAGCAGATCGATGGTGTTGCCCTTCACCGAAAACTCGCCAGGGCGGGTAATACGGGAGACTTCGCGATACTGAGTGCCTTCCAGCAGCGCTACCATTTCACTTTTGTTGTAGGCCATGCCGGGTTCCAGGCTGACCATGCGGCCATAGACGGTGGCGGGCAGTTGCCACACTTTACCGTCAATCCGGCTGCGAATTTCCGAGTCGAGGTAGATGCCCCACGCGGCCATGACCACCACAAACACCAGGAACAGTTTGATTACCCATCCCAGCCAACGGCGTTTGCCGCGCGGCGGTTTTCCACCTTTACCTTTACGTGGCACCGGCGCTTCCTCCTCGTCATCATTAAAATCGTCCTGATCGATATCCTGTTCGATATCCCTGCGTCGTCCCCGGCCCGCACTGCTGCGCGGCGGCAACGGTTTACCTTTGCGCCCTATTGGTTCGCGATCGTTCCCAGACATTACTTTTCTTCTCCAGGCAGTGCTTACGGCAGCGCCGCTACTCTAACTGCTTTCTCGCGTGCCGCATGGCAGAACCCTCTGAATTCGAACCAGCGGACTCAACCCTGCGGGGACATTTTTTTGGTTCGCCTTGTTGGCAAAGCAGTGGCCGGATCCTCGGGCCAGGGATGTTTAGGATAACGTCCCTTCATCTCTTTCCTGACCTCCGGCCAGGCACCGCGCCAGAACGCCGCCAGATCGCGGGTGATCTGCAACGGCCGCTGGGCGGGCGATAACAGCTCCAGCACCAGCGGAATACGTCCTTCCGCTACGGTGGGATTCTGCGCCTCGCCAAACATCTCCTGAATCCTGACCGCCAGCGCGGGCGGCTTCTCCGCATCGTAGCGGATTGGCAGCCGGCTTCCGGTGGGCACAGTGTAATGAGTTGGCAGCACAGTATCCAGCCGCTGACGCTGTGACCATGTGAGTAAATGTAAGAGCGCCGTGGTCAGGTTCACTGCCTGCAGGCTGCGGAGATCGCGCACCGCTGACATCTGCGGCAACAGCCACTGCGACAGGCTCTCAAGCAGCGTTTCATCATCGGTCGCGGGCCAGCTCTCTTCCGGCAGCCACCGGGCCGCACACTGGATGCGCAGACGCAGCTGTTCGGCGTCCGGCGTCCAGCCCAGTACCGACAGACCTTTTTCGGCGATCCAGCGCAGCATGGCCGCGTGCAGCACCTCCGGTTCCGGGCGCGCCATCGGCTGAGTTTTCAGTATCAGCGCGCCAATCTGCTCACGTCTGAACGCACGCAGCGTGCCTTTCTCTTCGTCCCATTCCACTTCGGTCCGTCGCTCAATCAGCGCAGGCTGCTGCTGGCACAGCGTTTCAATATTCACCGGCAGTGCCAGCAACATCCGGGCATCTGGTGTGGCACTGCCCTGCAACAGAGCAGGCGCAATCAGCCATTCATTGCGCGTCAGGCCATCCTGCTCATCGAGTCTGGCGCCCAGCCCGTTGGCCAGCTGATAGCGACCACTCTGATCGCGTCGCCGCGCCAGCCGATCGCCAAAGCCCACCGCCAGCAATCCGGCGAAACGATCTTCATCGATGCGCCCGCCACGGATCTTAAGCCGCTGCTGCCACTGCTGCGCCCGCCGCTGCCATTGCGCCTGCGGCCGATGCAGCGCATCACGCAGGTCGGCGCTGCCGCTGCGGGGAGGATCTTCCAGAATCGCCACCAGCAGCGCGGCGCTGGCGACCGCATCCGGCTCATCGCCTGCGGCACACAGTATGGCGGCGAGTCGGGGATCGCATCCCAGCTGCGCCATGCGCCGTCCCAGCGTGTTGAGCAGGCCGTTGTTGTCCAGTGCTCCCAGTCGGGTCAGCTGCTTCTGCGCCGCATCCAGATTTCTGGCGGGCGGCTGATCCAGCCACTGCAGCTGTTGCGGCTGGGTACAGCCCCACTGCAGCAGATCCAGCCACAGTGACGAGAGATCGCTGTTAACGATTTCTGGTTCACTCTGCGCCGCCGCTCGTGATGCCTGCTCCTGCGGCACCAGATGCAGGCAGAGCCCCGGCATCAGTCGCCCGGCGCGACCCGCTCGCTGGATCATCGATGCCTGGCTGACTCGCTGGGTCTGCAGACGCGTCACGCCGCTGCGGGCGTCAAACAGTGCGCTGCGTTCCAGCGCACTGTCGACCACCAGCCGAATCCCCTCAATGGTCAGGCTGGTTTCGGCGATATTGGTGGCAAGCACCACTTTGCGGCGGCCGGCGGCGGCAGGCAGAATTGCCCGGCGCTGCGCCGCCAGCGGCAGTGCGCCATAGAGCGGCGTCAGATCAACGTCGTCACTGATGCGTGATTCCAGCTCGCGCTTCACCCGTTCGATCTCCGCCACACCCGGCAGAAACAGCAGCAGCGAACCGCTCTCATCCCGCAGCAGCTGGGCAACTTCACGCGCGACCGCCTCTTCAAAACGCACATTCTGATTCAGTGACTCGTAACGCCGCTCAACCGGATAGCTGCGCCCCTCTGAGACGATCAGTGGCGCATCCGGCAGCAGCGCCGCCAGCCGGGCATTGTCCAGCGTGGCGGACATCAGCATGATTTTAAGGTCGTCGCGCAGCCCCTGCTGTACATCAAGCAGCAGCGCCAGCGCCAGATCGGCATGCAGGCTGCGCTCGTGAAATTCATCAAGGATCACCAGCGACACGCCCTCCAGCATCGGGTCGTGCTGAAGCATGCGCGTGAGCATCCCTTCGGTCACCACCTCCAGCCGGGTCTGTGGCCCGACGCAGCTTTCGCCACGCATCCGGAATCCCACCGTGCCACCCGGCTGCTCGCCGAGTTGCTCCGCCAGCCGCTGCGCCACATTACGCGCCGCCAGCCGACGTGGCTCCAGCATGATGATCCGTCCCGGCAGCGCCGCCTGCTGTAACAACTGCAGCGGCAGCCAGGTCGATTTGCCCGCCCCCGTGGGTGCGGCCAGCAGGATTTGAGAGGCGTCACTCAGCGCCGCCAGAATGTCAGGCAGCACCGCGCTGACCGGTAAATCGCTCACAGCAAACTCCGCTTCTGCCTGTGCTAAGATGGCGCGCATTGTAGCATCCATCCGTGATATTTGCCGGAGAGCGCCATGGCGACACAACGCTTATTTTTTGCCATCAGCCTGCCTGACGAGATGCAGCAAGAGCTGGTGCGCTGGCGGGCCGATACCTTTCCTGCGGAGGCGGGCCAGCCGGTGGTCGCGGCGAATCTGCACCTGACGCTGGCGTTTCTGGGTGAAGTTGCGCCGGAAATCTCACAGCGCCTGCAGACGCTGGCCTCGCGTATTGTACAGCCCGGTTTTGATCTCGACCTTGATGATGCCGGACACTGGCCGCGCCCCGGCGTGGTCTGGCTCGGCTGCCAGCGCGCGCCACGCGGTCTGTTGCAGCTCGCCAGCCTGCTGCGGGCCCAGGCCGCCCGGCATGGCTGTTACCAGAGCCCCCAGCCGTTTCATCCGCACATCACGCTGTTACGCCACGCCACGCAGCCGGTGACGTTACCGCCGCGCGGCTTTCACTGGCGTTTTCGCGTCTCTACCTTTTCTCTGTTCGCCTCTGAATATGCCCGGGGCCGCACCCGCTATCGCGCCCTGGCAAGCTGGCCATTACATTCTCAGGATCCACATGCACTTCTCTCCGCCCCTTAAACCCGCCCGTCTGATCGCCCGATACAAACGTTTTTTGGCCGATGTGGTGACGCCAGAGGGCGACGTTCTGACGATTCACTGCGCCAATACCGGCGCCATGACCGGCTGCGCCACGCCGGGCGATCGGGTCTGGTATTCGACGTCCGACAGCCTGACGCGCAAATACCCCCACAGCTGGGAGCTGACCGAAACCCAACAGGGCCACTGGATCTGCGTGAATACGCTGCGCGCCAACCAACTGGTGGCTGAGGCGCTGGAGCACGATCGGCTGCCGGCGCTGGCTGGTTATACGCATCGTCAGGCGGAAGTGAGATATGGCACTGAAAAAAGCAGAATTGATTTCCTGCTCAAAGCAGAGGCCCGGCGCAACTGCTATATTGAGGTGAAATCCGTAACCCTTCTACATGAAGGAAAAGGTTATTTTCCGGATGCGGTGACGATTCGAGGACAGAAACACCTGCGTGAACTGGCGACAGTTGCGGCAGAGGGTCATCGGGCCGTTTTGTTGTTTGCCGTTTTGCACTCGGGGATTGAGGACGTTTCCCCGGCACGGCACATTGATGTGGCGTATGCAGAACAACTGGCTCAGGCGCAGCAGGAGGGCGTAGAGGTTTTAGCGTATCAGGCAGACTTATCGGCGGAGGGAATGTTTCTTAAATCGCCGATCAACGTAACCTTGTAATATCTTTTGCAATTTTATGTGTTAAGAATGTTCTGAGCTAAGGGCCAATTACGCTGTTCCTCACAGGCTTGTCAAGGTGTGTTCATGAAGAATTGCCAACCCTGACTGCTTCTGTTATTTATAGCGGCCTGTTTTTTTCCCCAATGGGGGATCGATGTACCCCGCAGACGTCAAATGCAGGCTGGCAGCAAGGCCCCTGCGAGACGAAATTCGAAGGGTATAGTGCGTGTTATCCAGGAGAAGCAACATGCAAGAAGGTCAAAACCGTAAAACATCGTCCCTGAGTATTCTCTCTATTGCTGGCGTTGAACCTTATCAGGTGAAGCCTGGCGAAGAGTATATGAATGATGCGCAGCTGACCCATTTTCGCAAGATTCTGGAAGCCTGGCGTAATCAATTACGGGACGAAGTCGATCGTACCGTTTCTCATATGCAGGATGAAGCCGCTAACTTCCCGGACCCGGTTGACCGTGCCGCGCAGGAAGAGGAGTTCAGCCTGGAGCTACGTAACCGCGATCGCGAACGTAAACTGATCAAAAAGATCGAGAAGACGCTGAAGAAAGTTGAAGATGACGACTTCGGCTATTGCGATTCCTGTGGCGTTGAGATTGGTATCCGCCGTCTCGAAGCCCGTCCTACTGCCGATCTCTGCATCGACTGTAAGACGTTAGCAGAAATTCGTGAGAAGCAAATGGCCGGCTGATGCCGCGTCCAGCCTGTTACCACGCAGTGGAACAACTGCTGTTTTGTCCGCTGCGTGGTCACTTCTGAAACCTATGTCATCCTCCTGTATCGGTCGCTTCGCCCCTTCTCCCTCTGGTGAACTCCACTTCGGATCGCTGATTGCTGCCCTGGGCAGTTACCTGAGCGCTCGTGCGCAAAACGGCGTCTGGCGGGTGAGGATTGAAGATATCGATCCGCCACGGGAAGTGCCGGGTGCCGCCAGCCGTATCCTGCATCAGCTGGAGCACTACGGTTTAAAGTGGGATGGCGAGGTGCTGTGGCAGTCACAACGTCATAAGGCCTACCGTGACGCGCTGGCCTGGCTGCAGCAGCATCGTCAGAGCTATTACTGCACCTGCCCCCGGCGTCGCATTCAGCAGATTGGCGGTTTCTATGATGGTTACTGCCGTGAACGGCAACGCGGACCGGAGAATGCCGCGCTGCGTTTACGCCAGCATGCGCCGGTCTTTGCGTTTGACGATCGGCTGCGTGGCCGTGTGGAGGCGGACAGACGTCTGGCACAGGAAGATTTTATTATTCACCGCCGTGATGGCCTGTTTGCCTATAACCTGGCGGTCGTCGTCGATGATCATTTTCAGGGCATTACCGAAGTGGTTCGCGGCGCAGATTTGATTGAGCCGACGGTGCGACAGATTGCGCTTTACCAGCAATTTGGCTGGCCGGTGCCTGACTGGCTGCATCTGCCGCTGGCGCTTAACCACGATGGCCATAAGTTGTCGAAGCAGAATCATGCTCCTGCGCTGCCGGATGGCGATGCCAGACCCCTGTTGGTAGCGGCGTTACGCTTCCTCGGACAGCCGGTTTCAGGCGGCTGGCAGGACTTAACGCAGGACAAACTGCTGTCTGATGCGGTGTCGCAGTGGAATATCGCTTTGATGCCGCAAGAGAACGCCCTGAAACCGGATGCATAGACAACAGCATTCTCAAACGGTTCTCAACAGGCTATGATTAGCCGCTGATTTTACCTACACCCTAATTGCCACTGTCGAGGTGTCCCATTTTTACCCGAGTAGCTAATTTTTGCCGGAAAGTCCTGAAGCGTGATGAAGAGGAAGCCCCAGCAGAGGTTGAACCAGAGCGTCTGATGACCATCATTCCTCGTGAAAGCCATACCATCTCACGTAAAGACATCAGCGAAAATGCCCTCAAAGTGCTCTATCGCCTGAACAAAGCCGGTTATGAAGCCTATCTGGTAGGCGGTGGCGTGCGCGATTTGCTACTGGGGCAAAAACCCAAAGATTTCGACGTGACCACCAATGCCACGCCTGAGCAGATGCGTAAGCTGTTCCGCAACTGTCGCCTGGTTGGCCGTCGTTTCCGTCTGGCGCACGTGATGTTTGGCCCGGAAGTGATCGAAGTCGCCACCTTCCGTGGACATCATCAGGCGGAAGAGCCGGAAGAGGATCGCAACAGCTCGCAGCGCGCCCAGAGCGGCATGCTGCTGCGCGACAACATCTTCGGCTCTATCGAAGATGATGCCCAGCGACGCGATCTCACCATTAACAGCCTCTACTACAGCGTGGCTGATTTCAGCGTGCGTGACTATGTCGGCGGCATCAGCGATCTCGAACAGGGCATCATTCGCCTGATTGGCGATCCGGAAACCCGCTACCGCGAAGATCCGGTCCGCATGCTGCGCGTCGCACGTTTTGCCGCCAAACTCAATATGAGCATTGCGCCGGAAACCGCCGAGCCGATTCCACGTCTGGCCTCGCTGTTGCGTGATATTCCGCCTGCTCGCCTGTTTGAAGAGTCGCTGAAGATGTTGCAGGCTGGCTACGGCTACAGCACATATCTCAAGCTGTGTGAATATCAGCTGTTCCAGCCCCTGTTCCCGACGCTGGCGCGCAACTTCACAGAAAACAGCGACAGTCACATGGAGCGGATGCTGGCGCAGGTGCTGAAAAACACCGATAACCGCATTCACAACGACATGCGCGTTAACCCGGCGTTCCTGTTTGCCGCAATGTTCTGGTATCCGCAACTTGAAACGGCAGAACGCATTGCGCAGGAGAGTGGCCTGACCTACTTCGAAGCTTTTGCGATGGCGATGAACGATACGCTGGACGAAGCCTGCCGTGCGCTGGCGATTCCGAAACGTATTACGTCGCTAATTCGCGATATCTGGCTGCTGCAGTTACGCATGTCCCGCCGTCACGGTAAACGCGCCTGGAAACTGATGGAGCATCCGAAATTCCGCGCCGCTTACGATCTGCTGGCGCTGCGGGCGGAAGTGGAAAATAACCCGGAACTGCTGCGCCTGAGCCAGTGGTGGGGTGAATTCCAGGTGGCTGCGCCGCCGCATCAGAAAAACATGCTCAATAACCTGGGTGACGATCCGGTGCCGCGTAATAAATCGCGTCGTCCGCGCCGCCGCCCTTCCGCGCCGCGTCGTGACAACCAGAACGTCTCATGACACGGGTTTACCTCGCGTTAGGCAGTAACCTGGCCGATCCGCTGCATCAGGTTGATGCAGCGCTGACCGCACTGGATGCGTTGCCGCAGACGCAACGCATCGCTACCTCGCCGTTCTACCGCACGCCGCCATATGGCCCGCCCGATCAGCCCGATTTTCTCAATGCCGCCGTGGCGCTGGAGACCGATCTCAGTGCAGAAGCGCTGCTCGACCATACCCAGCGGATCGAGCGGGAGCATGGCCGGGTGCGCAAGGCAGAACGCTGGGGTCCGCGCACGCTGGATATCGATTTGATGCTGTTTGGCGAGACGCAAATCAACACGGAGCGGCTGATTGTGCCGCACTATGATCTGCTGAATCGCGCGTTTATGCTGGTGCCCCTGCTGGCGATTGCGCCAGACGCCCGCCTGCCCGACGGCCGCGCACTCAGTACAATCCTGGCAACCCTCGACAGCAGCAGCATCGTGCTGTGGCACGGCTGAGCAGACAAACGCACATCTCTGATTCCGCTCTTTCACGCTATCCAGTAAACTGCGCCCATCAGAATTCCTGAGTTGAGAGCGCCATGAAACCCACCACGATTTCACATCTGCGTCAGGCGAAAGCCAGCGGTAAAAAATTCGCGACCCTGACCGCCTACGATTTCAGTTTTGCCCGCTTGTTTGCCGATGAAGGTATTCAGGTGCTGCTGGTTGGTGATTCTTTAGGGATGACGGTGCAGGGGCATGATTCCACCCTGCCAGTCACGGTCAGCGACATCGCCTATCACACCGCCGCCGTGCGCCGTGGCGCACCTCAGGCACTGCTGCTCGCCGACCTGCCGTTTATGAGTTATGCCACGCCACAGCAGACCTTTGACAACGCCGCGCAGCTGATGCGTGCCGGTGCTAACATGGTGAAACTGGAAGGCGGGAGCTGGCTGGCTGAGACCGTGCAGATGCTGACCGAGCGGGCCGTTCCGGTGTGTGGTCATCTGGGCCTGACACCGCAGTCGGTCAATATCTTTGGCGGCTATAAAGTGCAGGGCCGGGATGAAGCCGGTGCAGAGCAGCTGCTGGCCGATGCGCTGGCGCTGGAAGCCGCTGGCGCGCAGCTGATGGTGCTGGAGTGCGTGCCGGTGTCGGTAGCGCAGCGGATTACCGACGCGCTCACCATCCCGGTGATCGGCATCGGTGCCGGCAATGTCACCGATGGTCAGATTCTGGTGATGCATGACGCGCTGGGCGTGACCGGCGGCCACATTCCCAAATTTGCCAAAAATTTCCTGGCGGAGACCGGCGATGTTCGCGCGGCGATTCGCCACTATATCGCCGAAGTCGAGGCCGGAACCTATCCGGCGGCAGAGCACAGTTTCCAGTAATCCAGGAGAGTCACCGTGTTGATCATTGAAACGCTGCTGATGCTGCGCCAGGAAGTCCGTCGCTGGCGTCTGCAGGGTAAACGCATTGCGCTGGTGCCGACCATGGGCAACCTGCATGAAGGCCATCTGACGCTGGTAGATGAAGCACGGGCGCGCGGCGACATCGTGATTGTCTCGATCTTTGTCAATCCGATGCAGTTCGATCGCGCCGATGATTTAGCGCGCTACCCGCGCACGCTGCAGGAAGATTGTGAAAAGCTGAATCGCCACCAGGTTGATGTCGTCTTCGCCCCCTCACCTGCTGAAGTCTATCCGCAGGGCGCGCAGAATCAGACCTTTGTTGAGGTGCCGGTGCTCTCTTCCCTGCTGGAAGGGGCCACCCGTCCAGGCCATTTTCGCGGTGTAGCCACTATCGTCAGCAAACTGTTTAATCTGGTACAGCCCGATATTGCCTGTTTCGGTGAAAAGGATTTTCAGCAGCTGGCTATCATTCGTAAGATGGTGGCCGATATGGGCTTCGACATTGAGATTGTTGGTGTGCCTACGGTGCGCGCTGAAGATGGTTTGGCGCTGAGTTCGCGCAACGGCTACCTGACGGCAGATGAGCGTAAGCTGGCACCGGCCCTGAGCCAGGTGATGCATCAGATGGCAACGCAGCTGGAGAATGGCGAGCGTCATATTGACGAGATCATTGAGGCAGCCGGTGAGGCACTGCTGGCGCAGGGATTGCGTCCTGATGGCCTGGCGATCTGTGATGCGGAAACGCTGCAACCGCTGACGGTGGACAGCCAGCGCGCGGTGGTATTGATGGCCGCCTGGCTGGGCAAGGCCCGCCTGATTGATAATCAAACCGTTGACCTGACGCAGTAATTCATCCCGCTGCAGGTTATTTTATTTCTCTGACAAGGTTTCTGGCTATGATTCGCACAGTTCTGCAAGGCAAATTGCACCGCGTGAAGGTGACGCAGGCGGACCTCAATTATGAAGGTTCCTGCGCTATCGATCAGGATTTCCTGGATGCTTCCGGCATTCTGCAATATGAAGCGATCGATATTTATAACGTCACCAACGGTCAGCGCTTTTCCACTTACGCTATCGCGGCTGAGCGTGGCTCGAAAATTATCTCGGTCAACGGTGCGGCCGCCCGCTGCGCCTGCGAAGGCGATATTTTAATTATCTGCTCCTATGTGCAGGTAGACGATGCCGAAGCGCGTCAGTGGCAGCCTAAGGTCGCCTATTTTGAAGGTGACAACCAGATGAAGCGTCTGGCGAAAGCGCTGCCGGTGCAGATCGCCTGATTAAAACCTGATTAAAAAAGGGCCGCCGGTAAAACGGGCGGCCCTTTTCATTTCTGCTGCAGTAATTAAACCGGTTTGGTTGTCATCGGCTTCGATGACTTTTTCATCGTAAAGAGGAAATTAAACCAGCCGCGTTTTCTCATCAGACATAATGTCCACGGTAACGCCAGCGCCACCAGAAACGCCGAAATAAACTTCAGGTCATTTACCCAGGCTGACGGGCTTTCAAACTTCACAATCTTACTGAAGAACTGAATCGCCAGATAATGCGACAGGTAGAAGACGATAGAATTGACGCCTATGTAGTAGACCAGTTCAGACTTCAGTTTCAGCGCAATCCAGACAAAGAACGGAACCGATAATAGTGCCAGCGGTGACAATAACGCCTGGGAATGACGATCCAGTACAAAGATATTCAGGCAGGAGAGCAGCACAAAACTAATTACTGAGATAAACAGCGTCGGGCCATGCTGCACTTTCTCCGCGATATCCACCTGCTTCCTCACGACGTAATCGCCGAGATAGAAGAATACAAACAGATAAAGCGATTTATTGATGTGGGTATTGTCGAAGCTGGCAAACACGCCATCCGCCTCAATCGCCGGCAGCGCCCAACTCAGCGTCATACAGATGGCAAACACCAGCAGGAACGGCAAGTGACGGGCAAAGATAATCACAATAAAGAAGATAAACAGCGAATGCAGGAACCAGGTCATATCACCGCCACCGGTCAGGTGGGAGAGAATAATATTCATCGGTGATTGCGGCGTATTAGCCATCGAGCTGAACAGGATTTTCAACCCGCCGTAGACGGCAACCCAGACCACAAATGGATAGAGAATACTGCGCACCTTGTTATTAAAAAAAGGACCCAGGCCTTTTCTTAACCCGGCATCGACAAATAAACCTGAAACAAAGAACATCAGCCCCAGCCTTACCGGTGCCAGCATCTCATTTAACAGGCCGCTGAAGGCGGTAAAATGTCCGGCGTTATTATGTACGGCAATAGTGCTGTGCAAAAAAATGATTGCGAGAATACTCAATCCCCGCAGATTATCGATCCACGTTATACGATTCATCTTTTCCTGCCTTTGATTAAAAACTGGCCCTGATTCGGTTGCCATTTTTCTTATTAAGAAGACTCTTAGCCTACTCATTCGTCCCTGAGCAGAGGAATAACCTTATTCCGGCGCTATTCTGATAATTCATAATCAAATAAACAACAGCCAGACTTTAAGGCTATTCTTAAAAAATATTTAATAGTTAAGAATCATTCAGATAGCGAAAGATGTCAGAGTATTATCAGATAATACTTAGGGTTATTTTTTGTGAGTAAGGATGTAAGCGAGGCGTCGGGCGGCTTCAGAGGCAAAATATAACGAATGAGGCGGGTTTTAAGGTGATTTTTAAGGCCAGGCAGAACCGTAGTCAGCGTGATTTGCACTCCACCCAAAAAAAAGCCACGCCCTTATCGCAGCGTGGCCCTTACCATTCAGCTTAACGTCAGGTGCGTAATCCGCGTCCGCGCTGTATCAGCGCATAGACCAGCCAGTAGAACACCAGAATAAAGGCCACGAGCACCGAGAGGGTAAACACCAGCGGCACATCATTAATGCCGAGGAAGCCATAACGGAATCCGCTAATCATATAAACGATTGGATTGAGTTTAGAAACAGCCTGCCAGATCGGCGGCAACAGACTCAGCGAATAGAATACGCCGCCCAGATAAGTCAGTGGCGTCAGCACAAAGGTCGGTATCAGGCTGATATCGTCAAACGTGCGCGCGAAGACAGCGTTCAGCAGACCTGCCAGTGAAAACAGAATCGCGGTCAGCAGCAGCGTGACCGCCACCATTGTCCAGGAATGCACGTGGAACGGCACAAAGAACAGCGAAATGGCCGTCACCAGAATACCCACGCAGACACCACGCGCCACGCCGCCGCCAACATAGCCGGCAATAATGATGTGGGTCGGCACCGGCGCGACCAGCAGCTCTTCAATGTTGCGCTGGAACTTGGCGCTGAAGAACGACGACGCCACGTTGGCATAGGCGTTAGTGATGACCGCCATCATGATCAATCCCGGCACGATGAACTGCATATAGCTGAAGCCGTGCATCTCACCGATGCGCGACCCGATCAGGTTGCCAAAAATGATGAAATAGAGCGTCATGGTGATGACCGGCGGTACCAGCGTCTGGATCCAGATGCGGGCGAAACGGTTAACCTCTTTGGCCCAGATGCTCTTCAGCGCCACCCAGTAGAGATGTGTCATGCTTTTGCTCCTGTTTTTCCCTGCGTCGTCAGACCCACAAACAGCTCTTCAAGACGGTTGGCTTTATTGCGCATACTCAGCACCTGCACACCCTGCGCGCTAAGCTGGCTGAAGACGCTGTTGAGCCCCTGCTCACGCAGCACTTCCACTTCGAGCGTTGAGGTATCGGTCAGCCGGTACTGGAACCCTTCCAGCGTGGGCAGCGGACTGCGTGGTGCCAGATCCAGGATAAAGGTTTCTGATTTGAGCTTGGAGAGCAGCCCTTTCATCGAGGTGTTCTCCACCAGCTCACCGCTCTGGATGATGCCGATGTTGCGGCACAGCATCTCCGCCTCTTCCAGATAGTGGGTAGTGAGAATAATTGTCGTGCCTTTGGCATTGAGATCTTTCAGGAACACCCACATCGAGCGTCGCAGTTCGATATCCACGCCAGCAGTGGGCTCATCCAGAATCAGCAGCTTAGGCTCATGCATCAGCGCACGGGCGATCATCAGGCGACGCTTCATCCCGCCGGAAAGCATGCGCGCACGTTCAGCGCGTTTTCCCCACAGATCGAGCTGCTTCAGATACTTTTCTGCCCGCTCATTGGCTTCACGACGCTCAACGCCGTAGTAACCCGCCTGATTAACGACGATTTGCATCACCGTCTCAAACGGGTTGAAGTTAAACTCCTGCGGCACCAGGCCGAGCTGGCGCTTGGCATTCACCACATCTTTTTCGAGATCGTAGCCAAACACCCGCACGCTGCCCTCGGATTTGTTAACCAGCGAACTGATAATTCCGATGGTGGTCGATTTACCGGCACCGTTTGGCCCCAGCAGCGCATAAAAGTCACCCGCTTCAACGTTAAGATCGATGCCCTTCAGCGCCTGCACGCCGCCGGGATAGGTCTTGGTCAGCCGGGAAAGTTCCAGTGCATAAGTCATTCTGCATCCATACCCTGTTTTGATGGCATTGCAATGCCGTTTAAATTTATCAGGCCCTGTCATATAGTACGCGCGCGCACTCTGCGCAGTAACCGGTCGCTCAACACCATGACAGACATCAACACCCTGATCAGAAACAACCGCGAATGGTCAAAATTACTGGTTGAAGAAGATCCCAGCTTTTTTGAGCGGCTCGCCCAGGCACAAAAACCGCGCTTCCTGTGGATTGGCTGTTCTGACAGCCGTGTTCCTGCCGAACGTCTGACCGGACTGGAACCCGGCGAACTCTTTGTTCACCGCAACGTGGCCAATCTGGTTATCCACACCGACCTGAACTGTCTGTCCGTGGTGCAGTACGCTATCGAAGTGCTGGAAGTGGAACACGTTATCGTCTGCGGCCATTACGGCTGCGGCGGCGTGCAGGCGGCGATGGATAACCCGGAGCTGGGATTAATCGACAACTGGCTGCTGCACATCCGCGACCTCTGGTACAAGCATAGCGTGTTGCTGGGGGAACTCCCGCCGGATAAGCGCCTGGACAAACTGTGCGAAATCAACGTTATTGAACAAGTCTACAACCTGGGGCACTCGACCGTACTGCAATCTGCCTGGAAACGCGGTAAGGATGTCTCCCTGCACGGCTGGGTATACGGCATTCAGGACGGCTGTCTGCGTAACCTTGATGTGACAGCAAACAGCCGGGAGATCCTCGAACAGCGCTACCGCCACGGCATTGCTAATCTGCGGAAGAACGGCGAGGCCTGAGCCTGTCGCAGCGTAAAGCGCGGCATAGCCTACACCAGGCAACCGGTGCAGGCCTTGGAAGAATGTGCGGTAGAGCGGTATCAGGATTCCAGCGGCACCACTTTGCCGATATAAGGCAGATGGCGATAGTGCTGAGCATAGTCGATACCAAAGCCCACCACGAACTCATCCGGAATCGCAAAGCCGACATATTCGACGTTCACTTCGACTTCACGGCGCTCTGGCTTATCGAGCAGGGTACAGATCGCCAGGGATTTTGGCTGACGCAGCTGCAGAATCTCACGCACTTTGCTCAGGGTGTTACCGGAGTCGATGATATCTTCGACAATCAGCACATCCTTGCCACGGATGTCTTCATCCAGATCTTTCAGGATTTTCACATCACGCGTGCTGGACATACCGCTGCCGTAACTGGAAGCCGTCATAAAGTCGACTTCATGCGGCACATCGATGGCGCGACAGAGATCAGCCATAAACATAAAGGAGCCGCGCAGCAGCCCCACCAGCACCATATCGCTGCCGCTGTCGCGGTAGTGGTCGTTAATCTCTTTGCCCAGTTCAGCGATGCGCGTGGCGATTGCCTGTTCAGGGATCATCACTTCAACAGTGTGTTTCATTGCGTTCAGCCCGGTTACGTCAGAAAAGCCCCGGAGTCTATCACAGACGCAGCAGCGACGGCTGTGCGGCACCATAAGCAAACGATTACGTCGCGAAAATTATTACCCGCCGCCTGCGGCTCGCTGAAATGCGCATTACCTTAGAACATTCTGGCATTTACCAGCATGATTCGCTACATGGTAGCCTTTATCCAACAGATCGTTACCCTACTCGCGCCGCTGGCCGGAGATCACAATGACTTCATCTTCAAGCAAAAAAACGCATATCGGCGACAGGCCGCTGCACCCTGAAACCCAGATGCTGAACTATGGCTATGATCCCCGCCTCTCTGAGGGTGCGGTGAAGCCGCCGGTCTTTCTGACATCAACCTTTGTCTTTGACAGCGCCGAAGAGGGACGGGATTTCTTTGATTACGTCTCTGGCCGACGTGAGCCGCCGGAAGGCAAATCGGGTGGGCTGGTCTATTCCCGCTTTAACCACCCTAACAGCGAAATTGTGGAAGATCGGCTGGCGGTCTATGAGCAGGCGGAGAGCTGTTCGCTCTTCTCTTCCGGCATGGCCGCCATCTCCACTGCCCTGCTGACGTTTGCCCGTCCGGGTGAGGTGATCCTGCATTCCCAGCCGCTGTATGGCGGCACCGAAACCCTGCTTAGCAAGACGCTGCACAATCTGGACATCAAAGCGGTGGGTTTCAGCGACGGCAATGATGAAGTCAGAGTGCGTGAAGCCGCTCAGCAGGCGATGGCCCAGGGCAGGGTAGCGGTGATCCTGATTGAAACGCCAGCGAATCCTACCAACAGCCTGGTTAATATCCGTCTGATGGCGCGTATCGCTGATGAGATTGACCAGCAGCAGGGGTCACGACCGATTATCGCCTGTGACAACACGCTGCTCGGCCCGCTGTTCCAGCAGCCGCTGACGCTGGGCGCTGACCTGTCGCTCTACTCGCTGACCAAGTATGTTGGCGGTCACTCTGACCTGATTGCAGGCGCGGCGATGGGCAGTAAAGCGCTGATGGCGAAAGTGCGCGCCCTGCGCAGCGCAATCGGCACGCAGCTGGATCCGCACTCAAGCTGGATGCTCAGCCGCTCGCTGGAAACGCTGTCGCTACGCATGGAGAAAGCCTGGCAGAATGCGGAAGCGGTCGCGGCGTTTCTGCGCGATCACCCGAAAGTGGCGAAGCTGCACTGGCTGCCCTATCTGGATGCGGAGAGCGCCGAAGGGAAAACTTATCGCGAGCAGTGCAGCGGTGCCGGTTCGACCTTCTCATTTGATATCGTCGGCGATCAGCCCGCTGCGTTCCGTTTTCTTAATGCGCTGTCGCTGTTTAAGCAGGCGGTAAGCCTGGGCGGAACCGAGTCGCTGGCCAGCCATCCTGGCAGCACCACCCACTCCGGCGTGCCGCAGGCGGTGCGTCAGCGTATTGGGATCACTGACGCCACGGTGCGGCTGTCGATTGGCATCGAAAACGCCGGCGACCTGATCGAAGATGTGAAGCTGGCGCTGGATCAGGCGTAATCAGCTGACGGTAAAGCCCAGCATCATGCCGGTGTCTTCATGCTCCAGCAGATGGCAGTGGGCCATGTAAGCGTGTTCTGCGGCGGCGACATAGTTGAAGCGTACCAGCACTTCGCTGCGCCAGCCGTCGACATTCACCATATCTTTCCAGCCCTGCCGGTGCGGGGCTGGCGGTTTGCCGTTTTCTGAAAGAATACGGAACTGGGTACCGTGAATGTGGAACGGGTGCAGCATCGCGTCACCCTCACCTGAAATCGTCCACTTCTCGTAATCACCCAGCTTCACCGCAAACGACGGCTTCGTCATATCAAAGGCCTGGCCATTAATCTTATTGCCGTTGCGGAAATCGTAACCGGCGGGCGGCGTATTGCCGTGCATACTGTGATCCATATTTTCCATTGGTGGCATCGGCTCGGCAGCCGTTTTTTCCGGCATCGTGTGATGACCGCCCTTGCCCATCGCTTTCTCGCCGTAGCGCTGCATCAGCGCCTGCATGCCCTGCTGGTCCAGCTGCGGGTCCATCATCAGCTGCAGCCAGCGTGTCGTCAGGCCGTCGGTTGAGGGCAGCGCTGGCAGCGTCGCCAGCTGATCCGGCAGCGTGGCGCTGGCCATCACCCGCAGCGGCAGGATCTGCACCAGGGGCAGCGGCTGGTCAAACGGCGGCAGCGTCATGCCCATCTGCTCTGTCGGCAGCGTCACCAGATCGAAGCTGTTACCGTCAGAAGTATCGATCATCACCTCAAAACGCTCGCCCGGCAGGATTGGCAGCGAGTCGAGCTTTACCGGCTCGGCCAGCAGGCCACCATCGCTGGCGATCACGTAGAGAGGACGTTTATCACTGGCGGCAACATGCAGCGAACGGGCATTGCAGCCGTTGAGCAGACGCAGACGCAGCCAGCCGCGCGGCACCGCATGCTGCGGATAGTGCACGCCGTTGGTCAGCATCATGTCGCCAAACCAGCCCACCGCGGCGCGCATCACGTCGAGCTGATAATCAATGCGGCTGCCATCTTTGGTCAGTTGCTTATCCTGAAAAATCAGCGGCACATCATCCACACCCCACTGCGAGGGCAATCGCAGCGTTCCGCTCTCTTTATCTTCCAGCAGGATCAGTCCCGCCAACCCCTGAGCCACCTGATGCCCGGTCTTGCCATGCAGATGCGGGTGATACCAGCAGGTCGCGGCGGGTTGATCGGGCGTAAAAGAGACCTGACGCGAGCCGCCAGGCGCAATCACCGCCTGCGGGCCGCCATCCACTGCACCAGGGATTTCCAGCCCGTGCCAGTGCAGGGTGGTCGCTTCGCTGAGCCGGTTATGAATGTTCACCGTCACCGGTTTGCCACTCTGCATTTTCAGCACCGGCCCCAGCAGGCTGCCGTTATAGCCCCAGGTCGGCACCGCTTTGCCGTTCCACTGGGTGGTACCCTGCATCGCGGTGAGGCTGTAGCTGCCCCTGGCATCGGGTTCCAGCAGAGACGGAATCGGCAGCAGCGGACGGGTGGCTGCCATCAGCGAACGGCTCCAGAGCGGCAATGCTCCGGCTGCACTCAGTGCGGCAGTAAGTTTCAGGAAATGGCGACGTTGCATGGTGATCATCCTTGTGGCATCAGAGCGCACAGCCTAAACCCTGACCTTATGGGAAGGTCAAGTCCTGACCGTGCGAATCTGACGAAAAAAAGGCGGTGCAGTAGCCCACAGCGGCAAATTAATCGAAAACCTGAGAGCAACTGTGCTAACGTCATTAACAATATCCATTGAAGAGAACGACTATGAAGCAAAGTATCAGGATCCTGCTGCTGACGGGACTCCTTGGCTTCTCCTCCACCAGTTTTGCCCTGAGCGAATCCGAAGCGGAAGATCTGGCCGATCTCACGGCGGTTTTCGTCTATCTGAAAAATGATTGTGGCTATCAGGATTTACCGGACGCGCAGATTCGCAAAGCGCTGGTCTTTTTTGCTCAGCAGAACCGCTGGGATTTAAGCAACTACAGCAACTACAACATGAAAGCGCTGGGTGAAGATAGCTATCGCGATCTCAGCGGCATCGCCATCACCAACGACAAAAAGTGCAAGTCACTGGCCCGCGATTCGCTGAGCCTGCTGGCCTACGTCAGGTAACGATTCTTTCCTCTGCAGCCGGACATTGACCGTGCAACCACGGTCAGTGTTAGCTATCATATGCCGCCCATCTTCATGGCGATGTCATCAGAGGAGAGCACCATGGCCCACAATGAAACGTGGTATGAAACCCTTCATGCCGGTTTTGGCCAGTATTTCACGGTTGATAAAGAGCTGTACCGTGAGAAGACTGCGCATCAGGATTTAATCATTTTCGAAAATGCCGCGATGGGCCGCGTAATGGCGCTGGACGGCGTCGTTCAGACCACCGAACGCGACGAATTTATCTACCATGAAATGATGACCCACGTTCCGCTGCTGGCGCACGGCGCGGCGAAGAGCGTTCTGATCATTGGCGGCGGTGACGGCGCCATGCTGCGTGAAGTGTCACGTCATCCCGGGATCGAAAAGATTACCATGGTGGAGATCGATGCGGGCGTGGTGACCTTTTGCCGCCAGTATCTGCCGAACCACAGCGCGGGTGCCTATGACGATCCGCGCTTTACGCTGGTAATTGATGACGGGGTGAACTTCGTTAATCAGACGCAGGAAAAGTTTGATGTCATTATCTCCGACTGCACCGATCCGATTGGTCCGGGCGAGAGTCTGTTTACCTCGGAATTTTATGCCGGATGCAAAGCGGCCCTTAATGAAAATGGCATCTTTGTGGCGCAAAATGGCGTCTGTTTCCTGCAGCAGGAGGAGGCCGTTAACAGCCATCGCAAACTGGGACATTACTTTGCGGACGTCAGTTTCTATCAGGCGGCGATTCCGACCTACTACGGCGGCATTATGACCTTTGCCTGGGCGAGTGATAATCCGGCGCTGCGCCAGCTCGACACCGCGACCTTAAAGGCGCGTTTCGAGGCCGCTGGCCTGACCTGCCGTTATTACACGCCAGCAATCCATACCGGCAGCTTTGCCCTGCCGCAATATCTGTTGAATGCGTTATCTGCCGCGTGCTGATAGTGCATTTCTAAGGGGGTGAACGAAATTGCAAAAGCTAAAACTACATGGCTTCAACAACCTGACGAAAAGCCTGAGTTTTTGTATTTACGATATTTGCTATGCGAATACTGAAGCTGAACGCGATGGTTACATCGCCTACATTGACGAACAATATAACGCTAACCGTCTGACGGAAATCCTGACCGAGACCTGCTCCATTATCGGGGCTAACGTGCTCAACATTGCGCGCCAGGATTATGAGCCGCAGGGGGCCAGCGTCACGATTCTGGTCAGCGAAGAGCCGATCGATCCGAAAGATATCGATAACTCAGAGCACCCCGGTCCGCTGCCCAACTCGGTGGTGGCTCATCTCGATAAAAGTCATATCTGCGTGCACACCTATCCGGAGAGCCATCCGGCAGGCGGTCTGTGCACCTTCCGTGCAGACATTGAAGTCTCAACCTGTGGCGTCATTTCGCCCCTGAAAGCGCTGAACTATCTGATCCACCAGCTGGAGTCCGATATTGTCACCGTCGATTACCGGGTGCGCGGTTTTACCCGTGACGTGAAAGGGATGAAGCACTTCATCGATCACGAGATCAATTCGATTCAGAACTTCATGTCTGAAGATATGAAAGCGATGTATGACATGGTGGATGTGAATGTCTATCAGGAAAACATCTTCCATACCAAGATGTTGCTGAAAGAGTTCGACCTTAAACACTACCTGTTTAACACCCGCCCGGAAGATCTCACTCCGCAGGAGCACAAGCGCATTACCGATCTGCTCTGGAAAGAGATGCGTGAGATCTACTACGGCAGAAATATCCCCTCAGTGGGCCTGAAGACCCTCTGATTATCAGGCGCGCAGCGTTATAGCCCATAACCTGCGCGTCTCCTTCCCTCTTGTTCCCCCTGCTTTTTCATCACGGCAACCGCCGGACTGAGGTTTGAGCGGGTTTCGATGGACGCCCCCGCGATTACGTGCGAAGAGAATGATACCTACGCGCGAAAAGGGCACGCGTTAACGGCGAGAGTTAAAGATAAACGCGCGGTGCTGTTCTCGTCCTGCTGATCAGGTCAGAGCAACACGGCGCGTTCTGTTCAGGCGGAGGTCAGTGCCAGCGTAATCCCGCGCTCGCGCAGCGTGCGGCAGACAGCCTCATCTAACCGGCTGTCGGTCACCACATCGGTCAGGTCGTCCACCGGAGAAGCGCAGAATAGCGACCAGGAGCCATATTTACTGCTGTCCGCCAGCAAGACCCGACGAGCCGCATTGGCCAGAAGATCGTGTTTCAGCCCCGCTTTCTCCTCCGTCGGCGTGGTAATGCCGCGCTCAAGGCTCCAGGAGTTACAGCTGACAAAGGCGATATCGGGATTGATGCTGCGCAGCAGCCGCCGTCCATGTTCGCCCACACAGGACTGACTGGAGTCGTCGATACGTCCGCCGATAATCGTCACTTCGATCTGCTTAAACTCAGACAAAAACAGTGCAATGTGCAGATCGGCAGTGATGACCCGCAGCGGCAGATGCGTGAGCTGCCGCGCCAGCTCCAGCATGGTAGTGCCCGCATCCAGCACGACCGCATCACCCGCCCGGACAAAGCTGGCGGCACATTCTGCAATCGCCTGCTTCTCGGCCAGGTTACGCTGCATCTTCTCCAGCGTGGTCGGCTGGGCAGGAATAAAACGATTCAGGGTAACGCCGCCATGACTGCGGCTGATCACGCCCTCTTTATCCAGCTTAATCAAATCACGGCGAATCGTGGCGGGTGAGGCGGAAATCGCACTAACCAGTTGCTCAACAGTCACCAGATTATGGCTTTTCAGGTAATCCATAATCTGGTCAAGACGGCTCTGTCCCTTCATATATCCCTATGCGAGCTGCATCGCGAGTTTAATAGAGATCGCCATGCTGTCAGACTTCGCTTTACCTGTCCAGGCGATATCAAATGCGGTGCCATGGTCAGCAGAGGTGCGGATAAACGGCAGGCCTGCGGTGATGTTGACGCCATCATAAAAGCCCAGCAGTTTAAGCGGAATATGCCCCTGATCGTGGTACATCGCGACCACCATGTCATACCGTCCATCCTGGCACTGCAGGAACACCGTGTCCGGCGGACAAGGCCCGTAGACATCAATCCCCTGCGCTTTCATCGCCTCAATAGCGGGTGCCACGGTGGTGATCTCCTCATCGCCAAACAGGCCGTTCTCACCAGCGTGCGGATTAACGCCCGCCACGGCGATACGCGGGGCGCTATAACCGACACGACGCAGGAAAGTGTCCGCCATACCAATCACGGTTTTGATGCGCGTCTGGTTCAGCGTATCGAGGAACTTACGCAGCGCAATGTGGGTCGTGACATGAATCACTTTCAGCTTATCGGTGTAGAGGACCATGGCGTAATCTTTGGTCCCGGTAAGATGCGCCAGCAGTTCAGTGTGACCAGGATAGAGATGGCCCGCCGCATGCAGCGCCTCTTTGTTCAGCGGCGCGGTGGCAATGGCATGCACGTCGCCCGCCAGTGCCAGCTCTGTAGCACGCTTCACGCAACGCCATGCCAGATCTCCCGCCTCTTTCTG
Organism: Pantoea sp. paga; assembly: GCF_007558755.1. Taxonomy (NCBI): domain Bacteria; kingdom Pseudomonadati; phylum Pseudomonadota; class Gammaproteobacteria; order Enterobacterales; family Erwiniaceae; genus Pantoea; species Pantoea sp. paga. The sequence goes on from NZ_VLTF01000006.1 coordinate 75,786, forward strand.
CACCACGCCAGGTTTCAGCGCGTCGGGATCGGCCAGGGGCTCATCGATTACGTTGATGATGCCGGGTGCAAACCGCGCATCCTGCACCCGGTCCAGCACCCGCAGCTCGGCCTGTGGCGTAATGTTCATCGCCATAATGCGGCGCAGCGTACTGGCACAGCCTATCACCACCGCAGGAATGCCATTCAGCTCACCTTCAGAGAGTGACTTAATGATGATTTCCGGGCTGATGCCCGCCGGATCGCCCATGGTGATCGCAATAATTTTACTCACTCGACTTCTCCTCAATAAAACCAATGGCTGCTACCAGGGTATTTTCATCACCAAAGCCACCCGCTTTGGTCATTACCGGCAGAGTAAATTCACTGTTAAGCAGAACCCCGTGCGGCACACAGCCCGCCACCAGACCCTGAATTTTAAAGCCGCTGGCCCCCAGTGCCTGGGCAACGGCAATCGCCACGTCGCCTCCCGACAGATAGAGCGCATGCGGCAGCTGTGTCCGGCACAGGCTGTGGGTTATTTCGCCCAGCAACTGACTGATCGCTTCACCCAGCTGCTGGCGGGTCACGCTGTGCTGCTGGCTGAGATGCCCGATGTCGTGACGCTGGGATTCATGCTGGCAGGTGCGGATCACCGTATGGCGACCGGCACGCAGTGCGGTTTCAGCCTGTTGGATCCAGCGATCCCGGTCGGGCCAGGCGGGCTGCTGAAACAGCTGACGGATATCGACATCCACTATCTCAACTGCCCGCTGTTTAAGCAGCGTGGCGATCTGCTGCTGCGCGCTGCTGCTCATCGATCCCACTACTGCCAGCACGGGCCGCGACGGGCGAACAGAGAGCGCTGCGCCCAGCGCATCGCTTAATCCGGCGGCTCCCACCAGCAGCGGCTTCTCTGCCAGCCGCGCCGCAGCGGTTATCAGTCGCGCCAGATCGGCTTCATTTTCGGCATCCACCACCACGACGCCGTGCGCCGCCGCTAACACCGCATCAAGCCGATCGCTGCGCAGCGTCGGGAGATCGATCTCCGTGCCGTCGATCTGCATCTGATCGAGTACGCGGGGGCTGAGGATCGGGGTTTTCGGATCGCTGGCAAATTCGGTGTCTGTCAGTAAGCGCTGATTGACCCACACTTTACCCTCGCGTGTGGTGCGGCCCAGTCGTGGCACGGCTGGCGCAACCAGCGCCAGCCTTTTGCCGCTGGCGTGCAGCGCAGCCGCGGTTTCAGCACCGACGTTGCCGCGCAGCGTGGAGTCGATCTTTTTAAACAGCCAGCCCTGCTGAAGCTGTGCGGCGAAGTGCTGCACCACCTGAGCGACGCGCTCTGCGGCCTGGCTGGCGCTGACTGCCCGACTGTCGGTGCTGATGACCAGCACATCCGCAGCGTCCTCTGGCAACGGTGCCTTAGTGCCAAACAGCACATGTACGCGGGCGCCAGCCTGTGCCAGTCCGCTACCCGCATCGTTGGCACCGGTAAAGTCATCGGCGATGACCAGCACCGGGGTTTTCCATAATGATGAGCCCATCCTCACTCCTGTCAGGCGATTGCCGCTGCATTTGATTATATTCAATCATGATTGATTATATGTGAGCAAGTTCAAATTAATCGAAATCGATATGCCTTATAAAATTAGCCACAGAGAGTGACTGACTTCGCATTGCACTGAGCAAGATTAATCATCTGCTCAGACAGGACAGAAATAAGGGTATGAAATGAACATTAACAGCACGGTGATTAGCGGTTATCAGGCGTTAAACGACATGCGCTATCTGCTGAAGGGGATATCGACAGCAGTCGTGGTCACTGACCGGAACATTGAGGCGATTCCGGCAGTGCAGGCGCTGATGGGTCAACTTCGGGATCAGGTTCCGGGTATCAGCGTGGTCAACAGCGTCCCGCCTGAACCAAGCCAGCATGATGTGGCAGCGATTATCGCGACGCTCTCCCGGCCCCAGGTCGATATAGTGATTGGCATCGGCGGCGGCAGCGTGCTGGATGTGGCGAAGCTGCTCTCAGTGCTGTGCATCGACGCCGCGCCTTCGCTGGACGCCCTGCTGGCAGGCGAAAAACCGCAGCGTCGTACCCGTTCAATACTGATCCCTACCACCGCAGGCACGGGTTCTGAAGCGACGCCCAATGCGATCCTGGCGATCCCGGAGAAAGAGACCAAAGTCGGCATTATTTCACCGGTGATGCTACCCGATGTGGTGGCCCTGGTGCCGGAACTGACCACCAGCATGCCGGCTCACATCGCCTCTTCAACCGGTATTGATGCCCTCTGCCATCTGATTGAGTGCTTTACCGCCAATGTCGCCAACCCGGTCAGCGACAACTATGCGCTGACTGGGATGAAGAAACTGTTCGCTAATCTCGAAACCACCCTGCGCGAGCCAGAAAATTTGCAGGCACGCCTGGAGATGCTCTGGGCCTCTTATTATGGCGGTGCATCGATTGCCCATGCCGGGACACATCTGGTGCATGCCCTCTCTTACCCGCTCGGCGGCAGATATCATCTGCCACACGGCGTCGCCAACGCCATCCTGCTGGCTCCCTGCATGCGCTTTGTCCGTCCGGCGGCGGTGAGCAAATTCGCTCAGGCCTATGATCTGCTGCCCGACGCCGACGTCCGTTTAAGCGATGAAGAGAAATCACACGCGCTGGTCGACTACTTCACCGCGCTGGTAGCGCGGCTGCAGCTGCCTGCCAGCCTGGAAGCCCTGGGCATCAGCCCGGATCACCTGCCCTGGTTAGTGGAAGCCGCGCTCGACGTCCAGCGTCTGATGAACAACGTGCCGATGGCGGTCACCGCCGACGATGTGCGCGCCGTCTACCTGACGCTTTTCCCTTCCTGCCAGGCGTAATGAGGATTGTCATGAATAAGAAAATAAACGGTGTACTGACCGCCATCGTCACCACTTTTGACCGGGAAGGTGCCTTTGATCCGGAGAGGCAACGCGAACAGGTCAGACGCCAGATCAACGCCGGTAACGGCATCTTCTGCGGCGGTACCAACGGCGAATTCTTTGTGCTGAACGAGCAGGAGAAGATCGCGGTTACCACCACCTGCGTCGATGAAGTTAACGGCCGGATGCCGGTGGTGGCGCACATCGGAGAGATTTCGACCCGTGAAACTATCCGGCTCGGCAAACAGATTGCCAATCTTGGCGTAGATGCTGTCTCCGCGATCACGCCGTGGTTTGTTCCGCTTAAACAGCAGGAGCTGATCGACCACTATCAGCGCGTGGCTGACGCGCTTACGGTGCCGCTATTCCTCTATAACATCCCGGCGCGTACTGGCAATACCTTGCAGCCAGAGACCGTTCGTACGCTGGCCGCGCACCCGAACATCATCGGCATTAAAGATTCAGCAGGCAGCTATGAAAGTCTGAGCGGCTTTCTGCAGGCCACCGCCGACTGTCAGGACTTTGATGTGCTGAACGGCCCGGACTCGCTGATCCACCAGGGTTTCGTGGATGGCTGCTCCGCCTCAATTTCCGGGCTGGCAAACGTGGCGCCAGAGGCGATTAACGCCATCTGGGCGCGCTTCCATGCGGGCGATATTACCGGTTCGCATCAGGCACAGGAGAACGTCACCGGCCTGCGCACCGCGCTTTACAGCATCGGTTTCTCACCGGCCGCCGTGAAAAAAGCGGTCAGCCTGCAGGGCTTTGAGGTGGGTGAAAGCCGCTATGCGGTGCAGTTCAGCGCCGAAGAGCAGCAGCAGATCCGTCAAATCGTGAACCACTACCTGCAATAACGTCCATCACCTTTGCACCCTACCGGTCAGATGAGAACGAACCTGATGGTCGCCATCTGCCAGAACAATCGAGGTCATGATGAAAGCATTTTCAACTGAGAGCACCTTACTGATCGTCGGCATGGTGGTCGCCTATATCCTGTTCACCACCTGGCTCACCTGGCGGCTGCGCAGTAAAACCAGCGGCGACTTTATGGAAGGCTCGCGCGCCATGCCTGCTTTTATCGTCGGCATTATGCTGATGTCTGAATATATCGGGGCAAAATCCACCATCGGCACCGCGCAGGCGGCGTTTGAAGATGGCTTCGCCGCCTCATGGTCGGTGATTGGTGCAGCTATTGGTTTCCCGCTGTTTGGCCTGATTCTGGTTAAGCGCATCTACAACACCGGAAAGATCACTATCTCCGGTGCTATCGCCGAGAAATATGGCAGCTCGACCAAGAATATTATCTCGCTGATCATGATCTATGCGCTGTTGCTGGTGAACGTCGGTAACTACATCAGCGGCGCGGCGGCAATCTCCACCGTGCTGAAGATCGACCTGACCCAGGCTGCCTTTATCACTGCGGTGGTCAGCACCTTCTACTTTGCGTTTGGCGGCATGAAAGGCGTGGCCTGGGTCACGCTGCTGCACAGCGCCATCAAGTATATGGGGATCCTGATTATCCTCTATGTGGCGCTGAAGATGACCGGGGGCGTCGCCCCAATGATGGAGAAAATGCCGGCGTTCTACTGGACATGGGATGGTCACGTCGGTGCCAGTACGATTGTGGCCTGGCTGATCGGGACTGTAGGTTCGATCTTCTGTACCCAGTTTGTGATCCAGGCGATCTCCTCCACCAAAGATGTGAAGTCAGCGAAGCGCGCTACCTGGGTCGCCTTCTTCTTCTGCCTGCCGATTGGTCTGGCGATGGCGCTGATTGGCGTGGCAGCGAAGTTTGCTCACCCGGATATCAAGAGCCTCTATGCGCTGCCGGTATTTCTGCAGGATATGTCACCGTGGCTGGCGGGCATTGTCACCACCTCGCTGGTGGCCTCGATTTTCGTCAGCGTCGGTACCGTGGCGCTGGCCATCGCCTCGCTGGTGGTGAAAGACTTTTACGTGCCTTATCGTAATCCTACGCCAGAGCGCGAATTTAAAATGACGCGCTGGATCTCGATTGGCATCGGCTTCTTCCCGCTGCTGTTTGTTCTGTTCTTCCCGGAAGTGCTGAAGCTCTCGTTCTTTACCCGTGCGATTCGCCTGTCCATTACCGTTGTGGCGATCATGGCGTTCTACCTGCCGTGGTTTAAGAGCACACGCGGCGCCAATGCCGGTCTGATTGGCGCCTGCGTTGTCACCTCCGTCTGGTTCCTGATGGGTAACCCGTTTGGTATCGACAATATGTACGTGGCGCTGATCACCCCGGCAATTATTATGGTGATTGACCGCTGTATCCCGTCACGCCAGTCTCAGCCTCAATCGCAACACAATGCACAAAACAGTGGAGCCTAATATGACTCAGGAAACCGTCACCGCAGAACGCACCGGCCTGCTTGCGCCTCACCCGCAGGATAGCGCGCAGCAGGTTGCGATGCTGCCCTCCTCCTGCCCGCAAAACCACGCAGCTAACCTGCTGCCGCTGCCCGATGGCGATCTGCTTTGCGTCTGGTTTGGCGGCACGCAGGAAGGGATTGCCGATATCTCTGTCTGGTGTTCACGGCTGCGAAAAGGCAGCGATCGCTGGAGTGAAGCACAAAAACTCTCTGACGATCCGGGCCGTTCAGAACAGAATCCGGTGCTGTTTCTCGATCCCGACCAGGTGCTGTGGCTGCTGTGGACGGCGCAGAAATCGGGCAATCAGGACACCGCGATAGTTCGCTATCGCCAGTCTCACGATCTGGGCCAGAGCTGGGGGGAGATCAAAACGCTGCTGGATAAGCCCGGCACCTTTATTCGCCAGCCGATTGTGGTGCTGCCCAACGGTAACTGGTTGCTGCCGGTGTTTTACTGCCTGACGCAGCCCGGCGAAAAGTGGGTCGGCAGCTATGACGTGAGCGCGGTAAAAATCTCAGAAGATAAAGGCCAGAGCTGGCGCGACGTAAGCGTGCCTGACAGCACCGGCTGCGTTCATATGAACGTTACCCTGCTGGATGATGGCTCGCTGCTGGCGCTCTACCGCAGCCGCTGGGCCGACCACATCTATCAGAGCCGCTCGTTTGATCAGGGTGAAAGCTGGAGCGCGCCACAGCCGTTGTCGCTGCCCAACAATAACTCCTCAATTCAGGTCACAACGCTGCGCAATGGTCATCTGGCGCTGGTGTTCAATGCCATGAGCGCCGAAGGTGCCAGCGAACGCCGGTTGTCGCTGTATGACGAAATTGAAGATGATGAAGAGGAAAGTGATGTTGCCGTCGCCGCTGAGCCGGTGGTGCACAGCGGCCGCACCGCTTTCTGGGGTGCGCCTCGTGCGCCGATGACGCTGGCTATCTCAACGGATGGCGGTAAAAGCTGGCCGCTGCAGCGCAATCTGGATGAGGGCGATGGCTACTGCATGACCAATAACTCCCAGCAGAAATTAAACCGTGAGTTCTCCTATCCCAGCATTAAACAGGGCCTGGATGGCGAACTGCATATCGCCTACACCTGGTATCGTCAGGCGATTAAATATGTACGGGTTGAGGAGTCATGGGTGCAGGGAGGTGATGCGTGATTGAACGGATGGCGCTGGTGACCGGGGCCAGCTCCGGCATCGGTCAGGCGGTTGTGGATCGCCTGCTAAATGAAGGCTGGCATGTGACCGGCCTGAGCCGCTCGGCGATAAGCCGGGCAGAAGCGGGCTGGCAGAGCCATCAGATCGATATCAGCGACAGCGCGGCACTGAAGGCTTTGCTGGACGCGCTGCCGGTGCCGCAGGCGGTGATCCATGCAGCCGGTATAATGCAGGCGGCACCGCTTGGAGAGCTGGATCTGAGCGCCAGCGCACGTCTGTGGCAACTGCATGTTGCCGCCGCAGAACAGCTGGCGAATCATTTTGCACCGCGGATGCGTGCGGGTGGCAGAATTGTGCTGCTGGGCAGTCGTACGTCAGGCGGCGCGGCAGGCCGCAGTCAGTATGTCGCCACCAAATCGGCGATGATCGGTATGGTGCGCAGCTGGGCAGCGGAACTCGCTCCGCGCGGCATTACTGCCAATATTGTGGCGCCAGGCGCCACCGAAACACCGATGCTGCAACAGCCGGGCCGGGCCAGTTCACCGCCCCGTCTGCCACCCATTGGCCGCTATATTCAGCCGCAGGAAGTGGCCGGACTGGTCGATTTCCTGCTCTCCCCTGCGGCGGCGGCGATCACCGGCCAGCAGCTGGTCATGTGCGGTGGTGCATCGCTGAGTTAGTTAACAGGCCGGGCTGCTGAGTTCGCCCGGCCTTATAACCGTAAGGGATTGCCTTACTGTCTTACCGTACGGGTTTGCCGTACTGGTTCATAAACTGGCGATACGCGGCGATCACCAGCTGAAAATCTTCAATGCCGCAGAATGAGAGGCTCTCTTCGTCGTAGTAGTTCATCCCCTCTTCCATACCGTCATCTTCCAGAGCCAGCAGGTTGGCGCGGATCATCACTTCCTCTTCATCCAGCAGAATAGTGTACTCGCTGCCGATCCGTTGCCACTGACGTACGCTGCCTTTGACATCTTCAATGGCGGCCTCAACTTCATCCAGCAATCCCGGATCGTTTTTGACCTCTTCGTTGAACCAGTGGCCGACCGCTTCATGATCCATCGACATGCGAACCTTAATCTGTCCGGTCACATCGCGTAAAAATTCATATTCCATCGCCCGTTCCTCTCAACGTCGTCGCCTCACCTGATAAGTGTCCGTGCTGCTCTCGCTGCAAAGTGTGACACGTCGCGCATTATTACAGGCTGTCTGCCGAAAGCCAGCTTTTGATCGTCTCTCTCCCCCATGCTGAGACGAAAAAAAGGGGCGAATCATCGCCCCTTATTCATGCCTGCAAGGTGAAGAATCAGACCGCGGTCTGGAAAATCACGCCATCAGCTTTGTCGGTGTACTGCGTCAGCTGGTCGAAGTTGAGATAGCGATACGTGTCGCTGGCCGTTTTATCGACCTGCGCCATGAATTGCTGATACTCATCCGGCGTTGGCAGTTTGCCAAGCAGAGACGCGACTGCAGCCAGCTCCGCTGACGCCAGGTAGACGTTAGCGCCGTTACCCAGACGGTTCGGGAAGTTACGGGTCGAGGTAGAGACCACCGTCGAACCATCTGCAACACGTGCCTGGTTACCCATGCAGAGTGAACAGCCTGGGATCTCAATACGCGCCCCGCTCTTACCGAATACGCTGTAGTAGCCTTCTTCGGTCAGCTGCGCCGCATCCATCTTGGTTGGCGGTGCCACCCACAGACGGGTTGGCAGCTGGCCTTTGTGGCTATCCAGCAGTTTACCGGCTGCACGGAAGTGACCAATGTTGGTCATGCATGAGCCGATAAACACTTCGTCGATCTTCTCACCCTGAACGTCAGAGAGCAGACGTGCATCGTCCGGATCGTTTGGCGCACAGAGGATTGGCTCTTTGATTTCAGCCAGATCGATTTCGATCACCGCGGCATATTCAGCATCGGCATCCGGCTCAAGCAACTGAGGATCGGCCAGCCATTTCTCCATACCTTCAATGCGACGCTCCAGCGTACGACGATCGCCGTAGCCTTCTGCGATCATCCACTTCAGCAGCACAATGTTGGAGCTGAGGTATTCGATAATCGGCGCTTTATCCAGCTTGATGGTACAGCCCGCAGCGGAACGTTCTGCTGACGCATCGGACAGCTCAAACGCCTGCTCGACTTTCAGATCCGGCAGACCTTCAATCTCCAGGATGCGACCAGAGAAGATGTTTTTCTTACCTTTCTTCTCAACGGTCAGCAGCCCCTGTTTGATGGCATACAGCGGAATGGCGTGAACCAGATCGCGCAGGGTAATGCCCGGCTCCATCTTACCTTTGAAGCGCACCAGAACCGATTCCGGCATGTCGAGCGGCATAACGCCGGTCGCGGCGGCAAACGCCACCAGGCCTGAACCCGCCGGGAAAGAGATGCCGATAGGGAAACGGGTGTGCGAGTCACCACCGGTACCAACGGTATCCGGCAGCAGCATACGGTTCAGCCAGCTGTGGATGATGCCGTCACCCGGACGCAGTGACACACCACCGCGGTTCATGATGAAGTCTGGCAGCGTATGGTGCGTGCTCACATCCACCGGCTTAGGATACGCGGCGGTGTGACAGAACGACTGCATCACCAGATCGGTAGAGAAGCCCAGGCAAGCCAGATCTTTCAGCTCGTCACGGGTCATCGGGCCGGTGGTATCCTGCGAGCCAACCGAGGTCATCTTAGGTTCGCAATAGGCACCCGGACGAACGCCGGTAACGCCACAGGCGCGGCCAACCATTTTCTGCGCCAGTGAGAAACCACGGGTGCTCTCCGCGACATCTTTCGCCTGACGGAATACGGTGCTGTGCGGCAGACCCAGCGACTCGCGCGCTTTAGTAGTCAGACCGCGACCGATGATCAGCGGAATACGGCCACCGGCGCGCACTTCGTCAATCACTACTTCGGTTTTAAGCTCGAAGCTGGCCAGCAGCTCATTGGTTTCATGGTTGCGGACTTCGCCTTTGAATGGATAGATGTCGATCACATCGCCCATGTTCAGGTTGTTTACGTCCACTTCAATGGGCAGTGCGCCCGCATCTTCCATGGTGTTAAAGAAGATGGGTGCAATTTTGCTGCCCAGCACCACGCCGCCGCCTTTTTTATTTGGCACGTTCGGGATGTCGTCGCCCATAAACCACAGCACCGAGTTGGTGGCGGATTTACGTGAAGAACCGGTTCCGACAACATCACCGACATACGCCAGCGGGAAGCCTTTGGTCTTCAGAGCTTCGATCTGTTTGATCGGGCCGATATTACCCGCTTCATCAGGCTCAATGCCTTCACGGGCATTTTTCAGCATCGCCAGGGCGTGCAGAGGAATGTCTGGACGTGACCAGGCATCCTGGGCCGGAGAGAGATCGTCGGTGTTGGTTTCGCCAGTGACTTTAAACACGGTAACCGTGATCTTCTCTGCCAGTTCAGGCCGTGACAGATACCATTCTGCATCTGCCCAGGATTGCATCACCTGCTTCGCGTATTCATTACCCGCTTTCGCTTTCTCTTCGACATCATAGAAGTTGTCGAACATCAGCAGCGTGTGTGAAAGGGCTTTAGCGGCAATAGGAGCCAGTTTGCTATCGTCCAGTGCCTCAATCAGCGGATGAATATTGTAACCGCCCTGCATGGTGCCAAGCAGTTCAACCGCTTTTTCAGAAGATATCAGAGGAGAGGTTGCTTCGCCTTTAGCGACAGCCGCCAGGAAACCAGCTTTGACATACGCCGCTTCATCGACGCCAGGTGGGACGCGGTTGACCAATAAATCGATCAAAAATTCTTCTTCACCCGCAGGTGGATTTTTTAGCAGTTCAACCAGCGCGGCCATTTGGGAAGCCTCTAAAGGCTTAGGTACAATTCCCTGGGCAGCACGCTCGGCAACGTGCTTACGGTATTCTTCTAGCACGACGTTATCCTCGCTCTCATTATGTAGGGCTTTCCGACCACCTTGCTCACTTATGGAGAACAATCTTCCCTTTCTCGTCCAGGTTGAGGTGCCCGGTTTCGCGGAGGGCAGAATAGCAGTATTTCGTCTGTTTGTTAATCTGTTTACAAAAATACAACATAATCCACTACGGCCATTCTGCCCGCTTAACTCCCCGCATCAGCCAGCTGAGTCGGCTGAATGGGTCTCTCTGCAGCGTACCGCATTCCGCACAAATGGCTGCAGGTTTACGTCAGCTTTGCCGTGACTTTAGCGAAGTGATTCAGTGAAATAGATAACTGACAGGAATAGAAGCCGGCGCGCATCGGGTTTATAGCGGAGGTGAGCTCAGGAGGATAACAACACCAGGCCGGAAATCAGCCTGGTCTGTTTTGCGCTTAAGAGGATTACAGCGTCGTTTTCATTTCCCGCAGGGATTCCGGCCAGTCACCCGGCCAGACGTAGTGATCTTTCAGAATCCGGGCGCTGTAGTCGAGACAGATTTTCACTGGCAGGTTGGGATAAATTCGCTCCATCTCCTGCACCAGCTCTTCGCTGTTATTGACCTTATGCAGCGTCTTAATGAAATCTTTGATATAGGTGCGGGTAAAGCCAATTGCCGACGGGCTAAGGCTTGGCGTGGTTCGCGAGTGCCCGGGAATCAGCACTTTCGGCTCCAGCGCTTCGAGCGTATCCAGACTTTCCATCCATTTCGCCATACGCTCCGGCGTACGCATATCGGCAATCCAGACGTGTGCGTCAGCGAAGACCACATCTGAGGCAATCAGCGTTTTGGTCGAGGGGATCCAGAGCGGTGTGACCCGGATACAATCGCCGCTGAGATCGCTCAGAATTTTAATCTGCTGCCCTTCCAGCCAGATTGTATCCTCTTCCAGTTCAGTAATCGGAAAGGTGGTGCGGGCACCATTCTCTTTTAATACCTGCTTACCCCAGTAATCAATTTTAAAGTCGAAGGCATCATTAACGTCTTCGGCGACCTGCTTATAAGAGAAAATTTCGGCATCCGGAAAGACGGATTTAATCACTTCAAGACCCAGAAAATGATCGGGGTGCAGATGCGTAATAAAAATGCGTTTCAGGTCGAGACCAGTTTCGATAATTTCAGCGACTAACCGATGCGCATTCGCCAGCGTAAACTGGGCATCAACTAACATCGCCTCTTTCTCGCCCATGATGAGGGTGGAACTGACACCGAAACCGTCGTGCTGGTCACTACTGATAAAAACCTTCGTCGATAAATCCATTTTTCGTCCTCGCAAGTTACACGTCAGAAGCTACAAGACAGAAACTGCTATTCAGAAGAGGTCGTCATGACCTCTTCTGTGCATGCTTAATTTTTCAGATTGTCCGGAAAATTGGCGGGCAGCTGGTCTGGCGGACAGTCGATCACGCTTTCGTTATTTTCACCCACATCGCGGATTACGGTCAGCGTCGCGAACTCATCAATCACTTCGGTTGGATAAGCCGGGCCCGCTTCGCGGAATTTTGCCATCTCTTCCAGATGATCATTCTGGAAGCAGACGGTTTTCTCCGGATTATTCATTACCCAGCGCGGGAAGAAGATGGTGCCGTGGAAAATTTTATCAGCCAGATTAACGGCCAGGCTGACATCGGTACCGGTTGGTTCAGTCCAGGAAACTTTATAGACATCCTGCGCCAGACGAACGACATAGACATGCTGATTTTTAACCCAGCGATTACCGACCATACCGCTGTGAATGCGATAGTCGATGGTGCTGGCGTTTTTAATGTAGAGCTCGTAATTCCAGCCGTTGTCATAGGTGTAAACCAGATGTTTGCCGACGATGCCAGACAGGTCATGTTTATCGAAAGTGCTCATAGTTAATTCCTCATTTGTTTTCCTTGAGAAGATTATTGCGCGTTACAAAACCGATTAATAACGCTATTTTTAGCACTAAATCATTTAATTTTTAGATGAGTTATCATGTACAAGACAACACTCGAACAGTGGTATCTGCTTGATGCCGTAGTGAATGAAGGGAGTTTTGCGCTGGCAGCGGAGAAGAACAATCGCAGCCAGTCATCACTGAGTTATCAGCTGAGCCTGTTACAACAGCGACTGGGTTTGACACTGTTACAGCAGGAGGGCCGCCGCGCTGTTCTGAGTGCAGAGGGACATCAGTTGCTCGCGCAGGTGCGTCCGCTGCTGGAGGGATTCGGCGCGCTTGAGGCGCAGGCCAGTGCACTGCAACGCGGCGAACGGTCGCGCATCGATCTGATGGTCGATGCGACGCTGCCCAAACCCTTGCTGTTTGATGTGCTTCAGACCTTTCAGCAACGCTATCCGCATGTCCGCATCTGGTTTAGCGAAATCGTCCGAAGCGAAACGCCTGACAGACTGGCGGAAAATCAGGCTGATCTCTGGCTGGTGGCACAATATGGCGACACGCCGTTAGCAGGCGAAAGCCTGATGAGTGTCGATTTCGTCGCCGTCGCCCATCGCGACCACCCGCTGCATCGTGAATCCGCCCCGCTTAGTGCTGCTACGCTGGCACGCTGGCCCTGCATTACCATTCTGGATCGTCAGCAACAGCAGCAGTCAGAGGTCAATGGCGATCAGGCGGAAAACTGGTCCTTCACGACGCTGTCGGCAGCCATTGAAGCGGTCCAGCATCAGTTAGGTTATGGCTGGCTGCCGGAACAGAATATCGCCGCACTGTTAGAGAGCGGTGAGCTCCGTCCACTGCCGCTGTTACAGGGCCGCCGACGCAGTAGTTCGCTGGTGATGCATATGAACGAAGAGAGACTGCCCGGCAACAGCGCCATTGCTGCACTGGCACAGATGTTTATTGAACGGGTGGCTGCATGGGAGATGCGTGGTTAGATGAAGGTTTAGTCGTGATTTGTGAAGGATAGACTGGGCATTGAAAAATAATATCGGCGGGGAACTGCCGGTGTATTCCCCTCTGGCGTGGGGAATACCAACATGTCACAGCAGAACGCCAACACCACGGCGGTTTATCCCCGCTGGCGCGGGGAACACACAGATTACGACGCTGCCGAACAATTGAGACTCGGTTTATCCCCGCTGGCGCGGGGAACACACAGATTACGACGCTGCCGAACAATTGAGACTCGGTTTATCCCCGCTGGCGCGGGGAACACACATGGAATCCCTCCAGTGCATCAGTAATGGCCGGTTTATCCCCGCTAGCGCGGGGAACACGCAGTTTCAGCAGCATCGGCTGCTGCTGCCAGGCGGTTTACCCCCGCTAGCGCGGGGAACACTCTTAACATATATAGCTGTAAAATATGATGATTTTACCCTCATAAAAAATCACCACTAAATTCACGTATTTAAAGATCAGTAACTCACTGATTTATAAGAGTCAGGAAGAGAATCAGCCGCAGTCCATCCAGATTCACCGGAATATGCATTCTTACACCGGTTTTATCAATCAGGATAAAGCATCATTAGAGACATTAACCTGACCATACGTGAGAAAGATCATGGCAGCGGCTGAAGGGGTAAAAACTCATAAACTGTGCCTTTTGATTCTTCTGCCACCAATAAATTTAGCTATCGCGCAGACTTACTTTTGAGGCCTGTTAATCGGAGCAGTAATACGCTCAAGCGCTATCTGAGCCAGAAAGCCCGAGCGACTTTTGTATTCCGGGTGTGAAGCCACACAACGATCAATCCGATCAATTAGCGACCTGGGTAAAGTGACATTGATTTTTTCAGAGCCGCCCAGCAAGCGAATGACATCAACATCAACCAATGCCCAGATATAACCCTGATAGTCAGGATTCGTGGCCAGAGCCTCAATGGTGGACACGGCAGGGATCTCATGACCGAGCTCTACACATAATTCGATATGCCCCGTGATAGCCTCTTTGGCGTTTTTGATGGCTTCATCAAGAGTATCTGCGGCAGAGAAACACCCTGGTAAATCGGGAACGATTACGCCGTATGCGTGTTCGTGATCACCCGCTTCAATCGCGATTGGATAAAACATATTCATACCTCTACGGGCAAGCGGGATTAAATTCTCGCTTGTTTCCTGATGCTCTTTACCGTACCGACCGGTAAGTCTTTTTTAGGATGGGGTACTGTAACCAGCCCCGGTTTTGTCGGATGTGTGAAATGGTGAAGGCTACCGTTTATCCTTGTCAGAACCCAGCCATCAGCCTTCATTTCGGAAATTAACGTGCTGCTATCCATCCCTGTGTCCTGTCGCGTCCCGATGAAAGTACGATAACTCTAATAACTCTCACAGGCAACGTTTTCAGGGTTATTGGGGTTACCTTTAATGTTAACCCAAATCGATTCTTGCCATACAGCACCAAACTCCAGGCGAAAAAAAAGCCCCCAAAACGGGAGCTTTTTTCTTTAGTAGCAGAAACTTATTTCTTCTTCGCTTTCGCGTTAGGCAGATCGGTGATGCTGCCTTCGAAGATTTCTGCTGCCAGACCAACTGACTCATGCAGGGTCGGGTGAGCGTGGATAGTCAGCGCAATATCTTCCGCATCACAACCCATCTCAATCGCCAGACCGATTTCGCCTAACAGCTCGCCGCCGTTAGTACCGACAATCGCGCCACCAATAATCCGGTGCGTCTCTTTGTCGAAAATCAGTTTGGTCATACCGTCTGCACAATCAGAAGCGATAGCACGGCCTGAGGCTGCCCACGGGAAGGTGGAGGTCTCGTAGCTGATGCCCTTCTCTTTCGCTTCTTTCTCGGTCAGACCGACCCAGGCAACTTCTGGCTCAGTATAGGCAATTGAAGGGATCACTTTCGGATCGAAGTAGTGCTTCAGACCGGAGATCACTTCTGCCGCCACGTGGCCTTCATGCACGCCTTTGTGCGCCAGCATTGGCTGACCGACGATGTCGCCGATAGCATAGATGTGTGGCACGTTGGTACGCATCTGCTTGTCGACGCGAATGAAGCCGCGATCGTCCACTTCCACGCCCGCTTTACCGGCATCCAGACCTTTACCGTTCGGCACACGGCCGATCGCCACCAGCACCGCGTCGTAACGCTGCGCTTCGCCTGGTGCTTTTTTACCTTCCATTGAAACGTAAATGCCATCGTCTTTTGCTTCAACGGCGGTCACTTTGGTTTCCAGCATCAGGTTAAATTTCTTGCTGATTTTCTTGGTAAAGACTTTCACCACGTCTTTATCCGCAGCCGGGATAACCTGGTCGAACATCTCAACCACATCGATCTCTGAACCCAGCGCATGATAAACCGTCGCCATTTCCAGACCGATGATGCCGCCGCCCATGACCAGCAAGCGCTTCGGCACTTCTTTCAGTTCCAGCGCATCGGTAGAGTCCCAGACGCGTGGATCTTCATGTGGAATGAATGGCAGTTCGATTGGACGTGAACCCGCAGCGATAATGGCATTATCGAAGTTGATGGTGGTCGCGCCGCCTTCTCCTTCAACCACCAGGGTGTTAGCACCGGTGAATTTGCCAAGGCCGTTAACCACGGTCACTTTACGACCTTTTGCCATTCCTGACAGGCCGCCAGTCAACTGGTTGATAACCTTTTCTTTCCAGCTGCGAATCTTGTTGATATCAGTAGATGGCTGGCCAAACACAATGCCGTGCTCTTCAAGGGCTTTCGCCTCTTCAATCACTTTAGCAACGTGCAGCAGCGCTTTAGATGGGATACAACCGACGTTCAGACAAACACCACCCAGGGTGCTGTAACGCTCTACCAGTACGGTTTCCAGACCTAAATCCGCACAACGGAAGGCTGCAGAGTAACCTGCAGGACCTGCCCCAAGTACTACGACCTGGGTTTTAATCTCTGTACTCATCATGACCTCTTAATTGATATCCGGCGGGTCAGACTTTCTTATAATGCCCTTGTTCCACCGGGACTTTCACCGCAAGAGTTTACAGAATTGTTAACAAACTGCCAACCGCGGCGCGACGAATCGTTACAGGAAGGCCGGCTTCCGCCGGCCTTCTTTACATTTACATAACTAAACGACGAATGTCAGACAACATATTGCCGATGATGGTGATGAATCGCGCACCATCAGCACCGTCGATTACGCGGTGGTCGAAGGAGAGAGAAATCGGCATCATCAGACGCGGAGTAAACTCTTTACCGTTCCACACCGGCTCCATCGCCGATTTAGAAACACCCAGGATAGCCACTTCCGGCGCGTTCACGATTGGCGCAAAGTGCGTGGTGCCCAGGCCGCCCAGGCTGGATATGGTGAAGCATCCGCCCTGCATGTCGCCCGCTGTCAGCTTACCGTCACGCGCTTTCTTCGAAATCGCCATCAGTTCACGAGACAGCTCGGTGATGCCTTTCTTGTTCACGTCTTTAAAGACCGGAACCACCAGGCCATTTGGCGTATCAACCGCCACACCGATGTTGATATATTTTTTCAGCGTCAGTTTCTGCGCATCTTCAGACAGCGAGCTGTTGAAGCGTGGCATCTGCTCAAGCGCCGCCGCGACCGCTTTCATGATGAACACCACCGGGGTGTACTTCACATCCAGCTTACGCTTCTCTGCTTCAGCATTCTGCTGCTTACGGAAAGCTTCCAGATCGGTGATATCGGTTTTGTCGAAATGCGTAACGTGCGGGATCATCACCCAGTTACGGCTCAGGTTCGCGCCAGAAATTTTCTGGATACGACCCAGTTCGACTTCTTCGATTTCGCCAAACTTACTGAAATCAACTTTCGGCCATGGCAGCATGCCAGGCAGACCGCCGCCGCTGGCTGCAGCTGGTGCCGCTTCAGCGCGTTTCACGGCCTCTTTCACGTAAGTCTGCACGTCTTCTTTCAGAATGCGACCTTTACGGCCGGTGCCTTTGACTTTCGCCAGGTTAACACCGAACTCGCGCGCCAGGCGACGGATCACCGGGGTAGCGTGAACGTAAGCGTCGTTCTCTGCGAACTCACCTTTGCTATCCGCTTTAGCTGGAGCGGGTGCCGCGGCTTTAGCTTCAGATTTGGCAGCAGGAGCCGGTGCGGCTTCCTGTTTCGCGGCCGCAGGGGCAGCCGGAGCAGCACCTTCGACTTCGAACACCATGATCAGTGAGCCGGTGCTGACTTTATCGCCGGTCGCCACTTTCAGCTCTTTGACGGTACCTGCAAACGGCGCAGGCACTTCCATAGAGGCTTTGTCGCCTTCAACCACAATCAGTGACTGCTCAGCTTCAACTTTGTCGCCGACTTTGACCAGGATCTCGGTAACTTCAACTTCATCACCGCCGATATCCGGAACGTTAACGTCTTTTGCGCCTGCAGCCGCGGCAGGTGCCGATGCTGCTTCTTCTTTCACTTCTGGCTTCGCGTCAGAGACCGGTGCTGCGCCTTCTGCTTCAAAGACCATGATGGCTGAACCGGTGCTGACTTTGTCGCCGGTGGAAATAGTGATCTCTTTGACCACACCCGCGAACGGAGCCGGAACTTCCATCGACGCTTTATCGCCTTCCACCACAATCAGTGACTGCTCGGCTTCGACTTTGTCGCCAACCTTCACCAGAATCTCAGTGACTTCAACTTCGTCACCGCCGATATCCGGCACAGCCACTTCTTTGCTGGCAGTGGCCGCAGCAGCAGCTGGCGCTGGGGCCGCGTCCGCTTTTTTCTCTTCGGCCGCCGCAGGTGCTGCTTCCGCAGCGCCTTCAGCATCAAACACCATGATCAGTGAGCCGGTCTCAACTTTGTCACCGGTAGAGATTTTGATCTCTTTCACTACGCCAGCCTGCGGCGACGGCACTTCCATTGAGGCTTTGTCGCCTTCCACGGTGATCAGCGACTGCTCGGCTTCCACCTTGTCGCCAACTTTCACCAGAATCTCGGTGACTTCAACTTCGTCAGACCCGATATCCGGTACCTTAATTTCGATAGCCATTACTCTATTACCTCTTAAGCCAGACGCGGGTTAACTTTATCGGCATCGATATTGAATCGGGTGATCGCGTCGGCCACCACTTTCTTCTCGATCTCGCCGCGTTTAGCCAGCTCACCCAGCGCGGCAACCACCACATAAGATGCATCAACTTCAAAGTGATGACGCAGGTTCTCACGGCTGTCAGAGCGACCAAAGCCATCGGTACCCAGTACGCGATAATCGCTGGCCGGGACATAGCTACGAACCTGCTCAGCGAACAGTTTCATGTAGTCGGTTGAGGCGACAGCAGGTGCGTCGTTCATCACCTGAGCGATATAAGGTACGCGCGCTTCTTCTGTCGGATGCAGCATGTTCCAGCGCTCACAATCCTGGCCATCACGTGCCAGTTCAGTAAACGAGGTGACGCTGTAGACATCAGAGCCGATACCGTAATCTTTCGCCAGGATCTGCGCAGCTTCACGCACATGACGCAGGATAGAACCTGAGCCCAGCAGCTGCACTTTGCCTTTGCTGCCGTCTACCGTTTCCAGTTTGTAGATACCCTTACGGATACCCTCTTCTGCACCAGCGGGCATTGCTGGCATATGGTAGTTTTCGTTCAGCGTGGTGATGTAGTAGTAAACGTTCTCCTGCGCTTCGCCATACATACGCACCAGACCGTCATGCATGATGACAGCCACTTCATAGGCGTAAGAAGGATCGTAGGAGATACAGTTCGGGATAGTCAGCGACTGAATGTGGCTGTGACCATCTTCATGCTGCAAACCTTCGCCGTTCAGGGTAGTACGACCTGAGGTGCCGCCGACCAGGAAGCCGCGCGCCTGTTGGTCGCCCGCCAGCCACATCAGATCGCCGATACGCTGGAAGCCGAACATCGAGTAATAGATGTAGAACGGGATCATCGGCAGGTTGTTGGTGCTGTAAGAGGTCGCCGCAGCCAGCCAGGATGAACCTGCGCCCAGCTCGTTGATCCCTTCCTGCAGAATCTGGCCTTTCTCATCTTCTTTATAGTAAGCAACCTGCTCGCGGTCCTGCGGGGTGTACTGCTGACCGTTCGGGCTGTAGATACCAATCTGACGGAACAGACCTTCCATACCAAAGGTACGCGCTTCATCTGCGAGGATCGGAACAAGACGATCTTTGATCGACTTGTTCTTCAGCATCACGTTCAGGGCACGCACAAAGGCGATGGTGGTTGAGATCTCTTTGTTCTGCTCATCCAGCAGCGCACTGAACTCTTCGAGTGCTGGCATTTCCAGCTTTTCAGTGAACTTCGGCTGACGCGTTGGCAGGTAGCCGCCTAACTTCTCACGCTGACCGTGCAGATACGTGTGCTCTTCAGAGCCCTTTTCAAAGGTCACGTACGGCAGTGATTCAATTTTGTCATCTGCGACTGGCACGTTGAAGCGATCACGGATATAGCGCACGCCATCCATGTTCATCTTCTTCACCTGGTGGGCAATGTTTTTGCCTTCCGCAGTGTCGCCCATACCATAACCTTTAATGGTATGCGCCAGGATCAGTACTGGCTTGCCTTTGGTGTCCTGCGCTTTTTTCAGTGCCGCGTAGATTTTCTTCGGATCGTGACCGCCACGGTTCAATGCCCAGATTTCATCATCGGACAGATCTTTAACCAGCGCGGCAGTTTCCGGATATTTACCAAAGAAGTGCTCACGCACATAGGCACCATCACGGGATTTGAAGGTCTGGTAGTCGCCGTCAACGGTTTCGTTCATCAGCTGAATCAGCTTGCCGCTGGTATCTTTGCGCAGCAGCTCATCCCACCGACCGCCCCAGATGACCTTGATCACTTCCCAGCCAGCGCCGGCAAAGATGCCTTCCAGCTCGTTGATGATCTTGCCATTACCGGTAACCGGGCCATCCAGACGCTGCAGGTTGCAGTTGATGATGAAGACCAGGTTATCCAGTTTTTCACGGGTCGCGATGGTGATCGCGCCTTTAGATTCTGGCTCATCCATCTCACCGTCACCCAGGAAGGCGTAAACGGTCTGAGCAGAGGTATCTTTCAGGCCACGGTGTTCCAGATACTTCAGGAACTTCGCCTGGTAGATAGCCGACAGCGGACCCAGACCCATTGATACGGTCGGGAACTGCCAGAATTCCGGCATTAATTTCGGGTGCGGATAAGAAGAGAGGCCTTTACCGTCAACTTCCTGACGGAAGTTATTCATCTGGTCTTCGGTCAGACGACCTTCAAGGAACGCACGGGCATAGATGCCGGGAGAGATGTGGCCCTGGAAATAGACCAGATCGCCGCCATCCTTCTCACTGCGCGCGCGGAAGAAGTGGTTGAAGCACACTTCATAAATCGTCGCAGAAGACTGGAAGGAGGACATGTGGCCGCCGAGTTCCAGATCTTTCTTCGATGCGCGCAGCACCGACATGATGGCGTTCCAGCGAATTGCGGAACGGATACGACGTTCAAGAGAGGTATTGCCCGGATAGTCGGGTTCATCTTCAACGGCAATAGAGTTGATGTAGTTGCTGATTGCAGAAGATCCTGCAGCCACGTTTACGCCGCCTTTGCGGGCTGCACCCAGTACCTGATCAATCAGATACTGTGCACGTTCAACACCTTCTTCACGGATGACCGATTCGATCGCCTGTAGCCAGTCACGAGTTTCAATCGGATCCACGTCATTGTGTAAACGTTCTGACATGGGTGTGTTCCTTATCTGTGTCTAATACGTTGAATAATCGGGAGCCTGTTAAAGCAGATGCAGGCAGGCTCGTCGCACATGTCCGTACGATCTTTGTCGCACGTTATTCCTTACGTTGCTGTAAACGACGCAGGGAGCGTTCTCGACGGCTCTGCTCCCGACTTCTGTCCAGCAAGATTTCCTCTATGAACGCCAGGTGACGGTGTGAAGCCTCGCGCGCTTTTTCTGGCTCACGAGCCACAATCGCCTCAAAGATTCTGGCGCGGTGACCGCTCACTTTTGCCAGCATTTCCCGGCGCGAGTAGAGCAATTCGAAATTCTGGCGAACGTTTTGTTCCAGCATAGGGCCCATTGAGCGTAGCAAATGTAAAAGCACAACATTATGGGCCGCTTCTGTGACAGCGATCTGATACTGCATCACTGCGTCCGCTTCGGCGTCTAAATCGCCGCTGTCCTGCGCCTGCTGGATATTCACATGGCAGTCGCGAATGCGCAGCAGGTCTTCCTCTGTGCCGCGCAGTGCCGCGTAATAGGCGGCGATGCCTTCTAAGGCATGGCGCGTTTCCAGCAGATCAAACTGTGATTCCGGATGGTCGGCGAGAAGCTCAACGAGTGGATCGCTTAAGCTTTGCCAGAGATTCTCCTGCACGAACGTTCCGCCACCCTGTCGGCGCAGCAATAATCCTTTGGCTTCTAAGCGCTGGATCGCTTCGCGGAGAGACGGACGTGAGACATCGAATTGTTTGGCGAGTTCGCGCTCAGGCAGCAGCTTCTCTCCCGGACGCAGGGTCCCTTCCATAATCAGCGATTCGAGCTGTTGCTCGATAGCGTCGGAGAGCTTAGGTTGGCGAATCTTACTGTAAGCCATCATCCCTTCTTATTAAGCCAATCGTCCGGAGTAAATTGGTAATACCAATTGCAAAGAGGTGCCGGTAAAGTAACAAAGTATTCACCTTGTGTCTATATGGTGTCTTCGACATTCACCTGCCCCCAAAGCCTGTGCTGGCGCTAACTTGCGGTTAAAAAAATGAAAAATTCGCGTTACCGAAAATGTTAAATAATTTCACTTTTACCAAACCTTACACCCGCTTAGCGCGTTAGCGCAGCGGCAGGCATAAGTGAAACCTATTCGTCATTAACGGAATTTCATGGCAGAAGTTGCTATGGGCAGACGTGACCAGGACGGCGTTTTTTCAGTCAACTCTCAGCACGAAAGGCGAAAGCAGGTGCAAAGCGATTCGCTTATCACTATTCTTGTCGCCAGGGTAGCAGATGGCACTATTCAGCACGCCAGATACCGTAAAATAATCAATACGTTATTGTAACTACTTCATTACAGCGTCCTGCGCTGCGAACGAAGAATAAAAACATCACGAGGTTTGTATGGAACAACAGCAAGGCGAAGCGCTGAAACGTGGTCTCAAGAACCGCCATATTCAGCTCATCGCGCTGGGTGGTGCAGTGGGAACCGGCCTGTTTCTGGGCAGTGCATCGGTCATTGAATCCGCCGGACCGGCCGTTATTCTGGGCTATGCGATTGCCGGTTTTATTGCCTTTTTAATCATGCGCCAGTTAGGCGAAATGGTCGTGGAAGAGCCGGTCGCCGGCAGCTTCAGCCACTTCGCGTATAAATACTGGGGCAACTTTGCAGGCTTCGCCTCGGGCTGGAACTACTGGGTGCTCTATGTGCTGGTCGCCATGGCGGAACTCACCGCCGTTGGCAAATATGTCCAGTTCTGGTGGCCAGACTTTCCGACCTGGGCTTCGGCTGCCATCTTCTTCGTAATGATTAACGCTATCAACCTGACCAATGTGAAAGTGTTTGGTGAGATGGAGTTCTGGTTCGCCATCGTTAAAGTGGTTGCGGTGATTGGCATGATCCTGTTCGGTGGCTGGTTGCTGTTCAGCGGTCACGCGGGTCCGCAGGCTACCGTGCGCAACCTGTGGGAACAGGGCGGATTTTTCCCGCATGGCATCGGCGGTCTGGTGATGGTCATGGCGATTATCATGTTCTCGTTTGGTGGGCTGGAGCTGGTAGGTATCACCGCCGCTGAAGCGGATAACCCGGAAGTGAGCATTCCAAAAGCGACCAACCAGGTGCTGTGGCGTATTCTTATTTTCTACATTGGTTCGCTGGCGGTGCTGCTGTCACTGATGCCGTGGACGCGTGTTACGTCAGAAGTCAGCCCGTTTGTCTTTATCTTCCACGAACTGGGCGATGCCATGGTAGCGAATGCGCTCAACGTGGTGATCCTGACGGCGGCGCTGTCGGTCTATAACAGCTGCGTTTACTGCAACAGCCGTATGCTGTTTGGTCTGGCACAGCAGGGTAATGCGCCGAAAGCGCTGCTGAAGGTCGATCGTCGCGGTGTGCCGGTATTAACGATTCTGGTCTCTGCTGTCGCCACTGCGCTCTGTGTGCTGATCAACTATCTGATGCCGGGTGAAGCGTTTGGCCTGCTGATGTCGCTGGTCGTCTCTGCGCTGGTAATCAACTGGGCGATGATCAGCCTGGCGCACCTTAAGTTCCGTCGTAAGAAAGATAAGCAGGGCGTAACCACCCGCTTTAAAGCGCTGCTCTATCCGGCGGGTAACTGGATTTGCCTGATTTTCCTGGCGGCGATTCTGGTACTGATGGCGACCACGCCGGGCATGGCGATCTCTGTCTGGCTGATTCCGGTCTGGCTGGTGATTCTGGGCGTGGGTTACTTTATCAAGAACCAGACACAGAAAGCCTGATGCTTTACCACGTGCTGCGACCTCCTGCGGGGTTGCAGCACGTTACTCACGCCCTCCTGCCCGTCTCAACTGCCCCGATCCAGTTCACACTTCTCTGCCTGCAACTGTTTTGTCCATCTTCATAACAAATTACTCCCGTTCATCTCGCTGATTTCCTGACAATAATTCCTGTTCACACTGGATGCGCAGGAGAAAACCATGAAAGGTACAGCCCTCCCGTTTCGGGAAAAACTGGGATATGGCATGGGCGATGCCGGATGCAACATGATTGGCGGTGCCATCATGCTGTTCCTGAACTACTTCTATACCGACGTTTTCGGCCTTGCCCCGGCGCTGGTGGGGACCCTGCTGCTCTCGGTCAGAGTGCTCGATGCGGTAACCGATCCGATTATGGGCGCGATCGCCGATCGCACCCAGAGCCGCTGGGGCCGTTTTCGTCCCTGGCTGCTGTGGGTTTCCGTGCCTTATGTCGTCTTCAGCGTAATGATGTTCACCACGCCAGACTGGACCTACCACAACAAGGTGATCTGGGCCTTCGTCACCTACTTCCTGATGTCGCTGACCTACACGGCGATTAACATTCCTTACTGCTCTCTGGGCGGCGTGATTACCAACGATCCCGGTGAGCGCGTCTCCTGCCAGTCTTATCGCTTTGTCATGGTCGGCATCGCCACGCTGATACTCTCTCTGTCCCTGCTGCCGATGGCAGAGTGGTTTGGTGGCGAAGACAAAGCACGCGGCTACCAGATGGCGATGGCGGTACTGGCAACCATTGGCCTGGCGATGTTTCTGTTCTGCTTTGCCACGGTACGTGAACGTATCCGCCCTGCCGTGCCGAGCAATGATGACCTGAAAAAAGATCTGCGTGACGTCTGGAAGAATGACCAGTGGGTACGCATTCTCCTGCTGACCTTCTGTAACGTCTGTCCCGGCTTCATCCGCATGGCGGCCACCATGTATTACGTGACCTGGGTCATGGGCCAGTCAACGCACTTCGCCACGCTGTTTATCAGCCTGGGTGTGATTGGCATGATGGTCGGCAGCACGCTGGCGAAACTGCTCACCGATCGCTGGTGCAAACTCAAAGTCTTCTTCTGGACCAATATCGCGCTGGCACTCTTCTCCAGCGGGTTCTACTGGATCGATCCCCATGCCACCGTGATGGTCGTGGTCGCCTACTTTGTGCTGAATATCCTGCATCAGATCCCCTCTCCGCTGCACTGGTCACTGATGGCCGATGTGGATGACTACGGCGAATGGAAAACCGGCAAACGCATCACCGGCATCAGCTTCTCCGGCAACCTGTTCTTCCTCAAGGTGGGACTGGCGGTTGCCGGTGCGATGGTCGGCTTTCTGCTGTCGATCTATGGCTACAATGCGGGCGCTAAACAACAGTCCCCTGAGACAATTAACGGCATCATGCTGCTGTTCACCATTATTCCGGGTGTCGGCTATCTGATTACCGCCGGTGTGGTACGACTGATGAAGGTCGACCGCAAGATGATGATTACCATCCAGCAGGATCTCGCGCTGCGCCGCGAAAACTTCCATGAGTTACACACCGTTCGTCTGCGCGACGGTGTTGTCACGCCAACCGGAGATGTTAAATGACCGCAATCTTGCCGAATCCTTTTATCGAGCAGCGCGCCGACCCCTTTATCCTGCGCCATGAACAGTACTATTACTTTGTAGCATCGGTGCCAGAGTATGACCGGCTGGAGATCCGTCGCGCCACGACGCTGGCCGGCCTGCGCAGCGCCGAGCCGGTGGTCGTCTGGCGCAAGCCCGAGAGCGGCCCCTTTAGCGAGTTAATCTGGGCACCTGAGCTGCACTACATTGACGGACAGTGGGTCATCTATTTCGCCGCAGCACCGACGCGTGAAATCAAAGAGGGACTGTTTCAGCACCGGATGTATGCGCTGGTGTGTGAGGCGGAAGATCCGCTGCAGGGGGAATGGCAGCCCTGCCGCCGGGTCTTCAGCCAGTTCGACAGCTTCTCACTGGATGCCACCCACTTCGTGCATCAGGGTAAAAACTGGTATCTCTGGGCGCAGAAAGATCCATTGATTCCCGGCAACTCTAACCTCTATCTGGCTGAGCTGCTTAATCCCTGGACGCTGAAAGGCACGCCGGTGATGCTGAGCCGGCCAGAATATGAGTGGGAGTGCGCAGGCTTTAGTGTTAATGAAGGACCGGCGGTTATCCGTCACGGG
Organism: Pantoea sp. paga; assembly: GCF_007558755.1. Lineage (NCBI taxonomy): Bacteria > Pseudomonadati > Pseudomonadota > Gammaproteobacteria > Enterobacterales > Erwiniaceae > Pantoea > Pantoea sp. paga. The sequence continues at coordinate 101,670 of NZ_VLTF01000006.1, forward strand.
GATCGGCTGTTTGTGACCTACTCTGCCAGCGCCACCGATGAGAATTACTGTCTGGGAATACTGTCGATTGCTGCTGATGCCGATCCGCTTGATGTCGCCGCATGGCAAAAGTCTGCACGGCCGGTATTTGTCTCCAGCTGGGACAACCATCAGTATGGGCCGGGTCACAACAGTTTTACCCAGGATGAGGCGGGTCGCGACGTGCTGGTGTACCACGCACGTAACTACACTGAAATTGAAGGCGATCCGTTATGGGATCCGAACCGCCATACACGACTGAAATATTTCAGCTGGCGGGAAGATGGCACGCCTGATTTCGGCGTGCCACCTGCTGATTACACCAGCGTGCCGTAAATCGTCAGCAACGCGACAGCGACCACCAGTACCAGTGAGGTACGTTTCGCTAACGCCACGGCAACCCGTGGCGTTTCGACTTTATCGGTGTGCGGATCGCGTGACAGTGAGAACTGCGCCAGGATCGTCAGCACCTGATACTGAGAACGATGCCGATCGGTTAGCAAAGCAAACCAGGCGGGCAGCGCTTTTTCGCCATGACCCAGCAGGGCGTAAGCCACACCCGCCAGCCGCACCGGGATCCAGTCGAGAAGATGCAGAATGGCATCCACGCCAGATTGTGAACGCGCCATCGGTGTTCCGTGCTTTGCCAGCCAGCCTTGCCAGGCCCGCAGAAAAGCGTAACCCACCAGCAGCACCGGCCCCCACGGACCGCCCACCACCAGCCAGAACATTGGCGCAAGGTAGAAACGGAAGTTTATCCAGATCAGGGCATTCTGCAGTTCACGCAGGAACTCGCGCTCGCTGCATTCCACCGGCACGCCATGGATCAGCGTCAGTTCAGCCGCCATCGCCTGATGCGCAGCGTCGTCGTCATGACTGGCCGCTTTCAGATAGCTGTGGTAGTGCTGCCGCACCGACCCGGCACCGATACAGAGCAGTCCGGCAACAATCCAGAAGAGCAGTTGCAGCACGCCAAACAGCAGCCCTTTCAGACTCCAGATCACCAGTGCGGTCAGCGCCATCGCCAGCACGGTCATCAGCAGGGTGCGCATCATTGAGAAATGGTGGCGCTGGCGAAAGATCGGCTCCAGCCGGTGTTCGAGCTGCCAGTGCTCGCCCAGTTTAAACAGGCGCTCCCAGCCTAAAACCAACAACAAGGTAAACAACGTCATACTGACTCCGCAAAAATCAGGATTTTTACTGCGTTAACAGCTGTTTGTAGTAGTCCCAGTCAAAAGCAGGTCCGGGATCGGTTTTGCGTACCGGTGCGATGTCACTGTGCCCCGTGATACGTGCAGGCGTTAACGGGTAGTGTTGCAGCAGTAATTGCGTCACTTGCTGCAAGGCCCGATATTGCGCCTCGCTATAAGGCTCACTGTCTGTCCCTTCCAGTTCGATGCCTATGGAGAAGTCGTTGCAGTTTTCACGTCCTTCGAACTGCGAAATGCCTGCATGCCAGGCGCGTTTATCAAAGGGGACATACTGCACGATCTCCCCGTCACGGCGAATCAGGCAGTGTGCCGCCACTTTCAGCGCGGCGATATCCGCAAAATAGGGATGGGCATCGGGCGGTAAGGTGCCGGTGAACAGTTTATCGATCCATGGCCCGCCAAATTCACCGGGTGGCAGGCTGATATTGTGGATCACCAGCAGTGAAGGTGCCTCATTATCAGGGCGTTCGTTGCAATGCGGCGACGGCACATGACGCACGCGGGTCAGCCAGCCCTGTTTGATTTTCATAGCGGTTTTCCTTATTTCACCCGGCTGAGAATAGCATGAATAATAAAGGATTCTTGCTTCTTAGTGTGCCGGTCTGATGACATTCACGCACTGCGTGTTAAGGATACTAAACGAAATGCGACCAGTTGCTGGAACCGAATGGCGGTTCAGGCTATTGTGACCGCCTCTGTCATTTCCCTTTCTGGAGTAAAACGCCTATGTCATCCCGTGGTTATGATCCCGACAGCCGTCGTCAGGCGCTGATTAAACGCATTGAAAGTGACATTCCGGATAGCGTTGCGCTGGCGTTAAAAGAGGATCTCGGAGGCGAGATCGACGCTGACCGCGATATCACCGCGCAGCTGTTACCCGCCGATACCCAGGCCGATGCGCAGGTCATCACCCGCGAAGCCGGTGTTTTCTGTGGTAAACGCTGGGTTGAAGAGGTGTTCATTCAGCTCGGTTCGCATGCAACCCTGATCTGGCATGTCGAAGATGGTGATCAGATCGAGGCTGACCAGCTGCTGTTTGAAATCGAGGGGCCTGCCCGGCTGCTGCTGACCGCCGAGCGAACGGCGCTTAATTTTGTGCAGACGCTCTCAGGCGTTGCCACCGAAGTCAGCCGCTATGCCGCGCTGCTGGCGGGAAGCCAGACGCAACTGCTGGACACGCGTAAAACCCTGCCCGGACTGCGGACTGCGCTGAAATATGCCGTGTTGTGCGGCGGTGGCAGTAATCATCGGCTGGGCCTCTCTGACGCTTACCTCATCAAAGAGAACCATATTATTGCCAGCGGCTCGATTCGGCAGGCAGTGGAAAGAGCGCAATGGATGCAGCCCGATGTGCCGGTTGAAGTTGAGGTGGAATCGCTGGAGGAGTTACGTCAGGCGCTGGAAGCGGAAGCCGATATCGTGATGCTGGATAACTTCAGCCTGGAAGCGATGCGTGCCGCTGTCGAACTTAATCAGGGTCGGGCGTTGCTGGAGGTCTCCGGTAACGTCACCGAAACCACCCTGCCACAGATCGCCCTGACCGGCGTGGACTATGTTTCGGTTGGCGCGCTGACCAAGCATGTGCGGGCGCTGGATCTCTCGATGCGCTTTAAACAAAAATAGCCTGCCTCGCCGTCACTCAACACGGCGATTTTGCGACCCTGCTTCCGGCGCAGTTTCGACTGCGCTGTAAGTCTGAAATCTGTTCACATCATACTTTCCAGTTTGCCCATCTCTGCCTGTCTTTCACTGCTCCCGATTTTTAACCTGTCGCCTTCTTAATACGGAGACGATGTGATGAATTATCAACGTGGATTTACGCTGGTTGAACTGATGATTGTGGTGGGTATTGTGGCAATCTTAAGTGCCATCGGCCTGCCCGCTTATCAAAATTATCTGCAGCGTGCTGCCCTTACTGACATGCTGCAAACCATGGTGCCCTATAAAACCGCTGTTGAGCTTTGCGCCATGGAGCGCGGCGGCCCGACGCAGTGCCAGGCCGGAGAAGCGGGTATTCCTGCCGCCAGGGGATCGCGCTATGTCTCGGCACTGAGCGTGACCAACGGGGTCATTACGCTGACCGGCCAGGAGAGCCTGAATGGGCTGAGCGTTGAAATGCTGCCGCTCTGGGACAGCACCGAGGGCGGCATCAGCTGGCAACGCAGCTGCACCAGCAGCAACAATAGCCTGCGCGACAATTGCCTGCAGCAGTTCCGCTTTGCGGATAAAGGAGCCAGCGATGAGCAAGCCTGATGAGGCGATCGCGGCATTATGTCAGCGCTATCGTGCCCTGGTTTTGCACCATGATGCCAGCCAGCTGCGTGTTGCCGTCGCGGAGAGCGTGCCGCCAGGGCTGGCTGAAGCCCTCCATTTTGCCAGCCAGTGTCAGATTGAAATCGAGTGCTGGCCGCAGGCCCGGCTCGACCAGCTTCAGCACGCTGACACACCGCTTGTAGCGCGCGAAGAGGCGCCCACAGAATCAGCGATCGAAGCGACACAGCTGATCCTGCGTCAGGCGCTGGAGCGTCGCGCCTCTGATGTACATATCGAACCCGGCCGTGATGGCCTGCGTGTGCGTCTGCGTATCGATGGTGTATTGCACCCTCTATCTTCCCTGCCCGCCACCCAGCCTGCTGCGCTGCTGGCGCGACTAAAGATCCTCGGCGGACTGGATATCGCCGAACGCCGGTTACCGCAGGATGGTCAGTTCAGTCTGGAGATCGCCGGTAAACCCGCCTCTTTTCGCCTGGCGACCTTACCCATCTACGGTGGTGAGAAAGCGGTGGTCCGGCTGTTGCAGAGTGAAAGCGCGGCGCTGTCGCTGGATAAGCTCGGCTTACCCGCCGCGCAGTTGCGCCTGTTCTGCGCCGCGCTGGCGCAGCCGCAAGGGCTGATTCTGGTCACCGGGCCTACCGGCAGCGGCAAGACGTTTACGCTCTATAGCGGACTCAGTGCCCTGAATACGCCGGAAAAAAATCTGTGCAGCGTTGAAGATCCGATTGAGATCCCCCTGCCCGGCATTAACCAGACGCAGATCCATGCTAAAAACGGCCTCGATTTTAACCGCGTGCTGCGGGCGCTGCTGAGACAGGATCCGGATGTGATCATGGTCGGGGAGATCCGCGATGCTGAAACGGCGGAGATTGCGGTTAAAGCGGCACAGACCGGACATCTGGTGCTTTCGACTCTGCATACCAACTCCACCGCCGAGACCCTGACCCGGCTACGACAGATGGGCATTCCCGGTTATCTTCTGGGCTCGGCACTGAAACTGATTGTTGCTCAGCGTCTGGTTCGACGCCTTTGCCCCCATTGCCGTCAGCCCGCTCAGGCGGTGGCGCACTATCCTGCGGAACTCTGGCCCGGTACCTTGCAAACCTGGCGAGCTCCCGGCTGCGACCACTGTTTTTCCGGCTATTTTGGCCGTCAGGCACTGTTTGAACTGCTGCCGATCAATGCCAGGCTGCAAAATGCGATCGCCGCCGAAATGCCGCTGGAGAATCTGCTCAGCCTGGCGAAACAGCAGGGATTACGCACTCTGCTGGTGTCTGGCCTGGAAGCAGTAAGCCGGGGCGATACCTCGCTGGAAGAGATGCAACGAGTGATTGGGCTGGACGATGGCTGATGCGTCTTTATTTCGCTGGCAGGCGGTCGATAGCCAGGGCCAGTTAGTCAGTGGCCAGCTACTGGCTATCGACAGTGATAACCTGCTGCTGATGCTGGCGCAGCGCGACCTTCTGCCGGTGAGCTGGAAACGAGAAAAAGTGTGGCGTCAGAGGGAGTGGAAGTGGCAGCACAAAACCGATCTGATTCGTCAGTTGGCAACCCTGCTCAAAGCGGGACTGCCGCTGGCAGAGAGTCTGGCTTTGCTGGCTGAGGGCCATCCGCATGCAGGCTGGCGGGCTCTGATGCTTGTCCTGCATCATCGGGTACTCAGCGGCGCCCCTTTTTCTCAGGCTTTACGTGAATGGCCGCAGATTTTTCCGGCGCTCTATCCGGCCCTGATGGAGGTGGGCGAACTGACCGGTCAGCTGGATACCTGTTGCAGTGAGCTGGCCCGGCAGCAGATCCGGCAGCAGCAGTTATGGCATCAGGTGGCGAAGGCGCTGCGTTATCCTCTGTTCATTCTGCTGGTAGCGATTGCGGTCACCTGCGGCATGCTGCTGTTCGTTCTGCCAGAGTTCGTTGCCGTCTATGACTCCTTTGATGCCCCCCTGCCCGCCTTTACGGCAGCGGTAATGCAGTTATCTGCCGCGCTTCAGGAGTGGGGAGCGGTGTTAGCCATCGGCGTATCGCTGATGCTGGCAGCCTGGCATCAGTTACGACGACGCTCTGCGGGCTGGCAACGCCGTGAGCAGGCGATTTTCCTGCGCATCCCGCTGCTTTCCGGGTTATGGCGTGGCACGCAGCTGACGCAGATCTACACCATTCTGAATCTGACACAGCGCGCCGGGTTAACTCTGCTACAGGGACTGGCAGCCGTTGAAGTCACGCTCTCATCATTGCTATGGCGGGAAGCAATGGCCGGACTGCAGCAGCACATTGCTCAGGGGAATCCTCTGCATCAGGCGCTGATGCATCATCCGCTGTTCACACCATTATGCGGTCAGCTGGTTCGCGTCGGCGAAGAGGCGGGCGCGCTGGATTTAATGCTGGCTCGTCTGGCGGAATGGCATGAGGCAGAAACCCGTGAGCGCGCTGACACACTGGCTGCTTCGCTGGAACCGATGATGATGGTGGTGATTGGCGGCATTGTCGGCACGCTGGTGATTGCGATGTATCTGCCGGTGTTCGGGCTGGGTGATGCGATGCATTAAGGGGCGCAGGCTGCGCCCCGGATAACTATCGGTTGAAAACGCGGTTTTCCTGCTCATTAACCCGGATAAAGGTGGTGCGCTTGGTCAGCTCTTTCAGCCGCTCCGCACCCACGTAAGTGCAGGCGGAACGCAGTCCACCCAGGATATCGCGCGCGGTGTCAGCAACCGGGCCACGCAATGGCAGCTTCACCGTTTTACCTTCTGCTGCGCGATATTGCGCCACACCGCCAACGTGACGCTTCATCGCCGATTCGGAACTCATGCCGTAAAACAGCATAAAGCTTTCGCCATTCTCTTCAACCACCTGCCCTTCACACTCATCATGTGCCGCCAGCATGCCACCCAGCATCACGAAGTCGGCACCGCCGCCAAACGCTTTCGCAATATCGCCAGGCACTGAGCAGCCGCCATCACTGACAATCTGTCCGCTTAAGCCATGCGCCGCATCGGCACATTCAATGACAGCGGAAAGCTGCGGATAACCCACGCCGGTTTTCACCCGGGTTGTACAGACCGAACCCGGACCAATGCCGACTTTGACGATATCCGCGCCAGAGAGAATCAGCTCCTCCACCATTTCGCCCGTTACCACGTTACCGGCACAGATGGTTTTAGCCGGGAAGGTTTCACGGGCGCGCTGCAGAAAATCAACAAAATGCTGAGAGTAGCCGTTGGCCACGTCGATGCAGATAAACTGCAGATTGTCTGACAGCGCCATAATCGCGACCAGTTTATTGAGATCGGCCTCCGAGGTGCCGGTTGAAACCATCACATGTTGCAATACCGTCGCGGGGACGCGCTGAATAAACGCGCGCCACTCATCTACGCTGTAATGCTTATGGACTGCTGTAAGGATATTGAAGCTGGCCAGCGCCTCAGCCATTGAAAATGTGCCAACGGTATCCATGTTGGCGGCGATAATCGGTACGCCGCTCCAGCTCAGGCCCGAATGTCTGAAGGTAAAGCTGCGTTCCAGCTCAACCTGTGAGCGACTTTGCAGCGTGGAGCGTTTGGGGCGGATTAAGACATCTTTAAAGCCCAGTTTTAAATCTTCTTCAATACGCATAAACAGTGTCCTGGTAAGTGGCAATGAATCGTCGTTCACGAAGTAAGCACAGCTCCAGTGACGTTATGATACGCGCCTCTCGCTGCGCGACAAGACTGCGAATTTCACTTTATTTACGCTACAATCCGTTAAATTTAATTGTGCTTTATCGGTGTGATCTGACGCGCATTTTTGCGTTTTTTATTCAGATCATTACCCTGAAGCCCTGTCGAACAGAGAAGTCAGGTGAGAAACATGCCCTATATCGTCGCGCTTACAGGGGGGATCGGCAGTGGTAAAAGTACGATTGCCCAGGCATTCGCAGCGTCTGGTGTGGAAATTATTGATGCTGACCTGATAGCACGTGAAGTTGTCGAACCCGGCACACCCGCTTTGCAGGCCATTCAGGCGCGTTATGGCGCGTCGATAGTGACTGATGAGGGGAAGCTTGACCGTAGCCGACTTCGCGACATTATTTTTCAGCAGCCGGAAGAGAAAAGCTGGTTAAACGCGCTGCTGCATCCACTTATTAATGCCCGGACGCATCAATTGATCGCCGAAGCCACCACACCTTATGTGCTCTGGGTGGTGCCGCTACTGGTGGAAAATCAGTTACAGCACCAGGCTGATCGGGTACTGGTGGTGGATGTTGATGAGGCAACGCAGTTAGCGCGCACCCGGCAGCGTGATCATCTTTCCGTCGCCCAGGCAAAACGCATTCTTGCCGCACAGGCGACGCGCCAGCAGCGCCTCGCCTGTGCCGATGACATTATTGATAACAGTGGCGAGCCCGACGACGCCTTGCCGCAGGTTGCCGAACTCCATCAGCGCTATCTCAGGCTGGCGGCAACGAAACAGGATTAATACCATGAGCACACCCGTTCTGTTTGAACACCCACTGAATGAAAAAATGCGAACCTGGTTACGGGTTGAGTTTTTGATCAATCAGTTAGATGAAATTGTCCCACTGGATAAAACCGTTAATGCGCTAACCTTTTTTCGCCTGATTAGCGAGTTGCTCGATATTTTTGAGCGGGGCGATATGCGTACTGAATTGTTAAAAGAGCTGGAGCGTCAGCAGCAAAAGTTACGTGCATGGGCTGATGTGCCAGGTGTTGATATGACGCTGGTTAATGCCCTGCGCGATAAACTCAAAATTCAGTCGACGCAGTTAATGAATGCCCCACGTATGGGCCAGCAACTCCGCGAGGACCGTCTGATTGCCCTGGTGCGGCAGCGCCTGAGCATCCCTGGTGGATGCTGCAGCTTTGATTTGCCGGGCCTGCACATCTGGCTCCATCTGCCGCAGGAAGCACGCGATGCGCAGGTCGAAGCCTGGATGCAGACGCTGGAGCCGCTGCATCATGCGCTGGCGATGATACTGGACCTGATCCGCCAGTCCGGCGCGTTTCATGTGCAGACCAGCCTTAATGGTTTTTATCAGGATAATGCCGAAGGCGCCGATCTGCTGCGACTGCAGTTGTCGCTGGAGGATGCGCTCTATCCACAGGTGTCCGGACATAAAAGCCGCTACGCCATTCGTTTTATGCCGCTTGATAGTGAGCGCGGTGAAGTTCCGGCTCGCCTTAATTTTCAACTGGCCTGTTGTTAGAGGTAAAAAATGCAGCAAGAAGTGATGACCGTTGCCTGTCCGCAGTGCGGCAAAGATGTGATCTGGGATGAGCTCAGCCCGTGGCGCCCCTTTTGCAGTAAGCGCTGCCAGCTCATCGATTTAGGTGAGTGGGCCGCAGAAGAGAAACGTATTCCCAGCCGCGACGATATGAACGACAGTGACAACTGGAGTGAAGAGGATCGCTGATAGCCGAACCGGATGGGGCGCGCAGCCCCATCCGATCAGAGTTCGCCAGCAATCAGACGCGCAATCAGCTGATGATTCGCGGGCGGAAACTCCTCCGCGACCAGCGCATGCTGATCCACCCAACGCTGCGGCTGCCCCTCTTTGCCCCACGGCTCTCCTTTCCACCCTTCAACCAGAAAGAAATGCAGCGTCACCCGCAGATCGTCATAGCTATGGTCTGCATGACCGATCGGGCGTGCCTGGGTGACTTCAATCCCGGTCTCTTCCTGAAGTTCCCTTATCAATCCCTGTTCGGCGCTTTCGCCCGCTTCAATTTTACCGCCAGGAAACTCCCACTTGTTCGCCATGTAAGAGGTCGCCGCGCGCTGGGCAAGGAAAATTTGTTTACTGGCATTGCGAATGATGCCAACTGCAACCTGCAGGTGCTTCATGGAGACTATCCGGTAGTAATGGGTGAATGAAGCCTGATTTTAGAGCATGCCGTAGCGGATGTTAACCGCTTTAGATCAGCGGAGTCGCAGTTGCCTGGGTGGCAGAGACCATAAAAAAAGGAGCCAGCGGCTCCTTTTTTATTAGCATTCAGTCTCAGGCGATGCGGCCATGACACTGCTTGTACTTTTTACCGGAACCACATGGGCAGGGATCGTTGCGGCCGACTTTGCGTTCGCCACTCTGCTCCGCCACAGGCTCTGCTGCTGCCAGCAGATCCTCTTCAACATGGCTCAGCTGCTGTTGCTGTGCCAGACGTTCAGCTTCTTCGCGACGTTGTTGCTCCATCGCTTCAACTTCTTCTGGCATGCGCACCTGGACTTTGCTCAGCGTACTGATCACTTCATATTTCAGTGATTCAAGCATCGCGGCAAACATGGCGAAGGATTCACGCTTGTACTCCTGCTTCGGATCTTTCTGCGCATAGCCGCGCAGATGGATGCCCTGACGCAGATAGTCCATCGCGGCCAGATGCTCTTTCCACAGCGAATCCAGCGTCTGAAGCATCACGCCTTTTTCGAAGTTGCGCATCATCTCTGCGCCAACGATCTCTTCTTTCTCAGCGTAGCTTTCCATGGCATGGGTCATGATGCGCTCACGCAGCACTTCTTCATGCAGGTCAGGCTCTTTATCCAGCCACTCTGCAATCGGCAGGTTCAGATCGAAGTCAGTACGCAGACGCTCTTCCAGGCCTGGCACATCCCACATCTCCTCCAGCGACTGCGGCGGAATGTAAGTATCGATGGTAACTTTGTAGACGTCGTGGCGAATACTGTTGATGGTTTCGCTAACGTCAGACACATCCAGCAGTTCATTACGCTGACTGTAGATGGCGCGACGCTGGTCATTAGCCACATCATCATATTCCAGCAACTGCTTACGAATATCGAAGTTACGGCTTTCAACTTTGCGCTGGGCATTGGCAATCGCTTTGGTGACCCACGGATGCTCAATCGCTTCGCCTGGCTTCATGCCCAGTTTACGCATCATATTCGAGACGCGGTCTGAGGCAAAAATACGCATCAGCGCATCTTCCATTGAGAGGTAGAAGCGAGAAGAACCGGCGTCACCCTGACGGCCTGCACGACCACGCAGCTGATTGTCAATACGACGCGATTCGTGACGCTCAGTACCGACGATGTGTAAACCGCCTGACGCCAGTACAGCATCATGACGAATCTGCCATGCCGCTTTAATCTCTTCGATTTGCGCTTCAGTTGGCTCTTCCAGTTCGGCCACTTCAGCGTGCCAGCTGCCGCCCAGCATAATATCCGTACCACGTCCGGCCATGTTGGTGGCGATAGTGACCGCACCTGGCTGACCGGCCTGCGCCACGATATCCGCTTCGCGGGCGTGGAATTTGGCGTTCAGTACGTTATGTTTGATACCGGCGCGGGTCAGTTCGTTAGAGACCACTTCTGATTTCTCAATCGAGATGGTCCCCACCAGCACCGGCTGACCATTGGCGGTGCGCTCACGGATATCTTCGATAATGGCATCGATCTTCTCTTTCTCGGTCATGTAGACCAGGTCAGCCAGATCTTTACGCACCATCGGACGGTTGGTCGGCACGACAATGGTGTCGAGCTTATAAATGGAGCTGAATTCAAATGCTTCGGTATCAGCGGTACCGGTCATACCGGCCAGCTTCTCGTAAATACGGAAGTAGTTCTGGAAGGTGATAGAGGCCAGCGTCTGGTTCTCGTTCTGGATCTCAACGCCTTCTTTCGCTTCAATCGCCTGATGCAGACCATCAGACCAGCGACGACCCTGCATGGTTCGGCCGGTGTGTTCATCAACAATCACCACTTCGCCATCTTTCACGATGTAATCCACATCGCGGGTAAAGAGTGCGTGCGCACGCAGCGCCGCAGTGACGTGGTGCATCAGCATGATGTTGGTCGGAGAGTAGAGTGACTCGCCCGCTTCCATGATGCCCTGGCTGACCAGCAGCTCTTCCACTTTGACCAGACCGCGCTCAGACATGTGAGCCTGACGCGCTTTTTCATCGACCCAGAAGTCGCCTTCACCCTGATGGGTTTCGGTATCTTCTTTATCCTGGCGAACCAGATGAGGGATGATCTTGTTCACTTTGGTGTAAAGCTCAGAACTGTCTTCCGCCGGACCAGAGATGATCAGCGGGGTACGCGCTTCATCGATCAGGATGGAGTCGACCTCATCCACCAGCGCATAGTGCAGTTTACGCTGTACACGCTCTTCCGGGCTGAAAGCCATGTTGTCGCGCAGGTAGTCAAAGCCATATTCGTTGTTGGTGCCGTAGGTGATGTCTGCTGCGTAAGCTTCACGCTTTGCCACCGCCGGCAGGCCCGACATGTTGATACCAATGGTTAAACCCAGGAACTCAAACAGCGGACGGTTGTTTTCCGCATCACGCTGTGCCAGATAGTCGTTGACGGTAACCACGTGAACGCCTTTGCCGGACAGCGCATTCAGGTAGGCCGGCAGCGTTGCGGTCAGCGTTTTACCTTCACCGGTTCGCATCTCAGCAATGCAGCGATCGTTCAGCACCATGCCGCCGATCAGCTGCACGTCGAAGTGACGCATCCCGAATACGCGTTTACTCGCTTCACGCACGGTTGCGAACGCTTCCGGGATCAGGCTTTCCAGCGATTCACCTTTTTTCAGGCGTTCGCGGAACAGATCCGTTTTCGCTTTCAGTTCATCATCAGAGAGCTTCTCAAAATCGGGCTCCATCTTATTGATGACGTCCACCACTTTACGCATACGACGCAGAGTACGATCGTTACTGCTACCAAAAACCTTGGTTAATATTTTGCTTAACATAATAAATATATTCTCAATTCAGCCGGAGCATTCCGGACTGCGAAATCTAAACAGAGTGAATAAAACCAAAAATATTAGCAGAACAATCGGGCAGGTCCGGCGCGTATGCCATGCACGCTGGCATGCCATTCTACCCATGAGCGGGTAACGGCCATGAAAAGAGGCGGCGTAGTGATCTGCTGCGGTGCAGTGTGCAGCGCAGAATGTGATGTCAGTAAACTATGCAGTGAGTCGATCAGCGCCAGCTTTTGTGCCGCCAGCGGTAATGTCTGTTGCTCCGCCTGCGCCTGGGGCGCCAGCGTGAAAGAGAGATGACGAATAACGGTGCGGATGGCGTGCTGATGCCAGTAATCCACGCTGAAGCTCGGGCGTCGGGATGCTTCCTGCAGCCGGATCAGGTGATCAAAGCGTGTGGCATTGCCAAGAAAGAGACTGCTGGCCGGAGATTCAGACGACGCGTTGAGTTCGGAGCTTTGCGCACAGGCTGGCAGGCCAAAGCTGGCCGCTACCATCCCTAACAGGAGATGAGGCCAGAAATAGCGTCTACCTAATTGTCGCCAGCGCAGAAGAATCCCGATCACAACCTTTCCATCGCGCATGCTCTGTTGCGCTTTTGTTTTCTGGTACCCGCCGCGAGCCGCAACGGATTTCGGCCTGTAAAAGCGCCACAGATAGTATCATTAATGTGGGGCATCCACACCTGGGATTAAAGTGATGGCGAGAGAAAACGCGTGTGATTGTTCAGCAAATCAGCAGAACAGACAACGCTTTGCGAGCGAGGTCGCAGTCATCAGGCGTGTGATAAGAGGCAATAAAAAACGGCTGGCGCCGCTGACCGGAGAGGGTGTCAGCATAACCAGCCGTTTCACGTTCCGGGGTAATTAAGCCAGAACCAGATTCGGTGCTTTGAATGCCAGCGGCAGTTCAGCTTCGTCTTCGAAGGTTGCCCATTCCCAGGCTTCCTGCTTAGCCAGAACCGCTTGCAGCAGCTTGTTGTTCAGCGCGTGGCCCGATTTGAACGCAGTGAATGCGCCAATGATGTTGTGACCACACATAAACAAGTCGCCAATCGCGTCCAGCATTTTGTGACGGACAAACTCGTCCTCAAAACGCAGGCCTTCTTCATTCAGTACGCGGAAATCATCCAGACCTATCGCACAATCTAAGCTACCGCCCAGGCACAGGCCTTTAGACTGCAGATATTCGATTTCACGCATAAAGCCAAATGTACGCGCCCGGCTGATTTGGCGAACAAAGGCGTCAGCAGAGAAGTTCATCGCATAACGCTGTGAGCTGGAATCGATAGCCGGGTGTTTGAAGTCGATGGTGAAATCAAGCGAGAAGCCGTTAAACGGTTTGATCTCAGCCCATTTGTCACCCTCTTCCACACGCACGGTCTGCTTAACACGCACAAATTTCTTCGCGCTGTTGAGCTGCTCGATGCCCGCATCCATCAGCAGATAGATAAACGGTGCTGCGCTGCCATCCATGATCGGGATTTCTGGCGCATCGACTTCAACAATAATGTTGTCGATACCCAGCCCCGCCAGGGCGGCATTGAGGTGTTCAACCGTGGAAATACGCACGCCTTCATCATTCACCAGGCAGGTACTCAGCATGGTGTCGCGCACGTATTTTGCATCAGCCGGAAAATCTACCGGTGGATTCAAGTCGGTGCGACGATAGATGACCCCGGTATTAGCCGACGCAGGGCGTAATGTCAGGGTGACTTTTTTGCCGGTATGTAAACCGACACCAGTCGCCTGAACAATACGTTTTAATGTCCTTTGTTTGATCATCGTATTATCTCGCAATATCACCTGTCCGACCGCCAGTATACTTTACCAGCGGACAGAGACTTTAGCACAAAGAGCGGAGAATCCCAATTATAGGGTTAATCCTAATCGGCCTGCTTACGTAAAAAGGCCGGAATATCAAGATAATCGGGCTCTTTGTTCGACTGCGCAGCCTGGTCGTTAACGACTTTGGCAGCAGGTTTCTGCTCCTGCGGCAGCGGTGACATACCGTGCTGCTGATAGCGATGATCCATCACTGGCTGACTGGCTGGCTTGTTGGTTACCAGGGTGATTTCAGGACGCTTGTCCATGCCGATACCGGTTGCCACCACGGTGACGCGCAGTTCGTCGTTCATCTCCGGATCCAGTGAGGTACCGATCACGACGGTCGCGTTGTCAGAGGCGAAGGCGCGGATAGTGTTACCCACGGTCTCGAACTCATCCAGACGCAGGTCGAAGCCCGCCGTAATGTTGACCAGCACGCCACGCGCACCAGAAAGGTCGATATCTTCCAGCAGTGGGCTGGAGATCGCCATTTCAGCCGCTTCTTCCGCACGATCTTCACCGCACGCGACGCCTGAACCCATCATCGCATAGCCCATTTCGGACATGACGGTACGCACGTCAGCAAAGTCGACGTTCATCAGGCCAGGACGGGTGATCAGCTCAGCGATACCCTGAACGGCGCCTTTCAGCACGTCATTCGCTGCACCAAACGCATCCAGCAGAGAGATACCACGGCCCAGCACTTTCAGCAGCTTGTCGTTTGGAATGGTGATCAGTGAATCGACATGCTTAGAGAGTTCGGCGATCCCCTGCTCGGCAAACGCCATGCGCTTTTTGCCTTCGAAGTTGAACGGCTTGGTGACAACCGCCACCGTCAGGATACCCAGCTCCTTAGCCACTTCAGCCACGACAGGAGCTGCACCGGTACCGGTACCGCCGCCCATACCTGCTGCGATGAAGACCATGTCTGCCCCTTCCAGCGCAGAACGCAGTGCTTCGCGATCTTCTTCTGCAGAGTTACGGCCCACTTCCGGGTTCGCACCCGCACCCAGACCTTTGGTAATGTTATTACCGATCTGAATGGTCTGGCCGACAGCTGTTTTACGCAGCGCTTGCGCGTCGGTATTCACAGCAAAGAATTCCACACCTTCGATACGCTCGCGTACCATGTGCTCTACGGCGTTACCGCCGCCGCCACCGACGCCGATGACTTTAATCACCGCGTCGTTGGTTAATTCCATAGGTTCAAACATGATTTCTCTCCGTTATGTGCCTGTCGCCTGGAGATCACTAAAGAAAACAGCATGATCCCCTTTCACAAAAATTAAAACTCTTTTTTTAACCAACTGTTAATACGCTTGAACCAGTTACCTACTGAGACCCGTTTTTCGGTCTCTGCATCACCGTTCATGTGCGACTCTTTGCCGTAATGCAACAGTCCCACGGCAGTGGAGTAGTACGATTCCTGCGCATAGTCAGTCAGGCCGGTAATATTCAGCGGCTGTCCGATACGCACCTGCGTATGGAATACGCGTTGCGCACAGGCCGCCAGTCCTTCGATTTGCGCTGCACCACCGGTCAGGACAATGCCTGCGGCTAAGTGATGCTTCACGCCCTGCTGACGCAGTTGTTCCTGTAACTGCAGAATCTCGTCATTGACCAGATTCAAAAGTTCGGTGTAACGCGGCTCAATCACTTCAGCCAGCGTCTGACGTTGCAGGCTACGTGGTGGACGTCCGCCCACACTCGGCACCTCAACGTTCTCATCTTTGCCGACAATCGAGCCCAGCGCGCAACCATGGCGCACTTTGATCGCCTCAGCATCCGTTGGTGGTGTACCAAACGCATAGGCGATGTCGCTGGTAACGACGTTGCCTGCATACGGAATAACCTTAGTGTGCCGTAAAGCGCCGCCGGTATATACGGCTATGTCCATTGTACCGCCACCAATATCGACAACACACACGCCCAGCTCACGTTCGTCTTCAGTCAGAACGGCAAAACTGGAGGCGAGACCGGCAAAAATCAGCTGATCCACTTTCAGCCCGCAACGTTCAACGGCTTTAACGATGTTCTTCGCCATGTCGTTGTGGCAGGTGATCAGATGCACTTTCGCCTGCATACGCACGCCAGAAAGCCCGACCGGATTTTTAATCCCTTCCTGATAGTCAATGGCGTACTCCTGAGGAATGACGTGCAGGATGCGATGCTCGTCACGTACTCTCACCGATTTGGCGGTGTGTACGACGTTCTCTACATCATCCTGAGTCACTTCCTCTTCGGAAATCGGAACCATCCCGATTTCGTTCTGACAACTAATATGTTTGCCCGATAAAGCAAGGTAGACGGAGGAGATCTGGCAATCTGCCATCAGCTCAGCCTGATCGATGGCGCGCTGAACGCATTTCACCACCGACTCAAGGTCGTTTACGCCACCTTTATCCATACCGCGGGAAGGGCAGCTGCCCACCCCAATAATGTTGACCATACCATCGGGCAGAACTTCCCCAACCAGGGCGGCAACCTTCGCAGTGCCGATTTCGAGTCCAACTACCAGTTTTCTGTCCGTTGCCTTGATCATTGTTGTTTAGCCTGTGCCTGGTTCTGTTGCTGATTACTGTCCTGTGGCTCCATCACGATCGGTGTCCAGCCAACAGAAGCGCCAGAGTCGTATCGTAAATCCACGTAGCTGATACGTTTGCTCTCGTTCTGACCTTGCTGTTGCAGCACCGGGTAGAGCTCAATAAAGCGATTCAGTCGTTTCATGGTGTCGCTGCGGCCCAGTTCGATACGAACATCATCGCTGGTGACCAGCTGCCATGAACGCCGCGCCGTCATCGACGCCACCTTCAGAGTAAACTTTCGGGCTTTCAGCACATCATCCATGCTGTGATAGCCCGCCAGGACCTCTTTCTCACTCCCTTCCGGCCCGTACAACATCGGCATTGTCTCTTTGCCGACATGACTGGCGGGTACGCTGAAGGAGACACCCTCAGCATCCACCATATGCAAATCGTTCCAGCGCGCCACCGGTGTGTACTCCACAAGGTGGATCTTCAGTTCGTCCGGCCACTGCTTACGCACGCTGACCTGCTTAATCCAGGGCAGCCGCTCAATCTGCTGCTGCAGGATGTCCACATCCTGAGACATAAACGTACCAGGCGGACCCAGCGACAAAATCGCCTGACGAATATCATCGTGTGTGGTGTAGTGCGTCTGTCCTGTCACCACCAGTTTTGACAATGGCAGCCGGGACGCATCGTTCATCCACTTCAGTACCACCAGCCCGCCGGCAACCATAATCCCGATGACGATCAGCAGAAAAACAATGCCGAACAGTCGGGCACCGTTACTGCGCCCGGTGCGAATACGCTCCTGCGGTTCACGGTTTCGAACTCTCATCGCCGCCTGTGACATATCAGTCGGCCAGCTCCAGAATATGGGCAACCAGCTGCGGGAAGCTCATGCCCGCCTGTTTCGCTGCCATTGGCACCAGACTGTGGCTGGTCATGCCCGGTGAGGTATTGGCTTCCAGTAACTGAAAGCGCCCTTCCCCATCGGTCATTACATCAACCCGTCCCCAGCCGCGACATCCCAGCGCACGCCAGGCCGCCAGTACCAGCTGCTGTAATTCCGCTTCACGTTCAGCGCTTAAATCGGCCGGACAGACGTACTGAGTATCGTCAGAAATGTATTTAGCTTCATAGTCATAGAACTCGCTGGCGCTCTTTATTTCAATCGAGGGCAGAATACGATCGCCCACAATCGCGACGGTGTACTCCGCGCCGCTGAGAAACGCCTCGACCAGCACGTCATTGTCGTGCTTAAACGCCATGTCCAGTGCCGCCGGCAGCGCGCTCAGATCGTTAACCCGACTGATGCCCACGCTGGAGCCTTCACAGGCTGGCTTCACAAATAGTGGCAGGCCAAGCGCCGCAATTGCCGCGTTGTTTTCTGCGTCCAGACCGGCATCAAACTGCTGGCGTGTCAGCCAGACAAACTTTCCTGACGGTAAACCACGTCCCTGCCACAGCAGCTTGGTGCGCAGCTTATCCATGGTCACGGCCGATGCCATCACGCCGCTGCCGGTGTACGGCAGTTGCAGGAACTCCAGCACCGCCTGCAGCGTGCCATCTTCTCCGCCCCGGCCATGCAGCGCGATAAAGGCTTTGGTAAAGCCCTGCTCTTTCAGCGTCAGCACAGAGACATCACGGGTATCGATGCCATGTGCATCAATGCCCATTTCCCGTAATCCGGCGAGGACGGCCTGACCCGAGTTCAGCGAAACCTCGCGCTCTGCCGAGGTGCCACCCATTAATACTGCAACTTTATCTGCCATGACGATCCTCCGCTTTGCGTTCCGGCTGGAGCTTAGTGTCAGCCAGCTTGCGGGCAACCTTGCCGACGTTACCGGCTCCCTGCACCAGAATCAGGTCATTGCCTGACAGCAGCGGTGCCAGCATCTCTGGCAGCGCGTCATGTTCCGGCACCAGAATCGGATCCACCTTGCCGCGATTACGAATCGCACGGCACAGCGAACGACTGTCAGCACCCGGAATGGCGGTTTCACCGGCCGGGTAAACATCCAGCATCAGCAACACATCTACATGCGACAGTACGTTGGCGAAATCATCAAACAGATCGCGGGTACGGCTGTAACGGTGCGGCTGAAACACCATCACCAGTTTTTTATCCGGCCAGCCTGCGCGCGCGGCTTTGATTGTCGCGTCCACTTCGGTGGGATGATGACCGTAATCATCAACCAGCATCGCGGTGCCCGGCTGTCCATTGACCGGCTCTGTCGGGAATTCACCCAGCAGATCAAAGCGACGGCCCGTGCCCTGGAAACTCTCCAGCGCAGCCAGGATAGCATTGTCTTCAATGCCCTCTTCACTGGCGACGGCGACGGCGGCTGCCGCATTCAGGGCATTGTGGCGACCCGGCGCGTTCAGCGTAATCTGCAGCGGTGCTTTATCCTGACGGATCAGGGTGAAATGCCCCTGCGCGCCACTCTGTTCATAATTTTCAATGCGCAGGTCAGCATCATCACTGAAACCGTACGTGGTGATATGGCGTCCCACGCGTGGGATCAGGTCACGAATAACCGCATCATCCACACACATCACCGCACGACCGTAAAACGGCAGGTTGTGCAGGAAGTTAATAAACGTCTGCTTCAGGTTCTCAAAATCGCCCTGATAGGTGTCCATATGGTCAGCTTCGATGTTGGTCACAATCGCCACCATCGGCTGCAGATGCAGGAACGACGCATCGCTCTCATCCGCTTCAGCAATCAGATACCGGCTGTGGCCCAGACGGGCATGGGTGCCTGCTGCTTTGACCAGTCCGCCGTTAACAAAGGTCGGATCGAGACCCGCTTCCGCATAAATACTCGACACCATCGCCGTGGTGGTCGTTTTGCCATGGGTACCCGCAACGGCGATGCCGTGACGAAAACGCATCAGCTCAGCCAGCATCTCCGCGCGACGGATCACCGGGATACGCTGTTCACGTGCCGCCACCAGTTCTGGGTTATCCTGCGAAACGGCGCTGGAAACCACCACAACGCTGGCATCGGTCACGTTTTCGGGGCGATGGTTAAAATAAATGGTGGCACCCAGCGCAATCAGGTTCTGCGTCACCGGGTTAGGAGCCAGATCTGAACCGCTGATATGGTAGCCTTCATTTGCTAACACTTCGGCAATACCGCCCATGCCAGCACCGCCGATGCCGACAAAGTGGATGTGCCGGACGCGACGCATCTCGGGCACGATAGAACGCAGTTTTGCCAATTGTTGTGTATTCATCGCTCTCAGTTACCTGCTATTTCAGTTTGTACCCAGTCCGGGTACAGGTCAGACGCGCTGACCGGAATGATTACTTTGCGGCGCGAGCCACTTCCTGAGCGACCCGTTCAGTCGCATCGGGGATCGCCACCTGACGGGCCTGCTCAGCCATTGTCAGCAGTGTTGCGCGATCCCAGTGGCGTAGCTGATCCGCTACAGCCTCCGCAGTAAACTGCGGCTGCTCAAAAATTCTGGCGGCTCCCGCTTTCTCCAGCGGCAGCGCGTTCCAGTACTGCTGGCGATCTTTGTGCTGAAATGGCACGAAAATCGCCGGTAAGCCAGCGGCAGCGACTTCGCTCACGGTTAACGCGCCGGAGCGGCACACCACCACATCAGCCCAGGCGTAGGCGGCAGCCATGTCATCAATAAACTCGGTCACCTTGTGCTGCGTCTGCCCGACCTGCTGATAAGCTTTCTCTGTTTCGGGCAACGACCCTTTACCGGTCTGATGCCACAGAGTGATCTCATCACCCACCAGCGCGGCAACCTGCGGCAGCGTCTGGTTCAGTATCCGCGCACCCTGACTGCCACCGATCACCAGCACCCGTATCGGGCCATGACGATCCGCCAGACGCTGCGCGGGTAAAGGCAGTGCCAGTACATCAGTGCGAACCGGATTTCCCACTACATCGGCGGCGGGAAACGCGCCCGGAAACGCCTGCAAGACTTTAGTGGCGATTTTCGCCAGCCATTTGTTAGTCAGCCCGGCAATGCCGTTCTGCTCATGCAGTACCACCGGAATACCGCAGCTCCAGGCCGCTAAGCCGCCAGGACCGGAAACGTAGCCACCCATGCCCAGCACGACATCCGGCTGCCAGGCCTTCATGATGCGACGGGCCTGACGCCATGCATTAAAGATGCGCAGCGGTGACAGCAGCAACGCCTTCATGCCTTTACCACGTAATCCGCTGATGCGGATGAAGTCGATGTCGATGCCGTGCTTTGGCACCAGATCGGCTTCCATACGGTCGGCAGTGCCTAACCAGCGGACCTGCCAGCCCTGTTCCATCAGATGATGGGCGACAGCCAGACCGGGAAAGACATGTCCGCCGGTTCCGCCTGCCATCACCATCAATCGCTTACCGCTCATCGACCACCTCGGGTAAACGCCTGCGCTTTCGCCAGGCGCGTTTCATAATCTATGCGTAATAAAAAGACGATGGCAGTCGACATAATGATCAGACTCGACCCACCGTAACTGATCAGCGGTAAGGTCAGACCTTTGGTCGGTAACATACCGGCTGCTGCACCGACGTTAACCAGCGCCTGGAAGCTGAACCAGACTCCGATTGAACAGGCTAAAAAGCCGGAAAAACGCTGATCCAGTTCCAGAGCACGACGGCCAATCGACATCGCACGAAAAGCGACGAAGAATACCATTAAAAGTGCCATTACCACACCGACGTAGCCGAGTTCTTCCCCGATGATGGCGAAAATAAAGTCGGTATGCGCTTCGGGCAGATATTCCAGCTTTTGCACGGAGTTACCGAGCCCCTGGCCCCAGAATTCCCCGCGACCAAATGCCATCAGTGACTGGGTCAGCTGGTAGCCGCTACCAAAGGGATCTTCCCACGGGTTCCAGAACGAGGTCACACGGCGCATACGGTAGGGTTCTGCAATGATCAGCAGGATCACCGCAAAGATGCCGGAACCGATGATTGCCAGGAACTGCCACAGTTTGGCCCCCGCCAGGAACAGCATCGCCAGGGTCGTCACAAACAGCACAACCACCGTACCGAGATCCGGCTGCGCCAGCAGTAATACGGCCAGCACCACCATCACGCCCATCGGCTTACAGAAGCCCCAGAAGTTGTTACGCACCTCTTCCACTTTGCGCACCAGATAACTGGCGAGATAGCAGAACAGAGAGAGCTTCGACAGCTCTGCAGGCTGAATACGCAGCGGACCCAGCGCGATCCAGCGCGATGCACCGTTAACCGAGCTACCGACTACCAGAACAATCAGCAACATCGCGACCGTGACCATCAGCATCACGTTGCTGTAGCGCTGCCAGAAATCCATCGGCACCCGCAGCGTGACCAGCGCCATACATACAGCCAGAACGATGTAGAAGGCATCGCGCTTGGCGAAATAAAAAAGATCGTCATTCAGACGCTGACCCACCGGCATTGAAGCCGACGTCACCATCACGAAACCAATCACCGCCAGGCCCAGCGTCAGCCATAGCAGTGTGCGGTCATAGAGCACCAGCGAAGAGTCATCACTTTCGCGTGCGCCCATGACCCAGTCTTTCAGGCGTCCTGAGAAATATCCCGCCAGTCCGGCGCCAGGAATACGCATCAGCTCAGCTCCTTCGCCAGTTGCGCGAACTGCTCACCGCGCTGCTCAAAGTTACGGAACTGGTCAAGGCTGGCGCAGGCTGGCGACAGCAGAATCATATCGCCTGCTTTAACCTGCGGCGCAATCTGCTCCATCGCCTGGCGCATGGTTTCAGTGCGCACGGCGATTTCCGGACGCAGCGCCGCCAGCGCATCGCCATCGCGACCAAAGCAGTAAAGGCGCACATTGTCGCCCTGCAGCCAGGGGATCAGCGGCGTAAAATCGGCCGACTTGCCATCACCGCCCATCAGCAGCCACAGCGTTCCCTTCACCTGCAGGCCATTCAGCGCTGCTTCGGTGCTGCCGACGTTGGTGGCTTTGGAGTCATTGATCCAGCGCACGCCCTGATGCTCATGAACCAGCTGGAAGCGATGCGCCAGACCGTTAAAGTGCGTTAAGGCGGCCAGACTGGAGGCACGTGGCAGACCCACCGCATCGGCCAGCGCCAGCGCAGCCAGCGCATTGGTGTAGTTGTGCTGTCCCACCATCTTCATTTCGGCCGTGTTCAGGACTTTCTCGCCTTTCACCCGCAGCCAGATACTGCCCTGCTGCTTATTAAGGTGGTAGTCCCCGAAATCGACACCAAAGCTGACGCAGCGGGTGTCCGCGCCGCGTACCGGCATCGTCAGGGCATCATCGGCGTTAACGATGCAGACCTGTGCATTCTCATAAACCCGCAGCTTAGCGGCGCGATACTGCTGCATACCCAGCGGATAGCGATCCATATGATCTTCGCTGACGTTAAGTATGGTT
This sequence comes from Pantoea sp. paga, assembly GCF_007558755.1. Classification (NCBI taxonomy): domain Bacteria; kingdom Pseudomonadati; phylum Pseudomonadota; class Gammaproteobacteria; order Enterobacterales; family Erwiniaceae; genus Pantoea; species Pantoea sp. paga. The sequence continues at coordinate 124,615 of NZ_VLTF01000006.1, forward strand.
GCCGCCGCGGCTTTCAGACTGTGCGTGGTCTCCAGCTGGAAACTGGAGAGTTCCAGTACATAGAGTTGCGCCGGTGACTGCAGCAGGCTCAGCGCGGGCAGACCAATATTGCCACCGACGCCCACCTGCCAGCCTGCGGCTTTCGCCATTTCACCCACCAGCGTCGTGACCGTGCTTTTACCGTTGGAGCCGGTGATCGCCACGATCGGCGCCTGCGCCTCGCGGCAAAAGAGCTCAATGTCACCGACAATTTCGATGCCGGCTTCGACGGCTTCGCTGAGAATCGGATGCGCCAGCGCGACGCCAGGGCTGGCAACAATCAGATCGGCCGCCAGCAGCCATTCACCGTTGATACCGCCCAGATGGCGTTCAACCTGCCCGGGCAATTTATCCAGCCCCGGCGGCGAGACACGGGTGTCCATCACGCGAGGCGTCACGCCCTGCGCTAAAAAGAAATCAACACAGGAGAGCCCGGTTAGGCCCAGCCCGATGATGACGACTTTTCTACCCCGATAGTCAGCCATGATTAACGCACCTTCAGCGTGGCCAGGCCAATCAGCACCAGCATTAGCGAAATAATCCAGAAGCGCACAATGACGCGCGGTTCCGGCCAGCCCTTAAGTTCATAGTGGTGATGGATCGGCGCCATGCGGAAAATACGCTGGCCGCGCAACTTAAACGATCCCACCTGCAGGATGACCGACAGCGTTTCAACCACAAACACGCCGCCCATAATCACCAGTAAAAATTCCTGACGCAGCAACACCGCAATGGTGCCCAGCGCGCCGCCCAGCGCCAGCGAACCCACGTCGCCCATAAAGACCTGAGCCGGATAGGTGTTGAACCACAGGAAGCCCAGCCCTGCCCCGACGATGGCGGTACAGACAATCACCAGCTCACCGGCGTGACGCAGATAGGGAATGTGCAGATATTCAGCAAACTTCACGTTACCGGTGGCCCAGGCAACCAGCGCAAAGCCCGCGGCGACAAAGACGGTTGGCATAATTGCCAGCCCATCCAGGCCATCGGTCAGATTGACCGCATTACCCGTTCCGACAATCACAAAGTAGGCCAGCAGCACATAAAACAGACCTAGCTGCGGCATGATGTCTTTGAAAAAGGGCACGACCAGTTGGGTCGCGGGGGTATCTTTGCCCGCCGCATAGAGCCCGAACGCAACGCCCAGCGAAATCACCGACATCCAGAAATATTTCCAGCGGGCGATCAGGCCTTTGGTGTCTTTGCGCACCACTTTGCGGTAGTCATCGACAAAGCCGATGATGCCAAAGCCGATTAACACGAACAGCACGCACCAGACATAGGGATTCGACGGATATGCCCACATCAGCACCGAAATGGTGATGGAGGTGAGAATCATGATGCCGCCCATGGTCGGCGTGCCGCGCTTACTGAAATGCGATTCCGGGCCATCGTTACGGACGACCTGGCCAATCTGTAATTTTTGCAGCCAGGCGATCAGGCGCGGCCCCATCCAGAGAGAGATGAATAACGCGGTCAGCAGGCTGACAATGGCGCGAAACGTCAGATAGGAAAAGACGTTAAATCCCGAATAAAAAGCGACCAGATGCTCGGCCAGCCAAACTAACATGTTCCTTTCTCCTTTAAGTTCTGTACTACCTGCTCCATGGCGGCACTACGTGAACCTTTTATCAGGACGGTAATTTCTGAGTGTTCGGACAACAATTGACGCAAACGTTCAGTCAGCGCCGTCTTATCGCTGAAATGTTCGCCAACTTCACTGCTTTCACTGATGAAATGGCTGAATTTTCCGGTGCTCAGCACGCGATCAATGCCTGCGTCACGTGCCGCCTGGCCGACTTCGCGGTGACAATTTTCTGTCTCTTCACCCAGTTCCGCCATATCCCCCGTGACCAGCACACGGTAACCCGGCATTTCTGACAGGACCTGAACGGCCGCAGTCATCGAACCGACGTTAGCGTTGTAGCTGTCATCCAGCAGAAGCTGATGCGCAGAGAGGCGAACCGGGAACAAGCGACCTGGCACCGACTGCAGTTTTTTCAGCCCCTGCTGAACGGCGCTAAGCGGTGCATCCACTGACAGGGCCAGTGCCGCCGCCGCCAGGGCGTTGGCGATGTTATGCCGACCCGGCAATGGCAGCACGATCTCAGCTTCGCCACGCGGTGTTTTCATCACAAAATGGGTGCCGTCCTGAGCAATGCGGATATCACGGGCGGAGAATTCACACTCTGCCGCCTGCGGTGAGAAACGCCACACGGTTTTATCCTGCAGCGTGCTCTGCCAGTTGGGCCAGTCATTGCTCTCTGCGTTCAGAATCGCAATGCCGTGAGCCGGTAAGCCCTGGAAGATCTCGCCCTTGGCCTTAGCGACACCGGCCAGCGAACCAAAGCCTTCCAGATGCGCCGCGGCCAGGTTATTCACCAGCGCGCTTTCCGGTTGAACCAGATCGGTGGTGTAAGCGATTTCGCCCTGATGATTGGCGCCGAGCTCGATAACCGCATACTGATGTTCTGCAGTCAGCCGCAGCAGCGTCATCGGTACGCCATAATCGTTGTTGAGATTACCTGCGGTGTAGAGCGTCTCGCCGCACTGACGCAGAATCGCCGCCGTCATCTCTTTAACCGAGGTTTTGCCGGAGGAGCCGGTCAGCGCCACTACACGGGCGGTCGACTGCTGACGCACCCATGCGCCCAGCCTGCCAAAGGCGAGCCGGGTATCTTCAACCACCACCTGTGGCACAGCGACAGGTAAATGCTTACTGACCAGCAGCGCCTGCGCGCCATTCGCAATGGCATCGCCGGCGAAGTCGTGCGCATCAAAGCGTTCGCCCACCAGCGCAACAAACAGGCTGCCCGCCGTCACTTTGCGGGTATCGGTGGTCACGTCACTCAGCGTTAAATCGCTGCCGTGCAGCGTGCCGCCGGCGATTTCCGCCAGGGTTTTTAATGAAACCGGAATCATGCAACGCCTCCCAGCAGTGCCGCAACGGTGGCACGATCGGAGTAGTCGAGACGGCGGTTGCCAATGATCTGATAATCTTCGTGGCCTTTGCCAGCCACCAGCACGATATCGTCGGGCTGCGCCTGCATAACGGCGTTAGTAACCGCCTGTGCACGACCAGAGACCACGCGGGCGCGGCCTGGGTCCAGCAGACCGGTCAGAATATCTTTTACAATCGCCTGCGGATCTTCGCTGCGCGGATTGTCATCCGTAATCACCACCACATCCGCATATTGCTCAGCAATCGCGCCCATTAACGGGCGTTTGCCTTTGTCACGGTCGCCGCCGCAGCCAAACAGGCACCACAGTTTTCCTTTGCAGTGCAGACGTGCCGCTTCCAGCGCTTTTTCCAGCGCATCCGGGGTGTGGGCATAATCCACGACGACCGTCGGTTTTCCTGCGGCGCTGAACACTTCCATACGGCCGTTGACCGGCTGCAACTGCGGTGCAACGCTGATTAGCGCCGCCAGCGGATAATCCAGTGACAGCAGCGTTGCCAGTGCCAGCATCAGATTGCTGACGTTGAAGGCACCCATCAGCGGACTGTCGATTTCGCCGTTGCCCCAGCTGGAGCTGAAACGAATATGTGCGCCGTTATCGTGGTAATCCACCGCATCGGCTTTAAGCCAGCGCCCGTGACAGCCCGGCTGGAGGTTATCCTCCATGGTGACCGCAACGGCATCAGGTAAGCGTGCCAGCCAGCGACGGCCGACTTCGTCATCCGCATTAAGAATCGCCTGCCCGACCTGATGCTCAGAAAAGAGCAGCCATTTAGCTGACTCATAGCTCTGCATATCACCGTGGTAATCGAGGTGATCGCGACTGAGATTGGTGAAGACCGCCGCGGCAAACGGCAGCGCAGCGACGCGATGCTGAACCAGTCCGTGTGACGAGATTTCCATTGCGGTCAGGGTCGCCCCTTTTTCAACCAGATCGTGCAGCAGATGCTGAACATCAACCGCTGAACCCGTGGTATTTTCTGCCGCCGCTAAGTGACCTACCAGCCCATTGCCGACGGTGCCCATCACCGCGCTGGTCTCACCCAGTAGCGTCGCCCACTGCGCCAGCAACTGGGTGGTGGTAGTTTTACCGTTGGTGCCGGTGACGCCAATCAGCTTCTGTTTTTCGCCTGGCTGCTGATAAAAACGGCCTGCCAGGGCCGAAAGGCGCTGATGCAGCTGCGCCAGATAGATAACCGGTACGCCGTGCATTTCACGGATTTCGCAGTCGGACGCGTCACCCTCAGCTTCCGCCACCACAGCGGCAACGCCCTGCGCAATTGCCTGCGGAATGAAACGGCGTCCATCAACCTGATGGCCTGCAACAGCGACAAACAGATCGCCAGAAGCCGCAATGCGGCTATCCAGGGTCATGTCACGCAGTGGGCGCGCCGGCGCGCCTGGCACCCAGGGGCCGAGTAAATCGCGCAGGTTACGATCTGTCACTTGATTCCTCACTTCTGTTAGTCACCAGCTCATTCTTGTCATTGGTCGGTAACGCGTCCGGCTCGATGTTCATGGTACGCAGTACGCCACCCATGATGGCACCAAATACCGGTGCAGAGACCGCACCGCCGTAATACTTGCCGGCCTGGGGATCGTTGATCACCACCACCAGCGCGAATCGTGGATGACTGGCAGGCGCGACGCCTGCGGTGTAGGCAATGTATTTATTAACGTAGCGTCCGTCCGGCCCGACCTTTTTCGCCGTACCGGTTTTTATCGCAATGCGATAACCCTTGATTGCCGCTTTGACGCCCCCGCCACCGGGCAGCGCCACGCTTTCCATCATGTGCATCACGGTTTTCACCAGTGACTCATCGAAAACGCGTTGTCCCGCGACGGGCGGATCCACTTTGGTGATCGACAGCGGGCGATTAATGCCATAGCTGCCAATCGTTGCGTAGACTCGCGCTAACTGTAACGGCGTTACCATTAGCCCGTAGCCGAAAGAGAAGGTGGCCCTCTCTATGTCAGACCACCGTTGTTTTTTAGGGTATAAGCCACTGCTTTCCCCGACCAGCCCCAAATTGGTCGGTTTGCCCAGTCCAAAGCGCGCGTAAGTTTCTACCAGCGCTGAGGAAGGCATCGCTAACGCCAGACGTGAAACACCGACGTTACTCGACTTCTGTAAAACCCCTGTCAGGGTCAATTCGTTGTAGCGCGCCACATCTTTGATCTCATGACCATTGACGCGGTACGGCACGGTATTCAGGACGCTATTCTCTCTCACCACACCACGCTGCAGCGCCGTCATCACCACCATCGGCTTCACGGTAGAGCCCGGTTCGAAAATGTCGGTAATGGCGCGGTTACGCATCAGATCTTTTGGCGTATTGCCGAGATTGTTCGGGTTGTAAGCCGGGCTGTTGGCCATCGCCAGCACTTCACCGGTATTGACATCCACCAGCACCGCCGTACCCGATTCCGCTTTGTTAAAGGCGACGGCATTATTCAGTTCACGATAAACCAGCGCCTGTAACCGCTCATCAATGCTCAGCGTCAGGTTATGAGCGGCCCGGCTGTCCACCGAAGAGATATCCTCGATGACCCGACCGTACCGATCTTTACGCACCGTCCGCTCGCCGGGTGCACCGGTCAGCCACTTATCAAAGCTCTTCTCGATGCCTTCAATGCCCTGCCCGTCGATGTTGGTAAAGCCAATCAGATGGGAGGTGACCTGCCCGGCAGGGTAGTAACGGCGTGACTCTTCGCGCAGATGAATACCGGGGAGTTTGAGTTTTTTGACGTAGTCGCCGATGGCCGGATTGACCTGGCGCGCCAGATAGACAAAGCGGCCTTTGGGATTGGCATTCACGCGGGCGGCCAGCTGATCAAGGGGAATAGAGAGCGCATCGGAAAGCGCCTTCCAGCGGCTGTCCAGCGTCACTCCGCCACCGGCGTGCAGCTCTTTGGGATCGGCCCAGATAGCGTTGACCGGCACGCTGACTGCCAGCGGGCGTCCGGCGCGATCACTGATCATGCCGCGTGAGGTGGGCACCGCCTGAACACGCAGCGAGCGCAGATCGCCCTCTTTTACCAGCTTGCCAGGATTGATCACCTGCAGCCAGGCCACACGTGATAGCAATCCACCCAGCGCCAGTAAAATACAGCCGCACAGCAACGCAAAACGCCAGCTTACAAAGCTGGCTTTATCTTCCGGTTTCTTCAATTTCAGCGTTCTGCCTGTGCCGCTCATTCGCTATCTGAGGTCCTTATTTCTGCACCACGATATTTTCTTGTGAAGGATCAACGTGCTGCAACTGCAGCTTCTCGGTGGCGATGCGTTCAACACGGCTGTGATCGCCCAGTGCATTCTCTTCCAGGATCAGGTTGCGCCACTCAATATCGAGTGCGTCACGCTCCAGCACCAGCTGTTCGCGCTGCGCGGTTAACAGTCGTGTTTTATGGGTGGTGGTCACCACCAGCACGGCAGAAACCACCACAGCGATCAGCAACAGCACCGGAATCTTGCCCTTTCGCAGCAGATCCCCGCCGATAACGGCAGGCAGACTGTGACGCTCATTACCGATCATGCGTCGGTTTTCTCCGCGATACGTAATACCGAGCTGCGCGCGCGTGGGTTCTCAGAGACTTCAGCGTCACCCGGCGACATTTTGCCGAGCAACTTCAGTTCACGCCCACCCAGGGCACGCAGCTGATGTTCAGTCATAGGAATCCCAGGCGGCACCTGCGGCCCGCGACTCTGATCGCGCATAAAGCGCTTCACCAGCCGATCTTCCAGTGAATGGAAGCTGATAACAGAGAGGCGGCCCTGCGGAGCCAGCACTTCAACAGCGCCTTTCAGAGCAATATCGATCTCTTCCAGTTCGCTGTTAATCCAGATACGAATCGCCTGGAAGCTGCGCGTAGCCGGATGCTTAAACTTATCTTTTACCGGCATGGCGATTGAGATCACCTCAGCCAGTTCCCGGGTCCGGGTCATCGGCTGTTCGCGATTACGCTCGACAATGGCCCGGGCGATGCGTTTGGCGAATCGCTCTTCGCCGTAGGTCTTCAGGACAAAAGCGATATCCGCCTCTTCTGCGTGCAGCAACCATTCTGCGGCAGAGTGCCCGCGCGACGGGTCCATTCGCATATCCAGCGGTCCATCACGCATAAAGGAGAAGCCACGTTCGGCGTCATCCAGCTGCGGTGATGAAACCCCCAGGTCCAGCAAAATGCCGTCAATCTTTCCGACCAGATCCCGTTCAGAGACATACTCTGCCAGCGCGGAAAAAGGGCCATGAATAATTGAAAAACGCGGGTCGGTGATCTCTGCTGCAGCGGCGATAGCTTGCGGATCACGATCGATGGCGATCAGCTTTCCCTTCTCTCCCAGCTGCGAAAGAATCAGGCGTGAATGGCCACCACGACCAAAAGTGCCGTCGATGTAAATACCGTCTTCCCTGATATTGAGGCCGTTAACCGCCTCATCCAACAGCACGGTGGTATGTTTGAAATTTTCCTGCATAGCTATAGCGACAAGTCCTGCAACCGCTCAGATAAAGGCTCCTGAGCCGACTGTTCTGCGTCAATATCGTCCCTGACTTGTTGATACCAGGTCTGTTCATCCCACAGCTCAAATTTATTGAACTGTCCAACCAGCATCACTTCTTTGGTTAATTTTGCGTGCTGTCGAAGCGTATTCGCCAGCAGCAGGCGGCCTGCATTATCCATCTGACATTCACTGGCATGCCCCAGCAGCAAACGCTGCACGCGGCGCTCAAGTGGATTCATACTGGAAAGGCGTGCCAGCTTTTTTTCAATGATTTCCCATTCGGGCAGGGTATAAAGCAACAGGCATGGCTGGTGGAGGTCGATGGTACAGACCATCTGCCCCTGAGACTCCCCAATCAGCAAATCGCGATATCGCGTGGGTACGGCGAGCCGCCCTTTGCTGTCGAGATTGACTAACGTTGCTCCGCGGAACATGCCAGTCTCTTCTCCTCATCACCCATTTACGCCACTTTATCCCACTTTTTACCACGAAACGAGTTTAAGGATCCCATGAAATCCTTGTCAAGCCGGAGCGGCAGGTGAATATCACTATTTACAGAGTGAAGAATTAATCTCAGGCGACGATATAAACGAATAAAAGGGGGAAGTAAAAAATAAGCCGATGAATACCTGAATAAAAAAAACTGCCCGGGAAAAAACGACTAAAAATGAAACAATGTAAAGGGCTAAATATTAATCGTGGTTTCTGAGACAGCGGCGGCATTTTAGGGGATTTCCGAAAGGAAGCCCAGCGGCTTCAGGCCAGACGGGAAAGTAAGTTTGTTGAAGTTGTAAGCAGATAATAAAAATAACCCTTTCTGCTTTGTTAGATTTGATGAGCAGAATTTACGCTTTTTTACGTCGACCTGTTTATTTAATCAGTTAAATCGTTAAATAAAATGGGCGGGCAGCGTAATACTGCCCGTGACTCATTTAACTTTTCGGCTTAATTGTCCGCGACGGTATAAATTACGGCGAATGCGGGTTAAGCCAGGTTTTGGTTTTCTGGGTTCATCCAGCGAGGCTAAAACTAATTCCAGCACGCGCTCTGCCACGTCGCGATGACGCTGACCTACCGCCAGCACCGGACACTCAAGAAAGTCCAGTAATTCGTGGTCGCCAAAGGTGGCGATGGCCAGCTCGGTCGGAAGCCGTCCGTCTCGTTTCAGCGTCACATCCATCACACCCTGCAACAGACCAAATGAGGTGGTAAAAAGCGCCTCCGGCATCGGGTGATCTTCAAGGTATTGTTCAAACAGTGCCGCGGCGGCTGTGCGTTCGAAGCTATTGCAGTAGATGTAGTCAATCGGCCGGGGATCGTCTTTCCATGCATCGCGGAACCCCTGCTCGCGCAGGAAACTCACTGACAGCTCGGGTAACGCACCGAGGAACAGCACATTTTTGACCTCAAGCTGACGCAGTTCAGCCGCCAGCATGTGGGCATCATCCTGATCGGCACCCACTACGCTGGTGAAATGTTCACGATCCAGGGCGCGATCTAACGCAATAATCGGCAGGGGATCGTTGATCCAGCGCTGATAAAAGGGATGCTCTGGCGGTAACGAGGTGGAGACGATGATCGCATCGACCTGGCGCTGTAACAGATGCTCAATGCAGCGCATCTCATTATCGGGCTGATCTTCAGAACAGGCGATCAGCAGTTGATAGCCGCGCTGACGGGCCTGCCGCTCAAGGTAGTTCGCAATACGGGTATAACTGGTATTTTCCAGATCGGGGATCACTAACCCAATTGAGCGCGTACGCCCGGCGCGCAGCCCGGCAGCCACCGCATTGGGGTGATAATTATGCTCACGTACCACCGCCATGACTTTCTCAACGGTTTTGTCGCTGACACGATACTGCCGCGCTTTGCCGTTGATCACATAACTGGCCGTGGTGCGCGACACGCCTGCCAAACGCGCAATTTCATCCAGTTTCACGATAACCCCACCATCAAATCCGCTTTTACGGCAGAAATAGCCGCAGTTAAGCTATGGATAACTCATGGCTATCATCTAACAGCAGAAAAGTGCGCGGAGCAACCGCTTTTCTGAATGTAACTCGCCTGGCGCATAAAAAATAAAAAAACCCGGCATTTCGCCGGGTTAGGTGAGGATTGATGATGACGCAGCGTGATTAACGCATGATGCGATCGCCGCGTGAAACGCCGACGATACCGGAGCGTGCCACTTCAACAATTTCGGCAACATCGCGGACGGTACTCAGGAAGGCATCCAGTTTATCACTGGTGCCGGCTAGCTGAACCGTGTACAGCGTCGGCGTCACGTCGATGATCTGACCGCGGAAGATCTCGGCGTTACGCTTCACCTCTTCGCGGCCATAACCGCTCGCCTGAATCTTCACCAGCATGATTTCGCGCTCAACATAGGCGCCCTGCCCCAGCTCGGTGACGCGGAGCACATCCACCAGCTTGTGCAGCTGCTTTTCAATCTGCTCCAGCACCTTCTGATCGCCCACCGTCTGAATGGTCATCCGCGACAGCGTAGGATCATCCGTTGGTGCCACGGTCAGGCTCTCAATGTTATAGCCGCGCTGCGAGAACAGGCCGACGACACGGGATAATGCGCCGGATTCGTTCTCCAGCAGAACTGATAAAATACGACGCATAATTATGTCCTCTCCGTTTTGCTCAACCACATTTCATCCATGCTGCCACCGCGAATCTGCATCGGGTAAACATGCTCGCTACCGTCAACGGTGACATCTACGAATACCAGACGTCCCTTCGCCAGGGTTTCCAGCGCCAGCGTCAGCTTCTCTTCCAGCTCAGCCGGATGCTCAATCGCGATCCCGACGTGGCCGTAGGCTTCCGCCAGACGCACGAAGTCAGGCAGCGACTCCATGTAAGACTGTGAGTGACGGCCGGAGTAGATCATATCCTGCCACTGTTTCACCATACCCAGCACCCGGTTATTCAGGTTCAGCACCAGCACCGGCAGATCGTACTGCAGCGCGGTGGAAAGCTCCTGAATGTTCATCTGGATACTGCCATCGCCGGTAACGCAGATGACTGTTTCATCCGGCAGCGCCATCTTCACGCCCAGCGCAGCAGGCAGGCCAAAGCCCATGGTGCCCAGACCGCCGGAGTTGATCCAGCGACGCGGTTTGTCGAAGGGATAATAGAGCGCAGCAAACATCTGGTGCTGGCCCACATCCGAGGTCACATATGCATCGCCTTTGGTCAGACGGCTGATGGTTTCAATCACCGCCTGCGGCTTGATTTTGTCGCTGGTGCGATCAAATTCCAGGCAGTGACGACTGCGCCAGCCCTCAATCTCCTGCCACCAGTCGTGCAGGCTCTCAGCGCGCTGGCTTTCGCTTTGCGCCAGTAACTCCAGCATCTGCTGCAGCACCTGCTTCGCATCACCCACAATCGGAATATCCGCCGCCACCGTCTTGGAGATAGAGGTCGGGTCGATATCAATATGCATCACCGTGGCGTTGGGACAATATTTTGCCAGGTTGTTGGTGGTGCGGTCATCAAAGCGAACACCAATACCAAAAATCAGGTCGGTATTGTGCATCGTCATGTTGGCTTCGTACGTGCCGTGCATACCGAGCATGCCAACGCACTGACGATGAGTACCAGGAAACGCGCCCAGGCCCATCAGCGAGGTCGTCACCGGAATATTCAGGCTTTCGGCCAGCTTTAACAGTTCTGCTTCGCAGCCTGCGGTAATGGCACCACCACCGGCGTAGATCACCGGCTTCTTCGCGGCCAGCAATGTGGTCAGCGCACGCTTAATCTGACCTTTATGGCCCTGAATAGTCGGATTGTAGGAGCGCATGCTCACCGTATCCGGCCAGTGATAAGGCAACTTGTTGGCCGGATTCAGAATATCTTTTGGCAGATCGATTACCACCGGCCCCGGACGTCCGGTGGAAGCCAGCCAGAACGCCTTTTTCAACACGGTTGGGATCTCTTCGGTACTTTTCACCAGGAAGCTGTGCTTCACTACCGGACGAGAGATGCCGACCATGTCGCACTCCTGAAAGGCGTCATAGCCAATCAGCGACGAGGGAACCTGACCCGAGAGGATCACCAGCGGAATCGAGTCCATATAGGCGGTGGCGATACCGGTAATCGCATTGGTTGCGCCGGGTCCGGAGGTGACCAGCACCACGCCGACTTCACCGGTGGCGCGCGCCAGGCCGTCAGCCATGTGCACCGCACCCTGCTCATGACGCACCAGAATGTGATCGATACCCCCGACGGTTTGCAGCGCATCATAGATATCCAACACTGCGCCACCCGGATAACCGAATACCTGCTTAACGCCCTGATCGATTAACGAACGGACGACCATTTCGGCTCCTGACAACATCTCCATCTTCTGCCTCCAGGCTTGAGGACCCGGCTCTGTTAATACGCCCGTTAACGCGTACCACATTGCCCTGGTGCCTGCTTTGCCAATCAAAATCTTATGTTTATGCATGACAGCGGAAACAACTGCCGCTGTCCGGTTACAGAGAAATCTGTTGAGTTTATTTTTCTGAGAGTAGGTCGATTACCATAACCGCAGTTAACCGGGCAGGCAAACCGCAAACCCACGTAAATTAAAAGGCAGGGGCGTAAAGGCTCTGCCCGATAAGAATTGGCTGCGCGGATTAAACTAATTACGCGGCAGAACCGCAGAGGAAAATGCTGATTAAGAAATTATTTTCAGCGTGATCTAAGAAATAACGAAAACTTATTACCCGGCTGCCCTGGCCCACAATCGCCTGACACTTTTCTTTTCTGGCGTAATTAACCATTAAATCGTTGAAGCGCATTCGATTATGCTAAAGAGCAGGTGATATATCCTGTATCCTCGCGAGACATATTTCAGATAAAGTCGTTTATTTTCAATATAATAAAATCAAACTCCCGCAAAATCAGTGCTCATACCCGGGTTGTTCACTTCCGCAGCCACTACGGCGCTGTTCATTACGCTGCCTGACCGTTAAATAACAGAATATCTTCCTCTGGCACCACTAAGAATACCCCTGCATTGAAGGTTGACATCCCTGAGTGATTCCAGTACCAATATGTACAGCACAACATTTTATAAGGTTTGAATCCATGTTTCGTTCTGTTCGCCTTCTCGGTCTACTACTAAACGCACTCAGCTTGCGCGGTAGACTTGTGGGCGGAATCAAACACTGATTCAAACCTGCTGAAAGTTAAAAACCCGCGCCTGTCGCGGGTTTTTTTATGCTCGTTGCCAGGCCAGAAAAAGCATAAGGATGATTACGATGAGCCAGCAAGTCATTATTTTCGATACCACTCTGCGCGACGGTGAGCAGGCATTACAGGCCAGCCTGAGTGTGAAAGAAAAATTGCAGATTGCTTTAGCGCTTGAGCGCATGGGCGTGGATGTGATGGAGGTCGGTTTCCCGGTCTCCTCACCGGGCGACTTTGAGTCTGTGCAGACCATTGCACGCACCATTAAAAACAGTCGGGTTTGCGGTCTGGCACGCTGTGTGGAAAAAGATATTGATGCGGCGTACGAATCACTGCGCGTTGCTGAAGCCTTCCGTATTCATACCTTTATCGCCACCTCGCCGATGCACATCGCCACCAAACTGCGCAGCACGCTGCCGGAAGTGATTGAGCGTGCGGTGCATATGGTGAAGCGTGCGCGTAACTACACCAGCGACATTGAGTTCTCCTGCGAAGATGGCGGCCGCACCCCGATTGATGACCTGTGCCGGATGGTGGAAGCCACGATTAACGCCGGTGCCACCACCATTAACATCCCGGATACCGTTGGCTACACCCTGCCAGGCGAGTATGCCCACATAATCAGTGAGCTGATGAATCGCGTTCCTAACATCGACAAAGCGATTATCTCTGTTCACACCCACGATGACCTGGGTATGGCAACGGGCAACGCCCTGGCTGCCGTACAGGCGGGTGCGCGTCAGGTTGAAGGAACGATGAATGGCCTGGGTGAACGTGCCGGTAACTGTGCACTGGAAGAGGTGATCATGGCGATTAAAACCCGCCAGCAGATCATGAACGTGCATACCAATATCAATCATCAGGAAATCTACCGCACCAGCCAGATGGTCAGCCAGATCTGCAATATGCCGATCCCGGCGAACAAGGCCGTGGTCGGCTCTAACGCCTTCGCTCACTCCTCGGGTATTCATCAGGATGGCGTGCTGAAGAACCGCGAGAACTATGAAATCCTGACGCCGGAATCGATCGGCTTACACAAAATCCAGCTGAACCTGACCTCACGTTCTGGCCGCGCGGCGGTAAAACATCGCATGGAAGAGATGGGCTATGCCGAGCAGGATTATAATCTGGATACGCTGTATGACGCCTTCCTGAAGCTGGCCGACAAAAAAGGTCAGGTTTTCGATTACGACCTGGAAGCGCTGGCCTTCATCAACAAGCAGAATGAAGAGCCGGAACATTTCCAGCTGCACGAATTTAACGTCCAGACCGGTTCCAGCATCACCGCCACCGCCTCTGTCAATCTGGGCTGCGGCGATGTCGCTAAATCGGATGCAGCCACCGGTAATGGCCCGGTTGACGCGGTCTACCAGGCGATTAACCGTATCACCCAGTTCGACGCTGAGCTGGTTAACTACAAGCTGACCGCGAAAGGCCACGGCGAGAATGCGCTGGGTCAGGTCGATATCGTCGTGAGCTACAACGGCCGCAAGTTCCACGGCATTGGTCTGGCGACCGATATTGTGGAGTCCTCCGCCAAAGCGATGGTCAATGCTCTGAACAATATCTGGCGTGCCCGTCAGGTTGAACAAGAATTGCAGCGCAAATTTAAAGATCAGAAGGAAACCGTATAACCATGTCCAGCTCATCTCATATCGCAGTTTTACCCGGTGATGGTATCGGCCCGGAAGTGATGGCGCAGGCTATGAAAGTGCTGGATGCCATTCGTCAGCGCTTTGATATGCAGATCACCACCCAGGAGTATGCGGTCGGCGGCGTTGCTATCGATCAGCATGGTGAACCCCTGCCACCCGCAACGGTTGCAGGCTGCGAGCAGGCCGACGCGATTCTGTTTGGTTCCGTTGGCGGCCCGAAATGGGAGCACTTACCGCCGGCATCGCAACCGGAGCGCGGTGCGCTGCTGCCGCTGCGCAAACATTTTAAGCTGTTCAGTAACCTGCGTCCGGCTGCACTCTACAGCGGACTGGAGGCGTTTTGCCCGCTGCGCGCCGACATTGCTGCCAAAGGCTTCGACATTCTGTGCGTGCGTGAACTGACCGGCGGTATCTATTTTGGTCAGCCGAAAGGACGTGAAGGCAGCGGTCCGGAAGAGCGTGCATTTGATACCGAGGTTTATCACCGTTTCGAAATTGAGCGTATTGCCCGCATCGCGTTTGAATCGGCGCGCAAACGCCGTAACAAAGTCACCTCGGTTGATAAAGCCAACGTGCTGCAGACCTCCGTGATGTGGCGTGAAATCGTCAACGAAGTGGCCAAAGAGTATCCGGACGTGCAGCTGAGCCACATCTATATCGACAACGCCACCATGCAGTTGATCAAGGACCCGTCGCAGTTTGACGTGCTGCTCTGCTCCAACCTGTTCGGCGATATTCTCTCTGATGAGTGCGCCATGATTACAGGCTCGATGGGGATGCTGCCTTCCGCCAGCCTGAATGAAGCGGGCTTTGGCCTGTTCGAACCCGCGGGTGGCTCGGCGCCGGATATCGCCGGTCAGAATATTGCCAACCCGGTCGCCCAGATCCTGTCGCTGTCGCTGCTGCTGCGTTACAGCCTGAATGCTGATGAGGCTGCCGACAGTATCGAACGCGCCATCAGCCGTGCGCTGGAACAGGGCTACCGCACCAAAGATTTAGCCGGTGATGGCCCAGCGGTCAGCACAGATGAGATGGGCAGCATCATTGCTCGCTTTATCGCCGAGGAAAAATAAAAAAATGAAAACCTTATACCAGAAGTTATTTGATGCACATGTCGTCCACGAAACGCCAGAAGAGACGCCGTTACTCTACATTGATCGCCATCTGATCCATGAGGTGACCTCGCCCCAGGCCTTTGATGGTCTGCGCGCGCACGGACGTAAAGTCCGTCAGCCGGGCAAAACCTTTGCCACTATGGATCACAACGTTTCTACGCAGACCAAAGATATCAATGCATCGGGCGAGATGGCGCGTATTCAGATGCAGGAGCTGATGAAGAACTGCGCTGAGTTTGGCGTACAGCTGTATGACCTGAATCATCCGTTCCAGGGCATCGTCCACGTTATCGGTCCTGAGCAGGGCATGACGCTGCCGGGTATGACGATTGTGTGCGGCGACTCGCACACCGCGACTCACGGTGCGTTTGGCTCGCTGGCCTTTGGTATCGGCACCTCTGAAGTTGAACATGTGTTTGCGACGCAGACCCTGAAACAGGGTCGCGCAAAAACCATGAAGATTGAAGTGCTGGGCCAGGCGTCAACCGGCATTACGGCTAAAGATATCGTGCTGGCGATCATCGGCAAAACCGGCAGCGCAGGCGGAACCGGCTATGTGGTCGAATTCTGCGGTCCGGCGATTCAGGCGCTGAGCATGGAAGGTCGTATGACCCTGTGCAACATGGCGATTGAGATGGGTGCGAAAGCGGGCCTGGTGGCACCGGATGAAACCACCTTCAACTATCTGAAAGGTCGTCAGTTCTCGCCGCAGGGTGAGAAATGGGAGCAGGCCGTTGATTACTGGCGCACCCTGAAGTCTGACGAAGGCGCGAAATATGATGCGGTGGTAACGCTGCATGCTGAAGAGATTGCTCCGCAGGTCACCTGGGGCACCAATCCGGGTCAGGTTATTGCCGTTGATCAGGTGATCCCGAATCCGGCCTCGTTCGCCGATCCGGTTGAGCGCGCCTCAGCCGAAAAAGCCCTGGCCTACATGAACCTGCAGCCAGGCATCAAACTGACCGATGTGGCGATTGATAAAGTGTTTATCGGCTCCTGCACCAACTCACGCATCGAAGATCTGCGTGCCGCCGCCGCCATCGCCAAAGGCCGCAAAGTCGCACCTGGCGTGGTCGCCATGGTGGTACCGGGTTCCGGCCCGGTGAAAGCGCAGGCCGAAGCGGAAGGTCTGGACAAAATCTTCCTGGAAGCGGGCTTTGAATGGCGTCTGCCAGGCTGCTCTATGTGTCTGGCGATGAACAATGACCGCCTGAATCCGGGTGAGCGTTGCGCGTCAACCAGCAACCGTAACTTTGAAGGCCGTCAGGGCCGTGGTGGACGTACACACCTGGTCAGCCCGGCGATGGCCGCGGCGGCTGCCGTAACCGGCCACTTTGCCGACATCCGTGAACTGACGACAGGAGCTTAAGTCATGGCGAATAAATTTACTCAGCACACCGGCATTGTTGCGCCGCTGGATGCCGCGAACGTCGATACGGACGCGATCATTCCCAAGCAGTTTTTGCAGAAGGTTACGCGCACCGGTTTTGGACAGCATCTTTTCCACGACTGGCGTTTTGAAGATGACGCCGGCACCGTGCCAACGCCCGGCTTTGTGCTGAACAAGCCTGAGTTCAAAGGCACCAGCATCCTGCTGGCGCGTGAAAATTTTGGCTGCGGCTCTTCACGTGAGCATGCGCCCTGGGCACTGACCGATTTTGGTTTTCACGTGGTGATTGCGCCGAGCTTCGCGGATATCTTTTATGGCAACAGCTTCAATAACCAGCTGCTGCCGGTGAAGTTAAGCGAAGAGGAAGTGGATGAGCTGTTCAGACTGGTTGCGGACCAGCCCGGCATCAGCTTCACGGTAGACCTGGAAGCGCAGACGGTCACCGCTGGCGATAAAGTCTATTCGTTCGAGCTCAACAGCTTCCGCCGCCACTGCATGATTAACGGCCTCGACAGCATCGGTCTGACGCTGCAGCACGAAGCGTCGATTTCGCAGTATGAGCAGAATCAGCCCGCCTTCCTGCGCTGATTGAGTGAAAGCAGGGCGACA
The DNA here is from genome assembly GCF_007558755.1 of Pantoea sp. paga. NCBI lineage: Bacteria > Pseudomonadati > Pseudomonadota > Gammaproteobacteria > Enterobacterales > Erwiniaceae > Pantoea > Pantoea sp. paga. Next base: position 142,068 of record NZ_VLTF01000006.1, read on the forward strand.
TCAGGTCGTAATGCTGATCAGTTAAGATTAGATTGGTAAAGGCTGTCACGGTCAAACGTGGCAGCCTTTTTTCCGGGCGAGCGAGCCGCAGTGCGGGCCAGCGCACCTCTGCTGCTGCCGGGCCGTCCTCGCGCCGCTCACGCGGTACCTTCGGCTTTGAGCCTCCACTCTCGTGCCCTTTCTGACAACATGCACTCAAGCTTCAGAGCAGGCCGGTGCCGGGCAGGGGCAGGCAATCCGCAGCGCTGAACAGAATGAGTCTACCAGGAGAGCCCGCAGGACGCGGGCGAAAGGCGGGGCGGCACAGGATGTGCCATCCCCGGCGGTCCGTCAGCCAGAGGAATGACGTGAAGGAACCGCGCAGCGGCGCGAGGACCGCCAGCCCCTGCCCGGCACCAGACTGCGTTATCACCTGTCGCTTAACTGACTGGCATTACGACATCGGGTCGCCCTTCTTCTTTATACGTCGCGCACCCGTGCCGACATCACCAGCGCCACAATCGCCAGCCCGAATGCCAGCCAGTAAACCGCCTCGTGTCCCAGCCGCTCACTGAGCGTGCCCTGAATGACACCAGCCAGAATCATGCCGGTCGAGATCGAGTTGGTGAACATGGTGGTCGCTGCACCAGGCCGTCCTGGCATCAGATCCTGAAACCACAGCATCCCTATGCCAGCAATAATCCCGACAAACACCGCGTTAAACAGCTGCAACACCATCAGCGACGTGCGGGAATTGAACAGCACCAGCCCCAGATAAAACAGTACGCCAGCCGCCACCGCGATCAGCATTAACCGGCGCTTGCCGATACGCCGTGCGTAATGTCCGGCCAGCAGCATCACCGGGATCTCCAGCCCCGCCGCCGTCCCCATCAGCAGACCGGCCAGCTTCTCAGGCAGCCCCAGCGTGGTGCTGATATAGAGCGGCATATCGATGATATACATAGTGTTGCAGGTCCACATCGCGACTGAGGCGAGGAACAGCAAACGCACATCGCGATCGCGCCAGCCACTTAACGGCAGCCCACCGCTTTGCATCAGGGGCTGCGAACGTGGCACCGACGGCACGGTGAACCAGACCAGCAGGATACAGATCAGAAACAGCGCGGCGGCCACCATAAATAGCGTCACAAAGCCGTAGTTCAGCGCCAGCGCGAAGGAGAGCGGCGGCCCAATCACCCACGCCAGCGACAGCTGCGCACGCATCACCGAACTGAACATCACCGCTTCACGCGCCGACTGATCGGCATATTCCCGCGCCAGCGCAAACAGCTGAGGCATCGAGACGCTGGCCAGCGCCGACAGCAGCACGCCCAGCGTCAGCAAGGTCAGATAGTGGCGGGTAAAGGCAAACAGCAGCGCATTGACCAGCGCCATCAGGCAGCAGAAGAGAATGATATGACGACGATCGCCGACGCTGTCAGAGCGCTTTGCCACCAGCATGCTCACCACGATACCGGCCACCGCATTGATGGTGAAAAACAGTCCGACCCAGAAGGGCCGCGCCTGCACCTCGCGCGTCAAAAACAGGCTGAGCGTCGGCGCCTGCAGCGCGCCCGCAATGCCCAGCATGAACGAAGCGACCATAAATGCGAGGTAAACCGGATTGATGCGGCGCTGCCGCGTTAACAGCGATTTCATACCGAAATCCCTTACAGAACAAACAGAGGGGAAAAGAAGGGTAGACGATACCGCGCAATATGAAAAAAGCCAGCAGAGATCATCTGCTGGCGGTGTAAATGCACCCTACTCAGAAAAGCACTCCGCTGAACAGCGAAGTCAGGGTCGAACGCCATTCAGTGCTGAATGCCTCCCGCTCTTCCCATAACGCAAAGTTTGCTCTTAAAATAGGGCAAGAAAAACAGAGCGCTTTTGACCAGGAGTTCCTCTTTTATGTCCTCATCACGTCTGAAGCAGCAGTTCATTCGCCTGTGGCAGAGCTGTCAGGGGCAAACGCAGGAGATTACCCTTAGCGAACTGGCTGACCTGCTGCACTGCTCGCGCCGCCATATGCGCAATCTGCTCAACCGGATGCAGGCCGCGGGCTGGCTGATCTGGCAGGCGGAAGCCGGGCGCGGCAAGCGTTCACAGCTTACCTTCTGCTATACCGGACTGGCTTTGCAGCAGCAGCGTGCCGAGGATTTGCTGGAGCAGGATCGCATCGATCAGCTGGTCCAGCTGGTGGGCGATAAAAATCAGGTGCGACAGATGATCGCCGCGCACCTGGGGCGCAGTTTCCGTCAGGGCAAGCATATCCTGCGGGTGCTCTACTATCGTCCGCTGCTCAATCTGCTGCCCGGTTCGCCGCTGCGGCGCTCCGAAACCCACATTGCGCGACAGATTTTCAACGGTCTGACGCGGATAAATGAGGAAAACGGGGAAATCGAGCCCGATATTGCGCACCACTGGCAGCAGACTTCCCCGCTTCACTGGCGCTTTTTTCTGCGTCCGGCGATTCGCTTCCATCACGGCAGAGAACTGGAGATGGAGGATGTGCTGGCCACGCTCGAGCGTCAGCGCCCCCATCCGCTCTTTTCCCATATCGAGCAGATCGACTCGCCCGCGCCCTGGACGCTGGATATCCGCTTAAGCCAGCCCGATGAAGGGTTGCCCTGGCTGCTGGGCAGCGTCAGTGCGATGATCCTGCCGCGCGAATGGCCGACGCTGCACGATTTTGCCCGCCAGCCGGTTGGCACCGGTCCTTACCGGGTGATCCGCAATCAGGAGAGTCAGCTGAAGATCGAGGCGTTTGATGACTATTTTGGTTTTCGCGCCCTGATTGATGATGTCTCTATCTGGGTATTGCCCGACATCAGCGATGAGCTGGTCTATGCCGGTGTCCGCCTGCAGGGCGACGGAGCCGATGAGATTCAGGAGGAGAGCCGTCTTGAAGAGGGCTGCTACTATTTGCTGTTCGACCAGCGTTCAGAGCAGGGACGCAACGAGGCGGTCCGGCGCTGGGTCAGCTACCTGTTTAATCCTATCGCCCTGCTCAATCACGCCGGTGTCGGCTACCAGCGCTACTGGTTTCCGGCGTATGGCCTGCTGCCGCGCTGGCATCACCGGCGCGACCTTACGCCAGTGGAAAAGCCGGCCGGCTTAACCCACCTGACGCTGACCTGGTACAGCCAGCACGTTGAACATGAAGGCATCGCTAACGCGCTGCGTCCGCTGCTGGCAGAGCATGGCGTCACGCTGGAAACCCGCGAAATCAGCTACGAAAGCTGGTACCAGGGCGAAGCAGAAAGTGACATCTGGCTTGGCAGCGTGAACTTTACCCTGCCGCTGAATTACTCTCTGTTTGCGCAGCTTTATGAGATCCCGTTGCTGCATCACTGTCTGCCGATCGACTGGCACAGCGATGCGGCTCGCTGGCGCGAGAAAACGCTGCCGCTGGCTGAATGGAGTAAACAGTTAGTCGAAGAAGCGGGTCTTCATCCGCTGTTTCACCACTGGCTGCTGCTTGAAGGTCAGCGCAGCATGCGCGGCGTTCGGATGAATACGCTGGGCTGGTTTGATTTTAAATCCGCCTGGTTCGCGCCACCCGCGCTGTGAGGCTTTCGCCCCGGCGCTGAAATGACTAGAATGTGACGTTCTCAACGGGGTGCCGCCTGCCACCAGCAAGCAGCTGAGAGATACCCGTCGAACCTGATTCGGTTAATACCGACGTAGGGATTTGGGAGGCCTCTGTGCTCAGATCCTTTGCGACTCATCCCCTATTCTCCTGAAGGAGCGCAAAGTGTTAAACAAAGTTCTGCCGGTGCTGCTGTTACTCTCCGCCCCCGTTCTGGCGGCTAAGCCGGTTCTCACGGTCTACACCTACGACTCCTTCTCCGCTGACTGGGGCCCTGGCCCGGCGGTTAAAAAAGCCTTCGAGGCGCAGTGCAACTGCGAACTGAAATTCGTCACGCTGGAAGATGGCGTGTCGCTGCTGAACCGCGTGCGCATGGAAGGGAAAAACAGCAAAGCCGATCTGGTTCTGGGGCTGGATAACAATCTGGTACAGGCGGCGCAGAAAACCGGTCTGTTTGCCGAAAGTCAGGTCGATGCCTCGAAATTAAAACTGCCCGGCGGCTGGCACAACACCACCTTCGTGCCGTTTGATTATGGCTACTTCGCGTTTGTCTATGACAAAACCCGGCTGAAGAATCCGCCAAAAAGCCTGAAAGAGCTGGTCGACAGCCCGGAGAAGTGGCGGGTGATCTACGAAGATCCCCGTACCAGCACCCCCGGCTTAGGTCTGCTGTTGTGGATGCAGAAAGTCTATGGCGATCAGGCGCCGCAGGCGTGGCAAAAGCTGGCGCAGAAAACCGTGACGGTGACCAAAGGCTGGAGTGAAGCCTATGGCCTGTTCCTCAAGGGCGAAGGCGATCTGGTGCTGAGCTACACCACCTCACCGGCTTACCACATCATCGAAGAGAAAAAAGAGAACTATGCCGCCGCGCCGTTTGCAGAGGGCCACTATCTGCAGGTTGAAGTTGCCGCGCAGTTAGCCAGCAGCAAACAGCCCGCGCTGGCACAGCAGTTTATGAAGTTTATGGTGTCACCCGACTTCCAGCGCACTATCCCAACCGGTAACTGGATGTACCCGGTAATCGACACGCCGCTGCCTGCCGGTTTTAGCGCGCTCACTGTGCCCGCCACCGCCCTGCAGTTCTCGCCGGAAGAGGTTGCCAGCCAGCGTTCAGGCTGGATCAGCCAGTGGCAACGCGCCGTCAGCCGCTGATGCCGCGCTGGCTTATCCCCGGTTCGCTCGCCACGCTGCTGTTAATCAGCGTGGCGCTGCTGGCCTTCGGTGCACTCTGGAGCGCCGCGCCAGAGAATGACTGGCGCAGCGTGCTGCAGGATGATTACCTGCATCACGTTATCGCCTTCTCTTTTGGTCAGGCGCTGCTCTCCGCGCTGTTGTCGCTGCTGCCGGCGATGCCGCTGGCGCGCGCGCTCTATCGACGCCGTTTCCCTGGCCGTCAGCTGCTGCTGCGTCTGTGCGCCATGACCCTGGTGCTGCCGGTGCTGGTGGCGGTATTTGGTCTGCTCACCGTCTATGGTCGTGTCGGCTGGCTGGCGCAGCTGTGCCAGCTGGCAGGAATTGATTACCACTTCTCTCCCTACGGTCTGCCGGGCATTTTGCTGGCGCACGTCTTCTTTAACCTGCCGCTGGCGACCCGCCTGATGCTGCAGGCGCTGGAGAGCATTCCTGCGGAACAGCGTCAGCTGGCGGCACAGCTCGACCTGCGCGGCTGGCACCATTTTCGTCTGCTGGAGTGGCCATGGCTGCGGCGTCAGTTGCTGCCGACCGGCGCGCTGATCTTCATGCTCTGTTTCGCCAGCTTTGCTACCGTGCTCTCGCTGGGCGGCGGCCCGCAGGCGACGACCATCGAGCTGGCGATTTTCCAGGCACTGAGTTATGACTACGATCCCGGACGCGCAGCACTGCTGGCGCTGATCCAGCTTGGCTGCTGCGTGACGCTGGTGCTGCTCAGCCAGCGCTTCAGCAAGGCGATTCCCGCCGGAACCAGCCAGCTGAACGGCTGGCGCGATCCGCAGGATTCGCGCGGGGCGCAGCTGGTTGATGCGCTGCTGATCCTGCTGGCGCTGATCCTGCTGCTGCCCCCGCTGGCGGCGGTCATCATCGATGGTCTGCACGGCGGACTGCGCGGCGCGCTGGCGCAGCCTGCACTCTGGCAGGCGACGTTTACCTCACTGCGCATCGCCACCGGCGCCGGTCTGCTCTGTGTGGTGCTGACCATGATGCTGCTGTGGAGCAGTCGCGAGCTGCGCCTGCGTCAGCGCCCGGCGGCGGCAACCCTTATTGACACCAGCGGCATGCTGATTCTGGCGATGCCAGGCATCGTGCTCGCCACCGGCTTTTTCCTGTTGTTTAACGCCACTATTGGTCTGCCGGCGTCGGCGGACGGGCTGGTGATCTTCACCAATGCGCTGATCGCCATTCCCTATGCGCTGAAAGTACTGGAGAACCCGATGCGTGACGTCGCGGAGCGTTACGGCAGACTCTGTGAGTCCCTGAATATCCACGGCTGGAACCGGCTGCGGCTGATTGAACTGCGGGCGCTGAAACGTCCGCTGGCCCAGGCGCTGGCCTTTGCCTGCGTGCTGTCGATCGGTGATTTTGGTGTGGTGGCGCTGTTTGGTACTGCCGATTTCCGCACCCTGCCGTTCTACCTCTATCAACAGATCGGTGCCTATCGCGGTGCTGACGGTGCAGTGACCGCGCTGCTGCTGCTACTGCTCTGTTTGTTGCTGTTCATCCTGATGGAAAAATTACCAGGCCGCCATGCTGACACTGAATAACCTCACGTACCTTTATCAGCATCTGCCGATGCGCTTTAGTCTCAACGCCACCCGCGGCGAGCGCATCGCGATCCTCGGCCCCAGCGGGGCCGGTAAAAGCACCCTGCTGAGCCTGATTGCCGGTTTCCTGCCGGTGAAACAGGGCACCCTGATGATTGACGGCCAGGAGCACACCCACAGCGTGCCGGCCAGACGGCCCGTGTCGATGCTGTTTCAGGAGAACAACCTGTTTCCGCACCTCAGCGTGCAGCAGAACATGGCGCTGGGATTGCACCCCGGACTGAAGCTGAGCGCCGGGCAGCGCCAGCAGCTTGCTACGCTGGCCGATCAGGTAGGATTAGGCGATCTGCTGACGCGCCTGCCGGGCGAGCTGTCGGGTGGACAGCGACAGCGCGTGGCGCTGGCACGCTGTCTGCTGCGTGACCGTCCGGTGCTGCTGCTGGATGAGCCTTTTTCTGCACTGGATCCCGCGCTGCGTGGAGAGATGCTGCAGCTGGTGCGTTCGGTGTGTGAAGCGCGCAGCATCACGCTGCTGATGGTGTCGCACAGTCTGGAAGATGCCCAGCAGATTGCGCCGCGCAGTGTGGTGATTGTGGATGGCCGGGTTTACTGGGATGGTGAGACCCGACAGTTACTATCGGGCAACACGCGGGAGGCCGACGTGCTTGGCATCCCGCGTCGTTAAGCGATTCAGGCGAAGAAAACCTGCCACAGCAGATGACGGAAAATGGGCATCATCGGATGGAACTGAATACCGACGAAAGCCGCGACGGCAATCACCAGCCCCAGCGGTCCAGCCCAGCGCAGGCGCTCAGGCGGCAGCCAGGCCGATGCCCAGTCGCGACTCTTGCCGCTGCGCCACCAGCGCCAGCATAACCAGACACCCAGCCAGATCAGCAGTGCTGCGCCGAGTAACAGCCATTTAAAGCTGCCGCCCTGCGCGGCTTTGGGCACATCGATCGCCACCCCCGCCAGAATACCGGGCAGCAGATAGAGCGGCGGCCAGAGAATGCAGCCGATAATGTTCGGCGGCAGAAATTTACGCACCGGCAGCTCCAGCATACCGGCCGCCAGCGGGATCAGCGGACGCGTGGGGCCAACAAAGCGTCCGACCAGAATCGTAAACATGCTGTGCTGATGCAGGGCGTGCTCGGTTTTATCCAGCAGGCCTTTATACTTTTGCAGATACTTCCAGCGATGCAGCGGCCCCTGAAATTTCCAGCCGATGCCGTAGGAAACCCAGTCACCAATCAGGCAGCCCGCAAAGCCCGCCGCCCAGGCAGGGTAAAGGCCAAGCTCGCCACTGCCGACCAGCGCGCCCAGACTGGCCATCATCACCGTACCTGGCAGCAACAGCCCGACCAGCGCCAGCGACTCCAGAAACGTCACCAGCGCAACGGCAAACAGCGCCCACTCCAGGGACTGCGTAATCAGTTGTTGAATCCAGGCTTCCATAATCATCCTAAGTAAAAGCAGAAGGCTGGATTGTCCTGAGCCAGCCACACAGCGTCAAGGCAAGAATTGTAGGACAATGTTGACAAAACCGGGTGGCGGGAACTGTATAAATATCCATGTTATACTGAAGCGGTTTTCTCATCCTGAAATGCTGAGTCCGGAGAACATCTGAATATGCCCCGCGCAGGTTTTCTGCTCACCCGCCACTGGCGCGACAGCCCGCATGGCACCGAAATTATCCTGTGGCTCGCGACCGATGCGGGCGCGCAGCGCGTGGTGCTGCCGGTGCAGGAGTCCGTCGCGTTTATTCCTGAGGAATTTCAGGCGCAGGTCAGCGAACTACTGAAAGATGAACGTCAGTTTCGGATCCAGTCGCTGGCGCTGAAAGATTTTCGGCGTCGCCCGGTTTTTGGCCTCTACTGCCAGCAGAACCGTCAGCTACAGCGCATCGAAAAACGGCTGCGCGAAGAGGGTATTCCGGTCTATGAAGCCGATATCCGTCCGCCGGAGCGCTACCTGATGGAGCGTTTTATTACCGCGCCGGTCTGGTTTGACGGCGAGCAGCGCGGTGACAGCGTCGTCAATGCGCGACTCAAACCCCATCCCGACTATCGCCCGCCGCTGAAATGGGTCTCGCTGGACATTGAAACCACACAGCATGGCGAGCTTTACTGCATCGGGCTGGAGGGATGCGGTCAGCGCCAGGTCTTTATGCTCGGCCCGGCCAACGGTGATGCCAGCACGCTGGATTTCGAGCTGATCTATCTCGACAGCCGGCCGCAGTTACTTGAAGCGCTGAACCAGTGGTTTGCAGAGCATGATCCGGATGTCTTAATTGGCTGGAACGTCGTGCAGTTTGACCTGCGGGTGCTGCAAAAGCATGCCGATCGTTACGGCATTCCGCTGCGCCTGGGACGCCAGCAGGCCGCGCTGGAGTGGCGTGAACATGGCTTCAAACCCGGCGTATTTTTCGCTCAGGCCAGTGGCCGGTTGATTATCGATGGCATTGACGCGCTGAAATCGGCGTTCTGGGATTTCCCCTCATTCAGCCTGGAGTCCGTGTCGCAGCAACTGCTGGGAGAAGGAAAAGCGATTGATAATCCCTGGCAGCGCATGGAGGAGATCAACTGGCGCTTTGCCAACGATAAACCGGCGCTGGCGCGCTACAACCTGAAAGACTGCGAACTGGTGACGCGCATTTTTCACAAAACGGCGATTATGCCGTTTCTGCTGGAACGCGCGGCGGTCAATGGACTGGCGGTGGATCGCCATGGCGGTTCGGTAGCGGCCTTTGGTCATCTCTATATTCCGCGGATGCATCGCGCCGGGTTTGTCGCCCCGAACATGGGTGATGTGACCCCGGAAGCCAGTCCTGGCGGTTATGTGATGGATTCGCGCCCCGGCCTGTATGACTCAGTGCTGGTGCTGGATTACAAAAGCCTCTACCCGTCGATTATCCGCACCTTCCTGATCGACCCGGTGGGTCTGGTGGAAGGGCTGGCCCACCCTGATGATGCCGATTCGATTGAGGGTTTCCGGGAAGCGCGTTTTTCGCGGCATACCCACTGCCTGCCTGCGATTGTTGAACAGATCTGGCTGGGTCGCGAAGCGGCGAAAAAGCAGAATAATCAGCCGCTGTCCCAGGCGCTGAAAATCATCATGAACGCCTTTTACGGTGTGCTGGGCACCAGCGCCTGCCGCTTCTTTGATCCGCGGCTCGCCTCCTCTATTACGCTGCGCGGTCACGCCATCATGCAGCAGACCCGTACGCTGATTGAGGCGGAAGGCTACGACGTCATCTATGGCGACACCGACTCTACCTTTGTCTGGCTGAAGTCGGCGCACAGTGAAGAAGATGCCGCCGCGATTGGTCAGCAGCTGGTGCAGAAAGTGAACGCCTGGTGGCGCGACCATCTGCAGCAGACGCAGGGGCTGACCAGCACACTGGAACTGGAGTATGAAAACCACTTCTGCCGTTTTCTGATGCCGACCATTCGTGGTGCGGAACAGGGCAGCAAGAAACGCTACGCCGGACTGATTCGTGACGCCGCCGGTGAGCGCATGGTCTTTAAGGGGCTGGAGTCGGTGCGAACAGACTGGACGCCGCTGGCAAAAGCGTTCCAGCAGCAGCTCTACCACCGTATCTTCCACCGTCAGCCGTGGCAGGATTATATCCGTACAACCGTGGCGCAGTTGCTGGCGGGTGAACTCGACGATCAGCTGATCTACAAAAAGCGGCTGCGGCGTCCGCTGAAAGAATATGAACGAAACGTGCCCCCGCACGTGCGCGCCGCCAGGCTGGCCGATGAGCACAATCGTAAATTAAACCGGCCCTTGCAGTACCAGAATGGTGGCCGGATCCGTTATGTCATCGCCACCGCAGGCCCCGAGCCACTGGAGGCGCGCAGCACGCCGCTGGACTATGACCACTACGTGACGAAGCAACTTCAGCCGGTCGCAGAGGGGATTCTGCCTTTTGTCGAAGGGGACTTTGCTACACTTATTACCGGACAGCTGGGGCTTTTTTGACAGGTGACGAACGTCCTGCCATCCAGTACCATAGCGCCCTTCCTGAAACTCACCGCTCTTAAGTACGCTCCAGGCCTTGTTGTCTGGCGGTAACGCTATTGCCTGAGCTTTGGGAACACCTCTAAAAACGTTAAAATTCGAGCAAAAAATATATGGTTTTTACATTAGGTCAGCGCTGGATTAGTGATACGGAAAGTGAACTGGGACTGGGCACCGTGGTGGCGATCGATACCCGAATGATCACCCTGCTGTTTCCGGCCACGGGGGAAAACCGCCTCTACGCCCGCAACGATTCGCCGGTTACCCGCGTCATCTTTAATCCGGGTGATACCATCACCAGCCACGAAGGCTGGCAGATGCGCGTCGATGAAGTACGCAACGAAAATGACCTGATGACCTATATCGGTACCCGTCTGGATACCGAAGAGAGCGAAGTGATGCTGCGCGAAGTCATGCTCGACAGCAAGCTGGTGTTCAGTAAGCCGCAGGATCGCCTGTTTGCCGGCCAGCTCGACCGGATGGATCGTTTTGCCCTGCGCTTCCGCGCCCGTAAATACCAGAGTGAGCAATATCGTCTGCCAATCAGCGGCTTACGCGGCATGCGCACCAACCTGATCCCTCACCAGCTGCATATCGCCCACGATGTCGGCCGCCGCCATGCGCCGCGCGTCCTGCTGGCCGATGAAGTTGGCCTGGGTAAAACTATTGAAGCCGGGATGATCATCCAGCAACAGCTGCTGGCTGGCCGTGCCGATCGCGTCCTGATCGTGGTGCCTGAAACTTTACAGCACCAGTGGCTGGTCGAGATGCTGCGCCGCTTTAACCTGCGCTTTGCGCTGTTTGATGACGACCGCTATACCGAAGCGCAGCACGACAGCGATAACCCGTTTGAAACAGAGCAGCTGATTATCTGCTCACTGGACTTCGTGCGCCGTAACAAGCAGCGTCTTGAGATGCTGGCCGATGCCGAATGGGATCTGCTGGTTGTCGATGAAGCGCACCATCTGGCCTGGTCAGAAGGTGAGCCAAGCCGTGAATATCAGGTTATCGAACAGCTGGCTGAGAAAACCGCCGGGGTTCTGTTGCTGACTGCAACGCCTGAGCAGCTGGGCATGGAGAGTCACTTCGCCCGTCTGCGCCTGCTCGACCCTAATCGTTTCCATGACTTTGCCGCATTTGTTGAAGAGCAGCAGCATTTCCGTCCGATTGCCGATGCAGTCACGGCGCTGCTGGCGGATAAAGCGATCTCCCAGGAGGAGATGAACCGGATCAACGATCTGGTCGGCGAGCAGGACATTGAACCGCTGCTGCAGGTTGCCAACAGCGACCGTGACGGCAAGCTGGAAGCGCGTCAGGAGCTGATCTCCATGCTGATGGACCGCCACGGCACCAGCCGCGTGCTGTTCCGTAACACCCGTAATGGGGTTAAAGGCTTCCCGAAACGCGAGCTGCACCAGATCCGCCTGCCGCTGCCTGCGCAGTATCAGACGGCGATTAAAGTCTCCGGCATTATGGGCGCGCGCAAAAGTGCAGAAGAGCGGGCGCGTGACCTGCTCTATCCGGAGCAGATTTATCAGGAATTTGAAGGCGACAGCGGCACCTGGTGGAATTTCGATCCGCGCGTGGAATGGCTGATGGGCTATCTCACCACCAACCGTAAAGAGAAAGTGCTGGTGATCTGCGCCAAAGCGGCCACCGCGCTGCAGCTGGAGCAGGTACTTCGTGAACGCGAAGGTATCCGTGCAGCGGTGTTCCACGAGGGTCTGTCGATCATTGAACGTGACCGTGCCGCAGCCTGGTTCGCCTCAGAAGAGAATGGTGCGCAGGTGCTGTTGTGCTCCGAGATCGGTTCTGAAGGCCGTAACTTCCAGTTTGCCAGCCGTCTGGTGATGTTCGACCTGCCGTTTAACCCGGACCTGCTGGAGCAGCGTATCGGTCGTCTGGATCGTATCGGTCAGGCGCACGATATTCAGATTCTGGTGCCGTGGCTGGAGCAGACCGCACAGGCGGTGCTGCTGCGCTGGTATCACGAAGGGCTGGACGCGTTTGAACATACCTGCCCGACCGGCCGGACAATCTATGACAGCGTCCATTCGCAACTGATCGGCTATCTGGCCGCGCCGGAAAACAGCGAAGGTTTTGATGCGTTTATCACCGACTGCCGTAAACAGCATGACGCGCTGAAACTGCAGCTGGAACAGGGTCGCGATCGCCTGCTCGAGCTGAACTCCAACGGCGGCGAATCGGCTCAGCTGCTGGCCAATGCCATCAGCGAGCAGGATAACGACACCGGTCTGGTGAACTTCGCGCTCAACCTGTTCGATATCGTCGGTATCAATCAGGAAGATCGCAGCGATAACCTGATTGTGCTGACCCCTTCCGACCACATGCTGGTGCCCGATTTCCCTGGCCTGCCGGAAGATGGCTGCACCATTACCTTCAACCGCGATCAGGCGCTATCGCGCGAAGATACCCAGTTCATTACCTGGGAACATCCGCTGATCCGCAACGGTCTGGATCTGATTCTGTCGGGCGATACCGGCAGCAGCGCACTGTCACTGCTGAAGAACAAGGCGCTGCCGGTGGGGACGCTGCTGGTCGAGCTGATCTATGTGGTTGAAGCGCAGGCACCGAAGCATCTGCAACTGACTCGCTTCCTGCCGCCGACGCCAATCCGTCTGCTGATGGATACCAAAGGCACTAACCTGGCGGGCAAAGTTGAGTTCGAAAGCTTTAACCGTCAGCTGAATGCGGTTAACCGTCATACCGCCAGTAAACTGGTGAATGCGGTGCAGCAGGATGTGCATGCGATTCTGACCCAGGGCGAAGAGAGCGTGGTCAGCGAAGCGCGTGCGGTGATTGATGCTGCGCGTGCCGAAGCGAACGAGAAGCTGGGCGCAGAACTCTCCCGTCTCAACGCGCTGAAGGCGGTCAACCCGAACATCCGTGACGATGAAGTCGAGGCGCTGGAAAGCAACCGTGAACAGGTGCTGGAAAGTCTCGATCAGGCCAACTGGCGTCTCGACGCGCTGCGCCTGATTGTGGTGACACACCAGTAAGCTCAGGGGCCTGGATGAATCTGGCCGCAACTGAGAAACTCAAGACGCAGGGAACAGGGGCAGAAGAGGAAAGCGTCCCGCGCCATGGACAAAAACGCCAGGAGCGTTTTTGAACAACGCAACGCGTTGGCCCGGCAACGGGCGCACCTCAGGGATGAGGTGCGTAATCGCGCGGGCCGAGCTTGTCAGGGATGACAGCTTTTGCGTCTTTCCGATCTGACCGTGTTTCCTGCGCTGGCACGCTATCACAGCTAAGCGGGCCAGAATTTGTCTACAATCTCAGCCGCATGGCCCCTTATTTTTGGAAAGCCCCATGGAACCTTACAATCCACCGCGTGAACCCTGGCTGCACATCCTTTATCAGGATGCGCACATCATGGTGGTGAACAAACCCAGCGGTCTGCTCTCGGTACCCGGTCGGCTGGACGAACATAAAGATAGCGTGATGACGCGGGTTCAGCGTGATTTCCCGCAGGCTGAATCTGTCCACCGACTGGATATGGCGACCAGCGGCGTGATGGTCGTGGCGCTGACTAAGGCTGCTGAGCGCGAGCTGAAACGACAGTTCCGTGAGCGGGAGCCTTCCAAGACTTACGTGGCCTGCATCTGGGGTCATCCGGCGAAGGAAGAGGGATTGGTTGACCTGCCGCTGATTTGCGACTGGCCAAATCGTCCGAAGCAGATGGTCTGCTTCGAGACCGGCAAAGCCGCGCAGACGGAATATCAGGTGCTGGAATATCGTGCGGATAACAGCGCGCGTGTTTCGCTGAAACCGATTACCGGCCGCTCACACCAGCTGCGGGTGCATATGCTGGCGCTGGGCCATCCGATTCTGGGGGATAACTTCTATGCGCATCCGGAGGCCAAAGCGATGGCGCCCCGTTTACTGCTGCATGCGGAGTCACTGACCATTACCCATCCGGCATTTGGTAATGCCATGACGTTTCGTCAGCCCGCAGATTTTTAAGGTTTACTGCTCGCCTGTCACCGTGGCCTCCTCTGTTGCAGAAGCGGCCACGGAACAGGGTGTTTACTTAAAGCCTTTCTCTTTGCGAATCAGATCGTACGCCGCCTGAATTTCCTGCGCTTTCTGCTTCGCCATCTCCATCATCTCTGGCGGTAACCCTTTCGCTACCAGCTTGTCAGGATGATGTTCGCTCATGAGTTTGCGGTAGGCGCGTTTGATAGTGGTGGCGTCATCGCTGCTCTTCACACCCAGCACGCTACAGGCATCTTCCAGCGTTGGCCCGCGTTGTGCCTGCTGAAAACCGCCTGAACTGCGCTGACCACCGCCAAACTGCTGGCCACCTTCCATCATGCGCAGGAACTGATCGAACTGACCGCGTGAAATGCCCAGCTCTTCGGCAATCACATAGAGCACCTGACGCTCATTGGGATGCAGTGAACCGTCGGCAAAGGCGGCCTGAATCTGGATCTCCAGGAACATCCGAATCAGATCAAACCGGCCAAAACAGGCGCTGCGCAGTTCACGCAGTTTGCTGCGTAACGGGTAATCCGCCTGCTTGCCTTCGCGGAACGCGCGCTGGGCAGCCGTGCGAGAGTCACCGTGCAGCTGCATCCGCTCCATTAACAGCGAAGCAATCTGAATATCCGCTTCCGTGACGCGCCCTTTTGACTTGGTCAGATGGCCCATCACCTGAAAGGTGGTGCTGAAAAACAGCGTCTGTCGGGTCTGATTATTTGAGAAGTAAGCCTTGCCTTGCGCGCCGCGTACTTTGTCAATCATATGGCCAATGATCAAACCGATCACAATACCCCAAAAGCCTGCGCCGGAAAGTAATCCCACCGCCAGACCCACAACTTTTCCCCAGTAGCGCATAAACTCCTCAATTCGCCATGCTTGCGGCTGAAAATTGCATTATCATACCTGTCATTTATCTCAGCGCCTAACGGCAACGCTGACTGACCAGGATTAACACTGGCGCAACGCCGGGCAGTAAGTTAGTCTCTGACCCGATTGTCGGCATGATGCCAGTTTTCATGGAATTCTCGATACCGCGTATGAAAAAACATATACCTACCCTGCTGGCCACACTGATCGGCGCAGCCATTAGCCAGCAAGCCTTTGCCGACGATTTGATGTCGCAGTGTATGTTAGGCGTGCCGAGTTATAACCGCCCGCTGGTGAATGGCGATACGAATCAGATGCCCGTCACCATTCACTCCGACGCCGCCAAAGGGAACTATCCCAATGATGCGGTATTCACCGGTAATGTGAATATTGAGCAGGGCAACAGCCGTATGCAGGCGGATGAAGTCCAGCTTCATCAGCGTCAGCAGGAAGGCCAGACCGCGCCCGTTCGTACCGTCGATGCGCTGGGTAATGTGCACTACGATGACAATCAGGTCATCCTGAAAGGTCCGAAAGCCTGGTCAAACCTCAACAGCAAAGATACCAACGTCTGGAATGGTCAGTACCAGATGGTAGATCGTCAGGGACGCGGCGTCGCAGATCAGATGAAGCTGCGCGGCGATAACCGCTACACCATTCTGGAAAACGGTACCTTTACCTCCTGTCTGCCCGGCTCCAACAGCTGGAGCGTGGTGGGTTCAGAGGTGATCCAGGATCGCGAAGAGGAAGTGGCGGAGATCTGGAATGCCCGCTTTAAAATCGGTTCCGTTCCGGTGTTCTACAGCCCCTATCTGCAGTTACCGATTGGCGATCGTCGCCGCTCCGGTTTCCTGATCCCAAATGCAAAATATGGCAGCAACAACGGCTTTGAGTTCACGCTGCCCTATTACTGGAACATCGCGCCGCAGGCCGATGCGACCATCACGCCGCACTACATGAGTAAGCGCGGCATGCAGTTTGAAAACGAATTCCGTTATCTGACCACGCTGGGTGCAGGTCTGGTTGAATTCGACTACCTCGGCTCGGACAAACAGTACGATAATGACAAAGCGGTGCGCGGCATCGCCGAAAATGACAGCTCCGATCGCTGGCTGTTCTACTGGCGTCATGCCGGTGTCTATGACCAGAACTGGCGTTTCAACGCGGACTACACCAAGGTCAGCGATAAGTACTACTTCAACGATCTCGACTCGAAGTACTACAGCTCGACCGACAACTACGCCACGCAGAAATTCAGCATCGGCTATGCGGACACCAACTGGGATGCCACGCTCTCCACCAAAGATTTCCAGGTGTTCGGCGATACCTCCAGCAATAACGTCTACCGCGCCATGCCGCAGCTGGACGTCAATCTCTATCAGAACGATATCGGCCCGTTTGATGGCCGGGTTTATGCCCAGGCGGTGAAGTTCACCAACGTCAGCAGCCGCTATCCTGAAGCGACCCGTTTACATGTTGAGCCAACGCTAAACCTGCCGCTGTCAAACGGCTGGGCCAGCCTGGATACCGAAGCGAAGTTCCTGGCGACCCACTATCAGCAGACTGACGTTGATTTCTATAACAACGCAGCCAATGGTCTCAGAGGTGATAAGAGCGGCGAACTGGATGAGTCTGTCAACCGCACCCTGCCGCAATTTAAAGTTGATGGTCGTCTGGTGTTTGACCGCGATATGAACTCGGCGGTGGGTTATACCCAGACGCTGGAACCGCGCGTGCAGTACCTTTATATCCCGTATCGTAATCAGAGCAATATCTATCCGTACGACTCAACGCTGCTGCAAACCGACTACACCGGTCTGTTCCGCGATCGTACTTATAGCGGCCTGGATCGCATCGCTTCCGCCAATGAAGTCTCTACCGGCGTCACTTCGCGTATTTATGATAACGATCTGGTTGAACGTTTTAACGTTTCTGTAGGTCAAATCTACTCGTTTACCCCTTCTCGTACTGGTGTGAATCAAACCAGTAAAGAAGATGATACCGGCAGCCTGATCTGGGCTGGCGATACATACTGGAAAATCAGCGATCGCTGGGGCGTCCGTGGTGGGCTGCAATATGACACCAAACTCGACAACGTCTCCCAGGGCAATACCGTACTGGAATACCGTCGTGATGCCGACCGCATGGTGCAGCTGAGCTACCGTTACAGCAGCCCGGAGTATGTTGCGACCGCGCTGAACGATAGCAGCCTGGTCACGAATCCTATCTACAAAAATGGGATTTCACAGGTAGGTACCACGGCCAGCTGGCCGATTGCCGACGCATGGTCTGTGGTAGGCGCTTACTACTACGATACCCGCAACACGCGTCCGGCTTCACAACTGGTTGGCCTGCAATACAGCTCATGCTGTTACGCTATCCGGGTCGGTTATGAACGCAAAATTAACGGTTGGGAAAACAACGACAGTAAGTACGACAACCAAATCTCATTCAACATTGAGCTGCGTGGTCTGAGTCCGAACTATGGCTTAGGCACCAACGATATGCTGCGTCAGGGCATTATCCCTTACCAGCCTGCTTTCTGATGTTGTGATGTTTGACAGGCAATCCCGCAGTGCGGAACCAACAATGGATAAAGTATGAAGAACTGGAGAATGCTGATTCTTGGTGTGGCAATCAGTGCCAACACCGCGTTCGCAGCACCACAAGTCGTTGATAAAGTTGCAGCCGTGGTCAATAACGGCGTGGTTCTTGAGAGTGACGTGGATGGCATGATGAGCACCGTTAAATCTCAGGCCCAGCAGGCTGGTCAGCAGTTGCCGGATGATAAAACGTTGCGCCATCAGATTCTGGAACGTCAGATCATGGACAACATCATTCTGCAGATGGGTGATAAAGCGGGAATTCAGATCAGCGACGAGCAGCTGGACCAGGCTATTCAGAACATCGCTGCGCAGAACAAGATGAGCCTTGATCAGCTGCGTAGCCGTCTGGCTTATGACGGCATGAACTACAGCGTGTATCGTTCTCAGATCCGTAAAGAGATGACTATCGCCGAAGTGCGCAACAATGAAGTGCGTCGTCGTGTCACGATTCTGCCGCAGGAAGTGGATACGCTTGCTACCCAGATCGGCTCTCAGAACAGCCAGGGTACTGAACTGAACGTCAGTCATATTCTGCTGCCGCTGCCGGAAAACCCGACGCAACAGCAGGTTGATGAGCAGGAAACGCTGGCGAAACAGCTGGTTGGCGAACTGAAAAATGGCGCTGACTTTGGCAAGATGGCCGTGACCTACTCTGCCGACTCCCAGGCGCTGAAAGGCGGCAACATGGGCTGGGGTAAAATCGAAGAGTTACCGACCCTGTTTGCTCAGGCACTCTCAAGCGCCAAAAAAGGCGATATCGTCGGGCCGGTGCGCTCTGGTGTGGGCTTCCACATCCTGAAAGTGAACGACCTGCGTGGCGAGAGCAAAAATGTCTCGGTCACCGAAGTCCATTCGCGTCACATTCTGCTGAAGCCATCGCCGATCCTGACAGACGATCAGGCACGCGCGCAGCTGGAGCAGATTGCTAACGATATCCGCAGTGGCAAAACCACCTTTGCGGCGGCGGCTAAACAGTACTCTGACGATCCGGGTTCGGCGAACCAGGGCGGCGACCTCGGCTGGACCTCTCCGGAAGTCTTTGACCCGGCGTTCCGTGACGCGCTGCTGCGCCTGCAGAAAGGCCAGACCAGCCAGCCGGTTCACTCCTCTTTCGGCTGGCATCTGATTCAGTTGCTGGATACCCGTCAGGTGGATAAAACCGATGCGGCCCAGAAAGAGCGTGCTTACCGTATGCTGTTTAACCGTAAGTTCGCGGAAGAAGCGCAGACCTGGATGCAGGAACAACGTGCCAGTGCCTACGTGAAGATTCTGGATGGCAATGCGCAGTAATGCCCGTGTGGTGATCACGCCCGGCGAACCTGCCGGGATTGGTCCCGATCTTACCGTTCAGCTGGCCCAGCAGTCGTGGCCGGTTGAACTGGTGGTCTGCGCCTCGCCTGCCCTGTTGCAGCAGCGTGCGGCGCAACTCGGTCTGCCGCTGACGCTGCGGCCCTACCAGCCTGGTGTAGCAGCCGAGCCACAGCAGGCGGGTACGCTGACTATCCTGCCAATTGAAACGGCAGCGCCGGTCACACTCGGCGAGCTTTGCGTCGCCAACAGCAACTATGTGCTGGCCACGCTGACGCGCGCCTGCGACGGTTGTCTCGACGGTGAATTCGCTGCCCTGATTACCGGCCCGGTGCATAAAGGCGTGATTAACGATGCCGGCATCGCCTTTACCGGCCATACCGAATTCTTCGCCGATCGCGCAGGCGGCCATCGGGTGGTCATGATGCTGGCGACAGAAGAACTACGAGTCGCACTGGCCACCACCCATCTGCCGCTGAAAGATGTGCCCGCTGCGGTAACCCGTGAATGTCTGCATGAAGTGATTACAATTCTGCATCGTGATCTGCAGCAGAAGTTTGCGATTGCCGAGCCGCATATTTACGTCTGTGGTCTTAACCCTCATGCCGGCGAAAGCGGTCACATGGGTCGGGAAGAGATCGAGACCATCACGCCGGCACTCAATGAACTGCGTAAGCAGGGCATTAATCTGACCGGCCCGCTGCCTGCGGATACCCTTTTCCAGCCCAAATATCTGCAATACGCCGATGCGGTGCTGGCGATGTATCACGACCAGGGCCTGCCGGTACTCAAATTTCAGGGGTTTGGCCGGGCGGTAAATATCACCCTGGGCCTGCCCTTTATCCGGACTTCAGTTGACCACGGCACCGCGCTTGAACTCGCTGGCCTGGGTCAGGCTGAACCGGGCAGCTTCATCACGGCGCTTAACCTCGCCATCACTATGATCAAGAGCAGTAATGAATAATCGCGTCCATCAGGGGCACTACGCCCGTAAACGTTTCGGGCAGAACTTCCTGAACGATCAGTACATTATCGACAGCATTGTCTCCGCCATCCATCCTCAGCGCGACGAAGCGCTGGTGGAGATCGGCCCAGGCCTGGGTGCCTTAACCGAGCCGGTAGGCGAACGCCTCGATAAATTAACGGTGATAGAACTGGACCGCGATCTCGCTGCGCGTCTGGAAACGCATCCGTTCCTTGGCCCGAAACTGACTATCTTCCAGCAGGATGCCATGACCTTCGACTTCGCCGCGCTGGCGCAGGAGAGAGGCCAGCCGCTGCGGGTATTTGGTAACCTGCCGTACAATATTTCGACCCCGCTGATGTTCCACCTTTTCAGCTATACTGGTTCGATCAAAGATATGCACTTCATGCTGCAGAAAGAGGTGGTTAATCGTCTGGTTGCCGGTCCGGGTAACAAAACCTACGGTCGTCTGACGGTGATGGCGCAATACTACTGCCAGATCATTCCGGTGCTGGAAGTGCCTCCGCACTCTTTCACGCCACCACCGAAAGTGGACTCTGCCGTGGTGCGTCTGGTGCCGTATGCCGAGCCACCGTATCCGGTCAGCGATGTGCGTATCCTGAGCCGTATTACCACTGAAGCGTTTGGCCAGCGTCGTAAAACGCTGCGCAACAGCCTGAGCCACATGGTGGCCGCCGGTGCGCTGGAAGAGTTATCCATAGATCCAACCTTGCGTGCCGAGAACGTCTCGGTGGCGCAATATTGTCAGCTGGCGAACTGGCTGGCGAATCATCAGGGAAAATCGCAGGAGTAAGTCATGAGTGAAACGGCCCGCGTCTCCGTCCATGTGCAAAGCCAGTACGTCGCCTCACAATCCTCACCGGATGATGAACGCTACGTCTTCGCCTATACCATTACGATACGCAATCTGGGCCGTTCCTCAGTGCAACTACTGGGACGCTACTGGTTGATTACCAACGGTAACGGCCGCGAAACGGAAGTTCAGGGTGAAGGCGTGGTCGGTGAACAGCCGCTTATCGCGCCAGGCAATGAATTTCAGTACACCAGCGGTGCCGTGATCGAAACACCGATGGGCACCATGCAGGGGCACTATGTGATGGTCGACGAACAGGGCGACACTTTTCACGTAGAGATCCCGGTGTTCCGCCTCGCCATTCAGACCCACATTCATTGATTCACACGCTTTTTGCCCGTTAAGTCGGGCACCTTCCTGATGGATAAAACGTTATGAGCACATACCTGATTGGCGACGTTCACGGTTGCTACGATGAATTACGTGCATTGCTGCAACAGGTCGACTTCAATCCTGAGCAGGATACCCTGTGGCTGACCGGCGACCTGGTGGCGCGCGGTCCTGGCTCACTGGAAGTCTTACGCTACGTTAAATCGCTGGGCGATGCGGTGCGTCTGGTGCTGGGCAATCACGATTTGCATTTGCTGGCGGTCTACGCCGGCATCAGCCGTAACAAGCCTAAAGATCGCCTGACCCCGCTGCTGGAAGCGGATGATGCGGATGAGCTGATCAACTGGCTGCGTCGTCAGCCGCTGTTACAGGTTGATGAAGAGAAAAAGCTGGTGATGGGACACGCCGGTATCACGCCGCAGTGGGATATTGAGACCGCGAAAAAGTGTGCGCGTGAAGTTGAAGCGGTTCTCGCCAGCGACAGTTACCCGCTGTTCCTGGATGCTATGTATGGCGACATGCCGAACAACTGGAGTGAGGATCTGACCGGCCTGGCGCGTCTGCGCTTCAGCACCAACGCCCTCACCCGCATGCGCTACTGTTTCCCCAACGGCCAGCTGGACATGATCTGCAAAGATGCTCCTGAATCGGCGCTTCCGCCGCTGAAACCCTGGTTTAATATTGAAGGGCCGGTCGCACGTGACTACACCATCGTCTTTGGTCACTGGGCCTCGCTGGAAGGCAAAGGCACGCCAGAGGGCATTATCGGGCTGGATACCGGCTGCTGCTGGGGCGGAACGCTGACCCTGTTGCACTGGGAGACGCAGCGCTATGTGGTGCAGCCCTCTAATCGCGAAAAAGCACTGGCCTCCAGCGACAGTCTGGCACCGCCCGCGCTATAACGGCGATGCTGGCCATCAGGCCAGCATCCTGTTTTATGCGCCGATAATGCCGCCATCTTCGCGGGTGATCATAATCACCGACGACCGGGGACGCGGACTGTTGTCTGGGAAGTGCGAGTCACCCTCTTCGCCGGGATGCTGCACATTCACGAACAGCGTTTTGTAATCGGGCGTGAAGGTAATACCGGTCAGCTCGCACGATTTTGGACCGACCATAAACCGGCGGATCTCGCCACTATCAGGATCACCCACCAGCATCTGATTATTCCCCTGCCCCTGATAATCCTCTTTGTTGCTGTACTTGCCATCGGTCAGGATCCATAACCGCCCCTGCGCATCAAACCCCAGCCCATCCGGACTGTTAAAGGTGTTCTCCGCGGTGATGTTAGGTGTACCGCGATAGATCCCCTCAGGATGCGCTATCGGGTTGCCACACAACGCATAGATATCCCACTCAAACGTCTGCGCGGTTGCATCGCCCTTCTCATCCCAGCGAATAATCTGACCGTAGATATTTTTTGGCCGTGGATTCGCTGCATTGACCGGCATGCCTTCATTTCCGCGCTTGTTGTTGTTGGTCAGGGTGCAGTAGGCACGGCCGTCATGCGGGTTAACCGCAATCCACTCCGGCCGGTCCATTCGCGTTGCGTTGACCACATCTGCTGCGGCACGCGCATTGATCAAAACATCGGCCTGGCTATTGAATCCCTTTTCAGCGGTGAGTCCATTTTCGCCCCACTTCAGCGCCAGCCAGCGCCCGGTGCCTTTAAGCGGCGTGCCCTGCGCATCGCCGTTGAACTGCGCCACATAGAGCGTGCCCTTATCAAGCAGTCCGTGATTGGCTTTAGCATCATCCGGAGTGACCTTGTCATCTGAGACAAATTTATAGATATATTCGCCGCGCTCGTCGTCGCCCATATAAACCACCAGCTGGCCGGTTTTCGCGACCGTCACGGCGGCATTCTCGTGCTTGAAGCGGCCCAGGGCGGTCCGCTTTACCGGCACGGAGTGAGGATCGAAAGGATCGATTTCGACAATCCAGCCGTGACGGTTAAATTCGTTGGGATTCTTAGCGATATCGAAGCGGGGATCAAAGTCGGCCCAGTTGCGCTCCGGCTCAGCGGCATTCAGGGTATAGCGCTTCTGCTGTGGGGTCGGCGTAAAATCCGCCTGATGGGTGCCAAAGTAGGTGTCGTAGTTTTCTTCACAGGTGAGATAGGTGCCCCACGGCGTTTTGCCGTTGGCGCAGTTACCAAAGGTGCCCAGGACATTCATTCCCTGCGGATCGGCGGCAGTCTGCAGCGCTTTATCCCCAGCAGCCGGACCGGAGAAGCGCATCGGAGTATTGGCGGTAATGCGGCGGTTATAGTCAGAAGGACGTACCACCTGCCAGCGATTGTCCTCACCCCGTTTGACTTCAACGATGGAGATACCGTGCGCCGCCTGCGACTTTTTGACATCTTCCAGGCTGGTCGCTTTACTGCCGCCGTGGGCGAACAGCGTTGGCTCATTCACATATTCATTGTTAATCGCCATCACGCCGCGATGGTCATTAATCGCGAAGAAGCTCATACCGTCGTTGTTGTCACCGAACTGCTTTTCCTGATCTTCTGCGCTGTTGTTGCCCTGCGGATCAAACGCGGCTGCGCCATTCACCAGCGGATCACCCCAGGAGATCAACACGTCAGCGCGATAGCCAGGGGCCACCACAATCTCATCGGCCGTGGACGCGGCAATAGCCTGAAAGCCCAGCAGTGGACTGCCCGCAGGCTTCTCCTGCGCCAGTGCACTGCCCGGGAGCGTCAGGCCGCCGCTGAGAAAGCCGGTCAGGCCGATAGCACCGGAACCGGCAAGGAATTTACGACGCAGTGGATCAGGCAGGCGGTCAGTGCTTAATGCGGAGAGTTCGATTTTCATTAGTGATTGCTTCCTTTGTGTCGATCCCAGAAAAGAAGCAATGCTAATGAATAAAGATGACAGCCAGGTTACAGCCCGGCAGGGGTGGGATTAGCGACGACGGTCAAGGATCTCAAAGCAGTAGCTGTGGGAATTTTGCTCGTCAGCGTCGTGGAATTCGCTGAACGTTGACTGCCACTCATCCGGCTCGTAATCCGGGAACTGCGTATCACCTTCGACTTCCGCATCAATGTGCGTCAGATAAAGACGATCGGCACGCTTCAGCATCTGCTCATAGACGCGGCCGCCGCCAATCACCATGATCTCTTCAGCGTCACCGGCTGCCTGTAACGCCTCATCCAGCGAAGTGACCCAGGTAACGCCTTCGGTGGTGCCCGGCTGGCTGCTGACCACGATATTCAGTCGGCCAGGTAACGGACGGCCAATAGATTCAAAGGTCAGTCGGCCCATAATCACCGGTTTCTTCAGCGTATGGCGCTTGAACCACGCCAGATCTGCAGGCAGGTCCCACGGCATGGCGTTCTCCATTCCAATAATGCGATCTGCTGCTAATGCCGCGATAAGACTAATCATGTTAACCACTCACTGAAAAAAATTGGCGCCATGATACGTAAAGGTGAAACTTTCGTCGATAGGGGGAAAGGTCTAATTGCGTAAAGCTTTTCATGACGTCGTTTTTCACGGCCTGTGCAGCGTTTTTCACCGCCTAATCGCGTCAGTTTGCCGCAGCTCGCCAGCGATCGGCCTCAGGCTGGCACAAAAGTCGTGCGCAAAAGAAAACGGCTCCCGCAGGAGCCGTCAGGGTTATCAGAAGTCGTAGCGCAGACGCACCAGATTCATATCACCCAGGTTATCGGTGCTGGAGGTAAACACATGTTCGTAATCGACACGGAAACCGTAGTCGAGGAACAGCACCACACCCAGACCGTTATCGATGCGCTGATAATCACGGCCTGTCGCATACTCAATGCGATCGCCCATGACATATGGCTGTACCGCTTTCAGACCATACTGCCCCACCGGAATCTTGTAACCGGCGAAATATTCAATGCCCCATGCGTCGCCGGCAAAGTAGTCATGCACATCTTTGCGTTTGGTGGTCATGAAGTTCTCATACCAGCCACCGCCGGCTGACAACGTCCAGTTGCCTGGGGTCCAGCTCAGCGCGGTGCCGTAAATGTTCTGATCGTAATCGCGGCTGTCACCGTTGTTCGGGTTACGCATCGCCGCGCGGGTGTAGTTCCACGCCGTGCCCCAGCTCAGATCGTCCGTGATGTGGTAGTCCACACCCAGCGAGCCGCCGCCTTTGCGCTTATAGCGCAGGCCGTTGCCTGGCAGATACTCGTTATCTTCGAACAGATAAGAGGCGTAAAGATCCGCATCGCCGAAGCTGTTTTTATACTTCAGCTGTTTGCGTGAGCGGTAAGATCCATCATAGTCGCCGTTGATCCCGTTACCCGGTGCCTGGCCGACCATGTCGTAATCCCAGATATCGGTCTTGGCGCCCACGGTATCGTAATAGACGCTGTTCTGCTGACCAAAGGTAAGCTGGCCCCAGGTTTTGCTTTTCAGACCGGTGTAGAGCTGACGACGCGTGGTGTTATTGGCACCATCCGCATAGTGACGATCCCAGCTGAAGACCGCCGGGACGTTAACGCCCAGCTCGTAGTAGCTGATCCAGCTGACGTCATCAAACAGGTAGTAGTCAGCGCCGAAACGGAAACGGGTGCCGCCATCAAAACCGTCGCGCTTGTAGGATTTGTCATCCACGCCGGTCTGATGATTGAACTGAGCACGAATGCTGCCGCCAAAAGTAAAGTTAAGACGGCTAAGCGGATCGCCTGCCTGCGGATCCTGTTTTAACAGGGTAATTTCCGCCTGGCTGGCGAAAGGAAGAATTGCCATCAGTGCAGCCACTGCACTCAGAGAAAAAGTACGCATTTTCATTTTTTATTTATGTCCTGATACGCTCCAGTGATGAGCGGCAGGCATAGTACTGACGAAAAATCCGCACAGGAAGTGTTTATATTATAAATTTGTGCGAACCGGCCTTATTCGCACCTATAGCTAAAAAATTAAGCCAAATCAGTCACTTTAACGCAAACTCTTCGCTTTCCCTGGACCCTTTTTTCGGATTATCGCCAATAAGATGGTCAAAAAAAAACGGCTCCCGCAGGAGCCGTTTTTCACATTACATCGCCTTGATCTGGGCATGCATCTCCTGAACGGAGATAACCTGTTCCGTCGGGTCAGCATTCAGCGCCATCGCGGTGGCGAAGCCGCCGTTCAGCGTGGTGTCGTAGTGCACTTTATACTGCAGGGCACTGCGGCGAATCAGTTTCGAATCTTCAATCGCCTGACGACCCGCCGTGGTATTGACGATGTAGCTATACTCGCCGTTCTTCAGACGGTCCTGAATGTGCGGACGCCCTTCATGCACCTTATTCACCAGGCGCGGATTGATGCCCGCTTCGCCCAGCACAACCGCCGTGCCGTGAGTCGCATCCAGTTCGAAACCAAACTTCTGCAGCTTAGCGGCCAGGTCGACAATACGTTTCTTGTCGCCTTCACGCACCGACAGCAGCGCACGGCCCGACTTCTTCATGTTGCTCTGTGCGCCCAGCATCGCTTTGGAAAACGCCTCAGCGAAGGTGCGGCCCACGCCCATGACTTCACCGGTAGAGCGCATTTCTGGCCCCAGAATCGGGTCAACGCCCTGGAACTTGTTAAACGGCAGCACTACTTCTTTGACAGAGTAGTAAGGCGGAATCACCTCTTCAGTGACGCCCTGCTCTGCCAGCGTTTTACCTGCCATCACGCGCGCGGCGACTTTCGCCAGCGGGACACCGGTCGCTTTAGAGACGAACGGCACGGTACGCGCCGCGCGAGGGTTAACTTCGATCAGGTAGACTTCGTTATCTTTCACCGCGAACTGGACGTTCATCAGGCCACGAACGTTCAGTTCAAACGCCAGCTTCTCAACCTGCTGGCGCATCACATTCTGAATCTCCTGACTCAGGGTGTAGGCCGGCAGTGAACAGGCGGAGTCACCGGAGTGAACGCCAGCCTGCTCGATGTGTTCCATGATGCCGCCAATCAGCACCCGCTCGCCGTCGCAAATCGCATCAACATCCACTTCGACCGCATCATCCAGGAAGCGATCCAACAGCACCGGTGCATCGTTGGAAACCGAGACCGCCGTCTGGAAGTAGCGCTTGAGATCGATCTCGTCGTAGACGATCTCCATGGCACGGCCACCCAGCACATAAGAAGGACGCACCACCAGCGGATAACCCAGGCCCGCGGCTTTCTCAACCGCCTGCTCCAGTGTGGCCACCGTGGCGTTGGCGGGTTGCTTCAGGTTCAGGCGATCAACCGCCTGCTGGAAACGTTCACGGTCTTCAGCACGGTCGATGGAATCCGGGCTGGTGCCGATAACTGGTACGCCTGCGGCTTCCAGTGCACGCGCCAGTTTCAGTGGCGTCTGACCGCCATACTGCACAATCACGCCTTTTGGCTGCTCAATGCGCACGATCTCCAGCACATCTTCCAGCGTGACCGGCTCGAAGTAGAGGCGATCAGAGGTGTCGTAATCGGTCGAGACGGTTTCCGGGTTACAGTTGACCATAATGGTCTGGTAACCATCTTCACGCAGCGCCAGGGCGGCGTGAACGCAGCAGTAGTCGAATTCGATACCCTGACCGATACGGTTTGGCCCACCGCCCAGAATCATGATTTTTTCGCGATCCGGACTTGGATTGGCTTCGCACTCCTCCTCATAGGTGGAGTACATGTAGGCGGTGTCTGTCGCGAACTCTGCGGCGCAGGTATCTACGCGCTTGTAAACCGGGTGCAGGTTAAACTGCTGACGCAGCTTGCGGATTTCGCTCTCGGCCACGCCCGCCAGTGTCGCCAGCCGCGCATCAGCAAAGCCTTTACGCTTCAGGGCGCGCAGGAACGTCTCATCCAGACTATTAACCCCTTCACGGGCAACCTGCTCTTCCAGCCGCACCAGCTCTTCGATCTGCACCAGGAACCAGCGGTCAATATTGGTCAGGTTGAACACGCCATCCACTGACATGCCGGCACGGAAGGCGTCCGCGATGTACCAGATGCGGTCTGAACCGGCATCTTTCAGCTCACGGCGGATGCGGGTTAATGCTTCCGGGTCGTCGAGGTGGACTTTCGGGTCGAAGCCGTTAGCGCCCACTTCCAGGCCGCGCAGCGCTTTCTGCATGGATTCCTGGAAAGTGCGGCCAATCGCCATCACTTCACCGACCGACTTCATCTGGGTGGTCAGGCGATCGTTGGCACCGGCAAATTTTTCGAAGTTGAAACGCGGGATCTTGGTGACGACGTAGTCGATTGACGGCTCGAACGAGGCAGGCGTTAAACCGCCGGTAATATCATTCATCAGCTCGTCGAGGGTATAGCCGACCGCCAGTTTGGCCGCCACTTTAGCAATCGGGAAACCGGTCGCTTTGGAGGCCAGCGCCGAGGAGCGTGACACGCGCGGGTTCATCTCAATGACAATCAGGCGGCCATCTTTCGGGTTAACCGAGAACTGCACGTTGGAGCCACCGGTCTCAACACCGATCTCACGCAGTACCGCCAGCGAGGCGTTACGCATGATCTGATACTCTTTGTCGGTCAGCGTCTGGGCAGGTGCCACCGTGATGGAGTCACCGGTGTGGATCCCCATCGCATCGAAGTTTTCAATTGAGCAGACGATGATGCAGTTGTCGTTTTTATCGCGCACCACTTCCATCTCATACTCTTTCCAGCCAATCAGCGACTCATCAATCAAAAGCTCATTGGTCGGTGAGAGGTCGAGACCGCGTTCGCAAATCTCTTCAAACTCTTCGCGGTTGTAGGCGATGCCGCCACCGGTTCCGCCCATAGTAAATGAGGGACGGATAATGCAGGGGAAACCGACATCTTCAGCCACGGCCAGCGCTTCTTCCATGGTGTGCGCAATGCCGGAGCGCGCGGTATCCAGACCGATGCTTTTCATCGCCACGTCAAAACGACGACGATCTTCCGCTTTGTCGATTGCGTCAGCCGTTGCGCCGATCATGGTGACGCCAAACTCTTCCAGCACGCCATGACGTTCCAGCTCCAGCGCACAGTTCAGCGCTGTCTGACCGCCCATGGTCGGCAGTACCGCGTCCGGGCGCTCTTTTTCGATGATTTTGCGCACCACTTCCCAGTGAATCGGCTCAATGTAAGTCGCATCAGCCATTTCCGGGTCGGTCATGATCGTCGCCGGGTTGGAGTTCACCAGAATGACGCGGTAACCCTCTTCACGCAGCGCTTTACACGCCTGCGCACCGGAATAGTCAAATTCGCAGGCCTGGCCGATCACAATCGGACCGGCACCAAGAATCAGGATGGATTTTAGGTCTGTACGTTTTGGCATAAATTAGCTCCTGATTACTTCGCTTGCAGACGGAATGCGTCAATCAATTCAATAAAGTGGTCAAACAGCGGCGCAGCATCGCCTGGGCCAGGACTGGCTTCCGGGTGTCCCTGGAAGCTGAATGCGGGCTTGTCAGTGCGATGAATGCCCTGCACAGTTTTATCGAACAACGAAATGTGAGTAACACGCAGGTTAGCGGGAAGATTGTTCTCATCGACCGCAAAACCGTGGTTCTGCGCGGTGATCATCACGCGATTGTTATCGAGATCTTTCACCGGATGGTTGCCACCGTGGTGACCCAGCTTCATCTTCACGGTCTTAGCCCCGCTGGCCAGCGCCAGCAGCTGATGACCCAGACAGATTCCGAACACCGGGATCTCTGTTTTCAGGAAGGCCTGAATCGCGCTGATGGCGTAGTCGCACGGCTCCGGGTCGCCAGGACCGTTGGAGAGGAAGATGCCATCCGGATTAAGCTTCAGTACTTCTTCGGCAGGCGTCTGTGCCGGAACAACGGTTAGACGACAGCCGCGATCGACCAGCATCCACAGAATGTTGCGCTTGGCACCGTAATCGTAAGCCACCACATGGTAAGGCAATGATTCAGCGTCGGCCTGCTCTGGCAGCCCTCCCTCCAGCGTCCAGCTGCCCTGCTGCCAGCTGTAGGTCTCAGTGGTGCAGACCTCTTTCGCCAAATCCATCCCTTTCAGTCCCGGGAACGCCTGAGCTTTTTGCAGCGCCAGCGCGGCATCCGGATTATCGCCCGCAATGATGCAGCCGTTTTGCGCACCTTTCTCACGCAGCAAGCGCGTCAGCTTGCGGGTATCGATATCGGCAATCGCCACGATGTTGTTGCGCTGCAGGTAGGCGGATAAGCCCTCTTCACTACGGAAGTTGCTGGCAATCAGCGGCAGGTCACGGATAACCAGGCCCTGCGCATGAATCTGGCTGGATTCTTCGTCGGCGGCATTGGTTCCGACATTACCGATATGGGGATAAGTGAGAGTAACGATTTGGCGGGAATAGGAAGGATCAGTGAGGATTTCTTGATAACCGGTCATTGAGGTATTGAAAACGACTTCTCCCACTGCCGACCCTGTTGCCCCGATGGCCCGACCGTGGAATTGGGTTCCGTCTTCCAGAACCAAGAGCGCTGACTTAATCAAAACATCCTCCAGGGAATAAACAGTCACAATATCTGCATATTAATTCAAAATAGCCGCCTGAATCAATGCAAAAACCGCCTGAATTGTCGATTTTTGGCAAATTGCGCGCATTCTAATGATCGCCCTGGCCATTGTCTACCCTGCGGCGGGATTTTTTCACCCTTATCTGCCTTCTGAGGAAAATAACGGGCATAAGCAGCAAAAAGAGAGGAAAACTCGGCGGAATAATCGTTTGCCAGGCAGCATAAAAGCAAAACAGAAGCAGCGTGGCCTTTATTTTTGACCAAATGGTCAAAAATAGCATCCGGCAGTGCAAATAAATGAATAAAACAGGCGAAAAAACGAGCCAGAGCTGGATTTTATGCCGTGAAGGCATATTTCAGATAAAATTAAGGGCAATGAAAACATTGCCCCTTTTCAATCAAGCGATTATCGATTGAAACAACCACATCACGATGGTTCACAACACTCACAACATCGACAAATCCAGCACATCACGCATATCAAACAGGCCAGATTTTTTGTCTTTCAACCACAAAGCGGACTTAACCGCGCCATTTGCAAAGGTCATACGGCTTGAAGCCTTGTGGGTTATCTCTACGCGCTCGCCGATATCTGCAAACATTGCAGTATGCTCACCGACGATGTCACCCGCGCGTACTGTCGCAAAACCGATGCTCTGCGGCTGGCGTTCGCCGGTGTGGCCCTCACGCGTATAGACCGCATGCTCATCCAGTTTCCACTGCATCGCATCGGCAATTGCCTCACCCATCGCCAGCGCGGTCCCGGAGGGCGCATCGACTTTATGGCGGTGATGCGCTTCAACGATCTCAATATCCGCGTACTCCCCCATCACTTTGGCAGCCTTCTCCAGCAGCTTCAGCACCAGGTTAACCCCCACGCTGAAGTTAGCGGCGAACACAATGGGGATATCTTCCGCCGCGGCGCGAATGGCCGCTTTGCCTGCTTCATCAAAACCGGTGGTGCCGATCACCATCGCTTTGCCCTGCTCACGGCAGATCGCCATATACTCCAGCGTGCCTTCCGGGCGGGTGAAGTCGACCAGCACATCAAAATCGTTAATCACCGCGCGTAAATCGTCAGCGATGATGATGCCATTTTTCCCGATGCCCGCTAATTCACCAGCGTCGCTGCCGGTCAGCGATGAGCCTGGGCGAGCCAGTGCCGCACCCAGTTCTGCGCCTTCTGCCTGCTGCGTCGCCTGAATCAGATTACGGCCCATACGGCCCGGCGCACCCACAATAGCAATGCGGATTGTGTTCATATTTATTCATTCCTAAAACAAAACTATGCATCCAAAGCGTCATCAGGTTAACGATGAGTTAACAGTCACGCCACTATTAATCCGTGATAATAAGAATTTTATGCCAGCCGCCCGCGATTATCAGTAAAAGCAATCACCGCAGCAAATAACGGCTTTTTTTGTCAGATTCAAAAAACAAAAAAGGCCGAACAGAGTCGGCCTTTTTATCAGTAATATCGATGAGTTACTGCACGTTACGCACTTCGACACGCAGCTCTTTGGGCACTTCGAAGACAATATTCTCTTCACGGCCAATCAGCTCAATTGCCGCTTCGCCGCCCAGTTCACGCAGCCGCTGGATCACCTGCTGCACCAGAATATCGGGCGCTGACGCGCCTGCCGTGACGCCGATGCAGGCCACGCCTTTAACCCACTCTTCCTGAATATCATCCGCAGAGTCGATCAGCTTCGCCAGCTTACCGGCACGCTGAGCCAGCTCAGCCAGACGGTTAGAGTTGGAGGAGTTCTTCGACCCCACCACCAGCACCACTTCCGCATCTTTCGCCAGGGTACGAACCGCTTCCTGACGGTTGGTGGTGGCGTAGCAGATATCATCTTTACGCGGCCCGATGATCGCCGGGAAACGCTGACGCAGGGCATCAATGATGTCAGAGGTGTCGTCCACCGACAGCGTGGTCTGCGTCATGAAGCTCAGATTATTTTCGTCTTTGACGGTCAGCCTGAAGACATCTTCCGGTGACTCCACCAGATACATGCCGCCATTAGGGTTGTTGTACTGCCCCATGGTGCCTTCGACTTCCGGATGACCTGCATGACCAATCAGTATCGCTTCAACGCCTTTACGGCTGGCGCGTGCCACTTCCATATGCACTTTGGTCACAAGCGGACAGGTGGCGTCAAACAGCATGGTCAGATTGCGCGCTTTGGCTTCGGCACGCACCGCCTGAGAAACACCGTGTGCGGAGAAGATCAGAATCGCGTTATCCGGCACTTCACTGATCTCTTCAATGAAGATGGCACCGCGCTCACGCAGGCTGTTTACCACGTAACGGTTATGCACCACTTCGTGACGGACATAGATTGGCGCGCCATACATCTCCAGCGCGCGCTCAACAATACTGATGGCACGATCAACGCCAGCGCAGAAGCCGCGCGGATTAGCTAACAGGATTTGCATCGTTGGCCTCCAGTGCGGGATCGATTTCCAGCACCTCTACATCAAACTGAATACGACGACCTGCCAGCGGATGGTTGAAATCCACGGTGATAGAGTCACCGGAGATTTCACGGATCACGCCAGGCATTTCACTGCCGCCCATGCCGCTGAACAGCATGATGGCTCCCACTTCCGGCTCACCCGCATCGATAAAGTCCCGACGCGAGAAATACTGGATCAGGTCAGGGCTGACGCCGCCAAAGGCGTCGTCCGGTTCCAGGGTAAACTGTTTAGTTTCACCCGCTTTCAGCCCCAGCAGTGCCTGCTCAAGTGCCGCAGAGAGGCTGCCATCACCGAGACGGAACAGCGCGGGCTTGCCGTTTGCACGGGTCGATTCCGCCGTCGAGCCATCTTCCAGCTTCAGCGTAAAATGCACCAACACCGCGCTTTCGCGCTGTACGGACTCAGTCATCACTTACCCTTTCTGTTTAGCCTGTTTGCCGTTCGGGCTGAAAAAGCCCTCCAGCACCACCAATGCAGCACCGATACAGATGCCGCAGTCAGCGATATTAAATGTAGCGAAGTGCCAGTTACCGACATAGAAATCGATAAAATCGACCACAAAGCCATGGTATGAGCGATCAAACAGATTGCCTATCGCGCCGCCGATGATCAGGGCATACGCGATGTTAGCGATCTTCTGACTGGCATGATTACGATACATCATCACGACCAGTGAGATCACGATAGCCAGCGCAATACCGGCAAAGAACCAGCGCTGCCAGCCGCCTTTGTCCGCCAGGAAACTGAACGCCGCGCCGTAGTTGTGCGCGTAGAACAGGTTCAGGTAGGGCATCAGCGGCTGGGTTTCATGCAGCATCATGTTGTTCATCACCCACTGCTTACTGGCGAAGTCGACAACAATCACCACCAGCACCAGCCACAGCCAGCGCAATCCGGTTGATAAAATAGGTTTACGCATCAGGCGAATTCACGCTGTTCGCCGTCACCGGCTACGTTAGTGTAACAACGACCGCAGACCTCAGCATGCTCAGGATTCTGTCCGACGTCGGTAGTGTAATGCCAGCAGCGCTGACATTTCTCGCCTTCCGCCTTGTGCAGCGCGATTTTCAGACCTTTCAGCAGTTCACTCTGCTGCGCTTCGTCGTTCGCCAGGGCGTAATCAGCCACCTGTGCGCCAGAAGTCAGCAGCACAAAGCGCAGCTCATTACCCAGCGCCTGCAGTTTAGCCGCCAGCTCCGGATCGGCATAGAGCGTGACCGTTGCTTCCAGTGCGCCACCGATACGTTTATCCGCACGCGCCTGCTCGATCACCTTGTTCACTTCGCCACGCACTTTCAGCAGCTCAGCCCAGTAGGCGTCATTCAGCGCTTCATCTTCAGCCAGGCCAAACAGCCCCTGATACCACTCTTCGGTGAAGACATACTGCGCACGTTCGCCTGGCAGGTAGCCCCAGATCTCATCTGCCGTAAAGGACATGATCGGTGCCATCCAGCGTACCAGCGCTTCGACGATATGCCACAGTGCGGTCTGGCAACTGCGACGCGCCAGGCCATCACCTTTCGCGGTGTACTGACGATCCTTGATGATGTCGAGATAGAAGCTGCCCATCTCAATTGAGCAGAACTGCATCAGACGCTGGATCACCTCGTGGAAATCGTAGTTCTCGTAAGAGGCAACGATATCGGCCTGTGCCGCCTGAGCGCGACCGACGGCCCAGCGATCCACCACCACCATCTCTTCCGGTTTCACCAGATCGGTAGCCGGGTTAAAGCCGCTGAGGTTAGCCAGCAGGAAACGCGCGGTGTTACGGATGCGGCGATAGGCATCGGCAGAGCGCTTGAGGATCTCATCGGAGACCGCCATTTCGCCCGAGTAGTCGGTTGATGCCACCCACAGGCGCAGAATATCGGCGCCCAGTTTGTTCATCACATCCTGCGGCGCAACCGTGTTACCGATCGATTTCGACATCTTGCGGCCCTGACCATCCACGGTGAAACCGTGCGTCAGTACCTGACGATAAGGCGCTTTGCCCTTCATCGCCGTGGAGATCATCAGCGAGGACATAAACCAGCCGCGATGCTGATCGGACCCTTCCAGATAGAGGTCAGGCGCATGTCCGCCAAATTCCGGACGCGCATCAACCACGGAATAGCTGGTTGAACCGGAGTCAAACCAGACATCCAGCGTATCCGGCACTTTTACGTAATGATCGGCATCGTCGCCCATCAGTTCGCGCGGATCGAGATCCCACCAGGCCTGAATCCCCTCCTGCTCAACGCGCTGCGCAACTTTCTCCATCAGCGCCAGCGTGTCCGGATGCAGCTCTTCGCTCTCTTTATGAACGAACAGCGCCATCGGTACGCCCCAGGTACGCTGACGAGAGATACACCAGTCAGGACGGTTCGCCACCATCGATTCGATACGCGCCTGGCCCCAGTCCGGGATCCACTGCACGCCTTTGATCTCCTTCAGCGACTGCGCACGCAATCCTTTCTGATCCATGCTGATGAACCATTGCGGCGTGGCGCGGAAGATGATCGGCGTTTTATGGCGCCAGCAGTGCGGGTAGCTGTGCAGCAGTTTCTCAACGTGCAGCAGCGCGCCCTTCTCTTTCAGCAGCTCAACGATCATGTCGTTGGCTTTAAAGACGTTGACCCCATCCAGCGTCGGATAGGTGCCTGGCAGATAGCGGCCATCCGGTCCGACCGGATTGGCGGTTTCGATGCCATATTTCTGACCGATAACATAGTCATCCGGGCCGTGGCCAGGTGCCGTGTGGACTGCTCCGGTACCTGCTTCCAGGGTGACGTGATCGCCCAGCACTACCAGCGACTCAAGCGCCAGGAACGGATGCTGGAATTTTTGCAACTCCAGCGCCGCGCCTTTGCATTCGCCCAGTACCTGCCATTCGCTGACGCCCGCGCGCTTCATCACGCTCTCGACCAGATCTTTTGCCAGGATCAGCGCGCGACCGTCGATCTGCAGCAGCTGATACTCAAATTCCGCGTTTAACGAGATGGCGCGGTTAGCCGGCAGCGTCCACGGTGTCGTCGTCCAGATCACCATTGAAATCGGGCCATTAACCTGTGCCACACCAAATGCCTGACGCACCGCGTCGGCATCGATAGCGTTGAACATCACGTCGATTGAAGGCGAAGTCTTGTCGTAATACTCCACTTCCGCTTCTGCTAAGGCAGAACGGCAATCCAGGCACCAGTGCACGGGCTTCGCGCCTTTGTGCAGGTGGCCGTTGCCGATGATTTTACTCAGCGCACGAATGATGTTGGCTTCGGTACCGAAATCCATGGTCAGGTAAGGACGATCCCAGTCGCCCAGCACGCCCAGACGGATAAAGTCCGCCTTCTGGCCTTCAACCTGTTCCGCGGCGTATTTGCGGCACGCTTCGCGGAATTCAGCAGCGGTGACTTTCTCGCCTGGCTTGCCGATCATCTGCTCAACTTTGTGTTCGATTGGCAGACCGTGACAGTCCCAGCCCGGCACATACGGCGAGTCATAACCCGCCATGCCTTTCGACTTAACGATAATGTCTTTCAGAATCTTGTTAACGGAGTGACCAATATGAATGCTGCCGTTCGCATACGGAGGGCCATCATGCAGGATAAAGGTTTTTTTCCCTTTTTTGGCTTCGCGGATGATGCCGTACAGATTGTCGGCATACCAGCGTTGCAACATTCCCGGTTCGCGTTTGGCCAGATCGCCACGCATCGGGAATCCCGTTTCCGGCAAATTCAGGGTAGATTTATAGTCACTCATCAGATTCTCGATTCCGTTTTTCGCTCAGGTTAAAGCAGCCCAAAGAACTGCCGGGCCGTTACCACATCGTTCGCAATTTGTTCTTTCAACGCCTCCAGTGAGGCAAAGCGCTGCTCGTTTCGTATTTTCTGTTTCAGCACCACATCAATGTGACGACCATAGAGATCCATATTGATGTCGAGCAGGTGAACTTCAAGCTGCTGGCGTAAACCTTTTACGGTCGGGCGGGTGCCGATATTGGCGACACCTGGCAGTGGCTCGGGCGTCAGACCCCGTACCTCCACTGCATAAACCCCTTTCACCGGCGAGACGCTACGGCGTAAAGGGAGGTTCGCCGTGGGGAAACCCAGCGTGCGTCCCAGTGCATCACCGTGCACAACGCGGCCGGAAATAGTGAAAGGGTGACCAAGCAGCGACTGCGCCAGCGCTAAATCATCCACGGCCAGCGCCTGACGCACGGCAGTACTGCTGATTCGCTTACCGCCATCACAGAAGGTTTCGGTGCTGACGACCTCAAAGCCGTACTCTGCACCGGCTTTCTGTAATAACAGGAAATCACCCTGGCGACCAGCGCCGAAGCGGAAATCATCGCCTACCGCAAGGTACTTTACGTCCAGCTTTTCGACTAACAGGTCACTGATAAAACGCTGGGCGGACAAGGCCGCAAAGCGACGGTCGAACCGCACGCACAACACTTTATCGACGCCGGCTTCCGCCATATATCGCAATTTTTCACGCAGACGCGTCAGACGAGCCGGCGCTTTGTCACCGGCAAACAGCTCCAGCGGCTGTGGCTCAAAAACCATGACCACCACCGGCAGATTACGCTTACGTCCCTCTTCACACAGCCGCGACATCAGCGCCTGATGCCCACGGTGTACGCCATCGAAATTACCAATGGTCAGAACGCAGCCGCGATGCTGCTCGTTAAGATTATGAATACCGCGGATAAACTTCATGGCTGGCCCAAACCGGTGGAAATCGGCGGATTATACCCTTGAAAGCGACTCAGGTTAACCCGTCAGCACGCCTTTCATGCTTTAGGCGCTGCATTTCCTGTTGCAGAAGCGCATGTTAAGAATTTTGTCGCGAAATACTGTATTCAGCGAGGGGAAGCTGGTAGAATCCTGCGCCATCAAATACGTAACCGAGTGCCGCTCTCAGGGCGACGCTTATTTGCACAAATCCATTGACAAAATCAGGTTAGAAGGGCATAGTCCTCGGCCTTTGATTTGTCTCTATAGAACACATTTGGGAGTTGTACCTTGGCTAATATCAAATCAGCTAAGAAACGCGCCGTAACATCTGAGAAACGCCGTAAGCATAACGCTAGCCGCCGCTCTATGATGCGTACCTTCGTTAAGAAAGTATACGCGGCGATCGCTTCAGGCGACAAAGCTGCTGCGCAGAACGCATTCAATGAAATGCAACCACTCGTGGACCGTCAGGCTGCTAAAGGTCTGATCCACAAGAACAAAGCTGCACGTTATAAGTCTAACCTGACTGCACAGATCAACAAACTGGCTTAATCGCCTGTTGTTAATCGCTTTGTTAAAAAAGCCGGCGCTTACGCCGGTTTTTTTTCGTCTGTACCCTGGCGGGGAAAGAGTCCGCTGAAGTCTGCGTGACACAGTCGCTGCACCGCCGGATGCTGAATCATCCGCTCCGCAAACAGTATGTGATACTCCTCTGATACCGCATCGAGCCGCCCGGCTTCATATATTCCCTCCCGCTGCCCCATCTCCAGCAAAGGCGCGACAAAAATCGCATTCTGTCGCGCACCAAACGCCGTCATCAGTGCCGCATCATCGAACTCACCCAGAATCTCCACCTGCAGCCCCTGGGTGCTGATCCAGTTGAGGATTTTTCGCCCCAGCATGGAGCGGCGACCCGGAATCAGCAGGGGACGCGTCTCAAGGCAGGCCGGAAAAGAAATATCGCTGAGCGGCTGGGTTGACCAGAAACTGATCGCACATTCCCCCAGCTTCACCGAAAACAGCCCTTCCTGTTGGGTGGGGTCGATGGAGCAGTCAGAGATAATCATATCCAGCTTATGCTGACTGAGCTGCTCCAGCAGCATTTCGTGGGTCGATTCAAAACAGCGCAGATGAATTTTCTCCTCTGCGACCACCGCCGTCTCCAGCACCTTGCTGACCAGCTGCTTTGAGAGCGCATCTGCTACGCCTACATCCAGCAGCAGATGGGACTCTTTGCGGTAATTCACAATATCCAGCATCTCCTGACCCAGCATAAACATGCGGTCAGCATAGCGAAAAACCAGCTGTCCCAGTTCAGTCGGTACCAGGCCCCGTCCCTGACGCCGGAACAGTTTGCCCTGCAGGCGCTCCTCCAGTGCCTTAATCTGCCCGGTAATGGTCTGTGGCGTCAGGGAGAGTGCCTCTGCTGCGCCAGCTATCGATCCCGCACGGCAGGCGTGCCAGAAGTAGTAGAGATGATTGAAATT
This sequence comes from Pantoea sp. paga, assembly GCF_007558755.1. Lineage (NCBI taxonomy): Bacteria > Pseudomonadati > Pseudomonadota > Gammaproteobacteria > Enterobacterales > Erwiniaceae > Pantoea > Pantoea sp. paga. The sequence goes on from NZ_VLTF01000006.1 coordinate 181,458, forward strand.
GAGCTGATTCATAGCAAAAAGGAGGCTTTCGCCTCCTCTCCATTAACGCAGTTTAATTCGCAGCAGCGTATAGCCGATGACAGCTGAAAGCAGAGAGCCGGTCAGAATGCCCAGTTTTGAAAAGGTCACCAGCTGTTCATGCGCGGCATCAAAGGCCAGCGAACTGATAAAAATTGACATAGTGAAGCCAATGCCGCACAGCACGCCAATCGCCATAATATCGCGTATGGTTGTGCCGTTGGGTAATACCGCCAGCCGCAATTTTACCGCCAGCCAGCAGAACAGGGTAATGCCTAGTGGCTTACCGATTAGCAGGCCGAGGATGATGCCTGACGGTTCAGGCGAGAGGACATCACTCAGCGTAATGCCAGCAAGTGAGATACCGGCATTAGCAAAGGCAAACAGCGGCAGAATCATCCAGTTCACCCACGGCATCAGACCATGCGCCAGATGTTCCGCTGGAGAGTGCCCCTCTTTCTTCTCCAGAGGCACGAAGAAGCCCACAATGACGCCAGCCAGGGTTGCGTGGACGCCCGACTTCAGCACGGCGGTCCAGAGCACGATGCCCACCAGTATATAAATTGAGATTTTACGGACGTTAAAGCGGTTCAGGAGTGCCAGCACGACAATGGCGCCAGCAGCCACGCACAGGGAGAGCACTGAGAGGTCACTGGTATAGAAAAGAGCGATAATCACAATGGCACCCAGGTCATCAATAATCGCCAGTGCCATCAGAAAGACTTTCAGCGCAACGGGAACACGGCTACCCAGAAGGGCCAGCACACCCAGCGCAAAAGCGATATCGGTTGCGGTGGGAATGGCCCAGCCGTTGCGTGCAATCTCATCACCATGGTTGAAAAACAGGAAGATCAGAGCGGGTAACGCCATGCCGCCTATTGCCGCGATGACCGGGAAGATCGCCTTGTCACGGCTGGCAAGTTCGCCGACCATCAACTCCCGCTTTACTTCCAGGCCAATAACCAGAAAGAAAAGCGCCATCAGTGCATCGTTGATCCACAACAGCAAGTTTTTGCTGATATCCAGCGCCCCGAAGCGGATTTGTACCGGTTCATTCAGTAACGCCTGGTAACCCTGGGCGGTAGCGGCCGTATTGGCGAGGATCATCGCCGCGACTGCCGCCACGATCAACATCACGCCATTGCTGGCATCACTTTCAATAAAACTTTTTAGCAGATTCTTTAATTTGCGCGGCTTGTTCAACGTTCATCTTCCTGAGCAGAGACAGAATATTAAACAGTGTAACGATTCATATAGTTCGTTAAAAGCAGCTTATACCGCGCTATATGCTCGGTTTAGCCGAGCGGTAGCGGCAGTAAACGTCGGCTTTTTTATGAATGCTGCGGTGAGGGAGAGATAATGCAGCCATCACAGGCGGGGGATTTAAAGTAAAAAAAAGCGGAGCCGGGACTCTAATGCTGGTCAGTTAAGCGACAGGTGATAACGCAGTCTGGTGCCGGGCCTGCTCTGAAACTTCAGTGTGTATTGTTAAGAAGGGCACGAGAGTTGAGGCTCAAAGCCGAAGGTACCGCGTGAGCGGCGCGAGGACGGCCCGGCAGCAGCAGAGGTGCGCTGGCCCGCACTGCAGCTCGCTCGCCCAAAAAAAAAGCTGCCACGTTTGACCGTGACAGCCTTTACAAATCTAATCTTAACTGATCAGCATCAGAGCCGGGGCTCCGCTTTTTATCAGGCAGACTTAACGAGTCAGATCATCAAAGAATTTTTTCACGCCATCGAAAAAGCTCTTGGAGCGTGGGCTGTTATGCTCGCCGCTCGGACCGCCAAAACTCTCTTCCAGTTCACGCAACAGCGCTTTCTGTTTCTCATTCAGGCTGACCGGTGTTTCCACCACGACACGACACAGCAGATCGCCGACCGCGCCGCCACGCACAGATTTCACGCCACGTCCGCGCATGCGGAACAGCTTGCCGGTCTGAGTTTCTGACGGCACTTTCAGCTTCACGCGACCATCCAGGGTCGGTACTTCAATCTCACCGCCCAGCGCTGCCATCGCAAAGTTGATCGGCACTTCACAGTAGAGATTGTTCTCTTCACGTTCGAAGATCGGGTGTTTCTTCACCGAGACCTGAACGTAGAGATCGCCTGCTGGTGCGCCCTGCTCGCCCGCTTCGCCTTCGCCGCTCAGACGAATGCGATCGCCGGTGTCGACCCCTGCCGGGATTTTCACTGACAGCGTTTTCGACTTCTCAACGCGGCCATGACCATGACAGGCGTTGCACGGATCTTTAATCACCGAGCCGCGACCATGACAGGTCGGACAGGCCTGCTGAACGGTGAAGAAGCCCTGGCGCATCTGCACCTGGCCTGCACCGTGACAGGTTGAACAGGTTTGTGGCTGCGTTCCCGCTTTCGCGCCGCTGCCGTGGCAGACGTCACACTCTTCCAGCGTTGGAATGCGGATCTCTTTGGTCACGCCGCGTACCGCTTCTTCCAGCGACAGCTCCATGTTGTAGCGTAAATCGGCGCCACGGGAGGCGCGCTGACGGCGTCCACCACCAAAGATGTCACCGAACACGTCGCCAAAGATATCGCTGAAGTCTGCGCCGCCGCCACCAAAGCCGCCGCCGCCGTATCCACCGCCCCCCATACCGCCCTGTTCAAAGGCTGCATGACCATATTGATCGTAGGCCGCACGCTTCTGCGCATCGGTCAGGATTTCGTACGCTTCCTTGACCTCTTTGAATTTGGCTTCGGCTTCTTTGTCACCGGGATTACGGTCCGGGTGAAATTTCATTGCCAGGCGTTTGTAAGCCTTTTTGATTTCACGCTCGTCCGCGGATTTGGCGACGCCTAAAATCTCGTAGTAATCACTCTTCGCCATGTTTATTTAGCCCTTAACATGATCGCACGGGCGTGGAGAGATCTCCTACGCCCGTGCTGGTTTCAACGGCTGTCAGGCCAACCGTCGCGCCCGGTCAGGGGCAATTATTTCTTGTTGTCTTTTACTTCTTCGAATTCAGCATCGACAACATCGTCATCTTTCTTCGCTGACGCGTCACCGGCATCCGCTGCACCCGCCTGAGACTGCTGTGCTGCTTCCATCAGTTTGCCGGACACTTCCATCAGCGCCTGCATTTTGGCGTCGATTTCCGCTTTGTCTTCGCCTCTCAGCGCAGTTTCCAGCGCGGCCAGAGCGGCTTCGATTGGCGCTTTGTCATCAGCAGACAGTTTGTCGCCCGCTTCGTCCAGCTGCTTACGCGTGCTGTGGGCAATCTGATCGCCCTGGTTACGCGTCTGTACCAGCTCTTCGAACTTGCGGTCAGATTCAGCGTTCGCTTCCGCATCACGCACCATTTTCTGGATCTCTTCATCGCTCAGACCTGAAGAGGCTTTGATGGTGATTTTCTGCTCTTTACCGCTGTTCTTATCTTTCGCCGACACGTGCAGGATACCATCCGCATCGATGTCGAAGGTCACTTCGATCTGCGGCAGACCGCGTGGCGCGTTCTGGATACCGTCGAGGTTGAACTGGCCCAGTGACTTGTTGTCATTGGCGCGCTTACGCTCACCCTGCAGCACGTGAATGGTCACGGCTGACTGGTTATCTTCAGCAGTCGAGAAGACCTGGCTGTGCTTGGTTGGGATGGTGGTGTTCTTGCTGATCAGCGAAGTCATCACGCCACCCATGGTTTCGATACCCAGTGACAGCGGGGTAACGTCCAGCAGCAGCACGTCTTTCACGTCGCCACCCAGTACACCACCCTGAACCGCAGCACCGACCGCGACCGCTTCGTCCGGGTTCACGTCTTTACGTGGCTCTTTACCGAAGAACTCAGTCACTTTGGCCTGAACCAGTGGCATACGAGTCTGACCACCCACCAGGATAACGTCGTTGATGTCTGAAACAGACAGTCCGGCATCCTGCAGCGCAACTTTCAGTGGCGCGATTGAGCGAGCAACCAGATCTTCAACCAGTGACTCCAGTTTAGAGCGAGTCACTTTGATGTTCAGGTGTTTAGGACCGGTCGCATCTGCCGTGATGTATGGCAGGTTAACGTCGGTCTGCTGTGCAGAAGAAAGTTCGATTTTCGCTTTCTCTGCCGCTTCTTTCAGACGCTGCATCGCCAGTGGATCGTTGTGCAGATCGATGCCCTGGTCTTTCTTGAATTCAGCAACCAGATAGTTAATCAGGCGGCTATCGAAGTCTTCACCACCCAGGTGGGTGTCACCGTTGGTCGCCAGAACTTCAAAGGTTTTTTCGCCGTCAACTTCGTCGATCTCAATGATTGAGATATCGAAGGTACCGCCACCCAGGTCATAAACCGCGATGGTGCGGTTGCCCTGACCTTTATCCAGACCGTATGCCAGTGCAGCAGCAGTCGGTTCGTTAATGATACGTTTGACTTCCAGACCCGCGATACGGCCGGCGTCTTTGGTCGCCTGACGCTGCGCATCGTTGAAGTAAGCCGGTACGGTGATCACGGCTTCAGTCACTGGCTCACCGAGGTAATCTTCGGCGGTCTTTTTCATTTTCTTCAGCACTTCAGCAGAGATCTGCGGTGGTGCCATTCTCTGACCTTTCACTTCCAGCCATGCGTCGCCGTTGTCAGCGCCGGTGATTTTGTACGGCATGATTTTAATATCACGCTGCACTTCTTCGTCCTGGAAGCGACGACCGATCAGACGCTTAATTGCGAACAGGGTATTCTGCGGGTTGGTCACTGCCTGACGTTTAGCCGGTTGACCGACCAGAATTTCGCCATCCTGTGTATACGCAATAATTGAAGGCGTGGTGCGATCGCCCTCGGCATTTTCCAGCACGCGTGCTTTAGTGCCATCCATGATCGCAACACAAGAGTTGGTTGTACCCAGGTCAATACCAATAATCTTACCCATCTAAACATCTCCCACTTAAATTCGTTGCCAATTTGGGTTGTGAACCTTTTATGTGGGCGGGTTGTTTGCATTCAACTGCCAGCACATGCTTTTTTTCCAACGTTCACAACGCTCGATGACAAGTAAATGGGGCCGCTTCGATGCGCATCAAGGGCTAAACCAAAAAAAAATTTTTACCTTTGGCCCTGTCGGGATCAAAGAACGCTGCCACAGCGCTGAATATGATGCGTCGCCTTGTTCCCCTCAGGGAGCAGGACGGAATCCGTTTATTACATCAACGATCATCTTACTGCCGAGGAACTATGGCAAATTCAACGCTGGCTAACCCTGCCCCGCTGGGATTAATGGGATTTGGCATGACGACCATTTTGCTGAACCTGCATAACACGGGCCTGTTTGCCATGGACGTGGCGATTTTAGCGATGGGCATTTTTTATGGTGGGATCGCGCAGGTGCTGGCCGGTCTGCTGGAGTTTAAAAAGAACAACACTTTCGGGCTGACCGCTTTTACCTCTTACGGCATGTTCTGGTTAAGCTTTGTGGCGATCCTGCTGTTACCTGAAATGGGACTGGCGAAAGCGCCTGACGAACGTTTCCTGGGGGCCTGGCTGGCACTGTGGGGCATCTTCACGCTGTTTATGTTCGTCGGTACGCTGAAAGGTTCGCAGATGCTGCAGTTTGTTTTCGGCTCGCTCACGCTGCTGTTTCTGCTGCTGGCCGTGGCCCATCTTATGCACCTGCCGGCGCTGGTGGTGTCCGCGGGCTGGGTCGGGATACTCTGTGGTGCCAGCGCCTGCTATCTGGCGATGGGTGAAGTGCTGAACGAAACCTTTGGCCGCAACATTCTGCCGATTGGCGCGAAATCGCTTTAAGCCTGCCTTTACGCATAAAAAAAAGACGCGGAGCCTGGCTCCGCGTCCCTGTATCACAAAGAGTTAATCCCCTGCTGCAGGCCAGGCTCGTGGCTGACATCACGCCGCAGCCAGATCCCCGTCAGCAATCCCACCACCGCCAGCGCCATCACATACCAGCACGGTGCCATCACTGAGACGTTCATCAGCAGCGACACAAAGATGGGTGTCAGACCGCCGAAGATCGCATAGGAGAGGTTGTAGGAAAATGAGAGTCCGGTAAAACGCACTTCTGCCGGAAAGGCGCGCACCATCACAAAGGGCACGACACCGACGATACCGACGCTGAGTCCCGCCACGCCATAAAGCAGGAAGAGCTGCTGTGGATAGAGGGCGGTCAGGTGATAAAACTGCCAGCTACAGATCGCCAGCAGCAGGCTGCCGACACACAGCGTACGACTGGCACCAAAGCGATCGGCAGCGAGTCCGGCAATAATGCAGCCAATGCAGAGCATTACGGTGGCGATGCTGTTGGCCTGCAGGGTCAGCGCCGGCGCGATGCCCTGCTGTTTTTGCAGCCAGACCGGCGACATCAGGATCACCACCACGATGCAGGCGGAGAGCAGCCAGGTCAGCAGCATAGAGATGACAATCGACTTTTTATGCTCTGCCAGCACGGTCTTCAGCGGCAGAGTTTCAGCCAGCGCTTTACGCTGCTGCATCTCAATAAACACCGGCGTCTCATGCAGCCAGCGACGCAGGTACATCGCGACCAGCCCGAACACGCCGCCGAGGAAGAACGGGATGCGCCAGCCGCCATCATGGATCGCCTGCTGCGACATTGAGGTATTGATCAGCGTGGCTACCAGCGAACCCAGTAAAATGCCAATGGTCAGCCCGGCCGTCAGCGTGCCGCAGGCGATACCGATACGTTTATAGGGCACGTGTTCCGCGACAAACACCCAGGCGCCCGGCACTTCACCGCCAATCGCCGCGCCCTGTAACATCCGCATCAGCAGCATCAGTAGTGGCGCAGCAATGCCAATCGTCTGCCAGGTGGGTAAAGCGCCCATCATCAGGGTCGGCAGCGCCATCAGCAGAATGCTCAGGCTGAACATCTTTTTGCGCCCGAGCTTATCGCCAAAATGCGCCATCACGATGCCGCCCAGCGGACGAGCCAGATAGCCTGCGGCAAAAATGGCAAACGTCTGCAGCTGACGCAGCCATTCCGGGATATCCGAAGGGAAAAAGAGTTCGCCAATCACGGTGGCGAAGAAGACGAAGATGATGAAGTCGTAGAATTCCAGCGCGCCGCCCAGCGCGGCCAGCGCCAGGGTCTTGTAATCCTTACTGGTCAGACGCTGAGTGTGAGTCGGATTCATAATATTCCAGAGGCAAAAGAGATAAGGTTGTAAAGATCTTATTACTATACCGTCAATCTTTTGCCACACCAGAAAGGCTATAGCTTATGCCTGAAATGGGGAATATTTAGTTATTTATCTCACGTATCGCGCTTTTAGGGCGAAATGCTGCTACTACGCCGGAATGCGTTTCGACGTAAGGCCCTTCCAGCAACTGTAAACAATAAGGTACAGACGCGAAGATGCCGTGAACTTTTACGGTGCCCTGCGCATCCTTCAGCCCTTCCAGCGTCTCTTTGATCGACTTCGGCTGACCAGGCAGATTGAGGATCAGCGACTGCTTGCGGATCACCCCGACCTGACGCGACAGAATCGCGGTCGGTACGAACTGCAGGCTGATCTGGCGCATCTGCTCACCAAAACCAGGCATTTCACGATCGGCAACGGCTAAGGTGGCATCGGGCGTGACATCCCGTCGGGCCGGACCGGTGCCGCCGGTGGTTAACACCAGATGGCAAAAACGTTCATCGACCAGTTCGCAAATCGCCTGCTCAATCATCGGCTGCTCGTCGGGCACCAGTCGGGACTCAATCTCAAACGGGCTGCTGATTGCGCTGCCGAGCCAGCACTCCAGCGCGGGAATACCCTGATCCTGATAAATGCCGTTCGCGGCGCGATCGGAGACCGAGATCAGGCCAATGCGTAATGTATTCATGATTAGCTTCGCTGTGATTTACCGCGGTGCGGTTGGAGTAAAAGAGGAATAGCCGAGAGGATAATATAAAGTGAAAGGGTCGGAAAAGGGAAAACCGTGGCAGCCTGCGCCGCCACGGTCAACGGATTACAGCAGTTCTGCCAGCATCTTCTCAAGTTTGCCCTGATCAACGGCAAAATTGCGGATACCTTCTGCCAGCTTCGCAACCGCCATCGGATCCTGGTTGTGCTGCCACAGGAACTCAGACTCGGTCATGCGCGCCGGACGCGCTTTCACTTCGCCGCTGTAGCTCAGTTTACGCTCCAGGGTGCCTTCGCTCTCCGCCAGCTCTTTCAGCAGGGCAGGAGAAATGGTCAGACGGTCACAGCCAGCCAGCTCGATGATTTCGCCGACGTTACGGAAGCTGGCGCCCATCACCACGGTTTCATAGCCGTGCTGCTTGTAGTAGTTGTAGATTTCAGAAACTGAAACCACGCCTGGATCTTCGTGCGCGGCATACTCTTTCTTGTCGGTGTTGGCTTTGTACCAGTCGAGGATACGGCCAACAAACGGAGAGATCAGGAACACGCCCGCTTCAGCACAGGCACGCGCCTGAGCAAAGGAGAACAGCAGCGTCAGGTTACAGTTGATACCCTCTTTTTCCAGCTGCTCTGCAGCACGGATGCCCTGCCAGGTAGAGGCCAGTTTGATCAGGATGCGGTCGTTGCTGATACCGGCATCATTGTAGAGTTTGATCAGGCTGCGGGCTTTGGCGATGCTGCCTTCAGTGTCGTAAGAGAGACGCGCATCCACTTCAGTCGAGATGCGGCCTGGGATCAGTTTGAGAATTTCCAGACCAATGTTCACGGCCAGCTTGTCAGAAACCAGCTGCAGCTGCTCTTCTTTGTTGCTGCTCTGCTCACGCGCCCAGCCGATCGCTTCATCGATCAGTTTACGGTATTCAGGAATTTGCGCGGCGTTGAGAATCAGAGAAGGGTTGGTGGTGGCGTCTTGTGGCTGATACAGCTTCATGGCTGCAATATCACCGGTGTCGGCTACTACGGTGGTGAGCTGACGCAGGGAGGTAAGTTTGTCCGTCATGTTCTTTTCTCTTAGTTAACTGTCAGTGTGAAAAAAGGCTGTTGCGATAATATCACGCGGCAACGGTGGCGCAAGGTCAGGGAATGCCGTTTACGATAGCGCGAACAAATAGGTGTGATTCGTCATTCTTTGCGGCTTTTTTGATACACTGCGAAGCCTGATAAGCAGCCAATGCCCTGTTAAACCAGGCATTAACCGAGGAAGCAACTATGTTGATGGTGATCTCTCCCGCCAAGACGCTGGATTATGAAAGCCCGCTGGCGACAACGCGTTTCACCCAGCCTGCGCTGTTAGAAAAGTCACAACAGCTGATTGAAATTGCGCGCGAGCTGTCACCCGCCAGCATCGCCTCGTTAATGGGCATCAGCGACAAACTGGCGCACCTGAATGCCGAGCGCTTTAACAGCTGGCAGCCCGATTTTTCCCCTCAGAATGCCCGTCAGGCAATTCTGGCGTTCAAAGGTGATGTCTACACCGGTTTACAGGCAGAGACCTTCAGCGATCAGGATTTCGATTTTGCTCAGCAGCATCTGCGCATGTTATCGGGTCTGTATGGCGTGCTGCGTCCACTCGATTTAATGCAGCCTTACCGTCTGGAGATGGGCATTCGCCTGGCGAATCCGGCGGGCAAAGATCTCTACACCTTCTGGGGCGATCTCATCACTGAAACGCTGAATGCCGCGCTGGCGGAACAGGGTGATGAGGTGCTGATCAATCTCGCCTCGGACGAATATTTCCGGGCGGTTAAGCCGAAGATGCTGCAGGCACAGATGATTAAGCCGGTGTTCCTCGATGAGAAGAATGGCAGTTACAAAGTGATTAGCTTCTATGCCAAAAAGGCGCGTGGATTAATGAGTCGCTATGTGATTCAGCAGCGCCTGACAAAGCCGGAACAGCTTAAGGCGTTTGATCTGGATGGCTATCGTTTTGACGCGGCCAGCAGCAGCGAGAGCGAGCTGGTCTTTAAGCGCGCGGAGCAGTAACACCCCGGCGCACTCTGCTTTCCACAAACAGGCTTCCCGCAACCGGGAAGCCTTTCACAGCTTTACTTCAGCAGGAACGCCCGCAGCGAGGCGAAATCACCCTTCATCTGATGCGACAGCAGCGGCAGGTCGGCGCGCTCCGCTAACTCCGGCGGCAGCGTCAGGGTCTGCTCAAGGATCGCTTCCACGCTTTCGCGGAATTTCGCCGGATGCGCGGTTCCCAGGAACACACCATACTCCCCTTCCTGCAGCTGATCGCGCAGCAGACGCCAGGCGATGGCGGCATGCGGCTCGGAAATGTAGCCCATCTCAGCCAGTTCACGCATGGCGGCGCGCGTGGTCTCATCCGAGACCGCACCGCAGGCCAGATCGGTTAAGCGCCAGGTTTTACGGCGGAACAGCTCTTCCACACGCGGCCAGTTATTAGGCTGGCTGACATCCATGGCATTCGACAGCGTAGAGACCGTCTGGTTGGGCTGCCACTCGCCGTTGCCCAGGAAGCGCGGCACCGTGTCGTTGGCGTTGGTGGCGGCGATAAAGCGTTTGATTGGCAGGCCCAGCGATTTCGCCAGCAGACCGGCGGTCAAATCACCAAAGTTACCGCTCGGCACTGACACCACCAGCTGATTACGTTTTTCCTGTGGCAGTTGTGCGACTGCTTCAAAGTAGTAACAGATCTGCGCCAGCAGGCGGCTGATGTTGATGGAGTTAGCCGAGTTCAGGCCAATCGCCCGTTTCAGCTCTTCATCATCAAACGCCTGTTTCACCAGCGACTGGCAGGCATCGAAATCGCCGTCGATAGCGATGGTTTCGATGTTGCCGCCCAGGGTACAGAAGAGTTTCTCCTGCAGCGGACTGATTTTGCCCTGCGGATAGAGAATCACCACGCGCACGTTCTTCATGCCGTAAAAGGCGTGCGCCACGGCCGCGCCGGTATCACCGGAGGTGGCGGTGAGAATGGTGATCTGCTCATCTGAGCCTGAGACATACGACAGCATCTGCGCCATAAAACGGCCGCCAAAATCTTTAAACGCCAGCGTCGGGCCGTGGAAAAGCTCCAGACAGGCGATATCTTCGCTGACGGCTTTCACCGGGGCCGGAAAAGCAAAAGCGGCTTTAACACGCTCATGCAACTGAGGGGACGGAATCTCGTCACCAATGAAAGCCGAGAGAATTTTGCTGCTGCGGCTGACAAAATCCATCTCCAGCATCGCGTCGATGTCGGTCAGTTCAAACTCCGGCAGTTCCAGCGGAAAGAACAGACCCTGCTGCGAACCCAGACCCTGTTTCACCGCCTGGGCGAAGCTGACCTGCTCGTTGTGATCCTTAAGATTGTAGAGTTTCATGCGTTATCCCAATTGTCGTGCGCCAGCCGTGTCGAGACGGCAGATATGGACGAAGCCTTCATCATTCTGCAGATAGTGCTGGCTCAGCCAGTCAGCCATCCGCTGTGCCGTTTCCATCTGATTGCAAACGGCGAAAAGTGTCGGACCAGAGCCTGAGATACCGCACGCCAGTGCGCCAATATCTTTCGCGGCCTGCCGCGCCTCGGTGAAACCTGGCAGCAGCCGGGTCCGGTAAGGTTCGGCAATCACATCCTGCATAAGTTTAGCTGCCAGCTGCGGCTGACGCGTATGGCAGGCGTGAATGAAACCGGCCAGCAAACGGCCATGCCTGATGCAGTCCTCTTTGCGGTACTGTGCCGGTAAAATGGCGCGCGCTTCTGCGGTTGAGACTTTAATGCCCGGATAGGCCATTACCCACAGCCAGTCATCAAAGCCCGGCACCGCCTGGCTGATAATGTCATTCTCCTGCAGCATCAGCTGAATGCCGCCGAGGAAGCAAGGGGCGACATTATCATAGTGCACGCTGCCGGAGATTCGCCCTTCCAGCTCGCCCATCAGGGTCAGTAACGTGCTGTCGCTGAGTGGCTTGCCGCAAAACTCGTTCATCGCCATTAAACCGGCCACCACCGAGCAGGCGCTGGAACCCAGCCCGGAGCCGATGGGCATATTCTTCTCCAGCGTCATCGCCACCGGGATCTCTTTGCCGATTTCCTGGCAGAAACGCTGCCAGCACTGGTAAACAATATTCTCTTTCGGATCGGCGGGCAGCTTACTGACAAAACGTCCGGCGTTGGTCAGTGAAAACTGCTCTGCCGCTTCCACGGAGACGCAGTCACCCAGCAGGGAGCCATCTACCGGCGAAACCGCCGCGCCCAGCACATCGAAGCCGACGCTGACGTTACCAATCGAGGCCGGTGCGTAAATTTTTACCATGATTAAACTCCCAACTTCCATGACAGCGTCCGCAGCAGGTCGGCAAAAACACCAGCCGCTGTGACATCATTTCCTGCACCGTATCCGCGCAGCACCAGCGGAATCGGTTGATAGTAGCGGCTGTAAAACGCCAGCGCATTCTCGCCGTTTTTTACCTTAAAGAGTGGATCGTTGCCGTCGACGGCGTCGATCTTCACTTTGCAGATGCCACCCTCTTCAATTACGCCAACGTAGCGCAATACTTTGCCTTCATGCTGCGCCTGCGCAACCCGGGCGGCAAAGGCGTTATCCAGCTCAGGCAGACGCTGCATAAACTGCTCAATGTCCTGGATTTCAGTCAGGCTGGCGGGCAGCAGCGGCTCAATCTCAATGTCGCTCAGCTCCAGCTGATGACCCGCTTCACGGGCCAGGATCAGCAGTTTACGCGCCACATCGGTGCCGGAGAGATCGTCACGCGGATCGGGCTCGGTAAAGCCCATTTCACGCGCCATGGTTGTCGCCTGCGACAGTGACATTCCGTCATCCAGCTGGCCGAAGATGTAGGACAGCGAGCCAGAGAGGATGCCGGAGAAGCGCAGCAGCTCATCACCGGCGTTCATCAGGTTCTGCAGGTTTTCGATCACCGGCAGTCCGGCGCCGACGTTGGTATCATAAAGGAATTTACGCCGCGATTTGGCAGCGGCGGCACGCATCTGCTGATAGTAATTCCAGGATGAGGTGTTGGCCTTTTTGTTTGGCGTCACCACATGGAAACCTTCGCTGAGAAAATCAGCATACTGATCGGCGACCGCCTGGCTGGAAGTACAATCCACAATCACCGGATTGAGCAGATGATACTCTTTCACCAGACGGGTCAGACGACCGAGATTGAACGGCTCTTTCGCTTCGCCTAATGCCGCCTGCCAGTTGCTTAAATCGATGCCGTGGACGTGGGTTAACAGCGCACGGGAGTTAGCGATGCCGCAGACGCGCAGGTCGATATGCTTTTTCTTCAGCCACGCCTGCTGGCGATGTAACTGATCCAGCAGCGCGCCGCCGACGCCGCCGACGCCGACCACAAACACTTCGATCACCTGATCGGTGGCGAACAGCATCTGATGCACCACGCGAACCCCGGTGATCACTTCATCATTGTTCACCACCACCGAGATTGAACGCTCGGAGGAGCCCTGAGCAATCGCCACGATATTGATATTGGCGCGCGCCAGCGCCGAGAAGAATTTGGCTGAAATGCCGCGCAGCGTGCGCATGCCATCGCCCACCACCGAAATCACCGCCAGGTTTTCAATGATATCCAGCGGATCCAGCAGGCCATCTTTCAGTTCCAGATAGAACTCCTCCTCCAGCACCTGACGCGCCCGCGCCAGCTCGCTCTGCGGCACGCAGAAACTGATGCTGTATTCGGAAGAGGATTGGGTGATCAGCACCACCGAGATGCCGGTGCGCGACATCGCCGCAAAGACTCTGGCCGCCATCCCGACCATCCCTTTCATGCCAGGACCAGAGACGTTGACCATCGCCATATTATTCAGGTTGGTGATGCCTTTTACCGGGTTCTCATCCTGTTCGCCTTCTGCTCCAATCAGGGTGCCGGGTGCCTGCGGATTGGCCGTGTTTTTGATCAGACAGGGGATCTGGAACTGGGCAATGGGTGCGATGGTGCGGGGATGCAGCACTTTGGCGCCAAAATAGGAGAGCTCCATCGCCTCCTGATAGGACATCGACTTCAGCAGGCGCGCATCCGGCACCTGACGCGGATCGCAGGTATAGACGCCATCCACATCAGTCCAGATTTCACAGCAGTCGGCGCGCAGACAGGCGGCCAGCACAGCGGCTGAATAGTCAGAACCGTTACGGCCCAGTACGACCAGCTCGCCTCGCTCGTTACCGGCCGTGAAGCCCGCCATCAGGATCATGTTCTGCGGCGGAATCTGACTCGCTTCAATACGGCGGGTTGATTCAGCGATATCGACAGTAGATTCAAGGTAGTGGCCAACCGCCAGCAATTTCTCTACCGGATCGATCACGCTGACCTCATGGCCGCGCGCCTGCAGCAGCGCTTCCATGATCGCAATCGAGAGTTTTTCACCGCGGCAGATAATCGCCGCGTTGACGCTGTCCGGGCACTGTCCCAGCAGGCTGATACCGTGCAGAACCTGCTTCAGCTGCGCAAACTCCAGGTCAACGCGGGTTTTCAGTCGATCGTACTCAAAGCCCGGCTGCGCATCAGCCAGTCCCAGCAACAACTCGCTGAAGATACGTTCGGCGTCGCTGATATTCGGCAAAGCATCCTGACCACTGATGGTTTTTTCAATCATCGCCACCAGATGGTTAGTGATCTTTGCTGGCGCAGAGAGCACGGTTGCAACCTGTCCTTGTTGCGCATTACTTTCCAGAATGTCAGCGACGCGAAGAAACCGCTCCGCATTCGCTACCGAGGTCCCGCCGAATTTCAGCACTCGCATAATATAAACTCTCCTGAATTTAAGCCGAAAAAAAAGCCCGCACTGTTTAGGTGCGGGCTTATTTTCTGTTTTTCCTGTATGCGTCAGCCCGCACCGTTACCTGTGGTAATGGTGGTGGTAATAATTGTGGTGTTCAGGCTGATTTTACGCATTTAGATTTATTTTCTGTCTGTTTTTGTCTGTCCGTCTTGCTTCCAGAAGTAAAGCAAAGCGCACATTAAGTCAACCCGATTTGTCCGGCGGACAGATTTCCACCACTGCGCACAGCCACCGGTGAAACCGTAAAACGCTGTTCGATCGTTTGCGATGCAGAAATTCTCTGCGATCTGTTGCTGTAAAATCAGCTTTTTGCCGAGGATTTATCTGTGAGTTTTTTTTCAATATCGTGCAGCAGACGATGCAGCATCGCACTGTCGCGCTGTTCCAGCAGACCCACCCGCTGATCGATCCAGTCTGACAGCTTCTCATCATCACTGACCTCCAGTTGCGCCAGCAGCTGATGGAAACGCTGACGCAGCGCCTGCAACTGCTGCCCATCCGCCGCAGAGGCTTTTGGTGCCTCAACCTGATTCAGCTTCGACAGCTGATAGCAGTAGACCATCACCGCCTGTCCGAGATTGAGTGAAGGATAGTCATTCGCCATCGGGATGCCGGTCAGCAGGTCTACCTGCTCCAGCTCCTCGTTGGTCAGCCCGCTATCTTCGCGGCCAAACACCAGCGCCATACTGTTTACCCACTGGCGTTTCTCCAGCAGCTGCGTTTCAACCTGCTCCGGTGTGGCGTAATAACGAAACTTTGCCCGGCTGCGCGCGGTGGTCGCGACCGAAAAATCGATGTCCGCTAACGCGTCGGCCAGGGTTGCAAAGGTCTGAACGTTGTCGAGAATTTCGCCGGCACCATGTGCCACCCGGCGCGCTGCGGGATCCTGCCATGCGTCACTGGCAACGATGCGCAGCTGGCTGAATCCCATGGTTTTCATGGCACGGGCCGCAGCGCCGATATTTTCTGGCCGCGCGGGCGAGACGAGAATCAGGGGAAAAAGCATATTTATTCCATTGGTCCATTAACATAACGCCATATTAACATGGCTGTTAATGATTCAGTCGCCAGAAGGTAATAAGAAAATCCAGTGTTAACCATGTTAAAACTGGTTAAAAGTGATGGCCTGAATCTTTTTATCACTGAAACCAGCCTTATTAAAGAAAACATTATTAATCCATTTAACTTCAAAGAGATAGAATGTGATTTCCGGCGGGTTTTATTTTGGTCCTGCTGCGTAAAAAATGTAACGAAAATGATGCTTTTTGTGAGCTAAACAGGCAATCTGCGAGAAGTTTTTCACAAAAGTGTTAACGTGCTACAATTGCATTTGATATAAGTCAACGAAGCGTTGTTTTTATGCTTATCGGTTGTAGTTGGTGCTGTTAGGTTGCTGTTAATACAGTTAGGATATGCGCCATTATCATTAACGCCCGGGGCATGCAATTTTCATCCTGACTGGCTGAGCTAATACTGTTGTTGACGTTGATAGATGGCTTATCAAAATATGATTTCGCACAACGGTTCAGCGCGGCCCGCCGCTCTCGATGATGGAGAACGCCATACCGCTGTACGCCCTGTTTTCAATTTGTTGGCAAATTTTAGGTAGCTAAACATGCAGACCCCGCACATTCTTATCGTTGAAGACGAACTGGTCACGCGTAATACCCTCAAGAGTATTTTTGAGGCGGAAGGTTATGTGGTGTATGAGGCGACTGATGGTGCTGAAATGCATCAGGTGCTGACCGACAATGACGTTAACCTGGTCATCATGGACATCAACCTGCCCGGGAAAAACGGCCTGTTGCTGGCCCGTGAACTGCGTGAGCAGGCCAATGTCGCCCTGATGTTCCTGACCGGCCGTGACAACGAAGTCGATAAAATTCTTGGTCTGGAAATTGGCGCTGACGACTACATCACCAAACCGTTTAATCCACGTGAGCTGACTATTCGTGCCCGCAACCTGCTGTCGCGCACCATGAATCTGGCCATGCCAGGCGAAGAGCGTCGTCAGGTGGAGAGCTACAAGTTCAACGGTTGGGAGCTGGATATCAACAGCCGCTCACTGATCAACCCGAACGGCGAGCACTACAAACTGCCACGCAGTGAGTTCCGCGCCATGCTGCACTTCTGCGAAAACCCGGGCAAAATTCAGACCCGTGCCGATCTGCTGAAAAAAATGACCGGCCGCGACCTCAAGCCACACGATCGCACCGTCGATGTCACCATCCGTCGTATTCGTAAGCATTTCGAATCAACGCCGGACACGCCAGAGATCATCGCCACCATTCATGGTGAAGGTTATCGCTTCTGCGGCGACCTGCAGGATTAAGCCCCTGTCAGACGCGGCAAATAAAAAACGCCCCTGCGGGCGTTTTTTTTGTCCTTAGTGTGACGGCATAATCAGTGCCACGGCATAATCGGCACGGCGCTGATCGCATTTTTCGGTGAGCCATCAACCACTTTATCGGAATAGGTCAGATAGACCAGGGCGTTGCGCTTTTTGTCGAAGAAGCGTACAACCTGCAGCTTCTTGAAGATCAATGAGGTGCGCTGGCGGAATACCACTTCACCCTCTGCTTTGCCCTGCGCGATTTTATCACTCAGCTCGACCGGACCCACCTGCTGACAGGAAATCGCGGCATCAGAGGTATCTTCTGCCAGACCCAGTCCGCCTTTAATACCCCCGGTTTTCGCCCGGCTGATATAACAGGTTACATTTTTAACGTCCGGATCATCGAAAGCCTCAACGACAATCTTGTGGTCAGGCCCGAATATCTTGAATACCGTATCAACAGAGCCAATCTGTTCGGCAAACAGCGGGCTGGAAAAGGTCAGCGTGGTCAGCGCAGCGATCATAAGTCGGAATATTGTCATGGAGTTACCATTGCAAATGGAATAGATGAGAATGTAATGTACTGTTAATCGAGTTAATGACCAAACCAAAACGGGTTGAAGCCCGTACTGATTTAGCACAACCTTCCCCGGAAAACGGCCCACGTCTTTTGAGCAATGAGTGCTAATATTCTTCGAATGCGTTTAGCTGCACCACCAGAGTATGAGGATGTTTTATGGACCAAGCCGGTATCATTCGCGATTTGCTTGTCTGGCTGGAGAGCCATCTGGATCAACCCCTTTCACTGGACAATGTTGCCCAGAAAGCCGGTTACTCTAAATGGCATTTACAGAGGATGTTTAAAGACGTAACCGGACACGCAATAGGTGCCTATATTCGTGCACGTCGTCTGTCTAAAGCCGCCGTGGCGCTGCGCCTGACCAGCCGCCCGATTCTGGACATCGCACTGCAGTATCGTTTTGATTCACAACAGACTTTTACTCGCGCATTCAAAAAACAGTTTGCTCAGACACCAGCGTGGTATCGCCGCTCTTCCGAATGGAACTCGTTCGGTATCCGTCCCCCTATTCGCCTGGACGATGAGACGCAGCCGGAACCGGCTTACGTCACCCTGCCGGAAACGGTGCTGGTGGGACAAACCCAAAGTTACACCTGTATTCTGGAGCAGATTTCCAGCTACCGCGACGAGATGCGTATGCACTTCTGGAAGCAGTTCCTGCTGGAAACCGACACGGTGCCGCCGGTGCTGTATGGCCTGCATCAGGTGCGAGCCAGCCAGGAAAAAGATGACGAGCAGGAGATCCTCTACACCACGGCGGTGCCTGCTGACAGCGCGGTCAATCTGCACTCCGGCCAGAGCGTGATTCTGGAAGCGGGCGACTACGTGCAGTTCACCTATACCGGCCCACGCGTTAATCTGCAGGAGTTTATTCTGCTGCTCTATGGCACCTGCATGCCAACGCTGGGGCTGACCCGTCGTCAGGGACAGGACATCGAACGTTTTTATACCGATGGCGGTAAAAAACGCGCTGAGCCACCGACCGAGATCCGTTGCGAATATCTGATTCCCATTCGCCGCCAGACCGTAGCCAGCTGACGTTAAGGCTGCCGTCATCGCGACGGCAGCCTCAGGTAAATCAGCGTTGAAGCTCGTCGAGTGCAGGCGCATCCAGATGGGAAATATCCCCCGCCGTCTCGACAATCCAGCCTTCTGCCAGCCAGGCGCTCTGCTGATAATCGACACGTGAGAGTGAGCAGTTGCGCAGACGCAGACGACGTTCCGCATAGGCGGGCAGACCGAGAATCGTGCTGACCAGCGCCCCCAGCGCCATACCGTGACTGACGAGCAGTGGACGGCTTCCGGCTGGAAGATCAAGACAGGCATTCAGCGCGGCATGCATGCGCGTCGCCATCTCAGTCATCGACTCCCCTTCAGGAATACGGCCCCCTTCGGTGCCGTTGACCAGCGTGGCACGCCACTGCTCTTCTTCCGCGGTTAAGCCATCCAGCGGACGCTTCTCCAGCACCCCCATATTCAGCTCACGCAACCGCGGATCAAGCGTTACTGAGCAGCCGCAGGCATCCGCAATAATCTCTGCAGTGCGGCGCGTACGCCCCAGATCGCTGGCAATAATGTGCGTAATGCCCAGATGTTTCACGCGCTCACCCACCTGCCAGGCTTGCTGCTCACCTTTTTCCGTCAGCGGACTGTCGGACTGACCCTGAATGCGACGCTCCGCATTCCATACCGTTTCACCGTGACGAACAAGATAGACCTGTAGCATGTTAGTTTCCGTTATACTGCGACAAAAATCGCTTTAGAGCTTACCCCATCAGGCGTCATTGTTGCAGTCAGTCTGCACACGGAGAGCGCGAAACATCCGGCGCGTACAGGAAGTACGTGAGGATTGTGAGCACTGCCCGGGTTCAGAATGACAAATCAAACAGCCCGATAGGCCAGGCGCTTAATCACCTGAGGGTTCAACCAATTATGTACCATGTTGTCGCAGCCACCACCAATCCAGCGAAAATTCATGCGATTGCTCAGGCATTCAACGACGTTTTCGGCGAGGGATCCTGCCATATTGAAGGGGTCGAGGTCGATAGCGGCGTAGCAGCACAACCGTTAACTCATCTCGAAACGCGAACTGGCGCACGTCAGCGCGTAATGAATGCCCGGCAGGTCCGGCCAGAAGCGGCGTTCTGGGTAGCGATTGAGGCGGGCATCGAAGATGACAGCGCGTTTGCCTGGATGGTGGTAGAAAATCAGAAGCAGCGCGGCGAATCGCGCTCGGCCAGTTTCACCCTGCCGCCGGTGGTGCTGGCGGGTCTGCGTGAAGGGCGGGAGCTGGGCGACGAGATGGCGCGGTTAACCGGCATCGAAAATATCAAACACCAGGGTGGCGCTATCGGGGCGTTCACAAACGGCCTGCTCAGCCGCTCCAGTGTCTATCATCAGGCACTGATTCTGGCGCTCTGCCCGTTCATCCATCCGCTTTACCAGCAGTGATCAGGCGCGTCCCAGACGCGCTTCCAGCCAGCGTTTCAGCTCCGGCGGCGCCTCTTTCAGGCTGTTCGAGCCACGGGTAATGGTCGCGATGCCAACGCCGAGCTCATTTTTCAGCTCGCGCTGGCTCATCTTGCCGTTCATTAACTCTTCGATAATCCGCAGACGGGTGCCGAACGCTTCCCGCTCGTCGGGCGTCATCATCAGTTGCATCAGTGGCAGCGCATGACCATCAGCAAAGGCCTGCTGCATCAGCACGACAAAGCGCTGCCAGCTATCTTCTGCCGGATGCGCATCGGTAGAGGGGGAATCAGAATGGGTCATGAAGAGGCTTCCGTACTCGCTAAAGAGTACGGAAGCTTAGCACAGCTAGTAACGGCGATTCCACTCAGCATCTGACAGGATCTTGTCAGGCTTGCCCATGAAGTGACGATAGTAGGCGTCGTACGCCAGCACATTCTTCACATAGCCACGCGTTTCAGAGAACGGGATGGTCTCGATAAACGCGACGGCATCAAGATTGCCTGCACTGGTTTTCTGCCAGCTTCGCACCCGGCCCGGCCCGGCATTGTAGGCCGCCGAGGCGAATATCCGGTTCTGGTTGAACTGCTGATAGACATATTCCAGATACTGGGTGCCGATCTGAATATTGGTTTCCGGATCGAGCAACTGGCTGGTGTTGCTGTAGCCAGGGATGTTGTACATCTTCACGGTATGCGCCGCCGTGGCAGGCATAATCTGCATCAGACCGCTGGCGCCGACCGGTGAACGCGCTTTCGGATTCCAGGCGCTCTCCTGACGCGAAATCGCCATCGCATAGCTCGGCGGGATCTGCTTCACCGCGGTGTTGCGCTCATAGACGCTCTGCCACGCCAGCGGGAAACGCTCTTTCAGGCTGTCCCACATTTTGGCAGTGATGGTCGCCTGAACGCTGAGATCCCACCAGTCCTGCTCATTGGCGTAGCGCGCCAGCATCTGCTGCTGCGTGTGCGTGCGGCTGCCGATCAGATTGCTCCACTCGCTGCGCGCCAGGTTATCCAGACCCCAGTACATCAGCTCGCGAACGCGGGCCAGCTCCGGTCCCTGCACCGTGGCACTGTCAGGCTTCGGCGCTTCATCCACCTGCAACGGGTAGTCAACGCCCAGCCGCTGCGCGGCCACCATTGGATAGAAGCCACGCGCCTGCATCAGTTTGCGCAGGATCTCTTCCGCTTCCTCTTTGCGATCTTTCTCAAACAGCAGATCGGCCTGCCAGTACTGCCACTCATCTTTCTCTTTGGCTTCCAGCGGCAGACGGGCGATCCAGGTGTTGAGGCCGCGTCGGTCATGCTGAGAGAGTGCCAGTCGTACCCGGCGTTCTACCAGCGCGGTGGACTCGCTGTTCATCACCACCGCATCGCGCCAGCGTGCCTGCTCAGAGGTGAGATCGCTGCCCATCATGCGCCAGACCACAATCTCCTTCAGTGCCTGCTCATCTTCCGGTCCCATCTTCTGCGCCCGGACCAGGATCGGAATCAGGCTGCGGGCATTTTCCATGTCCTGCCGCGCCACACGCGTAAAGGCGTAAATCGTCGCCTGGCGGGTAAAGTCGGTTGGCCCGACGGCGCTGGCGAAGGTGCTGACCGTTAAGGGATCCTGCTGCAGAGCCTGTATCGCGTCAGACATGGTCTGATAGTCAGTAGGCAACGTTTTCGCCAGATAGCTCACCAGGCTGTCGTTGCCTGCTTTCATCGCCAGCCGGATACGCTCCAGGATCGTAATCGGCGAAATCTGACCGGACGCCTGCCAGACCGAAAAGAGCTTATCGCAGTCCGCGGGCAGCGCCGTGCCGCGCAGCCAGATCTGCTTCGCGCCGTCAAACGCGGCCTGCTGCTGACCGGTAGCCCATTTGGCGTAATACCAGTTACAGCGTGCCTGCACCGGCTTAGGTTCGGTCGGACTGAAGTTCAGCACACCCTGCCAGTCCTGTCGGTAAGCCAGCACATTAATAAAACGTGTGCTGAGCGAACGCGCGGGTGGCAACGTTGGATACTGGCGAATAAAGTTCTGTACCGCCAGGGTGGTCTCCTGATCGAGATCCTGTGCCAGCAGGCGATATTGCAGATAAGGATAGAGCGGATAATCCTGTAGCGTAGGCAACAGCTGATCCACGGTGGCCATCTGATTGCTGTCCCAGGCCTGTTTAATTTGTTGATAACGTTGCCGTTGTTGATCAAGCGAATCGGCCCATGCGCTGCTGGCCGTGCCGGCCATGCAGATCCCTATTATCCAGTTACGCCACTTCACCACGTAAATCTCCTCTGTTGCTGGGGCCGGCGAGTTGCCAGACAGTCTTCATGCTAACCAGGCCACCGGACTCTTGCCATGTTCTTCACAAAATTTACGCACACGAAAGGTAAACGCACCGTCATCGCTCAGCGTGCGCGCCGTAATTGTGCAAATTATCATCAGAAAATCTTATCACTGCACGCATTAAACTGTTGAATCATTACGTTAAAAAAGTGGCACAGCCTTTGCTCTGTTGAATTCCATCTTGTATACCAGCTGGAATTCTTCGTATGACTTCAACCTTTGGCCTGACGCTTCACGCCTGGCAGCAGCGCTATCAGCAGGCGCCGCAACAAATTACTTCGCTGCTGAGCGCACACCTGGCGGCACTCGATCCTCAGGATAATGCCTGGATTTATCTGGCGACACCGGAGCAGTTAGCGGCACAGATTGAGCCCCTGCTGGCGCACTATCAGCGCGATCCCGGCTCGCTGCCGCTGTTTGGTGTTCCCTTCGCCGTCAAAGACAACATTGATGTGGCGGGCTGGCCGACCAGCGCCGCCTGCCCCGCCTTTACCTATACCGCCAGCGAAGACGCGGTAGCGGTCGCCCGGCTAAAAGCCGCCGGCGCGATAGTCATCGGCAAAACTAACCTCGATCAGTTCGCTACTGGCCTGGTGGGCACCCGCTCCCCGTTTGGCGCGGTCAGTAACACCTTTGATGCCGATTACGTCAGTGGCGGCTCCAGCTCCGGCTCCGCGTCGGTGCTGGCGCGCGGGCTGGTCGCCTTTTCACTGGGCACCGATACTGCGGGATCGGGCCGCGTTCCGGCGGGCTTTAACAATATTGTCGGACTGAAACCGACCAAGGGCTGGTTCTCTGCACGCGGCGTGGTGCCCGCCTGCCGCCTCAACGACACGATTTCCGTGTTTGCGCTGACGGCAGAAGATGCCTTTAGCGTTGCCAGCGTCATGGGTGGCTATGATGCCGGTGACGCCTATTCGCGCATTAATCCGCGCACCGCCCCGGCCAGCCTGCCCGTCCATCCCCATTTTGCTGTACCTTTGAACCCGGAGTTTTTTGATGATGCCGCCGCCGAAGCCGCCTGGGACCAGGCGCTGGAGGCGTTGCAGGCGGGTGGCGTGACGCTGCACCCCATCGACTTCACCCCGTTCCGGAAGCTGGCTGAACAGCTTTACTACGGTGCCTGGGTCGCTGAACGCACGGCGGCGGTGGGCGGGATGCTTGATCGCCCGGCGGAGATGGATCCGGTGGTACACGAGATTATCGCCAGCGGCCTGAAATACAGCGCAGTCGATGCCTATAAGGCGGAGTATCTGCGAGCCGAACTGACGCGCCAGATTCAGCAGACGCTGGCACAGTTTGACGTGCTGGTGGTGCCGACCTCGCCCACGATTCATACCCTGGAGGAGATGAAGCAGGAGCCGATTCACTACAACTCGCAGTTCGGCACCTATACCAACTTTACCAACCTTGCCGACCTCGCCGCGCTGGCGCTGCCCGCACCGTTTCGCAATGACGATCTCCCGGCAGGCATCACGCTGATTGCGCCCGCCTGGCACGATCGGGCGCTGGCTGAATTTGGCATTCGCTGGCAGCAGCAGCTCGCCCTGCCGCTGGGCGCGACCGGCCAGCCCTGCCCTGCCTGGCGTACCAGCCTGCCCGCCTCCGCCGACCATGTCCGGCTGGCGGTAGTGGGCGCGCATCTCACCGGAATGCCGCTTAATTTCCAGCTCACCGATCGCCATGCCGTCTGGGTGGAAGAGACGAAGACCGCGCCACACTATCGCCTGTTTGCCCTGCTGGAGGGCGCGATCAAAAAACCCGGCCTGATGCGTGACGAACAGGGCGCCGCTATCACCGTGGAGCTGTGGGATATCCCGCTGGCGCGCTTTGGTGAGTTTGTGGCGGAGATTCCCGCACCGCTGGGCATCGGCAGCCTGACGCTGGCGGATGGCCGGGTGGTGAAAGGCTTTATCTGCGAAGGCGCGGCGCTGAACAACGCGCTGGAGATTACTGAGACGGGCGGCTGGCGCAACTGGCTGGCATCACAGGGGAGTCACTGATTATGTTCACCACCGTACTGATTGCCAACCGCGGCGAAATTGCCTGTCGCGCCATTCGGACGCTGAAGCGCCTGGGCGTCAAAAGTGTCGCGGTCTATTCAGATGCTGACCGCAACGCGCAGCACGTTAAGCAGGCGGATATTGCTATCGCGCTGGGCGGCGATAAGGCCAGCGACAGCTATCTGCGCATCGACAAAATTCTGGCGGCGGCTCAGCAGAGCGGCGCGCAGGCTATCTGGCCGGGCTACGGTTTTCTTTCAGAAAGCCAGCCGTTTGCCGAAGCCTGCGAAGCGGCGGGCATCGCCTTTGTCGGCCCCACCGCGCAGCAGATTGGTGAGTTCGGCCTTAAACACCGTGCCCGTGAGCTGGCAGCCAGTGCGGGTGTACCGATGACGCCAGGTACACCGCTGCTTGCGTCGCTGGAGGAGGCGATGCAGGCGGCCGATAAGATCGGCTATCCGGTGATGCTGAAAAGCACGGCGGGCGGCGGCGGCATTGGCCTGACGCGCTGCGCCGACGCCGGTGCGCTCGCCAGCGCCTGGGAGAGCGTACGCCGTCTTGGCGAGCAGTTCTTCAGTGATGCGGGCGTGTTTCTGGAGCGCTGCATCGATCGCGCCCGCCATGTAGAAGTGCAGATTTTTGGTGACGGTAACGGCACTGTGGTCGCACTGGGTGAACGCGACTGCTCACTGCAGCGCCGCAATCAAAAGGTGGTGGAAGAGACGCCCGCGCCCGGTCTGTCTCCGGCGACGCGTGATGCCCTGCTCGCCTCGGCCGTGCGGCTCGGCGAGCGGGTGAACTACCGCAGCGCAGGCACCGTGGAGTATATCTACGACGTTGACCAGCAGGCCTTTTACTTTCTGGAAGTGAACACCCGCCTGCAGGTGGAGCATCCGGTCACTGAGTGCGTCACCGGACTCGATCTGGTGGAGTGCATGTTGCAGGTGGCGGCGGGCGATGCGGTTGACTGGTCACGTCTGCAGCAGGCGCCGCAGGGCGCAGCCATTGAAGTGCGGCTCTATGCGGAAGATCCACTGAAGAACTTTCAGCCCAGCCCCGGCCTGCTAACCGGCGTAACTTTCCCTGACGGCGTGCGGGTCGACAGCGGCATCGAAACCGGCAGCGAGGTCTCCAGCTTCTACGATCCGATGATCGCCAAACTGATCGTGCATGCCGACACCCGCGATGCTGCTCTGGAAAAACTTCACCATGCGCTGGATGCCACTCAGCTGCACGGTATCGCCACCAACCTCGACTATCTGCGCCAGATTACCGCCAGCGACGCGTTTCGCAGCGGCAACGTCTGGACGCGCTACCTCGACAGCGTGGTGCCTGCCTCCTCCGTGGTGGAAGTGCTGCAACCCGGTACCTTCAGTTCGGTTCAGGACTATCCTGGCCGCCTCGGCTACTGGGATATCGGCGTGCCGCCTTCCGGCCCGATGGATGACTTCGCTTTCCGGCTGGCTAACCGCATCGTCGGTAATCATGACGCGGCGGCGGGGCTGGAATTTACCCTGCAGGGGCCGACGCTGCGTTTCCATTGTGCTGCCATCGTGGCGCTGACCGGTGCTGACTGCGATGCCACGCTGGAGGGCGAACCGGTCAGCACCTGGCAGCCGCTGGCGGTGAAAGCGGGACAGACTCTGGCGCTGGGACGCGCCCGGACGGGCTGCCGCAGCTATCTGGCAGTCCGTAACGGCTTCGACGTGCCGGAGTATCTTGGCAGCCGCAGCACCTTTTCGCTGGGCCAGTTTGGCGGTCACGCCGGACGCACCCTGCGGGTTGCCGATATGCTGGCGATCTCCCAGCCTGAGCGGGCAGCCTGCACCACGCCTGCCCCGGTCAGCGATCCGCAGCCGCTCGATGCGGCGCTGATTCCGCACTACGGCAGCGAGTGGCGCATCGGCGTGCTCTACGGCCCGCACGGCGCACCGGATTTCTTCACCCAGGCCGCCATCGATGCTTTTTTTGCCAGCGACTGGCAGGTGCACTACAACTCCAACCGTCTCGGCGTGCGGCTGGTCGGCCTGAAACCGACCTGGACCCGCGCCAACGGCGGCGAAGCGGGCCTGCATCCCTCCAACGTTCACGACTGTGAATATGCCATTGGCGCGGTCAATTTTACCGGCGACTTCCCGGTGATCCTGACGCACGACGGCCCAAGCCTCGGCGGCTTTGTCTGTCCGGTGACCATCGCCAAAGCCGAGCTGTGGAAAGTGGGCCAGGTTAAACCTGGCGACACCATCCGCTTCCACCCCATCACCGCAGACGATGCGCTGGCGCGGGAAAAAGCGCAGATGCATCTGATTGAGACATTGCGGCCTGAGCATCCGCCCACGTTTGCCGTGCCGTCACTGGCCGAAACTGCCCACGGCTCCGCCACGATTCTGGCCGCTCTGGAGGCCACCGCCAGCACGCCGAAAGTGGTCTATCGCCAGGCGGGCGACAAATATGTGCTGATTGAGTATGGCGACAACGTACTGGATCTGGCGCTGCGTCTGCGTGTCCATCTGCTGATGAATGCGCTGACGGCGCAGGCGGAGCCTGGCGTAGAAGAGCTGTCGCCTGGCGTGCGTTCGCTGCAGGTGCGCTACGACAGCCGCATCATTAACCAGTCCGGGCTGATGTCGCTGCTGCTGGCGCTGGAAGCGACGCTGGGCGACGTCAGCACGCTGAAAGTGCCCTCCCGCGTGGTGTGGATGCCGATGGCATTTGAAGACAGCGCCACGCTGGGTGCCGTCAGCCGCTATCAGGAGACGGTGCGTGCCAGCGCCCCCTGGCTGCCTAACAACGTGGACTTTATCCAGCGGATTAACGGCTTAAGCAGCCGCGATGAGATGCGCGACACTCTGTTCAACGCCAGCTATCTGGTGCTGGGGTTGGGCGACGTCTACCTTGGCGCTCCCTGTGCCGTTCCGATCGATCCACGCCATCGTCTGCTGAGTTCCAAATACAGTCCGGCTCGCACCTTCACCGCCGAAGGCACCGTAGGGATCGGCGGCATGTACATGTGCATCTACGGCATGGATTCGCCCGGCGGCTATCAGCTGGTGGGCCGCACGCTGCCCATCTGGAATACCTTCCTGAAAAACCCGCAGTTCGCTACCGATGCGCCGTGGCTGCTGCGCTTCTTCGATCAGGTGCGCTTCTATCCGGTGAGTGAAACCGAACTGACCCAGCTGCGCGAAGATTTCCGCGAAGGGCGCGCCAGCCTGCGTATTGAAGAGACGCAGTTTGATTTTGCCGCCCACCAGCAGTTCCTCGCCGACCACGCCGCTGAAATTGCAGCGTTCCGCCAGCGCCAGGCCGCCGCCTTTGAACAGGAAGTGCAGCTATGGGCGCAGGAGGAGCAGAACGCGCCGCCGGAGGATGAAACGCGCGCCAGCGTCAGCGAAGAGGAGGAGAACGGGCTGGCGGTGCAGGCGGATCTCAATGGCAACATCTGGAAAGTGCTGGTGCAGCCGGGCGACGAGGTCAGCGCCGGGCAGACGCTGATTATCGTAGAGGCGATGAAGATGGAGCTGGCGATAGTCGCCCCGCAGGCCGGTCGTGTGACGCAGATTGCCTGCCAGGCGGGCCGTCCGGTCAGTCCTGGCGATAACCTGCTGTGGCTGGAATAAGGAGCGGTAATGACAACGCAACCCCACTCCCCTAAAGCCCGCCCGGAAGCGCTGGCGGAACGGGTTTATCAGGCGCTGAAGGACGATATCTTCGCCTTTCGCCTGATGCCCGGCGATCGCTTCAGCGAAAGCGAAATCGCCGGACGGATGGCGGTCAGCCGCACCCCGGTCCGTCAGGCGCTGTTCCGGCTGGAACGCGAAGGCTTTGTCGAAGTCTGGTTTCGCAGCGGCTGGCAGATTAAGAACTTCGATTTCGCCTGGTTCGAATCGCTGTATGACCTGCGCACCGTGCTGGAGTGCGAGGCGGTCAAACGCCTCTGCGCCCTGCCTGCGCCGCAGTGTGCCGCGCTGTTAAACGAACTGAACCAGTTCTGGTGCGAGGCGGAGCCGCTTACCGAAGGGCTGGTGGTGTCGCAGCATGACGAAGCGTTTCACATGACGCTGGTGGCAGCAGCAGGTAATCCGGAGATGGCACGCATTCACGCCGAACTCACCGAGAAGATCCGCATTATCCGCCGGCTCGACTTCACTCGTGACGATCGCATCTTTGCCACCTGGCAGGAACATGCACAGATTTTACAGGCGATTTTTCAGCAGCAGACCGCCGAGGCGCAACGCATCCTGACCGATCACATCGCCGTGAGTAAGGCGGAGGTCAGAAAGATCACGCTGCACCGCCTTCAGCAGGCCCGGCTCCAGCTCACCGAATAACACAACAACTACTCAGGGGTTTCAGATGATGAAAAGACGTTCGTTGATCAAGGCTTTCGCCCTCTCCGCCACCGTTGTCAGCATGGGGTTCGCCTGGAGTGCGCAGGCGGCTGACACCATCAAAGTGGGGATCATGCATTCGCTCTCCGGCACTATGGCGATTTCGGAAACGCCGCTGAAGGATGTGGCGCTGATGACCATCGATGAGATCAACGCCAAAGGGGGCGTGCTGGGGAAAAAGCTGGAGCCGGTGGTGGTCGATCCCGCCTCTAACTGGCCGCTGTTTGCCGAGAAGGCGCGGCAGCTGCTGACTCAGGATAAGGCGGCGGTGGTGTTTGGCTGCTGGACCTCGGTGTCGCGCAAATCGGTGCTGCCGGTGTTTGAAGAGCTGAACGGCCTGCTGTTCTACCCGGTGCAGTATGAAGGGGAAGAGATGTCACCCAACGTCTTCTATACCGGCGCTGCGCCTAACCAGCAGGCGATTCCGGCTGTGGAGTATCTCATGAGCGAAGATGGCGGCAGCGCGAAACGCTTCTTCCTGCTCGGCACCGACTATGTCTATCCGCGCACCACTAACAAGATCCTGCGCGCCTTCCTGCACAGCAAAGGCGTGGCGGATAAAGATATCGAAGAGGTCTACACGCCGTTTGGTTACAGCGACTACCAGACCATTGTCTCCAACATCAAAAAGTTTGCGGCTGTCGGCAAAACGGCAGTGGTTTCCACGATCAACGGCGACTCCAACGTGCCGTTCTACAAAGAGCTGGCGAACCAGGGGATCAAAGCCACTGACATTCCGGTGGTCGCCTTCTCGGTGGGCGAAGAGGAGCTGCGCGGCATCGACACTAAACCGCTGGTGGGTCAGTTAGCCGCCTGGAACTATTTCGAGTCGATCGATAATCCGACCAACGCGAAGTTTGTCGCCGACTACCGCGCATATGCCAAAGCACATAACCTGCCGAACGCCGCCACCGTCGTCACCAACGACCCGATGGAAGCGACCTATGTTGGCATTCATATGTGGGCGCAGGCGGTGGAAAAAGCGGGCACCACGGATGTGGACAAAGTGCGGGCGGCGATGGCCGGTCAGACCTTTAAAGCGCCGGATGGCTTTACCCTGACCATGGATCAGACCAACCATCATCTGCATAAGCCGGTCATGATTGGCGAAGTGGAAGAGAACGGCCAGTTCAGCGTGGTGTGGCAGACAGATCAGCCGGTACGTGCGCAGCCGTGGAGCCCGTACATTGCCGGTAACGACAAAAAACCCGATCACCCGGTGAAAACCGCGCAGTAATCGCGGGTTGCTGATAGATACGCAGCGTCACCCGCTGCGAAGCGGCAGCACGGCACCCGGCCGTGCTGCCCTCCCCTGACGAGGCTCCTTTTATGAATCTATGTCGCTGCTTTTTCAGCCTGCTGCTGCTGATGCCGCTGTTGGCCAGTGCCGGACCGGCGGCTGACTTTGCCGCCGCCAGCCGCAGTCAGCAGGCCACGCTGCTGCAACAGTGGGCCGCCGCACCGGACAGCCATCGCCTGCCGCTGCTGGAAGCGCTGCATGCCGAAACGGTGGTCATCGACCAGAATAAACAGCCGTTCAGCCAGCAGGGATCCACGCTGCAGCCGCTGGATGCGGTGGCGCAGCCCACGGGAAACCTGAAAAAGCTGTTTATGAACAATCGTCTGCGCGTGCTGGTTAACAATGCGCTGGCCGCCCACCAGCTTGTCAGCACTGATACGACCCTGCGTCTGCGCGCAGCGCAGCAGCTGCAAAGTGAGGGCGTTGCCGACCAGCTGCCGCTGCTGGAGCAGCGTTTTGCCGCCGAGCAGGACAGCCGGGTCCATGCCGCACTGGCGCTGGCGCTGGCGAACCTGCAACTGGCAGATGGCGAGCCGATGGTGCGTCTGCGGGCGGTGAAACTGCTGGGTGAGTCCAGCGATCCCAATACGCAGGCCAGCCTGCAACGCCTGACTCAGCCCGCGAATGAACCGGACGCCACGGTGCGGGCCGCCGCGGCGGAAAGTCTGCAACAGATTCAGAAACGGCTGATGTGGGGCGATCTGCTGGGGCAGGCCTTCAGCGGCCTGTCGCTGGGTTCCATCCTGCTGCTGGCCGCGCTGGGCCTGGCGATCACCTATGGCCTGCTCGGGGTGATCAACATGGCGCACGGTGAAATGCTGATGCTCGGCGCTTACGCCACCTGGTGGGTACAGAGCCTGTTTCAGCAGTTTGCGCCGCACTATTTAGCCTGGTATCCGCTGCTGGCGCTGCCGGTCGCCTTTCTGGTTACCGCCGCCATCGGCATGGCGCTGGAACGCACGGTGATCCGCCATCTCTATGGCCGTCCGCTGGAGACGCTGCTCGCCACCTGGGGGATCAGCCTGATGCTGATCCAGCTGGTGCGGGTACTGTTCGGGGCGCAAAACCTGGAGGTGGCGAATCCGGCGTGGCTTTCGGGTGGCTTGCAGCTGCTGCCCAATCTGGTGCTGCCGTGGAACCGCATCGCGGTGATCCTGTTTGTGGTGTTTGTGCTGGCGCTCACCTGGCTGCTGCTGAACCGGACCCGCCTTGGCATGAACGTGCGCGCCGTGACACAGAACCGCGCCATGGCAGATTGCTGCGGCGTACCGACCGGCCGCGTCGATATGCTGGCGTTTGGACTCGGCTCGGGCATTGCCGGGCTGGGCGGCGTGGCGCTGTCGCAGCTCGGTAACGTCGGACCGGAGCTGGGCCAGGGCTACATTATCGACTCGTTCCTGGTGGTGGTGCTGGGTGGCGTCGGTCAGCTGGCGGGCACCGTGGTTGCCGCGTTCAGCCTGGGCATTCTCAACAAAGTGCTGGAGCCGCAGATTGGCGCCGTGCTGGGCAAGATCCTGATTCTGGTGATTATCGTGCTGTTTATTCAGAAACGTCCGCAGGGGCTGTTTGCGGTAAAAGGAAGGGTGACTGACTGATGACGCAACCCATCACGCTTCGCGTGGCGCGCACCGCGCCGCGCCTGACCATCAGCATCGGCCTGGCGATTACCGTGGCGCTCCTGGTGATGCCGTTTCTGGCGCTGCTGCCCGCCACGCATCCGCTGGCGATCTCCACCTATACCCTGACGCTGGTCGGCAAAATCCTCTGCTACGCGGTGGTCGCGGTGGCGCTGGATCTGGTGTGGGGCTACGCCGGACTGCTGTCGCTGGGCCACGGCCTCTTTTTCGCCCTGGGTGGATATGCCATGGGCATGTATCTGATGCGCCAGGCCGCAGGCGAGGGTTTACCCGCCTTTATGTCCTTTCTCTCCTGGCGTGAACTGCCCTGGTTCTGGACCGGCACCGACTATTTCGTCTGGGCGCTCTGCCTGAGCATGCTGGTGCCGGGCCTGCTGGCGCTGATTTTTGGCTTTTTTGCCTTTCGCTCGAAGATTAAAGGCGTCTACTTCTCCATCATGACCCAGGCGCTGACCTACGCCGGGATGCTGCTGTTCTTCCGTAACGAAACCGGTTTTGGCGGCAACAATGGCTTTACCGGCTTTACCACCCTGCTCGGCTTTTCGGTGACGGCAACCCCCACCCGTATCGGGCTGTTTATCGCCACGGTGCTGCTGCTGCTGCTGAGCCTGGCGATCGGCTTCGCCCTGGCGCGCAGCAAATTTGGCCGGGTGCTGACTGCGGTGCGGGATGCGGAGAACCGCCTGATGTTCTGTGGTTACGACCCGCGCGGTTTCAAGCTGTTTGTCTGGACGCTCTCCGCCGTGCTGTGCGGCCTGGCCGGGGCGCTCTATGTGCCGCAGGTCGGCATTATCAATCCGGGTGAGATGTCACCGGCCAACTCGATTGAAGCGGCGATCTGGGTGGCGCTGGGCGGACGCGGCACGCTGATTGGCCCGCTGCTGGGCGCGGCGATTGTGAACGGCGCACGCAGCTTCTTCACCGTCGCCTTTCCCGAATACTGGCTCTTTTTCCTGGGGCTGATGTTTATCCTGGTCACGCTGTTTCTGCCGCACGGCGTGATTGGCCTGTTGCGCCGGAGGAAAAAATGAGTGATGTCCTGTTTACCCAAACTCAGCTGGCGGATCGCCATCGGGTGCAGCGCGATCCGGTGCTGCAACTGGAGAAGATCAGCGTGTCGTTTGAAGGCTTCCGGGCGCTGACCGATCTTTCGCTGCAGATTGGCGTCGGGGAACTGCGCTGCGTGATCGGCCCCAACGGCGCGGGCAAAACCACGCTGATGGATGTGATCACCGGCAAAACCCGGCCCGATGCCGGCCGGGTGATCTACGACCAGGACAGCGATCTGACCCGTCTCTCACCGGTGGAGATCGCCCGCGCCGGGATCGGCCGCAAGTTCCAGAAGCCAACGGTATTTGAGGCGTTAACCGTGTTCGAAAATCTGGAGATCGCGCTCAAAGCCGATAAATCGGTCTGGGCCAGCCTGCGCGCCCGCCTCAGCGGCGAACAGCGTGATCGCATTGATGAGGTGCTGAAACTGCTGCGGCTGGGCGGCGAACGCCAGCGTCGCGCGGGCCTGCTGTCGCATGGCCAGAAGCAATTTCTGGAGATCGGCATGCTGCTGGTGCAGGAGCCGCATCTGCTGCTGCTGGATGAACCGGCCGCGGGCATGACCGACGCCGAAACGGACTACACCGCCGAGCTGTTCCGCAGCCTGGCGGGCAAGCATTCGCTGATGGTGGTAGAGCACGATATGGGCTTTGTCGAAACCATTGCCGACCACGTGACGGTGCTGCATCAGGGTCAGGTGCTGGCCGAGGGTTCGCTGCGCGACGTGCAGGCCAACGAGCAGGTTATCGACGTTTATCTGGGGCGCTGAAATGTTACAGGTTACTGAACTGAATCAATATTATGGCGGCAGTCATATTCTGCGCGGCCTGTCTTTTGAGGTAAAGATTGGCGAAATCACCTGTCTGCTGGGGCGCAATGGCGTGGGGAAGACCACGCTGCTGAAATGCCTGATGGGGCTGATCCCGGCGAAATCGGGCGAGATTCACTGGCAGCAGCAGCGCATGAATGGCCGCAAGCCGCACCAGCGGGTGCAGGCTGGCATCGCCTATGTGCCCCAGGGGCGGGAAATCTTTCCGCGTCTGACGGTGGAAGAGAATCTGCTGATGGGGCTGTCACGCTTTCCGGCTGCGCAGGCGCGTGAAGTGCCGGAGGAGATCTACCAGCTCTTTCCGGTGCTGCTGGCGATGAAGTCACGCCGGGGCGGCGACCTCTCTGGCGGTCAGCAGCAGCAGCTGGCGATTGGCCGGGCGCTGGCCTGTCGGCCCCAGCTGTTGATCCTTGATGAGCCGACCGAAGGGATCCAGCCTTCGGTGATCAAAGAGATCGGCGCGGTGATCCGCCAGCTGGCGCAGCGGGGAGATATGGCGATCCTGCTGGTGGAGCAGTTTTATGACTTCGCGGCGGAGCTGGCGGACAGCTATCTGGTGATGTCGCGCGGAGAAATTGTGCAGCGTGGCCGCGGCGACACCATGGAAGCAGAGGGTGTGCGCGGCCTGGTGGCGATTTAAACCCGGCTCAGAGTAAGCCAGTCTCGACAGAAAAGTGGCGCTGTTCACCGTGCGCCAGGGTGATCAGCGTGCCAGCCTGCTGCGCGGCAAGAAAGCCCTCTGGCCGACAGGTGGCGGGCAGAATATAGGCCGCCACCTGCTGATCGTGGTTATGCAGCAGCCAGCGAGTGGCGTGCGGGAACTGCGCGGTAGAGAAGCGCGTCATCAGCGCATAGCCCTGCGGCGCATGCAGCTCAAACTGCACCTCATCGCCATACTGCGGCAGATCGTCCGCGAAAAAGACGATCTCCGGATCGCAGAGCTGCGGCTGATCGAGCTGCTGCAACGCCTGCGGATCGCGCGCCAGCCGATCAGTGTAATCCCGCCAGGCGGGCGTTGGTCGCAGATGCGCCGGGATCGAGCGACGCAGCTGGAATGCTTGTTCGGGGATCGACTGCCGGAAGCGGCCCTGATCGATCCACGCGCTGTTGAGGTGACACATATACTGCAGCGGCATCGGCGCGCCAGCCAGATTAGTGACCGTCATCTCGATCGTCAGCCGGGGCTGGTCGGCCGCGATGCGGACGGCGGGTGCGGCCAGGTAGTGATGGCCGAAGCCTTTGACATATTCACACTCCCCTTCCAGCGACAGCGTCTGATCCTCCAGCACCAGCCAGGCGCTGTCCATGCGGGCGCAGGCCATCTCACCATGCAGCGGATGATCGTCCTCTGGTGCGGGACAGCCGTTGGCCAGCAGCCCTGAATGAAACGCGAAACAGCCATAGGTGTCGATGATCGAATTTGCGGGCAGCGGCTGCTTAAAACTGTGGCCCATGGTCAGGTGATGATCGTCGAACTCTGCGTCCCAGATCATCTGCCCGAGAAACGGCAGCACGGTCACGTTGCCGCGCCGGTTATGAATGCGTACCGCCTCAATGCCCGCCGGATAGCGAAACAGCTCAACCCGGAAATCATCGCTCTCCAGCAGCACCCAGGGTGTGGTGTGAAACTGTTCACGCGCTAAGGGTAAACGGGTTTTCATGGTAACTCCTCCGCCAGACGACCGGTCGCAACCGGCTGTTTTTTATGGCGCAGTTCGCCATAGAAGTAGAATCCGACCCAGGCGAAACAGAGCAGCGAGACGCCAAATGCCAGCTGCATAGAACCCAGTGAGTCCGAAACCAGGCCCTGCAGCGCCGGGACAAAGGCCGCACCGACAATCGCCATCACGATAAACGCGCCCGCGACTTCGGTGTATTTATTATCGACCGTCGCCAGCGTTCCCGCGTAGATCGTCGCCCAGCAGGGACCAAACAGCACGCTGACAAAGACGGCGGCGTAGACGGCGGTAAAGTTCGGCACCAGCATCACATAAGCCAGCGTCAGCACGCCCAGCACCGAATAGGCAATCAGCACCTTCCCGGCGCGGAAACGGGTCATCAGGAAGTTCGCCACGAACTTGCCGATAAAGAAGCAGATGAAGCTGTAGATCATAAAGTTCGAGGCGTGACGTTCATTAGTTGCCCCCAGCGTCAGCGCCAGACGAATGGTAAACGACCAGACCGCGACCTGCATGCCGACATAGAGAAACTGGGTCACAATTCCACGTTTAAAGTGTCGGTTGCCAGCCAGATAGCGGAACGTCTCGCCCAGCGAAGGGCGCGATCTCTCGCTGCTTTCGGGTTTACAGCGCGGATAGCGGGTGAACATAAACAGCACCATCACCACCACCAGCACCATCACCAGATATTTGTAGGGCTCCAGCGTGTGTTCCAGCATCGTCAGGCGGAACGCATGTGCCTGCTCTGCCGTCATGGTTGCCATCTGACTCTCCAGGCTTTCACCCTCCTGAAACACCAGATATTTGCCCAGCACGATCCCCATCAGCGCCCCGATCGGATAGAAGGTCTGACTGACGTTGAGGCGCAGCGTGGCGTGATCACGATGGCCAATCATCGAACTGTAAGTGTTGGCGGCGGTTTCCAGGAAACTCAGGCCGATGGCGATGGCAAATATCGCCGCCAGGAACATGATGTAGGTCGCCATGTGCGAGGCGGGATAGAAGGCGATACAGCCGGCAATGTAGAGCGCCAGGCCGATCATGATCGCCATCTTGTAACTGGTCTTGCGGATCACCAGCGACGCGGGGATCGCAATCAGAAAATAGCCGCCATAAAAGGCACTCTGCACCAGCGCACTGGCAAAGTCGCTCAGCGCAAATACGCTTTTAAACTGGGTGATCAGGATATCGTTAAGACTCGCCGCACAGCCCCAGAGCGGAAAGAGGCACGACAGCAGAATGAACTGGAACAGCGGCGTTTTATTCAGATAGCCATCAGATTGCTGAACAATTTTCTGTTGCATGGCAGAACCTCAGTTACGGTTGAGAAAACGCTGGAAACTCTCTGCGTCGGGATAGGCGCGCTGGGTGCCGCGCCCGGTGACGCTGCAGGCGGCATAGGCAGACGCCTGGGTCATGGCGGCGGCCACATCGCCGGTTTTCACCAGCAGATACGCAAAGCAGCCGATAAAGGCATCGCCCGCGCCGCTGGTGTCGACCGCCTGAACCGGTGTGGCAGCCACGCGATGGACCTCGTCGCCGCTCATCCAGATCGATCCCCGGCTGCCCAGGGTGATGATCAGATTTTTAAGGCCGCGCTTCAGCAGCGACTGTCCGGCGACGATCACCTCTTCATCACTGCTGACCGGCAGGCCGGTAAGGATCTCCAGCTCGGTTTCGTTGGGCATAAAGAAGTCGCATTTGCAGGCGTAATCAATATCAAGCGTGGCGACGGCTGGCGCCGGATTAAGGATCACTTTGATCTGATGCTGGCGGGCAAAATCGATGGCGTAATAGACCGTCTCCAGTGGGATCTCCAGCTGCAGAATGATCAGCTGGCAGGCTTTCAGCGCCTCTGCCGCGTCGTCGATATCGGCCGGTTTCAACTGCTGGTTTGCGCCCTTGATAATCAGAATGCGGTTCTGCGACTGGTCATCGACAAAAATCGGTGCCACGCCGCTGGAGGTGCCCGCCGCCGTGGTGACGAAGCGCGTGTCCACGCCCTGCTGTTGAAGGTTTGCAACGGTGTTCGGAGCAAAGAGATCGTCACCGACCTTGCTGACCATCATCACGTTGCCGCCCATTTTTGCCGCCGCGACCGCCTGGTTGGCCCCTTTACCGCCGCAGCCAATGGCAAAGTCGGGCGCTTCAAGGGTTTCACCCGCTTTCGGCAGGCTGTTGGTATAGGTAATCAGATCGACCATGTTTGAGCCGATGACCGCAATTGTCATGACCTTTTCTCCCGGATGTTTTTTAAACTTAAAATGTTATTAAAGTAACAATAACAATTCTTAAAGGTTAAATATGTGACAAAAACCACATCCTGACACGGTGGTGATGGGCGAATAACGGCATGCAATGGGACTTTCAGTGTTATTATTATAACAATCTAACATCACTGAACGCGGATGGTGAAAGCCACAACCGCCCGCGGTGATGTGCCGATATCACCACACGCTGACAGCACGGCGGAGGTTTGCGGCCCTCACGGATTGCGGGTAAGATTGACTGCCAGCCTGGCGGATGAGACGCAACTCATTCAAATCTGTGAGGTTTGTAGCGTATTGACGTCGATCCCGGCGTCTTTCCTCCGCACTGCAGGATAGGGAACAGAGAGATGACCATGGAAACCCGGCGCGACGAACGCATTCACAAGCTGACGCAGGCGCTGAAACGCACCGACAAACTGCATCTGAAAGATGCGGCCCAGCTGCTTGGGGTCTCAGAGATGACGGTTCGCCGCGATTTAACCGAGCCGGGCTCCAGCGTGGTCCTGCTGGGCGGCTATATCGTCAGCGATCCGAAAAGTCATGCCAGCCACTATTTTGTCAGCGACCAGCATGGCCAGAATGCCGCCAGAAAGCAGCGGCTGGCACAGGCGGCCGCCAGCCTGATCAACGAGAACGATACGGTCTTTTTTGACTGCGGCACCACCCTGCCCTACATCGTGGATGCGATTCCCGACACCCTGTCGTTTACTGCCATCTGCTGCGCCATGAATACCTTTCTGACGCTGAAAGAGAAACCGGCCTGTAACGTGATTCTCAGCGGCGGTGAATTTCATGCCGACAACGCCCTGTTTACGCCGATTGGCGTGCATACCATCCTTGACGATCTCTGCCCGACGCTGGCCTTTATCTCCGCGGCAGGCATCGACAAAGATCAGGGCGCGACCTGCTACAACACCAATGAGCTGATGATGAAGCATCACGCCATGCTGCGCGCCCGAAAATCGGTGCTGGTGGCTGACAGCAGTAAATATGGCAAGGTGCTGCCTGCCCGCATCGCCGAGCTGCAGCGCTTTGATCTGCTGGTGAGTGACAGCGCGCCCGATCAGGCGTTGCAAAACTGGCTGGCCCAGCAGGCGATCCCGCTGCGTCTGCCCTGACGCCTCTTTCTGACATGCTCTCCTGACTCTGTCAGCGATTGAGTGTGGAAATCAGTCAGTTATGCCTGGCAATGCCCGGCATCGGCTCCGCCACGCTAATATTCGCCGCCCCCCGGCTGGGATTAAACGGTGAAAAAGGCTAAACTTCGACATCATTCCAACGACCAACAGACCCAGAGGCTCAAACCAACGTGGCTCAATTCGTCTATAGCATGCATCGCGTCGGCAAAGTGGTTCCGCCGAAGCGACATATCCTGAAAAACATCTCGCTCAGCTTCTTCCCTGGCGCAAAAATTGGCGTACTCGGCCTGAACGGCGCGGGTAAATCTACCCTGCTGCGCATCATGGCCGGCATCGATAAAGATATCGAAGGGGAAGCGCGTCCGCAGCCAGGCCTCAAGATTGGCTACCTGCCGCAGGAACCGCAGCTTAACCTTGAACACACCGTGCGTGAGTCGGTAGAAGAAGCGCTGTCAGAAGTCGTTGGCGCACTGAAGCGTCTCGACGAAGTCTATGCGCTCTATGCTGAAGAAGATGCAGACTTCGACAAACTGGCCGCTGAACAGGGCCGTCTGGAAGAGATCATCCAGGCTCACGATGGTCACAACCTGAATACCCAGCTGGAACGTGCTGCCGATGCGCTGCGCCTGCCTGACTGGGACGCGAAAATCGCCACCCTTTCCGGTGGTGAACGTCGTCGCGTCGCCCTCTGCCGCCTGCTGCTGGAAAAACCAGACATGCTGCTGCTGGACGAACCGACGAACCACCTGGACGCCGAATCTGTCGCCTGGCTGGAGCGCTTCCTGCACGACTTCGAAGGTACCGTCGTCGCCATTACGCATGACCGTTACTTCCTGGATAACGTTGCAGGCTGGATTCTGGAACTTGACCGCGGTGAAGGGATTCCGTGGGAAGGTAACTACTCCTCCTGGCTGGAGCAGAAAGATGCGCGTCTGGCGCAGGAAGCCTCTTCTGAAGCCGCTCGTCGTAAGTCGATTGAGAAAGAGCTGGAGTGGGTGCGCAAAGGGCCAAAAGGCCAGCAGTCTAAAGGCAAAGCCCGTCTGGCACGCTTTGAAGAGCTGAACAACACCGACTATCAGAAACGTAACGAAACCAACGAACTGTTCATTCCGCCAGGTGCCCGTCTGGGTGACAAAGTGCTGGAAGTCAGCAATCTGCGTAAGTCCTATGGCGACCGTGTGCTGATTGACGATCTTTCGTTCTCGGTACCGAAAGGCGCGATTGTCGGCATTATCGGTCCGAACGGCGCGGGTAAATCGACGCTGTTCCGCATGATGTCTGGTCAGGAACAACCTGATTCGGGCGAGATTGTACTGGGTGAAACCGTGAAGCTGGCGTCCGTGGATCAGTTCCGCGACAGCATGGATAACGCCAAAACCGTGTGGGAAGAGGTTTCCGGCGGTCAGGACATCATGCGCATCGGTAACACCGAGATGCCAAGCCGCGCCTATGTCGGCCGCTTTAACTTTAAAGGCGTCGATCAGGGCAAACGCGTAGGCGAACTGTCGGGTGGTGAGCGTGGTCGTCTGCACCTCGCGAAGCTGCTGCAGGTTGGCGGCAACATGCTGCTGCTCGATGAACCAACCAACGACCTGGACATTGAAACCCTGCGCGCGCTGGAAAACGCCCTGCTGGAGTTCCCGGGTTGTGCCATGGTGATCTCGCA
This sequence comes from Pantoea sp. paga, assembly GCF_007558755.1. Taxonomy (NCBI): domain Bacteria; kingdom Pseudomonadati; phylum Pseudomonadota; class Gammaproteobacteria; order Enterobacterales; family Erwiniaceae; genus Pantoea; species Pantoea sp. paga. Next base: position 221,785 of record NZ_VLTF01000006.1, read on the forward strand.
TGACCGCTGGTTCCTGGACCGTATCGCCACGCACATTCTGGATTATCAGGATGAGGGCAACATCGAATTCTTCGAAGGTAACTTTACCGAATATGAAGAGTACAAGAAGCGTACCCTCGGCGCCGAAGCGCTGGAGCCGAAGCGCATCAAGTACAAGCGTATGACGAAGTAATGGCAGGCTGATTAATATTAAAAAGGGAAGCGGGCGCTTCCCTTTTTTGTTTTTTTAAAGCGGCGTCCATTGTTCAATATGCCCTTGATGCTCATCATCGTGTGTTTTAAATAAAATACAGGTTAATTTACTTTTTTTATCAAAACCAATGATGATATTATCACCAGGCACTGCGAGTTCCATTACCGGATTACCCTCATAATAGAGCCGAAATTCAGACCGGCTTTCATGTGACTCTCTGGCATCATACCAGGTGACTGATGCACTGCAGCTGACATCGCTGCCCCTGAGTACAAAGTCTGCTTCAATCTCTTTATTTTCGTTACCCAGAATATTTTTAAGGGCTGTTACACCATTAAACTCTCTTTGATCATAAAGTTCACTTTTTGATAAAGTTTTAATACAAGCACTTTTCAAATTTTGAGCTTTCATAACATTTCTCTTCCTTTGAGAAGAACAGGAAGTGCCATCATAATTAATGCAATGTAATTTTCTGTTACAGGTATCAAAGTTACAGGTTACGGTTATACCTTTTATTTTAAGTTCAGCGATAAAACTCCCTGAACACCGGTGACTGCAGCGCGAACTCAATAAACCGCGCCAGCGCAGGTGAATTCAGTTTACGGCCCGGATAGACCAGCCAGAGCTCATTCCCCTCTATTTCCCATTCCGGCAGTACCGGCACCAGCCGGGGATCCGCCATCGCCCCATCGGTCAGAAAGTGCGGCAGCAGCGTAATGCCCGCATCGCCCAGCGCAGATTCGCGCGCATAGAGCAAATTGTCGGTGAGATGGCCCGGCGGCAGCAGCCAGCGATAGAACTCATCATCGCGCTGCAACACCCATTCATTCCAGGCGCGATGCGCAATACAGCGGTGGGCCGACAGCTGCTGTGGATGAACCAGCGGCGGATGCTGATCAAGATAGCGCTGTGATGCAACCAGCAGTCGCGGGCAGTTGCCTATCCGGCGGCCAATCAGCGAGGACTCCTGCGGCTGGCCGGTGCGCAGCGCCACATCAAAGCCCTCCTGCACCAGATCACGCATCTCATCGGAGATCGAGACATCCAGCGTCACATCGGGATAGAGACGTAAAAACGCCGCGTTACAGCGCGCCAGCAGCGTGGCACCAATCCCCGCCGGGCTGGTGATGCGCAGACGCCCGCTGGGGTTTTCACGCAGGCTGGCGATCGCCTGATCGGCGCGTTCACTGGCCTGCATCATCTCCTGACAATGCAGCAGATAGCGCTCACCGGCAAAGGTCAGATTGAGCTGGCGGGTGGTACGGTTCAGCAGACGAATCCCCAGCCGCTGCTCCAGCTGGCTGATGCGCTGACTGACGCTCGATTTTGGCAGCCCTGCGCGTTCTGCCGCGCCGGTAAAGCTGCCGCACTCCGCCACCAGCGCAAACAGCGCCATATCCTGCCACTGACGAAACGCCATTGTTCACCTCAGACGAACACTCTATGAAAGATTGTCCATCTTATCACCGCTAAAATCAGGTTCTACACTTAAAGCCTGTTCCGAATCATCAGCCAGTCTGCCGCGAACAGCGTGGCACAGCCCCTGCGGAGTGTGAGCACTCTCCAGGGCCAGAATGGCAACCACAAGATCCAGGCTTCCAGCCTGACTAAACAGGAAAAATTTATGTCTATTCGCGCTATCGCAATTAATCCGGAAAGTCCTGAAAGCTTCACTGAAATTTTCCCTGAAACCCCAGCGCCAGGTGAGTATGACCTGCGGGTCGAAGTTAAAGCCGCGTCGGTCAACCCGGTTGATACCAAGGTGCACAAAGGGGCGATGAAGAACGGCCTGCAGCAGCCTCGCATCCTCGGCTGGGATGCCAGCGGTGTGGTGCTGGAAGTGGGCAGCAAAGTCAGCAACTTTAAGCCAGGCGATAAAGTTTTTTATGCAGGTGACCTGACCCGTCCCGGCAGTAACAGCACCGAGCAGCTGGTTGACTCACGCATCACCGGTCACAAGCCAGAGAGCCTGGACTGGGCGCAGTCCGCTGCGATCCCGCTGACGGCCCTGACCGCCTGGGAAGGACTGTTTGAGCGACTGAACCTGGAGTCAGCAACGGAAGATCAGACGCTGCTGATTGTGGGCGGCGCAGGCGGTGTGGGATCGCTGGCGATCCCGCTGGCGAAACTGCGCAGCAAGGTGAAGATCATTGCCACCGCTTCGCGTGAAGATTCCGCGCAGTGGTGCCGCGATCGCGGCGCCGATCTGATGATCAACTACAAAGATATGATTGGTGAGCTGGAAAAACAGGGCATTAAGCAGGTCGATTATATCTTCTGCCTCAATGATACCGACGGTCACTGGGAGACCATGGCAAAGCTTATCGCCCCGCAGGGCCATATCTGCACCATCGTGGAAAACGAACATCCGCTGTCGATGGATCAGCTGAAGCTGAAGAGTGCTGCCCTGCATTTCGAGCTGATGTACACCCGCAGCATGTTTAACACGCCGGATATGGCGCGTCAGGGTGAGATTCTGGATGCCGTCTCGGCGTTGCTGGATGAAGGGAAGCTGCAAACCACACTGAGCGAGACGCTGCACGGCTTAAGCGTTGAGACCTTAACCGCTGCCCATCAGCGCGTGCTGGAAGGCCACATGCGCGGCAAAGTGGTGATGGTGTATTAATGCGCTGACCCGGCTGCCCTGCGGCAGACCGGGTCACAGCATGCGTTACGGCTGGGCGTTTTTCTCGCCCAGCATCGCTTTCACCAGTTCAATGCAGCGCAGGAACCGGGTGTCATAATCATCTTCCTGCACGTGCAGGAATTCGATGTTGTTTTCACGCAGCATCGTCACCAGCATCGACTGAAACTCCCGTCGATCAACGGAACTGCCCAGGCTGCGCAAGCCATCGGCAACCCAGGGCACGTTGTTCTCCAGCAGAATCACCAGATCAAAGCGATATTCATCGATCAGTGCCTGCACAAACGGATGTTCACGCCCCTCATACTTCAGACAAAACGCCTGCGTGGTGACAAAGTCGGTGTCGATAAAGGCCACTTTATTGGCGTATTTAACCGCGAAATCGATGTACTGCGCCTGGCCCAGCGCGATCTTGTCGTAATCAGAATATTGCAGTGCCATTTCATCACCGCCCAGGTGGGAGAAGACATAGTCGCGGCCATATTCCCAGGCACTGGTGGTGTTGAAGATGTTGGCGAGTTTATTCACCAGCGTCGATTTACCGCTCGACTCACCGCCGAGGATCGCCACGGTGCGCACAAAAAAGGGTTTTACTTCGGTCGGGATGTAATCCCAGAAGCGGAACGGATCCTGACGGATCTGCGCGCCGCTGATGCTCATAAAGGATCGGCTGGGATCGACCAGCACGGTCTGAATGCCAAGATGCTGCTGATACATCTCCGCATCGGGCGCTTCGCTGGTGTAGATGCAATCCGGCGCAATACCATGCTCGCTTAGAAACGCGCTGACGCCCTTACTCCAGACATCCCAGCCGTGCGGATAGGGCTCGATCCCCTCCTCATCAAAGGCGTGAATACGGATATTTTTCTGATACTTAAAGGTCTGTAACAACCAGCGCAGGCGATCGCTGACCGTGGGCTGTTGTGACATCGCACTGTTCTCAAACAGCTCGCGGTCACGTGGTTCGTCATAGCCCATAATGATATGCAGCTCATCGACCTGGCTACAGGCGCGCTGAATCAGATAGATATGGCCGGTGTGCAGCGGATAGAACTTACCAAACACCACGCCCACCGTTTTATCGCGGCGCGGAAACTCCAGCCCCAGAAAACGGTGCAGCGCCTCCAGCTTTTGCGCGCTGGGGCTTTTGATTTTGGCATTGAGCAACTGGCTCAGATAGCCTTTGGTCATGCCGCTGGCGTCAGCGACCTGTTGCAGCGTGTGGCCCTGCTGGCGAATGGCCGTTTTCAGATAATCAAACGACGACATGTCGTGCCTCCTGCATCAATGCGGTTAAGGTGGGAGCGGCCTGCCAGCGGTTTTTCGCTGGCGGCCGCAGGCGCGTTACAGATCGTCCAGAATCGCCAGCGCATCGGCCAGCTTCTTCGCGCTGAAAACCTGCATCCCGGCAATCGGTTTTTTCGGTGCATTCCCTGCCGGTACAATAGCGCGTTTGAAGCCATGCTTCGCCGCTTCAGCGATGCGCTCCTGACCGCTGGGCACCGGACGGATTTCGCCCGCCAGTCCCACTTCGCCGAAGATCACCAGATCCTGCGGCAACGGACGATCGCGCAGGCTCGACACCATCGACAGCATCAGCGCCAGGTCAGCACTGGTTTCAGTGACTTTGACGCCGCCGACCACGTTAACGAACACATCCTGATCCGCCATCTGCAATCCGCCGTGCCGGTGCAGCACCGCCAGCAGAATCGCCAGACGGTTCTGCTCCAGACCCACTGCCACGCGGCGTGGATTGCCCATCATCGAGTGATCGACCAGCGCCTGAATCTCCACCAGCAGCGGTCGCGTTCCTTCCCACAGCACCATCACCGAACTGCCCGAGGTGACCTCTTCGCCGCGCGACAGGAAAATAGCTGACGGGTTGCTGACTTCACGCATGCCCTGCTCGGTCATGGCAAACACACCCAGTTCATTGACCGCGCCGAAGCGGTTTTTATGACTACGCAGGGTGCGGAAGCGGGAATCGGCATCGCCATCCAGCAGTACCGAACAGTCGATACAGTGCTCCAGTACTTTCGGTCCGGCCAGGGAGCCATCTTTGGTGACGTGACCGACCATGATGATCGCCACACCGCGCGTCTTGGCGAAGCGCGTCAGGTAAGCGGCGGTTTCACGCACCTGGGCGACGCTGCCCGGCGATGACTGGATCTCCGCCATGTGCATCACCTGGATCGAGTCAATCACCATCAGTTGCGGCTGCTCCTGTTCGGCGATCAGGCAGATCTGCTCAATGCTGGTTTCCGACAGCATATTCACATTTTCGGTAGGTAATCCCAGACGATGGGCGCGCATCGCCACCTGTTGTAGTGACTCTTCACCGGTGACATACAGGGTTTTCATGCCCTCTGACAACCGGCACATCACCTGCAACAGCAGCGTGGATTTGCCTGCGCCGGGGCTGCCGCCAATCAGAATGGCGCTGCCCGGCACCACCCCGCCGCCCAGCACCCGGTCAAACTCTTTGAAGCTGGTAGAGAAGCGCGGTAACGCCTCTAAACTGATTTCAGAGAGCTTCTGCACCCGGCTGGTTCCGGCGCTGCCGGCATAGCCACTCAGGCGCTCGTTACGCGCAGCCGCGGGCGAGGCGGCAATGCGCACCTCAGTGATGGTGTTCCAGGCATGACAGGCGCTGCACTGCCCCTGCCAGCGTGGGTAATCTGCGCCACATTCGTTACAGACAAATGCGCGTTTTGCCGCTTTGGCCAAATCAGTACCTCAGTTAACGCTCTTCGTGGATCAGGCTGCCGGTGAGGATGCAGAACACCCCCATTAAATCGGCATGGCGAATGGTGACCGCAGTCTGCTCATTCACCTTAGGTTTAGCATGGAACGCAATGCCCAGCGCTGAGGCTTTGATCATCAGCAGGTCATTGGCACCATCGCCGATCGCCACCGTCTGTTCCGGCGCGATGTCAAAACGCTGCGCCAGCTTCTTCAGGGTATCGGCTTTGTATTGTGCGTCGACAATCGGTCCCAGCACGTTGCCGGTCAGTTTGCCGTCGCGAATTTCGAGCTCATTAGCGACCACCGCCGACAGATGCAGCTTGTCGCGCAGGTATTCGGCGTAATAGGTAAAGCCGCCAGACGCGATGGCAACCTGCCAGCCCAGCGCCTGCAGCTTCTGCGTCAGGGTGGTTAAGCCTGGCATCAGCGGCAGGGCATCACGCACCTGTTTCAGAATATTGGCGTCCGCGCCCTGCAGCGTGGCCACGCGCTGACGCAGGCTGGCGGTGAAGTCGAGTTCGCCGCGCATCGCGCGTTCCGTGACTTCCGCCACCTGCTCGCCGCAGCCGGCCAGTTTTGCAATCTCATCGATGCACTCGATCTGAATCGCGGTGGAGTCCATATCCATCACCAGCAGGCCTGGCGTTTTGAGATGCGGGATTTTGCCCAGCGGCGCAACATCCAGGCCAGCGTCGTGCGCCAGCTTGCTGGCAAACGGCGTCAGCGATCCCGCCAGGCGAATCACCTGATACTCATCGACGTTCCAGGCGCTGACGATCACCATGGCGGCACCCAGCTGGTGCTGGTAATCGGTCAGCCGCTGCTTATCCAGCCCGCGACCATACAGCAGCCAGCCGGTACGGCCAGCGCGATAATCCAGCGGCATCACTTCATCACCGCTAAGAGAAAGGGGCAAACCCGGCCAGAGAGAGACATCGGCGGGAAGATCGCACCAGGTTAAACGATTTGGCATCAGAGCTCCTGTAGGGACAACAAAACCACGCAAGAGGCTACCTTGTCTGCGCCGCTTCTGGCAACATAATCTCCAGGCTTTCTGTTGTGATATGACCCGGATGATTAATGGCTAAAACCGCACTGAAATTTCGCTTACATCGTACCGTGATCGTTCTCATCTCGATGGCGCTGCTGGTCGTGCTGATGCAGGGCGCATCCTGGTTCAGTCTCGGCCATCAGGCGGCACGTTCTGAACAGGTCGAGGAGCTGGCGCATACGCTGACCAGCCAGGTGGCGTTCAGCCTTAAGCCATTGATGGACAACAGTGAAAATAATCGGACTCAGATAGAAGCCATTCTTAATCAGATGACGGCTAACAGCCGTATTCTGGATGCATCGGTCTATGACGGCGACGGCAGCCTCGTGGCGCACAGCGGTGAAAACATCAATGTACGCGATCGGCTGGCGCTCGACGGCCAGCGCGCGGGCAGCTATTTCAACCATCAGATTGTGCAGCCGCTGGCCGGAAACGAGGGTCCGCTGGGCTTTTTGCGCGTGACGCTGGATACCCATGTGCTGGTCACCGACTCGCATCAGGTCGATAACACCACCAATATTCTGCGTCTGATGATGCTGCTGGCGCTGGCTATCGGCATTATTCTCTCACGCACCCTGCTGCGCCACCGCCGCACCCGCTGGCAGCAGTCGCCATTCCTGCTCACCGCCAGTACACCGGTGAAAGAGGACCGGGATGAGGACGACGAGAAGAAGGAGTAGTGTTCCGGCACTGCTGTAAAGATAAAACAAGAAAGGCCCGCACAGCGGTAATGCTGGTCAGTTAAGCAGCAGGTGATAACGCAGTCTGGTGCCGGGCAGGGGCTGGCGGTCCTCGCGCCGCTGCGCGGTTCCTTCACGTCATTCGCCTGCCTGACGGACCGCCGGGGATGGCACATCCTGTGCCGCCCCGCCTTTCGCCCGCGTCCTGCGGGCTCTCCTGGCAGACTCATTCTGTTCAGCGCTGCGGATTGCCTGCCCCTGTCCGGCACCTGCCTGCTCTGAAACTTCAGTGTGTATTGTTAAAAAAGGGCACGAGAGTGGAGGCCTGAGCGCCGCTGCTGCTGAAAGGGCTATCCACAGCGCTGAGGCGTGACGGCGGGCCAGAAGTCCACGCCGGGAAGCGTGGACAGTTCGGGGCCGGCCAGGGAGGGCCGATCCCCGAACGGTTCGTCGGCACGACGTCAAAGCCGAAGGTACCGCGTGAGCGGCGCGAGGACGGCCCGGCAGCAGCAGAGGTGCGCTGGCCCGCACTTGCGGCTCGCTCGCCCAAAAAAACTGCCACGTTTAAACGTGACAGCCTTATACAAATCTAATCTTAACTGACCAGCATTACCGCTGTGCGGGCCTTTTTTATGGGAAAGATGCTGATTTGCGAGGCGTCTTCCGTCAGCCGATGAGCAGCGCTTCCAGCTCACCCAGCGATTTGACCTGCCAGGTGGGCTTAATATGTTCCGGCAGCGGCCGGGTGCCATGATCGAGCCAGCAGGTTTTCACACCGGCATTCATGCCGCCCAGAATGTCTGACTCTGGCGTATCACCCACCATCAGCACCCGCTCACGATCCGGGTTGCCCATCAGATTCAGTGCGTAATCAAAAATCTCTGGCGCCGGTTTTGGCTGGCCGACCTGCTCGGAGATTACCAGCGCCGAGAAGTAATCGCGAAAACCGGTGCGCTCCAGACGCGTCTGCTGCAGCGCAGTAAAGCCGTTGGTGATGATGCCCATTTTCACCCGGCCATGCAGCTGGTTCATCAGGCTGACCGCGCCCGGCAGCGGCGTACAGATCTCTCCCATTGCGCTGAGAAAGCCGCTGTTGAGGATCTCCGGCGCAACGCTGAGCTTTTCGCTCCAGTGGTTGAAACGCTGAGTCTGCAGCTGTAACGCGGAGATAGCACCGTTCTGATAATCGACCCACAGCGGCTTGTTTATCGCCTGATAATCGCTGTAATCCTGGTCGGTGAACTGCACGTCATAACCGGCGAACAGGCGCTGCAAACCGGCATAGGCGTCGAAATGAAAAAGGGTATCGTCGGCATCAAACAGGATGCAATCCCAGTTATCAATCATTAAAGCTCCTTAACACCGCTACGGCGTCAGTGCCATGAGAATGGCATCTTCACGGCCGCTGGCGGTGGGATAATAGTTGGGGCGACGACTGACCTGATTGAATCCAAGCTGCTCATAGAGCGCGATGGCGGGCAGGTTCGAAGCCCGCACTTCCAGCCACAGCGTCAGCACGTCGCGTTTGATCAATTCATCGATCAGATGCTGCAACAGCTGGCGTCCCAATCCCCGGCGCTGAAAAGCGGGATCGACCGCGATGTTAAACAGCGAGGCTTCGTCCAGTACCACCTGCGTAATCGCAAAGGCGGCCATTTTGCCGTCAACGTCGAGACGTAAATTGATAAAGCGCTCGCCCTGATTGCTGGCAAACGTCTTTTCACTCCAGGGAAACGCGTGACTACGACACTCAATGGCGAAGGCCTGCGCCAGATCGTCAGGGGTGAGTAAAGAGATGGATGTCATGGTTACACATCTGTTGCCAGAGCGCGCGTTTGGCGACGCCGCTGCTGATCAGTTCATTAAAAGAGGCGCTGGTTAATGCCACGCCATTGAAAGTCTGTTCGCTCTCTACGCCGAGCAGCCAGCCCGCGCAGTTCAGCGTTTCCGGCAGCATTTGCAGCTGATCCGGTGTCACGGTCATTACCTGAGCGGGTTGCAGATTGAGGGCATGCAGCACATCGCGCATAAGCGGTTCATGCAAACCGGGGGGCGCGTCAGCGACAATAATTAACTGCGTGTCCGGTGCCAGCGTGACGGCAATTTCGCCCTGAAGCACGCGCGGGCGGCGCAGTTGGTACTGCGTAATTCCCATTTGCTGTAAAAGCCAGTCGCGCCTGGACGTCATGGTGTTACCTGTTCTGCTGCCTGAATGCGACGCTATGCTAGCAAACCCATCGAACATGCGCCAACAAACCACTATAATCCCCGCTCAGATCTTACAGGAGCCCTACATGTCTGCTTTTACCCCGGCCAGCGAAGTCATTCTGCGCCACAGTGATGAATTTACCGCCCGCCATGTTTTATTTGCTGGCGATCTGCAGGATGACCTGCCCGCTCAGCTGGAAACCGCCTCGTCGCGCGTTCACACCCAGCAATATCATCACTGGCAAAACCTGAGCCGCCGTATGGGCGAACAGGCGCGTTACGGAATGGTTGCGCAGGCCGAAGATGTGCAGGGCTGCGATACCCTTGTCTACTTCTGGACCAAGAATAAGCCGGAAGTGCAGTTCCAGCTGCAGAACCTGCTGTCGCTGCTGCCGGTGGGCTGCGACGTGTTCGTGGTCGGTGAAAACCGCAGCGGCGTGCGCAGCGCCGAAGGCATGATGGAGTCGTGGGTGAAGCTGGAGAAGATCGACAGCGCGCGTCGCTGTGGTCTCTACCACGGACGCCTCGACAAGCAGCCTGAATTCGATGCCAGCACTTTTGGTCACCAGTATCAGCTTGATGGTCTGACGATTCATACCCTGCCTGGCGTCTTCAGCCGTGACGGTCTGGATAGCGGCAGCGCCCTGCTGCTGTCGACCTTTACCCCGCACACCAAAGGTAAAGTGCTGGATATGGGCTGTGGCGCGGGCGTGATTGCCGCCTCGCTGCCTGCCCGTTCGCCTAAAGTGCGTCTGTGGCTGTGTGACGTGCACGCAGCGGCGATTGAAGCGAGTAAAGCGACGCTGGCCGCCAATGGCATCGAGGGCGAAGTCTTCGCCAGCAACGTCTTCTCTGACGTGACCGGTCGTTTCGACATGATTATCTCTAATCCGCCCTTCCATGAAGGCACTCAGACCAGCCTCGATGCCGCACAGGCGCTGATTCGTGGTGCGGTGAAGCACCTGAATACCGGCGGCGAGTTGCGTATCGTTGCCAACACCTTCCTGCCCTACCCGCAGGCGCTGGATGAAGCCTTCGGCAGTCACGAAGTCATCGCGCAAACCGGCCGCTTCAAAGTTTACCGTGCCGTCTATGGTCGCGGTGCCAAAACGCGCTAAGGGTTTTTCCTGCCGTTAACTGCTTTGCCGGGCTGAAAACGTTGCTTTTTACAGCGATCGTTTCAGCCCGACGAAATAGTTGTTGACGCAAAGAGTAAAATCTCTAGAATGCGCCTCCGTGGTTGTAACATTCTCAAGGTGTTACGGGTATGCGAAGGTGGCGGAATTGGTAGACGCGCTAGCTTCAGGTGTTAGTGTCCTAACGGACGTGAGGGTTCAAGTCCCTCTCTTCGCACCAAAATCACAAGTTTCATATCGCGAGCACTGCGCGAAGGTGGCGGAATTGGTAGACGCGCTAGCTTCAGGTGTTAGTGTCTTAACGGACGTGAGGGTTCAAGTCCCTCTCTTCGCACCATTGCGGTGATATGAACAGACAACTCGATGCGAAGGTGGCGGAATTGGTAGACGCGCTAGCTTCAGGTGTTAGTGTCTTAACGGACGTGAGGGTTCAAGTCCCTCTCTTCGCACCAACGTTGTCATCTTCAGGCCTTTCCCGCTCATCTCTTCTTTTCCCCTGCGGTTTCGCTTTACCCCCTGCTCGTTTTACCTTTTCCAGTTGTTCCGTTTTCCGGTCGCTTTACCTTTTCCAGCCGCTTTACCCCGTACGCCGGTTGTACCCACTCCGCTTATGTTAATTCAGATGAAAATTCACAGAGACAGCCGCCAGTCCGCCCGCTAACGCCAGACAGGATGGCAGCAGCAGATAGTGACGCAGCCGCTGGTTAAACAGCATCACGACAGTCAGCAGCAGCGCAACCGTCATCACCATCCGCCACTGGCTGAAGCTCGGTTCCCATAAGGCGAACAGCGGCAGCGCAATGCACGGCAGCAACACGCCCCACGCACTATCCAGCTTTTTACCCAGTGCCCAACTGACTCCCCACAGGCCGCAGGCCGCGATAATCGCTATCCCCATGACACAAACCTCAAATGATAAGCATTCCCATTATCATATGACAGTTTTGCCTGCACTGCAGCCTGTTTTTGTCTCGCCCGGCAACGAAGATGACAGACCAGTTGGAAAATGCTAGATTGCGGCCGATAACACCTTTAATAACAGCAACAGCAATAATTTGCTCATTGTCTGGCAGAACCTGATTTTGCCGGCGTGCGCTTTAGTATTTCAGGGTCGTCACGAGTACTTATAATGAAATTACAATCCTATGAAGAGCTGAAGCAGAGTAAATACCGGCTTTCAGTGATGCTTTTCCTGTTTCTGAATATCGCCGTTTCGCTATTTCATCTGCTGCCAATAATGAGCAGTGAGAAAAGTGAGACGACCCTGCCGGTAATTAGTGTCGCGGCCTTTAGCGGCATTATGTTAATTTCCCTTTTAATATGGCCTAAAGTAAAACTTCCCCTGTTAAATCCTGTGGCGCTGCTGCTGGGAATGCTCTGGGCCTGGCATATTAATTATCGCTTTCATCAGGTGTTCTATTTTGATGGTGGCTTTCTTATTATCAGTTTGATCAGTGTGTTATTTATCAGTGCCATCGCCCTGAGCGATTATCTGGGGGCTTTTTGTCTGCATGTCACGCCACCGGTGCTCACCGTATTGCTGCTCGACAATGCACAGCACCTGCCGCTGATCCTGCTGACCATTACGCTGCCGCTGATTGGTTTCTCACTACAGCATCTGATGCGCCGCCGTGCCGACAACTTTACTCTGCGCCTGATGCATCAGCTCTACGAAGAGAAAGAGACATTCAGCGACCTCAGCATGCTGGACCCGCTGACCGGGCTTTATAACCGTCGTGGTCTTAAGAACCGGCTGGATAATATTCTGGAAAACCATGCTGGCAGCCACTATGTGCTGCTGCTGGATATCGATCACTTTAAGTCTTATAACGACAATTACGGGCATGCGATGGGCGATCAGGCGCTGGCGCGGGTCTCTGTCGCGATTCGTGATGCGGTGCGTTCACGCGATGTTGTTACCCGCTATGGCGGCGAAGAGTTTCTGGTATTGATGACCAATGTGAACGGCTCCATCGCCATGAAACTGGCAGAGCGAATCCGTCAGTACGTGCTGGATTTAGAAATTCCTCATCTTTTCAATGAAACCGTTTCAACCCATGTCACCATCAGTGCCGGCATCGCGCCTATTTATGATAATGAATTTGACCTGGCGGTCGCCAATGCTGACAGCGCATTATATGTGGCTAAAAATCAGGGCCGGAATACCATTCTCGCCTGGGAAGATTTACCCCGAAAACAGCATCACGCCGCCAGTGAACATGCATAATTAAACGTAACGCTATCGGTAATCACTGAGGCTTTGACTCAATATGCCCGGCTCTCTGCTGCTCTGCCCGATCGGATAACTGACCTTAACCCCTCCGTTTTCCCGCCAGCAACGACGATTTTTTACACGACTTGTAGAGTTAATCAATAACGATTATCATTTGCTTTCTTATCTACACTTTTCGCGAGTCGTCATGGCAACCGTTTCAGCTCAGGAACAGCGTTTTAACGCTCAGTCGATGATCTTCCGGCAGAATGACCGTCCACTGGCGGAAAGTCTGCATGAGCGGCTGCAACAACAGCGCAGCTATCTGCTTGAATCGACGAAGCTCAGCCAGCCTGCTCCGCGCGACACGCTGACCCTCGCCGCCTGGTCACAATCAGAGTCCTTTACCCCAATTATCCAGCGCTACAGCGATTATCTCTATCGCGATCATCCTGATGCAGTTCGTGAAGCGAAACCGGTGCTGTCACTCTGGGCGCAATGGTATTTTGGCCTGCTGCTGCCAACACTGACCATGGCGTTATTGCAGGAGTCACGTGCACTGGACTGCTCGCCAGAGCATATCCGCGTCGGTTTTCATGAGAATGGTCATCCGGCCACTTTCTGGATCGATGTGCAGGAGGATGAAGAGGCGCGCTACCTTAACCCTCAGCAGCGTATCGATCGGCTGATTCAGCAGCATCTGATTCCGGTGGTCAATGGTATTACGCAGCATGGTGATATCAACGCCCGACTCATCTGGAACAATATGGGCTACTCATTCCAGTGGTTCCTGGGTGAGCTGAAAAGCCAGATCGATGAGTCGCTGGTGCTGCAACTGGAGCAGGCGCTGTTCTTCAACCAGCGGTTGCTGGATGGCAGCGAAAATCCGCTCTACCGCACCATGATTCCACGTAATGGTGAACTGGTCCGTCGCAGCTGCTGCCAGCGTTATCGCATTCCCGATGTCGAACAATGCGGCAACTGCACCCTGAGCGGCAGCTAAACAGACTTAATTACGCTGAATTCTCCGTTTATCTCGTTTACAGGCACTGAGGCTTGTGGCAATTTTTACGCCTTCGATCAGCCTGGAGATAAAGATGAGCCTGGAGTCCGTGCGCCAGTTCTTCGCCGAACACGCCCCTGAAATTGAAATTATTGAACTGGCCGAAAGCACTGCGACGGTCGGGATGGCTGCCCGCGCCCATGGCGTGACGCCAGGAGAGATTGCCAAGACCCTGTCACTGAAAGTGAAAAACGACGTGGTGCTGATTGTGACACGAGGCGATGCCCGGCTGGATAATCGCAAGCTGAAAGCGGCGCTGGGGGCGAAAGCGCGAATGCTGAGCGTGGACGAGGTGATTAACTGGACCGGCCACCCGGTGGGCGGCGTCTGTCCTTTCGGTCTTGAGAATCCGCTGACCGTTTACTGTGATGTCTCACTTCGCAGTTTCGAGGAAGTCCTGCCCGCCGCTGGCGCTATCCACAGCGCCGTCCGCATTACCCCACAGCTGATGGCTGAACTGACTAACGCCCGCTGGATCGACGTGTGCGAAGCGATGTAATGCCGGGTATCAGCTCACACAAGCCCTGCACCTTCTGCCCGCGCCCTGATGCTGCTGATAAACTGACGGATAACGTCAGCGTTTGATGGCCACAGCGCCCTTCTGGAAACCGATCCGCCGCAGCCAGCAAGCGGGCGAGTTAATCGCCCACGACATCAGGATTTCAGGCGCTTAAATGCCTGTTCAATAATCGACAACAGCAGCGTGTTATCGACACGATGCAGCACATGCACCGATGCGCCGCACTGCTCAGGCACACCGACAGTGAGCCGAAGGGGCTGACGATAACGCCAGCTTTTGCCGCGCGTCGCACCGGGACGCAGTTCTATATCTACCCGGTAATCGATGCCTGACGCGACCCGCTGATTCAGCAACCAGGCGACCACCAGCGCATCGTGAATCCAGCATCCCGCCAGTTGCCGGGTCGCCATCGAATAGTCGATCCACGGACGCAGCGTGTCGCGCACAAATTCGGTCAGCGGATGATCGACGGCGGTAAGGCGGGTCAAATCCTGCTGGGTCAGCAGCGTCTGCGTGGTGACATCCATCGGAACCAGCGTTACTGCTGCACCACTGTGCAGCACCTGATGTGCCGCTTCCGGATCCAGGCCAAAATTGGTGTCTTTGATATAATCATCCAGCGTAAACACGCCGCCCATGATGACAATTTCCGCCACAGCGTCGGCCATAGCGGGATAGCGCTGCATTGCCAGCGCCACATTCGTCAGCGGACCAATCGCCACCAGGGTAATCTCGCCCGGATTGTCACAAATCAGTTTGCCGATAGCGTTAGCAGCATCAAACGCATCTGCCGCGACATCCGCTGGCTGACGCACGCCCTGCCACATCTCACCCAGCGCAAGCTGATTGACCCGGTTATCCAGCGTCTCGCGCCACGGCGCAGGATCTTCCTGTAGCGCCTGCGTTGCACCCTGGATTACCGGGATAGATAATCCCAGCCGGACGATCAGATCTTTGGCGACGCGCGCGCCGACTTCACATGGCGTGTTACCGGCCACGGTGGTGATCAATTCCAGCGACAGTGCAGGTGAAGCTAAGGCCAGCGCAATCGCCAGCCCATCATCGGTGTTGGCACCCGCGATACCGTTGCCGGGATCGCAGTCAATAATAATTCTTTTCATATTTTTATAGGCTAACTCTGGCTTTGCGGCTTACAGCCGCAGGATTCACCGATTTCAAGGTAGTGTGGAAACTCCTTTAATTGCGCTTCGCTCTGTCCCTCTTTCAGCATATGAATCGCAGAGCGAGCCATCTCACGCAGTGGCTGGCGCACGGTCGTTAATGTCGGGACGTGAAACGACGAGTGATTGGTACCGTTAAAACAGACCAGCGCCACATCCTGCGGCACACGAATCTGATGTTCGGAAAAGGCGCGAAGCGCACCAATCGCCTGACCTTCGTTGCTGGTAAATAGCGCACGAGGCACACGACCCCGGGCGATCATGCTTTGTGCCGCAGCGTATCCACCCTGTGGGGTGTAGCTGGCGGGAAACATCAGCGATTCATCAATCGGCAGACCGCGATCCTGCATGGCATCACGCCAGCCCTGAATACGATCCTGCGCGTTAAGCATATCGACCGGGCCGCTGATTATGCCGACCTGCTGATAACCGTGACTCAACAGATGTGCCGTCACCTGCCAGGCGGCCTGACGCTCATTGACCCGCAGCATGTTAACGCCCGGCTGAGGCTCAACCCGCTCCAGCATGACCAGTGGCGTACCGCTGGCTTTAATCAGGTCAATGTAAGGATGGCGATCGACGCTGTTGTAAAAGAGTCCATCGACCTGCCGATTCAGCAATCCCTGAATTAATTCCAGTTCGCGCTTGCGGTCATCACCTGCATCACCCAGCAGCATGACGTGGCCGTGATTCATCGACTCCTGCAACAACACGTGCGCCATTGACGCCACAAAAGGATTGCCGATGTTGGGCACCACCAGTCCGAAGGTTTTGGTGTTACCGGAAGCCAGTGCGCGTGCTGCCGCATTTGGCCGGTAACCGGTCGCTTTAATCGCCTCCAGTACCCGCTGACGGGTCGCCTCGGCGACCGGACGAGGCCCGTTATTAATGACATAACTGACAACTGCCACTGAGGTGCCTGCCGCTTTCGCAACTTCACTTCGGGTCACTTTTCCCGTTAACGACTTAGGCACATCACGTTCCTCCATAAAAAAAACAGGCCGCTTTAAACGGCCTGCTGCTTTTGGCGCTATCCTGGCAGATGGCATCCTCAGGCAAAGCTAGATGGCATCTTCAGGCAGATTGAGATCCCGCCCTCGCGTTTCAGGCGCGACAAAGGTGGTAAAGAACCCAATTGCGGCCATCGCCGAGAAATAAACCGCAATCGGCCACCAGTGACCGGTATAAGAAAGCATAGCAGCGGCAATAAGTGGTGCGGTTCCGCCGGACAAAATGGAACCCAGTTCTTTAGCCACTGCCATTTTGGTGTAGCGATGATGAACGCCGAACATCTCCACGCCCCATGCCGCCTGCACACCAAAAATACCCAGCGACGCCAGCGCCATACCGACCACAATAACCGGGATCACCAGCATCGGTTCACGCGTGTCGAGCAGCGTAAAGGCGGGCCAGGCGTAGAACATCAGTAACAGACAGAACACGCGATAAACCACCCGCCGACCAAAGCGGTCAGAGAGCCAGCCCGCTAAAGGAATGATCAGGAAACCCAGCAACGACGCGAGGAACACCGCAGTGGTTGGTACGGACTTGTCGACCATCAGCACCTTCGCGACGTAACCGACGATGAAGCCCTGCGCCAGATAGGAGGGGCCATTTTCGCCGATACGCAGGCCAACCATGGTCCAGAAGGCACGGGTACGCTGGAAGAAAGGCCGCTGATCCACCACCGGAGCGGCCAGCACGCCTGCGCGTTCTGCTTCCATCTCCGCTTTTCTGCGCTCAAACACCGGCGTTTCGCGCAGATGACGTCGAATCCACAAGGCAACCAGCGCAATCAGCGCACTGCTGAGGAACGGAATACGCCAGCCCCACTCCAGCAGGCTTTGCTGATCCATTTGTACCACCAGCAACCAGACCAGCGAAGCCAGCAGTGTGCCGCTGTTAGAACCCAGTGCGATCACGGAGGAGATCAGTCCGCGACGCTCTGTCGGCGCATATTCGCCCAGCATCACCGTCCCGCCCGATAACTCCGCGCCAGCGCCGAAACCCTGCGTAAAGCGCAGCAGAACCAGACAGGCAGGAGCCCAGACGCCAATAGAGGCATAGCTCGGGATTAAGCCGATAAACGTCGTGGAAGCGCCCATCAGAATGATGGTGGAGATCATCACCACCTTTCGGCCTTTGCGGTCGCCGAGCCAGCCGAAAAAGAGTGCGCCGATAGGCCGGGCAACAAAGCCGACTGACCAGGTAGCAAAGCTGGAGAGCAGTGCCATGGCAGGGGTTGATTCCGGAAAGAAGACGTCGCCAAAGATAATACCGGCCGCCAGGCCATAGAGCGCGAAATCCGCGTACTCCATTGCCGTTCCGAGCCAGCATGAGAAAGTGGCGCGCCAGAAATCTTTGCGGCCTGAAGGGGTGTTAAACCGCTCATCGGCGGCTGAAGTGGATGACAGTGATGCCTGCTGATTAACGGAGTTGTGTGCCGTCATAACCCTATCCCTGAATGAGTATGCAGATCGATAAACGCCCGTCCATGGGTCGATTCCCTGATAAAAGCGGAAATTCCCCGGTGACGACGTTCAGTTGACTAACCATGATGAAAGGTTAAAGGATTCCCTGGTGTTGGAATCTTGTTCTTCGCCCCATTTCGCCGGTGTATTTTTCACCGGTCGCTTAAACTGAGCGAATGTAACTTAACAATCGATGGGCCTACTGTGCATCGGGCACCGTGAGCAATCACTGGGGACCTAGTGTATCTACGCGCGTAGATAAATCAATAGATCCTGATGAAAATTATTAGTAAAACTTCACTATCACATCCCGTCATCACGCATTTTTAGCGCAAATTCAGCCAGTTAACCGCAACACATCGCCTGAAAAAAATCACCATCGACTATAAGTTACCATTTTCTCTTATGATTAAGCGTTATAAGACAGGCTAAAATCCTTTCATCGCGCTCTGTTGTCGCACACGCCTGTGACCATGAGATGACACGTGTATTTATTCTGAAAATTCGCTGTAAGCGCAGACAATACGTTACCCTGACAAAAAGGGCGGACAGAGATGCTATGAAAATTATCCTGATGCGACACGGTAAACCTGACCACCAGGCTGCGGGTCGCCAGAGCGTGCAGGCACTGGCAGACTGGTGCGAAGCCTACGATCTGTCACAGGTTAGTGACGGACCGCCGCCGCGCAGCATCGAAATTGCCCGTCAGGCTACGTTTATTGTCTGCAGTCCCCTGCCCCGCGCGCAATCCTCTCTGAGCCAGCTCGGTCTGCAGCCCCATGAGGTTGATGCCGTGTTCAGCGAAGTCGCCGTACCGCTGCTGCGAACCGGCGCGGTGCAACTGCCTACCCTGTGCTGGCTGGCCCTGTTGCGGCTATTGTGGTTCTGCGGGTATGCGGGTGAAGCGGAGTCACTGCAACATGCGCGCAGCCGCGCCTCGGCGGCGGCAGAGAAGCTGATCGAGCACTCACAGCAAGGCACGGTGCTGCTGCTGGGCCACGGCATCATGAATAAGATGATTGCGCGCGAATTACGTAAACGCGGCTGGCAGGCGGAGAAGCACGCCAGTAGCCGCCACTGGAGTTCCGCGATCTATCATCGTCCGTTTATCTGACCGATCGGAAAATAGCCCAGCACCTCACAGCCCGTTCCGACACGCGGCGTGGCAATCACTTTACGCTGCGCCAGATCGATCACGCTCAGCGTGCCATCATCCTGATTGGCAATCAGCAGCTGTTGCCTGTCTGGCGTAAAACAGCCATCCATCGGCATGTTGCCTACCCGGATGTCGCCCAGCGGATTCAGCAGATCGTCAAACAGCGTCACCAGCGGTTCCTGATCCCCTATCGCCACCAGCTGCTCGCCATCGGCGCTGAAGCGTACCACCTGACAGGGCCGCTCATGACCCGGCAGCGTCAGGCGCTGGCGAATGCGGTGGCTTTGCCGATCGATCACATAGAGCAACGGTGCATCAGCGGCGCTGGCGACCAGATAGGGGTGTTTCGGAGAGGCAGCGATGCCCGCAATCGGCCCGGGCAGCAGGATGGTGTCGATGACCCGCCCCTCCGCTTCACAGAGATCCACCACGGTGATGGTCGCATCCTCTTCATTATCGATGAACAGCTTGCGGCCGCTGGGTGACAGCGTCAGGCGATGCGCGTTATGAGAAGGAATTGGAATGATTTTTTCCACTTTGTCGCTCTGCGGATCGATCACCGCCACTGCGGCACTCTGTTCACAGCAGAGATAGACTTTGCCATCGCGGCCCAGCTGCCCGCTGTGGGGCGCCCGTAACGGCGACAGATCGATAAAGCCACTGATCTCCCGACGCTGTAAATCGATAATCGCCACTTTGTGACCCGGATGCGGGTTATTACCATGAACGCCATCGCCAAAAATGGGTACATAGGCTTTACCCCATGGGGCCAGCATCAGGAGTTCATGCGGCCGCGGTGGAAAAGCGTTCAGCTCCCGCTCGACCGCGAAGGTTTCCGGATTAAGAAACAGGACGCGATTACCCTGCTTATCAACTGCCAGTAACCCGTAAGATTCACTCTGCATGCGCGCTCCTTTCTCAGTAAGTTCTTCTTAAGCGTAGACAATCCTCTTCAGGCTGTCTGATTCCGGGGATTGATGAGCCGGGCTTACACCACCAGTTAAGTACAATAGCCACTGTTCCTGTGGCCCGGGCCGCAGGATAACGCGCAGGCTCAGAAGAATATTCAGATATTCCTTAACGGCGTTTATTCCCGCATTTAAATAAATGATTAACAGTGACGACATTATTATTTTCATAACGTGACCGGATTATTTCCGTATTATCCTAAAGTCAAAAAAAGACATAGCTAATGTGTAAATAATGTTTTATTAAAAAGGTGCAGTGCAATTAAACAGCCGTGAGGAAACTATCGCGCGCTCCAGCACTGCGTCGCCACCAGGGAAAACTATTCATTAATTCCCGCACTCATCGGGATTGCAGCCAGTTTGCAATGTCGGCCGTTCCCGCCGCTGGCGGAACGGGCAGAGCCTGCACTATGACGGGAAAATAAAAATAACAGGTGTACCATGACTTCACATCGCCAACGTCCAGCGCATAAAATCTGGCGTAACTGGAAAAGAATATCGTTCAGTAGCCAGATGTTATGGAATAGAAAACAGCAGCGACTCTGTCGGGCTCCGGAATATGATCCGGGTCAGGAAGATAATGTTGTATTGATCGCGCAGCAGAAAGATCTGCCGGAGATTCCAAAAATCGTCTGGATGGTCTGGCATAACGATCATCTGCCTGCCTCGATGGCGCTGAATATCAGTAAAATCCGGCGGGACAACCCCGACCACCAGGTTTATCTGATTACGCAGCGCACCCTGTCGCAGTGGTTGCCCGATCTCAACTTTATCTCTTCCGATCTGACGCTGGCACATAAAAGTGAAATTATCCGGCTTGAGCTGATTCACCGTTATGGCGGCATCGGCATCGATTGCAGCACATTGCTGTTTGAGAATCTCGCCTGGGTGCATCGCGTTCACGAAGCGCGGTCAATGGATCTCATTGGTTACTATGGCGAGCAATCGACGCTGAACCTGCTTGCGCCGGTCACCGAGAGCTGGTTTCTTGCTGCCGCCCCGCAAAATCCCTTTATCCGCGAATGGCTGAAACAGCTGGCGCCTGTTAAAAACGTCGGCATCCGCAACTATTTCCATGAGCTGAAGAAGCGTGATGATTTTCCGCTGATTGTGCAGAATATGGAGAATCCGTCTCGTCAGCTCCTGTCGCTGGCGCAGCAGGTTGCAATGCGGGAATACCGGCGGGCGAATCTCTATCTGCGTAAAAGTGAAGCCAGCGCCTGGTTCTATCAGCGCCTGCATGCCGACAGCAGCAGCGCCTTTGCGCAGTCTGTGATGTTTCAGCAGCGGCCACAGACGCCGCCACCCATTATAAAATTAACCGGTAACGAGCGGCTGCATCTCGACTTCAATCTGCGGCTTGGTTTATATAACCGCAGCAGCCTGATTGGCGAGATGATGCACACCACGCCGCCTGCGCTGGCATTGACATCAACGGTCAAAGCGCGCGCGTAACCAGTGCGTAAACGTGGTGACCGCACGTGGCACCTGCGCCGCCCAGGGTCGAACGATCCACAGGCGGGCGGCAAAGGCCTCAACAGGCTGCCACGCAGGCAGCACCTGCTGCAATGATCCCGCAGCCAGCGCCTCCCGGGCGCTGAAATCGGGCAGCATAGCGATCCCTAACCCCTGCAGGGCCGCATCGCGTATCGACTCGCTGTTGTTAGTGGCAAAGCTGCCCTGAATCCGTACCTGGACCTGTTCGCTATCCGCAGTGGTGGCAAACCGCCAGCGCGGTGATTCGACGCCGCGTGGGTAGTAAAGGCAGTTATGCTGCGCCAGATCCTGCGGCGTATGCGGTATCCCCTGTTCGTTGAGATAGGCGGGTGATGCCACCAGTAATGTCCGCGTGTCACACAGCGGCAGTGCCACGTGGGTTTCCGGCAGGGTATCGCTGTGTCGAATGGCCAGATCAAATCCCTCACTGCTCAGCGACACAATGCGGTCAGTCACATCCAGCTGCAGACGCACCTGCGGATAATCACGCAGAAACTCACCGATAATCGGCACCAGTTGCTGACGGGCAAACGCCACCGGTGCGGTAATGCGCACCAGGCCACGCACCGGCCCGGCGGTGTCCCGCACGCTGAAAAAACTCTGTTCGATGCGGGCAAAAGGCTCGCGTAGCTCCTCCACCAGCTTCTCACCGGCAGAGGTCAGCCGCACGCTGCGCGTAGTGCGTTGTACCAGCAACACACCGGCCATCTCCTCCAGCTCTTTGATTTTCTGACTCATCGCCGCCTTGCTGACGTCGAGCCGCTCTGCCGCGCGGGTAAAACTGCCCTGCTCTGCCAGTACGGTCAGCCAGTGCAGATGATCCCACAGCGTATCCGTTTTCATCTCTTTCATCACGATTGTTCACTATAGTGAATAATCATTTCAGGCTACGCGCTTTTTCCCGCCGGATAAAGGGGTCACCATAGGGTTCTTAATCACCGGGAGGAATCCGCTATGCCACTGCTGCAATTTGATGTTATCCAGGGTCGTTCAGAATCAGAGCTACGTACACTGCTGGATGCGGCACACCGCGCCGTGCTCACGGCCTTTAAGGTGCCGGAACGCGATCGCTACCAGATTGTTCAGGAAAACAAGCGCTATCAGATGGTGTTTCAGGATACCGGACTGGGATTCAGCCGTAGCGATAATCTGGTGATGGTGCGGGTCTATACCAGCCCACGCAGCAGTGAACAGAAACAGCTGTTCATGGCCGAGCTGGCGCGTGAGCTGCGTGAACATTGTGGTGTGCAGGGCAACGATTTAATGATCAGCTTTATCACCAACGACAAAGGTGACTGGAGTTTTGCCGACGGCGAAGCACAATATCTCACCGGCAAACTCTGAAAATCGCCCTGACTTCTGCTCTGCTGACGGTGCGCGCCAGCCACCGTCACGCCTGATAACCTCACTTCTGAAATGACAATAAACCAATCTGCTCTTCACCGCACAAATCGGGCCGGATATGTTGCAGCCGGATTACAGCCAATATAGATTGTCGAAAAACCATCCCCCGAAGGTGGCCGGTTGCGTGAAGCCTCGCGTAGCCCTGAAGAGAGGATTTGCCGTTGTCCGAATTGGTGTCCGTCGCGTTGTTTCTGGCCGCTATTGCAATCTATTCCTGTAAAGCCGGGCGTAACAAATTCTGGTTTATTGTCGTTCTTATTCTGCTGGTGCTTTTCGTTGTGCTGAACGCCACCCTCTATGCCAGCAACTATTTTACCGGTGACGGCATCAACGATGCGGTGCTCTATA
Source organism: Pantoea sp. paga (assembly GCF_007558755.1). NCBI lineage: Bacteria > Pseudomonadati > Pseudomonadota > Gammaproteobacteria > Enterobacterales > Erwiniaceae > Pantoea > Pantoea sp. paga. Next base: position 245,262 of record NZ_VLTF01000006.1, read on the forward strand.
CGCTGACCAACAGTCTGACCGGCGCGGGTGTCAGTAAATATGTGGTGCCGGCGATTGGGCTGATCATCGTGCTGTTTCTGCTGTTCTGCCTGCTGTCGTGGATTCTGCGGCGGCGTAAGCGTCCGCATCACATGGGCTGGTCGCTGCTGGCGGCGGCCTGCGCACTCGGCTCGGTGCAGACCACCCCGGCCTTTCGCCAGGTCGCGACCCTGATTGTGTCGCATACCCAACTGGCAGATTCTGACTTCGACAACTTCTATAAAGTGCCGCGTAATCGCATTGAACAGCCGCACCTCAACGTGGTTTACATCTATGGTGAAAGCTTAGAGCGCACCTATTTTGACCCTATCGCCTTTCCCGGCTTAGCGCCGGAGCTGAGCCGGCAGAAAGAGCAGAGCATCGACTTCAGCGAAACCGAACAGCTGCCAGGTACCGATTACACCATTGCGGGCATGGTCGCCTCACAGTGTGGCATTCCGCTGTTTGCCCCCTTTGATGGCAATGCGTCAGCGTCGCTCTCCAGCTTCTATCCTCAGAACGTCTGTCTGGGCGACATACTGAAAAACTCCGGCTACGAGAACTGGTTTATTCAGGGTGCCGATCTGCGTTTCGCCGGGAAAGATATCTTCCTGAAATCACACGGTTTTGATCCCGCGAACCTTTATGGTTCGCAGGAGCTGAAAAGTCGCGTCGCCGATCCCACCTACCGTAATAACTGGGGTTATTACGACGATACGGTAATGGATGAGGTGTTTGAGAAGTATCAGGAACTCTCTCAGGCCGGTAAACCTTTTGCGTTGTTTACGCTGACCGTCGACACCCATCATCCTGACGGATTTATCTCACGCAGCTGCGATCGCAGGAGCTACAGCATTGAGGGCAAACCGAATCAGTCATTCAGTGCGGTCGCCTGCTCGCAGGAGCATGTGGCGCGCCTGATTGCGCGCATTAAAGCGTCGCCGTGGTTCAAAAACACCGTGATTGTGGTGAGCTCGGATCATCTGGCGATGAACAACACTGCGCATCCGTGGCTGGTCAAACAGCCCCGTCGCAATCTTTTCATGGTGATCCGTGGTGACAAGCCGCAGGCGGAATTGATGGAGGCGAAGCGCAGCACGCTGGATAACGGCGCCACGCTGCTCGATATTCTCGGCGGCGATAACGCGATTGGCCTGGGCCGCAGCAGCCTCTCATCGCTTTCACTCTCCACCCAGTTCGACGATATGAAGAGTAAGGTGACGAGCTGGAAACCCGACATTATCCAGCTGTGGAACTTCCCGAAGAAGATAGACAACTTCACGGTGGATCAGGCGAAGAATATCTTCAGCTTCTCGGGGACCACCTTCAAATTGCCGATTCTGTTCCGCATCAGTGATAAGCATGTCGAGCCGATGCCGGAGGGGGAATATTCGGCACCGCTGCGCTATCAGCTGGCCGATTTCGCCTCAGCCGATAAATTCATCTGGGTGGATCGCTGTTTTAAAATGGCGCGACTCTGGCAGCCTTCGCTGGCACTCTCCGGCGATCTCTGTGTGGCGATGGGACAGCTCGGCGGCACGCCGACGGTGACGCATGTCGACAAACCGCAGTGGAAAGGCAAAGTCCGTTTCCCGGAGGGCGCTATCAGCGATGCGCGTTACCAGCAGAACCTTGCGCAGATCCGTATTGAAGATAACAACATTCGCTACAGCGCCGATAGCTTCCGGCTTGATGTGCCTGGTGCGCCGGAGAGTGTTAAAAGCTTCAGCGGCATCTCACGGCCAGAGAGCTGGGGACGCTGGTCTAACGCTAATCTCGCGCCCGAGGTTCATATCGACTATATCGATGCGCTGCCCGCGAAGTTCGATCTGGTGATCACCGCGCGTGCGTATGGCCCCAATGCGCACCGGGCGATTCCGGTTCGGGTCGGCGATCAGCAGCAACTGCTGTCGCTGAGTGAAGAGATATCGACACATACCCTGCATTTTGATAACCCAGGCGCCAGCCATCGTCTGGTGATTGCACCACCTGAACCGCAGTTGAGTAACACCGGCAATATCACCGGTCAGGATCCGCGCAAACTGGGCATCGGCATGGTTGAAATTAAAATCGTGCCACAGCCCTAACGCCCGCTTTTTCTCTTTCCGACTCTGCGGATTTCCGCAGAGTCGCCTCATCCTGCCATCAGCTAAATGTTGCGAGACAGCCCGCACTCTGTTGCACGTTACTTGTTGTACTAATTGATATTTTTCGGCGAGACGCGCAAAATGTAACCGGCTTAGTGGCGATACGTCTTTTGACTGTCATGATGCCGTTATCGCTGAAGTGCACAGGGAGGTGTCGTGATGACAAGCACAATGATGAGTACCCACAAAGCTTTTAAAGCGCTGCAACAGGCAGGGATCGACGATCAGCAAGCGGAGGCGATGGTGGAGGTGTTTACTGATATGCAACAGAGGCAGCCAGGCGGACAGGTTGGAAAGCAACTCGGTCAGATTCAGACCAAAGCCAACCATATAGACATTCGGCTCGGGCAGCTTCAGGCAAAAGCCGACCAGACAGACGATCGGGTCACTCACCTCAGGACAAAAGTCGACGAAACAAACGATCGGGTCAGCCACCTTACGACCAAAGTCGACGAAACAAACGATCGGGTCAGTCACCTTACGACCAAAGTCGACGAAACAAACGATCGGGTCAGCCACCTTACGACCAAAATCGACGAGACAAACGATCGGGTCAGCCACCTTACAACCAGGGTCGACGAGACAAACGATCGGGTCAGTCACCTTACGACCAAAGTCGACCAGATGGACGATCGACTCGGCAAGCTTACATTGAAAGTCGACCAGACAGACAGCCGGGTCAGCCAGCTTTCAATAAAATTTGATCAAATAGACAACCGGCTCGGCCAGCTTACAATAAAAGTTGATCAGATAGACATTCGGCTCGGCCAGCTTACGACCAAAGTCGATCAGATAGATGGGCAGCTTGGTCAGCTCACAACAAAAGTACATCAGATAGATGAGCGGCTTGGCCATGTTGAAAGAAAAACAGACAAACTGGCCATCCGTTTTAATCAGTTAGAAGCCAAGGTGGATAAGCTGGATGTCGCTCTTAGTGAAATGAATTTCCGATTAACTTCGGCTGTGGACAGCCTCAGAAATGACGTTGTTACCCTGACCACCGATATGCGCTGGATCAAACGGTTATCTATTCTCATGACCACCACCCTGCTGGCGGCGGTCCTGAAAGATATTTTAATTTGATCGCGTTATCGCCCGGTCAGGATCTGTCGCGCAGCGCCTCCAGCTTTTCGCGCTGCTGACCGTCGGCGGTAAAGTTATCCTCCGCCAGCCAGCGCTGCAGGCCCTTTTTCACCTGCGGCCATTCGCTATCGATAAGCGAGAACCAGCTGGTGTCACGTGAACGCCCTTTGTAGACGATCGCCTGACGGAAATCACCTTCATAACGAAAACCGAGACGTGCCGCTGCCTTACGGGAAGGGGCGTTACAGCTATCGCATTTCCATTCATAACGGCGATAACCCAGCGTCTCAAAGGCGTAACGCATCAGCAGGAAATGCGCCTCCGTTGCCATGCGGGTCTGCTTCAGCCGGGCCGAAAACATGACATGCCCGACTTCCATCACACCATGTTCAGGCTGAATGCGCATTAACGACAGGCTACCCACCGCCTGCTCGGTGGCGAGATCGATCACGGCAAAATGCAGCGGATCGCGGCTCACTTCAAGCTGTGCGGCATACGCCTGCCATGCCGGACGATCGGTAAAAGGACCGGCAGGCAGGTAAGTCCAGTCACGCCCATCCTCAGCCAGCGCCCATGCCTCAAACAGTGCCTCAGCATGACGCGCAACACTGAACGGCTCCAGCCGACAAACTTCACCAGTAAAAACCTGATGCTGGGGCAGAGGCCGGGGCTGCCAGTCTGGCATTGGCTCACCGACCGGCTGTCCGTACTGATTGGTATGTTGTGACATGTTGTCTCCTGGCTGCAGATTATCTCTGCAGATTGCCACGATCATAATTGATTAAAAAGGACCAAAACTGGAGAAAATGATAGACCCATTGCCTGCGAACGCATCAGCCAGGCGATATACCGGTTACCGGGCTGGCGGGGTTAACCCTCTTATTTCCCACTGATGAGGCTGATCGGTGCGGCAATGGACTGGCGAATCATCAGACGGGCATCAAAGCGCGGCATCGGTCCGACGGCTTCGCCGCGTATCTCCGCGATCAAGCGTCGTGCCGCTTCACGGCCCATCTCATACACCGGTTGCGCCACCACCGTCAGCGGCGGCGTGACAATCTCACTCCACGGAAAATTGTCATACATCACGAATGAGAGATCGGCAGGGATTCGCAGTCCGCGCTGCGTCACTTCGCGCAGCAGCCACATCGCGACTACGCTGTCAGAAGCCACCAGCGCAGTGGGCGGCTGCGGACGCTGCCACAGCTCGGCCACGATACGGGCAATCTCCGCTTCGTCCAGCGCATTCACTTTCACCATCGTCGGATCAAATTCCACGCCCGCGGCAGCAAATGCCTGCATCATGCCGCCCACGCGCTGGGCGACCGGCGTCAGGCCAAAATCGCCTGGCGTGCTGTAGTCGGTTGCCAGTGCCATGCTGGTGATATAAGCGATGTGGCGATGGCCCGCTTCCAGTAACTGCGCGGTTGCTTCTGCAGCGACTTCGGTAAATTCGCAGCAGATCGCCTCCACATCAAGATCAGTTACTGCGCGATCAAATAATTTCAGCGCTCTGCCCTCTTCCAGAACCTGGGTCAGGTGACTGTTGTGACAGTGTTCTGAACAGCAGGGCGCAACGATAATGCCGTCGACCCGCTTTTCCAGCATCACCCGCACCGCATCCTGCTCAGCCTGCAACTTCTCATCGCTGTTACTGAGCAGCAGATGGTAACCGGCAGTGCGCGCCACATCCGCCATGCCGCGCAGCGCAAGACCGAAATGGGGATTTTCGATGTCGCCGACAATCACACCAATGGTATTGGAACGTCCGGTATTCATACTGCGGGCCAGGGCATTCAGACGGTAGCCCAGCGCGGAGGCCGCGCTGTTGACCCGCTCCTGCACCTCATCACTGACCGCCCCATAGCCACCCAGCGCACGCGCCGCCTGGGCTTTGGATACTTTTGCTGCGCGCGCCACATCCGCCACGGTGGGCGCTTTAGATTGTCGTTTCTGGCTGGTCATAATTATTTTGAATCACAGGTTGATGACAGGAATATTGACGCCGAAAAAAGGGTGTGCTTAAACTCATTGTAACCCCTTGAGACCGGTCTCACAACACCAGCGTCTTAAGGTGCCACCTGCGTTGAGACCGGTCTCAATAATAATCGCTGGCTCAACAGTCTCTGATGTTTAAACCTGCAAAAACGGATGAGCTATGAAATCGCAAACCACCCTGGGCAAACTGCTCGGCACCACGCTCGCACTCTGTTCACTGTCGTTCTGTACGCTGGCTGCCAGCGACAACAATCCCTATGGGCTGATCGAACCGGGTCAGCTACGCATCGCCAGCGTCGGCGACTCAAAACCTTACACCTTCACGGATGCCAGCGGTCAGTTCACCGGCTTTGACGTCGAATTCTTCAAAGATGTCGCCCATCGTATCGGGATCGATAAGGTCGATTTTATTGGACAGGACTTCTCGGCCATCATGCCGGCGGTGGCCAACGGTCAGTATGACGCGGCGGTAGCGGCTATCGGCATCACCCCTGCGCGTGAAAAGACGGTGGATTTTTCAACCGGCTATCTGGCGGGATTTCTCACCGTTCTGACCCGCCACGACAGCGGCGTGAAGAATGTCGCCAGCCTGGCAAAACACCGACTCGGGGTGGTTCAGGGTACGCTGCAGGAGAGCTATGCCGTCGAACACTTCACCCAGACCGATCTCGTGCGCTTCCCGGATAACAACAGCGCAGTCTCTGCGCTCAACAACGGTACGCTCGACGCGATCTTCCTCGACTACGAGGCGGCAAAAAGCTACGCCGACCGCTTTAAGCTGGTCTCTGCCGCAGACATCCCCTCGTTTGATGCACCGGCCGGCATTGCCATTGCCAAAGGCAAACCCGCCTTCAAGGCCGCGCTGGACAGCGCCATTAAAGCAGCCATGCAGGATGGCACCTGGCAACGGCTCTATCAGAAGTGGTTCCCCGGGTCGCCGATGCCAAAACAGTATCTGCCTGGCGGGCAGTAAAGATGCGGACGTTCGCGTCCTGAGTTAACCGGGGGATCCCCCACCCTGCATGGAGACGGCGATGGACTTGCTCACGATTCTTTCCCGCACCTTCTTTGATTTTCCATCAATGATGGAAGTACTGCCGCAGATGCTGACCACCGGGCTGGTCAATACAGTGATTATCTCGCTGGCGGCAACGCTGCTCGGCACGCTATTCGGCCTTCTGCTGGCGCTGATGGGCATCTCGCCCTCACGCTGGCTGCGTCTGCCTGCCCGGCTCTATACCGATCTGTTCCGCGGTCTGCCATCGATTCTGACCATTCTGCTGATTGGTCAGGGCCTGGCGCGCTTTAGCTATCAGCTGTTCGGTCCTACGCCCTATCCGCTGGGGATCTTCGCCCTCAGCCTGATCGCCAGCGCCTACATGGGCGAGATTTTCCGCGCCGGTATTCAGAGTGTTGAACGCGGCCAGATGGAAGCCTGCCGTGCGCTGGGGATGAGTTATGGCCGGGCAATGCGACTGGTGGTGATCCCGCAGGGGATCCGCCGCGTATTGCCCGCCATCGTTAACCAGTTCATCGCCATCATTAAAGATTCCTCGCTGGTTTACCTGCTGGGCCTGATGACCCAGCAACGGGAACTGTTTCGCGTGGGCCAGGATGCGGCGGTGCTCACCGGCAACCTCTCGCCCCTGATGCTGGCAGGGCTGTTCTATCTGATTATCACTGTGCCGCTGACGCACATGGTCAACTATGTCGATGTGCGTTATCGCACCGGCCGACGTCGCCTGACTGCCCCGCAAAGTGGCTTAAAAGAGGTGGAGGAAGTCAGAGCGCCCGGCGGCGCACTGGTCACTCATCCCCGGATCGGAGGCAACCATGAATAATCTGAACAGTACCACTGCCGCGAGCTGGCACGGTGCCAGCCTGGAGCTGCGCGATCTGACTCTGGCTTACGGCCCGATTGAGGTGTTGCGTAACGTCTCGCTGCGGGTCGCGCCCGGCAGCACCACCTGCATTATCGGGCCATCCGGTTCGGGTAAGTCGACGCTGCTGCGCGGCATCAACCGGCTGCATGAACCGCAATCGGGAGATGTACTTCTGGCTGATCGGTCAGTGTTGCGCGACAAGCCAGATGCGCTGCGGTTACGGATCGGCATGGTATTTCAGCATTTCAATCTCTTCCCCGATCACAGCGCACTGGAGAACGTGGCGCTGGCACCGTGGCGGGTTAAAGGCCTGCCCAAAGCGCAGGCGATGGCGATTGCGCGTCAGCGGCTGGAAGAAGTGGGTCTGGGTCAGCGCGCCGATCACCGGCCACGCGATCTCTCCGGCGGCCAGCAGCAGCGTGTCGCGATTGCCCGCGCGCTGGCGATGGATCCCGAGGTCATGCTGTTTGATGAGGCGACCTCCGCGCTCGATCCCGAACTGGTGAAAGGTGTCCTGACGCTGATGGCGGATCTCTGTCGTCGCGGCATGACGATGGTTGTGGTGACACATGAAATGGGCTTTGCGCGCAAAGTGGCGGATCAGGTTGTGTTTATGGACGAAGGCGAGATTGTTGAAGCCGGGCCGCCGGGCGCCATTTTTGATACGCCACAGTCGCCGCGACTGCAACGTTTTCTCTCTGAAGTGCTGTAACTGAGCAAGGAACCTGATAATGGCGGTAAAAACTGAAATGAAAGTGGTTGTTCTGGGCGGTGGCGTAATAGGTGTCTCGACGGCGCTGGAGCTGACAAAACGGGGAGCGGCGGTGACGCTGGTGACCGAAGCCGCGCTCTGTTCTGGCGCATCGGGACGTTCACTCTCCTGGCTCAACTCGGCGGGTGAACGCTCCCGCCCCTATCACGCGCTGCGCATGGCGGGCATTGATCGCTATCGCACCCTGTTTGCTCAACAACCCACCCTGGACTGGCTGCGTTTTGATGGCGGGGTCTGCTGGTTCAGCAATGATGCAGCCGGAACGCAGGCGCGGCACGCCTATGAGAAAGCACATGGCTACGACTCACAACTCATGACCCCTGATAACGTGGCGCAGGCGGATGCGACGATCGATCCCGACGCGCTGCCGTCGCAGGCGATATTTAACCCCGGTGAAGGCTGGGTCAGCCTGCCGCACCTGTCAGAATATCTGGTGAATCAGTTCCGGGCGCGGGGTGGTGAAGTGATTGAACACGCCGGTAAAGCCAGTGTGATCACAGTGAATGGCCGGGCCTGCGGCATTCGCAGTGAGCTGGGTGAACTGCGGGCAGATGCGGTGGTGGTCGCCTGCGGGCCCTGGACACCGGATGTGATTGCGCCACTGGGCGTGACGATTCCCAACGGATCGCCCGTCTCCATGCTGGTGATCACTGAGCCGGGCAAACATGAACTCAAAGCGGTGCTGAACACGCCCCGCGCCGCCATCCGGCCAAACCCCGGCAACCGTTACGCCCTGGATCACGACTGGTACGAGGCTGATATCCAGAAGCTGGCCGGAGGCGATTATTATATTGATAAGCAGGTTGTAGCAAAGCTGGCCGAAGAAGCGAGTCAGCTGTTACGGGGTGACGAGCCGCTCAGTGTCCAGAGCTGGAAAATTGGCCTGAAGCCGATTCCAGGCGATGGCGATCCGGTACTGGGGCAACTGCAGAAGGTGCCGGGCTGTTATGTGGCGTTCACGCATTCGGGTGCAACCCTGGCGCTGATTGTCGGTGAGTTACTGGCGGAGGAGATTGTAAGCGGTGAAAAGCATCCGATGCTGGCAAGCTTTGGTGCTGAGCGTTTCAGCTAAAAAAAAGCCGGTCATCACGACCGGCTGATTTTTTACCGCTTATTTTAACCGCGGAAGAAGATATCGCCCGATTTACCCATGACGATTTTGCCGGTGTCATTGGTAATAAGAATGTAGTTGGCGTTGATATAGGCCCAGTGGGTATTTTCCTGTGGAGCGGGCAGATTACGCTTTTGCCACTCATTGATGGTGTACGTTTTATCGGTGTACTTCTCTGGCACTGTGTCACCGATTTGGTACTGTTTGTAGTCGATGATGATGGTGCTGAGGTCGTAATTAGGGTGTGCGCCGTTGGAAGGAGCCGGCGTGGTCGGCGTAATACCATCATTAGATTGTGAACTGGTCGGTGCCTGGCTTTGCGCGGCACCGGCATCCGGCTGAACGCTGCCCGTATCAGGCGTAGCGGGCTGGGCATCCGGATTAGCAGGCTGAATCTGCGGCGGTGGCGGAACGGTATCCGTTGCTTCGCCAGCGGCTTGTACAGCGGGGATCAGGCTCAGCGAGCCAACCAGTAATCCCATTGATAAAAGTACACGTTGAGTCCTGCGCATAATGATTTCCACGTTGAATTTTGACAGTCAGGCTAAAGACAATGTTTATCGCACTTCAGTTCCGGCGCACTGACGCTATGTGTAAGGAAAAACAGCGCTATTCACTTTACTGCACACAGGCCAGGTAGCGGATCACTGTCCGACCACTTTATCCTGAGTTGCCAGATCGACCAACAACGCAATGCCTAAATAGTTACTCCAGTTAAAGCCGTTCTGCAGCACCACAATCGCATTGCCGTTACGTTTATCGTAGCCGATAAAACTGGAATAGCCGCCGATATAGCCCACCTGATAGATGATCTGCTGCCCTTCGAAAGTGTCGGTCACCCAGGCGATATTCTGCACCTGCGCGCCCTGCTGATACCACGCCTGCTCTGCCGCCGCGAAAGCCCGGTCCAGCGCAGCATCACCGGTGGCACTGAAATGCGCGCGCAAATAAGCACTCAGATCGCGCGCATTACTGTAGAGACTGGCCGCCGCCACCATGTTGCCGTGAAAATGCCAGTCCGGCGTCAGCGTGCCGCGGCGGATAAATTTCGGCTGATCGCCTGCATGGCCCAGCGCACGCAGCGGATAGCCCGCCAGCGTTTCCGGTACAAAGCTGCTTTGGTTCATCTTTAACGGTGTGAAAATAAGCTGTGACGCCAGCGTCTGAATATCCTGATGAAAACGCGTGCGCAGGATATAACCAAGCAGCGCATAGCCGAGGTTGGAGTAGTGTGGCATGCGTACCGCGGGCGCAGAGAAGTCCGCCAGATAACTCAGCAGCTTGTCGCTATCAAGGTTGCCATAGAAATTCTCGCCGGTGTCCAGATATCGAACGAACTGCTGCAGCATCGTCAAATCCATATCCTGTCGCGGCAGACCCGAGGTGTGCGTCACCAGCTGCAGCAGCGTGATGTGCTGCGCGTCAGCGCTGAGGCGAGCGCCTTCCGGCAGAAGATCGGCCAGGGTATCGCTCCAGCGCAACTTACCCTGATCAACCAGCTGAATAATCACTTCTGCCGTCACGCCTTTACTCAGCGATCCCAGCGCAAACAGGGTATCGGGCGTGATCGGATAGCGATGCACACGATCGGTTACGCCAAAAGAGTAATAGCGGGTCGGCCCACCGCGATGAATGACCGCAATGCTGATGCCGGGAACCTGCTTCTGTTGCATGTAATGCTGCACGATGTCATCGACATTTTCATGAAAGGTGGCGTGTGTCAGATAAACGCGATCGCCCACCGGGGCGGACGTTTGCGACAGGGTTCCACATCCCGCCAGCAGGAAGATAAAGGCTGGCATGAATCGCGTCATTAATCTGCTGATCCACTGGCCGCCAGGGGGCCGCCGCGCAAGGGAGACTGCAACAGCCGGCCTGCCAGTAAATCCATTTTTCATATATTAATCATTTACTTATTATTATTTAACACGCAACTGTCTGGCTGGAGCGCAAAAATGTACCATAAAGTGCTGTGGGCTATCGCCTGCATAACGGGGTGAAAGTGGTGCTAAACGCGGTTTAGTCACCGCAGCACGCCCGAACAGGGTTAGCTGTGTTGCAGTCCACAAGGGTGTACACTGCTGCGGTTTTAAGGCTCAACGCCGCTGAAATTTTGAAATGCCCGGGAGGCAACCGCATGAAAGAAGGCCCACTGTCCGAAAAAGAGCTGCAATGGCTGGAAGATATGCTGGAAAAATATGGCAGCGAAGCATCGATTATTGATGTCTCCGAGCTGGATGGCCTGCTGACTGCTGTACTCTCCGGTCCCGTCAGCATTGAGCCAAGCCAGTGGCTGGTGGCACTGTGGGGTGGCGAGAAGCAGATTCCGAAATGGAGCAACGAGCGTGAAATGACGCGCTTTATGTCGCTTTGCTTCCAGCATATGAATGATGTGGCTGACCGCTTATCTGAATTCCCTGAGCAGTTCGAACCGCTGTTTGGCATCCGCGAAATGGAAGGTCTGGAATTTACCGTGGTGGAAGAGTGGTGCTTCGGCTACATGCGCGGTGTCGCGCTGACCGACTGGTCTGCCCTGCCGCAGGATCTGCAACCCGCGCTGGACGCCATCGCTCTGCACGGCGTGGAAGAGAATCTTGAAAAGATCGATGCCATGACGCCGGACGAGATGGAAGCCAGCATAGAAGCTATCCGTCCTGCTGCGCTGGCGCTGCACGATCACTGGATCTCCCAGCCAGAAGCGATTCCCGTTCCCCAGAAGCCTGTCGCGGCAGAGAAACTGCCCGGCCGCAACGATCCCTGCCCGTGCGGCAGCGGCAAAAAATATAAGCAGTGCTGTCTGCACTGATCGGCTGCTTAGCCTCACGATCTGCCGGGCGGCTATTCAGCCCGGCATGCTTTTCTCACGATCCACGACAGTTTGACCTGCATCACCCTACCCACACCGTTACCTGAATAGACTGCTCACGACTTGAACAGCTTCGTGCTTATCGCTAAGGTAAGCGCGATTTTACCCGCCAGGAATGAACATGATCACCATCGCGCTTATTGACGATCACCTTATCGTCCGCTCCGGCTTTGCCCAGTTGCTGGGCCTGGAATCGGATTTCCAGGTCGTAGCGGAATTTGGTTCTGGCCGTGAGGCGCTGGCAGGTTTACCGGGCCGGGGCGTTCAGGTCTGTATCTGCGATATTTCGATGCCGGATCTCTCCGGGCTGGAGCTGCTGAGCAAGCTGCCGGCGGGCCTGGCCACCATCATGCTGTCAGTCCATGACAGTCCGGCCCTGGTGGAGCAGGCGCTTAATGCCGGTGCGCGCGGATTCCTCTCTAAACGCTGTCGTCCCGATGAACTGATCGCGGCGGTGCGCACGGTCTCCACAGGCGGCTGTTATCTGACGCCAGAGATTGCGATCAAGCTGGCCGCCGGTCGGCAGGACCCGCTGACCCGACGCGAACGTCAGGTGGCGGAAAAACTGTCACAGGGCATGGCGGTAAAGGAAATTGCCGTTGAGCTGGCGCTGTCACCGAAAACCGTACATGTCCATCGCGCGAATCTGATGGAGAAGCTCGGCGTCAGCAATGATGTGGAGCTGGCGCGCCGCATGTTTGATGGCTGGCAATGAGCCCCTGTGTTTCGCGGCTGATCTCCATTGTCGCCAGCTTTTTCATCTTCTCGGCGGCCTGGTTCTGCCTGTGGAGTATCAGCCTGCACCTGGTGGAACGCCCGGAGCTGGCGGTGCTGCTATTCCCGTTTGGCCTGCGTCTGGGGCTGATGCTGCAATGTCCACGCGCTTACTGGCCGGTGTTGCTGGCAGCTGAGTGGATCATGCTGATCTGGCTGGCGAAGGTGGTCGCGCTGGCGCATCTGCCGCTGTTAATGGCGGGCAGTGTACTGACGCTGCTGCCGGTGGCGCTTATCTCCCATTACCGCCATCAGCGTGACTGGCGCACGCTGCTGAGCCAGGGCGCGGCTCTGATCGCCGCAGCGCTGCTGCAATCCCTGGCATGGGCGGGACAGCAGGAGATGCTGAACGCCCTGCTGCTGACGCTTACCGGTGGTCTGACGCTGGCCCCGACCTGCCTGGTCATCTGGCACTATCTCACCAGCACCCGCTGGCAGCCGCTGGGGCCGTCGCTGCTCTCGCACCCGGTCAACTGGCGCGCCCGGCATCTTATCTGGTATCTGCTGCTGTTTGTCATCAGTCTGTGGTTGCAGCTTGGCCTGCCCGCTGAACTGTCGCGCTTTACGCCATTCTGTCTGGCTCTGCCGATTATTGCGCTGGCCTGGCACTACGGCTGGCAGGGTGCGCTGATCGCGACGCTGATGAACGCAATCGCGCTGATCGCCAGCCAGACCTGGCACGATCATCCGGTCGATCTCCTGCTCTCGCTACTGGCGCAAAGCCTTACCGGACTGCTGCTGGGTGCCGGTATCCAGCGGCTGCGCGAGCTGAATCAGTCGCTGCAGAGTGAGCTGGCGCGCAACCGACGCCTGGCGGAACGGCTGGTCGAGACAGAAGAGAACGTGCGCCAGGAGGTGGCGCGCGAACTGCACGATGATATCGGTCAGACGATTACGGCAATTCGTACCCAGGCGGGCATTGTGCAGCGCCTTGCGCCGGGTAATGGCCGGGTGATCCAGAGCGGCGTCCACATTGAACAGCTCTCTCTTGGCGTCTATGACTCAGTGCGGCGACTGCTGGGGCGTCTCCGACCCCGCCAGTTAGATGACCTGTCACTTGAACAGGCAGTTCGCTCCCTGATGCGTGAGATGGAGCTGGAGGATTGCGGCATCGTCAGTCACCTTGGGTGGCGTATTGATGAGACGCTGCTGAGCGAAGCGCAGCGCGTCACGCTGTTTCGCGTCTGTCAGGAGGGGCTGAACAACATTGTGAAACACGCCAGCGCCAGCGCCGTGACGCTCAAAGGCTGGCAACAGAATGGTCGCGTTTTGCTGGTGATTGAAGATGATGGCTGCGGTCTGCCGCCAGGTTCTGGTCAGGAGAGCTTTGGTCTGGTCGGGATGCGCGAACGCGTGAGTGCGCTGGGCGGATCGCTGACTATCTCCTGCACCCATGGAACCCGCGTCAACGTGCATCTGCCGCTGCGTACGGCCTGAGGAACCACCGTGTTTAACTTTCTGAAAACGCCCGCTAACGCCGCCCCGCTGCAGAACAAAAGTGAGATTGACAGCCGCTATCGCTACTGGCGGCGGCACATCATGTCGACCATCTGGATCGGCTATGCCCTGTTCTACTTTACCCGCAAAAGCTTCAATGCGGCGGCGCCGGAAGTGATCGCCAGCGGCGTGATGATGCGCACCGATATCGGCCTGCTGGCGACGCTATTTTACATCACCTACGGCCTGTCTAAGTTCTTCTCCGGCATCGTCAGTGACCGCTCCAACGCCCGTTACTTTATGGGGCTGGGGCTGATCGCCACTGGCGTGGTCAATATCCTGTTTGGCTTCTCGACGTCGCTGTGGGCCTTTGCGCTGCTGTGGACTATCAATGCCTTTTTCCAGGGCTGGGGCGCGCCGGTCTGCGCGCGCCTGCTGACCAGTTGGTATTCGCGCAACGAGCGCGGCGGCTGGTGGGCATTATGGAACACCGCGCACAACGTTGGCGGTGCGGTCATCCCGATCGTTATCGGCGCGGTGACACTGCATTATGGCTGGCGAACCGGGATGATGATTGCGGGCACTTTAGCGATACTCGCCGGATTGTTTCTCTGCTGGCGTCTGCGCGACCGGCCTCAGACTGTCGGCCTGCCCGCGGTAGGCGACTGGCGACAGGATGAGATGGAGATGGCGCAGCAGCAGGAAGGCGCAGGTCTGAGTCGCAAAGCGATCCTGACCCGCTACGTGCTATTCAACCCCTACATCTGGCTGCTGTCACTCTGTTACGTGCTGGTCTATGTGGTTCGCGCGGCGCTCAATGACTGGGGAAATCTCTACATCTCCGACACGCTGGGGGTGGATCTGGTGACGGCAAACTCGGTAATCACCCTGTTTGAGCTGGGCGGTGTGATAGGTGCACTGGTCGCGGGCTGGGGCTCGGACAGGCTGTTTAACGGCAACCGTGGTCCGATGAACCTGATTTTTGCAGCCGGGATTTTGCTTTCCGTCGGCTCACTGTGGCTGATGCCGTTTACCAGTTACGTGATGCAGGCAGCCTGCTTTTTTACTACCGGTTTCTTTGTCTTTGGCCCGCAGATGCTGATTGGTATGGCGGCAGCCGAGTGTTCCCATAAAGATGCGGCGGGTGCGGCAACCGGCTTCGTCGGTCTTTTCGCCTATCTGGGCGCGTCACTCTCCGGCTGGCCGCTGGCGTGGGTTATCGACGTCTGGCACTGGAGCGGCTTCTTTGCGGTGATTGCCACAGCGGCAGGGATCTCCGCGCTGCTTCTGCTGCCGTTTTTAAATGCTCAGGCGCCGCGCGTCCTGCCTGAAGCGTGATACGCCTCTCCTTTTTGCCCCGAGTGGGGCAAAACTAAGAAATTTTCCTGGTTTCGCCTGGATGCTGTCTCAGGCCAGTCTGGCGGCAGGTTTTTACAATGCCAGCCATTCGCTGCCCATTGCAGCTATTCCAACCAGGAGAATCCCCTTCCATGCTGGCATTCCTCAAACAGGTGCGCAGACCAACGCTGGATCTGCCCATCGAACTGCGGCGCAAAATGTGGTTCAAGCCTTTTATGCAGTCCTATCTGGTGGTCTTTATCGGCTACCTGACCATGTATCTGATCCGCAAAAACTTCAACATTGCACAGAACGATATGATCACCACCTACGGACTGAGCATGACGCAGCTGGGGATGATCGGTCTGGGCTTCTCCATCACCTATGGCGTCGGTAAAACCCTGGTCTCCTATTATGCTGATGGCAAAAACACCAAGCAGTTCCTGCCGTTTATGCTGATCCTCTCGGCCATCTGTATGCTGGGTTTCAGCGCCAGCATGGGCACCGGTTCCGTCAGCCTGTTCCTGATGATCGCCTTTTATGCCTTAAGCGGATTCTTCCAGAGTACCGGCGGCTCCTGTAGCTACTCCACCATCACGAAGTGGACGCCCCGCCGCAAGCGTGGCACCTATCTGGGGATGTGGAATATCTCTCACAACCTCGGCGGTGCCGGTGCGGCGGGCGTTGCGCTGTTTGGCGCCAATGTACTGTTCGACGGCCACGTAATTGGGATGTTTATCTTCCCCTCTATTATCGCGCTGATTGTTGGTTTTATCGGCCTGCGCTACGGCAGCGACTCCCCGGAGTCTTATGGCCTGGGCAAGGCCGAAGAGCTGTTTGACGAAGAGCTGAGCGATGAGGACAAAGAAGCCGAAGATGAGTCGATGACCAAATGGCAGATCTTTGTTGAGTACGTACTGAAGAACAAGGTGATCTGGCTGCTCTGCTTCGCCAACATCTTCCTCTATGTGGTGCGCATCGGGATCGATCAGTGGTCAACGGTTTACGCCTTCCAGGAGCTGAAGCTCTCTAAAGAGGTGGCGATTCAGGGCTTTACCCTGTTTGAAGTGGGCGCACTGGTGGGCACGCTGATGTGGGGCTGGTTATCCGATCTGGCCAATGGCCGTCGTGCGCTGGTGGCCTGCGTTGCATTAGCGCTGATTATTGCCACCCTCGGGATCTATCAGCATGCCAGCAACCAGTATGTTTATCTGGCGTCGCTGTTCGCTCTGGGCTTCCTGGTGTTTGGCCCGCAACTGTTAATCGGCGTCGCCGCGGTCGGCTTTGTACCGAAAAAGGCAATCGGCGCAGCAGATGGCATCAAAGGCACCTTCGCCTATCTGATTGGTGACAGCTTCGCTAAACTGGGCCTTGGCATGATTGCCGACGGTACACCGATATTTGGCCTGACCGGCTGGGCGGGCACCTTTGCCGCACTGGATGCCGCTGCTATCGCCTGTATCTGCCTGATGGCGCTGGTTGCCGTGATGGAAGAGCGTAAGATTCGCCGCGAGAAACGATTGCAGCGTTTGAAGATGGCGTAAAGATAAAATCAGGCTCGGCGTAAGCCGGGCTTTTTTTGCAAAAATGAAGAGAGAGATTGCTGCAGAAGGCACTATACAGACTCATTCCCGAGAGAATGTGAAATGTGCTTCAACGAATTAACTCCCTGCCTTGCGATTACCCTTCTGAGTCCACTTTCTGCTGAAACCAAACGTTGCCGCAGGTATTAACAACACCTGCGTGTTTCAGGATGCCTGTCAGGTATGCCGTGATACCCAACAGGCAGCCCAGCCGTCAGGGTACAATAAATCACCGTTATCAGAACAAGGGGAATAATTATACCCGCGAATAAAATCAGAAAATCCAAAACGAAGAAGCAAACATAAAGACACGCCCCTCTTCACAGACTGTAGATATTTACCTCTCTCCTGCCAGACACACTGCAACACGCTATAGATTTTAACATAGATTATAAAATGATTATCTTATTGCCTGTCTCACAGAAAGATAATTAAGAGTGCATTTATTGTTAAAAATATCCCACCATTATTTATTGCCATATGACAACGCAGGTTTTTATTGTACGCAAAACCTATTAACATCAGGTGTAAAAAAAACAGATCACCTTTGAAATAATGCCCCTGATAAACCAAATCGCATCACACAATGAACTGTTTTTATTGAATTTTTTATATAATCCATTTTGAAACTCTTTTTTACGCGTAAAAAACAGCGCCTTACCTACGCTTACATTGAATTGACATAAAAATCTGATAAAAACTGCAATAGAGATTATTTTTAGAGTTTAACACTAAAAAACCACACCAGAAAAACGTTTAAAGAATAATATTCCGCATAACGACCCTTATCGATACTATATCTTACCAGGACTCTGTAAATTCCATTTTATGAGTTTATTTGTAAGAATGCCGACTGCAGTTACCTGAATAATTAAATCATCACCCCCTCCTGTCCCTTTGATAAGAGAGAGGTGGTTTAAGTTATACCAAATAGCGTTACCGCCCCGGAAAAACACCCAGTTACCCGAACTCATCCATGAGCCATATAACCGGGGCAATAGACATTCAGCATAAGCGAATAAATCTTAAAACAGGTTAAACCCTTGCTCTGAAAAACGATCATTCACCTTATGGTAAGGTACAGGAAAAGGCGTTCCGCGTTATTAATGCAGCGTATCAAATGGCACCGCTCATTACAGGAAATAATACTTTCAGCCATGTTTATTACGCCACAGCAGGTGGCCATTATTAACGGCTACATGGAGGTTAATTAATTGTTTTAACAAAATTTCTCTTAAATCAGCACAGCAACGCCTGGTGATTAATTAATCGCCCGGTTCATTTCGGCATCTATGGGTGAAAAATGAAAATTCAATTAATTATTAAAGACAGTAATGGCAATATCATTGCTAAGCATGCTTTAAAACCTGGGCAGTCGCTGGCATTGAAGTCCACGCCACAGGCTGCGTCCTATGAAGTTCACAGCGTTGATGGGCAGCCTCCGCAGAAAATCGTTGCGTCAAAAGCTAACGGCCAGATGAAATTTAAGCTGGTGGATGATGTAACGGGTGAGCAGTATGACATCGTCCTGCAAAACGTCAGCGCAGATGAACTCCCGATTATGACTGCCTCTGGCCCGGATGGTGTGGCCTATGCGTATAACTATGATGCGGCTAATGGCGTATATGAACTCGCTTCAACGACTGCGGATCCGCTCATCACTGACAATGTCTATCTGGCGGGTGGTGTTTTAGGTGGTCTGGCCGCGATAATTGGTGTGGCTGCAGCATCAAACTCAGGTGGCTCCTCCTCAAGAAATAACAATACGGCAGCAGCCAATGAGGACAATAGCACTGCCAGCGTTGTTGCTGGCACAACGCCATCTCTTGTCGATGACGCCGGCAACCCCGTGGCTGGTCGTCCTACCAGCGACAGTACCCCCACGATCAGTGGTAACGGCATGCAGCCCGGCTCCACCGTGGTGATCACCGACGGCGACACCGAGCTCGGCACCGCCACCGTGGGCGAGGACGGCAGCTGGACCTTTACCCCCGACGCCCCGCTGGCCGACGGCGAGCATGCGCTCGTGGTTGACGGCACCGATGCCAGCGGCAACCCTGCCAGCAGCACCGTCGACGTTATCATCGACACCGGTGACACGACGCCGGGCGCGAGTGATGATGCAGGCAGCCCGGCAGAAGACAATGGCAGTGCCTCTGTGCCGGGCGCGGGCGACAACACAGGTAATCCAGCGGAAGGCGACACCAGCGCCACCGCGCCCGGCCTGACCGACGACGCCGGTAACCCGATCGT
>NZ_VLTF01000007.1:0-253527 GCF_007558755.1 Pantoea sp. paga
CTTCCCGTTGCCGGTGTTCCGTGTCGATGGAGGCGCATTATAGGGAGTTTCCGCGGGCTGACAAGCGTTTATTACGAAAAGATTATCGTTCGCAGTAATTTTCATCAAATCGCGCTATTTCGCTACGATTTGCCTGGTAACTGTGCAAAATCATTGGCAAAAGTGCGTACCTGCTGCCAGTCCGTGTACTCCACTTCTTTCGTCGAATCTGTCTCACCACCGGTCATGCGCATAATCAACTGAATCATGACGCGATCGAACCAGCGATAGCGCGGATAATAGAGCGCGCCTGCAAACACGGCACAGCAATCAGGCTGCCACGGCGAGTGTGCCAGGAACTTCTGCGTATAGGCATTGGTTTCAGGAGAACGCTTCTCAGGTTTGCGCGCCGTCAGGTTCACCGAAAAGAAACCGCTGGTACGCTGCTGCAACTCATGAAGGTATTGTTTAACGAACTTATCGACGACCGGCTGAAAATGGCCATAGCGGATAGATGCGCCAATTAACACGCGATCATACTGTGCCCAGTCAGGCAGAGTGGCATCCTGAATGTTCAGCACATCACACTGCTGCTGCTGACGGATCACATCAGCAATAGAAGAGGCAATCTTCTTTGTTTGTCCGTCGCGAGTGGAATAGAGAATCAGCGCTTTCATGTCAGCATCCTTATTAATTATTCACGCCAGAAAGTAGGCGTGAACAGCACCAGCAAGGTGAATACCTCGAGACGCCCAAACAACATGGTGGAAATAAGAATCCATTTCGCCACGTCATTCATTGAAGTGAAGTTATCAGCTACGACTCCTAAGCCAGGGCCGAGGTTATTGAGCGTCGCGGCAACGGCAGCAAAAGCCGAGAAGTCATCAACACCGGTAGCGATGATCGCCAGCATGCTGATCAGGAACACCAGCGCATAAGCCGAGAAGAATCCCCATACGGCTTCAAGGATACGTTCCGGCAGCGCCCGGTTGCCCAGCTTAATGGTGTAGACCGCATTGGGGTGAACCAGACGCTTAAGCTCACGGTTACCCTGCTTGCATAACAGCAGTATGCGAATCACCTTCAGACCACCGCCGGTTGAACCGGCACAACCGCCGATAAAGGCGGAGCACAACAGCAGTACCGGCAGGAACAATGGCCAGCGTGCGATGCTGTCGGTCGTGAATCCCGCCGTCGTCGCCATTGAGACCACCTGGAAAAAGGCCTGGTTCAGCGTCTGCCAGCCACTTTCATAGACATTATGGAACCAGAGCACCAGAGTACAGATCAACACCAGTGTCAGCTGAACGCCAATAAACATGCGGAACTCAGGGTCGCGCCAGTACACGCGCAGATTGCGTCCGCTTAACATGGCAAAGTGCAGGCCGTAGTTACAGCCGGAGATCAGCAGAAACACCGCCACGATGGTATTGATAGTACCACTGTTAAAATAGCCGATACTGGCATCATGGGTTGAGAAGCCGCCAATGGCGATAGTCGAGAAACTGTGGCCAATAGCATCAAACGCTGGCATTCCCGCCAGCCACAATGCCAGCGCACAGGCTATCGTCAGCAGAACGTAGATCAGCCAGAGTGTTTTGGCCGTCTCGGCGATACGTGGTCGCATTTTATTATCTTTCAGCGGCCCCGGCATTTCAGCGCGATAGAGCTGCATGCCCCCGACGCCCAGAATCGGCAGTATCGCCACGGCTAATACGATGATCCCCATACCGCCCAGCCACTGCAGCATCTGCCGATAGAAGAGAATCGCCTTAGGCAACGAGTCCAGCCCCACCAGCGTGGTAGCACCCGTGGTCGTCAGGCCAGAGAAAGATTCAAAGAACGCATCCGTCACCGAAAGATGCGGCTGTTCGGCAAAGATAAAGGGCATCGCCCCTACGCTGCCCAGCACCGTCCAGAACAGGACCACAATCAGAAACCCTTCCCGCGGTTTGAGTTCGGTTTTCTTTTTGCGATTCGGCCACCACAGCAGCGAGCCGATCACCAGCGCCATCATAAAGGTCTGGCTAAACGCCCGCCCTGCGCCATCGCGATAAATTAAGGCGACCAGGCCGGGCAAAATCATCGTCACTGAAAAGAGGATCACCAGCAGACCGACTATGCGGGTAATGGCGCGAAAGTGCATTCAGCCGTTCCTTTAAATAAAAGAGATGAACATCATGGTGTGAGCGGGATCAGCGATAACGCGCCCCGACTAAAGTCTGACAGATTTTTTTTGAACCCGTCGATCTGTCCGTAAGGTACAGCCAGCGTCAACGCAATACGATCCTGAAACTGGCTGTCGGTCACCTTACCTTCAAAACGCTGTACCAGCCGTTCAATATCACTGAGCTGTGCATAGTCACATTGCAAAGTGAACAGCTTCATCGGCACTTTGCGCTGCCGTGGCAATTGCTTAAGCCCCTGCTGGACGCCACCACCATACGCTTTCACTAAGCCGCCGGTTCCCAGCATGATGCCACCGTAATAACGCACCACCACAGCGGTAATCTCGCCAATATCCGCGCCCATCAGTTGCGCCAGCATCGGTTTCCCTGCCGTACCCGAAGGTTCACCATCATCAGAGAAACCGAGTTGCTGAGAATCATTCGGTGCGCCCGCTACCCAGGCCCAGCAGTGATGCCGGGCAGTGGGATGCTCGCTTTTAACCTGCTGGACAAACGCGCGCGCCGCCTCTGTACCCTCGGTGTGCGCCAGTAGCGTAATGAAGCGACTCTTTTTGATTGTCTCCTCACTGCTGCTCACTGGCACAGCGGGAATATCAAAGGCCTCCATCAGGCCAGATGCAGATCGCGGGTCATGTTCTCAACGCGATGCGCATGGATCACCACGTTATCCTCAATACGAATCCCGCCATAAGGCCGAAGCGCATCAATGGCCTGCCAGTTAAAGTGCTGACTGAAACGGCCTTCACGCAGCGGCTTCAGTAACGAGTCAATAATATAGAAGCCCGGCTCAATGGTTAATACCATGCCCGGTTGCAGCACGCGGGTGCAGCGAAGATAAGGATATTGCGCTGGCGCGGCGAGATGGGTGCCCTGCTCATCCTGCATAAAACCGGCAACGTCATGGACCTGCAGACCCAGCGGATGCCCCAGGCCATGTGGCATAAACGGACCGGTCAGATCTTCAGCCACCAGCGCTTCTTCGCTGATTCCCTGAACCAGCTCAAACTTCAGCAACATCTTCGCAATACGCTGATGCATCTGAAGATGGTAATCGGTGTAGCGTACGCCCGGTTTCAGCGTGGCTATCAGAGCCAGCTCTTCAGTGTTCATCGCCTCAACCATTCTGGCATAGAGCGAACTGCTCTGCGCCGCATAGCTGCGGGTCAAATCAGCGGCATAGCCAAGATACTCGGCACCCGCATCAATCAAAAAGCTATGGCGTTTCGCCGGTGGCTGATGATCCAGCCGGGTGTAGTGCAGCACCGCAGCGTGCTCATTCAGCGCAATGATATTGCCGTAAGGTACATCGGTGTCGCGATGACCGGTAGCGGTCAGATACGCCTGATTGATATCGAACTCACTTAAGCCCGCCGAGAACGCCTCTTTCGCCGCGCGATGACCGGCAACCGCCAGCTTCTGCGCCTGGCGCAGACAGGCGAGTTCATAATCAGTTTTGATACTGCGATGGAAGTGCAGGAAGTCGATTACCGCTTTGGGATTAATATTGCCAGAGGCGATGCCGAGCTGAGATGCACGCGCGTTAACCGGGCCGATATAGGCAACGTTATCACGCTGTGCAGGCAGCAACTGCGCAATCTCATCCGCATTTTTCAGGCCGATAACGTCGACATCCCTGGTCCAGAAGCTATCCGGCAACGGTTCAACGTTATGCCAGTAATCCACCGGAGAGTAGAACCACAGTTTCGGTTTGTTTACCCCATCAATCCAGAGCCAGCAGTTGGGCACCTGCGTCACCGGCACCCAGGCCTTGAACTGCGGATTCACCTTAAACGGATAAGTGTGATCATCCAGAAACACCGTCAACAACTCACCGGAATGGATCAACATCGCATCCAGTTTATTGCGTGCCAGCACCTGCTGCGCCCGTTGTTGCAACGTGGCGATGTGCGCGTGATACAAGGTCTTCAGTGAATCCATTGACGTCTCTCCAGTGTCGCGAAATGGCCGCAGTTTAGCATACCCCTTGCGCAGATGCCGAAGTCGGCGCAGCTGTGACCTTGTTAGCAAATAAGCAAAGACCAGTTTGCAAAAAATTAACATCGCTCCCACACTCACGATCATCTGGTATGACCAGATCACCTTTCGCGGTTTCAGGAGACGCACATGCTCTACCAAGGCGCTAACCTTACTCTTCACTGGCTGGACGATGGCATCGCCGAGCTGGTTTTTGACGCTACGGGCTCGGTCAACAAGCTCGATACGCAAACTGTCGCCAGCCTGGGCGAGGCAATAGCTGTGCTGGAGCAGCAGCCAGAACTGCGCGGCCTGCTGCTGAGCTCCGCTAAGCCTGCATTTATTGTAGGGGCAGATATCACCGAGTTCCTTTCACTGTTTGATGCACCCACCGAAAAGCTGAGCCAGTGGCTGAGTTACGCCAACAGCATCTTCAATCGTCTGGAAGATTTGCCGGTACCGACTCTGGCCGCCATTGACGGCTATGCACTGGGCGGCGGATGTGAATGCGTACTGGCAACCGATCTGCGTATCGCTACTGCGGACGCCCGTATTGGCCTGCCGGAAACCAAACTTGGCATCATGCCGGGATTTGGCGGCAGCGTGCGATTGCCGCGCCTGCTGGGCGCCGACAGTGCGCTGGAAATTATTGCGGCGGGAAAAGATATCGATGGCAATGCCGCTCTTAAACTCGGTCTGGTCGATGCGGTGGTGTCTCGCGAGAAACTGCGTGAGGCGGGGATCATCATGCTTAAGGCCGCTGCCACTGATGGCAGCTGGCGCGCCCGCCGGGCCCCTAAGCTGGCTCCGCTAAAACTCAGCCCGATTGAAGCGGCCATGAGCTTCACTATCGCGAAAGCAATGGTGCTGCAAACCGCAGGCAAGCATTATCCCGCTCCGCTGATGGCGGTAAAAACCATTGAAGCTGCAGCCAGCCTTGGCCGCGATGACGCGCTGAAACTTGAAACCGCAGCGTTTGTGCCGCTGGCCCAGTCTGATGAAGCACGCGCGCTGGTCGGCATCTTCCTCAACGACCAGTATGTGAAAGGTCTGGCGAAAAAGCGCGGCAGCGAAAGCGGCGCACCCGCTCAGGCAGCGGTACTGGGCGCAGGCATCATGGGTGGCGGCATCAGCTACCAGTCTGCGTGGAAAGGCGTGCCGGTCAGAATGAAAGATATTAATCCACAGGCGTTAACGCTGGGGATGAACGAAGCCAGCAAGCTGCTCAATAAGCTGCTGGAACGCGGCAAAATCGACGGCAACAAACTCGCCAGTGTAATCGCCACTATCCAGCCCACGCTGGATTACGCCGGTTTTGAACAGGCCGATGTGGTGGTTGAAGCGGTGGTAGAGAATCCGCTGATCAAGGCCAAAGTGCTGGCGGAAACCGAACAGCATCTGCGTGAGGATGCGATTCTGGCCTCCAATACCTCGACCATTCCCATCAGCCAGCTGGCGCAGGCGCTGCAGCGTCCGGAAAACTTCTGCGGCATGCACTTCTTCAATCCGGTACCGCGTATGCCGCTGGTAGAGGTGGTTCGTGGCGAGAAAACCAGTGAAGCGACCCTGAGCAAAGTGGTGGCCTGGGCCAGCAAAATGGGCAAAACCCCGATCGTAGTGAATGACTGTCCGGGCTTCTTTGTTAACCGGGTGCTGTTCCCTTACTTCGCCGCTTTCAGCCTGCTGCTGCGCGACGGCGCCGATTTCCGTCAGATTGATAAAGTGATGGAAAAACAGTTTGGCTGGCCGATGGGCCCCTCATGGCTGCTGGATGTGGTCGGCATCGATACCGCGCACCACGCGCAAAGCGTCATGGCTGACGGTTTCCCGGATCGTATGAAGCATGACTATCGTGATGCGATCGATCTGCTGTTTGATGCCGGTCGTTTTGGCCAGAAAAATGGCAAAGGCTTCTGGCGCTGGGAAGAAGATAAAAAGGGCAAACTGACAAAAGTGGCTGATACCGAAGTGGATACGCTGCTGGAGCAGGTCTGCCAGCCTAAGCGGCTCTTTAGCGACGAAGAGATCCTGAATCGCATGATGCTGCCAATGCTGAATGAAGTAGTGCGCTGCCTGGAAGAGAAGATTATTGCCTCGCCAGCGGAAGCGGATATGGCGCTGGTCTATGGTCTCGGCTTCCCGCCTTTCCGTGGCGGCGCTTTCCGCTATCTCGATACCCTGGGCAACAGCAACGTGGTGGATCAGGCCCGGCGTTATAGCGCACTCGGAGGCTTATATGCCCTGCCTGCGCTGCTGGTGCAGAAAGCCCATCAGCATGAAAGCTGGTATCCCGCCGCCAAACCGATTGATGAAGCCGCGCTGAAAAGCGCCTGAGGGCAAAAAGATGGAAAATGTGGTGATTATTGATGCGGTGCGCACGCCAATGGGACGTTCAAAAGGCGGCGCCTTTCGTCACGTGCGCGCTGAAGATCTCTCTGCGCACCTGATGCGCGAACTCCTGAGCCGCAACCCGGCGGTGAACCCGACATCACTGGATGATATCGTCTGGGGCTGCGTACAGCAGACGCTGGAGCAGGGATTTAATATCGCGCGTAACGCCGCGCTGCTGGCCGAAATCCCGCACTCAGTGCCGGCCACCACCGTCAACCGACTGTGTGGCTCTTCAATGCAGGCGCTGCATGATGCGGCCCGCGCCATTATGGTCGGTGATGCGCAATGTTGTCTGATCGGTGGCGTGGAGCATATGGGGCACGTGCCGATGAATCACGGCGTCGACTTTCATCCCGGTCTGGGCCGTACCGTGGCAAAAGCAGCAGGCATGATGGGCTTAACAGCTGAAATGCTGGCGCGGATGCATCATATCAGCCGTGAGCAGCAGGATGCATTTGCCCTGCGTTCGCACCAGCGGGCCTGGCAGGCCACCCAGCGCGGGGACTTTGCAACAGAGATTGTCGCCACCTATGGTCACGACAGCGATGGCATTCTTAAACGCTATGACTTCGATGAGGTGATTCGCGAGGAGACCAGCGCCGAAGGACTGGCGGCACTCAAACCCGCCTTCGATCCGGTTAACGGCACCGTCACAGCGGGCACATCGTCGGCGTTGTCAGATGGCGCGGCCGCCATGCTGGTCATGAGTGAATCACGCGCCCGTGAACTGGGGCTGACAGCGCGCGCGCGCATCCGCAGCATGGCGGTGGTGGGCTGTGATCCTTCGATCATGGGCTATGGACCGGTACCGGCCAGCAAACTGGCATTAAAACGGGCGGGACTGAGCGTCAGTGATATCGATGTGTTTGAGCTGAACGAAGCCTTTGCCGCGCAGACGCTGCCCTGTATCAAGGACTTAGGTTTGCTGGAACGGATGGATGATAAGGTCAATCTGAATGGCGGCGCGATTGCGTTAGGCCATCCGCTGGGCTGCTCCGGCGCACGCATCAGCACGACGTTGCTGAATATTATGGAACGACGCGATGCCCGTTTTGGCCTCGCCACCATGTGTATCGGACTGGGTCAGGGCATTGCGACCGTATTCGAGCGTCTGTAATACGTTGAGTCTTACTTTGTCAGATTTACCCGCCAGTAAACCGGCGGGTTTTTTCTGTCTGCTACAGGCTGCTACAGGGGATCAGATAAAGGCAAACGCATCGCCGTACATCTGTGACTCCACTGCGCCACGCTCGGCACAGAAACGATCGCGCGCAATCTTCGCCATCTCAAAACGTCCGGCGATGTAGATCTCATGCTCGCTCAGCGTACTGAAGTCCTGCATCACTGCCGTCAGCACCGTGCCTGAGCGGCCCTGCCAGCCCGCTTCAGGTTGCTCGACAACCGGGATCACCTTCAGGTTCGGATGCTTCACCGCCAGCGCATCCAGCTCTTCCAGATCGTACAGATGCTTGAGTTCACGTCCGCCCCAGTAAATGGCGATATCGCGCTCTGGCTGTTCCGCCAGTGCAGTGAGCAGAATCGAACGGGCATAGGAGAAACCGGTGCCGCCTGCAATCAGAATCAGCGGCTTGCTGCTCTCTTCACGCAGCCAGGCATCGCCGTGCGGCATATCAACCGTAATCTGGCGATCGTTACGGATGCGATCCATGACGGCCATGGCATAGAGGTTCAGATCGGACGCGCCGATATGCAGCTCAATGATATCTTTTTCCATCGGCGTTGAGGCCAGTGAGAACGGACGCTTGTCACGCTCGTCCATCACCACCATCAGATACTGTCCCGCGCGAAAACTGAATTCCGCTTCAGGGATCAGGCGAACGCGATAGACCGTGTCGGTAATCGCCTCAACCGAAGTTACTTTACAGCTTAACGTTGTCATGCGTTCCCTCTGTCGGGTCGTCTTTATGGTTGTGCTCGCCATCAACGCTGTGGCGGCTGATCAAAAATACCTAGCTCATCCCAGATAGCATCAATGCGCGCGGTGACCGCAGGATCTTTGACGATAGGTGTACCCCATTCGCGCTGCGTTTCACCTGGCCACTTATTGGTCGCATCCATCCCCATCTTCGATCCCAGCCCGGAAACGGGCGAAGCGAAATCGAGATAATCGATTGGGGTATTTTCCACTAATACCGTATCGCGGGCCGGATCCATACGCGTGGTGATCGCCCAGATCACGTCGTTCCAGTCACGCGCATTAACGTCATCGTCACACACAATAACAAATTTGGTGTACATGAACTGCCGCAGAAACGACCAGACGCCAAACATGACACGTTTGGCATGCCCCGCGTACTGCTTTTTAATCGTCACGACCGCCAGCCGGTATGAACACCCTTCTGGCGGCAGATAGAAGTCCACGATCTCCGGGAACTGCTTCACCAGAATCGGCACCAGTACTTCATTCAGCGCCACGCCCAGCACCGCAGGTTCATCCGGCGGACGGCCGGTGTAGGTGGAGTGATAGATAGGCTTATGGCGCTGCGTAATATGCGTAACGGTAAACACCGGGAAGCTATCTACTTCATTGTAGTAGCCGGTGTGGTCGCCGTAAGGTCCTTCCGGCGCCATATCGCCCGCTTCGATATACCCTTCCAGCACGATTTCCGCGCTGGCGGGAACTTCGAGATCGTTCGAGAGGCATTTCACTACTTCAGTTTTATTGCCGCGCAGCAACCCGGCGAACGCATATTCTGACAGCGTATCAGGCACCGGCGTTACAGCTCCAAGGATAGTGGCGGGATCGGCACCCAGCGCCACCGAGACCGGAAAACGCTCACCCGGATGCGCTTTCGTCCACTCCAGATAGTCGAGCGCGCCGCCACGGTGCGACAGCCAGCGCATAATCAGACGATTTTTGCCGATCACCTGCTGCCGGTAGATCCCGAGATTCTGCCGCTCTTTGTGCGGGCCGCGCGTCACGGTCAGCCCCCAGGTAATCAGCGGTGCCGCATCGCCCGGCCAGCACTTCATCACCGGAATGCGCGTCAGATCGACTTCATCGCCGCTGAACACCTCTTCCTGACAGGGTGCATTGCGCAGGCGTTTGGTCGGCATGTTCAGGACCTGCTTAAACTGCGGCATCTTATCGAACAGATCGCGGAAGCCTTTTGGCGGCTCCGGCTCTTTCAGGAAGGCCAGCAGCTTCCCCACTTCACGTAGTGCGCTGACCTCTTCCTGGCCCATGCCCATTGCCACACGCTTTGGTGTGCCGAACAGATTGCACAGCACCGGCATGTCGTACCCTTTCGGGTTTTCAAACAGCAGAGCCGGGCCACCGGCACGCAGGGTGCGGTCGGCGATTTCGGTCATTTCCAGTTCAGGATCGATCGACTGGGTAATGCGCTTTAGCTCACCGCGCTGTTCGAGCAGCGCGAGAAAGTCTCTTAAATCGTGATATTTCATGCGGCTTTAGCTTTCCGGCCAGAGTGAATCGGCCATTATAGGTCTGATTAAGCGGTTATGCTGAGGTTTATATGGCAGCGTCATACGCACTGAAAGGGAACCAGCGGTTGTAACGCGCGGGCATCGTGATACCCCTGAATCGGCTCGCCGTGGCGAAACAGTTTAAAATCTTCGTTTCGCACGCTGTGATAGCGCAGCTGATTGTCGTGAACGTGCAGAAAACTGCCTTCACGCAGTGCAATCACCGACTCGGTCGGATTAACTGCACAGAACTCTGCCAGCCGTTCGTCACGGGTTTCGCCCATATGACCGCTGACGCTGGCATCCAGATAGTGGGGATTAATCTGCACCGGAAAGAGTCCCAGCGCAGGCAGCACCACGCTGCTGCGCACCGGCATATCATTCGTGGTACGGATTGAGGGCGTCGCCACGTTGCAGCCTGCGCTCCAGCCGACATAAGGTACCTGCCGCTCCCGCACCGCGCGCTGAATCGCCCCGATCAGACCCTGCTCATGCAGCATCTGATTCAGGAACCAGGTGTTACCGCCGCTGACTAAAACCAGCTCTGCCTGCGCAATCGCTTCAGCCGGTGAGGCGAATGCCTGAACCCGCTCAACCTGAATACCCAGAGAGGCACTAAGTTCGGCGGCGCGTTGCTGCTGATCGCCACGAATAATCGCGTAGGGGATTAATACCGCCGAGCGAATAGCGCGTCGGGCGATCATGGCGTGCAGCTGCGGCTGCGCATAGCCCAGCAGCGGCGCATCATCGGCCAGCTTGCCGTTGCTCAACAGAAAGAGTTCCATCAGAGGATCCTTTTGCAGATGTGATGGTCATTGAGTCTGATACAGAGCAATAGCAGACGTCAATTTTCAGTCACCTTTTCTGCTGCCATCGGGCATCTTAAGAAAAGTCTCAGTTTATTTTCTTTGCGGGACGCTTTACCCTGCCCCTGCGCTATAACTCTGGCAGCAGGTTTGCTATTCTTAGCGTCCATTCAATGGGAGCAGTTATGGAATCCTGGTACTTACTCTATTGCAAACGTGGACAGCTACTGCGCGCGAAGGAGCATCTGGAGCGGCAGGAAGTGCATTGCCTCAGCCCGATGATCGCTCTGGAAAAGATCGTGCGCGGTAAACGCACCACCGTGAGTGAGCCACTGTTCCCGAATTATCTGTTTATCGAGTTTGATCCGGAAGCCATTCACACCACGACGATCAGCAGTACCCGTGGTGTCAGTCACTTTGTGCGCTTTGGCACGACGCCCGCGACCGTGCCTTCAGCCGTGATCGAAGCGCTGGAAACGGACGTTCCGCAAATCCTGCTTGACCCTGAAACGCCGCAAAGCGGCGATGAAGTGGTCATCACCGACGGGACGTTTGAAGGGCTGCGCGCCATCTTTGCCGAGCCGGATGGCGAAACACGCTCGATTCTGTTGCTTAATTTGCTGAACAAGCAGGTGATGCGCAGCGTCGACAACAAGCAGTTCCGCAAGATTTAAGCCAGTCTGAATAACGTCCGTGCATTATGGTCGATGCGGGTCGCCAGTTCCTCAGCACTCTCACCACGCCATGTCGCCACCTGATGCACAATATGCGGTAAAAAGCAGGGTTCATTACGGCGCGAAGTCGGGCGCGGACGCATGTCTCGCGGCAGCAGATATGGGGCATCCGTTTCCAGCAGCAGGCGATCGGCCGGAATCAGTGGCAGCAGCTCGCGCAACTCCAGACCACGGCGCTCATCGCATACCCAGCCCGTAATTCCTACCGATAATCCCATGCCCAGACAGGCTTCCAGTTCGTCACGCGTGCCGGTAAAGCAGTGGATCACCGCGCCAGGCAATTTTGGCAGCCAGGGCGCCAGCACTGCGGCGAAACGCGCATGGGCTTCGCGGCAGTGCAGAAAGACCGGCATATTGAGTTCCGCCGCCAGAGCCAGCTGCGCATCAAACGCATACTCCTGCTGCTCATGAGCCGACAGGTTGCGATTGAAATCGAGTCCGCACTCACCGATGGCAACCACTTCCGGTTTTTCAGCCAGGCGACGCAGGGTGCTGGCAATTTCCGTTGACCATTCGCTGGCATGATGAGGATGGACGCCCGCGGTAGACCAACAGAAGCCCGGTTGATCCTCAGCCAGTCGCTGAGCCTGCTGGCTCTCCAGCGCGTTAGTGCCGGTAATAAGCATGCCGGTGACGCCCGCATCACGCGCGCGTTTAACCACCTTTTGCCGATCGGAGGCGAATTGCGTGCTGGTCAGGTTTACACCGATATCAAACATAATTTTTCCCACAGTTTATAAACAAAAACCGCCCATCGGGGCGGTTTGGATTGATCGCTTCCCGCCAGTGCGGGTAAAGCTGTCCGCATCAGGAGTCGGTATTCTCGTCTTCATCCTGTAACCGGCGGCCTTTACCCACATAGTAACGGGAAAAGAATACGCCGACTTCAAACAGGCAGTACATCGGAATAGCGAGCAAAGTTTGGGAAAAAACATCCGGCGGTGTGAGCAACATCCCGACCACGAAGGCGCCCACCAGAATATAGGGACGTTTCTTCTTCAACTCTTCCGGGCTGGTGATCCCGGTCCAGCACAGCAACACAATCGCCACCGGCACTTCAAACGCCACGCCAAATGCCATAAACAGCGTCATGACAAAATCGAGATACTTAGAGATATCCGTTGCTACGGTCACGCCGATCGGCGCTGTCTTGGTGAAAAAACCAAATGCCAGCGGGAAGACCACAAAATAGGCAAAGGCCACGCCAAAGTAGAACAGGAAGGTGCTGGAAAACAGCAGCGGCATAACCAGCCTGCGCTCATGCCGGTAAAGCGCCGGGGCAACAAATGCCCAGACCTGATAGAGGATCACCGGCACCGCAAGAAACACCGACACAATAATGGTCAGCTTAATCGGGGTGAAAAACGGTGAGGCCACATCGGTCGCGATCATGCTGGAGCCCACCGGCATCTGGCTGATTAGCGGTGCCGCGACCAGCTGGTAGATGTCGTTGGCGAAATAAACCAGCACCAGGAAAATCGCTAATACGGCGATGATGCAGTTCAGTAGTCGCTTACGCAGCTCAATCAGATGACTGATGAGCGGTTGGGTATCTTCAACGGCCATTATCGTTCATCACTTGCAGAAGAGGGGGTAGCGGAATGACGCGCAGGATCTGCCGGCCTGGCAACGTCGCCAGCGGGTACCTGTGCCGGTGCGCTGGCCACAGCGGTTGGTGCGGCAGAGGATTGCACCGCCGGACCTGATGAAACCGCTGGAGAAGCCGGTGCCGGAGCAGTGGCGACGGCAGAAGGTGCAGCAGAGGATTGCGCCGCCGGACCTGAGTCTGAAACCGCAGACGGCGTCTGTGCCGGGGCACTGGCCTGGTGTTCTGCAGTAGCCGGTGTCGCCGAAGGCTCAGACGCAGCAGGCTCAGAGACCGGATGAGGCGCGGGCCTGTGCTGAGCCGAATGGATGGTGTTTGCCTCGTCTTCCTCTTTTTCAATGTCGATGCTCTGGCTGACCGAGCGTTTCATTGAATCCGCAGTTTTACGCAGCTCTTCCATTGACTCTTTCAGCTCAGGTGAGAGCGTGCCACGGCCCGCTTCTTCCACCTTTTTCAGGCTATCCTGCAACTCCTGCAGCTTGAGCTCCTGCGCCAGTTCATGTTGTACATTGGCTGCCAGCGAACGAATCGCCCTGATCCAGCCGACCACGGTTTTCACCGCAACCGGTAAACGTTGCGGGCCGAGTACAATCAGCCCGATCACGAACACCAATACCAGTTCACTAAAACCAATATCAAACACGGTTTACACCTGCTTGTCGTTCTTGGCTTCTTCTTTGTTAGCCGAAGTTTGCTGTTTGTCCGCCAGCGTTTTGGCAGCGAAGTCAGCGTCCTGCTCTTTCGGTTGATCCTTTTTGTCGTCCTCGTCACTCATGGCTTTTTTGAAGCCACGAATCGAAGAACCCAAATCTGAACCCAGATTACGTAATTTGTTAGTACCGAACAGAAGTACAACAATCACGGCAATGATTACCAATTGCCAGATACTAATACCGCCCATGAGATAGCCTCTAATATTCTGTGAAAACGATGAGGTAATGCACCACAGAGTGCCCTTTTCAACCGGGCCTGAGCCAGCGACATTACCTTTTTTTAGACGGACGTGACAATCAGTTTGTCTTACGCCAGCCGATTAACCAGGAGACAATTCCTGCTGCCATTAACACCGCCGGGAAAAAGTCCCAATCCGGTCGGGTGAGCAGCACAGCCGTTCCGCTTAACAGCAACGTTGCACCGACGCCGAACAGGTAACGCGCCTGATGGTGCCGGACGCGCTGCGCATTCATATCGCCCACTAATTTATCGACGCTGTGCCGTAAAAGTTTGTGCTGGCGCATGCTGTCGTAAAACAGCTCCGGCAGCTCAGGGAGCTTCTCAGCCCAGAATGGTGCTTTCTCTTTTACCGCACGGATAATAGCCGGTAATCCCACCTGATCTTTAATCCACTCTTCCAGGAAGGGCTTGGCTGTCTTCCACAGGTCGAGCTGCGGATAGAGCTGACGGCCGATGCCTTCAACATAGAGCAGCGTTTTTTGCAGCAGGACCAGCTGCGGTTGCACTTCCATATTAAAGCGGCGTGCAGTGTTGAACAGGTTCAGCAGCACATGCCCGAAGGAGATTTCAGCCAGCGGTTTTTCAAAAATCGGCTCGCAGACTGTGCGAATCGCAAACTCGAAATCTTCTACGTTGGTATCGGGTGGCACCCAGCCTGAGTCAACGTGCAACTCCGCGACCTTACGGTAGTCACGGTTGAAGAAGGCGATAAAGTTTTCAGCCAGATAGCGCTTATCTTCTTTGTTCAGTGAACCCACGATACCGCAGTCGATGCCGATATATTGTGGATCTTCCGGATGTTCATAGCTGACAAAAATATTGCCCGGATGCATATCCGCATGGAAGAAGCTGTCGCGGAAGACCTGGGTGAAGAAGACCTGCACGCCACGTTCTGCCAGCAGCTTCATATTAACGCCATGACGCTCCAGCGTGGCAACGTCTGAAATCGGAATGCCGTAGATGCGCTCCATCACCATCATGGTTTCGCTGCAGTAGTCGGAATAGACTTCCGGCACATAGAGCATGCGGCTATCTTCAAAATTCCGGCGCAGCTGAATGGCGTTAGCCGCTTCACGTAACAGATTCAGCTCATCAAGCAGGGTTTTCTCATAATCACGCACCACCTCGACCGGACGCAGACGACGGCCATCCGGCAACAGGCGCGGGACCCAGCGGGCCAGGCGATAGATCAGCTTCATGTCCGCCCGAATCACCGGCAAAATATCGGGGCGAATCACTTTGATCACCACTTTCTTGCCGTTTGATTTCAGCGTGGCGGTGTGCACCTGCGCAATGGATGCCGAAGCCAGTGGCTTGATATCAAAATCATCAAACCAGGTTTCAATCGGCGCGCCCATTGAAGCTTCAATCTGCGCTTTGGCTTTGACGCCATCGAACGGCGCAACGCGGTCCTGCAGGATCGCCAGTTGATCGGCAATCAGCGGCGGGAAGAGATCACGACGGGTCGACAGCATCTGGCCAAACTTGATCCAGACTGGACCCAGCTGCTCCATCGCCATGCGCATACGTGCGCCGATCGGTTCATGCTGATGCAGATTAGGGATCCAGAAAACAGAGCGACGCCACAGGCGAAACAGGAAAGTGAGGCGTGTCTGAGGAATCAGTTCATCAAGGCCATAGGTCAGAAACACCTTCATGATCAGATATAAGCGGCGGATCTCTCCAAAACTCATTTTGCCTCCAGCTGCGCCAGACGCGCATCAAGCGCCTCAAGCGAACGTTCCATCGCGTCGACCTCCTCAGAAAACCAGGCTAATTCCAGCGAGCCAGGCGCAACACGCCACTCTTCGGTTATGGCCTGTCCGAGATAATCCTGGCGACGCTGCACTTCACCTTTGAAAAAGCGTAATGCCTGTTGTGAGCGCTGGCTGATCCCCTGTGCGGCGATATCGCCGACCCAGGGAGCCAGATATTCTGCCGGATCCAGCTCAGCCAGATCCATCAGCGCAGAGAACTGCTGCACCACCTGCAGGTCACCTTCAACCTGCAGTTCACCGCTACGGATCAGCGGCGTCAGCTGCTGGCGATCGCGCAGCTTCGGCAGGGTTTTCAGCGAGGTGATCACCGTGCAGTCACTGCGATCCTGCCAGTCAGCTAACACATCGACCTGCTGTTCACTGAAGACCAGCACCAGCGGATGAGAGAACTCATTCAGGCGCAGCGTCAGCACTTTGCCATTCAGGCGTTGCCGCGCCGGTTTCAGGCCACGATCGCGATAGAGAATACGGTTCAGCGCCGTTTCCAGGCCCGCGGTAATCAAGGGCGTCAGGTTCATTACCATCTCACTCAGAACTTAAATCCACGATGCAGCGCCACAATGCCGCCGGTCATATTGGAGTAAGTGGTATTTTCAAAACCAACATCGTTCATCATCGCTTTCAGGGTCTCCTGATCGGGATGCATGCGGATCGATTCGGCCAGATAGCGATAGCTCTCTGCATCCTGCGCCACCAGTTGTCCGATGCGCGGCAGAATGTGGAACGAGTAGGCGTCATACGCTTTGCTCAGCGGATCCAGGACGGGTTTAGAGAACTCCAGCACCAGCAGGCGTCCGCCCGGCTTGAGTACCCGGAACATAGAGGCCAGCGCCTTCTCTTTTTCCGTAACGTTACGCAGGCCAAAAGAGATGGTAATGCAGTCGAAATAGTTATCGGGGAAAGGCAGGGCTTCGGCGTTGGCCTGTACGTAACTCACGTTGCCGACCACGCCCTGATTGCGCAGCTTTTCGCGGCCCATCTTCAGCATGGAACTGTTGATATCGGCCAGTACAACCTGACCCGTTTCGCCCACCAGACGAGAAAATTTAGCCGTCAGATCGCCGGTACCACCCGCCAGATCCAACACGCGCTGACCGCGACGTACGCCGCTGCTGTCAATGGTAAAACGCTTCCAGATACGATGGACGCCAAACGACATCAAATCGTTCATCAGGTCATATTTTGCCGCTACGGAGTGAAACACGTCCGCGACTTTGTCAGCTTTTTCGCTTTTGGCGACCGTCTGAAAGCCAAAATGGGTAGTTTCCTGCTGTGATTCATCTGCCATCGGTTTTACCTGCTCCACAAACAATACTTCCCGAAGTGTATCAGAGTCACGGAAGCCAGGCACGCTGCGCCCATACTATTCGTGGAGGCGCCTCACACGCATCGAACTCTCATCCGCATCACTGTCATCATCTGCGTCATCAGCCGCCCGGTTTTCCGGCATGGCTCGTTCGGCCAGTTGAGGATTGATTGGTCGTTTGATCTCCACACCCAGCGCACGAAATCCTTCAGTCTGCGCAATCAGATTGCCGCGCCCTTCTGACAGCTTTTTCATCGCCTCGCGATAGCTGTTCTGTGCTTTATCCAGGCTGTGACCAATGCCGCTCATGTCATCGACAAACAGCCGCATCTTGTCATAGAGCCGCGTTGCCCGATCGGCAATACGCTGTGCATTGCGGCTCTGATGCTCATAGCGCCACAGGTTATTAATGGTACGTAACGCCACCAGCAGCGTGGTGGGGCTGACCAGCATGATGTTCTGCTGCAGCGCCTCGCCAATCAGCTCAGGCTGGCGGTCAATGGCCAGCAAAAAGGCGGGCTCCACCGGGATAAACATCAGCACATAATCCAGCGATCGTAAGCCGGGCAATTGTTGATAATCTTTTCTTCCCAGCAGGCGGATGTGCGCCCGCATAGCAGCGACATGTTCCTGAATAGCCTGCTCTCGTTCGATCTCATCATCCGCATTGAAGTAGCGTTCATAGGCCACCAGCGTCATTTTGGCGTCCACCACCACATCTTTGCCCTGCGGCAGGCGTACAATCACATCCGGCTGCATCCTGCCCTGCTGTTCTGACTGAATGCTAACCTGGGTTTCATATTCGTAGCCTTCACGCAGTCCGGAGGCTTCCAGTACCCGGCTCAGCACCACTTCACCCCAGTTGCCCTGGATTTTATTATCGCCCTTCAGCGCTTTGGTCAGGTTAAGCGCCTCCTGCGCCATCTGCGCATTCAGCTGCTGTAACTGCCGGATTTCATGGGTCAGGGTATGCCGTTCACGCGCCTCTGCGCCAAAGCTTTCATGAACCTGACGACGAAAGCCATCAAGCTGTTCACGCAACGGGCCAATCAGCCCGTCCAGACTTTGCCGGTTCTGCTCATCGACGCGACGGCCGCTGTTTTCGAAAATACGGTTGGCGAGGTTTTCAAACTGGGCGCTGAGGCGTTGTTCGCTATTGGTCAGCAGGCGCTGTTTCTCTTCTGCGGCGAAACGGGTCTCTTCAAGGCGAATGGTCACTTCCCGCAACTCCGCTTCCTGCGCGCTGTTGACCTCCAGCTGATTGCGCAGTTCACGATTAAGCTGCTCACTTTCATTGCGCCAGTAATCGAGCTGTTGCAGCCGCTCATTGGCGCCGCTCAGCGCGCCGTGCAGCTGACGAAGCTCCTGCTCACGCTGCTGCGTCTGCTGCTGAAGCTGTTCGATTTGTTGCTGCTGACGCTGTTGCGCCTCTTCCTGCAGACGGCGCTCGGTCTGGAAACTGGCGACCTGATGGCCGGCACGTAACTGTGCCAGCATCCAGCCAATCCCTAACCCGGCAAGCGCCAGACAGGCGCTGATAATGATGTGCTGATCCATGATTTCCCCCGCGACTCAGGCTGCTGAGGGAAAGGTAGAGTCGCACTGTATGAATGTCCAGATAATTTTAGCAGGATTCAGCGCCTTGCAGTGCCGCCACCGTGAGCTTGCCAGCCTGCCAATCATCAATCAGGAAAAACGGCATGGGCAATAGCCATTCACCCTTTTTAACCTGCGCCAGATAGTGCCAGGTTGTCCCGCCCGAGGTGATCGCGACGCGCTGTCTGCTTCCCTCAGCGGCGCTGGATTTGCCGGTCATACTGGCAAAACCGGCATTGCTGCCCACGTGGAAATGCGGCGTCTGCCAGCGCACGGGCGCATGGTCAGGCCACGGCTGGGCCTGATGAAAATGAAACAGCGCATCGTGGCTCAGGAGGCTTTCGCGCACCGTCGGCCACAACGCCACCTTGAGGAAATATTGATCGGTGAAGCGCTGGCTGCCCTGATACTCCGCAATAAAATCGCGCATCGCCTGTTCCACATCCCGGAAGACGCCGTGACAGCCGCCCCACATCCCTGCCAGCAACAGCTCAGTATGGGAGAAGTAGTCACGCATATGGTGGAACCAGTAAGGTGACGCCAGCCAGGCGTTTACCGCCGCCGCTTCGCGCTCCGAGAGCAACGAGTCGGCATCACGCACGATAAAGCGTTTCACATCAGGATCGTCCATCACCAGGAAACGCCACAGGGTCGGAAACAGGGTTTTCTCGTGGGACATATCAATCAGCTGGACGTGCGGCTGGTCAAGGCGCTGCCAGACATGCTGCGGCACGCTGTCATCCAGGTAGATGCGGCAGACCCAGCCGGGATAGAGCTCAGGCGCCACTTCAACGTTTTTGATTAAGGTTTCACAGTAGCGCGGCTGATCGCCATAGAGGCAGAAAGCGATGACATTCTGGTGCGGATGAGTGAGATCGACAGGCTCCGGTTGCGGAGCGGGAAACGCGGCGCGCTGCCCCTGACTGAAACGTGCATCAGAGCGCATCAGCGAGGCCAGGCCATGACGCGCCACCTCGTCCTTTTTATCCAGCCAGCCACACACTTCGGTCAGGCCATCCAGCCAGGTTTCAGAGGCGGTAGCCTGCACCGCGGGCGGTGACTGATAAATCTTCTGGTAGATTTTGTACGACTTATTGTACTGACCCAGACGCAGCAGGCAGAGCGCGTAGTCGCTCAGCACCTGCATCTGATTTGGCATCGTGCGCAATACCTCTTCACAGCATTGAGCGGCCAGCGCATAGTCGCCCTGTTGCATGGCGGTACGGAAACGTTCGGCACTGCGTTCCAGCATGGCTTTGAGTGCGGCCGGATTAGCACCAGGGGCAGGACGTCGGACGGGAATAGTATTGCGCATAAAAACTCTCAGGTTTCACTGATATTACGCGCCGTTAACTACCGGCAGCAGGTTTTGAGTCTGGACAAAAAACCTGCTGCCAGACGCAATCGTTATAGTAAACGACGCGCCGCTTCGACCACAATCTTCACTGCGTCGCTTTCTGTCTGTTTCATGGTGACCGCATCCGGGATCTCTTTCTGAGTGCGGTTAACAATCACGCCCGCCACCATGCCGGCTCGCAGACCCTGGCTGGCGCACATGGTTAACAGTGTAGCGGATTCCATCTCATAGTTGAGAACGCCCATCTCCTGCCACTCTTTCATCGATCCCCTGAAGCGACTGACTACGCGGCCCGAAACGGTGTCGTAGCGCTCCTGACCCGGATAGAAGGTGTCAGAAGAGGCGGTGATGCCGATATGCGTTTTCGCGCCACAGGCTTCTGCGGCGGCAACCAGCGCGGTGGTGCAGGCGAAATCAGCCACTGCCGGGAACTCCATCGGCGCAAAATGCAGGCTGGCCCCGTCCAGGCGAACAGATGCGGTAGTCACCAGCACATCGCCGACATTGATATGCGGCTGGATAGCGCCCGTAGTACCGACACGCAGGAAGGTGCGCACGCCAAGCTGCGCCAGCTCTTCGACCGCAATCGAGGTAGACGGACCGCCAATGCCGGTTGAGCAGACCACGACCGGCTTACCATCAATTTTTGCCAGCCAGGAGGTAAATTCACGGTGTGAGGCGAGATGCGTGGCATCTTCCATCAGTCCGGCAATTTTCTTCACGCGCTCCGGATCGCCCGGCACAATCGCCAGGGTGGCGCCCTGCAGATCGGCTTTAGTCAGGCCAAGATGGAAAACGTCAGACTGTGTCATTTTCAGACTCCTGTTAAGGGAAGGTAGCGCGCCACTCTACGCCAGCACGCCCGATAAATATGTGACAACATTCACTTAAGAAAATGAAAGTTACATTTTCCGGAAGATAAATTGTGACAACGATCACACAATTGCATCTTCCTGGTGCGGATAGCTCTCGGTGGGGCTGTGTCAGGGTCTGCGCAATGTTAAAGAGAAGGATGATTTTATTCGCTGCTGATTCTGTGACCCGACACCTGGCGCATACGCTTTCCGGCCAGGCTATAGTTACGTGATTGCGCAAATGCTTGCACGGAGAGAATAATGAAACCCAGTGATAATATGGCACAAAAACCGGCGACGGGCGGCTTTGCCCCTGCCGTGCAGCCCACCGCCTCCACCACCATCATTACCGACAGCCCGGCGATTCACGCGGGTGAAACCTCAGTACCCAGCCAGGGCGAAAACATGCCGGCATTCTTTGCAAAACCCCAGTCAGCGGAAGGCCCGTGGCCAGTCGTGCTGGTGGTGCAGGAGATCTTTGGTGTGCATGAACACATCCGGGATATCTGCCGCCGTCTGGCGCTGGAAGGTTATCTGGCTATTGCGCCTGAGCTCTATTTCCGCGAGGGCGATCCCGCTGAGTATAACGATATCCCGACGCTGTTCAGCGAGCTGGTCAGCAAAGTGCCTGACAGCCAGGTGCTGGCCGATCTCGATCATGCCGCCAACTGGGCCGCACGCAACGGCGGCGATATTCGTCGCATGGGCATTACCGGTTTTTGCTGGGGTGGCCGCATCAGCTGGCTCTACGCCGCGCATAACCCGCAACTGCGCGCCGCCGTGGCGTGGTATGGACGACTGACCGGTGAGCGCACACTGAAGCAGCAGAAGCATCCTATTGATATTGCGGTCGATCTGAATGCGCCAGTATTAGGTTTGTATGGTGGCCAGGATGAGGGTATCCCGCTGGAGAGCGTCGAGCAGATGCGTCAGGCACTGCATGCCGCCAATGCGACCGCTGAGATCATCGTCTATCCCGAAGCGGGTCATGCCTTTAATGCTGACTATCGTGCAAGCTATCATGCTGAATCTGCCAATGATGGCTGGCAGCGGATGCTGGCCTGGTTCAGGCAGTATGGTGTTGCATCGCAGTAAATGAAAAAGGGGCGCGTCTGCGCCCCTGATTTTTTCGTCCACCAGACCCGATTCCCTACGCCGTTTCGCCACGCAATTTCTTCGCCGCCGTCACCATGTTCGCCAGCGCCTGACGCGTTTCCGTCCAGCCCCGTGTTTTCAAACCGCAGTCCGGGTTCACCCACAGACGCGCTTCCGGAATACGTTTCGCCGCCTTCAGTAACAGTGCTTCTATCCACTCCACGCTGGGGACGTTAGGCGAATGGATGTCGTAGACGCCGGGGCCGATTTCATTCGGGTAGTCGAAGTTTTCAAACGCCTCCAGCAGATCCATGTCAGATCGCGAGGTTTCGATGGTGATCACATCGGCATCCAGCGCCGCGATAGCGTCCATAATGTCGTTGAACTCGCAGTAACACATATGGGTGTGAATCTGGGTTTCATCCCGCGCCACCGCCGCGTTCAGTCGGAAGGCCTCCACCGCCCAGTTCAGGTAGGCGGCCCACTCTGACTGATGCAGTGGCAGACCTTCACGCAGCGCAGGCTCATCAATCTGGATAATCCCGATGCCCGCATTTTCCAGATCTTCGACTTCATCACGCAGCGCCAGCGCGATCTGTTTCGCGATGGTTTCGCGTGACACATCTTCACGCGGAAATGACCAGCAGAGGATGGTTACCGGGCCGGTCAGCATCCCTTTTACCGGTTTATCGGTCAGCGACTGAGCATATCTGGCCCACTCAACGGTGATCGCCTCCGGGCGACTGACATCGCCGATAATGACAGGCGGTTTCACACAGCGTGAACCGTAGCTCTGAACCCAGCCATTCTGTGTGAAGACAAACCCCTCCAGATGTTCGCCGAAGTACTCAACCATGTCGTTACGTTCCGCTTCACCGTGCACCAGCACATCCAGCCCCAGCCGCTCCTGTTCGAGAATCGCCTGCTTAATGTGCTCCGCGATGCCGGTGCGGTAATGGTTGCTGTCGAGCCGGCCCTGTTTAAAGTCGAGGCGCAGGCCGCGAATTTCAGTGGTCTGCGGAAAAGAGCCGATGGTGGTGGTAGGCCAGGCTGGCAAATTGAAACGCTGACGCTGCAGGACCGCCCGCACCGGATAAGCGCTCTGGCGTTCACTGTGCTGTGAGGTAATGGCCTGCAGACGCTGGCCCACCGCCGCATTATGCACGCGGCGGGAGTGAGCGCGGGCGTGTACCGGTGCGCTCCAGGCTTCCAGCGCCGTCGCATCGTTGTTGTTGAGTGACTGACTCAGCAGCGAGAGCTCGGCACATTTCTGCAGCGCAAAGGCGAACCAGCTTTTGACTTCATCATCCAGACGGGTCTCGACGCTCAGGTCGATAGGGCTGTGCAGCAGCGAGCAGGAGGAGCCAATCCACACCTGTTCACGCGCTCTGGTCAGCGGCTGCAAACGGCTGAACCAGCGGCTCAGATCGGCGCGCCAGACGTTGCGTCCGTTGATCACGCCGAGCGACAGCAGCCAGCTGGCGGGCAGTTGCTGATTCAGTTGCTGAATATCATCACCACCATGGACCAGATCGACATGCAGCCCCTGCACCGGCAGCGCACGAATCACATCAATGTTCTGGCCGATGCTGTCAAAATAGGTGGTCAGCAGCAGTTTACTGTGACCCTGCAGTGCGTCATACGCCGGCTGGAAGGCTTCGCGCCACGTCTGCGGCAGCTCCAGTGCCAGAGCAGGTTCATCAATCTGTACCCATTCGATGCCGCGCTTTGCCAGTTCCGCCAGCACCTGCTGATAGACCGGCAGAATCCCCTCCAGCAGCGACAGACGTTCAAACGGCTCACCCTTCACTTTACCCAGCCACAGATACGTCACCGGCCCCAGTAGCACTGGCTTGATGTTGTGTCCCAGCGCCAGTGCCTCATCCACCTCGTCCAGCAGTTGGGTCCAGGTCAGTTTAAACGTCTGACCCTGGGTAAATTCCGGCACCATGTAGTGATAGTTGGTGTTAAACCATTTGGTCATTTCTGCCGCCGCCGCAGGCTCACCGGTCGGCGCACGACCGCGTCCCAGGCGGAACAGGGTGTCGAGATCCACTGTGCCGGCTTTGTTCTGATGACGCGCAGGCACGTTACCCAGCATCAGGCTGGTGGTCAGCACATGGTCATACCAGGCGAAATCGCCGACCGGCAGCAGATCGACGCCCGCCTCTTTCTGTTGTTGCCAGTGTCGTGCACGCAACTCACGGCCCGTCGCCAGTAATGCCTGCTGCGTGCTGTCGCCAGCCCAGTAGCTCTCCAGCGCTTTTTTCAGTTCACGGCGCAGGCCAATACGGGGAAAGCCGAGGGTATGGTTCAGGATAGTCATGTGCTGTTCTCCAGATAATCTTTCACTTTGGCTTAAATGGGCAGCCAAAGATGTTTAGCCGTCCAGATGTTTACACTGCTATACTCTGCGGGTACTGTATATTGCTCAAGCGCAATATGTTCATTTTCGATGTGAAGGACTCTCATGATCGAACTCAAGCACCTGCGGACGCTTCAGGCTCTGCGCAATACGGGCTCGCTGGCGGCGGCCGCGGCCCAGCTTCATCAGACGCAATCGGCGTTGTCTCATCAGTTCAGCGATCTGGAGCAGCGGCTGGGATTCCGCCTGTTCGTGCGTAAAAGTCAGCCGCTGCGCTTTACGCCGCAGGGCGATATTCTGCTGCAGCTGGCCGAGCAGGTGCTGCCGCAGATTCAGCAGGCATTGCAGGCCTGCCATGAGCCGCATCAGACCACGTTAAGGGTGGCGATAGAGTGCCATAGCTGCATTCAGTGGCTGACCCCCGCGCTGGATAAATTCCGCCAGAGCTGGCCGCAGGTGGTGATGGATTTCAAATCGGGCGTGACCTTTGATCCTCAACCCGCCCTGCAACAGGGTGAGCTGGATGTGGTGCTGACCTCCGATATCCTGGCGCGCTCGGGTCTGTTCTACTCCCCGATGTTTGATTATGAAGTGCGTCTGGTGCTGGCAACGGATCACCCGCTGGCGCAGGTTGAGCAGATTTCGCCGGAAGATCTAGCCGATGAGGTGTTGATGATCTATCCGGTGCAGCGTCAGCGTCTGGATATCTGGCGTCACTTTCTGCAGCCCGCAGGCGTCAGTCCGGCACTGAAAAGTGTGGATAACACCCTGCTGATGATTCAGATGGTCTCGGCGCGTATGGGGATTGCCGCGCTGCCGCATTGGGTGGTGGAGAGTTTTGAGAAGCAGGGTCTGGTGGTCACCCGCACGCTGGGTGATGGCCTGTGGAGCCGTCTTTATGCGGCCGCGCGCGAAGG
This sequence comes from Pantoea sp. paga, assembly GCF_007558755.1. Classification (NCBI taxonomy): domain Bacteria; kingdom Pseudomonadati; phylum Pseudomonadota; class Gammaproteobacteria; order Enterobacterales; family Erwiniaceae; genus Pantoea; species Pantoea sp. paga. Next base: position 25,349 of record NZ_VLTF01000007.1, read on the forward strand.
GGAGCAACGTCAGCCGGTGCTGGAAGCGTTTATCCGCTTTGCCCGTCAGCACGCCTGTGAGCATCTGCCTTTTGTGCGCGACGCCGCGCTGCCCGGTGCGGTGTTGCAGCGCTAATCTGGCGGGCACAAACCTGCGCGAAGGCGGGCAAAATCCCCTATAATGCGCAGCCTGTCGACTGACCACGAGAAGATTTCACCATGACTAACAATGATATTCTGCGCAGCGTGCGCTACATGCTCAACCTGAGCGATGCCAAAATGGTGGAGATTTTTGCGCTGGCGCAATGTGACGTGCCGCTGGCGGATATTCAGGCGTGGCTGAAAAAAGATGACGATGCTGCGTTCCGTCCCTGCCCCGATGTGCTGATGGGTTATTTCCTGAATGGCCTGATCTTCTACCGTCGCGGTAAAAGTGAAGATGCGCCCGCACCGTCGATTGAGCGCAAGATGACCAACAACATCTTCATGAGAAAGCTGCGTATCGCTTTTGATCTGAAAACCACCGATATTCCTGATGTACTGAAGCGCGTGAATTTTACCGTTTCACAGGCTGAGATTGGTGCGATTTTCCGCAAACCTGATCATAAGAACTACCGCGAATGCGGCGATCAGATTCTGCGTAACTTCCTGAAAGGGCTGGCGATGATTCAGCGCCCTAAGAGTGAGAAGCCTGCTTAACGTCTGTGGCTGATCGCTTCGGGTACCTGCGTGGTCAGAAGTGGCACATCTGATCGCAAAGAAAGCCTGCATCCATGCAGCACGGCCTCGCCATCCCCTCCTTCATATTCGCTCTGAACCATTAATAATCGCGATGATGCTGCTAAGTCTCCAGGGCTGGCGCGTCTGAAGAGCGAAGCGTCGGGGCCAGGGATGGCCCGGCCGATCCACAGGGATGTGAGATTCCTTCGCGATCGGACGCGTCAGCCCGGGAGGCCGCACCCATGCAACAGCCCTGTTTATGATCGGTCACCGCGCCCCACCACCCAGCGCTTGTGCACCCACAGCGAGGCGAGGATCACCAGTGCGCCCGCAATAAAGCCTGGCCAGTGCGGTTTCTCCTGCCAGATAGCCAGATTCACCAGCAGCCCGGCAGGAACGTGCATGTTATTCATAATGCCCAGCGTACCGGCATCGACCTGGGTCGCACCATAATTCCACATAAAATAGCCGAGACCAGAAGCCGCAATGCCCAGCCAGACCAGAATGCCCCACTGCAATGAGGTGGTTGGCAACTTCTGCGGATTGCCCCAGGCACACCAGGCGATCACCGCAATCAACACCGCACCCAGATAGAACCAGGAGAAGGCCGCGTGCTGCGGCATCGGGCGGGTCTCCTGCAGACGCTTATAGCCCACCATTCCCGCCGCAAAGCAGATGTTTGCCAGTTGCACTAACAGCAGACCAAACCAGAAATGATCGCTGACTTTGTCATAGCGAATAATCGCCGCACCTGCCACAGCCAGCAGTGCACTGAATATATAGCCGATGCGCAGTGGACGACGGCTGATCAGATCGTAAATCAGCGTCACATAAAGCGGCGTCATCACCGTAAACAGCAGGAATTCCGACACGCTAAGGTAGAGATAGGCTTCAAAACTCAGCAGATACATCACGCCCAGCTGCAGCATCCCGACCAGCATGTAAAGCAACAGCGTTGAAGGGCGATGACCACGCCAGCGCAGGAAAGGTAAAAATACCAGCGCAGCCAGCGCCAGTCGCATCAGTACAGAGAACCAGGTGTCCACCTGCCCGGCAAGATATTCGCCGATCAGACTGAACGAAAAGGCCCACAGAATGGTGGTAATAATCAATAAAAACACGGTGACGACCCCGAAATTAACAGGCCGTCAGTGTAAACAATGTGCTGCCATCAGGCTGTGAAATCTGGTTGACATCTGATTACAAAACAGGCGATCAGAATGCCCATCGGAAAAGGGCTTTCGCCTCCTGACATAACTGTCTGCAGAAAGATCTTTCAGCCAGATAAAATGCGCGAAATGATCCATCACATGATCACTTCCGCTCCAGAATGTAATAAAATTGTAACAAATGTGTCATTCATCACAGTAACGTTGCGCAACTAACACTATTCTTTGCGCGAAATGGAACATTCTGCGTCCATTTTCTTCTGCTCTTTTCCTGCCGCAACCTGCTGGGAATTAAAAACCATAATGTGCCCTGGAGGGCCTCACTGATGCTGAGCATTTTTAAACCTGCACCACGTCAGCCGCAGGTGGCGGAGGATCACGTTGATCCGCTCTACCGTCGTCTGCGCTGGCAAATTTTCATCGGGATCTTCTTTGGTTACGCCGCCTACTATCTGGTCAGAAAAAACTTCGCACTCGCCATGCCCTACCTGGTAGAGCAGGGTTTTTCACGTGGCGATCTCGGTTTTGCCTTATCCGGAATATCCATCGCTTACGGCTTTTCAAAATTCATCATGGGATCGGTCTCTGACCGCTCAAACCCGCGCGTCTTCTTACCGGCAGGCCTGATTCTGGCCGCGACAGTGATGCTGATCATGGGATTCGTTCCCTGGGCCACCTCCAGCATCATGGTGATGTTCGTGCTGCTGTTTATCTGCGGCTGGTTCCAGGGCATGGGCTGGCCACCTTGTGGACGTACCATGGTTCACTGGTGGTCGCAGAAAGAGCGCGGCAGGATCGTTTCGGTCTGGAACTGCGCCCATAATGTCGGCGGCGGTATTCCGCCTCTGCTGTTCCTGCTCGGTATGGCGTGGTTCAACGACTGGAAAGCGGCACTCTATATGCCGGCGTTTGGCGCCATCGCCATTGCGATTCTGGCCTTTGCGCTGATGCGTGATACGCCGCAATCCTGTGGCCTGCCACCGATTGAAGAGTACAAAAACGACTATCCGCCCGACTACGATGCCAGCCACGAAGAGGAGCTGACGGCTAAACAGATCTTCATGAAATATGTACTGCCGAACAAGCTGCTGTGGTACATCGCGCTGGCCAACGTATTTGTTTATCTGCTGCGCTACGGCATTCTCGACTGGTCGCCGACCTATCTCAGAGAAGTAAAACACTTCACGCTGGATAAATCGTCGTGGGCTTACTTCCTGTATGAGTATGCGGGGATCCCCGGGACGCTGCTGTGCGGCTGGATGTCGGACAAAGTGTTCCGCGGTAATCGCGGTGCGACCGGGGTGTTCTTTATGACGCTGGTAACCATCGCGACCGTGATCTACTGGCTCAACCCGGCGGGCAATCCTGGCGTCGATATGGCCTGTATGATTGTGATTGGCTTCCTGATCTACGGTCCGGTGATGCTGATTGGTCTGCACGCGCTGGAGCTGGCGCCGAAAAAAGCGGCGGGGACGGCGGCGGGCTTCACCGGCCTGTTCGGCTATCTGGGTGGATCGGTGGCAGCCAGCGCCATTGTCGGTTACACCGTCGATTACTTCGGCTGGGACGGCGGCTTCATGGTGATGATTGCTGGCTGTGTGCTGGCGGTTATCCTGCTGTTACTGACCATGGTCAGCGAACACAAACACAAAAAGACCCCTGCCTGACGGCAATAAAAAAGGGCCGGATGTGCGGCCCTTTTTTTGCGCTGACGGCTTAAGCAAGATAGAGCGTGCGCAGCGTCTGCGGCACGGCATCATCGGCATTTGAACCGATCACATCCAGCTCCGGCAGCGTATCTTTCAACCGCTGATGGGCGTTCTGCATGATAAAGCCTTTACCCGCCATGCTCAGCATCTCCACATCGTTCATGCCGTCGCCAAAGGCGATACAGCTTTCCAGTGAGTGGCCCAGCGTTTTCGCCACCGCTTCCAGCGCATGCCCTTTCGACACGCCGCCCGCCATCACTTCCAGGCAGGTAGGCAGCGAGAAACTGACGTTAACCCGGTCGCCCCAGCGCGCTTCAATCGCCTGTTCCATCGGGATCAGATGCTCGGGATTTTCGCAGGTGAAAAAGACCTTGCTGATATTATCGGTTGGCAGCAGACCCGGCTCATAGACCTGATAGTTGAACACCGACTCGCGGAAATAGTCCTGCTCAGCCGGACTTGAACGGCTGACAAACCACTCATCGTCGCGGTAAACGTGGGTCAGAATATCGCTGTGATGATATTGCAGGCCAAACAGATCGCTGGCGATATCCTCATCCAGATTATGACTGAACACCAGTTCGCCCTCTGCGTTGTGCACGCGCGCGCCGTTTGAGGTGATCATATAGGCCGGAATCGCCAGGCTGTCACGCATCTGTCCGACATCGATATGATGACGGCCGGTGGCGAATATAAAGTGAATATCTTTTGCAACCAGCTGCTGCAGCGTTTCACGCGCAAAAGGGGTCAGGCGATGTTCGGGAGAAAGCAGCGTGCCATCCAGATCGGATGCAACGATGTGATACATGAATACCTCGGGTATCTGGTTCTGCCGGCCTTAACCGGTCGGATAAATAACGTCAGTGGTGCGAGGAAAAAAAGTCGACCACTGCATTGAGTGCTTCGGCGCGCATCTCATCCTTTTCAAACAGGATCTCATGACGCGCACCGTCGATCACCCGTGGCTTATTGCCCTCACACGGATGACCCGCCGCCGCCATCGCGGCACAAAAAAGGTCCTGCGAACGGTTGTCGACCACCCGATCATCGCTGGCCTGTAACAGCAGCAGTGGCGTAGTGATTTTATCGACCTGACTGATGATGTTGCGACCCGCATGGATGCCTTCACGTACCCAATGGTAGGTTGGCCCGCCAACGCGAATCGCCGGATCGTCCGCATAAAAGCGCAGGTTTCGCCGATAACGCTCGGTGCTGTGCGTCAGCCGGTTAATGCCAAACGGATGCGCACGCCAGCGGCCGGTGCCGAGCGCATAGCCATCGCGCATGGCCGGACGCTTCTCCGCCCAGTCCAGAATCCGATGAGCCAGAAAAGAGGGCAACGGTAAAGCAATGCCAAACATCGGCGCCACCAGCGCGGCCGCATGAAACGCCTGCGGCTGACGCGCCAGAAACAGCGTTAAGATTGCGCCGCCCATGGAGTGAGCCAGAGCATAGCGCTGCTGGTAGTGACCGCTGATAATCTCTTTCAGATAGAGCGTTTCAAGGTCGTCGACATAATGGGTAAATTCCGCCACGTGGCCACGGTGTGAATCTTCCAGCAGGCGATCGGAACGCCCCTGACCGCGATGGTCAAGGATCACCACATCAAATCCGCAGTGAAACAGATCGTACGCCAGCTCAGGATATTTTATGTAACTCTCGATGCGTCCCGGCACAATCAGGATCACACGCTTGTGTTGCGGTGATGTGAAGCGGACGTAGCGCAGCGTCAGATTACCCACGCCGGTAAACTCAAGCTCTTCGCGGCTGTGCCAGAAATCGAGCAGTGGCCCGGTAGCGAAGGCAGCAAAGGCTTTTTCTCGTCGCAGCCAGCTGGCTTTGTGTTGATTCATTCGCCCTCCTGATGACCGGATACAGAGTCCTGAATGCCATGCGCAGGCCGTAGCGCCGCGCTTATTTCTGGCGTATTGTGTCACAATTCCGCTACTAAAGAGAGCCTGACCCATGACCATCGAATGGTGGCTGACCTATCTGCTTACCACTACAATTCTCAGCCTGTCGCCCGGTTCCGGCGCAATCAACACCATGAGTACCGGTATCAGCCACGGCTATCGTGGCACGGTGGCCTCTATCTCCGGTTTGCAGGTCGGCCTGGCGCTGCATATCGTGCTGGTCGGCATCGGTCTGGGCGCGCTGTTTTCTCAGTCGCTGCTGGCGTTTGAGATTCTGAAATGGGCCGGTGCGGCCTATCTGGTCTGGCTGGGTATTCAGCAGTGGCGCTCAGCGGGTGGCATTGATCTGGATGCGGTTGCCAGAGCGATGCCGCGTCGTCGCCTGTTCAAACGCGCCGTGCTGGTTAACCTGACCAACCCAAAAAGTATCGTCTTTCTCGCCGCCCTGTTCCCACAATTTATTCAGCCGCATCAGCCACTATTTATGCAGTATCTGGTGCTCGGCGTCACCACCGTTGTGGTGGATATCATCGTGATGATTGGCTACGCCACGCTGGCAACGCGGATTGCGGGCTGGATTAAGGGACCAAAACAGATGAAGTTAATGAACCGCATTTTTGGCGGGCTGTTTATGGCGGTAGGCGCACTGCTGGCCAGCGCCAGAAAAATCGCTTAACGTCTTTCGCGCCGAATTCGGCGCGAAAGATTATCCCTTCTTCCCTGGCCCCGCTACGGCGCTGACAATGGAACCGCACGCAACACAATGATGCCCGGCTTCGAGCGCATATATTCCCTGAACGGCGCATCGACAACTTTTCGATTAACGGCCAGCGAAGAGGCGTTCCTGAACCATAAGCGGCCATCATGCCGAACAGCAATCCCCACATGCGTAACATCCAGCCCCTGACTGGTGGCGTAAACCCCCACGTAATCGCCGGTCTGGATCTGCTTCAGCACCTGCGGTGTGATCGCCCGGGCCGGAATGTAAGTGACAGGACGTGCAATCACACCCAGACCGGGCACCTGTTCTGCTCCGCTTGCCTGACGATTCAGGTGCTTCACCACCGTCACCGTATCCGGGCTAAGGGTGCGGGTCACGTCATCGGCATTGCGCGGGCTATCGGCGAACCAGTCGGAAAAAAAGTGGCGACGATTCCGGTAGCTGACCTCACCGCCAGCGTAGCGGGTCCGAATCAGGTTAGCCTCAAAGCTGGCGCGATCGTGGCTGCGGCTCAGTGCCTGCACATAATCAAGCAGCGTGTAACAATCCACACTGTTGAAATTGATCACCAGCGCTTCCGGACGCGTGGGAGAACCGATCAGCGTATCCGCTTCATAGGGTGTCCCGAGAAACGTCGCAGAGATCCGGCTAATCCTTTCGCCCTGCGTCTGATCGACATCGGGCAGCGTCTGCATCAGGATCGAGGTGACCTCATCGGTCTGGCCCGGATCTGGCGCAGGGTTACGGGCGGCATCAGGCGAGGCGCAGGCGCTGATACAGGCCGTCATCAACACCAGTAATATGAACTTCACTCTCATCATCCTCTCCATAAACGTTGCGCCTGCTTCCCGACTGTAATGGAGATATGGATATGAATGATTAATAAAGAGTGACGATTTATCTGCGGTTGCAACAGCAAAACTCTCTGAGCCCTGGAATGTGACATCCGTCACACAAGCGAACTCTCTGGAGGAAGCGACAGCGAGGGAGGTTTCTGCCGGAGGCGCAACGCGCACTCCGGCATAAGGGCTGAAACGGAGTTTAACGCGAAAGAATCAGGTGGATACCAAAACCGGCAAACAGTACGCCTGCCATGCCATCGACCCACTTCGCCAGTTGCTGATACTTAGCGCGGATCCACGGCAGCGCGAAAATCGCCGCCACCAGGGTAAACCAGGCAAAGGTTTCACCGACAATCAGCAGGAACAGACCCCAGCGCTCCGCCGAACCGACATCGTCGCCAACAAACAGCGAGAAGACGCTGCCGAAGTAGATAATGGCTTTAGGATTCGACAGGTTCGTCAGCAGGCCTTTGACAAAGCTCATGCCGCGTTTCGGCAATGCAACCACCGGCTCATCCTGCTGCGGCTGTTTATGACGCTGACGTGCCGAGCACATCAGCTGCCAGCCCATCCACAACAGATAAAGTCCACCGCCGACCATGATGATCTGATGCAGCCAGGCCATTTTTTCCAGAATCAGATGCAGCCCCATCAGCGCCACACCCGCCCAGACCACAATGCCCAGCGTAATGCCCAGTACACCCATCATCGCCTCTTTGCGCGAGCGGCTGGCGGCAGTCTGTGACACGAAAAAGAAATCGGGGCCGGGGCTCATCAGTGCCACCAGATGCACCAGCGCCACAGTGGCGAATAACATCAGCATAATCAGTGTCCTTTACTCTTCATCATCAAGATGCTCTTTGATCATCACCAGGAAAGGTTTGCCAAAGCGCTCCAGTTTGCGGTGACCCACGCCGTTGACGCTGAGCATCTCTGACGCGCTGACCGGCATCTGTTCTGCCATCTCTATCAGTGTGGCGTCATTGAACACCACGTAAGGCGGAATATTCTCTTCATCGGCGATCGCTTTTCGCAGCTTACGCAGCTTGGCGAACAGTTTGCGATCGTAGTTGCCACCGTGAAACTTCGCCGGACTGCTGCTTTTTGTTTTTGCGGTGATCAAACGCGGCACCGCCAGCATCAGTGGCACTTCACCGCGCAGCACGGGACGCGCCGCTTCGGTGAGCTGCAGAGCCGAATGCATAGCGATATTCTGCGTCACCAGCCCCAGATGGATTAGCTGACGTAACACGCTCACCCAGTGTTCGTGGCTCTGATCTTTTCCCAGTCCATAGACCGGCAGTTTGTCATGGCCCTGCTCTCGGATACGCTGATTGTTGGACCCGCGCAGCACCTCAACGATATAGCCCATACCAAAACGCTGACCCACGCGGTAGATGCCGGAGAGCGCTTTTTGCGCTTCAACCAGGCCGTCATACCGTTTAGGCGGGTCGAGACAGATATCGCAGTTATCGCACGGCTGCTGGCGGCCCTCGCCAAAATAGTTCAGCAGCACCAGACGGCGGCAGGTCTGCGCTTCAGCAAACGCGCCCATGGCGTTGAGTTTGTGACGCTCAATATCCTGCAGCGGCCCGGGCACTTTCTCTTCCAGACATTTACGCAGCCAGGCCATATCGGCCGGGTCGTAAAGCATCATCGCTTCGGCAGGCAGACCATCACGTCCGGCCCGCCCGGTTTCCTGATAATAGGACTCAATGTTGCGCGGGATATCGAAGTGGACCACAAAACGGACGTTGGGCTTGTTGATGCCCATGCCAAAGGCCACCGTCGCTACCACGATTTGCAGATCGTCACGCTGAAACGCTTCCTGCACCCGGCCACGCTGTTCGCTGTCGATCCCGGCATGGTATGCCCCGACGCTGAACCCTCGGCTTTGCAGCCGCGCGGCGGTGTCTTCCACCTTCGCCCGGCTGTTGCAGTAGATAATGCCGCACTTGCCGCGCTGATCCTGAACGTAACGCAGCAGCTGATCGGTGGGTTTAAATTTCTCCACCAGCGTGTAGCGAATATTGGGGCGGTCAAAACTGCTGATCTGGATCAGCGGATCCTGCATATGCAGCAGGTTAACGATGTCGTTGCGGGTGGTTTCATCCGCGGTAGCGGTCAGCGCCATTACCGGTAATTCCGGGAAGCGCTGACGCATCTTGCCGAGTGCGCCATATTCCGGACGGAAATCGTGGCCCCACTGGGAAATACAGTGCGCTTCATCCACCGCCAGCATCGCCGGTTGCCAGTGCGCCAGACTGTCCAGGAAGTTATCCATCATCAGGCGTTCCGGGGCGATGTAGAGCAGCTTAACCCGACCGGTTCGGCAGTCGGCCATCACCGTCTGCTGCTGATCGCGCGTCATGGTGGAGTTGAGATACGCCGCCGCCACGCCGTTTGCCAGCAGTTGATCGACCTGATCTTTCATCAGCGAGATCAGCGGCGACACCACCAGCGTCAGCCCCTCGCGCACCAGCGCAGGGATCTGATAACAGAGCGATTTACCACCGCCGGTGGGCATCACCACCAGACAATCGCGCCCGCTCAGCGCCTCATTGATGATCGTCTGCTGACCGGGACGAAAATGCTGGTAGCCGAAGGTATCCTGCAATACCTGCTGCGCCAGCGCTTCCTGATTAAGAACTGCCGAGGTTGCCACGCGATTCCTGTCTTTCGTTATGGATTAGAACAAGTCGTTAAGTGTTACACCCACACCCAGACGCGTCTGGCGATGGTTGTAATCGATCAGTGATTCACCGTAACCGCTAAACACCTGAGTATAGAAGCGAACGTGCTCAGTGATAGGGTAGCTCCAGCCCAGGGTAGCGCCGCCATAACCGCTGTTCCAGTTATAGTTGCCCTCTACGCTGAAGATATTGTCGCCGAGCTTATAGCCCAGACGGGTGCGGTAGTAACCCATATATTTGGTGATATCAGGATTATCATCGCTGTTCGCCCCTTCAGGGATACGATACCAGGGTTTGATTTCCGCCAGGAAGTTACCATTCTCTGCCATCAGACGCGCATAGACGCGGTTCCAGCTGCGCGAGGTGGGATCGCTTCGTCCGTTGGATTGGTGATTCAGACCCACTTCGACATCACGCAGTGTCCAGCCCGCCAGCGAATAGTCGGTCGCCCAGCCCAGGAAAATCTGCGGCTCATAGTTGGTCTCACGGAATGGCGATGACTCAGCGCTATTCGACAGCTGCCACCAGGAACGCTGGGTGTAAGAGGCTGCCAGCACCGAGTTGTCGCCCAGAATACCGCGCCACAGCGGAAACGCCAGGCTGAGCTGGAATTTCACTTCATCTTTGCGGGCATTCTCTCCCCAGTTATAGGAGGAGATCGCCTCTTTATTGAGGTCGCTGGTATAGGTATAAAGCAGATAGTTGTTCTCGTAAGGATAGAGAACAAACGGGTTGTCATGCTTCTCCAGCAGGTTAGCGATAATGCTGCCCTGAACCTGTGGCGCGTCATGAACCTCTTTAATATGGGCTTCATCCGCCTGCGCCAGCGCAGGAAATATCAACATTGCCGCCAGCAAGGCGCGATGCTTACGCATAAAATTCTCCGGTGAGCAGCTGCGTATCAAAGTAACTGAAAGGGTGTCGTAAAAAGCAGGCCATTCTACACGCAAATGGCAGTGAGCATGAGTGCTGATTTCTTAAACTGGAAACACCCTCGCAGGCGGCATAGAATACACAACTCATTCATATTCCGCGCCCCTCTGGCCCGATTTTTTCAGGACACATCATCATGTCATCACCCGTGCTGACACAGCAGGACGCTCGCCAGCTGGTCGGCGAAATTTTCGTTTATCACATGCCGTTTAATCAGGCGCTGGGCCTGGAACTGATGCGCCTTGACGCAGACTACGCAGAGATCAGCTTCAATAACAAAACCATGCTGGTGGGCAACCAGGCGCAGCAGATTCTGCACGGCGGCGTTATCGCGTCGGTACTGGATGTGGCGGCGGGCATGGTCTGCGTCAGTAATGCGTTAACCCGTCAGGAAAGCATCAGCGAAGCGGATCTGCGCCAGCGTCTGTCACGCATGGGTACCATTGATATGCGCGTCGACTATCTGCGTCCCGGACGCGGCGAACGCTTCACCGCCACCAGCAGCCTGCTGCGCGCCGGTAACAAAGTCGCCGTGGCGCGTGTGGAACTGCACAATCAACAGGGCGATTATATCGCCACGGCTACCGCCACCTATCTTATCGGCTAACCACGCCATTGAATGGATCGCATATGGATACGCAACAAACCCGCCAGGGCGTTGGCTTTGCACTGGGCGCTTACTTTATCTGGGGCATTGCGCCCGCTTATTTCAAGCTGGTAAAGCAGGTTCCCGCCACGGAAATCATGACGCACCGGGTGATCTGGTCTGCACTGTTTATGCTGTTACTGATTACCCTGAGCCGCAGCTGGCCCGGCGTTCGCAGCGTGTTGCGCCAGCCTAAAAAAGTGCTGCTGCTGGCGCTGACGGCCGTGACTATCGGCGGCAACTGGCTGCTGTTTATCTGGGCAGTCAACAATCAGCATATGCTGGAAGCCAGCCTGGGCTACTTTATTAACCCGCTGATCAACGTGGTGTTCGGCATGCTGTTTTTGCGCGAACGGTTTCGCCGCTTGCAGTGGCTCGCCGTGCTGCTGGCCACCGTCGGCGTACTGGTGCAGCTGTGGCAGTTTGGCTCGTTACCGATCATCGCGCTGGGCCTGGCGCTGAGTTTTGCCCTGTATGGCCTGGTGCGTAAAAAGATTCAGGTCGATGCGCAGAGCGGCATGCTGATTGAAACTCTGTGGCTGTTTCCGCTGGCGGCGATTTACCTGTTTGGCTTTGCCGACAGCGCCACCAGCCACTTATCCGCCAACCCACTGAGTCTCAACCTGAAGCTGATAGCGGCGGGCATTGTGACCACCATTCCGCTGATGCTGTTTGCGGCAGCCTGCAGTCGTCTGCGACTTTCCACCGTAGGCTTCTTTCAGTATCTCGGTCCGACGCTGATGTTTGTGCTGGCGGTCGCGTTTTACGGTGAGACCATCACGCCAGACAAGATGGTGACTTTTGGTTTCATCTGGCTGGCGCTGCTGGTATTTGTCTGCGATGCGGTGGCGTTTTCATTCCGTTCCCGTTCCCGTTCGCGCATAGCGTGAAATAAAGCGCGCTAAAGCCGGGCCGGTCAGCAGGATAGTAAAGAGACGCAACGTCTGCAACGCCATCACAAACGCCATGTTGACCTGGGTTCCCGCCGCAATGATCGCCACCGTGTCCAGCCCGCCTGGACTGGTGGCGAGATAGGCCGTCATCAGATCGATATCCAGCATTCGCGTCAGCATCCACGCCAGCCCGCCACACAACAGCATCAGCCCGAAGATCGAGGCCAGCATCTGCGGCAGCGTGCGCAGTGCCAGCAGAAAAATCGGGCGGGTGAAACGTAATCCCACGCTCCAGCCAATCAGTGCATAGGCCACGGCCAGCAGCCATTCCGGCACCTGTAACACCGCGATGTCGCTACTGTGCAGTGCCGCACCCGCCAGCGCAGGCAGCAGCAGCGCGCCAGAAGGAATGCGCAGTCGTGTGCCCAGCCACGCGCCTGTCAGCATCAACACCAGGGTGACAACAAAGCCATGATTCAGCGGTGGAAACCAGAGCAGCGAGACGCTGTGCGCCTCATCACCCAGCCCGATGCGCGCCACCAGTGCGGCCGCCGAGGCGACAAACAGCACCCGCAGATATTGCATAAATGCGACCAGCCGCACGTCAGCGCCAAAGTCACCCGCCATCGCCACCATGGCCGATGCACCGCCCGGCGACGATCCCCATGCGCCGGTCGGGCCAGGCAGATGACTGAAGCGCACCAGCAGAAAACCTGACAGGCCGCTGGCCGCCAGCGTCAGCAGCAGCACCGTCAGCACGATCGGCCAGTCCTGAATCAGCGGGGCCAGAATCGAAGGCGACAGACTCTGCGCAATCATGCAGCCCAGTACGGCCTGAGCGAGCAGGAACAGCCGTTTATCAATTCGCAGCGTGGCACCCGACAGCCCCATCACTACACCGACAATCATCGGCCCCAGTAACAGCGCAGCGGGCACATGAAAATAATGCAGCACCGCGCCCAGTAATACCGAGATCAGCAGCAGCAGTGTCCACTGCGCGCGCAACGAAAAAGCGTCCATAAGAAGTTAATAATTTGTAAAAACAGGAGGGTAAGATTACGCAGAAATGGGGACAGGAGCCAGCAGAACGGGCCATCTCAGATGGCCCGTTCTTATTTTAAAGCCAGTTTTTACGTTTGAAATAGAGATAGGGCGCCAGTCCGGCCAGAATCATCAGGCCGATCGCCGCCGGATAACCGAAGCTCCACTTCAGTTCCGGCATAAACTCAAAGTTCATCCCGTAACTGGAGGCGACCAGCGTCGGCGGCAGAAACACCACGGAGACCACCGAGAAGATCTTGATAATGCGGTTCTGCTCGATGTTGATGAAACCCATAGCCGCCTGCATCAGGAAGTTGACCTTCTGAAACAGTGATTCGTTATGCGGCAGCAGCGATTCGATATCGCGCAGAATTTCACGCGCCTGCTCCAGCTGATTGCCCGGCAAACGTGCTTTGCGTACCAGGAAGTTCAGGGCGCGCTGGGTATCCATCAGACAGAGGCGCACTTTCCAGCCGATATCTTCCAGTTCCGCTAATCGCGACAGCGCCTGATCGTACTCTTCGCCCTGCTGACCTTCCATGATCACCCGGCTGAGTTTCTCCAGTGCGCTGTAGATGTTCTCGATTTCGTCCGCCAGCTGCTCGATTTTGGTTTCAAACAGGTCAAGCAGCAGCTCAAAGGCATTGCCGTCGATCAGGGTCTGATTACGGGCGCGCATGCGATAGAGACGGAAAGCAGGCAGCTCACGTTCGCGCAGCGTGTAGAGGCGGCCTTCACGGATGGTGAACGCCACGGTGGAGTTACCGGCGTGATCGTCAGCATCTTCATAGAAGAAGAAGGAGTGGATATGCAGGCCATCTTCATCTTCGAAGAAGCGTGCCGAGGCCTCGATATCTTCCAGCTCAGGCCGTGTTGCCAGACTCTGGCCCAGCTCAGATTGCACGCGATCACGTTCGCCCTCTTCCGGCTCGATCAGATCGACCCAGACAGAGGTCGTCAGTTTGTCGTTTTCGTCTTCCAGCTCCAGTCGCGTCAGGCGGCTGTGATCCAGTTTAAATGCGCTCAGCATAGCAATACTCCCCATTGCAGACTAAATGGGACAAGGCAGTCCGCCGTTCCTCAACATGGAACGGGCAGCCTGAACACGGAAACAGAGTTTCAGAGATAAATCAGTGCTGACTCGCGACGGAATCAAAAAGGGAGGTCGCTGATAACCGCTAAGGCTACCCGCGTAAAGAGGTAGCCTTAGATGTTATTCCTGGAATCCAGGTCATTGAGCCAGCATCGACTGGGCGTGTCCAAGGCATTGTCCTCTCATGATAATAGTGGGCGCATGTTACGCTGAGACGAAAAAGCCGTCAACCGCACGCTAAAGCGTTTCCAGCTTCGCGTAAGCCGCCACCAGCCACTTGATTCCCTGCCCCTGAAACGCCACCTGAAGACGGCTATGCTCGCCGCTGCCTTCCAGATTAATGATGGTGCCTTCGCCAAATTTTGCGTGATGAACACGTTGACCCAGCGCGAATCCACTGTCATTTTTGGTCACCGGGGCACCCATACGCTGATGGTTTACCGGACGGCTGACGCTGGCGCGCAGACGCACTTCTTCTATGCACGCTTCGGGCAGTTCGCCGATAAAACGGGACGGCCGGTGATACACTTCCTTACCATAGAGTCGGCGGGTTTCGGCGTAGGTCAGCGTCAGCTTGAGCATCGCACGGGTCACGCCGACATAAGCCAGACGACGCTCCTCCTCCAGCCGGCCACCTTCATCCAGTGACATCTGGCTCGGGAACATGCCCTCTTCCATGCCGACGATAAACACCTGGCTGAACTCCAGCCCTTTTGCCGAGTGCAGCGTCATCAGCTGAACTGCATCCTGCCATTTGTCTGCCTGGCCTTCGCCCGCTTCCAGCGCGGCGTGGGATAAAAAGGCCTGCAACGGCATCAGATCTTCATCTTCATCCTGATAGCTGAACTGCCGCGTAGCGGTCACCAGCTCCTCAAGGTTTTCGATACGCGCCTGACCCTTCTCACCTTTTTCCTGCTCATACATCAGCCACAGGCCAGAGTCTTTGATGACCCGGTCGGTCTGAACATGCAGCGGTAACTCGGCGGTTTCGGTTGCCAGTGAATCAACCAGTTCACAGAAGCGTTGCAGCGCAGACGCGGCCCGGCCGGCCAGCGCACGGCTTTGCAGCAGTTCACGCGTTGCCTGCCACAGCGTCATCTGACGTTCACGGGCCGTCTGACGCACCACGTCGAGCGTGCGATCGCCCACGCCGCGGGTCGGGGTATTTACCACGCGTTCAAATGCCGCGTCGTCATTGCGGTTCGCCATCAGACGCAGATAGGAGAGTGCATCTTTGATCTCCTGACGTTCGAAGAAGCGCATGCCGCCATAAATACGGTACGGCATGCTGCTCTGCAGTAATGCCTCTTCCAGCACACGCGACTGGGCGTTGCTGCGATAGAGAATGGCGCAGTCGTTGAGCGCACCGCCGTTCTCCATCCAGACCTTAATGCGGTTGACCACGAAGCGCGCTTCATCCAGCTCATTAAAGGCGCAGTAAATCGAGATCGGTTCGCCATCGCTGCCTTCGGTCCAGAGCTCTTTCCCCAGACGACCATTGTTGTTAGCGATCAGGGCGTTGGCGGCTTTCAGGATGTTATTGGTTGAGCGGTAGTTCTGCTCCAGACGGATCGTTTCCGCGCCGGGGAAATCCTGCAGAAAGCGCTGAATATTCTCGACCTGCGCGCCGCGCCAGCCGTAGATCGACTGGTCATCATCGCCCACGATGATCACCCGACCACTGTCGCCCGCCAGCATCCGAATCCAGGCATACTGAATGTTGTTGGTATCCTGGAACTCATCCACCAGCACATTGGTAAAGCGTTCGCGGTAGTGATTAAGAATGTGTGGCTTGTTGAGCCATAACTCATGGGCGCGCAGCAACAGCTCGGCAAAGTCGACTAAACCCGCGCGATCACAGGCTTCCTGATAGGCCTGATAGATGCGCAGCCAGGTCTGCTCAATCGGATTGCCGTAGCTTTCGATATGCTTTGGCCGCAGGCCTTCATCTTTTTTGCCATTGATGTACCACATGCCCTGACGCGCAGGCCACTGTTTGTCATCAAGGTTCATTGATTTGATCAGGCGCTTGAGCAGACGTAGCTGATCTTCGCTGTCGAGGATCTGAAAATCCTGTGGCAGACCGGCGTCAAGATGGTGGGCGCGCAGTAAGCGGTGCGCCAGACCGTGGAAGGTTCCGATCCACATCCCGCCCTGACTGGTGCCGATCAGATGCTCGATACGGTGACGCATCTCCGCTGCCGCTTTGTTGGTAAAGGTCACCGCCATAATCGAATAGGGCGAGCAGTTCTCCACCGACATCAGCCAGGCAATGCGATGCACCAGCACCCGCGTTTTACCACTGCCCGCGCCTGCCAGCACCAGCAGGTTACTGCGCGGTGCCGCAACGGCAGCGCGCTGATTGTCATTCAAACCATCGAGCAGTTCAGAAACGTCCATAAGCACCGATTACCAAAGAAAAAAACGCCGTCGTCACACTGATTATTCCGCCTGCCGCAAGGCATTATCGCTGCCAGTCAGGCGGCGACACAGGTGCCGGATAAGGGACGGCGGCAAAACAGAAAGAGGAGACGACTGGATAAATTTACAGCCATTATAGCAGTGAGGTGAGTGATGCCAATCGCGAAATTTCGACATGCGGCAACAGGCGCGCATCCGGGATATGCATCAGGTTGCCCTGCCGCAGGTTAATCCAGCAGGCCTGCAGCCCGCAGCGCAGTGAACCCGCCACGTCGGTGGTCAGGTCATCACCCACATGCAGAATATGGTGTGGCGCGATATCAAGGCGTTGCGCGGCAAGCTGATACATATCCTGCCATGGCTTGGCGCGCCCGTCCGGGCCGGCCCGCAGTGTGAAGCGGAAGTATTCGGCAATGCCCATTTTTTCCGGGCAGGCGTTGCCGTTGGTGACCGCCACCAGCGGGATTTTCTCCGCCAGGGCTTTCAGCGTCTGGTGCGTCTCATCCGGCATCTCGACCTGACTCCGCCACTGATGGAAGACCGCCATCACTTCTGCCGCGCCCGCGGTGGCTTCAGCAGCAGAGAGGCCGATATTCAGCATCGCCAGCTCAACCGAACGGCGTCGCCACTCCGAAACATCATGATAGATATCAGGTTCGCGCTGCAGCAGTTCATCGCGCAACTGCTGATAATCCTGCGGCGTGAAGTCACGCAGCGCCGGATGAAAAGCCTGCAACGCGGCATGGGATTCCAGGGTGGTGCGACGGATGACCGGGTAGTTATCGTAGAGTGTGTCATCAAGGTCGAAGGTCATGGCTTTTATGGCCGACAGCGGACGATAAAACTTCATTCGTTCTTTCCTCGTTTGGCGCGGGGATGCGCAGCGTCATACACCGAAGCCAGATGCTGGAAGTCGAGATGGGTATAGATCTGGGTCGTCGACAGGTTTGCATGGCCCAGCAACTCCTGCACGGCGCGCAGGTCACCACTGGATTCCAGCAGATGCGTGGCAAATGAGTGTCGTAGCTTATGCGGATGGATATGGCTGGCCACGCCCTGTCGGATGCCCCATTCGGCAAAGCGTTTCTGCACGTTACGTGGCGAGATGCGGTTGCCGCGCGTCGAAAGAAACAGCGCATCATCCTGGGCGCCAAAGGTTTCACGCAGCGGCAGCCAGTGCTGGATCCAGGTGACCGCCGTGCGACCAATCGGTATCCGGCGCTCTTTGCTGCCCTTACCGACGACCCACACTTCGCCTGAATCGAGATCAACGTGGCGACAATCCATATTCACCAGTTCAGAGAGACGCAAACCGCCGCCATACATCACTTCCAGCATCGCCCGGTCGCGCACCGCCAGCGGATCGCTAAGGTCGATCTCCAGCAGTTGATTCACTTCATCAACATCAATGTTTTTAGGCAGATGGCGCGCTTTACGCGGCGTCATCACCCCTTTGGCCGGGTTGGCGGAAAGCAAACCCTGGCTCACCTGCCAGTCGAGAAAACTGCGCAGGGCGGAGAGCCGCAGCGCGAGGCTGCTGGCGGCCAGTCCGGCGCGACGGCTGCGCGCCGCCATGCTGCGCACCTGTGCTGGTTCCAGCTGCGCCCAGCTGCTGAGCTTCATCTCATCAGCAATCGCCACCAGCGCGGCAAGCTGGCGCGCATAGCTGCTCTGGGTTAACGGACTGAGCTGGCGCTCCACTTTCAGGTAGCGCAGAAATCCGTCGACGGCCTCCTGCAGCGCGCTGCTCATGCGCGTTCAACCCAGCGGGAGAGCAGATCAGGCATCATCTGCGACAGATGCTGCAACAGCAGTGTCCCCATGCCCGATTGATAATGCTGGCTGTCACGACTGCTGAACACCAGCACGCCGAGATCGCCCTCCTCACCCATTAGCGACATGGCAACCGACCCGATCGCTTTGGCCTGCGGCAACAGCAGCAGCAGTTCCGGCCCGTTAATGTTGCCAAGATAGTGATGCTGGTTACCGAAGCGCTGAATACGCAGCGGTTCAAACGCCTGACGCGAAAGGCTCAGCTGAAAGAAATCGGAGGGCGCGCCCAGCAGCCATTTATCACTGAACAGCCGCACATTGGCACCCGCCAGGCCCAGCTCACGCGCCCAGCGATGCAGACGGTTGAGCATATCCTGCAGCGAGTCAGCCGCGGCCAGATGGCTTTCCAGCGACAGCAGACGGTCAAACAGTTCGTGGTTAGCGCTGGCCTGTTCCATCAGCAGCGTGATCTCTTCTTCCAGCCGCTGAATATGGTTGCGTTGCCGCGCCATATGCCATTCGACCAGCGAGACGCTGCCACGCACCGGATGCGGCACGGCCATCTGTTCAACTGCGCGGGCATTGCGGATAAAGAAATCGGGATTCTGCCGCAGATAATCACTGACGGCCTGATCGTCCAGCAGAACCGAACTGTCAGCCTGCTCTTCGATATTTTTCATAGATGAATAAACCCATCGTAGACGTGTGTCGCAGGCCCGGTCATATAGAGCGGCTGACCGGCGCCTTTCCAGGTGATGTGCAGCGTTCCGCCAGGCAGGTCGACACGCACTTTGGGTGCCAGAATGCCCTGCTGAATGCCACATGCAACGGCAGCACAGGCGCCGCTGCCGCACGCCTGCGTTTCACCCGCTCCGCGTTCGTAAACGCGCAGGCGGATATGTTCGGGATTGATGATCTCCATAAAACCGACATTGACGCGATCCGGGAAGCGTTCATGACTCTCCAGAATCGGGCCAAGCAGTTCAACCTGCGCGGTTTTGACACTTTCAACCTGGATAACGCAGTGCGGGTTGCCCATCGACACCGCACCCAACATCACCGTCTGTTCGGCCACACGTAGCAGATAGAGATTTTCGGCTTTGTTGGCGCGGAACGGCACCTGCTGAGGCTCAAAGTTTGGCTCGCCCATGTTCACGCGCACCTGGTCGTCAGGCGTGACGGTCAACACCATGCGGCCATTCTGCGTACTGACCCGGATGTCACTTTTGTTGGTCAGCCCTTTCAGCTGAACAAAGCGGGCAAAGCAGCGCGCACCGTTGCCGCACTGTGCGACTTCACTGCCGTCGGCGTTGAAAATGCGATAGTGGAAATCGAGATCGGGATCATAAGGCGGTTCAACAATCAGCAGTTGATCAAAACCGATCCCCAGATGACGATCGGCCAGCCGGCGGATCAATTCCGGCGAAAAGAAGACGTTTTGTGTCACCGCATCCACAACCATAAAATCGTTGCCGAGACCGTGCATTTTGGAGAACTGCATTTTTTGCTCCGCCGGATAAGCCATCAGATTAGTTCGCTTTTACGCCTGAATTGCCGGTAACCAGCCCGCCGACATCGGCTTTAGAGGCATCCGCTTTCTGGCGGTCGGTTGGGGCTTGTTGTTTCTTCGGCTGATCCTTCGGCGGGAAGTAGAGCGGTCCTTTCAGACCACAACCTGCAAGGCTGATTACTGCCAGTGTCATGGCCAACAGGCTTATTACTTTCTTCATTCTTTATGCTCTTCATGTCCTTTACCTGGATGCTTATCATCGCAGTTGAAGGTGGAAAAGCAACAGGAAATGCCCGCAAATAGCGTGAAGCGGGTGTCAAGCCGGGAAGATAGCGGCCACCTGCAGAGCGCAGGCAGCCCGTCAGCATCAGTGCACCTGATAGCGTGGCTGATAGTCGCTGTTGTCGTTATCAGGCTGCGAGGTACACAGCTGCGTCAGCGTCTGGCTACGGAACGGAATCACCTGGAATCGCTCACCGGTGTTCACAATCTGGTAGAACTGCGGCAGGTTGAAGTTGATAAAGCTCGAACCATAGGTAAAGCGATCGTGCGATGAGGAGTAGAACCGGCTGACGTCGCGCACCAGCTCCTCTTTGCTGCCTTCACAGTGATGATAGACCTCAACCCGATTAGTCTCATCAAGGATGTAGATATTGAAGCCGCGCTCATCGGTGGTGTTTTCAAAGAAGAACTGAATAATGCCTTCGCTGGCATAACCGTTGACCACGGGTGGCAGCGGCGTCTGATTCGTTTCGACTTTGATCGACAGTCCGTGCAGCTTGTTGTTGGAGATCGCGCCATAAAACTCAACCGCGTTTTCCAGCTTCTGCACCGAAACGCTCATGCGTTCAAAGAACAGGCCCCAGGTCTCACCCGCCATACGCAGCGCTTTAAAGCGACCCGGCTCCTGACGTGTGCTGGAGAGGCGCAGCTCAATGCATTCGGAGACCAGCTGCTGTACCCGCGTCCGAATCAGACCACGCAGATGCTGGCTGTAGCAGAACACCTCCACTGTATCGGGCGGTGCAGCATCCTGATGCATCTTGCCGAGAATGGTTTTCAGCCCTTCGATCATCGCCTGTTCGCCACTGAAGTGCAGCGTACGTACCTCATTCCAGGAGTTGCGATAGAGCAGATCGATGCTGCCAATCAGGCACTGCTGCTGCTGACCAAAACTAAAGACATCCAGCTTACGGAAGTCGAAGTGCACCACCTGATTGCGGAAGGCCGCCGTCGGATCGTGTTCAAGGTTAACAATAATCGCAAGGTGCCGGATTTCGCACGGACTGTAGAGCGCTTTTGGCGTCGGCGAGGGCAGACGCAGCGGGAAATGGCTGGAAACATCGTTAACCAGCTCCTGCAGACGCGCCAGATCGCAAACCTCATTGCCTTTAATATGCAGCCGGGTTTTACGGGTCAGCAGCCCATTGAACCACGCCCACGCCACCAGCTTATTCAGGTAACGGTTATATTCCAGCGGCTGATGGCTGATAATCGAATCCATGTCCGGTGCCTGGTTGTAGAGATACCAGCCGGAACGGTTGGCGCGGCCAGGCGGCACATGAATAAAGGTCAGATTGGGCTCGGAGAGATCGGGCGAAATCTGCGGATTCACCAGCGTCACTTTGCCCGGCAGCGCTTCAAACGCGGCATACAGTTTACGGGTCAACACACCGATATCCTGCGGGCTGGCGCTGACGCTTAAGTTATTGCGGCGGGCAAAACGGATCAGGTTGCGATAACTCTGCATCATCGCATCCAGCAATTCATTATGGGCTTCGCGCACCCGCTCGATTTTCCACTCAGCGCGGTTGTCCAGAATGGCGATCTTCTCTTCGTTCCAGCCCCACTCTTTGACCAGCTGCGATAAAATTTCGCGACGCCAGCCGGTGCGGTGCTGATGATCTTCGGTGCTGAGCTTTTCACACACTTTGAGGTAGAAGCAGCGACGCACCAGGTCAAGACGCGGCTGATCGTCAACGCTGGTCAGATAGTGCGTGACGCGCTCCAGCATCATGCAGTAAGGATCAAGCCCGAAGCAGATAATTTCACCGTCATGCAGGCGCTGTTTGATATCCATCGCCAGCAGTTGCGTATTCGGGTATTCCCAGCTGTACGCTTCCAGCAGCAACGTTTTCAGTACGGCTTTATACGGGGAGTCGATGCTTTTATAGAGCTGCCACAGGCTGGCGCCGAAATACTCTTCCGCCGACAGCGTGCCGAGGCCGCCAAGATCGAGCCACTCATTAGGGGTCAGCACGCCTTTGGCGTAAAGCGACATCACGTAGTCGTCGTAATTGTGCTCTTCTTCGCCCGGCACCATATTCCACAGGATGCGTTTACCCGCCATACGAACCGCGGTACGGTAAAACTCATCCAGCAGTAAAATGTGTTGTGTTGAACCGCAATCTTCACCGCCCAGACTGCCGCTTTCGTTGTGGCGGAAGCGGTTCTCATCAATCAGAAAGAAACTCACCTCCACGCCCATCGAAACGCACCACTTCTGCAGCAGCGTACATTTGCGCTGCAGATTCAGACGCTCTTCATTATCGAGCCAGGATTGATGGCAGACCCAGATATCGAGATCCGAGACGCTGTTCTGGCCGACAGATGAGGTGCTGCCCATAGAATAGATAGCCGTGATCGGCATTTCGCCTTTTGGCGCATCGGCATGACGCAGATCGCTGTCGCCGGTGAGATCGGCCAGCAGCTGACGCTGATTTTCATCAGGCGTGAAGAAGCTGATGCCATGTGGAACGCTACCTTCAAGGTAACCCGGCATCTGCGGATGTTGATAATGTAATAAGGTTGGCAGCAGACTGTAGACGCGCTGAAAAGCGGGTCCCATAGCAGCCAGCGCACGATCAACGCGCAGCTGGTTGATTGCATCCAGTCTCTGTTTCAGTGTCTCAATGTAGAGGTACAAGACGTTTCGCCTGATTGTCCCAGTGTTTAAGCACCCTGTTTCCACACTCTGCCGCTTATAAAGTAAAAAAGTGGGCAGATAATTGCTGGAAACGTGATCAATCTAACACCCTGCAGATTGACCGTAAAGAAAGTTGCGCTACCTGACAGTTTAGCACGTTCTTACCAGCTTCCCGCCTTTTCAGCTCTGGTTCCCACGTTATGGCTTAATAAACCGGCCTGAAACCGCACGCAGGCCGTTTTCAATCCGTTGAAACTGACAGTCTTCACCCAGAGATGATAGGATATTCAGTGAACGATAAAAATGGTTAACAGCATGTTAGACAAAATTTTCAGAATTGCTACAAGACAAAGCCCGCTCGCATTATGGCAGGCACATTATGTACAGCAACGACTCATGAGTGCCCATCCGGGACTGCGCGTTGAGCTGGTGCCTATGGTCACGAAAGGTGACATTATCCTTGATACGCCGCTGGCAAAAGTGGGTGGCAAAGGGCTGTTTGTCAAAGAGCTCGAGCTGGCGATGCAGGATGGCCGTGCCGATATGGCGGTGCACTCGATGAAGGATGTGCCGGTCAATTTCCCGGAAGGTCTGGGCCTGGTAACCATCTGCGAGCGCGACGATCCGCGCGATGCGTTCGTTTCTCATCATTATGACTCTATCGACGCGCTGCCACAGGGTGCCATTGTCGGCACGTCCAGCCTGCGCCGTCAGTGCCAGATTAGTGCGCGCCGTCCGGACCTGGTTATCCGCTCGCTGCGTGGCAATGTCGGCACCCGCCTCGGCAAGCTCGATGCCGGAGAGTATGACGCGATTATTCTTGCTGTCGCCGGGCTGAAACGCCTGGGACTGGAAGATCGCATTCGTCAGGCGATGCCTGCCGAAGTTTCCCTGCCCGCCGTGGGTCAGGGTGCGGTCGGCATTGAATGCCGTCTGGACGACACCACCTTAATTGGCCTGTTGCAGGCGCTGAATCACGATGACACCGAAGTCTGTGTCAGAGCGGAGCGCGCCATGAATACCCGTTTAGAGGGTGGCTGCCAGGTGCCAATCGGCAGTTTCGCGGTGCTGGAAGGCGATGACCTCTGGCTGCGCGGCATGGTCGGCGCACCGGATGGCCGGGTCATGGTCAGCGGCGAACGCCGTGGTCCCCGCGCTCAGGCTGAACAGATGGGCATTTCACTGGCCGATGAACTGCTCAATGGCGGCGCGCGTGAAATCCTGCAGGAAGTTTATCAGGGGCAGCCGCCGGCATGACCATTCTGGTGACGCGACCGGAACCCGCAGCGGCAGAGCTGGTGTCACGCCTGCATGCCCTTGGCAAACAGGCGTGGAGCCTGCCGCTGATCGAATTTGCGCCGGGCGCTGATCTCACCTCTCTGCCACAAAAGCTCGCCGCACTTCGCCCTGGCGACCTGGTTTTTATCCTTTCTCAGCAGGTTATACATTACGCACAACACACCGTCACAGCATGGCCCGCTGAGCTGGACTATTATGCAATTGGTCGCAGCACCGCACTGGCGTTTCATACCGCCAGCGGACAGCAGGTGACCTGGCCTCATGCACATGAAACCAGTGAAGAACTGATCCAGCTGAATACCCTTCAGCAGGTTGCCGGTAAACGTGCACTGATCCTGCGTGGCGATCCCGGACGCGAGTTGCTGGCACAGACGTTAACCCGGCGAGGGGCTGAGGTGTCGTTTGCAGCCTGTTATCAGCGCTGCCAGAAGTATTATGATGGACCCGTTGAAGGACGCCGCTGGCGCGATCGCGGTGTCTCCGTGCTGGTGGTGACCAGCGGTGAAATGTTACAACAGCTTTTTTCGCTGTTCCCCGCAATTGATCGCGAGGAATGGCTGCTCAACTGCCGACTGGTTGTCGTCAGTGAACGTTTGGCTACCCTGGCCGCAGGATTGGGTTGGCAGGATATTCAGGTAGCCGATGGTGCCGATAACGATGCGCTGCTGCGCGCGTTACGCTGAACTTTAACAATGGGATGTGCCACATATGACGGAACAAAAAGACTCCTCCGCCATGGTTGAAGAAACCACCCCAGCGGTCGACCGCTCTCCTTCCAGCAACAGCACACCACCGCGTAATGCGAAAAATGGTGGCATGGTGCTGGGTGCAGTTGCGATTGTCATTGCGCTGGCGATTGGTGCGGGTTTATACCTTAACGGGAAACATCAGGCTGATTTACAGGCACAAACCAATCAGAAGCTGAGCGAACAATTAAGCGCGTTGCAACAGCAGGCCAGCAGCGACAAACAGCAGCTGACTCAGCAACTGAGCGGCGCTGAAACCGCGTTGCAGACAGCCCAGACACAGCAGAACGCGTCAGCAAAAGAGCTGGAAACCCTGCGTGAAAAAGTGGCCGTGATTTCTGGTAACGACGTGCGCAGCTGGTTGCTGGCACAGGCGGACTATCTGGTGAAACTGGCTGGTCGCAAACTCTGGAGCGACCAGGATGTCACCACCGCCGCTGCACTGCTGAAAAGCGCCGATGCCAGCCTGGCAGACATGAACGATCCCAGCGTCATGAATGTGCGTCGTGCGCTGACCCAGGATATCAGTAACCTCTCTTCTGTTACGCAGGTCGATTATGACGGCGTGATCCTCAAACTGAACCAGCTGTCGAACAACGTTGATAATCTGCGTCTGGCCGATAACGACAGCGATGATGCGCCGATGGACAGCGATGGCGGTGAACTGTCAGGTTCCGTGCGCGAATGGCGTCAGAATCTGGTGAAAAGCTGGCATAACTTTATGGATGATTTTATTACCATCCGCCGCCGCGATAACACCGCCCAGCCGCTGCTGGCCCCTAATCAGGATGTTTATCTGCGTGAGAATATCCGCTCGCGTTTGCTGATTGCTGCTCAGGCGGTACCGCGTCATCAGGATGAGATTTATAAACAATCTATCGACACCGTGTCCGCATGGGTTCGCGCCTGGTACGACACCAATGATGCCGCTACCAAAGCCTTCCTTGCCCAGCTGGATGAGCTGAGCCAGCAGAACATCAATATGGATCTGCCGGATAACCTGGAAAGTCAGCCGTTGCTGGAACAGCTGATGCAGACCCGCGTTCGGAACCTGTTAGCGCAACCGTCTGCCGCTGCTAATCAGCAGGGAGGCTAAGCATGCTTAAGGTATTTATCCTCTTTATCCTGCTGATTGCTGGCGTAGTGCTGGGACCGATGATTGCCGGTCATCAGGGCTACGTGCTGATTCAGACCGATAACTGGAATATCGAAACCAGCGTCACCGGCCTGGTCATTATCCTCATCCTCAGCCTGCTGGTGATTCTGGCCGTGGAATGGCTGCTGCGCCGCGTGCTGCACACCGGCGCGCGTACCCGTGGCTGGTTTACCGGACGTAAACGCCGTCGCGCCCAGCGTCATACTCAGTCGGCGCTGATGAAGCTGGCAGAAGGCGATCACCGTCAGGTGGAAAAACTGCTTTCTAAAGATGCCGATCACGCTGATGTGCCGGTGGCGAACTACCTGCTGGCAGCAGAAGCTGCGCAACAGCGTGGTGATGAAATCCGTGCTAATCAGCATCTTGAACGTGCTGCAGACCTGTCGGAGAGCAACACTATTCCGGTAGAAATTGCCCGCGCACGTATTCAGCTGGCACGTAACGAAGATCATGCTGCGCGTCATAGCATTGACCGTCTGCTGGAAGTGGCACCGCGTCATCCTGAAGTGCTGCGCCTCGCCGAACAGGCGTATGTCCGTACTGGTGCCTGGAGTGCATTGCTGGATATTCTGCCCGCCATGCAGAAGGCGCAGGTCGGCGATGAACTGCATCGTGATGCGTTACAGCAGCAGGCCTGGCTGGGTCTGATGAATCAGGCGATGGCCGACCAGGGCAGCGATGGGCTGAAGCGCTGGTGGAACGATCTGAGCCGCAAAACCCGTCAGGAAACGACGCTGCAGGTGGCCATGGCGGATCATCTGATTGAATGCAACGATCACGACACCGCGCAATCGATCGTGCTGGAGGGCCTCAAGCGTCATTATGACGATCGTCTGGTACTGCTGATGCCTCGCATCAAAAGCGGTAATCCGGAAGCGCTGGAGAAAGTTCTACGCCAGCAAATCAAACAACACGGCGCAACACCGCTGCTGCACAGTACGCTGGGGCAGTTGCTGATGCGGCATGGTGAATGGCAGCAGGCTGCTGAGGCACTGCAGCAGGCGCTGGCACAGCGTCCTGACGCGTTTGATTATGCATGGCTGGCGGATGTTTACGATCGTCTGCGTCGCCCGGAAGAAGCGGCGAAGATGCGTCGTGAAGGGTTGTTACTCACACTGAAGAACAATCCCAACGCCTGATCCTCTTTTCATACCTGAGAAAGCCGGGCTTGCCCGGCTTTTTTGTGCCCGCAATCTGCCAGCACGCTTTCGCAGGCAAAAAAAACACCTGCCACTGGCAGGTGTAAGATCAGGTCGGTAAGACAACCGGGAGGTACCTGACTCAACGTAGTGTCTGTTAACCCTGTAAGGCTTTCGCGATACAGGCAGGCAGACAACAGGTACCTAAAATTGGCTCTGCGTCATTCCCAGGTTTATGTAGCATCAGCAGACATAAGAGGTGGAATGAGCATCTACAGCAGAAGTATTGCACAAGCCATGCCAGGTTTATGATTATTTTTAAAATCACGATAAATCAGCAGGTTAAAAAATTAGCTCAAAGCTTCATTCAACAGGCCTGTCGGGAAATGTCGGTATCCAGCGACAGCTGGCATTTTCTCTGTCTCTGAATGGAGACAGCAAGGTCAATCTCTCTGTGAACTCAACAATAACAATGACTTATTTGTCGGCAATTCACGACGCTGTTGCTACTGTTTAAGCAACTTTATCTGACAACTGGCGAAATCGAGGGTGAGCTGGCATCAAAGGATTAGCTAACAAGCAGCCCGCTCTCACTGCTGTGCGGGCTTCAGGGAGCATACGCCTTTCGCAAAGACGCAAAAGACGCCATCCATGGCAGGCTCAGCGCGGGCCGTCCCTGGCCCGCGATGCTTTGCTACAGGCGTATGCTCCCTTCGCTTCACGTATGGCAGACGCATCTGATACTTACAAGGACGCTTCAGACAAATGACAGATCTAAACCCGGATGCATCTGACGACAGCGCATAAGCTCAACGCGCAGGGAGCATGGTCAGAAGAGGAAAGCGTCCCACGCCAGGGACAAAAACGCCGGGAGCGTTTTTGAACAACGCAAAGCGTTGGCCCGTTTACGGGCGCACCTCAGGGATGAGGTGCGTAATCGTGTGGGCCGAGCGGCCATGGATGGCTAAAGCGACTTTCCGATCTGACCATGTTCCCTTGGCAGGCTCGGATTTACAGCAAACTTATTTAGCTGTACTCACCTAAACCTCTTTCGGAGGTCCTCATCCTCTTATCTGCAGACGAAAAAAAACCTGTCTTTTCAGACAGGTTTCTAAAATGGTCGGCGAGAGAGGATTACACTGCTCTGCGAGCCGCGCCCTGCGGGCCGTTGCTGAAGCAACGTTGTCTCGCTACGCTCGGCTCAAACCTCCTTCGGAGGTTCTCATCCTCTTTTCTGCAGACGAAAAAAAACCTGTCTTTTCAGACAGGTTTCTAAAATGGTCGGCGAGAGAGGATTCGAACCTCCGACCCACTGGTCCCAAACCAGTTGCGCTACCAAGCTGCGCTACTCGCCGATTTTTTTAACTGTTTTGCCTGGTGCGAAGAGAGGGACTTGAACCCTCACGTCCGTTAAGACACTAACACCTGAAGCTAGCGCGTCTACCAATTCCGCCACCTTCGCGTTTCCCAGCAAAATCTGGGGTGGCTAATGGGACTCGAACCCACGACAACTGGAATCACAATCCAGGGCTCTACCAACTGAGCTATAGCCACCACAATACTTAATGTCACAAGTTAAAAACCTGCAGCATTTAAATCTCTACTGCCAACCGCGGTAAATCAACCACCGAAGCTCATGCGCACAAACGATATGGCGCGCCCGACAGGATTCGAACCTGAGACCTCTGCCTCCGGAGGGCAGCGCTCTATCCAGCTGAGCTACGGGCGCGTAGCGCCGTTGCGGATGTGCATACTAGAGATAAGCGCCCATCGTGTCTAGTGCTTTTTAAATAAAAAGACGCGTTTGATTACGCTTTGTGCATTTTGTCGACAAATAGTGCATTTCCTCTCTCACAACGCGTAAAAATGCGGCATTTATCAGCAATATCAGAGATCGCCACGCCAGTGATAGCGCAAATATTTAAGCAGTTTTAATTGCCGGCGCAGGCGGCCAGGCTGCCGAATCAGACGATAGAGCCACTCCAGCCCCAACCGCTGCCAGATCTCCGGCGCTCGCTTCACATGGCCGGTGAAAACATCGTACGTTCCACCCACGCCCATATAGAGCGCATCAGGCCAGTGCGCACGGCACGCCAGCATCAATAGCTCCTGACGTGGCGACCCCAGCGCTACAGTCACCAGCTTCGCGCCACTGGCTGCAATCCGGGCAAACAGCGCATCCTGATCGGCTGGCGCAAAATAGCCATCCTGCGCCCCGACAATATTCACATTCCACTGACGACGTAGCTTATCGCAGGTTTCATCCAGCACCTGCTGACGACCGCCGATAAGAAACACAGGCGTTCCTTCCCGCCCGGCGCGTTCCATCAGCGCTTCCCATAAATCTGCACCCGCAATGCGCTGCACCGACGCGTGTGGATACTTTTTACGAATCGAGCGCACAATGCTGATGCCATCGGCGTACGCATATTCCGCCTGCGCTAACAGCGTGCGTAATCCCTCATCCCGCTCAGCGGTCAGGATCTTCTCCGCATTAATCGCCACTAAAATACCGCTGCGTACGCTCTGCGGGGGCATCAAAAAATTCACCGCCGACGGCATGTTTTCGAAGCCATACAACTCAACGCCGCGAATCCGGTACTGCGGCGTCTCAGTTAACTTTGTCATATCTTCCGTCAATCCCAGAGGTTACTCAGAGCGGGCTGTGCAACACCCGCCCGCTGCGGTCGCGAATCAAACCTGCGCGATCCAGTAACCAGAAAAGTAATTTAGCCATGCCCAGACAGGCAGCAAAAATGATGCAGAAAAACACCACGCGTGAACCGAACGCATCAAGGCCTTCGCGTGCCAGCACGATCATGTTTAAGACCGCACCAAAACAGAAGCTTTGCAGGATAGCGCCGGTGTAACGGTTGGTCTCAAGGCAGCCACGCTGATAGATCGCATCAAAGGCTTTTATAATCATCCCTACCGCGACCGCACCGATCGGAATCGCCCAGACGCCGCCCATCACCACCAGCGACCCTATCAGCGTGGGTGAGATCGCCAGGCCAGAATGGTTGTTCAGCACTTCCCAGGTGAAGTAGTTAGCACTGTTTAACACTGCCAGCGGCCGATCCGGCCAGAGCCAGGTCGGAATGAAAACGTAGAAATCACGCCACAGCGGTGCCAGCCCCTGAAACTCAATTCTGGCGTAGTTATCCAGCAGCAAGGCGAGATTCTCCCACGGCGAGAAGGTATCACGCGTCAGATACAGAAAGGTATAGAACGCTTCATCGCCCATAACGTCGAGGTTATAGCGGCGCAGTGCCAGCCAGAACATTCCTGCAATCGCCAGCACGCCCGCCGTTGCCAGCATCCACAAAGTGATCCAGCCACGGGTAATCCCGATAAACAGGAACAGGGCAAACGCTATAATAATATTGGCTCGGGTACCGCCCACCAGCGCGTAGGTCAGTAAACCAAAGGCAACGGTCACCACCAGGAACAGCAGCCAGTTGCGGCGCGTCGGGCTCAAAAAGTAGGGGATCAGCATCGCCGGAATAAAGAAATAGAAGAAGCGCTTAAGCGCTACACCCGACACTTCACTGGAGAAAATCTGGTTATAGGCGGTCAGGCGGAACAGCAGAAAACCGTTATGAATGAAGAACACCGTCACCGTACCCAGCGCCACCAGCGCCAGGATCACGCAGGTCAGATGGGTTTCGACGCGATTCATCTGCAGCCAGGGCTTCGCCGGAGACGCGCTGGCGGGTTTCAGTCGCACTTTATAGCTGACGTAATAAATGGCGTAAAACGCCGTGGCCGACAGCAGCGCCTCCAGCAGGTTCTCAACCGGCACCACTTCGACATTAAAGCGAAACACCAGCACGGAGGTCAGCGGGAAGCCGAAGTAAAAGGTCAGTAAGAACAGCAATGTGAAGAACAGATGAAAGTTAAAACGGACGCGCTTAAACTCCCGCCAGGTCAGGGTCAGAATAAAAACCAGCGACAGCAGATAGACCACCAGCAGGCCGCCAAACTGCATAAGA
The DNA here is from genome assembly GCF_007558755.1 of Pantoea sp. paga. Lineage (NCBI taxonomy): Bacteria > Pseudomonadati > Pseudomonadota > Gammaproteobacteria > Enterobacterales > Erwiniaceae > Pantoea > Pantoea sp. paga. The sequence goes on from NZ_VLTF01000007.1 coordinate 56,663, forward strand.
CTCATGACAACTCCCCTTCGCTAAGCTGTAACGCGGCTCGCCAGCCCGCCAGATAACCCGGCGCAAAAAAGGCGATAGCCTGTTTATCACAGCTCATCAGCTGACGACGTGCCTCGGCGATCACCGCAGGCGACAGCGTATCTTCACTGAACAATACCGGAAGCTGCTGCTCTGCCACATCACGCCAGAATGGATTTTTGCGGGTCAGGACAAACGGCACGTTGGCCTGGATCAGCAGGCAGAGTGTTCCCACCCCTTGCTGACGTTCAAACATAAAATAGCCGACATGGCAGCGCGCCAGCAGGGCTAAGTAATCATCGAAGGCCAGGTTTTCACGCATCAGATTCACCTGCCCGTTCGGGAACAGCGCATCGGCAGCGGCCTGAATCTGGCTGATATAAGCCTCATTACCTGGCGGATAGCCCAAAGGGACCTCGATACGCACCTGCTCGCCAAACTGCGCGTGAATCGCTTTTAAGCCTTCGATATGTCGGTTACTCGGATCGCCCGAGTTACCCAGCAACAGCGTAAAAGGTTGCGACGGGACAGATTCAACGGCTGCGGCGGGCATTCTGGTGGGAAAATAGAGCAGTGAACCGGGTACGCGCCGATGGCGCTGCTGGTAGTGATGCAGGTCGCCCCGGGTCGCAAAAATCTGTGCAACCCGCCCCTGCGCTATCCGGCGAACCAGATAGAACAGGCGGAACTTCAGGCTGCGCGAATCTTCATAAAGATCGGCGCCCCAGACGTGCCAGAACAGCTGTGAACGACGCAGCTTACCGCTGAGTAACGCCAGCCAGATCCACGGGTTAAATTGTCCGTGGCAGAAAAAACGCTGCTGACGATTTCTGGCCCGCTGCACTACCGCCTGCGCCAGCGCTTTCTTACTGGTAAAGCACTCGATCTGCAACGCACTGAACGGCGCCAGGCTCTCAGGCTGCTGCGTCACCACCATAAAATGGCGTGGCGCAGCCGCTGGCTGCTCAACGCTGAGTACGTCGTTGAAAAAGCGCAGCACCGTAAGATTGTGGTGGGGAATGTCCGATCCCAAAACGTGAATTAAAGTCATTTTTTCCGGCAGTAAACAATAAAAGCGCCACAACAGAGGGCAAAGTAAGCCATATAGGTAAACATATAGGCCTGCGCCGCCCCCGTCGCGCCATGTAACGGGATCAACCAGCGTGAGAACAGCGTCAGCAACAGGAACTGGCTGATCTCAGTCAGAACATAAAAGCGCAGCGAGGCTTTGGCGATAACCAGATATCCGAAAACATAGGCGCCGACCTTAAAAACATCACCGCACAGCTGCCAGACAAAGAGATCGCGCATCCCGCGAAAAGCTTCAGAGAACAGCAGGCTGATGGCGAAATCGCGCAGTACCCAGACACCCAGGCTGGCAACCGCCACGGCGGGCAGGACAAAGCGCAGTGCACGGCCAATCTCGCGCGCGATGTCGCGTTTGTTATCCAGCCGCGCCAGCGTCGGCAGCAGCCAGACGCTAAACGTCGCGGTAATAAACTGCAGATAGGCATCGGAAATGCTGGTAACGCCCTGCCACAATCCGACCTGTGCCCAGCCCTGCTGCTCCGCCAGCAGATTACGCATCAACACCCAGGCGACCGGCAGGGTCACGGCAGTGATCAGCGCCATCAGGGTATATTTTGCCAGATTACGGGCCAGCTCAGGATGCCATTGCGGTCGCAGCCAGCTAAGCGGCAGCGGCGCACGGCGTTTCAGCATCAGGAGTGCAGGCAGCAGCAGCAAAGCCGGCACCAGCGCCAGCCCGGTCAGCGCGCCCTGATAGCCGCCCAGCCACCAGCAGAGCAGATAGCCCGCCACGCCAATCAGGCTGCCGAGAATCAGCGCCAGCGCATTACCGCGCGCATCGCGATAGCCCTTCAGCAGCGCCAGGGTAAAGTTGGCCCAGGCGATGCCGAGCTGAAGAAACGCCACCACGCGGATAACGCCCTGATAGCGGTCGTGACCAAACAGCGCGATGCTGATGGGTGCCGCCGCCAGCAGAAACAGCAGCGCCAGCACACCGGAAAAGCCCAGCACCATGGTTGATGCCGTGCCCACCATCGCCCGCAACTGTTCGGGCTGCTGCTGATACTGCGCCACATAGGTGGTAACGCCATTAAAGATGCCTGCGCCCGCCAGCACGCCCAGCACGGTGATCAACTGACGGAAGTTCCCCGCCTGGCCGACACCCTCGGGTCCGAAGCTGACCGCCAGCAGTTTGACGACCAGCAGGCCGGCCACAATTTTTACCAGCGTGGACGATGCGGTCCACACTGAGGCTCTGGCTAATGACATCAGGAAAAGAAGCTCAGCAGTGAGCTGATAACCGTGCTCTGATTATTATCCGACAGGTTATAAAACAGCGGCAGGCGCAGCAGGCGTTCACTTTCCCGCGTGGTAAAGCGATCGTCGCCGACAAACTGCGAGAACCGCTCACCGGCGGGCGAACTGTGCAGCGGAATATAGTGAAACACCGTGAGTATCTCGGCTTCTTTCATCCAGTTTATCAGCGCCTGACGATCGTCCTGATCGCGCAGTTTGATGTAGAACATGTGCGCATTGTGTTCACAGCTGGCGGGGATCACCGGCAGACTGATGCGTCCCTGAGCCGCCAGCGGCTGCAGCGCATCGTAATAACGCTGCCAGATGCGTAACCGCTGCTGGTTGATACCTTCAGCGGCTTCCAGCTGCGCCCAGAGATAGGCTGCCTGCAGATCGGCCATCAGATAGCTCGATCCCATATCGCGCCAGGTGTATTTATCGACCTGACCCCGGAAGAACTGGCTGCGATTGGTTCCTTTTTCCCGCACGATCTCGGCGCGCTCGACCAGGCTGGTGTCGTTAATGAGCGTCGCGCCACCTTCGCCGCCGGCGGTGTAGTTCTTGGTTTCGTGGAAACTGAAACAGCCAATATGACCGATGGTGCCGAGCGCACGACCTTTGTAGCGTGACATCACGCCCTGCGCCGCATCTTCAATCACAAACAGCTTATGCTTTGCCGCCAGCGCCATAATGGTGTCCATTTCACAGGCCACGCCTGCGTAATGCACCGGCACAATGGCGCGGGTTTTTTCAGTGATGGCCGCTTCGATCAGCGTTTCATCAATGTTCATGGTGTCCGGGCGCACATCGACAAACACAATGCGGGCGCCGCGCAGCACAAAGGCGTTGGCGGTAGAGACAAAGGTGTAGCTCGGCATAATCACTTCATCGCCGGGCTGCAGATCGATTAACAGCGCCGCCATCTCCAGCGAAGCGGTACAGGAGGGGGTCAGCAGTACTTTTTTGCTGCCAAACCGCTGCTCCATCCACTGCTGACAGCGACGGGTAAATCCACCGTCGCCGCACAGCTTGCCGCTGTTCATCGCCGACTGCATATACTCAATTTCTGTGCCCACAATAGGGGGCGCATTAAATGGAATCATGACCTTTCCTGTAAAACCAGTACGCGGTGCTGTCGAGCCGGGCACCGCTGCGTAAATAGAGGCGCATCGCCGTGAGATTGCTGAGCTGGGTAGCAACCCGAAGCTGAGCCAGCTGTCGTACCCGCGCCCAGTCTGCCGCCACCAGCATCAGTCGCTGACCCAGCCCCTGGCCCTGCGCGTCGGGCAGTACGCCCAGCAGGCCAATGCGGGCATCGCCATCCACCGCGCGCAGCGAAACAAATCCCTGCAGCTGACCCGCGGTATCGCTTGCCACCAGACACTGATCGTCAAACGCCCCGCGCACCGCATTTTCAATCCACTGCGCATAGAAGCGTCCACTGGCGTCCGGTGCATACCAGGGCGTGCGAAAACGACTCTGGCTGAAGAGCTGTGAGGCCGCATCGCGCAGTAGCGGGATCTGGGCTTCACGCGCGATGCGAATTCCCGTCTGCCGTTCAGTCTGTTTCACCGCCAGCGTCAGATCTGCTTCGCCTTCTGCCAGCCGGAACTGATGCTGCTGCAGCGTATCAATCAGTGCCGTCTCGCTGGCAGCGACTTTTATCTGCATCAGCGCACAGGGATGAAGCAGCGCCTGTTCCAGCGGAATGTCACCTTGCGGCTCCAGCCGCACAGTATTAACACCGAAGAATGCGCTCTCCCAGCTAAGGGGATTAATATTGACGTGGACGGGCATGTAATAAATCCAGCAGGTATTGGCCGTAGCCGGTTTTTGTCAGCGCTTCACCCGCGGCCCGCAGCTGGTCATCACTCAGCCAGCTGTTACGCCAGGCAATCTCTTCCAGGCAGGCAATTTTGAAGCCCTGACGTTTTTCCACCGTCTGCACAAACATGCTGGCTTCCACCAGGCTGTCGTGTGTGCCGGTATCCAGCCAGGCAAAACCTCGTCCCAGGAGTTCGACCGTCAGCTCACCACGCTCCAGATACATCTGGTTAATGGCCGTGATTTCCAGCTCGCCCCGCGCTGAGGGCTTCACCTGTTTCGCGAATTCAATAACCTGATTGTCATAAAAATAGAGCCCGGTTACTGCCCAGCGCGATTTCGGCTGCTGTGGCTTCTCTTCAATCGAGATCGCCTTGAAGTTATCGTCAAACTCCACCACGCCGAAACGTTCCGGGTCCATGACCTGATAGCCGAACACCGTTGCGCCACGATTCTGTTCGACGACTTTCCGGAGCTTGGGGCTGAAGCCCTGGCCAAAATAGAGGTTATCACCCAGAACCAGGCAGCAATTATCCTCCCCGATAAAGGATTCGCCGATGATAAAGGCCTGCGCCAGCCCATCGGGACTTGGCTGCACCGCATAGCTAAGGCGTATCCCAAATTCACTGCCATCGCCCAGCAGACGTTCAAACTGCGCCCGGTCTTCCGGCGTGGTAATTAACAGGATGTCGCGAATACCCGCCAGCATCAGCACGGAGAGCGGATAGTAGATCATCGGTTTGTCGTAAACCGGCAGAAGTTGCTTTGATACTGCACGGGTTATCGGGTGTAGCCGCGTGCCCGACCCTCCCGCTAAAATGATGCCTTTCATCGCTGCTCCTTACACGGGTTTATTGCGATAAGCCAAGGCGTTCGCCCTGATAGCGGCCATCCAGAATAGCCTGCCACCAGGTGGGATTGGTCAGATACCATGCCACGGTTTTACGCATGCCGCTTTCAAAGGTTTCCTGCGGCACCCAGCCAAGTTCATGCGCGATTTTACTGGCATCAATGGCATAGCGCTGATCGTGACCGGGGCGGTCAGTGACATAGGTAATGAGGTCGCGGTAATGCGCCAGCCCGGCAGGTTTCTGCTCTGCGGCCAGCTCTTCAAGCAGGCTGCAGATAGTTTCGACCACCTCAATATTGCGTCGCTCGTTATGGCCGCCAATATTATAAGTTTCGCCTGGCTTGCCATGGCTGACCACCTGATAGAGTGCGCGGGCGTGATCTTCGACGTAGAGCCAGTCACGAATCTGCTGTCCGTTGCCGTAAACCGGCAAGGCTTTCCCGGCCAGCGCATTGATGATGGTCAGCGGGATCAGCTTCTCCGGGAAATGGCAGGGGCCGTAGTTATTTGAACAGTTGGTGACCAGCGTGGGCAGACCGTAAGTTCGCAGCCAGGCCCGCACTAAATGGTCGCTGCTGGCCTTGCTGGCGGCGTAAGGACTGCTTGGCGCATAAGGTGTGGTTTCGGTGAAGTAAGCCTGGCTGTCATGCAGATCGCCAAAGACTTCATCGGTCGAGATATGGTGGAACAGAAAGGCGGTTTTGCGCGCGTCATCCAGGTTTTGCCAGTAAAAACGCGCGGCTTCCAGCAACTGATAAGTCCCGACAATATTGGTCTCGATAAAGGCCAACGGCCCGTCAATTGAACGATCCACATGGCTTTCAGCCGCAAGATGCATCACACAGTCTGGCTGATGACGGGCAAACACCTGATCAAGTACCGGGCGATCGCAGATATCGACCTGCTCAAAATGAAAGCGAGACGAGTCGGCAACGCTGGCGAGTGACGCCAGATTTCCGGCGTAGCTGAGTTTATCGACCACCACCACCTGATGTTCGGTTTCTGCGATCAGAAAGCGCACCAGTGCGGAACCGATAAAACCGGCACCGCCCGTGATCATAAAACGCCTCATCGCCACACACCTTTGGTGTCGACAATCCAGTTCTGCTGAACGCTGGCACCATCAATGCCGCGGAAGGCGCGGTGATCGACCAGCATCACCAGAATATCGGCCTGTTCCAGCGCCTGCCCGGCAGAGACCAGCACGGCTTTGTCGGCCAGTGCGTCAGCAAGCTGCTCAATATGGGGTTCAACCACCCAGGTGGTGCCGCTGTGCCACTCTGCAATTTTCTGTGCCACACCCACCGCCGGACTTTCGCGCAGGTCGTCGATATTGGGTTTAAAGGCCAGGCCAAAGCAGGCGATGGTGATATCGCTGGCGCGCTTGCCGGTCTGCGTCAGGCAGTCCGCCAGCGCGGTTTTCACCTGGTCCAGCACCCACTGCGGCTTGGCGTCATTGACCTCGCGCGCGGTGCGGATCAGGCGGGCTAATTCAGGATTCTGCGCCACGATGAACCAGGGATCGACGGCGATACAGTGACCGCCGACGCCTGGACCTGGCTGCAGAATGTTGACACGCGGATGGCGATTCGCCAGCGCAATCAGCTCCCAGACGTTAATCCCCTGATCGGCACAAATCAGCGACAGCTCATTGGCAAAGGCGATATTCACGTCACGGAAGCTGTTTTCTGTCAGCTTACACATCTCGGCGGTTCGGGCGTTGGTTTCAACGCATTCGCCTTTTAAAAACAGCCGATAAAGCTCGCTGGCGCGGGCGGAACAGGCTGGCGTCATGCCGCCAATCACCCGGTCGTTGTTAATCAGCTCAACCATCACCTGACCAGGCAGCACGCGCTCCGGGCAGTAGGCGACAAAAATATCGGGCGTATCACCGTGCTGAGGAAAGCGCAGGTCGGGACGCGCCGCCGCCAGCCAGTCGGCCATCTGTTCGGTGCTGCCCACAGGTGAGGTCGACTCCAGAATCACCAGGTCGCCCTTTTTCAGTACCGGCGCAATCGACTCCGCCGCGGCTTTCACAAAGCGCAGATCGGGCTGATGCTCATCTTTAAAAGGGGTCGGTACGGCGATAAGAAAAGCGTCGGCGGCTTCCGGCTGCGTGGTGGCGCGCAGATCGCCACGCGTAACGGCCGCATGCACCACCTGATCTAAATCGGGTTCCACGATATGGATCGCGCCACGATTGATGGTTTCAACGGCGCGCGCGTTGATATCCACGCCGACCACTTTTTTTCCCTTTGAGGCAAAAACGGCTGCCGTCGGCAGCCCAATGTATCCCAGTCCAATCACGGAGATGGTTTCAAAACTCATAATTCGGCTCGGTTATCTTTTAAGGCTTGTAAAATACGACCACAGGCTTTGCCATCGCCATACGGATTATGGGCGTGGCTCATCGCCTGCCAGGCAGCGTCGTCAGTCAGCAAGGTGCTGACCTCCGCCACGATTCGGGCGATATCGGTCCCCACCAGTTTGACGGTGCCGGCGTCGACCGCTTCAGGCCGCTCGGTGGTATCACGCATCACCAGCACCGGTTTACCCAGCGAAGGCGCTTCCTCCTGAATGCCACCGGAGTCAGTGAGGATGAGCCAGGCGCGGTTCATCAGCCAGACAAAAGGCAGATACTCCTGCGGTTCAATCAGAATGATATTCTCAATGCCGCTGAGAATCCGGTTTACCGGCTCGCTGACATTGGGGTTAAGGTGCACCGGATAGACAATCTGCGCCTCGGGATGCTGGCGGGCAATCTGCGCCAGCGCGCTGCAGATACGTTCAAAGCCGCCACCAAAGCTTTCGCGACGATGTCCGGTGACCAGCACCAGTTTCTTATCCGGGTCGAGAAACGGATAGCGCGCCGCCAGTTGTGCATTCAGATTGCTGTCATCCAGCACCCTGTCGCGAACCCACAGTAGCGCATCAATGACCGTATTGCCGGTCACGATAATGCGCGCATCGGGCAGATTTTCCTGCAACAGATTCTGACGCGATCGAGAGGTGGGGGTGAAATGCAGATGGGCAAGATGACCGGTAAGTTTACGGTTACCCTCTTCCGGCCATGGCGAGGCGAGATCGCCGGTACGCAGACCGGCCTCCACATGCCCGACCGGAATCTGATGATAAAATGCCGCCAGGCTCGCCGCTAGTGTGGTGGTGGTGTCACCATGCACCAGCACGATGTCCGGTTTGAAGTCGAGCAGGACGGTTTTCATGCCCTCTAAAATGCGGCAGGTGATCTCGGTCAGCCCCTGCTCGGGACGCATAATATTGAGATCATAGTCCGGCTGCAGCTTGAACAGGCGCAGCACCTGATCGAGCATTTCGCGATGCTGTGCGGTGACGCACAGTCGCGATTCGAAAGCGGGATCCTGCGCCAGCGCCTGAACCAGCGGTGCCATTTTGATCGCTTCGGGGCGAGTACCAAATACCGTCAGAACTTTCACACTGTTTCTCTCACTCATGCGTGTCTGACATCAGACGCGGACGACGTGCCAGCGCCACTCCCGCGCCTGTTAATGCCCCAATGGCACCCCACATAATCATCATGAACAGACGTCGCGGACTGTCACGTGATACCGGCTCTTCCGGCGTACGCAGATAACGGTAGGTCTGGAACTGGCTGTTCAGTTTTGGCCCGGTCTGCAGCGTGGTCAGCATAGCTCTGTTCTGATCATAGCTGATATCAAACTCCGGACCGGTAGCGCGCAGCGTATCCAGCTGTCCCTGTAAAACGGGCTGGCCCAGCAGGAACAGGTCGCTGTCTGCCAGATTTTCACCCGCTTCACGCGTCTGTTTCTCATTGATGCCCTGCTGGCTGGCGATCTTCAGCGCCTGCTCCAGCCGATGCTGCTGGCGCTGAAATACCGCGTTAGCCACATCTTCCTGACGTTTCACCTGCGCCTGCAACTGGTCGGTACGCGCCCGCCAGGCACCTTTTAGCTCATCATTCAGATGACGTGCGGCGCGCTCACTGGCATAGGCGATGTACTGACGCAGCAGATTGTTGGCGTCGCCAGCGGTTTCCGCTTTGAGTTTCACGTTATCGGGCAGGTTATGTGCCGCGTCAGCGGGCGTAAACAGGATATTGCCGATCATATCGTCGAGCAGCGCGGCGTCATTATGTGCATTGCCGGTTTTACGACTCTTGTAATAATCCGTTTGCTGCCAGAACTCACGACGCGTATCCCAGGAGGCGAGTTGCATGGTGAACTCCTGATAAACCTGATCCATCACCGTGGGTGAAGGTGCGGCCAGGGTTAAGGCGTTGTTGCGCACATCCAGATTGGTCAGGAATTGCTGCTGCGCATAGTAAGAACCCAGCATGTTTACCGTCGGACGATCGGTGATCGCCGTGGTGCTCCAGACCTGTTTCAGCAGCAGCGTGGCCAGCCAGGCGATCAGAGCAAACAGCAGCGCCAGCCCGATAATCCAGCGCTTGCCACGCCATAAACGGCAGCAAAAGCTGCGAATATCCAGTTCGTTGTCCACAACGTCAGAAGGCATGGCAGAGGTATCCTTTATCAGCTCTTTTCAGGGTAATTTGTTTTTTGCTTCGCGATGATGGCTCAGACGGCGCTTAATGCGGCGGACACGTCGCGCCACGCGCCACGCATGTTTGAGGCAGTAGCCGTAAACCATAAACGCGCCCAGGAACAGCAGCAGCATCACCCACTCCGGGATAAATGCCAGATATTCACCCAGCACACCGATACCGGCGAGAATGGCCGCCGCAACGGTAATCAGCACAAAGGCCTGACGGGAGGTAAAACCGGCACGCATAATCAGATGGTGGATGTGCTGACGATCAGCCGAGAACGGACTCATGCCTTTACGCAGGCGACGATACATAATCGCCACCATATCCATCAGGGGAATGGCGATAAGCCACAGTGCGGTAACGGGCGTAATGGGATGGCTCAGACCCTGCGTCGTTTCCAGCAGAATCCAGATAATGGTGAACCCGATCATGGTGCTGCCGGCATCGCCCATAAAAACTTTGAAGCGACGGCCAAGGAAGCCGAGGTTAAGCAGGATATAGGGCAGCGTGGCGGCAATCATCGCAAAACACCACATCGCGAGGCTGGTCTGGCCGTCGAAGTAGAGGATGATCCCCATGGCGGCAAAAGTGACCGAGGAGAGTCCGCCCAGCAGACCGTCGATCCCATCCACCATATTAAAGGCGTTGATCGCGGCCCAGACGGCAAACAGCGTCAGCACATAACCGAAGGGCCCCACGATAAGCTCGAACGGGCCGACGATAAAGCCCAGGCTAAGCAGATAGAGTTTTGCGCCAAACATCATCACCAGCGCGACAATGGCCTGCACCACCGCACGAATTTTGACGCTGATATCGAAACGGTCATCCAGTGCGCCAACCAGCACCAGAACACCGGCGCAGCCCAGATAGAGCAGCGCGTGGGGCAGATAGTAGTTGGTAATGGCAAACGTAAAGCAGATACCTGCGAACACAGAAATGCCGCCCACCAACGGAATCGCGCCATGATGGCGTTTACGTGAGTTAGGCTTATCAACTAAACCAATTTTTTTAGCCGCTTTTCGAGCAAAAAAGAGGAAAGCCAGGGAAAAGAGAAAAATTAAACCAAGCTCAGTACTCATAGTGAGTAAATTCACGTTAAACGCTCTCAGCTAACATCCCGCACAACAATACGCGAAAAAACGCGCCTATCGCTGTGTCGGATTCCGAATTCTGCATAAAGAGACAGACGAACGGTCAAAAGTTCGCCATCGCTACCACAGTCATTATAAATGCTCCTGCCAGTGTTCAATCCTATAGCTCACAAATGAAAAACGCCACGTTGAGACGTGGCGTGAGGTCGATTTTCTGCGCATCTGGACTAAAAAAGCCGAATCTGAGGTTCGGCCAGGCAGTATCGGATTAAGAACGCTTCATCATATCGAAGAATTCATCATTAGTTTTGGTCATCGCCAGCTTGTTGATGAGGAATTCCATTGCGTCGATTTCGCCCATCGGGTGAATAATCTTACGCAGGATCCACATCTTCTGCAGCTCTTCCTGAGAGGTGAGCAGCTCTTCTTTACGCGTACCAGAGCGATTGTAATCAATAGCAGGGAAGACGCGTTTTTCAGCGATTTTACGGGCGAGATGCAGTTCCATGTTACCGGTACCTTTAAACTCTTCGTAAATCACTTCATCCATCTTCGAACCGGTATCAACCAGCGCAGTCGCGATGATGGTCAGGCTGCCGCCCTCTTCCACGTTACGTGCAGCACCAAAGAAACGCTTTGGACGATGCAGGGCGTTGGCATCCACACCACCGGTCAGGACTTTACCTGAAGCCGGAACCACGGTGTTGTAGGCACGCGCCAGACGTGTAATGGAGTCGAGCAGGATGATGACATCTTTCTTGTGTTCAACCAGACGCTTGGCCTTCTCGATCACCATTTCAGCAACCTGAACGTGGCGTGAAGCTGGCTCATCGAAGGTTGAGGCGATAACTTCGCCTTTCACCAGACGCTGCATCTCGGTTACTTCTTCCGGGCGCTCATCGATCAGCAGTACCATCAGGGTACAGTCCGGATAGTTGTGCGCCAGGCTCTGCGCGATGTTCTGCAGCAGCATGGTTTTACCGGCTTTCGGTGGTGCAACAATCAGACCACGCTGGCCACGACCAATTGGCGATGCCAGATCCAGTACGCGAGCGGTTAAATCTTCCGTTGAGCCATTACCCCGCTCCATACGCAGACGTTTATTTGCGTGCAGCGGCGTGAGGTTTTCGAACAGAATCTTATTACGCGCATTTTCCGGCTTGTCGTAGTTAACTTCGTTAACTTTCAGCAGCGCAAAATAACGTTCACCCTCTTTCGGTGGACGGATTTTGCCAGAGATGGTGTCACCAGTGCGGAGGTTGAAGCGGCGGATTTGACTAGGGGAAACGTAGATATCATCAGGGCCGGCGAGGTAGGAGCTGTCTCCGGAACGGAGGAATCCAAATCCATCCTGAAGGATCTCCAGCACGCCATCACCGAAGATGTCTTCGCCGCTTTTCGCGTGCTGCTTCAGGATTGAAAAGATAATGTCCTGCTTGCGCATACGAGCCTGGTTTTCCAGTCCCATATTTTCGCCGAGAGTAACCAGCTCAGCAACCGGCGTATTCTTTAATTCGGTAAGATTCATAGTGATGGGTTCTTAAACTCGGGGTAATACTCGGAATGTTTGTCGTGAATGGTATGGCAACTAATCCATGCCGTTAATGGCTCTTTTCGGCTCTTCCTGACGATCATCGTATGGAATGGCGATCGGTATGCAGGGAGATGTCCGAATGTGATGCCAGAGTTGGAGCTAACCGTAAGATTGCTGAACCGTTCTATCTTTATAAGGTACAGGGCGACAGGGTTCAACAAGGGAAAACTTTTAGATGCTAACTACAAGGTAAGTTCGTAATGCAGTTTTGGTAAATTAGCACGCCTGAAAGCGAACGTCCAGCAGCAGGAGATAAATTCACCACTGCCGGACATTCAGCCCTGAATTACGCCAGATTGGCGTTCAGGAACTCTTTCAGCTGGCCTTTAGACAGCGCGCCCACTTTGGTCGCGGCGACTTCGCCATTTTTAAACAGCAGCAGCGTCGGGATACCACGAATGCCATACTTCGGTGCCGTGCCTGGGTTATCATCAATATTCAGCTTAGCGATGGTCAGCTTGCCATCATACTCTTCTGCAACTTCATCAAGGATTGGCGCGATCATTTTGCAAGGACCGCACCATTCAGCCCAGAAATCTACCAGTGTAACGCCGTCGGCTTTCAGCACGTCGGTGTCGAAACTGTCATCAGTCAGATGAACGATTTTATCGCTGCTCATGTTTTACTCCACAAGATTATGCCTGGCGAATTGGCGTAAAATATACCAATGTTGGTTGACTTTATTTCATCGGATACGCTTTCGTAAAGCGATAGTAAGCTGATATTCTACCACACTATGAGCAAAACACACTTAACTGAACAGAAGTTTTCCGACTTCGCCCTGCACCCAAAAGTGGTGGAAGCCCTTGATACTAAAGGCTTTCAATACTGCACGCCGATTCAGGCGTTAGCTCTGCCTTTTACGCTTTCAGGGCGTGATGTTGCAGGCCAGGCGCAAACCGGTACCGGCAAAACGATGGCGTTTCTGACGTCAACGTTTCATCATCTTCTCTCTCATCCTGCGGCGGAAGGTCGTCAGGTTAACCAGCCACGGGCATTAATTCTTGCGCCGACGCGTGAACTTGCTGTGCAGATTCATGCAGATGCAGAACCCCTTACCGCCTCAACCGGCCTGAAACTGGGTCTCGCCTATGGCGGAGACGGTTATGACAAACAGCTTAAAGTGCTGGAGCAGGGCGTTGATATTCTGGTGGCTACCACCGGTCGCCTGATCGACTACGCGAAACAGAATCACGTCAACCTCGGTGCTATTCAGGTCATGGTGCTGGACGAAGCCGATCGCATGTTCGATCTCGGCTTTATTAAAGATATTCGCTGGCTGTTCCGTCGCATGCCGCCGGCGACTCAGCGTCTGAGCATGCTGTTCTCGGCGACCCTCTCCTACCGCGTTCGTGAACTGGCGTTTGAGCACATGAACAGTGCTGAATATGTGGAAGTGGAACCAGAACAGAAAACCGGCCATCGCATTCAGGAAGAGCTTTTCTATCCGTCTAACGAAGAGAAAATGCGCCTGTTGCAGACCCTGCTGGAAGAAGAGTGGCCCGATCGCGCCATTATTTTCGCCAACACCAAGCACCGCTGTGAAGATATCTGGGGCCACCTGGCTGCCGATGGACATCGTGTCGGCCTGCTGACCGGCGACGTTGCTCAGAAGAAGCGCCTGCGCATTCTGGATGACTTCACCAAAGGTGATGTGGATATTCTGGTCGCCACTGACGTGGCTGCTCGCGGTCTGCATATCCCGGCTGTTACCCACGTCTTTAACTACGATCTGCCAGACGACTGTGAAGATTACGTTCACCGCATTGGCCGTACCGGTCGCGCGGGCGCCAGCGGTCATTCAATCAGCCTGGCCTGTGAAGAGTACGCGCTGAACCTGCCTTCCATTGAAGAGTACATCGGCCACAGCATCCCGGTCAGCAAGTACAGCAGCGAAGCGTTGTTAACGGATTTACCGCCGCCTAAGCGTCTGCAACGTAGCCGTTCCGGCAATGGCCCGCGTCGCGGAGGGAATAACGCCAATCGTCGCGGTGCTCCACGCAACAACAACCGTAAACGTTCAGGTTAAGGCCACCATGCTAAGCGCATCGTCACTTTATGCAGCGATTGATTTAGGGTCTAACAGCTTTCATATGTTGGTGGTGCGTGAGGTCTCTGGCAGTATCCAGACCGTTGCAAAAATTAAGCGCAAGGTTCGCCTTGCTGCCGGTCTGGATAAAAATAACCTGTTGTCAGCCGACGCGATGTCGCGGGGCTGGCAATGCCTCAGACTGTTCTCTGAACAACTGCAGGATATTCCCCCCGATCAGATTCGCGTGGTGGCGACCGCCACGCTGCGTCTGGCTGCCAATGCGCAGACCTTCCTCGACACCGCCCAACAGATCCTTGGCTGTACCATCAACGTCATCAGCGGTGAAGAAGAGGCGCGCCTGATTTATCAGGGCGTGGCCCACACCACCGGCGGTTCCGACCAGCGTTTAGTGGTCGATATCGGCGGCGGCAGCACCGAGCTGGCTACCGGCGATGGTTCGCACGCGTCGGTGTTGTTCAGTCTGTCGATGGGCTGTGTGACGTGGCTGGAGCGCTTCTTCAGCGATCGTCATCTGGCAAAAGAGAACTTTGACCAGGCCGAGCTGGCGGCACGTGAGATGATCCAGCCCATTGCAGCGCAGCTGCGTGAGCAGGGCTGGCAGGCCTGTGTTGGTGCTTCAGGCACGGTTCAGGCACTGCAGGAGATCATGGTGGCGCAGGGCATGGATGAGCGCATCACGCTGAATAAGCTGCAGCAGCTGAAGCAGCGCGCCATTCAGTGCGGCAAACTGGAAGAGCTGGAAATCGAAGGATTGACGCTGGAGCGGGCGCTGGTGTTCCCCAGCGGCCTGTCGATTCTGATCGCCATCTTCCAGGAGCTCAGTATCGATAGCATGACGCTGGCGGGCGGCGCACTGCGTGAAGGACTGGTCTACGGCATGCTGCATCTGCCCATCGACCGGGATATCCGTACCCGTACGCTACACAACGTCCAGCGCCGTTTCAGCATTGATGTTGAGCAGGCGGATCGCGTGCGTCAGCTGGCGGAGAGCTTTTTCCGTCAGGTTTCCACGTTGTGGAAGCTGGATCAGCGCTGTCGTGAGTTGCTGCTCAGCGCCTGCGCGATTCACGAAATCGGCCTGAGCGTTGACTTCCGTCATGCGCCGCAGCATGCGGCGTATCTGGTACGTCACCTCGATCTTCCTGGTTTCACACCGGCGCAGAAGAAGCTGCTGGCCTGTTTACTGCAAAACCAGAGCGGCAGCATCGATCTGGCTTTGCTGACTCAGCAGAATGCCCTGCCGCCGCGGCTGGCGGAACGGATGTGCCGTCTGCTCCGGCTGGCGATTATTTTCTCCACCCGTCGTCGCGATGACACCCTGCCTGCGGTGCGGCTACAGGCAGACGATGATGCCCTGCATCTGACCCTGCCCGCGGGCTGGCTGGAGGCGCATCCGTTGCGCAGTGAGCTGCTGGAGCAGGAAAGCCATTATCAGTCTTACGTCCACTGGTTATTAACCCTGTCGTAATTGCCGTCGCGTGAGGCGAATCTCTTTCGCCTCCTGCACCGGTTTAACTCTTTTTCGCCTTATCCAGCATCGCTCTCAGACCGGCCACCCGGCTCTGACCGGTTTTCATCCGCTCCTCCGCACTGACCACTTTGCGCTCAGTTTCCCATTGCAGATCGTCCTGCGGCAGTTCCAGCAGAAAACGGCTCGGCTCCGGCCGGATCAATTCGCCATATTGCCGGCGTTCGCGACACAGGGTAAAGGTCAGCTCTTTCTGCGCCCGTGTGATCCCCACGTAGGCCAGGCGACGCTCCTCTTCGATATTATTTTCATCGATACTGCTCTGATGCGGTAACAGCCCCTCCTCCATGCCCACCAGGAACACATAGGGGAACTCCAGCCCTTTGGAGGCGTGCAGCGTCATCAGCTGCACCTGATCCAGCTCTTCATCGCTTTCACCGCGCTCCATCATGTCGCGCAGGGTAAAGCGCGTCACCACCTGCGCCAGCGTCATCGGCTCATCGATATCGCTGCCCTCCAGCATCTCGGTCATCCACTGAAACAGCGTGTTGACGTTCTTCATCCGCATCTCTGCGGCTTTCGGGCTGCCGGAGGTTTCGAACAGCCAGCTTTCGTAGTCGATGCCGCGAATCAAATCACGCACTGCGTTTACCGGCTCACGTTCGGTCAGCTGGATAATCTCATTCAGCCAGTGGGTAAACCGCTGCAGATGCTCCAGACCGCGGCCACTCAGCGTCTGCCCCAGACCGACATCAAAACTGGCGTTAAACAGGCTCTTGCTGCGCAGGTTGGCCCACTCACCGAGCTTCTGCAGCGTGGCCGGGCCAATCTCACGGCGCGGCGTATTGACGATGCGCAGAAACGCGCTGTCATCCTCAGGATTGGTCAGCACGCGCAGATAGGCGAGCAGATCTTTGATCTCGGGCCGTGAGAAGAACGAGGTACCGCCAGAGATGCGATAAGGGATGCGGTTCTGCATCAGAAACTTTTCAAAGGTCCGGGACTGATGGTTGCCACGATAAAGAATGGCGTAATCTTTGTACTGCGTCCGGTTGATAAAGTGATGCGCGATGAGCTCGCCGGTGACCCGCTCCGCTTCATGCTCTTCACTGTTGGCAGTAAGCACCTTCAGCTCGCTGCCCTGCCCCAGCTCCGAAAAGAGCCGCTTCTCAAAGACGTGCGGGTTATTGGCAATCAGGATATTTGCCGCTTTCAGTATACGCTGCGAAGAGCGGTAGTTCTGCTCCAGCTTCACCACCTCCAGCGCCGGGAAATCCTGATTCAGCAGCACCAGATTCTGCGGGCGTGCGCCGCGCCAGGAGTAGATAGACTGATCATCATCGCCCACCACCGTGAAGCGCGCCCGCGCGCCCACCAGCAGCTTAACCAGTTCATACTGGCTGGTGTTGGTATCCTGATACTCATCCACCAGCAGATAGCGGATACGCTGCTGCCAGCGTTCACGCACCTCCTGATTACGCTGCAGCAGCAGCGTCGGCAGCAGAATCAAATCGTCGAAATCGAGCACGTTGCACGACTTAAGATGCTGGCTGTAGAGGGCGTAGCAGTGAGCAAAAATATTATCCTGCTGCGATCGTGCCAGCGCGGCGGCGCCCTGCGGATCGATCAGATCATTTTTCCAGTTCGAGATGGTGGAGATGAGCTGCTGTAGCAGCGTCTTATCCTCTTCCAGCCACTCTTTTGTCAGCTCTTTCAGCAGGGCGAGCTGATCCTGATCGTCGAACAGCGAGAAGTTTGACTTCATGCCCAGCGCCGCCGTTTCGCGTTTGATGATCTCCAGCCCCAGCGTATGGAAGGTGGAGATCAGCAGGCCGCGCGCCTCTTTGCGGCCCAGCGTCTGCGCCACACGCTCTTTCATTTCGCGCGAGGCTTTATTGGTAAAGGTCACTGCAGCGATGTGGCGCGCCTGATAGCCGCATTCACGGATCAGATGGGCGATTTTATTGGTAATCACGCGGGTTTTGCCCGATCCCGCGCCCGCCAGCACCAGACAGGGACCGGTAACAAATTCGACGGCACGTTGTTGGCTGGGGTTTAAACGCATAGGAGAAATCGCCTGATTGAATCAAAAGAAAGGGGTTTATACTGGGCGGCAATTATACACAACCGAGATACCAACATGGCGAAAACCGCGGCGGCTTTACACATCCTGGTCAAAGAGGAAGCGCTGGCAAAAGAGATTCTGGCGAAACTGGCGAAGGGTGGCAATTTCCAGCAGCTGGCAAAGAAGCACTCAACCTGTCCTTCTGGCCGGAATGGCGGCGATCTGAGTGAGTTCCGGCAGGGACAGATGGTGCCAGCCTTTGATAAAGCGGTCTTTACCTGCCCGCTGCTGACGCCTTACGGGCCGGTAAAGACCGGCTTTGGTTATCACATTATCAAAGTGCTCTATCGCAACTAGTTACTTCTTCTGCTTCATCTGCTGCAGGACGGTGCTGCACTGGTTGTCTTCGTTATCACTAGGAGAGATCAGTGCCAGCAGCGCCGCCGCCGGGCCGACTACTGCGCCCAGTGCCACTGCAGCGGCACCACGTGCCAGCAGTGGCCCCGTTTTCACGCCCGCATCAGGATTTTTAAAGGTGCCGCGCACGTAGAGCGGGGAGCGCAGCGTTACGATGCGGACACCCTTACTCTCCGGATTCACCGACAGATCCAGCCGCTCACTGGCGAAGTTCGCGTTGCCTGACACATTGATAATCGCGTTCTCGGTATCAAACACAAACAGGTTAGGCGTCGCCACACCGTTCTGCAGTTTGAGATCGGTGGCGGCGCAGTTGATGCGCACCTGGTCATCGCCAAACAGTTTGCCCACCACGTAGTTACCGACGTTGAGTCCGGCAATTTCCATCAGGCTGCGGCTAATCAGGCCATCATTCATCAGCAGCTTAAGTTGCCCGTTGCTGGTCGCCAGCAGATCGGCTACGGAGTTACCGGTGCCGGTAAAGCTGGCATCGCCATTGAGCTGGCCACGGCTGTTCTTCATCGCCTCCACATTCGGGAAGAGCTGACGCAGCTGCAGCTTACGGACATGAAGATCAACCCGACCACGCATCGGCGAGTGATCGCCCTCCAGCCGGATGGTGCTGTTGAGATTGCCGCCCGCCACACCAAAGCGCAGCGGGTCCAGCAGCAGATCACCGTTTTTCAGCTGCAAATGGGTATAGAGATCGCTTAACGGCAGTGAATTGCTGTGTTCGATCCGTTTGCCGCTGAACTTCACGTCGGCATCCATTACGTCCCAGTTTTTGGTGTCGAATTTATCATGTGGCAGCACGCGGTCTGCGGGCTGATTCGATTTCTCACCGCGCCGGGCTTTGGCCTGCGCCGTTTTTTCACTGCCTTTGCCAGAGTCGACGCCAATCAGCGGCCCCAGATCGGCCATGCGCAGTTGCTCAGAGGTCAGTTCGCCGCTGAGTGTCGGGCGAGGTTTGACCTGACTGTAGATCAGCGAACCATGAATATCGCTGTCGCCAATATGTCCGTTGAATTTCTCATAGCGGTAGACCGCGCCCTTTTCGCCGCTGAATTTAGCAATCAGATGGCCGTCGGTTTCATAAGGTGGCGTGTCAGGCAGCAGGACGCCGGTCAGGCCATAGAGATTCGCCAGCGTATCGCCCGAGAAGCGCAGTCGCACGTTAAGCCCGCCGAGGTTCATCGGATCCTGCAGACCGCCGGTCACCTGAACCCGCGTGCTGCCGTTGCGCAGATCGGCCTCAATCGGGAACGGGGTGTTCTGACTGCGCAGTGACAGCATGCCGCCAATCTTACCGTCGCCGCTGAGTGACTCATTGTTATAAGTGCCCTTCGCCTGCCAGCCAAAGACGAAGTCGCCTGCGCCCTTCTGCTGATCATTGCCTCCGGCAATCTGCGTATACGGCACCGGTTTACCCAGCGGATTAACCTGCACCGTGACATCTGCGCGGTTAATGGCGTCGCGATAACGAATCTGGCCCTGATCGAACAGAATATTATCCAGACGGAATGACCAGGCCGATGGCGCAGCACTCTTCTCATCCTTGCCGCTATCGGCAAGAGTAAAGGTCCAGTTGTTCTTTTTATCCGCGGTCTGGATCAGACGCGCATCCGGCCGCTGCAATTTAATCCATGGGATGAACAGTTCTTTGTGCAGCAGCGACAGCGGTGACAATGTGGCATCGACCCGCTGCAGATGTACCATGGTGACGTCAGCAATATCAGGCGGATTCCCCAGCATGATATCTTCCGCATGGATCTGCGGCCACGGCATCCAGCGCCGCCAGCCTGCCTCGTCGCGATTTCGTGCCCAGTCGATACCCAGATCCCCGCGTATCGCAAAGGGACGGTTTAACTCGGTTGAAACTTTTTGATTAATGGTGGGCTTCAGGCGATTCCAGTCAAAGGTCGCGATGACGACGATAATCACCACGATCAACAACACCAGAATTCCTGCTACCCAGCTGACTATTTTCCCGGTACGCGACATTACGCTTTCTCCTTGCACATTCACGGTCTGCGTTAAAGATAGTCGAGACCACGGGCAACGGCATCAGGGAAGCGGGATAGTAAGATGATTCAATTCAGAAAAGGGGGTTTATCAGCCATTTCGTTAGCATAAGCGGTAAAAAAAGCCGACATTCCCGGCGTTTATCCCCGAGACCGGGGCTAATGGTCACCTTTAAAGGTAAATTAAAACACCGTTTTAAAACCATTGACGTCTGCCATACCAGACGCGAGACTAAGGCGATATTTCACTACAGGTCTGAAACCATGACGCAGAAAAAAATCGCCATCATCGGCGAATGCATGATTGAGCTGTCCGAAAAGGGTGAGAACATTAAACGTGGCTTTGGCGGCGATACGCTCAATACGGCCGTTTATCTCGCCCGCCAGGTTGATGAGCAGCAGTTACGGGTCGATTATGTCACTGCGCTGGGTACGGATTCGTTCAGCGATCAAATGATCGCAGCCTGGCAGCAGGAGAAGGTCAATACCGACCTGATTCAGCGGCTCGATAATAAAATGCCGGGCCTGTATTTCATTGAAACCGATGCCGACGGTGAGCGTACCTTCTGGTACTGGCGCAGTGATGCCGCCGCGCGTTACTGGCTCGACAGTCCGCAATCCGCAGAGATAGCTGAACAGCTGTCGCAATACGATTATCTCTACCTCAGCGGCATCAGCCTGGCGATTCTGTCGCCTGCCAGTCGTGAAAAGCTGATGCTGCTGCTGGCTCGCTGCCGGGCTAATGGCGGCAAAGTAATTTTCGATAACAACTACCGCCCACGTTTATGGGCCGATCGGGCCAGCACACAGGCCGCTTATCGCGCCATGCTCAACTGTACCGATATCGCCTTCCTGACACTGGATGATGAACATCTGCTCTGGGGCGAAGAGCCGCTGGATGACGTTATCGCGCGTACCCGTCAGGCGGGTGCCAGCGAAATCGTGATTAAGCGCGGTGCAGACTCCTGCCTGGTGGTCACCGGCGATGCGCCGCTGATTGATGTGCCTGCGGTTCGTCTGGCGAAAGAGAAAGTGATCGATACCACCGCAGCCGGTGATTCGTTCAGTGCCGGTTATCTGGCTCGCCGTCTGACCGGCGCTTCTGCAGAGGTCGCCGCGCAGCGCGGACATCTGACTGCCAGCACCGTGATTCAGCATCGTGGCGCGATTATTCCGGCAGAGGCGATGCCTGACTGACAGAGCGGCAGCCAGCGTCGTTGATACAGGCACTGAACGTGCCGATGCCAGAAAATGCGCCTGAGGGCGCATTTTTTAGGCTGTTGGTAACGTCTGGTTGGGTGGCTGTAACACTTTTCTCCTCTGACCCGGCTTTCTGTGAGTTGAGCATATTAATTGTTGTTGGGTTCACTCTGCTTTGGCATTCGGCACAAACATCTCTTACGCACAAAGTGGCTGACTGAACTGCATCTGATAAAGCCGGGCATAAGCGCCGTTCTTTTGCAGCAGCTGCTGATGCGAGCCGCGCTCAACAATCCTGCCCTCTTCCACCAGCAGAATTTCATCTGCCTTTTCAATGGTCGAGAGCCGGTGAGCGATAATCAGCGTGGTCCGGTTTTGCTGTAGCGTCTCCAGTGCAGACTGAATCGCGCGTTCAGACTCGCTGTCCAGAGCCGAGGTCGCTTCGTCGAGGATCAGAATCGGACTGTCGCGCAGCAGGGCACGGGCAATTGCGATGCGCTGACGCTGTCCACCCGACAGCAGCACCCCATTCTCTCCAATCACCGTATCCAGCCCGTTATCCATTTTATTAATAAACTCCATGGCATGGGCCATCTGCGCCGCCTTTTCGATCGCCTCCCGACTGAAGACGTCGGTACGGGCATAGGCAATGTTATTGGCGACCGTGTCATTGAACAGGTGAACATGCTGAGAGACCAGCGCCACCTGCTCGCGCAGTGAGGCCAGGGTGTAATCGCGCAGGTCATGACCATCCAGCAAAATTTCGCCGCTGTCGATATCGTAAAAACGCGTTAACAGGCTGGCGAGAGTCGATTTACCCGAACCGGAACGGCCCACCAGGGCCACGGTTTTACCGGCGGGAAGGGTCAGATTGATATGCTGCAACGCAGGCGTTTCCGATCCCGGATAAGTAAAGGTGACATCGCGAAATTCAATATTCCCGGTGGCGCGATCAGCCACCCGGGTACCTTCATCCTTTTCCTGTTCAGTATCCAGGATCGCGAACAGCGTCTGACAGGCTGCCATTCCGCGCTGGAACTGGGCATTGACGTTGGTCAGGGACTTTAACGGACGCATCAGCATCAGCATGGCGGAAAACACCGCGCTGATGGATCCCGCCGTCAGCGTTGCCATGACCGACGGAAAACTGGCTGCATAGAGCACAAAGGCGAGCGCAGAGGAGGCGAGCAACTGAATAATCGGATCGGATAGCGAGGTCGCCGAGACCATTTTCATTCCCTGGCGACGCATTTTGTTGCTGACCTGTTCAAAGCGGGAGGTCTCGACCTGCTGACCGCCGAACATCAGTACCTCTTTATGCCCTTTCAGCATCTGCTCTGCATGAGACGTCACCTGCCCCATGGTGTTCTGCATATTCTTGCTGATTGTGCGGAAGCGTCTGGAGACGATGCGGATCGCCAGTGACACAATGGGTGCCAGCACCAGCAGGATCAGTGAAAGCTGCCAGCTGTAGTAGAACATCATCACAAACAGGCCAACAATGGAGGCCCCTTCGCGCACCACCGTCACCAGCGAGCCGGAAGAGGAGGAGGCGACCTGCTCGCAGTCGTAGCTGATACGGGAGAGCAGCGTGCCGGTTGACTGCTGATCAAAAAATGCCACCGGCATGCCCATCATATGACTGAACAGGCGACGACGCAGGGTCATCACCACTTTGCCTGACACCCAGGAGATGCAGTAACTGGAGATGTAGCCGCTGACACCGCGGATCAGAATCAGCCCGATAATCACCAGCGGCATCCAGCGCAGAATGCCGTGATTGTTTTTGCCAATGACATCGTCCAGCAGCGTCTTCAGTAACGTCAGCATAAATGGATCTATTGCGGCGTTGACGATCAGGGCAACACCCGCAACCAGCAGTCCCAGCCTGAAGGGAGAAATCGTCGGCCACAGGCGACCAAAGGTTTGTCGGGTGGAGAGATCGGTATCAAACATGGGATGCATCTTACCGTTGTGAATGAACGACTGATATTATGTTAAACCCCATCAACCAACAGGAAACTGCCTGTTTCTATCCGACGCTGATCATTCCCAAATGAGACTGGCACTTAAGCCTCTGCAGCGTGGCGGGAGTGACTCTGGCGCTAAAATCATTATGTCGCCTTAACAGCAGACAGCGTGATATCCGGTAAATTGCGGCTATCGAAGCGGGCCGTGCCAGCCATTTACCTTAAGCTGCAAATTAGTGGTTAATAACGGACTTCCTGCGGCAATCCCCTTCAACCATCCTTATAATTTATTGATTAAAATTAATCAGTTATATAAACAGATCCACCACCAGGCATAGTCCGAATCTGGTCAGATCCCCCCTTTTCGGATGGACGACCGCCTGAAAAAAGACCATCTTTTAATCAAAAGACAGCAGGACGCTGTTCTCTCCGGCCGCGAACAAAACAATTAAAATATTCCCCGCATCAGGATCTATTTATGCACACAGAAATTATTAATATCTGGCCACACGGTGATGCGCCAGGCGCCAGCGATTCGCGCGCCCAGCCGCAGATTGTCGACATGGCAAAAGAGTATGAGCCTTACGATCGGGCAGCTACCGGCGTGCGTTGCCCGGAGATGGCGATCTGGCATCCGGTCGAATCAAACGGGATTACCCTGCTGGTCGCACCGGGCGGTGGCTATCAGCGCGTGATGATCGATCGTGAAGGCAGCGCCCTGGCGACATTCTTTACCTCAATGGGTTACACCCTGGCGGTGATGACTTATCGCCTGCCCTATGATGGACATCACGAAGGCCCCGACGCGCCGCTGGCCGATGCTCAGCGCGCGGTACGCGTCCTGCGTGAACGGGCGCAGCGCGGCCTGAATGGTAAATATATCGTCATGATGGGCTTTTCGGCGGGTGGCCACGTGGCTGCCAGTCTGGGTACGCGTTTCGCAGAGAAACTCTATCCGGTGCAGGATGGCGCAGAAAACTTCTCGCCGCGTCCGGATGCGATGGTCCTGGTCTATCCGGTAATCAGCATGCGGGACGGCATCGCCCATGAAGGAGCCAGAACCCGCCTGCTGGGTGCCTGGCCCGATCAGAAAACCATTGACGCTTATTCAATGGAAACCCGGGTTCATCCGCTGGTGCCGCCGACGCTGTTGATCCACGCAGCCGACGATGATGATGTATCCGTGAATCACAGCATGGCGTTTTTTGGCGCGCTGCGTGAGCATAAGGTCCCGGCAGAGGTGCATTTCTATCAGAAAGGCGGGCACGGATTTGGTATCCGCGGCGTGGCAGATTTGCCCCTCGCCAGCTGGCCGATGTTAGTGACCGAGTGGCTCAGGGCAAAGACCTGATTTTATGCGGCTGGCGGAACGTCTTTGACGTTACTATCCGGCGGACTGGCTTCATTGCTGGTCGCCGGTGCCGCTGGCGGTGCCATCACTTTGTCCCAGTTGTTTTGCAGGCTCTTCACGTTGGTTTCCGCTTCGCCTTCCGGCTGAATCAGTACCATCATCAGCTCCTGCGTCAGCTGCTGACGCAGCTCCTGGTTTAACTGTTCGCGGGTCAGGCCGGCCAGGAAAGTCTGACGCAGCTTCTGATACTGCTCAGGTGCGATATCGACTACGGCGTTCTGCTGGGAGCGCAGGCGCTGGCTCATCAGCACATCCGTATCGGTGCGGGCATAGGTGGTAAACAGCTTGTTCAGCTCCAGCAGCTTCTGCGCCATCAGCGCATCGAACTCCTCCTGCGGCAAGCCTTTGTCACGCACGTTTGCCAGCTCACGCGCCACCAGGTTCATATTCTGCGCCAGATTTTCGTTGCGTCCATCCAGGTTGATGGAGCACTGCGCACGCTGATAGAGCACACGGCAATCAAATCCCACCTGTATGCCCTGAGCCTTGCTGTCACTGAGCGCACGCTGGACATGCCAGAACAGCGCTTCACGCGCCAGATCGCCCTGCCAGTAACGCTGCAGATTCTGGGAGTCACGAATCGGTTGCCACGGCGTATCCCACACCAGCGAAAGGCGATCCTGCGTCATGTTGCTGCTGACCAGATTTACCGGCTCGTGCGGCAGCGGCGACAGGGTGGGCAGTGGCGCAGGCGTTTCTCGTTTACCGGTTAACGCCGAGAAGGTTTTATTGATCTGCTCAGAGAGGTTGCGGCTGTCGACATTCCCTACCACGTAGAGCGTCATCGCATCCGGGGTATACCACTGATGATAAAAATCATTGAGCTGGGTTAAATCAACCGGCACGCGTGGTTGCGCTGCGGGATCATGCGCCAGCAGCGCGGAGCCTTTCAGGCGGTAGCGCCACCAGACATCCTGGGTATCTTTCGGCCAGGTCGCCACCGGATCCGATGCCGCCAGCGCGGTGTTGACCACCTGTTCGGTGATGGCCATATTGCCCGCCGTGGCCGCCAGCCAGTTCAGCGCTTCTTTCAGCAACTCGGGGCGGTTATTCGGCAGACTCAGATTATATTGGGTGGAATCATAGGAGGTGATCACAGGTGGCAGCGGATGCTGTGGATCCATCGCCTGTTGCCATAGCGCGCGCTGCTGATTGTTATCAAGCGCGGTGTTGTGCACCATCGCCAGACGCGGCAGCAGATGGCTGAAGCCGGCCTGTTGCGCACTCTCCACCAGCGAGCCGGTATTCACCACCAGCCGCAGTTCAATACGGTCACTGGGGCGTTGCGGTGTGGCCAGTAACTGCCAGTTAAATCCATTATCCAGCTTGCCTTCCTGCCAGGCCGGATCCGGTTGCAGCGTTTCTGCCTGGAGACCAAAGCTGCTTGCCAGCACTAATCCACCAACCAAAAGCCGAATTCTGGTGCCCTGCATGTGAACCCCTACTCAAATAATTCAAATATCGTTATCACTGGCGCATATTGCCGCTGTTATTAACGAATCGGCTGGCGCCGAATCGCGCTGTTATCCAACAACAAAGTGTTTGACCACAGGAAGCTCAGGATGTCGCGTAACGAAGTGAAAAACGTCAAAAAAAACAAGTGGGGTTTATTATGCAAATGCCCGCTGTCAGGGCAAGCGACAGCGGGCATTTGTGGGGATTTAAGTGAAATTCAATGATTAAATTGAAGATTCAGACGCTTTATTCTCCTTATTCCGGCCTGCCAGCGTGTCGGTCAGCTGTTTATGATCCAGCTGATCGACCCACTTCGCCACCACCACGGTCGCCACACCGTTACCGATCAGGTTGGTCAGCGCACGGGCTTCGGACATAAAGCGGTCGATACCAAGAATCAGCGCCAGACCCGCCACCGGCAAATGTCCCACCGCAGAGAGCGTCGCGGCCAGCACAATAAATCCGCTCCCGGTTACCCCCGCCGCGCCTTTGGAGGAGAGCAGCAGCACCACCAGCAGCGTAATCTGATGGAAAATGTCCATGTGCGCATTGGTCGCCTGAGCGATAAATACTGCCGCCATGGTCAGATAAATCGAGGTGCCGTCCAGGTTAAAGGAGTAACCGGTGGGGATCACCAGCCCTACTACCGATTTCTTGCAGCCCAGCTTCTCCATCTTATCCAGCATGCGCGGCAGCGCAGACTCGGAAGAGGAAGTGCCCAGCACAATCAGCAGCTCTTCTTTGATATAGGCGATGAACTTAAAGATGCTGAATCCGGCGAACAGTCGTGCAATCAGTCCCAGCACGATCACCACAAACAGAATACAGGTGATATAGAAGCAGATAATCAGCTGGCCGAGCTGCACCAGTGAGCCCACGCCATACTTGCCGATAGTGAACGCCATCGCGCCAAATGCCCCTATCGGTGCCAGACGCATGATCATGTTAATGATGCCGAAAATCACTTTTGAGAAGCTTTCAATCACGTTGAAAATCAGCGTGCCGGTATTACCCAGACGATGCAGGGCAAAACCAAACAGAATGGCAAACAGCAGCACCTGCAGAATGTTGCCACTGGCAAAGGCGCCAATTACGCTGTTGGGGATAATATCCAGCAGGAAAGCGACCACACCCTGCTGTTCTGCCTGCTGGGCGTACATCGCCACGGCTTTGGCATCCAGCGTGGCAGGATCAACGTTCATCCCGGCACCCGGCTGCACTACGTTCACCACGATCAGGCCGATAATCAGCGCGATGGTGCTGACAATTTCAAAATAGAGCAGCGCAACCGCGCCGGTCCGTCCTACCGCTTTCATGCTTTCCATGCCAGCGATGCCGGTCACCACGGTACAGAAAATCACCGGGGCGATAATCATCTTGATTAACTTAACAAAGGCATCTCCCAGCGGCTTCATCTGGGTCCCTAACTCCGGGTAAAAATGGCCTAACAAAACGCCGATGCCAATCGCCATCAGCACCTGGAAATAAAGGCTTTTAAAAAGTGAGGTTTTCATAAACAGGTGTCCACTAACGCCGTGAGGTGATGTTGTCGGATTCGTTATTGTGACTGGCGGGCAACAGAGGTGGCGCCTGACAGTAACCCGAAAATAACACTCTGTTTACGTGATTAATACAGGGTGACAAACGCCCAGGAAACCCGGGGATCGTAATTCTGAACTGAAACGCTTCAGCAGGGGGTTTTGTAACTAAAATTCTCGCAAAATCAATGAATCAGGCAATTATTGCGGTAGTGAGGAGTTTTCAATCCATGCCTGATTGAATCGGGTCAGAGGCAGCGCTTCAGCATAAAGATAGCCCTGTCCGATATGGATACCGCGCGCCAGCAGCCAGTCACGTTGTTCCGCTGTCTCCACACCTTCGGCAATCACCTCCAGATGGATAATCTCGGCGATGGCCGCCACGATGCAGACCATGGTGTCGTCATGCGGCAGCGCCGCCACGAAGCTGCGATCCATTTTCAGCTTGTTAACCGGCAGCGCTTTCAGCTGATGGAGATAGTTAAGGTTGGAGTAGCCCATACCGAAATCGTCCAGAGCCACGGCCACGCCGGTCTGCTGCAACATCCGCAGCATCGATATCGCCTGTTCAGCATCATCAAGCTGAGCCGTTTCTGTCACTTCCAGCACGAAGGTGCCAGGTGCGATGCGATGGCGCGTCAGCAGGGATTGCAGATGCGAGACCACGCCCGTGTCACGCAGTTGCACAGCGGAAATATTCACACTCAGCGGCAGCATAATGCCCTGTCGCTGCCAGCCTGCCAGAATGCGGCACGCCTCTTCAAACACCCAGCGGCCAATCGCGCTAATCACGCCAATCTCTTCGGCACTGGCAATAAACTCTTCGGTCAGACCGTAGCTGCCGTCGGGCTGGCGCATACGCAGCAGCGCTTCCGCGCCGACTAACGTGCCGGTGCGCATATCGACCTGCGGTTGCAGATAGAGGGCGAACTGCTCATTGTGCAGGCCCTGCAGAATGTCATGCTCCTGGGTCAGACGTTTTTGCGCGCGCTCGGTTAACGCGGCGTCAAAGAACAGGATCTGATTTTTGCCCTGATGGCGGGCCGACATCATCGCTGAGGTCGCGCGGCCAAGCAGATCACTGGCGCTCAGCGGCTGATCGTCGCGCAGCGCCAGACCAATGCTGACGTTAGGACGCAGCTGCAGCTGATACAGGTTGACCGGCTGATTAAGGCGAATCATCAGGTTACGGGCCAGACGCAGGGCGCGGAACGGATTACTGGCGCGCTTCATTAACAGGACAAAGTCGCTGGTCCCGGTCTGCGCCAGCAGAGTATGGTCATCCAGTGTATTACGGATCTTCTCCACCAGCGTCAGCATCAGCGTATCGCGCTGCTCATCGCTCAATACGCCATTGGCTTCCTGCAGGGTTTCAATGCGGATCACCATCAGCCCCAGCGGCTGTTCCGGGCTGCTCATGAACTGCTCGACCAGCGCCAGAAACAGGGTACGGTTGGGCAGATCGGTCACGGGAAAATGGGTGGTCAGCCGGCTCATCTCATCATGTATCGACTCCAGCACCTGCTGATTGCGGTTGTAGCTGCGGATGAGCATGCCGATTTCATCATCGCGGTGGCTCTGCGGCAGTGACAGCTTATGCGTCAGAATAGACTGCGGCGGCAGCTCCTGCAGCTCCCGAGAGAGATTACGCAGCGGATGCACCACCAGCCGGTTGATACACCAGCTGATCGCCACTGACAGGATCAGTGCCAGCAGCAGATAGGTGATAATCATGGTCGAGAGCGTGCTGAGAATAAACTGGTAGACGCGCGTCGAGTTAGCCTGCAGCACCAGATAGGCCAGCGGTTTCGGCATCCCGGTATTTTCCACTGAATAGAGCGGCAGGGTAATCTGCACCGGCAGCTCAAACAGTCGCGCCACCAGACGCGGCACCGGTTTCTCCGTTTCGAAGTCGGCATGCAGAGCCTGAAACGCATTCGGCAGCACCACATCGGCGCGCGATAAAATACCGGCAGGTTTCAGTGAATGGAGAATGCGTTCGGCCTGAGAAATATCGGCGCGTAGCACCGCTTCCGACAGCGGCTGGCGGACGGTGTGTGCAATATTCTCCATCTGCTGGGCGTAGTCAATCCTGCGCTGCTGCACAAAATGAAACAGTTGGATGACGATAAAGATGCTGATGGTGATAACCGCAACCAGCGAAACCGTCGCCATCTGCTTTATCGTAAGTGACCGGCTTACGCGCAAAAATATTCTCCTGACGATGAAAAAAGCCCAGATAGCAGACAGTACAATGCCCGCCAGTATATCCCATAAACTGACTTTTTTACCGTCTGAAAAGTCCGGCTTTTTCCCGGTCGGGATTATTTAAAATCCGCGTAAGGGGTCAGCGGCTGTGGCGGCATATCCAGATCCCCTTCCCAGCCAGCGGCAGAGTAACGCACGTAGATAAGCCCGTGACTTGGGGTATAGTCTTTCGCCTGTTGAATATCGACGCCCACCCCGATAAACCAGTCGGGCGTGATACGACGTTCAACTACGCCCTGCAGCGTATACCCGGTGCCGCTGCCGGTGCTGCTGGCGGAAACGGGATTGCTGGCAAGGGTAAAACCGGGATTGACCGGATAGCGCTGCTGCGCATCGGTTTTCGAATGTGACCAGGAAACCGAGCCGCCCAGGTCGAACGACCAGTTTTCCGTACGCTGTCGCCAGGTGACCGGCACGGAAAAGGAGAGATACTGCTGCGGACTGTAGTAGCCGCCCTGACCGAAGGTGTAATCGCTGAGATCCTTCTGATAGTGCCAGAGCATGCTGTTCAGCCCGACGGTGGCACGGCGATTATCGCTATTAATGAGCTTATAGTAGTAGCCGGCCATTAAGCGCTCGCGACTGTTATCCGCAACGTTTTTACCGGTGATCTGATGTGCACTGATGTCGCCCCAGACACCGTGTGCGCCGCCCTGATCGTAACTCAGTCCGATGCTGCCACCCGTTGCCACTACGCCGCCCCAGCTTTTTCCACCGTTGGCCGATGGATCGCGCGCGCCCGCGTAGGAAAGCAGCGAACTGGCGATCGGCCGTCGCGAGGCGGTCAGCGTCACGCCAAGATCCCTGACGTCAGTTTTCCAGCTCAGTCCACCGGTCCAGTTGGTCACCTCAAAGCCCAGCGGCGTGGTACCCAGATCCGCTGACCAGCGGTCATTATGCCAGCCGACGCCCAGCGCAGTGCCCTCGGCGCGCTGACTGGCATCGCGGCTGCATCCGCCGGAACTGGCGTCGTCGCAGCTACCAAACTGCTCGTCGAAGCTGCCGTTGCGGGTGGTAAAACTCCCTGCCGAGACGTCCACCCGGTCGAGACGGAAAAAGCCACGTCCGTCGGCAAACGGACTTTCCGCCTGCAGCATGGTGGTATGGGCAGTAAAGTCGGAGACCCCAGCCGTACCCTTATTGCGCGAATAATCCTGCTGCACCGTCAGCGTGGTCTCACGCTGACGATAGAGATCTGCGGTGTCGCTGCGAATACTGCGCTTCAGCCAGTCATCCTGTTCCTGAGAACGTGTCGCGCGGCTGATACTTTCGCCGCTGCCGATACCGCTGGCCGTCATCGCCTGACGATAATCCGCCAGCGCGATCTCTGGCTGCTGCTGTGTGCGCTCCAGCCGTGCCGCATCACGAAACACCAGTGCCTTATCCTGGGATGGCGGCAGTGACGCAGCGCGCTGCTTCAGGCTGGCAAAGCGCACGGCAGCCTGCGTGGTTTCGCCCACCGCCTGCCATGCCAGCGCGGCGCGGCGATCGGCATTAAGACTATTGGGCTGGGCTGGCTGCTGCTCAAGTGCCTGCCGTGCTTCACCGGTGCGCTGGAGCGCGACCAGCGCTTCGATTCGTCCCAGCGCCGCGTCGCCGCTATCCGGCTCGCGCGACAGCACCTGCTGATAGGTCTCCAGTGCCTGCTGCGCATCCCCGCGAGCCAGCGCCCAGTCGGCCAGCGTCAGGTCACGTCGGCTGGAAACCGGCTGCTGGTAAAGCAGCGTCACCGCTGCTCGCTCCTGCCCTGCCGCACGAAGCGCTTCAGCGCTGGCAAAAATTTTATCCTGCCCGAGCCGGTCAGCCAGCTCATGCATATTGCTGTTCCACTGCGTTTCAGGCAGACGATGCAGCGTTGCCAGTGCGGCGTCATCATTATCCCGGCTGGAAAGGAAAAGTGCGGCAGCGTAGATCGCGGTCGCATCGCCGGGATGCTGCTGTTGCAGCGTCGCGATCTGCGCATCCGCCTGTTGGGTGGCCCCACCGTCGCGTAGCGCGCTCGCCAGCCGATAACTGAGCCAGACGTCATCCGGCTGCAGCGCCAGCGCCGCCCGATACTTCTCTGCCGCCTGCGGCCATTTATTCTGCCGGGCGAGCGCATCGGCCTCGGCGCGCAGACTGTCACTGCGCAGCGCGCGCAACGTTCCCGCCATCTCGCGCTGCTGCCCGGCGGGTAGCGTACTGATAAACTGCATTACGCGGGCAGGCGACTCAGCCTGATAAAGCCCGGCCAGGCGACGCACGGTGGTGGTGTTGGTCGCGTCAAGCCGCAGCGCATGCTGCCAGAACAGTTCGGCACCTGCCGCATCTTTGCGCGCCATCGCTACATCGCCCAGGCCAATCAGGGCATAGCTGTCGGTGCTATCAATTTTCTGTGCGGCGCGGTAAGCGCGTTCGGCCCCCTCAACGTCATGCTGCGCCAGCGCCTTGTCGCCCTGTTCGACCGCCAGCCAGTAACGGTTAGTCTGCAGCAGCGACTGCCATTTGCCGATCAACGTGCTCTGCTTGCCCGCTTCAACGGCGCGTTCCAGCCAGAGCACCGCCACGTCACGATGGCCGGCGCGTGCCTGAGTCTGCCCCATTGCACCCATCAATTCGGCGTCGTTGGGGTTATCCTTCAGTGCCCGGCTAAGCGCTGCCATCGCATTATTCACATCGCCCGCCTCGACCAGCGCCAGGCCACGCATCCGTTCGCGATAGGCGGGATCGGCGAGCTGCGCCTGCTGCTTCGCCAGCACATCCGCGCCCTGCTGGTGCGCGTCGCCGTCGGTAAAAACAGCCAGATAAGCCTTCAACTGCGCCACGCTGCTGTCGCTGACCGGCTGATCGTTGATTTGCTGCAGCCAGAGATCGGCGGCGGCGGCGCGTCCGCCGTTGCTGTTTGCCAGCTTTTTCAACTGCGCTATCGCCTGCGCCGGCTGCTGTTGATCAAATGCCATGCGTGCAATTTGCAGCTCAACCCCGATATTGCCCGGGTAGCGCTGCTCCAGCGCCTGCAGCTGCTGATAAGCGACGCTCTCCTGACCGGGAATGCGTGCCAGCAGCCGCCAGTATTCCAGCGCCGTGTTCGCATCCGGAAAAACCCCTCCGAACAACGCATCGTAAGCTCTTTTCGCCTCCGCCAGGCGCCCCGAAGTGGCGAGCAGGCGCGCCTGCTGCAGCTGCTGACGCCCATCCGACGACATCAGCTTCAGGCCGACGGCTGATTCACGCGTCGCGGCGGAGTCGGGCGCAACCTTTTTCAGCTGCTCCAGCAGCATCTGCGCTTTAGGGATATCGCCCTGACGCAGCGCCAGCCGCAGGCGAGCCGCCAGCACCTGCGGATTATCAGGATCGATCTTCTCAAGCCGGTAGAGCGATTGCTGCACCAGATCGTATTTGTTGGTCGACTCGCCGGTGCGTACCTGTGACAGCAACCATTCGACCGGCGACACCTCCGGTCCGTCGACCGGTGCAGCCAGCCCCGGCAGCGCACTCAGTGCGCCGAGCAGCATGCCTGCCCGCAGCACCCGGGCGTTATTCATCTTCATCCAGTAAACGACGACGGGTAATAATTCGCATCAGACGCCAGGTCATCAGCGCGAACAGTACCACCACAAAGAGTGCGCAGAGTGCCAGCCAGAAGGGATGGACGGAGAGTAGCGACCAGAGACGCTCCCACCACGGCAGATGACCAACGTAGTAGCTCTCTCCCACGCGCAGGCTGTTAACCCCTGACTCACGGATCACCACGGTGGAGCCAGACATCGTGCCACGCTTGCCGCTGTCACCCATCGCCTCGTTGAGCAACTGCCAGCTGCGCGGCGTGCCATCGGCGAGCAACGCGACAACGCTGCGCTGATCGTAAAAAGGTGACTGGAAGCCAATCACCGTTGCCAGCGGGCCGCGGGAGCTGATAGTCGTCGTGCTTTCTGCCGCCTGCTCGCGCTGACTTTGCGGGTTCACCTCCGGAGTGATCCGTCGCACAGGCTCTTTCAGCCAGCTGGCGGTGGCGTCGACCAGCGCCGGGATCCGCTGGTCATCCTGAAGATCTTTGGGGATGACGCCGATCATCAGCAGATCCACATCCTGCTTCTTCGCCGTGGCCCAGTCATCGGTCAACTGAACGCGCAGCGCCGGATAGCCGGTTTGCGCACCCATATTGCCCAACGTATTCAGCAGCGTGCTGACCTGCTCTGCATCGGGTTTTGGCGGCATCAGTACCAGGGTTTGCGCCAGATCGGCGTAGCGGCTGAACGGAAAGCCCGCATTCGCCCACGCGCGCAGCGACGGCATTTCGATGTAGTGCCGATAGCCGGAAAAATCGATGCTGGAATTGTCGTCCACCACCACATGATGCGTAATCGGCGTTGCGGTTTCGCAGCGCCCATCCGCGTTGCCGCTGATGGTGATGTTGGCGTAATCAAAATCGAAGCGCAGCTGATTCACCACCCCGAGGCGCAGCGCCGGAATCAGCAGCTCATGACTCTTGTCCAGCATTCCCTGTATCAGCGGAATATGCAGCAGCTGTTGACCCGTCGTATTTTTCGGCGGCAGCGGATAATCCTGAATGAACTGATTATTCAGGTTGACCGCCAGCCGTGAGCCATCCGACTGGAAAGGCGCGGTGTAGCGATAGCTCAGATCCATATCGATACCGCGCGCGCGAACCAGGAAGAGATCGGGCGGCAGATTGAGGGTCAGGCTGACGGGATTAGGCTGCACCCCATCAGACTGCAACTGATTCTCATATTGCGTCAGTTCGGCGAAAGTGGTGCGGCGATCGGTCCGCACCCAGTTAGGGGCGTCATAGGCCTGGCGCGGGGAGAGCAGCTTAACGCTGTCGATGGTTGAGATATCGCCGCGCAGCAGCAGTTCCCCCTGGGCGATACCCTGAACCGCCGTCAGCAGGTCCTCATCGTTGCGTCCCAGAATCAGCAGCATTTTTTCATACGGATTATCGGGCTGGCTGACAATCTCTACTGTGGGTTTCGCCACCGGCGGCAGATCTTTCAGGAAATCCGGGCGCGCATCGTTGGTGGCGAACACCACCGCATGATGCTGTTGCGGTAGCTGGTTATACAGCACCGGAAAGCGCTGTCCGCGCCAGCCCGTTTTGCTGCCAAACCAGGAAGCAAGAATGGCGGCAGCCCGCTGCTGCGTCACATCCGGCTGGGCGCTGAACACCATCGGCAGGGTCAGCGGCCGCGTATCCCGCGAATCAAAAAAGGGTTCCGGGAAGTGAGAGAGGTCATTTTTCAGCGGCAGTTTTTGCAGCGTCAGATCGATGCCGCTCTGTTTGCCGATATCGAGCCAGATTGCGCTATTGGCAGGATTTTCACAGACGTTGGCGTAGTGGCCCACCAGCTCGAAACGCACGCGGTTGAAGTCGGCAATGTAACGCGGATCGATCGACAGCTGCGTCTGGGTCTCTTTACCCAGCTGTTCCGGCGTCAGGGTGATCAGACCGACCAGCTCATCATTGAGATACACCTTCAGCTGCGACAGCGTCGGCAGCAGTGCGGGCGAAGGCCGAAAGCTGAGGTTCAGTAACGCGCGCGTCACCACCTCATCGCTGCGCACACCGAACTCAATCTGTCCGGTAGTGCGGGTGCCACGCAGCGTCATGCTGCCAGGCGGCGGTGCCAGCTGGGCAAAGCTCAGCTGGCTGTTCCGCAGCGGTGCGCCGTTATCCTGCGGTAAAGATTGCACAGGCGTTACACCAGCGATGTTTGCGGGCGCGTCCTCCTGCGCGGCGGCACAGCTTAACGTTGCACTGCCCAGCAGCAGAGCGGCAAACCACCTGTTTACTCTCGGTATCGTCATATCATCAACTCAATGCGTTTTTTGAAGCCGGCACACGTCCGATGCCTTGCGGCAACAGCGAAGCCAGCCAGCTCACCCCAACGGTAAGCAGGTTAAACAGCCGACGTAACTGCGGTGGGCCATATTCCGCCAGGCGCAGGTAACCTTTGAAACCGAGGATCATGATATCGGCGAGGCTTTGCACCGGTTTATCTTCCGGAAAACCGTCCTGCCACAGCGCCCAGGTATCGGCGCGGGCGAAGGTACACTGGATAAATTCAATATGCTGCTGGGTGGTCAGCTGATGGAGACGCACGCCAGCACGGTGGCCAAAGACACGCTGCACCTGGCACGGGAAGCTGAACTCCTGCTGTCCACGACGCAGCAGCAGCCACACTTTTTCATTCTCCCGCAGCGCATCCGGCTCGCGCATCTCCAGCCCGACGCCGCCGTCAGAGTAATCACGCAGCGTACAGGGCAGCATATGACCATCTTCGCGTGCAATGGCGGCCGGCATGGCGATCTCCACCCGGTGCGCCTCACGGATCTGCCGTGCTTCAACCGAAACCGCTACCGCACCGCCAAGAATAATCATGTTATAGAGCACCCAAATCAGGCTCACCCATACCGTCAGTACCTCATTGGCCGGACCGTGCTGCATGCGCCAGAACGCCATCAATACCCCTGCGAGGTTGAGCAGCACCAGCAGCATATAGGGCTTGGTTATCACCCAGTCCAGATGCTGCTCCTCCACCAGCCCGCCTTTTGCGGTGACGTTAAACTTCCCTTTATGAGGATTGAACAGCGCCACGGTGGTAGGCCGGGCGATATACCAGGCCAGCACCGTCTCGTAGACCTCGCTCCAGAAAGAGTGTCGCCAGCGTCCCTGAATACGCGAGTTGGTCAGGCTGGTATGCAGCATATGGGGCAAAACATAAATGGCGATCGCCAGCGCAGGCGCGTAGATGATGTAGGCATGACAGAGCAGAAAGGCCAGCGGCGCCAGCAGGAAGACCAGCCGCGGAATGCCAGAGAGAAAGTGCAGCATGGCGTTGGCATAACAGAGCCGCTGTACCCACTTCAGCCCCTTACCAAACAGCGGGTTATCAAGGCGGAAAATCTGCACCATACCGCGTGCCCAGCGGATACGTTGTCCGATATGCGCTGACAGACTTTCGGTCGCCAGTCCGGCCGCCTGAGGAATGCGGATGTAGGCCGAAGTGTAGCCGCGCCGGTGCAGACGCAGCGAGGTATGGGCATCTTCGGTAACGGTTTCCACCGCAATACCGCCAATTTCATCCAGTGCGCTGCGGCGCAGCACGGCGCAGGAGCCGCAGAAAAAGGTGGCATCCCAGGTATCATTACCGTCCTGCACCAGCCCATAAAAGAGCGAACCCTCATTGGGCGTACGACGAAACCGCCCGAGATTGCGCTCAAACGGATCAGGCGAGAAGAAGTGATGCGGCGTCTGCATCATCGCCAGCCGGGGATCTTTAATAAACCAGCCCATGGTCATCTGCAAAAAGGCGCGCGTCGGCACATGGTCACAGTCGAAAATCACCACAAATTCGCTGCGGCAGTACTTTTTCAGCGCGTGATTGATGTTGCCGGCCTTGGCGTGCTCATGGGTGGGACGGACGACATAGTTAATACCCACGCTGGCGGCAAAGTCGCGGAATTCCGGGCGGTCACCGTCGTCGAGCAGATAGATATTCAGGCGATCTTTCGGCCAGTCGATGCCCATGGCAGCGTAGATGGTGGGTCTGACCACGCTGAGCGGTTCGTTGTAGGTTGGCACCAGCAGATCGATGCCTGGCCACTGATCCCGATCGACAGGCATCGACACCGGCTGACGGTTAAGTGGCCAGAGCGTCTGAAAATAGCCCAGCACCAGCACCACCCAGGCGTAGGTCTCTGCCGCAATAAGCAGCAGACCAAACACCAGACTCAGCGGATCGTCCCAGTTCAGCGTCGAGGTATAGCGCCACCAGAGGTAGCGGCACGATACGGTCAGCGACAGCACAATCAGCATCATGGTCGGGAAACGCCCCGGGACGCGTCGTACCAGCATCGCCAGACTCCAGAGCAGTATCACAAAGATAAACTGCGTCATCAGGCCAAACGGCTGGCTGATACAGAGCAGCGCCAGCAACGTCGCAAACAGGGCGGTGACGGCGAAGAGGCTGCGTCGCACCAGCGGCGACAGCCGCTTCAGCCACTGTTCGATGCGCACATCGATTCCCTGGGTCTGTGAGTGGGCAACGGCCCTGTCCAGCCAGCGGTAGCCATGGTGGCGCCACCCAGACAGCGCACCGAGGCCACGGAAACCGCCACGAGCGCCATCGCTCTGCGGCAGGATCACCAAAAGCCACAGCGTCTGGATCAGATAACGCAGGATATCCAGCGGTCGCGGCCGCTCCGGCGAAATGTGCGGATAGAGCCGGCGGCGCTGCTGAATAATCCGCTGCCAGCCCGGCGTTTCGAAGCGAAGCAGCATCAGACCCAGCACCGACCAGAACAGATGGAGCGCACTGGCGAAGCGGGACGCGCCATTGCCTCGTGCGGTGGTGTAGCCCCTGTGCAGCGATTGCCAGGCGGGCGCTGTTAACAGCCAGCACAACGGATTCAAGAGCTCACTCCATTCAGATTGAGCAGCAGCCAGCTTGCCAGCGTGATGATCTCTTCACTGACCAACGCATGTGGCCGGTATTCACCGACCGGCTGCTTCATCATCAGCGCTTCTGCCAGCGCCTCATCCCGGTGGATCAGCAGCGGGATCAGCGGATTCAGCGAGGCCATCCAGAGCTGATGCAGATCCTGCTGCAGACGGCTGTTGGCATTAAACTGATTGATAATAAAACGGGTGCGCGCCGGAAACTGGCGCTGGCTAAGCCGCAAATGGCAATTCGCGTCTGGCTGAGTGACGCACAACAGGCTGTCCAGCGTCGGATAGAGCGTTTCATGCCAGGGCAGGGTATCGGCAGGCAGATCGAAAATAATCCACTGATAGCGCGCCCGCAGGTCCGGCAATGCCTGGAGCAGCGGCGCGGCGATCGCCTCATTCTGTCTGGCAATAGTCAAAGCATGCTGATGGGAAAGCACCCCGTGAGGCAGCAAATCAGGACCATCGGGATAGCGAAGCCCGCTGTGCTGCCAGTCACCGCCCTCACACAGTGCTTTCATCCAGCCATTATCCTGCTGAGCGGGCAGATTAAAATGCACGCCGAGCTGGCTGACCGGAGAGCCATCGATCAACAATACTCGCTCGCCGAGTGCCGCCAGCGCCCAGCCTAATCCGGCACAAAGAGAAGTCGTGCCGACGCCGCCCCGTACGCCCTGAAGCGCGATCTGCGGCATCAGCGATCGGTCTCAGACTGGCTGGCAAGGGTTTCCGCTAACAGCGGCCAGCGCGACACAATCGCTTTCAGGCGCTCTTCCCGCGCAATGTCGACATAGCGGAAAGAGTGCAAAGAAAACGCATCACGCAACGCACTAA
Source organism: Pantoea sp. paga (assembly GCF_007558755.1). Taxonomy (NCBI): domain Bacteria; kingdom Pseudomonadati; phylum Pseudomonadota; class Gammaproteobacteria; order Enterobacterales; family Erwiniaceae; genus Pantoea; species Pantoea sp. paga. The sequence goes on from NZ_VLTF01000007.1 coordinate 96,060, forward strand.
TATCATCCTGACGATCGCCATCAGCGGCAACAGGGTTATAGAGATTGTGGTTTTTCATTACTGTTCGCCAAAAATAAAACAACGTCACACTCAGGATGACGGACTGCGCGTAAAGGAAAGTTGAAAAACATTTCCAGAAACGCGGCAATTGCAGAACAATGTGAGCCGGCCTGTGATTAGCAATGTTTAAATTTCTCAGGTTACATCCCGGCCTGTCTATAATAAGCTAGCCTGGACTGGAAAAATAACGAATTCAATATGAAAAATTCTTTTTCGCTGGGGCTGTTGCATGTTCAGCCTGAATTAACGGCATTGCAAACGCCTGGCTGTTATTGGGTGACCTGTGCGCGGCAGGATGACGCCCGCACTTTTATTCGACAGGTAATTTCACATCAGCAGGCCGTAACGCTGATCAGCGCTGACCAGCCGCCGCGTGATTTGCTGACGCCCGACCCCATTGGCGGACCCGATCGTATTCCGCTGTTTTCTCTTTCTAAAAGCAAAGGCAGTTTGTTGCAGATGGAAAGTGATTTTCTGCGCACGCTCGGCAGTAAAAATGGGTTAGTGATATTTAATAGCAACGCAGCGCAATGGGATAAGCTTGATGACGCAGAATTATCCCGCTGGATAAAGGGCATGCGTCAGACGCTGCATAAAAGAAAGCTCACCCTTTTAATCGTGACCTCGGGCACCACAATAATAAATCTGAGTAATCATCTTCAGCGTTATTTTCGTCAGCTGGATGGCGTTGCGCATTTGAGCTTTCAGCAGGATAGCTGGCAGTATCGAATTAACTGGTGGTATGCCGCGGAACGCCTGCTTGCCGATCGGGCAATACGTCTGGGCTGTGAAAATGAACGCTTTTTTACCTTAAATGAAAAGCAGGAACCGCTGAGCCTCAACGATGAGCAGCATTATCTTGCGGACAAAATCGTGCTCGAGGGCGCGCCGCCGCTTTCACGCCAGTGGCAACTGTTCGAGGATAATGAACAGGTCTGGTTGCGGGCGCAGCAGGCCAATGCCGCAACGGTGATTTTCAGCCTGACCCGCAGCGAATATATCAACGAACTGGCGAAGATGGTGCACAGCCTGCGGCGTACACGCGGCAACGGCCTGAAAATTGTGGTGCGCGAGATGGGGGCCAGCCTGCGTTATAGCGACGAACGTCTGCTGCTGGCCTGCGGTGTGAACGCAATCGTCCCGACTAACGCCACACTGTCGCGCTTTCTGACCACGCTGGAGGGCCTTCAGGGACAGGTGTTTAACCGTCGCGTTCCCGCCAGTCTTGAGGCGTTAACCGCTTCGTTGCAGCCTCTGCATGAGAAAGGCTACCTGCGTCTCGACGCCTTCTGTCAGTCAGTCGGCCAGTTGATCAGCAATACCCTGCTGCCAGAAAATGATAAGGGCCTGCTGGTCGCGTTGCGGCCGGTGCCACAGCTTAAGCCTCAGCAAATCCTGACGCTCTGTAAACCGCGCCGCTTTGGCGACCTGGTCACGGTGCTGGAAGATCGTGTCATCCTTTTCCTCTCTTCCTGCCGCTATAACGACCTTGATAAAGCATTGAAATATATCTTTTCTCTGCCTCACGACGAGCTGTTTGCTAACCGGATGGTCTGGTTTGAGGATAATCAGATCCTCGCGGAAGTCAGCAATATCAAGAAACTGACGCCGATGGCAATTCAGGATCTGACTCCGGTATCAGAGACGGCCCGCGCCGCCGTTGAGAGCCGGCCTGAAACACATGAACGCGCTGCACCGCAGCCCATCACTTTATTGCCGGAGAACAAAGCCTGATGAATCTGATGGACTGGGTACAAATCGCGCTACTTACTCTGGTTATCCTGCTGTTTTTAAAGCCGTTATATCAAAAATGGCTACCCCGTCGCTGGAACGGCATCATGAATCGCCTGTTGCCGGCTCGCGCGCTTAAATCGGAAGGTCACTGGCAGCGTCAATCCTCTGAAACGGATAGAAAAAATTAATGAATACTGATCAACCTGCGGCGGCCTCCTCTTCCCGCTTCTGGTCCTCCTGGCGCGGACTGGGCGGCTGGAATTTCTACTTTTTACTGAAGTTCGGCCTGCTGTGGTATGGCTATCTCAATTTTCACGCCCTGAGCAATCTGGTGTTTCTCGCCTGGCTGCTTTTTCCGTTACCCTCGGCGCGCCTGCATCGCATCCGCCAGTTGATCTCGATTCCGGTTGGCATCGCGCTGTTCTGGCACGACACCTGGCTGCCAGGACTCAGCAGCATACTCAGCCAGGGCGATCAGCTGGCGGGCTTCTCTGCGGCCTATCTGCTCGACCTGGCCGATCGCTTTATTAACTGGCAAATGGTGGGGGCCGCCTTTGTGCTGCTGGTTCTCTATCTGTTTGTTTCACAATGGATCCGCATCACGGTGCTGGTTTCGCTGATGCTGATCTGGCTTAACGTGCTGACGATTGCTGGCCCGGCGATGTCGCTGCTGCCGACCCGGACGGCCACGCCACAGGTCGTATTGAATCAGACGCCCAGCGGCGGCCAGCCAGCCGCCACGCCAGACGGACTGGAGCAGTCTGCGCCGCCGACCAGCGCGAATCTCACCGCCTGGCTGAATCGCTTTCATGAAAGTGAACGCCAGCGCGTGACGCATTTTCCCGACAATCTGCCCGCCGATTCGCAGCCTTTCGACATCCTGGTGATCAATATCTGTTCGCTCGCCTGGTCTGATATGGATGCTTCCCAGCTGCGTAACCATCCGCTGTGGCAGCATTTCGACATCATGCTGAGCAATTACAACGCCGCAACCAGCTACAGCGGACCGGCGGGTATCCGACTGCTGCGTGCCAGTTGTGGCCAGACCTCGCATAGCGATCTCTATAAACCTGCCGATCCGCGTTGCTATCTGTTCGACAATCTGGCGAAGCTGGGCTTTAAAGAGCAGTTGATGATGGATCACACCGGCGTATTCGGTAACTATCTGAAGGAGGTACGCGAAGGGGGCGATATTCAGGCACCGCTGATGTCACAGGCGGGTATCGCACCAGAACTGACATCATTCGACGGCTCGCCGGTATTCAACGATGCGCAACTGATGCAGCGCTGGCTGGACGACCGCAGCAAAAGCAGCGATGCGCGCAGCGCCACTTTCTACAATCTGATCCCGCTGCACGACGGCACCCGCGAACTCGGCAGCACCAAAACCGCGCCGTGGAAGCCGCGCGCGCAACTACTATTCGATCAGCTTGATACCTTTATGACGCAACTGGAAAAGTCGGGCCGCCGCGTCATGGTAATGGTAGTGCCCGAGCACGGTGCCGCGCTAGAGGGAGACAAAATGCAGATGTCCGGCCTGCGCGATATTCCCAGCCCGGATATTACTCACGTACCGGTAGGCATTAAATTCGTCGGAATGAAGGCGCCGCATCAGGCTCAGCCATTGAACATTGATGCGCCGACCAGCCTGCTGGCCTTGTCAGAGATTGTGTCGCGCGTCGTAGATGGGCAGGTTTTTAATGCCCCGAATGTGAATATGTCGGTGCTGACTGACAAGCTGCCACAGACGCCGGTGGTGTCGGAAAATGACGGTGCAGTGGTGATGATGTATCAGGGCAAACCCTGGATCAGGCTGAACGGCGGCGACTGGGTCGCCTATCCGCAGTAACGCGTAACCGACGGGCTGCAGAGCCGTGACCCGGCAGTTAAAGGCGGAGCAGGCGCGGCTGAGCGCCTGCTCCCTGTTGAGCGCGTGGCTGTCGGTGGCAGAACAGCGGCCAGTGCCGCCATTCTGCTGGTTATCAGCGCTTCTCCTGAAACGCCTGCCAGGTCAGCAACTGCAGACTGGCAGAAAAGTAGTTCTGATCCGCAGCCAGCTTATCGCTCAGATAGCCGGTTTCATTCAGCGTCAGGTCACGTACCGCCAGCAGTCCGCCCTCAAGATGGTAAGGTGCAGGGGCATTTGCCAGCACGTCGAACCAGGCGGGTGTCAGCATGCGGCTGTAACCCTGCCAGACGCGCTGAAACGGCACCAGCGCCAGACTGTGCGGGTCATACCACCAGATGTTCAGCGGCACGCGAATCGCATCGTAACTGAAGCGGTTCGAGTAGCCGACGGCCGGGGCAACCGAACCGTCGGCATTCAGTGCGACCCAGTCCATTGGCAGTCCGGTTTTACCAAAGCTCAGCTTACCCAGCAGATCAAAGCCATCGTTAATCAGCTTATCCCAGACCTGAAGATGGCTGTGTTCACCAAACTCGCGCCACGCCTGAAACAGAAAGTAAGAGGGATTGAGCACCACATAACTGACTTTGTTAAAGCCCTGCGCACCCGGCAGCATCACGGTGTGGCCGCCAAAACTCGTGACATCCAGCCTGATGATGGCGCGCTGAATACGGTCAGATTCCTGCTGGTAGCTTTCCACCTGCCATTTCTGTGCAGCACGCTGAAGTGCCCAGGCCAGCAACACATCGCCATCCGAGGCGTTATTCTTGTCGGCGACCGGGTTGTCACTGCCCGGCACGTAGCGCCAGTAGAAGAGCCCGGTCTGCGGATTACGCAGCTGGCTGCGCGTCCACTGCCACAACCGATCGAAGGTGGCGCGATCGTCGTTGGCCACCGCCAGCAACATGCCATAACCCTGGCCTTCGGTGTGACTGACGTTGTTATTGGCGGTGTCAGTGATCCGCCCTTCTGAGGTCACAAAGCGACTTTTAAAAGTCTCCCAGCCGCTGGCACTCGCCTGCGCGCTGCAGGCCAGCAGTAAAACAGAGCAGAGCCAGACCCGCCAGAGTGGATTACGTTTCATTTCCGATCCTATTGATATCGATAGTGCAGCGTGCTGCCATCGTTGAGTTCAAGCGTAACCGGCACAATGCTGCTGCCGCCCTGGCCCTGCAACCAGCCCGAAAAAAGCCCGGCCATCACCGCACCAAACGCCGCCTGCCAGTCAGCCGGAGAGTGGGTGTTGTCGCCTGCCGGTAAGGCGTGACAGGCAATCAGCAGCGCCTTCTCTTCCGGCTGAAGCTGCACAAAGCCCCAGTTAAACCGCGCCAGTTGCAGATTGCACTCGCGCTCCAGATCCTGCACGGTACGCGACTCTGGCAAAGGATAGCGGGTCGCCAGCGATTCCCCCATCTTATAGAGAAAGGCTTCCGCCTCCTGCTGACCGGCGTTGGCGATCATCCCGTCAATCAGCACGCTGACCAGGTCAAACCAGCCCGGCTGATAAGGATGCGATACCCCCGAATGTTCACTCATTACTTCTCTCCGAACAGGTAACGGACATAGAGCTGTGCGCTGCTTTCGTTGTAGTCACCAAAGGTGTCATAACCCAGCTGGCCGCCAATCGTCACATCTTTATTGAGTTTGTAGTCCGCCCCGGCGTGCAGGTTGTAGCCGATGCCGTTTTTACTGCCGCCGGAGTAGTAAGCGTCTTTCACACTGCCGCTGGCGGCAAGGGATTCCAGCTCTGACTGCAGGCTGGCATCCGACGGGAAGTACGCGCTCTTATCCTGACTGTAGGTCTGATAACCGGCTGCCCCGCCAATATTGACCTTCAGATCGTCAAATTTGCGGGAGAACTCAATCGGGAAGGAGACCGACGCATAGTTCTGCGGGCTGAAGTAACCGCCCTGACCGTAGCTGAAATAGCTGAGGTTTTTCGAGAAGTCCATCCACGACAGGCTCATGCCCACTTTCAGCTCGCGATCGTCAGTGTGGAACGGACGAACGTAGGCGCCGGCCGTCGCCTGCAGGTTATTGTTGCTGGCGACATTCTCGCCGAGATAGCTGTACGCGCCCGCACCGGCGTAGAAGCCCGCATCGCCATTGTCGTAGCTTAACAGGGCGTTAGCGCCGTTTTTGGTGACGCGTCCCCAGCGTTTGCCACTGGTTTTATCTTCTGCGCCGACGTAAGAGAGCAGGCTGTCGGTAATCGCGCGACGCTCACCGGTCAGGATCAGCGTCAGGAAGTCGGTGAGTTTGGGTGACCACTGCACGCCACCGACCAGAGTACTGAGATCCTGGCCCAGCGGCGTACTGCCGATATCCACCTTATAGCTGTCGCCCTTCAGCGCCAGATTCAGCTCCACGCCCGAGGCAGTTTGCGAATCGGTGGTGGCGTTCGGCAGGTCATTCACCGTTGCACCGCCTGCAGCCACTACCCTGCCCTGACTCAGCGCATTGGTGCCGAAACGGCGCCAGGCATCGGCTGCGCCACTGCCCGCCGTAAGTGAGACCGGCGTTGCGGTAAAGTCGAGGCGCGCCGTTTCAAACGGCACGGTAGAGAAGGTCAGCGGCGCTTTGGCTTCCGTCAGCTTGCTCAGGCCCGACTCGCCGTCACGCCCGCGCACCTGCACCATGCCCTGACTCCAGCTGCCGGTTTTCTCCTGCAGCGAATCCATCATGGTGTCGACGTCGTGCAGAATCTGTGACTGCCGGGAAACAGTTTCGCTGCCCGCGGCCGGTTCACCCTGCGTTGTCACGCCAGCGGCAACGCTCGCAGGTGCCGCCTGCCACGGCAGCACGGTGCCGTAGCTGGATGGTGAACGTCCCACCGGCGAAGTATCACGGTTGATAAACGGATTATCCGCCAGCGCCAGTCCGCCCACGGTCGGCACGCTGCCAGGCTGCGCGCCCTGCAGGCCAATCAGCTGACCGCGCGCTGAACGCAGATAAGCCATCGCCTGAGAATGCTCGCCATTGGCTTCCGCCACCCGCGCCAGCAGCAGCAGACGATCCGGTGTCTGAGTCGTACTGTTAAGGCCGCGACTCAGCTCATTAGCGCGCTGCACATTGTTCTGCGCCAGCGCGACGTTGATGGCCCCGACGCGCGCATCCTGCGTCGGCGTATCCTGGGTCATCAGGTAGTCATAGACCACGCCCGCATCCCGGTTCATCTTGCCGTCCTGGTAGAGACGGGCCATCGCGAACATCAGATCGCGGTTCTGCGGATCCTGCTGCAGTGCACCAATCAGCTTGTCATACGCCACCGCGTACTGACGCTGCTGCCGCAGACGATCCACTTCGTTAATCAGATAGCCATTGCGAATACCGGCCAGCTGCGTCGGCGTACTGCGCGCCTGCAGTTCCGGGTTGCTGAGGAAGCGCTGCGCCTCACTGCCGAGGCCCGCCTGATTCAGCACCGTCATCTGCGCGGCATAATCGCCCGCATTGCCCTGCACGCCACGCTGCAGGTTAGTCCGCACCACCGAAACGGCGCTGGTGAGATCGCCCGCCTGCGCCAGCTTCTGCGCCAGGTTTCCGGCATCAACCGGGTTGGTGGGTGGATTAACCGTGAGCGCCTTCAGGGTATTGGCGGCGGCAGCCGTCGCGCCCTGCGCCAGATACTGGTCGGCCGTGCTCATCTGCAGATTGAAATTAACCCGCTGCGCCAGTTCACGCATCGCCGCCGTCTTCGCGTTAGCGGGAATGCGCGACAGCAACGTGCTGGCCTGCTGCCAGCCGCCGCTTTCGCTGGCGTTAAGCGCACCGGCATACAGTTCGCTGGTGCTGGCCCCGTTGCGCATCACCGGCTGCATCACGTTGGCCGCCAGCAGCGTATCGCCCTGCTGACGGTAGAGCCGGGCTAAATCAAGCCGCAGCCAGCCATCCGTGGGATAGCGCTGAATACCCTGCTGCAGCGTCGCGATGGCAGCGGCATTGTTACCAGCCGCCAGTTGACGCTTCGCCTGCTGACGCAGCGCATCGGCTTCATTGGCCCGTGGCGTGACGCTCTGGCGAACGCTGTCCGGCAGTGCACCCAGCAGCGTACTGGCTTCGGCACCCCGATTCTGCTGACGCAGAACATAGAACAGCCCCTCTTTGGCGCTGCGGTTATCCGCATCGCTTTGCAGAATAGTGCGATAGAGTTGCTCCGCCTGCTGTGGCTGATTGGTGCGGCGCAGCACGTCGGCGCGGAACAGTCTGGCGGCCAGCCCTTTTTCCCCGTCAGCCTGCACCAGCGGTTCGCTTAATGTCAGCGCCTGCGCCGTGTCTCCGCTTTTCAGTGCCTGCTGGGCGCTGGCCAGCTGTGCATAAAAACGCGCATCGTCAGCCTGCTGCTGACGCGATGAACCCTGATCGCCGCCGAGCTGAGCAGACCGCTGCAGATAATCCGCCGCTTCCTGATAACGTCCGGCTCGCTGGGCCACATAGCCCATGCCCGCTAACGCGTCGGCATCCTGCGGATTGGCGCCCAGTACTTTTTCAAAGCTGGACTGCGCACCGCCGACGTCACCGCTGTTGAGCGCACTGAATCCGGCCCCTTTTTCTGCGCCGCCGACGTTTTTACGGTAGTAGTCGATGACGGCGGAGTCCTGCGGATGACGTTGCTGCCAGGTCTGATAGAGCGCCGCATCTGACGGCTGCGGACCGAGCCACAGCAGCGCCTGACGCAGTGAGCGGTCGGCATCCTGATTACCGCTCGCCAGCGAACTCAGCACCTCAATGCCTTCGCGACGGGTCGGTTCCTGATAGGTCAGCGCTTTACCCAGCGCCAGCCGTGCGCCGGTGTCCTGCGGATGCTGAGCCGCAAACTGACGCAGTGCCTCAACTGCCTGCGGCAGCAGCGTACGGTCGCCCGCCATAGTGAGATAATATTCTGCCGCGACACTGGGTGGTGGCGCATTGCCGCTGAAGGTGTTGCGCCAGGTCTGTAACGCCGCCGGAATATTGCCGCTGCGCGCCTGCTGACGCGCCAGCGCAAGCTGCGCCTGCGGAATGGTCTGCATCTGGCGCGCGTTATCCAGCTCGCCAAGATGCGGATCGTTGGGGGAGACCTGGCTCAGCAGGGCGCGATACTGCGCCGCCGCCGCAGTGTCGCCGCCCTGCTGTGAATAGAGCGCCAGCAGGTAGAGCGCCTGAGTGTTGTTGGGTTCAACCATCAGCACCTTTTGCAGTGAGGCTGTCGCCAGGTCGTCATGCGCTTTCTGATGCCAGTAAGAGGCCTGATCGAACAGCGCCTGCAGCGCCGGGTTGGCGCTTTCTGCCGCCAGCAGCGGCTGTGACAGGGCCAGCGCACTGCCCAGCAGCAACGCCTTACGAATACCGGCACTTAACAGATTTTTTTTCATTATTATTATCCTTACTTCCTGCCGGAATCACGGCCCTGCTTTGGATTCAGACGCCGCCATGCATGACGCTTCAGCATCACCCAGGCCGCACTGCCCACCAGCGCGGAGAGCAGCATCGCCGCCACCGCCAGCAGCACCGAGTGCTGGTTGGCATACCACACCACCATCATGTACCAGGGCAACTCACCGCTGGGGAACTGCGCACCGACGCGGAAACTGCGGATACCGTTTTCATCGGTAATAATCGCCGTATCGCCACGAATGCCGGCGTTAATCTGCGCTGAACTCAAATCGTTATGCAGTCGCAACAGCTGATCGTCGCTGGTTGCCACCGTCATCACCACCAGCCGATCGCGGTTCCATGGCGATCGATAGCTGAGGAAGCCTCGCCACGCTTCGTTAGAGGAGAAGTAACGATCGGCATCCAGCTGCTGACGACTCCAGTCACCGGTCAGCCAGCCGCGTAATTTTTCCAGCGTGTCGGGCTCTTTCACCCCAAAGGTGCTGCTGGTGGCGTCATAAGGGGAAGCCGCCAGCATCGCCTGATTAAAGGCACTGTTGCCGGTGGTGCTCACCGCCAGCAGATCGCTCTGCTGTATGCGCGCCAGATGGGTGCCGCCGCTGGGCAGGCCAAACAGTACCTGATTCTGTGTCAGCGCCAGACCGGTGGCTTTACCAGCCCGCGCCGCCAGATCCAGCAGCGTTGACAGTTCAGCATCGCTGGGCGTTTCCGGCAGCAGCAGCGTGGTCTGGCTGAAATCGGCCAGACGTGAGAACGGAAAAGAGGCACCCACAAAGTAAGAGAGGTTCGGCAGCATGCTGAAGTGACGGGTATGGCTCAGATCGATCCATGAATCCTCTTCAATCCGGCTTTTGATGTTGTTGTTGAGTAACACACCGCAGGGCGCATCAGCCCGTGGTTTGATATTGAAGTAGAGCGCCAGCTGATTATCGCCATAGATCAGGTAGGGTTCGAGATTAAGCTGATACTGCTCCTGACGCGCATCACCGCCCAGACGGTGCCAGGCGTTCTCCAGCAGGCCGACTTTGTTCACCGTCAGATTGCGCAGAAAAGTGCCGTTGAGCATGACGTTAAGGAAGGAATTATCCTCATCGATCCAGCTTTCAGACGGGAAGCGATAGTGCAGATTGACCGGCACTGTGTCGCCATCCCACAGGAACAAATCAGGCGCGGCGCGGAAGTTAACACGCAGCGCATCATGCCAGATGCCGCTGCTGGTCAGACTCTGATCTTTACGCAGCAGTTCGCTCAGCCGTACCGGGCGGTCAGTGTTAATCCAGCGTGGTGCATCGTAAGGTTTGCGGTTTGCAATAGTCTGCTCAGGGACCTGCAGTTGACTCTCGTCTATCGTCAGTGGCTGCGTCGTCAGACGGTTCGCCGCCTGACGCAACTGCTCCTCATTGTTGCCACTGACCAGCAGCAATTTGTAAACCGGATTATTGGGATTATCCACCACCTGCAACATCGGACCGTTACTGGCCGGGAAAGTCAGGGTGCCGATCCGATCACCAGGATGACCAAACAGGATGCCGTTGTGTTCCGGCAGTTCGCCGCGCACCACCGGGAAACGGATGCCGCGATAATCACTCTGAATGCCGAGCCAGGATGCCACCAGTGCCGCCGCGCTGACGGCATCGGCTGAAACATGACTGGCAAAGCCCACCGTAACGGTGGACGCCGTCATCCGCTGAGGATCCAGGAAGGGGCGCGGGAAATTACGCAGGCTGGTGCCGATATTGAGCTTCTGACCCTCAAGGTGCAGCGACGTGTTCGGCAGAATGGTGACCTGATACTGCTGTGCGCTCTCTCTTTCACACAGCAACTTGTCCGCATCGTTGATTTTAAAACTCAGATTGTTCGCCGACACCACCATCGCCGCCGGAATATCCAGCTCATAGTCACTGACATCGCTGTCCGTCGCACCCAGCGGCAGCGTGCCGAGCGGCTGACCATTCAGCATCAGCTGCAGCGACGTATTGCGTGCCGCCAGCGCAGCTGAGACGCGCAGCGTCAGATTAAGTCGCGCATTGGTAATGACTTCATCGCCGGGCAGGGTAAAGGTGATGCCCGACTGAAGCTGGCCGCCGGTCAGCGTGATGCCGCGCGACTGGCCCATCTGGGCCACTGAAATAACACTACTGATCGGCTGATTGATGGCAGCCGCGATCGGCGGCTGCGCTTCTGCAACCGGCGCAGCTACCTGGCCTGGCGCGTAGGGCAGCGCACTGGCGGCTGCTTCCAGCGCGGGATCGGCACTGCTCAGGCCCTGCGGCAGGGGTACTGCTGACAGCGCGCTGCTGTCCTGGGTCACCGCGCCGGTGGCGGCCATCGGCGCGGTGGTCTGGGCAGAAGCCGCCGCCTCGCCGGTCGATGACGCTGTCTGAGGCGTTGAAGTCGCATCACCGGTCACTGAAGATGGCTGAGTTTGTGATGTCGCCTCGCTACCTGGGGCGTAAGAAGCGTTCACCGGGGGTGCCATGGCATTGGGTGATGCACTCTGTGGCGCCGATGCCGGTGCAGATTCTGCGGACGGTGTCGCAGATGGCGCATTTGCCGCTGGTGACACTGACGGCATTGCAGACTCTCCACCGCTGACCGGGACCGGGACCTGGTCTGAACCTGCCGTCTGGGTGGAACCATTATTCATGGGCGCCACAGATGCCGCATCGCTGGCCGGAGCCTGATTTGTCGCGGGTGCAATGACGGTGGCATCGGCAGGCTGCGTGCTGGAAGCAGCATCAGACGGCATCGGAGCCGGACTGTTTACCGGCGCACTGGCAGGCTGCGTGCTGGAAGCAGCATCAGGCAGCGTCGGAGCTGAACTGTTTACCGACGCAGCACTGCTGTTATCAGTAGCAACCGGCGCTTCCGCGCCAGCGGGCGTCAGCCATAACGCTGCGGTCAGTGAACTGACCAGCAAAGTTTGCGTCAGGATCTTCATGCCGCCCCATCCTCTTTCGCCGCCGCGGCAACCGGGTCGACATTTTTACGTTTATCGTGGCGGCCTTTCCAGGTCAGCCAGAACAGCTCAAAGACGGTACGGATAATAGTGCCCAGCGAAATCAACGGGTTGTCCTGCTTATACTCCGGCTGAATCCAGGCATCAGCACGAGCCAGCACCACACGGACCAGTTCGCGACGACGCGCCAGCGGCATCGCCTCAAAGCGCAGACGGATGCTCTCATCATCGCCGGAAATCTGACTGACCGGGATAGTGATCGCGCCGGATTTCAGCAGCAGATCAATCTCTTCAATCTCATCAGTTTCATGACGTCCATCGGGTGCATCAAGCTGCGCGCCGCCCATCGAAAGGTTGCTGGTCTGGGTGCGCGATGAAATGCCGCTGGCGTAATGAATAATCGCCGGGATTTGCACTTCAACACGGATGGTTTTACGCACCTGCTTGGTTTCGCGCGCCACGGCAATCGCCGCCATCAGAATGATCAGGCTGAAGATCGCCCAGCCGACGTTGAGCGCGATAACGTAAGGGTCGACGCCAAAATAGTCATGCATCACGGCACGCACCACGCCGGCTACAATGCCAATGCCCAGCAGCAGCGCCACAATCACATGCGGACGCACGATGTGGAAATCGAAGAAGCCCTGATCCAGCACGCCGCCTTTATCGGTCACGTTAAACTTGCCATGTTTTGGCGACAACAGGGTCAGAATGGTCGGGATCACCAGATGGAAGCACATCACCGTCTCATAAATCTCACCCCAGAAGGTGTAACGGAAACGGCCATTCATCCGTGAGTTAACGTAGAGGGACATCACCAGATGGGGCAGCACATAGGCAAAGATCAGCGACGCCGATGAGTGAATAATATTCAGGTTAAACAGCAGGTAAGCCAGCGGCGCGGTCAGGAAGGCAACGCGTGGCAGGCCAAACTGGAAATGCAGCATGGCGTTGAGATAGCAAAGACGCTGCTGCCACTTCAGGCCACGGCCAAACAGCGGATTATCGACGCGGAAAATCTGCGTCATGCCACGCGCCCAGCGGGTACGCTGAATGATATGCAGGCCCAGACGTTCTGTTGCCAGACCGGCAGCCAGCGGGATCGACAAAAAGGCTGAGCCCCAGCCCAGTCGCTGCATTTTCAGGGCAGTGTGTGCATCTTCGGTCACGGTTTCAACGGCAAAACCGCCAATCTCTTCCAGCGCTGAACGACGGATCACCGCACAGGAGCCACAGAAGAAAGTGGCATTCCAGTTATCGTTACCCTGCTGCACCGGGCCATAAAACAGCGAGCCTTCGTTTGGAATGCTGCGTGCGGCGCGCAGGTTACGCTCAAAGGGATCGGGAGAATAGAAGTAGTGCGGCGTCTGTAGCAGCGCCAGCTTTGGATCTTTCAGGAACGGTCCGACCGTCGCCTGCAGGAAGGTGCGCGTCGCCACGTGGTCGCAGTCGAAGATGCAAATCAGCTCACCTTTAGTGATTTTCATCGCATGGTTGAGGTTCCCGGCTTTGGCATGTTTGTTGTCGTCACGGGTGATATAACCCACGCCGACATCCGCCGCAAAGCGGGCAAACTCGCTGCGCTTGCCATCATCCAGCAGATAGACCCTGATTTTGTCACGCGGGTAGTCGATACACTGCGCCGCGAGTACGGTGTCGCGCACCACATCAAGACTTTCATTGTAGGAAGGCACATAAATATCGACCGTCGGCCACAGGCTGGTGTCGTCCGGTAAGGGTTCAATCGTGCGTTTTAATGGCCAGGTGGTTTGCAGGAAGCCAAGAATTAAGATCAGCCAGACGTACAGCTCCGCCAGATATAAGCCAATGCCTAAGATAGCTTCAACTTCGGAATTAAAGTGCAGCGTCTCGGTGGTCCGCCACCAGATATAGCGGCTGGACATCAGCGCAGAGAGAACCACCATCACCACCGTTATTTTGCGGCTCTTGCTGAAACCCAATAAAAACATCATGCCGATGCTGATCAGACCAAAAATATACTGTTTCTGGCTGTCCATTGGCGTAATGATGATCACCGCGGCAACGGGTGCAAGCACCAGCAGCAGCAGGTAAAACCCGATTTTACTCATGATTCACCCTGAGAAGAGCTGTGTAAGTCAGTCGCCTGGCGGAAGCCGACTAAAAGTGGTTTGTGCGGATGGGAGCCTGAACTTCGCCATTACCCACGGTGATATTCAGAATGCTGCTGACCCTTTTCGCGATCAGTTCAATATCAAATGCCGCTGCGGAGGCGGGACTGAAATCGTAAACAGACTGCTGCGAAGCATTGGCTTCACCCACACTTTCATCACGGTGAACCACGCCCAGTAAATTATCGCCCAGGCGCTGCTGCATAAACGCGGTGACATCGCGATTGATATTCCGGCGGTTGTCACACTGGTTAAGGATAAAATAGTGACCCTGCTTATTATTGAGAGGCTTACCGATCATCCGGTTCTCTTCAATCTGCGGTAATAACGATACTGATGCGGTATCGGCTAACATCACCACTAAATGCATATCGGCCAGCGCCGTCATTGCTTTAAGGGCGGGGCCTGGGCCTGGCGGGAAATCAGCCACGATCACCAGACCAGGATAATTGAGCACCGTATCCAGACCGCGCTTAATAAAGTGGGGATCTTTCATCAGGTTCTCTTCGAACCGTTCGCGCTGCGGCTCCGTGACGTCGCCATAGGGCAGCACAAAGATATTGCCGCCAGTGGTAAGAATCGACTGGCTCCAGTCCGCCTGCTCTTCAGAGCGCGCCACAAATCCGCGGCCATCATGAAGCGGCACGCCAAAGTGAAGACGCAGTGCATTCTGCACATCAAAATCAATCGCCAGAACTTTGCTACCGGAACGCGCCAGACTCCAGGCCAGATTCGCCGCCAGCGTGGTTTTCCCCACGCCCCCCTTTGGCGAGCACACACAAACTAATGGCATAGAGCAATCTTCTCCAGTAACGGTTTGAGTAAGGTTTCTTTCGGCAGATTAATCTCGCGCGAGCGGAACAGCGCACCAAATCGTCCTGGCTCAGAATGGGTGGCGGTGGGTGCGACGACGGGCTGAAGTTCCGCCACGGTGGCAGGCCGGACCGGCTCAGCACGCAGCGGGGTCGCAGGCTCAGCCACGGCCGCTTTTTGCAGTGGTGGCGGTGGCGGAAAGAGTGATGAAGGACCGCGTGCAGTCGTGCTGGTTGCTGGCAGGTTACTGCCTGACAGGCTATCAAGAATCGAGGTGCGGGCTGCCATTGCCGGTTGCGCAGTGAGTGCGGCATGTCGTGCCGGTGCCCCAGGCGGTGGAGCCGTGAACTCATCACCACGCAGCGGCTGAGGTTGCGGCAGGTCAATACGCTCGCCGCCGCCAAACGGGGTCTGATGTTCTTCTTTCGCCAGCTGGCGAATCAATGCCCATTTACTGTGTTCCGCCGCTTCCTGTGTCTGGCCAGACATATCTTTAAAGTCGATGTCGAGCGTTTGCGTTTTCTCTTTAAAACGCTGCAAATCATCGTAATTATTCTTCATTGGCCGTGGCCTGCAACAAGGTGGGAATTTTCCTGGAATATAACACATCCCTTTAATATCAGTCAGAAAAACCTGATTACAAAAAAAGCAATTTCAATCAAATTGTTTAATCATAAAGATTCAATAGTGGCGGAAGAAAGCCTTTGCTGAGTCATTACCGCTGATAATTAATAAGTAATACTTAAGTTAAATTCATTAGCACTGTTTTAATAATTTTTCAGAAAATACCGCTCTTACAACCTCTGGCACTGCCAGGCTGACTCCTGTAAACAGCGTTTCAAAGAGCGTTCAGGCTGCCGCAGGCGCAAAAAAAACGTATTTCTGCCATAAGTGATTGAGGATATTTATCTTTTTTCACTGCAAATATCGCCAGAAGAAAAACAGGTTAAGACTGATAACGGAAAAAGAGGAGGAATAACCAGGAAGTGCTCGCTGACCTGCCAGCAATGCGGCTTGCAGCTGAGTTGAGATAAAAAAAGGCTCCAGAAAGGAGCCTTCGGCTGGGGAGTTAAGATCGCGAACAGGCTCAGGGGGCATACGCCTTACGCAAAGACGCCATCCCTGGCTGGCTCAGCGCGGGCGATTACGCACCTCATCCCTGAGGTGCGCCCGTAGCGGGGCCAACGCGTTGCGTTGTTCAAAAACGCTCCCGGCGTTTTTATCCGGGCGGCGCGATACTTTGCTACAGGCGTATGCTCCCATCGCCTTCAATCTTGTGCGGTCTGTAAACACCAGAATGCGCTGCCAATCCTCAGCTGACCTTTTCTGCCACGCCGACTGGCTGATTTTCATCCTGATCAACTGCGAAGCAGGCAATCTCCTGTCCGCCGTAGTTTTTCAGCTTCGGCTGCAACTGCACGCAGGTGCCAAAACGTCGGTGGCAGCGCGCATTAAAGGCGCAGCCTGGCGGCGGATTGAGCGGGCTGGGCAGTTCGCCGGTCAGCTTAATGCGCTCACGACGGTCGTCAGGATTCAGCCGCGGCGTCGCTGACAGCAAAGCCTGAGTATAAGGATGGCGCGGGTTGGCAAAAATTGCCTCTTTGCTGCCCTTCTCAACGCACCGGCCGAGATACATCACCATCACCTCATCGGCAATGTGTTCCACCACCGACAAATCGTGCGAGATAAAGACATAAGAGAGCCCCATATCCTGCTGCAGATCCATCATCAGGTTAAGCACCTGGGCACGCACCGACACGTCGAGCGCCGAAACCGGCTCATCGGCAATCAGGACGTCCGGATCGAGCATCAGCCCACGCGCGATGGCGATACGCTGACGCTGCCCGCCTGAGAACATGTGCGGGTAGCGGTCGTAGTGCTCGGTTTTCAGACCGACTTTTGCCATCATCTCCAGCGTCTTCTCGCGGCGTTCCGCTCTGGTCAGTTGGGTATTAATCACCAGCGGCTCTTCCAGAATCTGGCTTACTTTTTTGCGCGGATTGAGTGAGCCGTACGGGTTCTGGAACACGATCTGGATTTTCTGGCGACGCAACTTCTGCGCCTGGGGATCGTGTTTCAGCAGATCCTGACCGTGCCAGTAAAGCTGCCCTTCGGTCGGGGTTTCAATCATCGTCAGCAGGCGGCCCAGCGTGGATTTACCACAGCCTGACTCGCCCACCACCGCCAGCGTTTTACCGCGTTCCAGATTAAAAGAGACGCCATCCAGCGCTTTGACCAGACGTTCCTGACCAAACAGCCCCTTCTTCACCGGGTAGTGCTTCTTCAGATCAATCGCCTGCAGCAGGAACTGATCTTTAGTGGTTTCATGACTCATAAGTTGGTCTCCCGGCATCGTCCAGCGGATAGTGACACTTGGACTGGCGTCCTGGAATGGTGCGCAGTTCAGGTTCTTCCTGACGACAAAGGTCAGTCGCATAGGGACAGCGTGGATTAAGCAGACAGCCAATCGGGCGGTCATACTTGCCCGGTACCACGCCAGGCAGCGAGGCCAGGCGTGCTTTATCGGCCGCGAACTCCGGCAGCGCACGCAGCAGCGCCTGCGTATAAGGATGGCGCGGCGCCTTAAAGATATCGGTCGCTTTACCGCTTTCCACCACCTGACCGGCATACATCACGATAATGTGGTGCGCCGCTTCTGCCACTAACGCCAGATCGTGAGTAATCAGGATCAGCGCCATGTTCTCCTGCCGCTGCAACTCCAGCAGCAGTTCGATGATCTGCGCCTGAATGGTCACATCGAGCGCCGTGGTCGGCTCATCGGCGATTAACAGCTTAGGCCGACAGGCGATCGCCATGGCAATCATCACACGCTGGCTCATGCCGCCCGACAGCTGGTGCGGATAGACATCGAGCCGTGACGCGGGATCGGGAATACCGACCTGATTCAGCAGGTCGATCGCCCGCTGACGCCGTGTACGCTTATTACCGCCCTGATGCACCTTGATCGCTTCCATGATCTGGAAACCTACGGTGTAGCAGGGATTGAGGCTGGTCATCGGGTCCTGAAAAATCATCGCCACTTCGGCACCCACCAGCTGGCGGCGCTCACGTTCGGAGATGTTCTGCAGGTCGCGCTGGTTAAACTCCAGCTTCTCAGCCATCACTTTGCCGGGGAAATCGATCAGCCCCATGATCGCCAGTGAACTCACCGATTTACCAGAGCCGGACTCGCCCACGATACCCACGACCTGGCCCTGCTCAACCTGATAACTGATGCGGTCAACCGCGCGGAACGGTGCTTTATCGTCGCCGAAATGCACCGATAGTTTGTCTACATTTAATAACGCCATCTCGGTGCCTCTTTACTGCTTGAGTTTCGGGTCGAGTGCATCACGCAAACCATCGCCCATCAGGTTAAATGCCAGCACGGTAAGCAGAATGACCAATCCAGGGAAGGTCACTACCCACCAGGCACTTTGCGCATACTGCAGGACGTCGGAGAGCATCGTGCCCCACTCCGGCGTTGGCGGTTGCGCACCCATACCGAGAAAGCCCAACGCCGCCATATCGAGAATGGCGTTGGAGAAACCTAATGAAGCCTGCACGATCAATGGTGCAAGGCAGTTAGGCAGAATATTCACAAACATCTGGCGCAGCATACCGGCACCGGCCACGCCGGAGGCGGTCACATAGTCGCGGTTCACTTCCACCAGCACCGCCGCGCGGGTCAGACGGATATAGTGCGGCAGCGCCACAAAGGTCAGTGCGATGGAGGCGTTAACGATTGAGGGGCCAAAGATGGCGACCAGCACCAGCGCCAGCAGCAGGCTGGGCAGCGCCAGCATGATATCGACCACACGCATGATGATGGCATCAACCACACCGCCGAGATAACCGGCCAGCAGGCCAAATATCACGCCAAAAATCAGTGACAGCACCACCACCAGGCAGCCAACCAGCAGCGACAGGCGCGCACCGTACATCAGACGCGACAGCACATCGCGGCCTACATCGTCGGTGCCCAGAATGTAGCTCCAGCTGCCGCCTTCCTGCCAGACCGGCGGATGCAGCAGCGCATCGCGGAACTGCTCAGCAGGCGCATGCGGGGCCAGCACATCGGCAAAAATGGCGCACAGCAACACAATGATGATGTAAACCAGGCCCACGACGGCGCCCTTGTTACGTTTAAAGTAGTGCCAGAATTCCTGAAACGGGGTCATCGGCTTGGGTGCAACGGTAACGCTGCCGGGATCAACAACAGACATGATGCCCCCTTATTTCTTATGACGTATGCGCGGGTTAACCACGCCATACAGCAGATCAACCAGCAGGTTGACCACAATAATCAGTACTGCTGTGAGCAGCACCCCGCCCTGCACTACCGGATAGTCACGGCGCTGCAACGCTTCAATCAGCCAGCGACCCAGGCCCGGCCACGAGAAGATGGTTTCGGTCAGAATCGCCCCGGCCAGCAAAGTGCCGACCTGCAGGCCGATCACCGTGACCACCGGCAGCATGGCGTTTCGCAGCGCATGCACCACGATCACGCGCATCCGCGTCAGGCCTTTGGCACGCGCAGTACGGATGTAATCTTCACCCAGCACTTCGAGCATCGCCGATCGCGTCATTCGCACAATCACCGCCAGCGGAATGGTGCCGAGCACGATGGCAGGCAGGATCATGTGCATCACCGCATCGTGGAAGTCGCCCGGCTCCCCCCAGAAGAAGGTATCGATCAGCATAAAGCCGGTCAGCGGCATGGTGTCATCCAGGAAGACGGTGTCGCCGACCCGCCCGGAAACCGGCGTCAGGTTGAGCTGTACCGAGACCAGCATGATCAGCATGATGCCCCACCAGAAGATCGGCATCGAGTAGCCGGTCAGTGAGATTCCCACGGCGGTGTGATCGAAAATCGACCCCCGCTTCACGGCAGCCATGACCCCAACCGGGATACCAATGGCCACGGCAAATATCATGGCGCAGATGCCGAGTTCCAGCGTCGCTTTGAAGCGCGGAACAAACTCATCCCAGACCGGGATGCGGCTCTTAAGTGAAATGCCCAGGTCACCATGTAATACGCCGTTAATGTAGTTCAGGTACTGTTTCCACAGCGGCTGATCCAGACCTAACAGCGCCATTAACTGTGCATGGCGTTCAGGAGAAATACCGCGTTCGCCCGCCATGATCAGTACCGGATCGCCGGGGATCATGTGAACAAATGCGAAGGTGAGTAATGTAATACCGATAAACGTTGGGATGACAAGGCCCAGACGTCGGAGTATGAACTGCAGCATAATCCGGGTTCTCTCTTGTCCGCGCGACCGTCGCCGCGAGGGTAGTTATTGCTTACATCTGACGATCGGGTAGGCCCGACCGCGACGCAGACAGGCTGCGCCTCTACCGTTTCCAGTAAAACAGGGAGATAAAGCCGGGGCGACGCGCAGCCGCCCCGGAAAAGGCGACAATTATTCTTTAATGTCTACCTGAGCAAAGTAGTGTCCGCCCAGCGGATCGACTTTGTACCCGGAGACTTTCTTGCTGACCGGTTCGTATACCGTTGAGTGCGCGATCATCAGCGCCGGTACCTGGTCATGCATCACAACCTGTGCCTGCTTGTAGTACTCGATGCGCTTCGCCTGATCGGCGGTGGCGCGAGCTGGCTGAATCTGATCCTCAAAGGATTTATCACACCAGCGCGAGTAGTTAGAGCCATCTTTTGCCGCTGAACAGCTGAACAGGGTGGCCAGGAAGTTATCCGGATCCCCATTGTCACCGGTCCAGCCCATCATGACGGTCTGGTGCTCACCTGCTTTGGCGCGCTTCAGATATTCGCCCCACTCGTAGGTGACGATTTTGGCTTTGACGCCAATCTTCGCCCAGTCGCTCTGGATCATCTCAGCCATGCGGCGTGCATTCGGATTGTACGGACGCTGAACCGGCATTGCCCACAGGTCGATTGAGAAGCCGTCTGCCATGCCCGCTTCTTTCAGCAGCGCTTTGGCTTTCTCAGGATCGTAGGCGTAATCTTTCACGTCGTCGTTATAGCCCCACATCGTTGGTGGGATCAGGTTTTTAGCAGGCTGACCTGCACCCTGATAAACGGCTTCGATAATCGCCTTTTTGTTGACCGCCATGGTCAGTGCCTGACGCACTTTCAGGTTATCCAGCGGTTTTTTCTCAACGTTGTACGACAGATAGCCGACGTTCAGACCAGCCTGCTCATACAGGTTGATGTTTTTGTCCTGCTTCATACGCGCGATGTCAGCCGGGTTTGGATAGGGCATGACCTGACATTCGCCCTTCTGCAGCTTGGCGTAACGCACTGAAGCATCCGGGGTAATAGAGAAGACTAAGCGATCGATTTTCGGCTTGGTGCCCCAGTAATCCGGGTTAGCTTTGTAAAGGATGCGCGAATCTTTCTGGTACTGCAGCAGCTGGAACGGACCGGTACCGACCGGGTTCAGGTCGACGTTTTGCGGGGTGCCCGCTTTCAGCATGTTGTCAGCGTACTCTTTCGACAGAATCGAGGCGAAGTCCATGCCGAGGTCTGCAAGGAACGGCGATTCAGGACGCGTCAGCACAAAGCGCACGGTGTTCTCGTCCACTTTTTCAATTTTGCTGATCAGCTTCGGCATGTCCATGCCTTCGAAATATTCGTAGCTGCCGCCGGAGACGCCGTGATAGGCGTTGTTTTTATCGAGCTGGCGCTCAAATGTGAACACCACATCATCCGCATTGAAGTCGCGCGTCGGTTTGAAATCTTTGGTGGTCTGCCACTTCACGCCTTTGCGCAGGTGGAAGGTGTAAGTTTTACCGTCTTCACTGACATCCCACTTCTCTGCCAGCGCAGCGTGCAGTTCGGTGGTGCCGATAGTGAACTCAACCAGTCGGTTGTAGATCTGACGTGAGCTGGCATCGTAGGTGGTGCCCGAGGTGAACAACTGCGGGTTAAAGCCTTCCGGAGAACCTTCAGAACAGTAAACCAGGGTTTTTGCCTGAACACTGGCGGCGACAGTCATAGCAATCAGGCTCAGACCGACCTTCAGCATCCCGGATTTAGCCAGGGAGTTGATCATGCTTTTGCTCCATTGTGATGTGATGTTGTGTGTATTGCCCGACCTCTGATTTTTTTATGCGGTTCAGGCGTACCACCGAACAGGTGGTTAAAGCACGCTACGTTTTTTTTGTTTTTTCTTATGCAGATGGTGCATTCAGAAAATTCCGTAACTGCGCGTTTATTGACGCATCAATTTGTCAACAGTTGCAAAGAACGTCAATACAACGGTTACTTATTTACACAGAGTGTGAGGGATAGCATGCAACGGTAATAAAAACTCTTTCGGCCTAAAAGCCATACAATGCACAGCGCAGCTGGCCTGATTTCCGTGCATTGTGCTGGATGGTTGTTCTATCGCTAGTGATTCTCACCGCTAAAAAACTTAAAACTTTTACCGGCAAATGTTGAATAACTGAACGATTCACCGTGCGTTATGACGTTCATCCAGCGGAATATGCTGGTTAAGAAGCATAAGAAATCAGCATGTTGCCGCTTTCGGTCATAAGAAGAATGTGTCGCGAATTATGATCGCATCTCTTATATGGCAAGGCCTGCCAGCGGGTAAGTGATGATAACAACGGCTGGTAAACAGAATGCGCGGTGGATGGGGTTTACTGGAACTTTCTGGAAAATGATAGCCAGAGGCTGAAAGCGGGAGAATGTTCAGGGAAGAGGATGTGGCATGAATGGCTGTCAGATCGAGACTGCTTCGGAAACACGGCCAGATCGGAAAGGCGCTTAAACCATCCATGGACGCTCGGCCCACGCGATTACGCACCTCATCCCTGAGGGTGCGCCCGTAGCCGGGCCAACGCTTTGCGTTGTTCAAAAACGCTCCCGGCGTTTTTGTCCATGGCGTGGGACGCTTTCCTCCTCTGCCCGTGTTCCCTGCGCCTTAAGATTGTTG
This sequence comes from Pantoea sp. paga, assembly GCF_007558755.1. NCBI lineage: Bacteria > Pseudomonadati > Pseudomonadota > Gammaproteobacteria > Enterobacterales > Erwiniaceae > Pantoea > Pantoea sp. paga. The sequence goes on from NZ_VLTF01000007.1 coordinate 118,980, forward strand.
ATTGCTGTCAGCATCACTCTGGTTGGATCTGTAAGCTGCCTGAGATGCTTCTGTAAGTACCTGATGCATCTGCCATACGTGAAGCGAAGGGAGCATACGCCTGTAGCAAAGCATCGCGGGCCAGGGATGGCCTGCGTTGAGCCTGCCATGGATGGCGTTTTTGCGTCTTTGCGGAAGGCGTATGCTCCCTGAAGCCCACTCAGCGGTAAGAATGTGAATGCTTAGCGGTCAGATCGAGACTGCTCAGGAAAAACCGCCCCTGCCGTTGGTTTTCTAAAGACGAAAAAAAACCTGTCTTTTCAGACAGGTTTCTTAAATATGGTCGGCGAGAGAGGATGACTCTGCTCTGCGAGCAGCGCCCTTCGGGCCGTTGCTGAAGCAACGTTGTCTCGCTACGCTCGGCTCAAACCTCCTTCGGAGGTTCTCATCCTCTTTTCTAAAGACGAAAAAAAACCTGTCTTTTCAGACAGGTTTCTTAAATATGGTCGGCGAGAGAGGATTCGAACCTCCGACCCACTGGTCCCAAACCAGTTGCGCTACCAAGCTGCGCTACTCGCCGATGGGGGCGCATGTTACTGCTACCCCCGATCAGCGTCAACCGCTTTTTATGCTTTTGCCGCCAATCGCCTGGAAAGCATGCGGTTACCGGGAATCAGCCGCCTGCTTTACCCTTTTCGACCACTATTACAGCGGTTTAGCCTGACCATTACCCGGTGCCTGACACCAGTTGTTGGCCGGGTTAATACCGCCATCTGGCGAGGTGTAACCCAGACAGCCCAGGATGGTATCGAACAGCTCAACGTGGCGATGGGTCCGGCCCACACGCTGCTGCGCCTGCAGACGCTCAAAGTTGCTGCGGTTCTGACTGTCTTCCAGATACTTATCTGACGCCCAGACTATCATCGGCACCCGGAACTGCTCAGGCGGAGCCATCTCACGCGGCGTGCCGTGCAGGTGCATATTCTCGCTAATCGACTCACCATGGTCGGCGGCATAGAAGACGATCGCCTTCTTATCTCGCAGCTGATCCAGCACGCTATCCAGCATGCTATCGACATACAGCACCGAGTTGTCATAAGCGTTGATCAACTGCGCTTTGCTGCAGGTCTCATCTACACCCATACACTCCGGCTGATATTTCGCGAAGCTGCGCGGATAACGCTGTGAATAGAGATAGTGCGAACCTTTCGTGTGCAACACAATCAGATGTTTACCTTTCGGGAAACGATCCAGTGACGCTTTCATCTCCGGTACCAGCAGCATGTCATCCACCGCTTTGCCCTGATTACGCTTCTCTGAACCAATCTGCTCACGGAAGGCAAAATTGTTGGCGTTGATGTTATCGTAGAACCAGACTTCGCTCTGCATCGCAAACAGCTCAGAGGTGAAGCCCAGCTCTTTCATCACCGCAAACACATTCTGCTCTTTCAGCGTGCGGCCCGGATTATCCATAGTGCCGCCTTCGCGCACGAACATGCAGCGCAGTGAAAGCTTAGTCGCGGTATCACAGGACTCGCCCCGGAACGCCACCAGGTTCTTCTCTTTCGACAGCTTTGGCGTAGTGTCACGCTCATAGCCCAGCATCCCCATGTGATCCCAGCGCGTGGTTTCGCCAATCACAAATACCACATAGGTGTCGTCCAGCCCGGCAGGCGCGACGTAGGTAAACTTCTTCGCGGGATCCAGCAGTTCCTGGCTGTTCAGCGACTCATCCACGCGGGTCCAGGCAAACAGGCCCACAGCCGCCAGCCAGTTCGAAGGAAGATAAGAGTGCGCCACCACACCGCCGTAACTCGGCAGATCGATGTTGGTGATCTCTTCGTTATGCTTCTGCAGCTTGTCGAAAAAACGAATCGGCAGCCAGACCAGCGCCACGCAGAGCAGCATGATCAGGGTGGGCTTGAGTCGCTGTCCCGGCGTACGCAGCTGTTCATTCAGTGTCATGCTCAGCTTATTGCGCCAGATCATCAGCAGTGGCAGCGCGCTGACCAGCACCATCCACAGGATGAAATGGTAACCAATCACCTCTTTAGAGAGATCGGTATCGGTCGTCATCACCGAAGCCACAATGCCGTAGCCAATCACCACGTTAAAAAACGCCATGTAATAGGCGGCGGCAACAGAAATCAGCACAATCAGCGTGGCCAGCACGCGATAAAACCACTTTCCTCCCAGCGACAGCAGACGCATCAGGAAGAAAGTCAGCACCACAATAGCCATCACCTCGGTGACGGCAGTCAGCCAGTTCGTTACCGTAGAGTGCCTGAGAAAACCGTCAAAACGACGATAGAAAATCGGTAAATTCAATAAGATACCGAGATAGAGCGCCAGCAAGAGCGATAACTTCTGCTGAGTCAGGGTTTTAATGTAATTCATGAAAAAAGGTGTTTCTCCGGTGTGAAGCGCTTGACCAAATCTTTTATGTGACTGCCGAAACGCGGCAGAGTTCGCTGAATAAGCGGACCGGACAAGATGAAGGAAAATTCTGAACGGATTTATAGGCTATAACGCGAGGTGGCTCAGTAAAACATGGTCGCGTTTGATAGACCAGAAAATAATCGTTGTCGACCTGATTAGCACATTTTTTGTACACAGCGAACAGGAACGGCCGGGTAGGCTGTTGCAGACAGCAGCAGGAGAGAGGAAGTGACAGAGGAAGAAAAGTGCGGGCCTGATAGTTTCAGGCCCGCAGCACGCTTAGCGAATAATGTTCAGCGTGACATCGATGTTGTTGCGGGTGGCGTTTGAGTAAGGACAAACAATGTGTGCCGCATCAACCAGCTTCTGCGCTTCTGCTTCATCCATCTCTGGCAGATGAATGTTCAGGGTCGCTTCAATACCAAAACCATCAGGGATAGGGCCGATACCCACTTCACCTTCGATCCAGGCGTCTTTTGGCATGGTGATTTTGTCACGGCCCGCCACAAACTTCATTGCGCCCAGGAAGCAGGCAGAATAGCCCGCAGCAAACAGCTGCTCAGGGTTAGTCACTTCGCCGCCTGCACCGCCCATCTCTTTTGGCACGCCCAGTTTCACGTCCAGTACACCGTCAGAAGAGGTTGCACGACCATCACGACCACCGGTTGCTTTGGCTTTGGCGCGGTAAACCACTTGTTCTAAAGACATGACATTTCTCCGTTACGCTATTTAATCGCCCACTACTTATAAAGCTGTAATCAGGCGGTGAGGTTTAACGGGTGCCGCGCACCCGTCAGCAATATTTATCTTGACTGATTCAGGTTATCGCGCAACCCATCCAGCTGTAATTTCAGCGCCAGCAGGGCGTCATCATCACAGGCCGTGGCACACTTAACCGCTTCAGGAATGGCTTCAGCCCTGGTCCGTAACGCCTGGCCAGCTTCGGTCAGCGTCACTGCAACCTGTCGTTCATCCTGACGGGTTCGCTGCCGGTTAATCAGGCCTGCGCTTTCCAGCCGCTTCAATAGAGGTGTTAATGTTGCCGAGTCTAAAAAAAGCTGCTCGCCAATCTCTGACACCGTGACATCATCTTTCTGCCACAACACCAGCATGACCAGATATTGAGGATAGGTGATATCGAGCTGGCTCAGCAACTGACGATAGACTTTATTCATCGCCAGGTTGGCAGAATAAAGCGCAAAGCAGAGTTGCTGATCGACCAACAGTGGCATCGTTTTCACTTTTTTGTCATCTTGATCACAGTTCATGGTTAATAATATAGGTAGCGCGCTAGATAATTGCAAGCAAACTTTTTGTCAGGGGGATAGGCATGCAGGATTCACTGGAAGAACAGGCGCGTCGCTTCGCCACCGAGGCACATGCCAGTGCCGGTCAGCGCCGCAAATATACCGATGAGCCTTATATTGTTCATCCGGCAGCGGTGGTGGAACTGGTGCGCAGCGTCAGCCATGACGACGCGTTGTTAGCGGCGGCCTGGCTGCACGATACCGTGGAAGATACCGCAACCACACAGAGCGATATCGAAGCCCACTTTGGTACGCGCGTGGCAGGCCTGGTAGAGATGCTGACCAACAGCGCGCCCGCTGCGGCAAAAAACCGGACGGCCCGTAAACTGGCGCACTTCCGCCATACAGCCAGCGCCAGTCCGGAGGCACAAACCATCAAACTGGCTGACATCATTGATAACACCCGCGCGATTGTGCGTTTTGATCCCGACTTTGCGCGGGTCTACCTGGTTGAAAAGCAGATACAGATTGAGTTGCTGAAGCAGGGAGATGCGCAGTTATGGCAGCAGGCTTCAACGATTATTGAAAGCGGACTCGCACAGTTGCGGGAGCCGCCCTATAGCGTGCCAGAGAGCTGGTTTGCCAGGCAGGCGGCAAAATACAGTGAATTGCGCTAATAAAAAACCCGCCAGCGGCGGGTTCTTTTCGTGATATCAGTTTATTCAAGCAATTGCCGTCCCAGATAGGGATTGGCATGTAATAACTTCATCAATTTCTGCGCTGTCGCGGAAGGACGGGTCCGCCGGGCTTCCCAGCTTTTCACGGAAGAAACGCTCACGCCCATTACTTTTGCAAACTCATCAACCTGCATGCCGGTCATTTCACGCAGACGCTGCGGCTCTGGCTGGGCGGGTTGCTGACGCTGAATAAGTAACTCGGCGGCGCGATCATCACGTGTCAAAACAATCTGCTCAAGGCTGCTGAGCAATTCAAACATCGGGTCTTTTAATTCCATAGAGAACTCCTTAAAAACTCGCTATGAAGCACGTGAAAGTAGAGAGGTACGAGCCTGAAGTCAGGACTCTGAAACCGGGCCTGTTTCAGGCTGGATCCCGCAAGGGTTTATTTTTGTTATGAGAGAAACCATTACGGGACACAGCCTGCGGTGCACTGCTTTAAAGATGTCAGGTCAATGCAACAAATGCCGGGAGACTAAGTATGGATAGAGACCTGACTATTTGCCGCGCAATTTATAATTATTTTTTTAACTATGGTTTGCCGGAAAAGTTCCAGCGCCTCTAACCCGCTGAGGCAGTTGAGTTTTTGGCCCTCAGTGTGGGCAAAAAAATCAAATGGTGTTTGCTATTTATGTGGATGCCATCAAGCTTTTTGCTGGCATATTCTCATTTCTGTGAGGCGATACACCTCTTCAGGTAGTGATTGCAAAATATACGCCAATGGTTTACTTCCTGAACACATATATTCACTGTTCTTATTAAATTAAGAATAGTCCTGGTTGGGGCCTGAGGCCTGGCGCGCGGCGGCTCACAGTGCAGAGCGGGTAAATCTTTTATTCTTAACGGCGCTCTGTCGCCAGATTAATCAACAGTCATCTTAACGAAACGGCTGACGCCTCATGCCGGTGCAGTTACCCGGCAACTATCGACCTGATGCGCGGTAAAAGTGCAGCCCCGTAATAACGTACTGACGACGGGCAAAACCTATACCTGACCTCTGTAAGGAAAAGCGATGCGTGAAACAGATTTTAACGTCGGATACCCTTCTCATCGTGTACCGATGATGGGTCGTAATGCCGTCGCAACCTCTCAACCGCTGGCGGCGCAGGCGGGTTTACGGATGCTGCAACAGGGTGGTAACGCCGTGGATGCGGCTATCGCTACCGCCATCGCCTTAACCGTGCTGGAGCCAACCGGAAACGGCATCGGCAGCGATGCGTTTGCCATTGTCTGGGATGGCAGCGAGTTGCATGGGTTAAACGCCTCAGGCCGATCGCCAGCCGCCTGGCATCCCGAACGCTTTGCCGATTTTAGTGCAATGCCTGAAACCGGCTGGGAATCCGTCACTGTGCCGGGGGCCGTCTCGGCATGGGTCACACTGGCACAGCGCTTTGGCACCTTACCGCTGACCACCCTGGCACAACCGGCCATTGACTATGCGCGCGACGGCTTTCCGGTATCTCCGCTGATTGGTCAGCTGTGGCAGCGCGGCTATGACAAGCTGCGGGATCAACCTGGCTTTAGCGACTGCTTTGCGCCACAGGATCGTCCGCCGCGTGCTGGCGAGCTGTTCCGCAACCCGGCTCAGGCCCGTACCTTGCAGGAAATCGCTGAGACTCAGGGCGAAAGCTTTTACCGCGGCGCCCTGGCGCAGAAGATGGCAGCCTTCGCCCGTGAGCATGGCGCGGCCCTGACGCTGGAGGATTTGAAAAACCATCGTGCCGACTGGGTTACCCTGCTGTCGCGTCCGTTTGCCGGAGGATCGGTGCAGGAGCTGCCGCCGAATGGTCAGGGCATTGCGACCTTAATTGCACTTGGCATTCTGGAAGAGTGGGAAATCAACCGCTATGCACCGGATTCGCCGCAGTGGCTGCATCTCTCCATCGAGGCGATGAAACTGGCGCTGGTTGATCTGGACCGTTATGTCACCGATGAAGATCACCTCGAATTTCCGGCGGAACACCTGCTCAGCAATGACTATATCCGCCAGCGGGCAGCGTTAATTGATCCTGACAAGGCGGGAGACTTCCGCTTTGGATCACCGCAGCAGAGCGGCACAGTGTATGTCGCCGCCGGTGATGCCAGCGGCATGATGGTCTCATTCATTCAGTCTAACTACATGGGATTTGGCTCCGGCGTGGTGGTACCCGATACCGGCATCAGCCTGCAGAACCGGGGCGCGGGCTTTTCACTCGATCCAGACCATCCCAACGTCGTGGCGGGCGGTAAGCGGCCGTTTCATACCATTATCCCGGCCTTTGCGCGGGATCAGCAGGGCCAGCCGCTGATGGCATTTGGCGTGATGGGCGGCCCGATGCAGGCGCAGGGACACCTCCAGCTGGCGCTGCGCATTATGCTGCACCGCCAGAATCCGCAGGCCGCGATTGATGCGCCGCGCTGGCGGGTGGTGCAGGGACGCGAAGTCGTGTTTGAATCAACCCTCGATCGCAATATCCTGAGCACACTGCGCCGTATGGGTCACAACGTGGTACTGGAAGATCCCCTGAGTAATTACAATTTTGGTGGCGCGCAGGCGATAGTGCGCGATCCGCAGGGCTTCTACATTGCGGCCAGTGAGAGTCGCAAAGATGGTCAGGCGGTGGTGTTTTAAGGTCGCGGCAGAGAGCGTCAGGCTGCTCAGCCCCTTCTTCATCTCTGCGCGCTGAAGCCTGCGATGGCAGGGAATGCAGCACGCCGTGAGGCGCAGGCGGTCCCATTCTGTAACCGGCGTTTCAGAAAGCATCTGTTTCACAGGTGGTTTCACGTTGTGCCGTGGCTCGGGTTTGTTCTATTCTTTAGGCCATTCCTACCTGGACATCTGACAGTATCACCGACAGGAGTTGACCCTATGGCTTCAGGACTTACACGCCTTATGGCACGCGGCGGCATTATGCTCGCTGGCGCGCTGATCGTGCTGCAACTCACCGCATGCGGTGATAAAGAAGGCGAGCAGCGCAAAGCATTTATCGATTTTCTCCAGAACACTGTGATGCGCAGCGGCGAGCATCTGCCCAGCCTCAGCGAAAACCAGAAGCAGAGCTTTGGCAACTTCGCCAGCGATTATGCCATTATGTATGGCTTCTCGCAGCAGGCGAACAAAGCGGTTGAACAGGGTATGCGTCCGGTGGTGGATGAGCTTTCTGCTATTCGCGTTCCGCAGGATTATCTCAGCCGTCGTGATTCCCTGCGTCAGGCGACCAGCGCACTGGTGATCGTCACCCAGCAGATTGAAAGCGCCAAAATGCAGGCGGATAGCAGCAAGGCGACCCTGAAGCAGCCGGATGACCTGAAAAAAGTCTACGACACCGCCTATAACAAAGTGGTTACGGTGCCCGCTAATCAGCTGATTCCTCTGCTGCCAAAACTCCAGGCGCTGAGCCAGGGTGCAGTGCAGACCGGCGATTTCCTGCAAACGCAGGGAACCCGTGTCAGCTTCAATGATGGCGGCGTGCAGTTCCCGACTCAGGATCAGGCTTCGCAATATAACGCGCTGATGAGCACCTTATCCGCCAACTCGCAGGCGCTTCCTCAGGCACAGGCTGCCGTCCAGGGTGGTCTGCAGTAAACCCGCCTTACGGGCAGACGTTAATCGTCTGCCCGTTACACTCCCTTTTCTGCTCCCACCCGATCACCCGCAGAATGAAGTGTGATCTGGCGCATTTTCGACCAAAAATAGTTTGTGATCTAAGTCACAGATATATAACAAATCAACGTCAGGCAAGTGTGATTCACCTCACAGATAACCGGCCACTCCGTCTAAAAATCAGCCAAAAGAGCCTGAACTGCGCTTTAAAGTGTGATCAAAATCACGCTAATCCCCCCTGCCACCACCCTTAATTAGTGATGTAGATCACACTTACCCCGCACGCTACGCAGCGTCAAATTCGCGTGATAGAGTCCGCGTGCATACAGTAAGACCACCGGCTTTGAGTCGGGGTGGCTAAACAAAAACAAGCGCGCTCTCCTATTGCAGCGCGTCTCAATAAGGGGTGGGTTTATGTCCTCATCAGTGAAGGTCAAAGTACAAAGCTTTGGTCGCTTTCTGAGTAATATGGTGATGCCAAACATCGGGGCGTTTATCGCCTGGGGTATCATCACCGCACTGTTTATTCCAACTGGCTGGATCCCTAACGAAACGCTGGCCAAACTGGTTGGCCCGATGATCACCTACCTGCTGCCACTGCTGATCGGTTTCACCGGTGGGCGTCTGGTCGGCGGCGATCGCGGCGGCGTGGTCGGTGCCATTACCACCATGGGTGTGATTGTCGGTGCTGATATGCCGATGTTCCTCGGCGCGATGATTGCCGGTCCGCTGGGCGGCTGGGCAATCAAGTCGTTTGACCGGGCGATTGACGGCAAAATCAAAAGCGGCTTCGAGATGCTGGTCAACAACTTCTCGGCCGGTATTATCGGGATGATACTGGCACTGCTGGCGTTCCTGGCGATCGGTCCGCTGGTAGAAGGTCTGTCACACATTCTCGCCGCGGGCGTGAATCTGATGGTGCAGAACAACCTGCTGCCACTGACCTCGATCTTCGTCGAACCCGCGAAAATCCTGTTCCTGAACAACGCCATTAACCACGGTATCTTCTCGCCGCTTGGTATCCAGCAGGCTAGTGAAGCCGGCAAATCCATTTTCTTCCTGATCGAAGCCAACCCGGGTCCGGGTATGGGCGTGCTGATGGCCTATATGTTCTTTGGTCGTGGCAGTGCTAAACAGTCTGCGGGCGGTGCGGCAATCATCCACTTCCTTGGCGGCATCCATGAGATCTACTTCCCGTATGTGCTGATGGCTCCTCGCCTGCTGCTGGCGGTTATCCTTGGCGGTATGACCGGCGTCTTCACGCTGACTGTGCTGAACGGTGGCCTGGTCTCTCCTGCCTCACCGGGTTCAATCCTGGCGGTGCTGGCAATGACGCCAAAAGGTGCCTACTTCGCGAACATCGCCGCTATCGCTGCGGCCTTCGCCGTCTCCTTCGTGGTGTCCGCTATCCTGCTGAAAACCAGCAAAGTCAAAGAAGATGACGATATCGAAGCCGCGACCCAGCGCATGCATGAGATGAAAGCGCAGTCTAAAGGCCAGAGCGGCGCGGGTGCCCCAGTCGCCAGCGATGCCATGAGCGTTGAACTGCATCACGTGCGTAAAATCATCGTCGCCTGTGATGCCGGTATGGGTTCCAGCGCGATGGGTGCAGGCGTACTGCGTAAGAAAGTGCAGGACGCCGGGCTGAGCAATGTGTCGGTGACCAATACCGCGATCAACGCCCTGCCGGGTGATGTCGATCTGGTGATTACCCACCGTGACCTGACTGAGCGCGCCATTCGTCAGGCTCCGCATGCGCAGCATATCTCGCTGAACAACTTCCTCGACAGCGCGCTCTACAGCACCCTGACCGAGCGTCTGGTGGCGGCTAACCGCAGCGACGTGCATCGTCAAACGGTGAATACCGCACTCTCTGACAGCTACGATGAAGGTAACGCACACCTGTTTAAACTGGGTGCGGATAACGTCTTCCTCGGCCTGACCGCCAGTAACAAAGAGCAGGCGATTCGCTTTGCGGGCGAACAGCTGGTGAAAGGCGGTTACGTTGAGCCTGAATACGTTGAGGCGATGCTGGCGCGCGAAAAACTGACGCCGACCTATCTCGGTGAGTCGATTGCCGTGCCGCACGGTACGGTCGAAGCGAAAGATCGCGTGCTGAAAACCGGCGTGGTGTTCTGTCAGTACCCGGCAGGCGTCCTGTTCGGTGAAGAGCCGGAGGATGTGGCGCGCCTGGTGATTGGTATTGCTGCCCGTAACAACGAGCACATCCAGGTGATCACCAGCCTGACCAATGCGCTGGATGATGACAGCGTGATTGAGAAGCTGGCGAACACCAGCAGCGTGCAGGAAGTGCTGGATCTGCTGTCAGGTAAGCCTGCAATCGCGTAATTTATAGCAATTATTTTCCCTGGGGCGGTCATGCCCGTCCCGATTTCCTGGGGCGGGTTTGCCCGCCCCATCGTCATTTGATATGGGTCAAAAATTATGAAAGCGTTACATTTCGGAGCAGGAAACATTGGTCGCGGCTTTATCGGCAAGTTACTGGCTGATGCAGGTATCGAACTGGTTTTTGCAGATGTAAATCAGACGGTGCTGGATGCACTGAACGCGCGTCATGAGTATCCCGTTCATGTAGTTGGCGAGCAGGCCAGAACAGAAACCGTTAAAGGCGTCAGCGCGGTAAACAGCACCAGCGATGAGATCATCACCCTGGTTTCTGAAGTCGATCTCGTTACCACCGCCGTGGGCCCGCAGATTCTGGAGCGTATTGCCGGCAGTGTGGCTAAAGGGCTGGCAAAACGCAGTGACAACGGCAATACCCGCCCGCTAAATATTATCGCCTGTGAGAATATGGTGCGCGGCACCAGCCAGCTGAAACAACATGTGCTGAAGGCGCTGCCGGAGCAGTATCACACCTGGCTGGAGCAGCATGTCGGCTTTGTGGATTCCGCTGTCGATCGCATCGTGCCACCATCTGAAGCGGGCAGCACCGATCCGCTGGAAGTGACCGTGGAAACCTTCAGCGAATGGATCGTCGATAAAACTCAGTTTAAAGGCGACCTGCCTGCGATTCCGGGTATGGAACTGACCGATAACCTGATGGCATTTGTTGAGCGTAAACTCTTCACACTGAACACCGGTCACGCGATTACCGCCTATCTTGGCCAGCTGGCCGGTCACCAGACCATTCGTGACGCCATCCTCGATGAAAAAATCCGGGCAGTGGTGAAAGGGGCGATGGAAGAGAGCGGCGCGGTGCTGATTAAGCGCTACGGTTTTGAGGCGGATAAACATGCGGCCTACATCCAGAAAATTCTTGGCCGTTTTGAAAACCCCTATCTGAAAGATGATGTTGAGCGTGTGGGTCGTCAGCCGCTGCGTAAACTCAGCGCGGGCGATCGCCTGATCAAGCCGACGCTGGGCACGCTGGAGTATGGTTTACCGCACGCCAGCCTGGTGCAGGGCATTGCCGCCGCGATGCACTATCGCAGCGACCAGGACCCACAGGCGCAGGAGCTGGCCACGCTGCTGGCAGAAAAAGGCCCACAGGCGACGCTGGCTGAGGTTTCAGGTCTGGATGCTGACAGCGAAGTGGTAGCTTCTGTGGTGAGCGCCTGGCACGCTATGGCATAATGCGCGCGTGTTAGTGACGCAAGCCGGGCGCAGTTCGCCTGCGCCCAACGGCGGTATTGAACCCATGCAGGCAATAATGGAAGAGAAGCAGGCTTTTGAAAACCGGGTGCTTGAGCGCCTGAACGCCGGTCGTTCGGTGAGAAGCTTTCTGATCGCCGCCGTTGAGCTATTGGCTGAAGCCGTCAATCTGCTGGTGCTGCAGGTCTTCCGCAAAGATGACTACGCGGTGAAATATGCCGTAGAACCACTGCTGCTGGGGAACGGTCCTTTAGGCGAACTCTCGGTTCGTCTGAAGCTGATTTACGGTCTTGGCGTTATCAGCCGGCACGAATATGAAGATGGTGAACTGCTGCTGGCGCTGCGCGAAGAGCTGAATCACGACAGCGGTGATTATCGTTTTACCGACGATGAGATCCTTGGCCCGTTTGGTGAACTGCACTGCGTCACCGCCTGGCCGCCCGCGCCGGTGTTTCACACCGAAGATGCAGAGCTGCGCAGCATGCAGCAGCAGCGCTATCTGCAGATGGTGCGATCCACCATGGTCCTGTCGCTAACCGAGCTGATCGCCCGCATCAGTATGAAGCAGGCGTTTAAAAAGTCCGGCAGCTAATTCTGTCAGGCGCCATCACGGCGCCTTTTTCGTCTTAACCTGAGCGGGAATATGCGCCAGATTTGGTGTATCCTTTGCCTGTTTTCCTCAACGAGTTGTTGTCATGAAAGAGCAAGAAAAGAACGAAATCAAACTTCTCAGCGATAAGCTGGACGCATTGAACCGCAAAGAGCCGCAGTTACTGGAGTCGGGTGATGTCGAGAAACTGGGCGCGTTGCTGAAAGAGAAAGAAGCGCTGGTCATTGAGATTGAGCGTCTGCGCGGTCAGCGGGTTGAAAAACTCAGTGCCGAGGCGCAGAAGCTGCAAAAAATGGGCTTCAGCCGCGAAATTACCAAGAAAGAGCAGGCAAATCTGGGCGCGCTGAAGAAAAGCGTGCGCGGCCTGGTCGTGGTGCATCCAATGACCGCGCTGGGACGTGAGATGGGGCTGACAGCAATGACCGGCTTCGCCAAAACCGCATTCTGACGGGTCGATCAGGCAGCAGCCTGATCGACATCGGCTTTGCGTTCGCCGGCGGCGGCATAGACCTGCTCCGCCAGCGCATCCAGCAATTCATAGCGGCGACGATACTCAGCCCGCTTCTTACTGGCAATCTCCTCCAGCGTTTTGCGCGGCAGGCTCAGTGGCAGAATAAACATCCCATCCCTGCGCGCCTCACCACTCAGCGATAGCCAGAACTCACTGTAGCTGGCAAAGAACTTATCTCCTTTGCTGTGACGGTAACGCAGGCTGCGGAAGACATGAGTCTCATCGCCTACCGCCAGAATATTTTCCACACCGCACTGCTTCGCCACAATAAATACCGCTTCCATTAACAGGCGTTTCGGAAAGAGACCCTGCGCCGCCTTGGTCGCCTCGCGGATAACCTCATTATTGATATGTTTCCGCGGACCCTGTAATCCGCCAATTAATAATGTGCGCTGGTTATTTTCATTGAGAATTGAAAATGAAAGTGAAGCAATAATTTCGTCGTTATAACGTAATACCAGCGTCACTTCCCCTTCCCGATCGAAATAACCGGAACTGCAGGAAAGTAAAAAGGTTTCGCCATTTTTACCGGTCAGCGTAGCCAGCGGATTATCCGTGGCGCTTTGCAGCAGCTGACGCAGCGCAGGGTTTTCAAGATTATTCATCAGGCTGTAATGATCAAGTATCGCCTGCGCGCGCGCAGCAATGCTCAACCCTGAGCGCAGATAGGGCCGGTGCAGCTTGGCTGGCAGCAATCCCTGAGTACTCATCAACAGAGGGAGTTGCGGTAAATGCGACAGCTCATCCAGATAACGCAGCGTAGTCAGCGGCGATATTAAGGTTCTTAACACAAATTTCAGCCGGAAACGTTTACTTATCCAGAGTTTATTCGGAACGTATTTTCCGCTAATTAACTGAAAAAAAAGCGATGCAGAAGAATCGGTCGTGGTTTCGTGAGTAGTTATAATTGACATAATCATCGACACACAGTGAGCAGGAATGTCACTGAGCATAAGACAACGAGTATCAACGGCGTGTTAATGTGGCAGAAGGTTAAAAGCGCGGCGGTTAAAAAGCGAGATCCGTTTATTTTTGGTTTAATCTGGGACAACAGAAGTTAAAGATAAAAAAAACCGGCGAAATAAATTCCACCGGTTTATCGTCATCACGTTAACACTGGGTTAACTTACTGGGCAGCTGCGAAGCGGGCTGCTGCTTCGTCCCAGTTGACCACGTTCCAGAATGCTTTGATGTAATCAGGGCGTTTGTTCTGATACTTCAGGTAGTAGGCGTGTTCCCACACGTCCAGACCGATGATTGGGAAGCCAGAAACGCCAGCAACCGCTTCACCCATCAGCGGGTTGTCCTGGTTTGCGGTAGATACCACAGCCAGTTTGTCGCCTTTTTTAACCAGCCACGCCCAGCCTGAGCCGAAACGGGTCGCAGCCGCTTTCTCGAACTCTTCCTGGAATTTTTCCACGCTACCGAAATCTTTCTCGATAGCCGCTTTCAGGTCGCCCTGCAGCGTGGTGCCGGTTTTCAGGCCTTTCCAGAACAGGCTGTGGTTAGCATGGCCGCCTGCGTTGTTACGCAGTGGGCCTTTTTTGTCGGCTGGCAGCTGATCCAGTTTGGTAATCAGCTCTTCTACCGGCAGATTGGCAAATTCAGTGCCTTCCAGCGCCGCGTTAGCGTTGTTCACGTAGGTCTGGTGATGTTTGGTATGATGGATTTCCATCGTCTGCTTGTCGAAATGCGGTTCCAGTGCGTCGTATGCGTAAGGCAGGGATGGCAGTGAATAACTCATGTTCTTCCTCTCCATTTAGTTTGAGCAGCACGACGAATTCGGGACGTGCCGCGTAAGCAGTCGAATCATTATAGTTAAATTCATGTAGCGTAAAAGGGTAATCAATGCCCTATTAACCATAAGGATTTGAGAAATATGGCAAAAGCAACCTGTTGTTTTTACAGCATGCTGCTGCTGACTCCACCTTTTCAGCTTTATCAGACAGGGAGAGCGAAGCACTCTGCCAGCACCACCAGCAGGCACTCATCTCGCCCGAACGCCGCATCTGCCCTGCCCTGCGCGTTACCTGCCGAGTTCGCGCAGCCCACTGTCGAGCGCGCCGACCAGCCAGTCGATATCACCTTCCTGGAACGCCAGTGGCGGACGCAGTTTCAGCACATTCCCATACGGGCCGGCGACCGAGGTCAGCACGCGATGTTCACGCAGCTTCTCGATTAAATCCAGCGCCAGCGTTTTGTCTGGCGTTTTGCTGTGACGATCGGTGACCAGCTCAAAACCGATAAACAGTCCGGCACCGCGCACATCCCCCACGCACTCATAGCGATCCATCAGGGTTCGCAGCTCCGCCAGCAGCTTCGCGCCGACCACGCGGCTGTGTTCCTGTAACCCCTCTTCGGTGATCACTTTCAGTACCGCCTGCGCCGCCGCCATCGCGACCGGATTACCACCAAAGGTATTGAAGTAAGGAATTGAGTCGCTGAAGGCGGCCAGCACTTCACTTTTTGCCAGCAGGCCGGAAACCGGAATGCCGTTGCCCATTGGCTTGCCGGTGGTAATGATGTCAGGCACCACATCGTGGCGGCCAAAGCCCCAGAACGCGTCGCCGGTACGGCCAAAACCAGGCTGCACTTCATCGGCAATAAAGATGCCGCCGTTGGCATGCACCACCTCGACCGCTTTTTTCAGGAAGCCGCGCGGATCGGGCAACACGCCGTCCGAGGAGAAGATTGAGTCCGCCAGGAAACCGGCAAATTTAATGCCGTGCGCCGCCATATCATCAATCTGCTGCTGAATCTGGTCAGCGAACCAGTCGCCCAGGTCAGGCGCATCCACACGATACGCATCCGGTGGCATCACCAGCCGCGTGGTGGGCGCAAGCGGCTGGCCACTGCCCAGCGCCGGAGAAGCGCCGGATGTCAGCTCACTGGTGCCGTGATAGGCCTCTTTACTGACAATAATCCCGCTGCCGCCGCTAAAGGCGCGCGCCACGCGAATCGCCAGGTCGTTAGCTTCCGATCCGGTGCACATATACATCGCGCGATCGATCGCCGTGGGCGTAGTCGCCAGCAGCGCTTCACTGTAGTCCAGAATATTTTCATGCAGATAACGGGTGTGGGTGTTCAGCATTTTCATCTGCTGCGTCACCGCCTCAGTCACGGCCGGATGGCAATGACCGATGCTCGCCACGTTATTGTAGACGTCGAGATATTTATCGCCCGCCGCATCCCACAGATATTGCCCCTCACCCCGCACCAGATGCACCGGTTTGCGATAGAACAGGCGATAAGATTCGCCAAGCACTTTGCTGCGTTTATCGGTCAGTTTGCGCGTCTCGCTGTCGAGTGCATCGGCATGTTCGGCGCGGAAACTGTTGGTATCCATAATAGTGGAACGCGTGGCCATAATGACTCCCGTTACAAGGATGAAGGGGGAAGAGCTGACGCCTTTATCATGCCTGCCTGAATCTAAAATGCAACCAAATACACAAATACAATAAAATACACATGACGCAGGCAGATCGCCGCGCTAAGCTTGCTCACTGATTCAGACGGAATTTTTCGCTTCACAGGCGTATCATCCGTGCTCTTCGCGCTTTATAAGGAAACCTTTATGCTGCAGGAAACGCGCCTTCATCGCATCCGTGCCTTACTGACCCGGCTTAACCAGGTGAGTACCGAGCGCATTATCAGGGAGCTGGGGGTCTCACGCGAAACCGCGCGCCGCGATATCATTGAGCTGGAAGCCCTGGGTCTGGCACGCCGCGTTCACGGCGGGCTGGTGGCGATTGAAACGCGGGCTGAACCGCCGCTGACGGAACGCCGCAGTAATCAGGCCCGGGAGAAGCGCACCATCGCCCGCGCCGCTGCGCAGTTGCTGCAGCCCGGACAGACGCTGTTTCTGGATGCGGGCAGCACCACCACGCTGCTGGCAGAGGAGTTGCACGCCCTTTCCGGCCTGACGATTGTGACCAACAGCCTGCAGGCCGCGCTGGCGCTGAGCGCCGGAGAAGAAGATCAGCCGCTGAATAATCAGATTATTTTGCTGGGCGGGACGATGTCGGCGGGCGCACAACAGACGCGCGGCGAAATTACCGTGGGTGAGCTTATCCGCTACCGCGCCGATGTGGCGCTGCTGTCGCCGGTCGGCATTGAGGCGGGTTGTGGTGCCAGCAGTTTTCATCCGCACGAAGCGGCCATCGCCAGGGCGATGGTGCAGCAATCCACTTCCTGCTATCTGCTGGCCGATCACACTAAACTGGGCGTAGTCAGCCGCACGGTTTACGCGCCGTCACCGGCGATCAACCTGCTGATTACGGATAGTGGCGGCGACAACAGTTCCGCCCTTGAGGCGTTGCAGCAGACGCTGCCAGAGGTGATGGTGGTTTAACGCAGTCGCTGAGGATGGCTGTAAACCGTGGCGCGTCCAGGTTTACTGAACCCGACCAGCGTCAGATTGCAGCGCTCAGCCACCTCAACCGCCAGGCGGGTTGCTGCCGAGACTGCGAACAGGATCTCAACCCCACACATGGCGGACTTCTGCACCATCTCATAGCTGGCACGGCTGGAGACCAGCACCGCGCCAGGCCCCCACTCAGCCTGGCTGCGATAGCCCAGCAGCTTATCCAGTGCCACATGGCGACCCACATCTTCGCAGCCACCGGCCAGCTGACCATCGGGCTGGATCCACGCGGCAGCATGGGTGCAGCCGGTTTTCTGTCCGACCGGCTGATACGCTTTCAGCTGGCCCAGCGCCCGATCCAGCTGATCCAGCGCAAAGGTCTGGGTAAACGGCAGCGGAGAGAGCGGCTTGCCAATCTGGTCCAGCTGTTCAACGCCACACACGCCGCAGCCGGTACGGCCTGCCAGCGCACGACGCTGCTCTTTCAGCGCCATAAAACGGCGGCTGGAAAGCTCAATCTGAACCTCAATGCCGTGACAGCCCGGCACGATGTCCATGCCGAAAATGTCACCTGGCGCGTCGATAATGCCCTCTGACAGCGAAAAACCCAGCGCAAACGCCTCCAGATCTTTAGGCGTGGTCATCATCACCACGTGAGAGATGCCGTTGTAAACCAGTGCCACCGGCACCTCGTCCGCCAGCCAGTCAGATTCTGCTGCGGTCAAATCGGCACGCTGCCATACCTGCGTTCTGCTGACGCCGGCCTGAATTGTTAAATCTTCGCCTGAGTCAGGCTGAATAGCTTTCAAAAATTACGACCTGTTGTTAATAAATAATGAAATGCGACAGTCAGTACGGCTGCACAGCGGCGATCAGACGCAGACTAATTTTGCCTTCTGGCCCGGTGCGGCGCAAATAAACAGCGGGGCAATTCATGCGGTTTTCTCATCGGAAAAGGCGCAGCCACGCCTGCTGGCGGGACGCATGCGAATAGGTATCTTTCAGGCTTTAACATCGGTAAGCATAAAACAACAGTAATTATCTGCCGCTACGGGAAATCTGCTTGCGCCGGGGATCCGTTGCCGAGGATTTTTAACAAAATTTAGAAAAAGAATTACTAATGACTAACCTGTTGACCCTGGTCAACTTACAGGCAGATAGGGCTGCTATTTTGCAAGGCTTCGCAATGGAGCCAATAAAGAAGAACGATAAAATGCAAATTAACAGACGGAGTTTTTTCAAAATCTGTGCTGGCGGGTTGGCGGGCACCAGCGCGGCGTTACTCGGTTTTGCCCCCACCACAGCCTTAGCCAGCGTCAGAGAGTTCAAACTCATACGCGCCAGAGAAACCCGTAATAACTGCACCTACTGCTCAGTCGGCTGCGGCATGCTGATTTACAGCCTGGGTGATGGCGCTAAAAATGCCCGCGCCTCGATTTACCATATTGAAGGCGACCCTGACCATCCGGTCAGTCGCGGATCGCTCTGCCCCAAAGGCGCGGGCGTGCTCGACTTTATTCACAGTGAACAGCGACTGAAATACCCGGAATACCGCGCGCCAGGCTCGGATAAATGGCAGCGCATCAGCTGGGATGAGGCATTTGACCGTATTGCCCGTCTGATGAAGCAGGATCGCGATGCCAATTTCCAGGCCACCAACGCCGCTGGCGTCACGGTAAACCGCTGGCCGACTACCGCCATGCTCTGCTCTTCCGCCGCCAGTAATGAAACCGGCCTGCTCGATCAGAAATTTGCCCGCTCGCTGGGTATACTGGCGCTGGAAAACCAGGCGCGCCTGTGTCACGGCCCGACCGTGGCCGCGCTGGCTCCCAGCTTTGGTCGCGGTGCGATGACCAATAACTGGAACGACATCAAAAACGCCAATGTGGTGATGATCATGGGCGGCAACCCCGCCGAGGCGCATCCGGTTGGCTTTAAATGGGTGATTGAAGCCAAAACCCATAACAATGCGCAGGTCATCGTGGTCGATCCACGCTTTAACCGCTCTGCGGCGGTCGCCGATCTCTACGCGCCACTGCGTGCGGGCAGCGACGTGGTTTTCCTGATGGGGGTGATCAACTATCTGCTGCAACACAATCAGATTCAGCAGGAGTATGTTCGCGCCTTCACCAATGCCGCCCTGATTGTCAGCGAAGGCTTCAGCTTCAGCGACGGTTTGTTCAGCGGTTACGATGCTGAAACCCGTCAGTACGATCGTCAGAGCTGGCACTATGAGCTGGATGAAAACGGCCATGCGAAACGCGATGAGAGCTTCACTCACCCGCGTTGCGTGCTGAACCTGCTGAAAACCCATGCCAGCCGTTACACTCCGGAAATGGTGACGCGCTTGTGCGGCACTTCGCAGGACGCCTTTATTACGGTGTGCGAGCAGCTCGCTTCCACCTCTGTGCCGAATCGCACCGCGACTATTCTTTATGCGCTGGGCTGGACTCACCACACCAACGGTTCGCAGATTATCCGCACGGCGGCAATGATTCAGCTGCTGCTGGGTAATATCGGGATGCCAGGCGGCGGTATTAACGCGCTGCGCGGCCACTCCAATGTGCAGGGCTATACCGATCTCGGCCTGCTGGCGCAGAGTCTGCCGGGCTATCTGCCACTGCCCTCAGAGAAGATGACCACCCTGGCAACCTACCTGCAGCAGGCCACGCCGGTTGCGACACTGCCGGATCAGGTCAACTACTGGCAGAACACCGACAAATTTTTCGTCAGCCTGATGAAGAGTTTCTACGGTGATAAAGCCACAGCGGAAAACCAGTGGGGCTACGACTGGCTGCCGAAGTGGGATAAGAGCTACGACTGCATGGCGCAGGCGGAGATGATGGAACAGGGCGCGCTCAATGGTTGCCTGATTCAGGGCTTCAACCTGCTGGCCGCCTTCCCGGACAAAAATAAAGCGGTCCGGGCACTGTCCCGCCTCAAATATATGGTGGTGATCGATCCGCTGCGCACTGAAACCGCCAGCTTCTGGCAGCATCACGACGAGTTTAATGACGTCGATCCGTCGACAATCCAGACCGAAGTGTTCCGTCTGCCCTCTTCCTGCTTCGCTGAAGAGTCGGGATCGGTGGCTAACTCGTCACGCTGGCTGCAGTGGCACTGGGCGGCCGCGGAGCCGCCCGCTGAAGCGCTGCACGACGGTAAAATTCTCGGCAATCTGTTCATGCGTCTGCGCGCGCTCTATCGCCTGGAAGGCGGTGCAGCCCCAGAGCCGCTGATGGCAATGCGCTGGGACTACCGCGATCCGTCTAATCCTGAGCCGGAAGAGGTGGCGCAGGAGAACAACGGTCAGGCGCTGGCCGACATTTACGATGCCAGCGGCAAGCTGTTGCTGAAAAAAGGCCAGCAGCTCAACGGCTTCTCAGAGCTGCGTAACGACGGCACCACCGCCAGCGCCTGCTGGATCTACAGCGGCAGCTGGACGCCGGAAGGCAACCAGATGGCACGACGCGACAACGCCGATCCATCGGGGCTGGGCGCGGTCTCCGGCTGGGCCTGGGCGTGGCCGGCTAACCGCCGCATTCTCTATAACCGCGCCTCCGCCGATGCGCAGGGTAAAGCCTGGGATCCGCAGCGCCGCCTGATTGAGTGGGATGGCACTCGCTGGCACGGCATCGACGTGCCGGATTATCCGGTAACGCTGTCGCCACAGCAGCAGGCCGGTCCGTTTATCATGCAGCCCGATGGTCTTGGCCACCTGTTTGCGCTCGATAAGATGGCCGACGGCCCCTTCCCGGAACATTACGAACCGATGGAAAGCCCGCTCGCCGACAATCCTATGAATCCTCAGCAGCGTCATAGTCCGGTCGTTCGACTGTTCAGCAGCGACGCCGCGCAACTGGGCGAGGCCGCTGACTATCCCTGCGTCGCCACCACCTATTCCATCACCGAACTGTTTCGCCACTGGACCAAACATGCCCTGCTGAACGCGATTGCGCAGCCGGAGCAGTTTGTTGAAATCGGCACCGAACTGGCAGAGGAGAAAGGCATCAAGGCCGGCGACAGCGTCAAAGTCTCGTCGCGCCGTGGCTATATCAAAGCCAAAGCGGTGGTAACACGTCGTCTGCAGCGTCTGATGATTGACGGCAAGCCGGTTGATACCGTGGGTATTCCCTGTCACTGGGGCTTTGAAGGCACCACGCGTAAAGGCTTCCTCGCCAATACGCTGACGCCGTCGGTTGGCGATGCCAACTCGCAGACCCCGGAGTACAAGGGATTTTTAGTGAAAGTGGAAAAAGCGTAACGGTAGATGACAATGGCTTATCAATCACAAGATATTATCCGTCGCTCAGCGACCAACGACTTTACCCCACCGCCACAGGCGCGCGATCACCAGCGTGAAGTCGCGAAGCTGATCGACGTCACCACCTGTATTGGCTGCAAAGGCTGTCAGGTCGCCTGCTCCGAATGGAACGACATCCGCGATGAAGTCGGTCATAACATCGGGATCTATGACAACCCTACCGATTTGACCGCCAAATCATGGACGGTGATGCGTTTCTCGGAAGTTGAAGAGAATGGCAAGCTGGCCTGGCTGATTCGCAAAGATGGCTGCATGCACTGCGCCGATCCCGGCTGCCTGAAAGCCTGTCCGTCGGCAGGTGCCATTATTCAGTACGCCAACGGCATCGTCGATTTCCAGTCTGAGCAGTGTATCGGCTGCGGCTACTGCATTGCGGGTTGCCCGTTCAACGTGCCCCGGCTCAATAAAGAGGATAACCGCGCCTACAAATGCACCCTGTGCGTGGATCGCGTCAGCGTCGGCCAGGAGCCTGCCTGTGTGAAGACCTGTCCGACCGGTGCCATTCATTTCGGCAGCAAAAGCGACATGCTCACGCTGGCGGAGGAACGCGTAGCGGAGCTGAAGTCGCGCGGGTTTGCGCAGGCTGGCCTCTACAACCCGGAAGGCGTGGGTGGCACCCACGTGATGTATGTGCTGCATCATGCCGACAAGCCTCAGCTCTATCACGGGCTGCCTGCTAACCCAGGCATCAGCCCGACGGTGACCTTCTGGAAGGGGATCTGGAAACCGCTGGCGGCGGTGGGTTTTGCCGCTACGTTCGCCGCCTCTATTTTTCACTATGTTGGCGTTGGCCCGAATCGCGTCATTGAAGAGCACGACGACAACGACGATCACCCTGAGGAGCGCAAATAATGAAAAAGCCCGATCATCTGGTGCGTTACCGCGCACCCGAACGCATCAATCACTGGATTGTCGCGATTTGCTTTGTCATGGCCGCCTTAAGCGGATTAGGGTTTTTCTTTCCGTCGTTCAACTGGCTGATGCAGATATTTGGCACACCACAGCTGGCGCGTATTCTGCATCCTTTTGTCGGCGTGGTGATGTTCGTTGCTTTTATACTGATGTTTTTGCGTTACTGGAAACACAACCTGATTAATCGCGATGACCTTTACTGGGCCAGAAACATTCACCGGATTGCGCTGAATGAAGAAGTAGGTGATACCGGTAAATATAACTTTGGTCAGAAGTGTGTGTTCTGGGCTGCTATTATCAGCTTAGTGTTGCTGCTTGCCAGTGGCATCGTGATCTGGCGACCTTACTTTGCCGATGCCTTCGCCATTCCGCTGATTCGTCTGGCGTTGGTGGTACATTCGGTGTCAGCGGTGGCGCTGATCATCGTCATTATGGTGCACATTTATGCTGCGCTGTGGGTCAAAGGCACACTGACCGCGATGGTGGAAGGCTGGGTCAGCGCCGAATGGGCCAGGCAGCACCATCCTCGCTGGTATCGTGAGCAGCGTAATCCGCCAATAAAACAGGAAAAACGCCCCTGATGAGTATTCGCATAATCCCGCAAGATCAGCTGGAGAAAGGCGAAAAGACAACGGCGGAGATGATTCCGCCGTTACTTTTTCCACGGCTGAAAAATTTATACAGCCGTCGTGCTGCGCGACTGCGTGACCTGGCGGCGAAAAACCCACTCGGCGACTACCTGCGCTTTGCGGCGGTGATTGCTGAAGCGCAGGAGATTGTGCTGTATGACCATCCGCTGCACATCGACCTGCATGCCCGCCTGACGCAGAGCGCCAGCGAGGGCAAGCCGCCGCTGAATATTCATACCCTGCCGCGCGATCCCCACTGGCAACGACTGCTGCATTCATTGATTGCCGAGCTGAAGCCGGAGATGAGCGGTCAGGCACTGGCGGTGCTGGAGAATCTGGAGAAGGCGTCCGCCACCGAGCTGGAGACGCTGGCCAGTGCGCTGTTTACCGGCGAGTATGCGCTGGTCAGCAGCGACAAAGCGCCCTTTATCTGGGCAGCACTCTCGCTCTACTGGGCGCAGATGGCGGCCCTGATCCCAGGCAAAGCCCGCGCTGAGATGGGCGATCAGCGCCAGTTCTGTCCGGTCTGCGCCAGTATGCCGGTCGCCAGCGTGGTGCATATGGGCAGTCATGAAGGTGCGCGCTATCTGCACTGTAATCTGTGCGAAAGTGAATGGCATGTGGTGCGCAGCAAATGTACCCAGTGCGAACAGTCCCGTGATCTGCACTACTGGTCAATCGACAGCGAACGGGCGGCGGTGAAAGCAGAGAGCTGTGGCGACTGCGGCACTTACCTGAAGATGCTCTATCAGGAGAAAGATCCGGCCATTGAACCGGTGGCAGATGACCTGGCATCGCTGATACTGGATGCCAGAATGGAGCAGGAAGGCTTCGCACGCAGCAGTCTCAATCCCTTTATGTTTCCTGGCGAATAGTCACTGACTCTGGAGAACCCGATGAAACTGATTGGCAGCTATACCAGCCCGTTTGTGCGTAAGATTTCGATTATCATGCTGGAAAAAGGCATTATTTTTGAATTCGTTAACGCATCGCCTTACAGCGATGACAGCCATGTGCCGCACTACAATCCGCTGGGCAAAGTTCCGGCGCTGGTCGCTGACGATAAGCAAATCTGGTTCGATTCCAGCATTATTGCGGAGTTTCTGGAACTGCGTGGCGTGGAGCCTGCTCTGCTGCCTGCCGATCCGCTTGAATCGCTTAACATCCGTCAGCTGGAGAAGCTGGCGGATGGCGTCAGCGATGCCGCGCTGGTGATCGTGCGCGAGCAGATGCGTCCGGGGGATTTGCAGTCAGAAGAGGTGCTGCTGCGCAATCGTGAAAAGATTCAGCGCAGCCTCGACATGCTGGAAGCGAAGGCGGCAGAGGGGAAATGGCTAAACAACGGCCAGCTCAATCTGGCGGATATCGCCACCGGTTGCATGATCGGCTACCTCAATTTCCGCCGCGTAGTGCCGAACTGGTGTGTTGAACGACCGGCGCTGGTGAAGCTGGCGGAAACGCTGTTTCAGCGTGAGAGCTTTGCGCGGACAACGCCGCCTGCGGCGTGATGGGTCAGGCGAAATAACTATCAAAGCGCCCCGGGCAGGCATGGAAGCGACATTTTGTTACGCTGTACAGGAAAAATATAATCGGCCTGGCTGGTCTGACAGCTCAGTCAATTTCGTCTCCAGACAGGTCATTTTCATAATCCTGCCCGCCATGCCATATGCCTAAAACACTCACTGTTTTCTCAGATAGCATGAAAGCAATTATTGTCCGTCTGCGGTAATTGGTGATTCTCAGTCCTGGCAGAAGATCATCACGACAGTTCCCTCTGTGGAAGAACTATGCAAGCGACTCACAATAATCGATGACGTTTTCCGTAAAGTTCAAAGCGGTATAGGGTGTCGCTGCTTGCGCGATATATATAACGGTAA
Source organism: Pantoea sp. paga (assembly GCF_007558755.1). NCBI lineage: Bacteria > Pseudomonadati > Pseudomonadota > Gammaproteobacteria > Enterobacterales > Erwiniaceae > Pantoea > Pantoea sp. paga. The sequence goes on from NZ_VLTF01000007.1 coordinate 143,803, forward strand.
AGTTCTGCCAGTTGTTCCTGCGCCTCTGGTGCGAACACCACCCTGTAAACCATTACTCCTCCCCGGTCGCCTTCCTGTGTTCCGCTTTCAGTCTGTTCCTGAGGTCGTTAGCGCTCAGGCTTTGTGTTTCGCCACTTTGAAGTGCTTCCCAGGCGGGCACTACCTTTTCATGCAGCCATTGCTCCACGGCATAATCCCGTGCCATCAGCGCACGCAATCCTTCACGGATCACTTCGCTTTCCGATGCATATTCGCCGCTGGCAACACGTGCCTTAACCTGTGCTGCCATTTCATTGGGCAGCGTGATACTCATCTGCTGTGTTGTTCTCATGGGTAACCTCTTTCTTCTGCCTGATAGGATTTAATCATACTCACCTTTCTGGCAGCTGTCAGTTTCGCACTCTGTTGAGTCGCTCTCTCCTGAGAATAGGGAACTTACAGATGTCGTCGAGGGTATCCGGTTTTCAACAGCGCGATAGCACATCTTATCAGCGGTTCAGGCACTGTCATTATCGGACAGGGTAAAAACCATACAGATTATAATGTGCATAACCTGGACTTAAAGATTGAATAGCTGGCTGTTTAAAGGAGCTGAAGAGGGATTCAGGGAGAGAAAACCACACCACAAAATATGCCGGAAAAACAATCCGTTTTTCAGAGGCGCCTCTCAGTCTATTACCTGGTTTTTTGGGGATTAAAGGTTATTGTTTTCAGGCAAATTTTTACCTACGAGCATACCCACCACCGCATGCACAATCAGGTTTGCTTCAGTATTTCACCACATCTTTTCTGTCAGCCCCTTTCGTGATAGTCAGCGTATGTATCTGCTCTGCAGGATAGGGTGCCGCTGCGGCGTGAGAGCTTTCTAAGCCAGCCCACTTAAGAAGTACAATGGTGTCTGGCACGGCAGGACGCTTTATCTGCTGGTCAGCAGCAGAGCTGATCAGAGGAGGCGATACAGCAGTCGGGAGCATGATAACCGTGCGTACGAACAGGTTCTTTCAACTCGTTCACCGATACGGATTCCTGAAATTTCATCTCACGCTTGCCCAATAAATTCCTTCGGATTATCTCATTAAAAATACGCTCAGGGATATTCTCAGCATCGGATGTTTTATGATCATGAACAATGATGTGGCTTGCGTTTTCATAGCCTGGCGCCCACATATTATTATTAGGCGCATTTTTGTAAACGGCGATAAGAGGTTTTTTCCACGCAGCAGAGATGTGTACAATTGATGTATCTGGCGTTATCACCATATCCGATTCTTTAATTAATGCCATCACATGATGCAAAGTATAAAAGGGATTTTTCACAACATTTCCAGGAAGCGGCACCGCTATTTCATTACGATGATCCAGAATGATGACTTTCACCTCTCTGCTGTTATTATTAATCATATTAATAATTTTCAGCAATTGCTGTTGTGAGAAGTTCCTTTCCGGCGTGCCAGCAAAAGCATTAATAATAATTTTTTTCTTATTTTCCCACGAACTAAGAAAGTGCCTCACCTCATCAAGCACAACATCAGGAAAATGAAGACTGTAAGTGAAATTGCCTGTCGCTTTAACGCCAATGCTTTTACTTATCAAAGAAAGTAACTCTGTAACATGCTGCTTTTCATTTTTATAGGGAACCGAAACTGTGTAATGGCTGATGTCAGATTTCTTATTTAGGCCAATAACGAATCTGGCATTGATATCCCGAAATAACTTCATCCGATGCACCGGCGTTTCGGATAAGCAAGGATCGATAATCAGATCATACTTATTTCTATTTAGCTTCTTCATCGTTGCTTTTGAAACGGTATGATAAAAAGACTTCAGGTAATGGTTATAACTGCAATCTGCTGCCTTATAGATATGTCTGATAAAAGGGCTGTATTTTATTACGTCGTAACAGGCTTCAGTTACCAGTAAATCTACTGCATAGCCATCCTGATGCAGCGACCTGATGAGTGGCATCGAAACGATGATATCACCCAGCTTACCTTCATTGCGAACAAGCAGTATAGTTTTCACGGAGTCAGGTTCAAAGGAGACTTTTTTCCGTTTATCCCACAGAAGCTTTGCAATAGACTTTCTTGCCTCGAGTTTCACCTCTTTGAGATAGTAGTTTTTTCTTCGATTCCATTCGCGTATTTTTTTGAATGGTCCCTTTGATACGGTGATCCTCACATCCTTATTCATTTCACCCTTCCTGCTTCCTGAGCAGATCATTCATTTGATACAAAAAAAATCACTTGAACCAATCGTCTTTTATTTATATTAACCTTTTAATAATCGTGTGATTCTACAACATCCTGAAACGCTTACGCTATACAATAATATTTAATCGTTCTGCAGGATCATCATTCAATTAACATCACTGATTGGATTTTTGCTAAAAATACCCAGCCATTATCGTTCCCATTAACCTTACTGCATCATACGCCGCGATATGACAACTCATGTTGCTAAATATAAGTTATTCACTGAAATTTCACTAATGGTAAGCTCTGATAAATAACCCACTCAAAGGTAATCATTGAATAGAATCAGCTATTTTTAACATTACTTCCCGAATACTTATTACGGACATATCGCCAGGGTAAACGCTTTCAGGGATAATGGCGAGTTGATTATTGACGGGAAAGCCTGTTTTTTATGTGGGCCGTTCAACCTGATCCACTTTGGGGTCCCGGGGCGAAGCCCAGACCAGGTTATTTTGTCATTACCGCCACGGCATGGCGGTAATGACAAAACATTTCCTGTCCCTCACTTTACCTACGATTGAAGATACCAGTTGGTCGATATCGGTATGGTGAATAGATGATGGATGGCGACTGGATCATCGAGTCCGATATTACCGACGCTGAACAACAGGAGGTCACCGCTGCACCCGGCGCACGTCGGTCATGGCGGCGGGAGGATGGGGTTTTTAGGGCGTAAAAGCACAAATCCCGGCCAACTGGCCGGGATTTTTGTACTAATTCCATTCCACATTAAAATCAGCTAACTGATTATCTAGGAACTGTCTTTTCTCAAACCAATAATCAAAAACCTCAGCCTCTCCGCTACTTAAAATTAGGTAGAACCCTCCTGTTTCACCCTCTGTATCATCGACAATTTGGATTTCCCATCCAGCATATTCGCCATCATTAACGATGCCTTTCTTTAAGAGCATTTTGCTTCCTTAGTCTTTATAAGGAACATGGTTGTTCGAAATATACTTGCCTGTTGTAGGATTTTTTACACCAAAATGTACGTGTGGAACTCCCGGCGCATGGGCACCACCAATTGAACCTGAGTCAATCCTAAATTCTTTTGTCCCATCAGCACTATGGTAAACACCAGATCCTGGTTTTCCAATCTCTTTATATCCCGTTCCTAAGAATTTTAAACCAGCAGCTAACGCTTCATCTGAACTCAAAGTTGTTGAACTGGTGAAGTTTTTCTTACCAGATAAGGTCTCATTAATGACAGTATCTATCTTGCTGTTTGAATTCTCTGAAAGATAAACTATGTCTTTCTTCGTGAGAGGATCGGCTCCCGGATTGACTAAGATATTCCCAACAGTATCAGGTTTTCCTTCCGTATTACCGGTATTAGTAGTTCCCTGTCCTGAAGCCTGATTATTACCAGTGTTGGTCGGCGTATCATTTGGATCTAACTGCTGATTTCCACCTGTGTTGGCTGGACCTGACCCAGCTATCTGGTCACCACCGGTATGAACAGGCGCGTATTTATCATGAAGCGAACTGAGATACTTTCTTGTGATCTCGTCGTTACCCATCATTTGCAGGGTAACAAGATGCTCCAGTTCGTCGGAGGTCATTTTATCAGCTACATCTTTAATGGCCAGTCCGGCAAGCCCTGTGATTCCGGCTTTCGCCCCGATTTCCAGAAACATCTCTGCGACCTTATTCCGGCACGTTGATGGGGAAGAGTCACAATGCACCACCAACGCCAGAGAGTTATTCTTAACAACAACTCCTGCCGCAGCTCAGGCTTAAAGTGCTACCTGAATCTGCTTTTTCTATAGTGCTGATAATATATCCACCAACAACCTATTGCTCCGATCATCCCGCCAGCAATACTTCCTTTCAAAATTTTTATATAATTAATAGTTGACAAATCTAAAGATAACCCATGAAAAAAAACATAGAATAATTTTATCAAAACCTGCGTAGCTATAGCTGCAATAAATATTCCAACCGGGAGAGTAATGACCAAGTAAATAAATATTAAAAACCACTTTAAGGTTGTAATTTTCATTCCTCACCTCCTATAGCCTTACCTGCCTGATCATTTCCATATTCGGTACCTATTGAGCTAGTTATATTTCCAGCGATGCCTGGCACTGGATTAACTGGCAGAGGCTTGGATATACCCATTCCGACATCAGTCCAGACCCAGTCTTTCCACGGTTTCATCGGGTTGAATACTTTATCAAGCGGCAACTCAACTAATTTACCAGCCCCATAACCTAGCCCCGATGCTGCACCACTCATCGCGCCACCTTTCAATGGGTCATCCCCTTTAAGATAGCTGGACGTGGCACCGCTCACAGCATTCACCCCAATGGTGCCCCACAGCCCGGTGCCTGCCGTTAGTGCTCCTGTCCAGTAACCCAAAATGACATCATTCAGATTTACGTCCCCATTGATCAGGTAACCTACTCCTGCATTAGCTCCGGCACCTATCAGGCTGGTAGTTGCGGCCATACCTGGTAAAAGTGGCCATGTTAGCGCACTACCAACCGCTGCCAATGCTGTTTCACAGGATACAGGCGTTCCGCCACTACAGGCTTCTTTTATTGTGTCCTGCATGCCTGCTTCGTACTTTTCTATCGTCCCTTTTTTGTGGGCTTCTGCCGCTGCAAGTACATTCGCCAGCGCATTATTTTCAACCGCGTTCTTACCCGCCTGCGCCCCCGCCACAACATCCGCCGTGCTGTCACCAACCACGCCGCCCGCCAGACCCGCCGCCAGCGTCCCCAGCGCACTTATCGTCTGCCGCTGCTCCTCAGACAGGTCACTGCGCTTAACCCCCGGATACAGCTGCTGCGCGATGTACTCGCCCATCACCGCGCCCGAGGCGCCGGCCAGCGCAGCATTGCCCGCCGCGTACGAGGTTACCGCACCCAGCACCGCGTGCGCCATCAGGTTCGCTTCGGTATTCACCTTACCGTTCGCATCCGTGGTCAGCTCGTGTATCTTTTCCGCCAGGTACGGTGCTGCCGCGCCGCTTATCGCCTGCGCCACGTTCCCGTCCGACAGGCCCTGCACCGCCGCCGTCACCGCGCTGATGGCACGCTGCACCTTACCGCCCGTCCCGAACGGTTTCTGCGCCGTGTCGTAAGCCTGCTTCGCTATCTCATCTGCCGTCGGGTTCAGCTTCCCTTTTTTGGACAGCTCTTCCCTCGCCGCCGCCAGCGCCGCCGGATCGGCCTTCGCCTTCATGCCCGCTATCTGGCCCTGCGTCCGTGCAATATCTCCCGCCTGAGCCCCGATTTCGCCTATCAGCTGCGCCGCCTTCAGCCGGTTCTGCTCCTTCTCCTTATCAAAGATGACGTCCAGCCCCGGATTGGCGTTCGCCACGTCGCGGCTTAAACCGGCAACGTCCTGCTTCTGCTTTTCCTTATCGCGGATAACTATCGTGCCTTCACTCACAGCGGATTTCGTGGTGCTGTCCGCGCTGCCGCTGTCGTTCAGACCCGCCAGCATGCCGTTCGCCATGTTCCCGGCGAACTGACCGCCGATGCTGCCGCCGGTGCTCATGCCCGCACTCTGATGCTCCACCTCATATTCCGCGTGGTTCTCTATGTCGCCGAAGCCCAGCGTGCCGGTGTCGAGCCGGTTCTTATCGGCGGAGGCCGTTGAGCTGATGACCGCACCGTTCAGCTGCGTGTGCTCACCCACCGTGACGTCAAAGCCGCCCTTCCCGGCAAAGATACCGGTCTGCTCCGCCACGCTCTGCCAGGTGCTGTGCAGCTTATCCCGGCTCACGTTCACGTTAGCCGACCCGGTCATTGAGCCGAAGGTAAAGCTGCCGCCCGCGCTGGCGCTCTGCTGTTTGCTGTCGTAGCGGTCGCTGTCCTGCTCTGAGGTCAGCTTCAGGTTGCGGCCCGCGTCCACCTTCACGCTCTCACCGTTTGCCTGCGCGCCCGTGAGCGTGATGTCGCGCCCGCTGGTCAGGCTGAGCCGGTTGCCCGCGTCCAGCGTGGTCTCGCTGTGCGTCAGCCCGTTGCCTTTTTCGCTGCCCTTCGCCGCGTTGACGCTCGCCGACACGCTGATGCCGTAGCCGCCCGACCCCACGCCGATACCGATACCGACGCTGCCGCCCTTGCTGCTGTTCTTACTGTCGGTGCTCTGCGTGTTCTGCGCCGACTGCAGGTTAATGTCCCGCGACGCATCCAGGCTCAGGTCGCCGCCCGCCTTCAGCTGGCTGCCGGCGATGCTGATGTTGCCGCTCTGCGCCGTACCGTTTTTGCCGGTTGCCGTGACGGTCAGATTCCGGCCCGCCGTCAGCGTACTGCCCTGCGACTGACTGCTCTCAGTACGCGCTTCGCTTTTCGACGACTGGCTGCCGTACGAGGCGCTGACGCCGATGGTGTTGGTCGATCCCGCCTGATAGCCGTCCTGCCCGGGCCTCAGGTCGCCGGCTGCATTGTGCGCGTCCGCGGCGGCAGTGTTCAGCCCGTCCATCTGAGCCGCCTGCGCCGCCTGCACCCCGTTCAGCGCCGCCTGGGTGTTCTGCAGCGCGCTGACCCGCCCGTCACCCGACTTCCTGGCCTGCTGCGCGCTGCTCACCGCCGTGTTGAGCGCGCTGCCCGCCGTGCCTGACAGGGCGATGCTCAGACCGCTCTGTTTCTGCTCGAAGGTTTCCTTACGGCTGCGTGAATCAAAGCCCGGGTCGATAGTTACGCTGTCGCCCGTCAGCTTCATGTCTTTACCCGCCACCAGGTCTGCGCCGCCGACGTGCAGCCGGTTGCCCGCCGTGACGTTCACGCTGCCCTGGCTGCTGCCAACGGTGCTGACGCTCTGACTCTGGGTGGTACCCTTCTCATCGATTTCATGGCGGGTCGACTGCTTGCCGACCGTGAAGCCGATGCCGCCGCTGCCCAGCAGGCCGCTCTTTTTGTTCTCCTGCAGCTGGTAGTGACTGTCGGTCTCGGTCGCCGCGCCGATCTCCACGTCGCGCCCGGCCCGCAGATTGACGTCCTGGTCGGCAGCCACCGCCGATCCGGTCACCGTCAGGTCGCGTCCGGCGATGACCGTGACGCTTTCGCCGCTCAGCAGGCTACCGTTCTCACGCGTGGTGACGTCCCGCGTCACGCTGTGACCGCTGCTTTTGTTCAGCAGACCTTTATTCTCTGAGCGTTCTTCACTGTAGAGCGACTCACGTTCGGTGGCGGTGTTCAGTACCACGTCCTGTTTTGCCTGCAACCCGACCGCGCCCTGTTCGCTGTGCAGCGTACTGCCGGTAACGGTGACGTCGCCCTCGCGCCCGATCACCGTCACGCCCAGCTGCCCGCTGAAGGTGCTGCCGGTGCTGCTCTCACGTGCAGTTTCCTCTTCACGGTGGGTGCGGGTATTACCCTCGCGCTTGTTTTCGCTGTCCTGAGCTACCAGGCTGGCGCGTGCGTCTTTAATGGTAACGTTCTGCGCGCTGATGCCAATGCGGCCCTCTGTACTGTCAACCTGCGCGCCTTCGGCCAGCAGGTTATTACCCGCCACCAGCGTCACACCCTGAGCGCCGCTCAGGGTGCTGAGCAACAGACGATCTTCCTGGCGACTATTGCTGACCGACGAGGTCCGGCTGTCGGCCTCAAGATGGGTGGTATTGGTGGTGGTTTCAGCACCGATGCGAATGTCTCCGCCAGCCTGAACCCGGGCGGAGCCGGAGGCGCTGGCCTGGCTACCGGTCAGCGTCAGGTCACGCCCGGCCAAGAGCAGAAGGTTGCCACCGGCGTTAAGCTCGCTGCCTTTTGCCTGCTGCCACTCGCCGCTGACCTGGGCCATGCGCCTGCCCGCTTCTTCTATGCTGCTGCTGGTGCGGTTACCCATCGCCCCGGAGATAACGCTCAGACTGCCGCTGTGGCTGCTTTTTGCCGCGCTAATCGACAGGTCGTTGCGCGCACTCAGGCTAAGGTTACTGGTGGCATTGAGCTTCGCGCCCTGTAGCCGGATATCAGTGCCGCTGAGGCTGATATCCTCAGCGCTCATCGTCGCCTGACGCAGGGCATTCTGAAGATCGGTACTGATCGTCAGCGTCTCCGTCTTCACATCAATGCTGCCCGCCGTGATGTCGCCGCCCAGGTGCTGAAACTGCCCGCTGTCGATGGAGAGCGCCTGGTCCGCAAAGAGGTTACCGGCATTGGTCACGCTGTCTGCCGAGAGCTGCAAAGTACCGCCGCCAATCACCGCGCCCGCGCCAGTCAGGCGCAGCGTGGTCTGAGCCAGATAAACCTTCGGCACCCACACCGTCTGAGGGCCGTCTGCCGTATCAACCGTTTCGCTGACCAGCCAGACGATATCCTGTTGCAGCGCCGCAATCTGTTGTGGCGTCAACGCCACGCCCGGCACCAGATGGAAATCCTGCGCCACTTTAGAGCCGTTGTTCATCAGCTCCTGATACTGCGCCATCGCATCCCAGCCGTTAACGGAAGGCCTGCCGGTCAGTTTCAGGACCTGCTCGCGAACCAGACGCTGCTCATAAAAACCGTCGCCCAGGCGTTTATGCACCTGTGACGGGTCGTAACCCACCCGTTCAAGCAGATAGTCGCTGCTGATAAATTTGCTCTGACTGGTAAAGCGCTCGTCAGTCACAATCAGGAACGGACTGCCGGCAGCAGTGTGCTGGCTGAACAGACCATTATTGGGGATGGTTGTGGCGACTTTCTCCAGCTGTTGTAGCGCCGTCAGAGCCAGTTCAGCCGGTAACAGTGGGCGACCCGATGTGTTATCACCCGTCGTAAGTTCTGTGTCGCCGTCATGGCGGGCGACCCCGTCCACGGCAAAGGCCAGTGGGTTACGTTCATACTCAGCGCGCTCAGCGTCCACTGCCTGCAGCGCCGCTTCAAGCTGGCTTATCTGCGCCTGATTAACGGTGGTATTGCTGATGCTGGTCCCGTTAATGCTGACGTTGCCGTTGCCGGTAATGATGCCGTCAACGGTGGCCAGGGCGGTGGTCTCATCGGAATTGAAGGTCGGATACCAGTGGCGCGTGCTTCTGTCGTAATGATCGACAATAACTTCCTGCCGCCGCTCATTGATCGAATAGCCCCGGTTGTCGATGCTCCCGCCGCCATCCAGTGTCAGATTGCCGTTAGCCGTAATCACGCTGGCATCATTAAGTAACGCTCCGGTGATGCGCAGGAGCATGTCGCCACCCGCCAGAATACGTGCACCAATACCTTCACTGACCAGTCTGTCACGCGTCAGGGTGCCGGTTACGCTACGCTCACGCAAAGCGCTGTAGTCGCTGATAAAGAGGGCGCTATCGATATCGATATGTTGTTCAGGGTCCCATTGTTCGATACGACCACGGTCATGTTCACGCCATACGGTGTTCTGGTAAGGAGTCGGCACATTTTTCTGCTTAAATCCTCGCGTTTCATAGAACGTCATGGCATACGTGCCATCGGCGCTGGGGTTCAGTGCCAGATAGTTAACCCACAGATCGGTCAGCACGCCCTGATTATTCATGACCCGTACCTGAGCGCGTTTGCCCGCCGCGTCAATCGCCAGCAGGGTGCCGTAAAGATTGCTCTGCGCCGCGGCCTCATCCTGGAAAGTCAGTTGCTGAGTGGTCGGTGCCATACTGCTTTTATCGGGCATTATCGTCGTACCAAACGAGCGCCAGTAGTAGTTATAGCGATGCCACTTGTAGTCGCTGGTCTCAGCCTCACGCTCTATCACCAGCCCTTCGCGCAGGTTGTCTAGCCGCCGCGCTTCCAGCGTCATATCACCGTCCGCTTCAATAAAGCTCGCCCGGTTCTCGATCAGGTCATCGCTCTGCAATGACAGGCGATTGCCGCTATAGAGCAGCGCGCCATCTGTGTTGCTCAGCCGCTCACGGGCCTGCAGGGTCAGGTTTTGAGTTGCCGCGATGACCGCAGGCTGTCCATGGTTGTCGATCACCCGGGAACGCACGGTGACTTCATCACCCATCAACGCGGCACGGTTATCCAGCGAGTCGACATTCAGCGTCAGGTCGTCGGCTTCAAGACGCCCGCTGTTCAGCAGCGCACCGGTCGTGAGCTGAACGGTTTTGCCCACCAGCATCGCCGGGTTGGTTATGCCTGCCGCATTCAGCACCAGATTACCCGGCAGCAGCCAGTCCACCAGGTTAGTAAACGCCCCGCTCAGAGAGACAGTCACCGTGCCGTTACTGCTGATGGTTTCGTCCGCCTGGCGGGTGTAGTCCTGTTGCGCGCTCAGCGTCAGAGCTTGCAGGCCCAGCAGCGTGCCGCCCTGATTATCGAAAGAGTGTGAATGGATGCTCAATGCACCAGCACTCTCCAGCCGTCCGCTCTGATTGAGCAGCACCAGCGGTGAATCAGTCGGTGAGAGATCACCGTTGATGTTGAGATCGCCATTCGCCAGCACCCGTCCCTGCCGGTTGTCCAGTTGTGCAACACCGCGCAGCATGAGCGTTCCGGCGCTCTGCAGCCGCCCGGCGCTATTATCGATATCACGTGCAGTAATGTCGCTGTAGGTGGTGCCGAGTAACAGGCCGCCGTCGCGGTTGATAAGGCGATCGGCCTGCAGTGAGAGCCCCGCCTGACTGCTGATCACACCCTGGGTACTGTTATCGATCGCCGTGGCGTTCAGCACTAAATCCTGCGTGGCGACAAGCTGGCCGCCCTGATTGTTCAGTTGTGCGGCTTCAAGGGTTAGCGCCGCGCCGCTGTGGACTTTGCCCTGCTGATTATTGAGCGTGCCGACGTGATAACTTCCCGCGCCCTGGCTGATTAGTGTGCCACTGGCATTCTCCAGCTGCCCGGTGGTCAGATTAATCGCTTCACGGCTGCTGAACACGCCCTGATGGTTGTTGATCGCTGCGGCATTGATCTGCTGTCCGCCATTGCTGCGTACCGCGCCGCCATTGTTATCAAACTGCCCTGACAGCTGAAGGGTCAGCTGTTGCTGGCTGTCGATGTTGCCGCCTGCGTTGTTCAGCGTCTGCGCATCCAGCTGGAACGCTTCGCCGCTCTGTATCTTACCGGCCTGGTTATCCAGATCCCCGGCCAGATTCAGCTTCAACTGCCGCTGACTGTAGAGCAGACCGCCCTGGGTGTTATCGATACGCGCAGCGGTAATAGTCAGCCCCTCACCAGCCAGCCACTGGCCATCCGCATTGTTAATGTTACCGGTGCGGCTGCCTTCGGTCTGACCCTGAACGGTAAGCTGCTGCTGAGCAGAGACTTTACCGGCCAGGTTGTTGATATCCTGCTCAATGCGTAACGCCATGCCAGCAGCCGATTGCAACACGCCGCTGGCGTTACTAAGCCAGTTCGCCGAGAGTTCAGCCTGCTGCTGACTTTGTACGCTGCCCGCCGTGTTATCGAAACCGGCAGTCGTGGCAGTCCAGCTTTCCTGGCTGCCCATCCAGCCCTGCGCATTGCCCATCTCCTGCGCCTGAAGCGTCTGGCTTAACCGACTGAAGATGCGGCCATTGCTGTTATCCAGACGACCAGCAACCTGCATATCCAGCGTATCCAGCGCATTGATCGCGCCCTGAGCATTGAACAGATTTGCTGCGCTGGCCTGCGTGCGGCCATTACCGGTCAGTGTGCCACCCTGATTGTCCCAGTCGCCCGCCAGGTTCAGCGTCAGCGCCTGCTGGCTGAGAATCTGCCCTGACTGGCGATTGTTCAGTGCGCCGCCCTGCAGCAGCAGATCGCCGCCGCTTTGCAGCGATCCGCCACCGTTATCAAATAGCGTCGCTGCGGTGCCATGGACCGCGAGGGCATTTTTCGCCGTGAGTTTGCCGCTCTGGTTGAGGATATCGCCACGGCTGGTCAGGTCCAGATCACCGCCAGACTGCAACCGGCCGCTGGCGTTATTGAGCTGATCTGCCGCCGCCGTGACCCGCTCACCGCCCTGTGCCGTTCCGTCGCGGTTCTGCCAGAGTCCGCCGCTGTTGAGTGAGAGATGATGACCCGCTTCGATCCAGCCACCGCTGTTGTCCAGGCCCTGTAGTGCCGTCAGATCGAGATCGCGCTGGCTGACGATCTCGCCCTGCACATTATTCAGATGCTGCGCGGTCAGCGACAGCTGACCGCCGTTCAGGGTGCCAGCGTGATTATCGAGATCACCGCCCGCGCTGAGCGTCAGCGCATCACCGGCCAGCAGCTTACCCTGACTGTTGTTAACTGCGTCGCGGGCATTAATAGCCAGCGCGGCCTGGGTTTTAACGGTGCCACCCTGGTTAGTCAGGCTGCCTGTCTCAAGCGTCAGATCGCCGTTGTTACCCAGCTCACCCGCGGTATTGTCGAGCAGACCGTCAATCCGCCATTTTTGGGCGGCGTTGTCGAGTGCGACCATGCGTCCACGCTGGTTATTCAGCGAGGCGGCCCGGAAGCTGAGTTGCCGGCTCTCAATCGCTCCGTCGCTGTTATCCAGCCCACCACTCAGGGTGAAGCGGCTTTCGCCACTTCCGGTCTGCGACCATCCGGCCTGCTGGCTGAACAGGCTGCGTCCATCGACCTGCCAGCGCCCGGCGCTAATCTGCGCCTGCTGCGCCTCGATATCACCTGCCGTGTTAATCACCAGCTCATCACCGTTGATCACCGCCTGCCGCACGGCAACACCACCCTCCTGAGCCGTCAGTGTTGCGCGGCTGGCCGCGATCTGAGCGCCACTGAGATCGACCCGGCGTCCGCGAGCGCTGACCTCTTTTTTGCTCAGCAGGCTGCCGCTGGCGCGAATGATATCCTGGCTCTCCAGCTGCAGATTAGCTTCCTGCACAACCTGGCTACTGGCATCGCTGCCTGCCAGCAGGTGTCCGCTGCTCTGGATGCTGCGGGCCGCCGTCAGCCGCACATCACCTGCCGCCGCCAGGGTGCCGGACTGAGTGATTCCGCCTTCGCGGCTCCGCACTGTCAGCTGACCACCACTGTGGAGCTTGCCCTGATAGTCGATATCCTCTCTGGCCGCAAGACTGATGTCGCCTCCGGCCTGCGTCACGCCATCCTGCGCCGCCGACTGCCAGACAAGCTTACCTTCGCTACTCACCACCAGCGTTTTGCCCGCCTGCACCTGAGCGTTCTGATTTCGCATGCCGACGCCCGCTTCAGTGCCTATCATGCGGATCTGGCCGCTGTACATGCCGCCCATCTGCCCCATGTCGATCGCCAGTTCAGGTCTGGCGCTGCCGTCATCAGCCAGCGGTGTGACCGTCTGTGCGTCTGCGCTTACGCGATTGCGACCGGCCACCACCGCCAGCTCTTTTTTGGCCCAGACGCCCGCATTGATCTCCACCGCGCGGGCCAGTACGTCAACATACTCAGTATCATGACGGGGATCGCCGTTGAGTCCGCCGCCTTCAATGCGCACCACGCCGCGTTCGACCTGATAACCCGCCAGACTGCCGTCAGCGTTGAGCTGTGGTTTGCCGGTGGTCAGCGTCATCCGTCCGGCGTTGATGGTGCCGCATCCGTTACAGACAATCCCGGCCGGGTTGGCAACGATCACCTGCGCCCGTCCGCCCGCCACTTCCATATAACCGCGCAGCTGGCTGGGATTATTGCTGTTTACTTCGTTGATGATCACCCGCGCCGCTGGGGTCTTTGGGTTGAGATTCGGGTTGCCCTGAATCATTCCGGCCAGTTGTGTTGAGGTCATCACTGCGGAGTTATTCAGGATGGCGCCGTTCTGCGCGACGTCGAATTGCTGATACTGGTTATGCGAGATACCCGCCTGATTGGGGGCGGTGATATTAACCTGCGGCAGCCCGTTCTGGGTGGCGATGACGTCGGGCCGCTGTCCTGGCGTAGCATTGCTATCCGCCACAATGCCGTTCGCCATTGCAGGCCCGGCAAACAGGGCCATTCCCAGCAGCCACGCCGCGCGGCGTAAAGTGACCCAGAGACGCGGCGCGCCGTTACCACGGCTCTGACCGGGCTCCGTGCTGCAACTGCGGGCAAGTTCTGACACCACCCGGAGTTCCCCATGGGTGCGGCTGAAGATAATGCGATAGCAATGTTTATTCATGGGTCACATCCATGTGAAAGTCACTCAGTTCAGATAGCGGGATCGCCCGCTTTGGTGGTCAGATTTCCAGGTTAACGCTGAAACCCGCCGTCGCGCCTGAGGTATGAAAACCCGCAGGTTTATAGAGCGGAATGCCCGCAAACAGGTCGTAGCTGAAGCGGCCCCAGAGCGCGCCGCGTACCCCTATTGCACTGCCTGCCAGCTGATGCCCGACAAGATCGCGAGTCGAAGGCCCGCTTACCCGGCCATAATCGGCAGCCAGATAGAGCTCATGCCCGCGCGAGAAAAGATTCCAGCCGATTTCATTACGCCATAGCAGTCCTTTTTCCCCCGACAGCATCTGCTCACCGTCGAAGCCGCGTACCGTATAGCGGCCGGCAATTGCCATTCGCTCCTGTGGCGTCAGGGCATTCGGACTCCATTGTCCCCGCACACTGCTGTAGACCCGCCAGGGCTGCTCGCCCACGGCGAAAGGATGGTTGATGCCGAGGTCGCCCAGCAATATGCCGGTACGCGCGCTGCCCTGATGACGCGACTCTTCTGGTGCAGGAAGCGCATTAAACGCCCCGGTACCGCGCCGCCAGGCGATACTGGCGTCCAGCGTGCTACTGCCCAGATAGCTATGCTGATTCAGGCCCAGTTCCCAGCCTGCGGTGCGCCGCTTTTGCTGCTCAATGTCGATATCGTTGACGGCGTTGGTGGAGTGTTTGCGGTAGCCACGCAGATTAAGCGTGGTTTTGTTCGACTGATCGCGGTAGAGCAACCGGGAGACCGTGAGCTGGAAATTATCGCTCTTGCCGCTGTAGCGCAGTACCTCATTGGCATTGGGGATGTTCTGGTGATAGGTGTAGTCGTTGTAGTTGGCGGAAACGGCCCAGTAGCCTATCGGGAAAAAGTAATTCAGGGTGTGCGAGCGGTTACCGAACGGCCCATGCTCAAACAGGTTTTTGCCAATATTGGCGTAAAACAGATCGTTCTGCGCAAAGGGCGCATCCACTGCGAGGGTGGCGGAACCGAGATAGCGCCCGGTACTTCTGGAGCCGCTGTCATCCAGTCCCAGACTGAGCCGCACCGGTCTGCCTTCGCGCCAGTTGACCTGCAGATCGCTGGTGGCTTCCTGCTCGCCCGGCACGATTTTAATATCGGCACTGGCGCTGGGCACCCGCTTGAAGTTCTCCAGCCCCTGCTCAATATCCCGCAGATTTAATATCTCGCCCGATGACGCCGGAATCGCATTCCACAGCCGTCCACGCCAGGAAACCGGTTCATCAAAACGGATCCTGCTGATACGGCCCGGCTGTAACGTCAGCGTTAATACGCCTTTGGTCAGATCCTGCTCCTGTGCCATGACGCGGGTGGTGACATAGCCTTTGGCGAGAATTGCATTCTGCACTTTATTAATGACCAGCACGATGCCCTGTCCGCCCAGGCAGCGGCCGGTGGCATCCGCAGCGGCGTCGAGCGCCCACTGGAAACGGCTGGCTTTATCGCCAGTCAGGACGATCTGATTGATGGTAAAGCAGGGCTGCTCACTGGCAGGATAACCGGGCAGACGACTATCAGGACGGGGAAGATGTTCATTCGCCTGCGGCGCATTCTGCTGTTGCAGCACGCGCTCGCGCGTCTGCTGACGCAGTTGCTCGCGGGCATCAATCGCCTGGCCTTCTTCACGGGGATTATCGGCTGGCGGGGCTGCCATCACCGGGAAAGCAGAGCAGAGCAACGCGCCTGCCACCATGGCGAGCAGACGCACTGGCGGATGCCAGAGCAATAAACAAATCCTTTTCATGAAAATTCCATTTCACTAACTGTAACCGGGTGTAAATTCTGGCGAATTATCCATCAGGAAAGGGGAAAAACAAGAGGGTTGGCTATTTTTCGGGCGGTTTCTTAACCTCCGGATTTTGAAAAAATCTTAGGGTATTCCAGGAAAAAATCAGAAAGTAACCATTTGATATATATTCAATATTTATCAAGTAGCGCATCAACACAGCCGATTCCTGATGACCGGCAGTGGCTGTTTGAGCACTTTAGCGTATTCATTTGCACCCTAAAAAATGGCCGCTATAGCGGTCACACTCAGGTATGAGTTGAAGACATCAGGCCAAAAAATCCCATAAAAAAAGGGACGATTGCTCGTCCCTTTTCCGCACAACAAATAGCATTACTGCAGCAGCGAGATATCCGCGACCTGCAGGAACAGCTCACGCAGTTTTGACAGCAGCGTCAGGCGATTAACCCGCACCGCCTGATCGTCGGCGTTAACCATCACTTTATCGAAGAAGTTGTCTACCGCAGTACGCAGCTGTGCCAGTTCGACCAGCGCATCCTGATAGCGGCCTTCAGCAAAGTAAGGCTGCAGCTTGCTGCTCAGCGCAGTGACAAAAGTCGCCAGCTGGATCTCTTCGTTCTCTTTCAGCAGCGACGCCTGCACGCTTTCATTCAGCGTTTCGGTCGATTTCGCCAGAATGTTAGAGACGCGCTTGTTCGCCGCCGCCAGTGCTGCGGCTGCTTCCAGCGTACGGAAGTGCGACACCGCTTTCATGCGTGCATCAAAGTCAGCCGGACGGGTCGGACGACGCGCCAGAACCGCCTGCAGCGTGTCGATGCTGTGACCCTCTTCCTGATACCAGGCGCGGAAGCGACCCAGCATAAAGTCGATCACATCATCCACCACGCGGGCGTTGCTCAGCTTGCTGCCATACAGGCGCACCGCTTCTTCGGTCAGAGTCTGCAGATCGAGCGGCAGGTTCTTCTCAACGATGATACGCAGCACGCCCAGCGCCGCACGACGCAGTGCGAACGGATCTTTGTCGCCTTTTGGATGCTGACCAATGCCGAAAATACCGGCCAGCGTATCCATTTTATCGGCAATGGCCAGTGCACAGGCGACCGGGCTGGACGGCAGATCGTCACCGGCAAAGCGCGGCTGATACTGCTCATTCAGCGCCACCGCCACATCTTCGGCTTCGCCGTCGTGACGCGCGTAGTGCATGCCCATCACGCCCTGGGTGTCGGTGAACTCGAAGACCATGTTGGTCATCAGGTCACACTTCGACAGCAGGCCCGCGCGGGTGGCGTGATTCACATCTGCGCCAATTTCACCGGCAATCCAGCCCGCCAGGGCCTGAATGCGATCAGTTTTATCACGCAGCGTGCCCAGCTCTTTCTGGAACAGCACCGTCTCCAGACGCGGCAGGTGATCTTCCAGACGCTTTTTGCGGTCGGTATTAAAGAAGAACTCCGCATCGGCCAGGCGTGGACGTACCACTTTTTCGTTGCCGGAGATAATCTGGCGCGGATCGCTGGATTCGATGTTGGTGACGAAAATGAAGTTCGGCATCAGGTTGCCGTCATTGTCATACACCGGGAAATACTTCTGATCGCCTTTCATGGTGTAGACCAGCGCTTCCGCAGGCACCTTGAGGAATTTCTCTTCAAAGGTCGCGGTCAGGACCACCGGCCACTCCACAAGCGATGTCACCTCTTCCAGCAGGCTGTCGCTGATATCAGCGTTGCCGCCTAAACGGCGTGCTGCCGCTTCAGCATCGGCTTTGATCATCGCTTTGCGGACCTGATAGTCGGCAATGACCTGGCCGCGTTTTTCCAGCACATCGGGGTATTGATCGGCGCTTTCGAGCGTGATTTCGCTTTCACCCATAAAGCGGTGACCACGAATAATCCGGTCTGACGCGATGCCCAGAATGGTGCCAGGGATCAGCTCATCGCCCAGCAGCATCGTCACGGTGTGAACCGGACGGACGAACTGCACATCGCTGTCGCCCCAGCGCATCAGTTTTGGCACCGGCAGCTTGCTGAGCGCGGTAGCGATCATTGCGGGCAGCAGCGCCTGGGCCGCTTCGCCTTTAACCTGGGCGCGATAAACCAGCCATTCGCCTTTATCGGTGGCGAGGCGTTCAGCCTGATCGACGGTAATGCCGTTGCCACGCGCCCAGCCTTCAGCGGCTTTGGTCGCGTTGCCGTCAGCGTCAAACGCCGCAGCGACCGCCGGTCCGCGCTTTTCCACTTCCCGATCGGGTTGTGAGGCGCTCAGGTTGGCGACTTTCAGCGCCAGACGACGCGGCGCAGCAAACCAGCTGACCTCGCCGTGGCTCAGGTTAGCGGCATCCAGTTCAGCAGTGACCTGCGCGGCAAAGGCTTCTGCCAGGCTGCGCAGGGCTTTTGGTGGAAGCTCTTCGGTGCCGATCTCCACCAGGAAAGTTTGTTCAGTCATGGCTGCCTCTTACTTTTTGTTATTGCACATCGGGAAGCCCATTGCCTCGCGAGAGGCGTAGTAAGCTTCAGCCACGGCTTTGGTCAGGGTACGAATGCGCAGAATATAGCGCTGACGCTCTGTTACCGAGATCGCTTTGCGGGCATCAAGCAGGTTGAAGCTGTGTGCCGCTTTCAGAATGCGTTCGTAGGCGGGCAGTGGCAGCGGTTTTTCCAGCGCCAGCAGATGCTGCGCCTCTTTCTCATACTGCTCGAAGCAGGTAAAGAGGAAATCAACGTCGGCGTATTCGAAGTTATAGGTGGATTGCTCCACTTCGTTCTGATGGAACACGTCGCCGTAGGTGGTTTTACCCAGCGGACCGTCGCTCCACACCAGATCGTAAACGCTGTCGACGCCCTGGATGTACATCGCCAGACGCTCCAGACCGTAGGTGATCTCGCCGGTCACCGGCTTGCACTCCATGCCGCCAACCTGCTGGAAGTAGGTGAACTGCGTCACTTCCATGCCGTTGAGCCACACTTCCCAGCCGAGTCCCCAGGCACCCAGCGTCGGGTTTTCCCAGTTATCTTCCACGAAGCGAATGTCATGCACCGTCGGGTCCATACCCAGCTCTTTCAGCGAGCCAAGATAGAGCTCCTGAATGTTGTCCGGTGAGGGTTTGATGATCACCTGGAACTGGTAATAGTGTTGCAGACGGTTCGGGTTTTCACCGTAGCGGCCATCGGTGGGACGGCGTGATGGCTGCACGTAAGCGGCGGCGATCGGCTCCGGGCCGAGTGCGCGCAGGCAGGTCATCGGGTGTGAAGTGCCAGCGCCCACTTCCATGTCCAGCGGTTGGACAATGGTGCAGCCCTGACGCGCCCAGTAATCCTGCAAGGTCAGGATCAGCCCCTGAAAGGTTTTGGTATCAAACTTTTGCATGTTGAGTGTGCACGCGCTTCGGTTAGATTAAAAAAAGAGGCCGACAGTATACCCTTTGACCGCGCGATGTGCAGCCGTAAATCCCAGGCGCTACCGGCGCGTTTTCGCAGTGATTCAGTGCGCTGGCATACAGATGGCTCCGAATCCTGCTGGCAGCAGTTGTTGCTCTGGTCGCATTTGGCTACCCTTTTGCGCACGGACGCGATGCGCAAGAGGATGCCATGCCGCAGAAGATTTACTGGATCGATAATTTACGCGCGGTTGCCTGTCTGATGGTGATCGTGATTCATACCACCACCTGGTATATCACCGGGCCGATGGCGGTGACTGGCATCACCTGGGATGCGGCTAATCTGCTGAACTCAGCATCACGCGTCTGTGTTCCGCTGTTCTTTATGATCTCCGGCTATCTGTTTTTCGGCGAACGCAGCGCCCAGCCGCGCCATATGCTCCGGCTGGTGCTCTGTCTGCTGTTCTACAGCGCGGTATCGCTGGCCTATATCACCTGGCTGACCCCCATCAGCGAAGGGCGATCAATCCTGAAGATGCTGCAGAAGCCGGTGTTTTATCACCTTTGGTTCTTCTTTGCGCTGATCGGCATCTATCTGCTGTCGCCCCTGATCCAGGTAAAAACCGTGCAGGCGCGCTACGTGGCGCTGCTGGTGCTGGTGCTGGCGGTGCTCGCCAATCCCAATACGGTCAGCCAGTCGCTGGGGCCATTTCACTTTCTGCCGGTTAATCTCTATGTCAGCGGTGACAGTATCTACTACCTGCTCTATGCGCTGCTGGGACGGGCTATCGGCACGATGGAGACGACCCGGCGCGGCCTGACGCCGCTGGCTGCCGGACTGTTTATCGCCTGTGTGATTGGCATTACATTGGGGACGAAACAGGCGTTGATCGTCAATGGGGCGTTTAATGACACCTGGTATCTCTACTGCGGACCGCTGGTGTTTATCGCCGCGATCAGCCTGCTGATCGTGTTTAAAAACAGCCTGAACCAGCGCACGCTGCCGGGTTTAACGGTGATTGCACGCTATTCACTGCCGATCTACGGCTTTCATGCGCTGTTCATTCACTACCTGCGAACGCATCATTACGATGATATGTCACGCCCGTGGCTCGACCTGCCCTGGGTGTTCGGGCTGACGCTGGGCGGCAGCCTGCTGCTGGGTATGGCACTGAAACGCGTCGATACCCGTCACTTTGTCAGCTGATCGGCTTCACGCTGGCGGGCGCGCCGTAGCTGGCGCGCCGATGAAAACCCCGCCGCCAGCGCCGCTTTTTCGGCAGATTCACCCTGCTGCTGACGCTGGCGTGCCACGCCAACCCGCAGCTGCTCATGGTATTCACGCACGCTAATCCCCAGATGCTGGCGAAACAGCCGCGCCAGATGGCGGCTACTGACATGCGTGCGTCCAGCCAGCTCGGTTAGCGTCCAGCCGTGCTCAGGATGGGCAATCATCAGATCCTGCGCCCGATGAATGGCCGGATGCATGTGGTTGCGGTAACGCAGCCACGGCGAAAGTTGCGGATCGTCACCGGCACGGCGAAACCAGACCACCATCTCCCGTGCTACCGCCAGCGCGGTTTGCGTATCACAGAGCTGATTAATCAGATGCAGCGCCAGATCGATTCCCGCCGTGATGCCTGCGCTGGTCCAGATATTCTCATGCCCGACAAACACCCGGTTCTCCTGCACCCGTGCGCGCGGGGCCGCGGCTTTCAGGCGGGCAATCACATCATGATGGGTGGTGCAGAGCACGTCATCCAGCATGCCTGCCTGCGCCGCCAGCAGCGCTCCCGAGCAGACGCAGACCAGCATAAAGGTCTGCGCGCGCAGCGCGGCGTGCTGGCGCATCAGCCAGTCGCGAGCCTCTCCGGCCTGCGGCGTGGCGTAACAGACCTGCGAGTCATAGACGCCTGGCACCACTAGCAGACTCCCGGCGGGCAACTTTTCAGGTAACGGTTCGATGCCGCCAATGGTCATGCCGGTGGAGCAGACCACCTCCGGCTGCGGGCCGATGTAGCGCAGCGTAAAGTGTTCGCCCGCCAGCTTCAGCGTCTCGGCCGGGCCGGTGAGATCCAGCGCCATCACGCCGGGCAGGGTTAAAAACCAGACGGTATGTGTCATGCTGGCCCGGGCTACACCAGATCCCAGCCACGGGCGCGCCACAGCGCAGGCAGTTGCGCCATATCATCGAAGCGCGTCACCAGCGGGTGATCCAGTTCAGGGTTGTGCGGGTCGGCGCAGTAGTAATAGACCGGAATGCCGGCGGCGATACCGGCGCGAGCGCCCGCTTCGGAGTCATCCACCAGAATGCAGCGCTCAATCGGCACCTGCATCTGTTCCGCCGCGTGGTACATCAGTTCCGGATCGGGCTTCCAGTGCAGAATGTCATAGCCGCTGTAGAGGTGCTCCGCAAACAGCGGCAGCATGCCGGTTAAGCCCAGCGAGTGCTGCATCTTTTTTACCGTCCCGTTTGAAACCACGCACATCGGCACCTTTATCTGCTCAACCAGCGCTTTCGCGCCCGGGATGGGCTGCAGTTGCTGATCAAACAGCCGCGCGACCTCTGCGCGATAGGCGGTCTCCACCTCTTCCATCGGCAGCGTCACCTGATGCGCGTCGCCGACGTCACGAATAATGTCGTAGAGTTTGACGCCCTTATACTTCTCAAACATCTGCTGCAGCGACAGTTCCAGGCCGTAACGGGCAAAGGTATTGACGTAGGCCTGGGTACAGAGCAACTCACTGTCCACCAGCGTGCCATCGCAATCAAAAAAGACGCATTCTACTGACATCAGACTCTATCCTTCGATTCAGGGGTATGCTCCACACTCTACCGCACTCAGCGCAGATTGCGAGACTGGCAATCGGTTGCGAAAAATCATTGTATTGCCCCGGTAAAATCGCCAGGATACGCGCCGATGATTTTTTCTTCTGGATGGATGGCATGAGCAAGCAAGGCGTTTTGCAGCGCATCTTCAGGCTGCAGGAACATGGCACCACGGTGCGCACCGAAGTGATCGCGGGTATCACCACCTTTCTGACGATGGTCTACATCGTCTTCGTCAATCCGCAGATCCTCGGCGTCGCCGGCATGGATACCCAGGCGGTGTTTGTGACCACCTGTCTGATTGCCGCCTTTGGCAGCATTCTGATGGGACTGTTTGCCAATCTGCCGGTGGCGCTGGCGCCCGCAATGGGGCTGAACGCCTTTTTTGCCTTTGTGGTGGTTGGCGCGATGGGCTATTCGTGGCAGGTGGGTATGGGCGCGATCTTCTGGGGTGCGGTCGGCCTGCTGATCCTGACGCTGCTGCGGGTTCGCTACTGGATGATTGCGAATATCCCGCTGAGCCTGCGCGTCGGCATTACCGCCGGTATCGGCCTGTTTATCGCCATGATGGGGCTGAAGAATGCCGGTATTATCGTGCCGAATCCCGATACCCTGGTGGCCGTGGGGAACCTGACCTCGCACAGCGTACTGCTGGGCGCGCTGGGCTTCTTTATCATCGCTATTCTGGCATCACGCAATATCCACGCGGCAGTGCTGATCTCGATGGTGGTTACCACTGCTATCGGCTGGATGCTGGGTGACGTGAAGTTTGTCGGCCTGTTTTCTGCGCCGCCTTCCATTACTTCTGTGGTTGGCCAGGTGGATATCAAAGGCGCGTTCAACATCGGCATGGCGGGCGTGATCTTCTCCTTTATGCTGGTCAATCTGTTCGACTCCTCCGGCACGCTGATCGGCGTCACCGATAAAGCGGGACTGACTGATGAAACCGGCACTTTCCCGCGCATGCAGCAGGCACTCTATGTCGACAGCATCAGTTCAGTGAGTGGCGCGCTGGCGGGCACCTCATCCGTGACCGCATATATCGAAAGCACCTCGGGCGTGGCGATTGGTGGTCGTACCGGCCTGATGGCAGTGGTCACCGGCCTGCTGTTCCTGCTGGTGACCTTCCTGTCACCGCTGGCCGCGATGGTGCCATCCTACGCCGCTGCGGGCGCGCTGATTTACGTTGGGGTGTTAATGACCGCCAGCCTGTCGCGCGTACGCTGGGATGATTTGACCGAAGCCGTTCCGGCGTTTGTGACCGCCGCCATGATGCCCTTCAGCTTTTCCATCACCGAAGGCATTGCGCTGGGATTCATCGCTTACTGCGTCATGAAGCTGGGTACTGGCCGCTGGCGTGAAATCAGCCCCTGCGTAGTGATTGTTGCTCTGCTGTTTGTGCTGAAGATTGTTTTTGTAGACGCGCACTAAGCGCATTCAGGGCCGCAACCGCCGGGTTGCGGCTTTTTACATTTCAGGATGCAGGCTGCGCTCGCTGGGCAGGCTGGTCAGCCGCAAAGCATGAGGCCCGATGTTGGGCTTACCCATCTCTATTTCGCGTAATGCATGCCACTGAAAGGCGTTATCCATCTCCCACAGATGCAGACGCTGAGTCGCAGACGACAGCGCACACGACCAGACCAGCATGGGCTCCGCGTCGCACACCACCTGAATATCGGGATAGAGTGAAGATCGCAGCCGACCCGCACCGGGCAACAGGCGCAGCGAATCCAGTCCCCGATCGCCCTCTCCCGTCAGCTTGAGAATGCTCTGGCGTAATGTCCAGATCTGCGTCACCGCCTCCATGGCATCCTGCTGGGCATTGATCCAGGCGATCTCGCCCGAGGTTAATCCCTGCATCAGCTGCTCCTGAGTCTGACGGCTTCTGGCATGCACAATCTCCATATCCAGACCGGCACGTCCACCCTCTTCGGCCAGCAGCACACCCACCGTATTACCCGCATAGGCGATGCTGAAATCAGGCAGATCGCTGTCAGCAAAAACGGGGCGTCCGTTGCCCTGAATAAGCAGGCGCGGCAGTTCACCAATGCCATAAACCCGTAGCATCAGTTGTGCCAGCAGGGTACGCGCGGCCAGAAATCGCCCACGGCGTTTGTCAGCAAACTGCTGTGCCGTGTCGGTGATAGCCTGGGGAATGCGTAAATCATTAGCCGGGAAGCCGGGATCGCCCGTCCAGCGTACAAAATGACCAGCCATCTGTCGCTCCGTGAAAATGGTCAGATAATCATCAGAAGCATTGTAGGAATTTTCTTACCTGAATGCACCTGGCAACGCACGGATTGGGGTAAATTCGGAATAGGATGAGCAGAATCGCGAGGGAGAGCTGACCGGCCAGGAACATCACAATGCCCACCTTCAACAGCTTAAAAGAATTATTGCCGCTGCCTGTCAGCACAGAATAACAGGAGGGTCAGCCATGTTGCTGGACGAAATGGTGAAACGAGAGCGCAGCCTGCACAGTGCCAGGCGACGGGAACTGGCGTGGCTGGAGCAGATACTCCATCCCGACTTTTGTGAGATAACCCGTTCAGGACGCTTTGTGACTCGCGCGCAGACCATCGCGGCGCTGATAAAAGAAGATGCGATGCCCGATATGCTTAGTAGTAACTTTCAGCTGGTGAGCACGGGCGAGAGGAGTCTGATACTGCACTACCAGAGCTGTGATGCCGATGGCAGTCGGGCCGCACTGCGCGCCTCACACTGGCTGTGCGAAGGTCAGAACTGGCGAATGGTGTTTCATCAGGGGACGCCTGCAGAAAATGCTGCGCCGCTGTGACACGCTGTTTATAAGGTCATCCGCGTCGCGATTCGACTCGCGACGCGGGCAGCATCAGGCGAAACGGCTCGCCTGCTCAAAGCTCAGTCGCGGCAGGCGCGGATGCAGTTTTGATGCATCACCGTAGCCGAGGTTAATCAGCAGGTTAACCTGATACTGACCGTCGGGGAAAAAGGCGTCATTGATTTTGGCCGGATCAAACCCGGACATCGGACCGGCATCCAGACCCAGCGAACGCGCCGCCAGAATCAGGTAGCCCGCCTGCAGGCTGCTGTTACGGAAAGCGGTCTCTTTTGCCGCTTCCGGGCTGCCGGTAAACCAGCTGCGCGCATCAGCATGCGGGAACAGGGCGGGCAGCTGCTCATAGAACTCGCGGTCCCAGGCCACAATCACCGTGACCGGCGCGCTCATGGTTTTTTCCAGATTGCCGGAAGAGAGTGCCGGTTTCAGCTTCTCTTTGCCTTCCGCCGAGGTCACGAAAACAAATCGCGCAGGCGAGCAGTTTGCCGAGGTCGGGCCCAGTGCCGTCAGGGCATAGAGCTGCTCCAGCAGGGCGTTATCGACGGGCTTAGCCTGCCAGTAACTGTGGGTGCGGGCATCATTAAACAGCGTGTCCAGTGCGGCAGTGTCGAGCGGTGTACTCATGCAACTCTCCTGTTTCAGGCGAAAAAGTTCGCCCAACGGTGTTCACGTAGTGGGTTTGCATCCGGACCGGCGCGGCGGGATGAGGCGGGGATTATTCACCGCAATCCGTCGCCGCACGTCGTATCGGCGCTTCAACCGTTATACGGCAATGCCGTGCCGCCGCAAAATAACATATCAGCAAGAATCAACGCAGAGGCGGGAATAACAGGGGGAGCAGCGTGGCAGGAAATCTGGCCTGACAGCAGGACGCCATCAGGCCAGCAAGGTTATTTACCGATACAGAAGCTGGAGAAGATGCGACCCAGCAGATCGTCAGAAGTGAACTCGCCGGTGATCTCGCTTAACGCCTGCTGGGCAAGACGCAACTCTTCCGCCAGTAACTCACCGGCCCAGGCACCGAGCAACTGCGCTTTACCCTGCTGTAAGTGCGTTGCCGCCAGCTCCAGCGCCTGCAGATGACGGCGACGCGCCAGGAAGCCACCTTCCATATTGCCGGCGAAGCCCATGCTCTGCTTCAGGTGATCGCGCAGCTCATCCACGCCCGCGCTGGTGCGTGCCGACAGGCGAATCAGTGAGTGACCATTTACTTCTGTAAGACCGAGAGACTCCCCGGTGACATCCGCCTTGTTGCGGACCACGGTAATCGGCAGTTCGGGCGGCAGACGGGAGACGAAATCGGGCCAGATAGCCGCCGCTTCGGTGGCATCGGTCGTCGTGCCGTCCACCATAAACAGCACGCGGTCAGCCTGTTCGATCTCCTGCCAGGCGCGCTCAATCCCGATGCGCTCCACTTCGTCGCTGGCCTCACGCAGACCGGCGGTGTCGATGATATGCAGCGGCATGCCATCAATATGAATATGCTCACGCAGCACGTCACGGGTGGTGCCTGCGATATCCGTGACGATAGCGGCGTCACGGCCTGCCAGCGCATTCAGCAGGCTCGATTTGCCCGCATTAGGCCGGCCCGCAATCACCACTTTCATCCCTTCACGCAGCAGGCTGCCCTGACGCGCTTCGGCACGAACGGCATCCAGATCGCCGATCACCGTATTCAGCTGCGCTTCGATTCTGCCGTCAGAGAGGAAATCGATCTCCTCATCCGGGAAGTCGATAGCGGCTTCGACATAGATCCGCAGGTGAGTGAGTGCTTCCACAAGATGATTGATACGGGTAGAGAAGACGCCCTGCAGGGAGTTCACGGCCGAACGCGCCGCCTGCTCAGAGCTGGCATCAATCAGGTCAGCAATCGCTTCGGCCTGCGCCAGATCGAGCTTGTCATTCAGAAACGCACGCTCTGAAAACTCACCCGGCTGGGCGATACGCACACCCGGCAGCGCCACGATGCGCTTCAGCAGCAGATCGAGGATCACCGGGCCGCCGTGGCCCTGCAGCTCCAGCACATCTTCACCGGTAAAGGAGTTAGGACCAGGAAACCACAGCGCAATGCCCTGATCCAGCACGCGGCCATCGCTATCGGTGAACGGCAGATAATCGGCGTAACGCGGCTTAGGCAGTTTGCCCAGCAGCTGGCGGGCGACCTCTGCCGCCTGGGCGCCAGAGACGCGCAGAATGCCTACGCCGCCGCGTCCGGGTGGCGTCGCCTGGGCAACAATGGTATCGCTGTGGCTCATAAATTTTCTCTCGCTACAAAAAACACAGGCGGTCGCTTTGACCGCCTGAGAATAGACTATTTTAGGGCGGGATTGCTCCCGCTCTGGATCGCTTACGCTTTCTTCTTGTCGCGGCTATGCAGACCACGTTTTTCCAGGCCGCGATAAATCAGCTGCTGCTGGAGAATGGTGACCAGGTTGCTGACGATGTAGTACAGCACCAGACCTGACGGGAACCACAGGAAGAACACGGTGAAAATCACCGGCATATACGTCATGATCTTCTGCTGCATCGGATCGGTCACGGTGGTCGGTGACATCTTCTGAATGAAGAACATGGTGATGCCCATCAGAATCGGCAGGATGTAGTACGGGTCCTGCGCTGACAGGTCATGGATCCACAGAATAAATGGCGCATGACGCAGTTCAACCGAGCCTGACAGCATGTAGTAGAGCGCCAGGAAGATTGGCATCTGAATCACCAGCGGCAGACAGCCACCCAGCGGATTCACTTTCTCTGCTTTATACAGCGCCATCATTTCCTGGCTCTGCTTCTGCTTGTCATCACCCAGACGCTCACGCATCGCCTGAATTTTCGGCTGTAGCATGCGCATCTTCGCCATCGAGGTGTACTGCGCTTTGGTCAGCGGGTACATGATGCCGCGCACGATGAAGGTGATCACGATAATGGAGAAGCCCCAGTTACCGATGAAGCTGTGAATAAATTTCAGCAGTTTGAACAGCGGCTGAGAGATAAACCACAACCAGCCGTAATCCACGGTCAGATCAAGGTGCGGCGCAATCGCTGCCATCTTATCCTGAATTTCCGGGCCGACCCACAGCGTTGCGCCCAGATTCTGCTGTGCGCCCGCGGCAATGGTGACCGGTGCAGATTTATAGCCAATCGCCGCCACGCCATTACCCAGGTTGCTGGTGTAAAGGGTGTTGGTGCCTTCGGTACGCGGAACCCATGCCGTTGCAAAGTACTGCTGCAGCATCGCAACCCAGCCATTGCTGGTGGTGGCGTTCAGGTTCTCGTTATCCGCGATGGTGTCGAATTTATACTTCTCATATTTCGACTCGCTGGTGGAGTAGGCCGCGCCACGGAAGGTGTGCAGAGCAAAGTTGTTGCTGCCGGTATCACGATGCTTAGGCAGATCGATGGTCTGCTTCAACTGGCCAAACAGCGACACTTCCAGCGGCTGCTGGGTGGTGTTGTTGACATGATAATCGACATTAACGGCATATTCGCCACGCTTGAAGATGAAGGTTTTGCTGTAAACCACGCCATTTTCAGCGGTGTAGGTCATCGGCACACGCAGTTCGGACTGGCCATCAGCCATCTCGAAGTGATCCTGCGCAGCGTTGAACAGCGGACGCGCGCCGTTGTTCGGATTATCCGGGCCATTACGACCGGTCAAACCACTCTGTGCCTGATAAAGGAACGCTGGCGTTGTTTCAAGCAGCTGGAACGGCTGGTTAGAACCCAGTTTGTCCGGGAAAGTCAGCAGCTGTGCTTGTTCAACATCACCGCCTCGGGTGTTGATATTCAATGACAGGACATCAGTCTTAACGGTGATCGTCTGGCCCTGACCGCTGGCCGGTACACCCTGACTGGCGGTATCACCCGCTACGCTGTTTGTGCCTTGTGTGGTCTGCGTCTGCTGTGGCTGCGGAGCGTGGTCCGTCTGCCAGGCTTGCCAGATCATAAAGGTCACGAACAGAAAAGCGATGAGAAAGAGATTGCGTTGCGAATCCATCGTTAATGTTCTCTGGTATCAAAGGTTTTTGGCGGCACAGGATCGTCACCACCCGGGTTCAAGGGGTGGCATTTTAATACGCGTTTTAATGTCAACCAACTGCCTTTTATCAGGCCGAACCTGCGTAATGCCTCAATTCCGTAATGAGAGCAGGTCGGGTGAAACCGACAGTGTGGTCCCAGTAATGGACTGATGCCGCGTTGATAGACGCGTATCAGGACGATCAGGAGCCGCGCGCCAGGCGACAGTGACGACGCCATAATTTCTCCAACGCTTCCGCCAGCATACGGTTATCCAGATCGGCAACCCCCTTCTTCGCGACCACCACGAAGTCCATCGACGGCAGTTCATGTTGACGCAGACGAAAGCTTTCGCGGGTCAATCGCTTGATCCGGTTGCGTTCATGAGCGCGTTTCACATGTTTTTTAGCGACGGTGAGACCGATGCGGGGATGCCCCAGCGCGTTAAGGCGGCCGAGAATAGTAATTTGCGGCGTGCCAGCCCGTTGTGGCTGCTGGAAGACGAAAGTGAAATGAGTGGGAGTTAACAAACGTAACTCCCTGGGAAATGCGAGCTTACCCATCAGGGCTTGCTTTATTACTTAGAAACGGTCAGACGAGAACGGCCTTTAGCACGACGACGTGCCAGAACCTGACGACCATTTTTTGTTGCCATACGAGCACGGAAACCGTGTGAACGGTTGCGCTTCAGTACGGACGGTTGAAAAGTGCGTTTCATGGCGGTTTCTACCTAAACTTGAAAATTTTCACTGGGTGACGCGTTTCGGGCCAGAAAATCGACCTACGCCTCAATGTGTCTTTAATAAAGAGGCGGGATTGTAATAATTGTACAGTCCCGAGTCAATTTACTTCGCGTGTCATAGTGCCTGAAAACCCGCATACAGCCCGCAGAGTCCCGACTTTGCGCCTGATGGCTCAATGTCGGGTGGAGAATTATACGGGCTCCGCACTAAAGCGCAAGGATCGCACGGGATCTTATTGCGATCGGCTTGCCGGATCCTGGGGATAAAATGAGATGTCGCCCGAAATTTTAATGGATTGCGCCAGATCCCTGCTGGTTTTTCCCGCAACTGGCGTAAACTTCTTTGCGCGCCTCTGGCCTGTGGATAAAAAGGATCAAAACTGTGTAGAAAGGGAAGATCTCTGCCTCGCTTTGCGCTATGATCCGCCCTTCCGCTGACGATCCTCCGGTGATTGCAGGACGGAAAACCGCTGATAGCGGTCGCAGGCGCTTTCTTAGCGTCTGTGTCAAAAATGAACGTTTCTTAGAGTAACGCCTACTATTCTTTTCGAATTTGTACGAGTGGAGTCCGCCGTGTCACTTACGCTTTGGCAACAGTGTCTTGCCCGTTTGCAGGATGAGCTTCCTGCCACCGAATTCAGCATGTGGATCCGTCCACTACAGGCTGAGTTAAACGACAATACGCTTGCCTTGTATGCTCCAAATCGCTTCGTACTCGACTGGGTTCGGGACAAATACCTTAATAGTATCAATGCACTGCTGAATGAATTCTGCGGTCCAAACGTGCCCGCCCTGCGTTTTGAAGTGGGAACGCGCCCGGTTCAGCAGCAGGCGGCAGCGGTCAGCCAGCCCGTAATGGCCAGCGTGAGCGCGCCCGTGATGCCCGTACAGAGCCATATTCGTCCGGCCCCGACGCAGATCATGCGTCCCAGCTGGGATAATGTCCCGGCTCCGGCCGATGTCACCTATCGCTCAAATGTGAACAACCGTCATAACTTCGATAACTTCGTCGAGGGTAAATCTAACCAGCTGGCGCGCGCGGCGGCACGTCAGGTGGCGGATAATCCAGGCGGCGCTTACAACCCGCTGTTTCTGTATGGCGGCACCGGTCTCGGTAAAACGCACCTGTTGCATGCGGTGGGCAACGGCATCATTGCCCGAAAACCCAATGCAAAAGTGGTTTATATGCACTCCGAGCGCTTCGTGCAGGACATGGTTAAAGCACTGCAGAACAATGCGATTGAAGAGTTCAAACGCTACTACCGTTCGGTAGATGCGCTGCTGATCGATGACATTCAGTTCTTTGCTAATAAAGAGCGATCGCAGGAAGAGTTCTTCCACACCTTTAATGCCTTATTAGAGGGCAACCAGCAGATCATCCTCACCTCAGATCGCTATCCAAAAGAGATCAACGGGGTGGAAGATCGTCTTAAATCACGTTTCGGCTGGGGTTTAACGGTGGCGATCGAGCCGCCTGAGCTGGAAACGCGTGTGGCGATCCTGATGAAAAAAGCGGATGAGAACGACATCCGTCTGCCGGGTGAAGTCGCCTTCTTTATTGCCAAGCGGTTACGCTCTAACGTGCGTGAGCTGGAAGGCGCGCTGAATCGCGTGATCGCCAATGCCAACTTTACTGGCCGGGCGATTACCATCGACTTCGTGCGCGAAGCGCTGCGCGATCTGCTGGCGCTGCAGGAAAAGCTGGTCACCATCGATAATATTCAGAAGACCGTGGCTGAGTACTACAAAATTAAGGTGGCGGATCTGCTTTCCAAGCGCCGTTCGCGCTCGGTGGCACGTCCGCGCCAGATGGCGATGGCGATGGCGAAAGAGTTAACCAACCATAGCTTGCCAGAAATTGGCGATGCTTTTGGGGGTCGCGACCATACGACGGTGCTTCATGCCTGCCGCAAGATTGAGCAGCTGCGTGAAGAGAGCCACGATATCAAAGAAGATTTCTCTAATCTCATCAGAACATTATCTTCCTGACGCTATGAAATTTATTGTTGAACGTGAGCAGCTGCTGAAGCCGCTGCAACAAGTAAGTGGCCCCCTGGGTGGTCGTCCGACGCTGCCGATCCTCGGAAACCTGCTGCTGCAGGTAACTGAAGGTTCGCTGTTGCTGACCGGTACCGATCTGGAAATGGAGATGGTCGCACGCGTGGCGCTGACTCAGGCACATGAGCCTGGATCCACCACCGTTCCGGCGCGTAAATTCCTCGATATCTGTCGCGGATTGCCGGATGGCGCAGAAATTACTCTGGCACTGGAAGGCGATCGCATGCTGGTGCGCTCTGGCCGCAGCCGTTTTTCGCTGTCGACCCTGCCCGCCAGTGACTTCCCGAATCTTGACGACTGGCAGAGTGAAGTTGAATTTACCCTGCCGCAGGCAACGCTGAAACGGCTGATTGAAGCGACCCAGTTTTCGATGGCGCATCAGGATGTGCGTTACTACCTCAACGGCATGATGTTCGAAACCGAAGGGGAAGAGCTGCGCACCGTGGCCACTGACGGTCACCGTCTGGCTGTCTGCTCCATGCCGATTGGTCAGGCGCTGCCGAGTCATTCGGTGATTGTGCCGCGTAAAGGCGTGATTGAACTGCTGCGTCTGCTGGATGGCGGCGATACCCCGCTGCAGGTTCAGATTGGCGGCAGCAATATCCGTGCGCATGTCGGCGACTACATCTTTACCTCTAAGCTGGTTGATGGCCGTTTCCCCGATTATCGTCGCGTATTGCCGAAGAATCCGGACAAAGCACTGGAAGCGGGCTGCGATCTGCTCAAACAGGCCTTTGCCCGCGCCGCTATCCTCTCTAACGAGAAGTTCCGCGGTGTTCGCCTCTATATCACCGAAAATCAGTTGAAGATCACCGCCAATAACCCTGAACAGGAAGAAGCGGAAGAGATGCTGGATGTCAGCTACAACGGCACGGAACTGGAGATTGGCTTCAACGTCAGTTACGTGCTGGATGTGCTGAACGCGCTGAAGTGCGAAAACGTCCGTCTGCTGCTGACCGATTCGGTGTCGAGCGTGCAGATTGAGGATGTGGCGAGCCCGGCAGCGGCCTATGTCGTCATGCCCATGCGCTTGTAGAATATATCGGCCTGGCTTACTTGCCATTCTGATTCCGGGCAGTGCTCGCCCCTGGTCACATACTTCAGTATGCTCCCAGGGCCTGCGCGCTGGCCGGAACCAGACTGGCGGCGACGCCGACGGCCTGGTGACTGAGGTATCGGGCAAACCTGCTTCGCCGTCGACGCCCTGGATTGTTAAAGGTAAGACCTGAATTTTTATAAGGCAAAACCATTTCATCCCGATCATTGCCCTTCACGCTGGATTGATTCATGGCTTTAACCCGCCTTCTTATCAAAGATTTTCGTAATATTGAGCAGGCTGACCTGCAGCTGGCACCCGGCTTTAATTTCCTGGTCGGCGCCAACGGCAGTGGTAAAACCAGCGTTTTAGAGGCGATTCATACTCTGGGGCATGGCCGTTCGTTTCGCAGCCTGCAGGCGGGGCGCGTGATTCGTCACGATGAGGCGGCGTTTGTGCTGCATGGACGTCTGGAAAACAAAGAGCGGGAAATTTCAGTCGGGCTGACAAAAAACCGGGCCGGTGACAGCAAAGTGCGCATTGATGGCAGCGATGGTCACAAGGTCGCAGAGCTGGCGCAGCTGTTGCCGATGCAGTTAATCACCCCTGAAGGCTTTAGTTTGCTGAATGGCGGCCCCAAATATCGCAGAGCCTATGTCGACTGGGGCTGCTTTCATAACACCCCCGGCTTTTTTAACGCCTGGAACAACATGCGCCGCCTGCTTAAACAGCGGAACGCGGCGCTGCGCCAGGTCTCACGATACAGCCAGATTCGTCCCTGGGATCAGGAGCTGGTCCCGCTGGCTGAACAGATCAGCCAGTGGCGGGCGGAATACAGTGCGGCGATTTCCGCGGAAATCACCGCCACCTGTGGCCAGTTTCTGCCGGAATTTGAGCTGCGCTTCTCATTCCAGCGTGGCTGGGACAAAGAGAGCGACTACGCCGAACTGCTGGAACGTAACTTCGAGCGCGATCGCGCGCTGACCTATACCGCCAGCGGCCCCCATAAAGCGGATTTTCGTATTCGGGCTGAAGGGACGCCGGTAGAAGATTTACTCTCACGCGGGCAGTTAAAACTGCTGATGTGTGCATTGCGTCTGGCACAGGGCGAGTTCCTGACAAGCCAGAGCGGACGCCGCTGTATTTACCTCATTGATGACTTTGCTTCTGAGCTGGATGAGAGCCGCCGACGCCTGTTGGCGGAACGGTTAAAAGCCACTCAGGCTCAGGTGTTTGTCAGCGCAATTTCTGCCGGACATGTAATCGACATGACCGACGAAAAGGGCAAGATGTTCCGCGTGGAACAGGGTAAAATAGCGGTTCAACCTGAAGATTAAAATGAGCGAGAAACGTTGATGTCGAATTCTTATGACTCCTCAAGTATTAAAGTCCTGAAAGGACTTGATGCGGTACGCAAACGCCCGGGCATGTATATCGGCGATACCGATGACGGTACCGGTCTGCATCACATGGTATTCGAGGTCGTGGATAACGCAATCGACGAAGCGCTCGCTGGTCACTGTAGTGACATTGTGGTCACCATCCATGCCGATAACTCCGTATCGGTGCAGGATGATGGACGCGGCATTCCTACCGGTATTCACGAAGAAGAGGGCATCTCTGCCGCTGAAGTGATCATGACCGTGCTGCATGCTGGCGGTAAGTTCGATGATAACTCCTATAAAGTCTCCGGCGGCCTGCACGGCGTGGGCGTCTCCGTGGTTAACGCCCTGTCGCAGAAGCTGGAGCTGACCATTCGTCGCGAAGGCAAAGTGCATCAGCAGATTTACGTCCATGGCGTACCGCAGGCACCGCTGGCGGTGACGGGTGAGACCGACATTACCGGGACCCGTGTGCGTTTCTGGCCGAGCCACGAAACCTTTACCAACGTGCGCGATTTTGAGTATGACATCCTGGCGAAACGCCTGCGTGAACTCTCATTCCTGAACTCCGGCGTGTCGATTCGTCTGGATGATAAGCGTGATGGTAAAAGCGATCACTTCCACTATGAAGGCGGTATCCGGGCGTTTGTTGAGTACCTCAACAAAAACAAAACCCCGATTCACCCTACCGTGTTCTATTTCTCTACCGAGAAAGATGGCATTGGTGTGGAAGTGGCGTTGCAGTGGAACGACGGCTTCCAGGAAAATATCTACTGCTTTACCAACAACATCCCACAGCGCGACGGCGGTACACACCTCGCCGGTTTCCGTTCAGCGATGACCCGTACCCTGAATGCCTATATGGAAAAAGAGGGTTACAGCAAGAAGGCTAAAGTCAGCGCCACCGGTGATGATGCCCGTGAAGGTCTGATCGCTGTGGTTTCGGTGAAAGTGCCGGATCCTAAATTCTCCTCGCAGACCAAAGATAAACTGGTCTCCTCCGAGGTGAAAACAGCGGTTGAGCAGCAGATGAATGAACTGCTGGCTGAATACCTGCTGGAAAACCCTTCAGACGCCAAAATTGTAGTCGGCAAAATCATCGACGCCGCCCGTGCCCGTGAAGCGGCACGCCGCGCCCGTGAAATGACCCGTCGTAAAGGCGCGCTGGACCTGGCAGGTCTGCCAGGCAAACTGGCGGATTGCCAGGAGCGCGACCCGGCGCTGTCTGAAATCTACCTGGTGGAGGGTGACTCCGCAGGCGGCTCGGCCAAACAGGGCCGTAACCGTAAAAACCAGGCGATTCTGCCGCTGAAAGGTAAGATTCTTAACGTTGAAAAAGCGCGTTTCGACAAGATGCTCGCCTCCCAGGAAGTAGCTACGCTGATCACCGCGCTGGGCTGCGGTATTGGTCGCGACGAGTACAACCCGGACAAGCTGCGCTATCACAGCATCATCATCATGACCGATGCCGACGTCGATGGTTCGCACATCCGTACCCTGCTGCTGACCTTCTTCTATCGTCAGATGCCTGAAATCATTGAGCGCGGCCATGTTTATATCGCCCAGCCGCCACTCTACAAAGTGAAGAAAGGCAAGCAGGAGCAGTACATCAAAGATGACGAGGCGATGGATCAATACCAGATCGCTATCGCCCTTGATGGTGCGACGCTGCACACCAATGCCAGCGCGCCGGCGCTGGGCGGTGAGCCGCTGGAGACGCTGGTCACTGACTTCAACAGCACCCAGAAGATGATCAAGCGTATGGAGCGCCGTTATCCGATGGCCATGCTGCGTGCGATGATTTATCACGACACGCTGAGCGACCTGAGCAATGAAGCGGAGGTTACAACCTGGCTGAATGGTCTGGTGAGCTATCTGACTGAACGCGAAGCGCATGGCAGCACCTATCTGGCACAGGTGCGTGAAAACCGCGAATCAAATCTGTTCGAGCCGGTACTGCGCGTCCGTACCCACGGTGTAGATACTGACTATCCGCTGGATGCTGATTTCATTCAGGGTCCTGAGTACCGCAAAATCTGCGCCCTGGGCGGCAAACTGCGTGGTCTGCTGGAAGAAGATGCTTACATCGAGCGTGGCGAGCGTCGTCAGCCAGTGGCAAGCTTCGAACAGGCGATTGAGTGGCTGATTAAAGAGTCGCGTCGCGGCCTCTCGGTCCAGCGTTACAAAGGTCTGGGCGAGATGAACCCGGAGCAGCTGTGGGAAACCACCATGGATCCAGACAGCCGTCGCATGCTGCGCGTCACCATTAAAGATGCGATTGGCGCTGATCAGCTGTTCACTACCCTGATGGGCGATGCGGTCGAACCGCGCCGCGCCTTCATCGAAGAAAATGCGCTGAAAGCCGCCAATATCGATATTTAACCGGCATCAGAGATGAAAGGCCATCACCCAGGTGATGGCCTTTTTTTGTGCCGTACGAGCGGAAACCCGCCAGGCCGCGTCCTGCTGCCCACAGGCTGCGATCCCGATCACGTTTTAACCCGGTCAGCTCCCTTACTCTTGCCCCTCTTTGCGCATTTACCGCGCACCATTCAACACAGGGAGTTACACCATGATTGTTTGCGATCGTCACGACTGGGACAGAGAACGTCACGCCTTTCATCCGGTGGTCGATCAGGCGATAAGCTGGATTGCCAGCACAGATTTCAGCCAG
This sequence comes from Pantoea sp. paga, assembly GCF_007558755.1. NCBI lineage: Bacteria > Pseudomonadati > Pseudomonadota > Gammaproteobacteria > Enterobacterales > Erwiniaceae > Pantoea > Pantoea sp. paga. The sequence continues at coordinate 180,726 of NZ_VLTF01000007.1, forward strand.
CTGGAAACCGGCAAATATGAGATCCTGCCCGACAACAAAATGTTCTGTCTGGTGCAGGAGATGATGACCGAACCGGCCAGCGCACGCAAAGCGGAGTCCCACTTCAACTACATCGATATTCAGTATCTGCTGGCAGGCACCGAAAATATTGGCGTGGCCCGCGCCCATCCCGACCAGCAAATCACCGAAGATTTTGCCCAGCAGCGAGACGTCGTTTTTTATCAGAAGATATTGAATGAGTCAGTGATTACGCTGATGCCCGGCATGTTCGCGCTCTTTTTCCCGCACGATATTCATCGTCCCTGCTGCGCCCCTAGCGAACCCGCAACAATCCGAAAAGCCGTGATTAAAATCCACCGCGATCTCTTTACCGCCTGAAGCTGGCTATCAGCTGGCCGTTCTCGCCTGCCATGAAACTGGTCAATGTGCGCTGAATCGCGCTAGCATTGAATAAAACCCAGACGCTACGAGGACTCTATGGCTATTAAATTGATCGCTATCGACATGGATGGCACCCTGCTCAACCCGCAACATGAGATCACACCGGCGGTGAAATCCGCCCTGGATCGCGCCCGTCAGCAAGGGGTGTCGATTGTTCTGACCACCGGCCGGCCGTTTGTGGGTATCCAGCGCTATCTCATGGAACTGGATATGCAGACGCCCGGCCAGTACGCGATCAGCAACAACGGTGCGCTGGTTCATCAGGCCGAAGATGGTGAGTGCGTGGCGGAAGTGACGCTGACCTTTGACGACTACCTCTACATTGAGAACCTGGCGCGTGAGCTTGGCGTACATTTCCAGGCATTCGACAAAACCCATCTCTATACCCCTAACAAAGACATCAGCGAATACACCATCCATGAAGCGAGCCTGACCGGCATTCCGGTGCGCTACCGCGCGGTGGAGGAGATGGATCGTGCCATGCGCTTCCCGAAACTGATGATGATCGACCGGCCCGCTCTGCTCGACGCGGCGATTGCCCGCCTGCCCGGGCATGCTCAGCAGACCTACACCATCCTGAAGAGCGCGCCTTATTACCTCGAAATCCTCGATCGTCGGGTGAATAAAGGCCAGGGCGTTAAAATGCTGGCTGAGAAGCTCGGCCTGAAGCAGGAAGAAGTGATGGCGATTGGCGATCAGGAGAATGACCTGGCGATGATTGAATACGCAGGAACGGGTGTCGCAATGGGGAATGCCATTGACTCTGTTAAGAAAATTGCTCAGTTCATCACCAAAACCAATATGGAAGATGGCGTCGCGCATGCCATCGAAGAGTTAGTGCTGTAACGGCCTGTTCTCTGCCGGGCCGCTTCGGCCCGGCTCCCTTAACCCGGCAAAAAAGCTGCACCGCAAAACAGAATCGCGTAATTTGTCGGGCAACTCTTTCTCCACGGGTTTCATCATGTCAGAAAAACAGATCACCTTTGCTGCCCGTCAGCATCAGCTCACCAATATTAATGTCTGGACTGCCGACGGTCAGTGGCTGGCGTTTGACGTTCGCCCATCGGGCGCGTCGTTTACCAGCCAGACCATTGAGCGGGTCAATGTGATGACCGGTGAGGTGGAGGTGCTCTATCAGGCCCGGCATGGTGCCCATGTCGGCGTCGTCACGGTCAGTCCCGATCTGCCACCGCGCTACGTCTGCATTCATGGCCCGGAACATCCCGATGCCAGCTGGCGGTATGATTTTCACCACCGGCGCGGGGTGATCGTTCAGAACGGTGCGGCGGTGAATCTGGATGCCTGCGATATCACGCCACCGTTTACTCCTGGCGCGCTGCGTGGCGGCTCGCATGTACATGTCTTCAGTCCCGACGGTTCTCGCCTGAGCTTTACCTACAATGACCACGTGATGCACGAACTGGATAGCCGGCTCGATCTGCGCAACGTCGGCATCGCGGTGCCCCTTTGCGCTGTAACGCCTGAAAAGCAGCATCCGCGCGAATATGACGGCACCTTTTTTTGCCTGCTGGTGAGCCAGACGCATGCGGAACCGCTGCCAGGCAGTGACCAGATTAATCGTGCCTGTGAGGAGTGCTGGGTCGGTGAACGTGGCTACCAGAAACCGGACGGCAGCTGGCAGCGCTGGGCGATCGCCTTTATTGGCGACACGCTAACGGCGCAGGGTGAAAAACGGCCTGAAGTTTTTATTGTTGATCTGCCTGATGCGCTGGAGGATTACGCCCGCGCCGGAGAGATGCCGCTGGAGGGCAGCAGCCAGCAGCTACCTGCGCCACCGGCTGGCGTGCAGCAGCGTCGCCTGACGCACAGCCGTGGTGTGGCTCTGCAACCTCGCCACTGGCTGCGCACCGCACCGGATGGCAGCCAGATAGCATTTCTGATGGCGGATGCCGCAGAGGTGATCCAGCTCTGGACGGTCTCCCCCAACGGCGGCGAACCGCGTCAGATCACCCGACTCAGCCACAGCATTCAGTCCGCCTTTAGCTGGCATCCTGACGGCCAGGCGATCGCTTTTATCTGCGATAACAGCGTGATGCGATGTGACGTTGAGAGCGGCGCGTGTCAGCGTCTGACCCGCAGAACGGAAGAGGCGCCATCAGGTGACGCGGTGGTCTGGTCACCTGATGGTACACAGATTGCTTATATGCGTGAGGTGAATGGCTGGCGGCAACTCTTTACGGTTGCGGCAGTGACCGCATAGGAGGCATAGGCTGCGCCTGCGCCAGGCTTTCCTGCGTATGCGCCAGCCTTTCGCTCTGCAGGATGCGTTCACGTGGAGAGTCGAGAGATTTATCTTTGTCGCTGCGGTAGTAGTCCCACGGCAGCAGCAGCGTATCCAGCACGGCAGAGAAAGGAAGATCGATTAACGCCAGCGGCTTCAGCGCCCAGCTGGTATCACCATCGGACAGCATATCAGCACTGGCACGGGTGCCTGGATAGTAGCCCTGACTCGCACCTGTGTGAGACATCACGCTGGAACAGCCGGTTGTTGCCATTGCGCAGCACACCACTCCAGCCAGAGGTAAGGTCTTCATCAATTTCATCATCATCATCCCTTCAGTCATGGCATAAGCCTGGCTGAGTTTGCTTGCCAGACAACGTCAACACTCTGGGGCGAAGTCCGTCTGGGTCTGGCAAAAGTAGTCCTGAGTGTATGCCATTTCCACAATTTGGCGAAAAAAATTGCATTTCGCCCTCTTGAAAATGGTCTTGTGGCACCCATTTTTAGTTTACGGACGCACTCACCGTTGCCGCAAGGGACAGTGGGGTGCCGTATCCAGCCTGTCCAGTAGTGGAAGGTTGCCAAAACTTGCTGAAATTCAGGAGTCTTAATATGCGTAATTTTGATCTCACCCCACTTTATCGCTCTGCTATCGGTTTTGATCGCCTGTTTAACCTGCTCGAATCTAATCAGAATCAGAGCAATGGCGGCTATCCTCCCTATAACGTTGAACTGGTCGATGAAAATCACTATCGCATTACTATTGCGGTGGCTGGTTTTGCTCAGAGCGAACTGGATATCACGGCGCACGATAACGTGCTGATCGTGCGGGGTGCCCATCCTGAAGAGCAGACCGAGCGTAAATACCTGTATCAGGGTATCGCCGAGCGTAACTTCGAGCGTAAATTCCAGCTCGCCGACCACATTGTGGTGCGCGATGCCCGTCTCGAGAATGGTCTGCTGAGCATCGATCTTGAACGACTGGTGCCGGAAGAGGCGAAACCACGCCGTATTGAGATTCTGAAGTAACCATGACAAACGCCGCGTTAGCGGCGTTTTTTTTGCCCTTATATCTGAAGGCGGACTTGTCCTTACGACTGCGTTCGCATCGCTAAGCGCTGACCCAGCACGCCACCAAACACATTGACCAGCAGCCCCAGTATAATCACCACCGCACCCAGCATCTGCTGCCCGGAGAGATGCTCATCCAGCACCAGCGCGGCGGTAATAATCCCCACCACCGGCACCAGCAGCGACAGCGGCGCGACGCGCCAGGTTTCGTAGCGACTCAGCAGGTTCCCCCAGATAGCGTAACCCACAATAGTGGCGACAAATGCCAGATAGAACAGCGCCAGCACGGTCTGCAGGCCGATATGCAGCAGGCTGTTAACGATGGCGGCCTGACCATCAAACAGCAGCGAACAGGCAAAGAAAGGAACGATCGGCACCAGCGCACTCCAGACCACCAGTGACATGATCGGTACGCTACGGTTTCGCATAATAATCTTATTGGTGATATTACCCAGCCCCCATGAGAGCGCCGCCGACAGCGTCAGCATCATGGTGGTCAGCGTAATACCGGCGCTGGTCTGCCCTTCCATGCCTGCCGTCGCCAGCAAAAACATCCCCAGCGTAGCGATGATAATCCCGACGATATGATTCCAGCGCAGCTTCTCCGCCAGCAACAGCGCGCCCAGCAACAGGGTAAAGAATGCCTGCGCCTGCAGCACCAGTGAGGCCAGACCGGCAGGCATGCCGAGCTTGATCGCCAGGAACAGAAAGGCGAACTGACCAAAACTGATGGTCATGCCATAAACCACCAGCCAGCGCAGCGGAATCGGCGGGCGACGCACAAAGAAAATGGCGGGAAAGGCGACCAGGGTAAAACGCAGCCCGGCGAGCAAAAAAGGCGGCATACCCTGAAGCCCCAGCTTGATCACCACAAAATTGACGCCCCACGCCACCACCACGCACAGCGCTAACAGCATATCTTTTACCGACATCAGAAACTCCTTGTCCTGCCGTCAGGCGGTGACCGCAATCGGGGTCGCGATATCGGCACAGCAGCCTTCACCCACGATGCGAAAATAATCATCTACAGCCAGCGCGATCGACTTCTCCAGCTCGCCCGCGTTAAACCATAACGTTCCGACCTGTTGCAGCCGGGTATCCACCCGCAGCGCCAGCCGGTCATCAAAACTAAACGGCGGCACCGCGCCCATCACACAGCCCGTCAGCGCCTGCGCCAGCTCCGGAGCGGCGAAAGAGGATTTTTTGCCGCCGATGGCGCGCGCCGCACTTTTGAAATTGATCCGGCAGTCGCCCGGCACTATCGCCAGCAGCTGACGCGACGGCGCACCATCCGGCATGCTGACTTCCAGCACCATCGCTTTGGCCGCCTGGCCCAGCAGGTTACCGCGTATCTGGCTGATCTGTTCGGTCTGCCCTATCGCTTCATGTTCCACCACGTGGTAGCTGGCCTGCTGCTGATCCAGCAGCGCAGTGATTTTTTCAAACGTCGTCATTCCCTTCTCCTGTTCTGACACGGCCCGGCTTAGCTCCAGGCGATAGCGTGTTTCATTTTTTTATCGGTCAGCCCGAAAAAGAAACCCATGGTGATACGGGTATCGCCTTCGACCCGATCGATCTCATGATAAAACGCAGGATTAAACAGATAGATATCGCCACTGCGTGGTGAAAATTCGCAGATCTCGCTGTTTTCGATCACCCCACTGCGATAACCCAGCTCCCCGGCAGTTTTGAACTGCTCATCCTCCGGCGACCACTTTTTGTTGTAGATACGCAGTGCCCCACCCGCGTTGCACTCCTGCAGGCAGACCACGCAGCTGAGCTGATGCAGGATTTGCATCACCACCAGCGAAGTCTCTGCGGCGTCGCGCACGATATTGTCGTTATGCAGCGGGTTCGCGACGCCATTGGCATGAAAGCGCACGATAGAACCGGCGTAGTCTCCACAACCCGGCTCGTGGGCGATGCGTAAGCTTTCCAGCCGCAGCGCATGCTGAACCCAGCGGTAAATCTGTTCGCGCAGCGTATTCAGCGATGGCGGCAACGCCGGCTGGATATCGCGCAGCTCAGTAAAGTAGTTATCGGGAGCCGCAGTATGACGCGCCAGATAGGGGCCTAGCGTGGTCAGCGCGCCATTGGGATAGTGGGAGACACGGATCTTTTCCCGGCAGCTCTGCAGGTCAGTCACCACCGCTTCCCGCACCTCTGGCGTCAGGAAATTACGCAGCACCAGCAGCGGCACCCGTGCGGTGACGATGTCATCCAGCCAGGTCGATTCCACAAACATGTTGGGATTAATCACGCGGAACTGATTGAAAATTGCCATGTTTATCACTCCCTAAACGGTATTTCATAGAGTTCATGATTGTTCATTCGCCGCCAGTTGCCAGCGCTGCCTGGTATTGCCACGGGTTCAGAGGCGATCAGCGTGCAACCATCCTGTTGCTGAAAATGCATCGTAAAATAGTCGGGCCAGGGCGTATCGTGCGGATACCACTGCCACGCCCAGGCTTTGTCACGGGTGACGAAAATGGCATTGCCTGCGCTACCGCCCGGCTCTACCTGCGCCATCTTTGCGCGCAGATAGTCGCGGGTGAAATCGGCGGGTGTGGTCTGATCCACCAGATAATGCAGATACTCTTCTGAATCGAAGCGCGATTCCGCCAGACCGAGCTGGCGGTAAATCGTCGGCAGAAAGCCGTTATGCATCATGTACCACTGATGTCCGGCGCTGTTGCGCCACAGCGGATGAGAAAACGCCAGTCCCTGATTTTTACTCAGCGTGGCGTGCCGCACATGCACCGCCAGAAACCGGCTGCGCAGCCGATCCACATCGATACCCGGCAGCGCTTCTGCGAACGCGCCGGTGCCGTGCAGGGTACGAATCTCGCCCTCTTCGAGCCACAGACAGCCCCAGCCGTTAGGGTGTGATTTGATCGGGCCATCGTGTTCGGCGCTTTCACCGCAGCTCATGGCGCGCGCCGCCTCCAGAATCTCTGCGCTGTCGAACCGGCCATGCGCCAGAATCATCCTGCACATACTTTATCTCTCCCGGCCGCCACCGGCTGCGCGGCAATCACCTGCTGAAAAGTGGTCATAATCGGCTCACGCGCTGTGGCCGTCAGGCTGAACGTGGCCAGAATGCCCGCGTGACGCGTCAGGTCGGCATAGAGCGAGGAGCGTGACGAAACCTGTAACGCAGGCAATCTGAGTGGCGGTAACAGCGCGCCCTGCTGATGCTGATCGATCCAGCGTTCGGCAGCCTGCAGCTGCGCTGGTTGCCGCAACCGCAGCTGGCCGACCGCACCGGGTGTGGTGAAGGCAAAGACGGGTAACGCGCCGCCCGCTTCTAACCGGAAGGTGACTTCCGCCCAGTTGATGCCCGTCGCCTCCTGCACCAGCGTCGCCACGCCCATGCCGGAGAGCCGGAACCCCATCTCCAGGAAATGCGGCACGCCGTTGACCACAATAAAATCGATATGAAATGCACCCTGACGGTAGCCAAAGGTTTCGCAACAGAATGTCATCAGGCTGCTGAACGAGGCCGGCAGGGCCGCTGCCGCCATCGCCACATGCCCCGACTCATAAAAGCTGACGCAGCCCTCAGCATCCCGGTGCTGCTCAATCACCTTCTGGCAGCAGGTCAGTGCCTGGGGGTGTCCCTGATGCACCACGCCCTGCAACGAAAACTCATCGCCGATCAGGGCGCTTTCCACAATAAAGCCGCTGAAGCCGCGGCCGCCGTAGTTCATGGTCTGTACCAGCTGTTTCACCACGCTATGCAGCTGATCGGCATGCTCAATCAGCCAGATGCCCAGGCCGCCGCCGCCATCCACCGGCTTCACAACGCAGGGATAGATCAGCGCCTCTCCGGCATCCAGAATGCTGAGCGGCGAGGCGAAAAAGCGGAACTCCGGCTGCGGGAAGCGCGGCCAGGCTTTCTTCAGCGCCATGCGCTGCGCATATTTATCCAGCGGAATAAAGGCAGCGGGCGCATCCGGCCCGGCCAGCATCTCGCGCAGTCGTCCGGCGCTGGCGTTGTAGGCTTCAAAGCCCGCCAGCACCACCAGCGGATGCGCCAGTAAACCGGCGTGCAGATAGGCCTGCATCACCTCCCACGGATTCTCGGGGCGGTCGAGGCGAATGATCAGATCAAACGGCAGGGCCAGGCTTAACGACTGGTAATCGACGAAATCACCCATTTCAGCCAGCACGGTAAAATAGCCGTCGCGCTTCGCCACCGCGCAGTAAGGATTTTGCCCGTCGCGGGTGGCGCCAATTTGCAGAAAAATCTTTTTCATCGCCTCGCCTTACCGGGTTAACGCCCGGAAATGATTTCTGTCACGATGTCATTGAGCACACCATTATTGACCTGAATCACCGCTTTGTGGGGATCAAAACGCAGCACGCGCGACAGCGGATCGGCGCTTTTGCCCTCCAGCAGCGAACTGACCGGCTTGCTCTGCCAGCAGTGCCGCATCTGCGTCAGCGTCATGCCGGAGAGCCGGGTTAACTGCTGTGCCAGCGCGCTATCCTCGCTGCGTTGCTCAAGCAGGTCGCGGATGGCCGCCTCATCCAGCGTAATCTGCTGCTGCATCAGCCAGTGTCCGAGCTGCTCTCCCTGCGCCAGGAACGGGGAGTAGATCATGCAGATCAGCTGATCTTCGCTGAGGTCAAACGCCTGTATGGCAAAGTCCGCCGCGCGCTGCCGCTGCTGCTGGATCGCGGCGTCATCCTGATAGCGCGCCGCCATCTCATCGATTAGCGCGGGTGGAAAATCTTTCTTCACCATCAGTCCCAGCGCAAAGCGCACATATTCGCGGATCCCTTCGGCATAGTGGCGCTGCAGCAGCGTTTCTGCCCGCAATCCGCGCAGGTGCGCCATCAGCGTCGGATTACCGCAGTCGGACTCGGAGAAGCTGAACATCAGCGCATCAAAACGGAAGCGCATAAATTCGCTGAGCAGTGCCCAGTGCGCGCCCGCTTCATAGGCGGTGTCCTGATAGATGTTGAAGAACAGTGGATTGCGTGCCAGCTGGTGGGTGATGCGGTGCGCAGGCGTCAGCTGATCGGCACCATAAACATCGCTGAAGTAGCGCTCTGCCACGCCATCCAGCGTCTGCAGAAACCCGCTGAAGCCCCGGTTTTTATCCGCCACCGGCGCATCAAACAGCCGTGAGAGGTGCCGCGCCCAGGCGACATAGGCGGCCTGCTCCTGTGGCGAGTCGCCGGTGATAATCAGATCCACGCCACCGTTGTAGTCTGCCGCCAGGCCAAAGGAGTTCACCATGCTGAGATTACAGGCGTTGCAGAAGGTCGAGCGCGCGTCGGCGCGAAACCGGTGGCCATTCATCAGCACGTCATTACGGTTCTGCTGCCGCACGCTCTCCGGCATCGGCAGGTCGCGGTCAAACGGTCGGATAAGCAGGCCATCCACTACCAGACACTCCACCCGTTCATCGTCATGCATCGCCAGCGACTGATAAACGCGGTGAATATTCTCCATCACGCTCTGATTCATCGCCGTATGACGGTTGGTGCTGATCCGCAGATGAAAGGTGCTGCCCTGCTGCTGCCAGATCAGCCCCTGAATGTAACGCACGTAAGCCACCATGTAGCTGCTGTCTTTTCCCCCGCCATAGGCGAGCAGCACACGATTATTCTCCAGCTGCTGCTGATCCGGCAACGCTGCCAGCAGGCGAAGAGAGCAGCGCTGAGCGGACTCAATGATGGCGGGTGACAGATACGCTTCCATCTCCTTCATCATGGCGGGCAGATTATTCATTTCTCACGTTTTCCTCAGGTGAACAGAATCACTTTATGGTCTGAAGCCCGGCGGCTGACGGGGTCTGCGGGCCGTTTAGCGTTATGAATAATTAAGAGATGCAGCCTAAAGTACTTTGAATGTACTCTGTTGAATATGCACAGATCAGCGCGATATGGGGTGGAACAGATGGCCGATATTATCGGGGAACAGGAGAGTCAGAGCAGTCGTTACCGCCAGATCGCAGAACAGATCAAGCAGGCCATTCATGCCGGTTCACTGGCACCTGACAGCCGTCTGCCGTCGGTGCGCACGCTGGCGACGCAGTACAATGTCAGCCTTACCACCGCCCTGAAGACACTGCGCACGCTGGAAGATGAGCGCTACGCCGTTGCCCGCCCCAAATCGGGCTTTTTTGTTGCGCCGCAGCGGCCCTCTTCCCGTCAACTGCCCGCCGTCAGCGAACAGCCGCGCGCCATCGCGCCGCTTGATGAGCAGACAGAACTCCATCTGGCGATGCTCGGCTCAGACTGCCGGGTGCGTCTCGATCTGGCCAACGGCGACAGCGCACTCTATCCGGTCAAGCGCATCGGCCTGCTGATGCGTCAGATGGGCTACAGCAAACCGGCCCTGCTCGGGAATACGGTGAAGGGCACCGGCTATGCGCCGCTGAAAACAGAGATTGCCCGTCGGGCAGTGGGTTACGGCTGCAATATCAGCGCTGACGATATTCTGATCACCAACGGCTGCATTGAGGCGATCTCGCTGTCGCTGCGCGCCACGACCCAGCCGGGCGATGTGGTCGCCGTGGAATCACCCTGCTATTTCGTGCTGCTGCAGATGCTGCATAACCTCAATTTACGGGTGATTGAAGTGGAAGCCGGGCCGGAAGGGTATGTCGATGTCGCGAAGCTCACCGGGCTGTTTCAGCGCAAGGCGGTGCGGGTCTTTCTCACCCTGTGCAACGTCAACAATCCGCTGGGCAAGAGCATTCCCAACGAGCATAAGGCCTATATTGCGCGGCAGGCGGATGAAAACGATGTGGTGATCATCGAGGATGATATTTTTGGCGATACCGCTTTTGGTGAACGCCGCCCTTTCCCGATGCGCGCCTTCAGCCCCAACGCCATTCTCTGCAGCGGCTTCTCTAAAACCGTGGCGCCAGGCATTCGTATCGGCTGGGTTCACAGCGTCAACTACATGCGCAAAATCGCCTCACTGAAATATACCTCAACCATGGGCACCTCGGTGTTGTCGCAGGCGGCGGTGGCGGAACTGCTGCGCAGCGGCGGCTATGATGCTCATCTGCGTAAGCTGCGGCGTGAGCTGGCGCGACAAATCCGTGAAATGCGTCAGTCGGTGTTACGAGAATTTCCGGCGGGAACCCGGGTGTCCGATCCGGAAGGAGGCTATGTGCTGTGGGTTGAGATGTCCCGACAGGCGCTGAACGTGCGCGAGCTGTTTCTGAAAGCGCGTAATGCGGGCATCGGCATCGCGCCGGGCCATATTTTTGCCACCGATCAGCGCTACGATCACTGCTTCCGGCTGAATGCCGGTTTTGGCTGGAATGCGGAAGTGGAACAGGCGATTCAGCAGCTGGCACAGTGGTGCCAGCTGTCGTTAACCGATTCGCAGGATTAGCTGTCGCGCCAGGCGTTCTCAACCTCTTCCGCCAGAATCTGCACCGCCCGCTCGATGTTCTCTGCGTCCGGCACGTAATTCATCCGCATACATTGATGGGTGTGCGGCCACGCCTGTTCCAGTCCCGGGAAGAAGAAGTGTCCCGGCACCATCAGCACGCCGCGCGCTTTCAGCCGCTGATAAAGCAATTCGGTGGTGATCGGCAGATCGCGGAACCAGAGCCAGAGGAAAATCGCCCCTTCCGGCTTGTGGATCAGGCAACGGTCTTCCGGCAGATAGCGCCGCAGTATCGCAATGGTCTGCTGCACCTTCTGCTGATAGAACGGCTTAATCACCTCTTCGGAGAGCCGCAACAGATCGCCGCGACGGATCATCTCATTGGCAATGGCCGGACCGATACTGCCGGGCGCCAGACTGATGATGCCGTTCATATTGCTCAGCGCGGTGATGGTCTTCTCGTCAGCGATAATGATGCCGCAACGCGCACCCGGCAGGCCGAGCTTCGACAGACTCATGCAGAGAATGATGTTGGGATTCCACAGCGGGCGCACCTCGCTGAAGATGATACCGGGGAACGGCACGCCATAGGCATTGTCGATCAGCAGCGGCACATCATGCTGCTGTGCCAGCGCATCGAGCTGCATCAGCTCATCATCGGTGATCACGTTGCCGGTGGGGTTGGTCGGACGCGATACGCAGATCAGCCCGACCTCCTCGTTCATCGGCAGATGCTCGAAATCGACATGATATTTAAACTGACCTTCCGGCAGCAGCTCAATGTTCGGCTTCGCCGATACAAACAGCCCCTCTTCCAGGCCGGCATCCGCATAGCCAAGATACTCAGGCGCCAGCGGGAACAGCACCCGCTTTTTGCTGCCATCGGCCCGGCGACCCGCATACAGGTTAAACAGATAGAAGAAGGCACTCTGGCTGCCGTTAGTCAGCGCAATGTTCTGTGCGGTGATGGGCCAGCCAAGCTGATCGCTCAGCAGCCCGGCCAGCGACGCCAGCAGCGTCGCTTTACCGCGCGGGCCATCGTAATTGCACAGCGCCTCGCTGAGTTTGCCTTCCTCATGCATCTGCTGCAGCAGTTGCTGAAAGTAGTCGTTCATGGCCGGGATTTGCGCCGGATTACCGCCGCCCAGCATGATGGTGCCGGGCGTTCGCAGGCCCGCGCCCATATCTTCCATCAGACGTGAGATGCCGGAATGTTGGGTAAATTTGTCGCCGAACTGAGAAAAAGACATAGCGGTTAAATATTTGTGATAGCGAATCGGGGGTCCACCATAACGCCCGCCATGGGCGGGCGCAATGGAAAGGCGAGGGGATTACTTCAGCGCCTGCGGGTTAACGCAGTTTTTCTCGACGCTCCCGCCGAGTGCAGCGAGGAGATTTTCTACCGCATCCTGCATCATGCCGTAGCGGGTTTCATGGGTGGCAGAACCGATATGCGGCAGCGTCACCACATTGGGTAGCGACAGCAGCGGAGAGTCGGCAGAGACCGGCTCCTGCTCAAACACATCCAGCCCGGCGGCATGCAGTTTGCCCGCCTGCAACGCGGCGATCAGCGCATTCTCATCCACCACCGGCCCGCGACCGGCGTTGATCAGCACCGCATCCGGCTTCATCAGTTCAAGCTCGGCGGCACCGATCAGATGGTGCGTCTCTTCAGTCAGCGGCAAACTGATGCAGACGAAATCACTCTGCTTCAGCAGCGCCTCCAGCTCACAGCGCTGTGCGCCAAAGCGCGACTGTGCCTCTTCATGCTCGCGGCGGGCGTTGTAGAGGATTTTCATGCCGAAGCCAAAGTGGGCGCGCTGCGCCAGTGCCATCCCGATACGTCCCATGCCGAGAATACCCAGCGTTTTATGGTGCACGTCGATGCCGAACTGCGCCGGACCGATGCTCTTCTGCCAGTTGCCCGCTTTGACCCAGGCATCCAGTTCCGGCACCCGACGGGCGGTGCTCAGTACCAGCGCCATCATGGTGTCCGCCACGGTTTCGGTCAGCACGGTCGGCGTGTGCATCAGCACCACGTGACGCTGATTCAGCGCATCCACATCAAAATTGTCATAACCTACAGAGACGCTGGAGCAGACGCGCAGATTGGGCATCTTCGCCAGCAGCTCGCCATTAACTTTACCGCCCGATCCCAGCAGACCTTCTGCCTGCCGGAACGCCGCAGCATGTTCCTGCTGGCTTTCCTGCGAGAGATCGCTGATTTCCGTCACGTCACACTGTTCAGCCAGGCGAGCATAAAGATCGTCGGGTAGTTTTTTATAGAGAATTACAGCGGGTTTCATTCGGTGGCTCCCGGTCAATAAGTAGCGGGCGGCTTGCAGGCCGCCCGAAGAAATAGAGGCTAACGTTTACGCTTTCAGGCGGGTTTTGCACCCTGCAGCGGCGGCGCTTTGTTCTGCGCCGGTTTCACAATCAGCGTCAGCCACACCGAAACCAGCAGGGCCGATCCCATAAAGATGTAGGACGCGGACGGGCTGCCGGTGGCTCCATTAAGATAGCCGACAATCCATGAACCGATAAACGACCCCAGCGCACCCATACTGTTGATCAGCGCCATTGCGCCACCGGCGACATTGCGTGGCAGCATCTCAGGAATAATAGCGAAGAACGGTCCGTAAGGCGCATACATCGCGGCTCCGGCAATCACTAACAGGGTATAGGACATCCAGAAATTGTTCGATCCCACCAGATAAGAGCCGAGGAACGCCAGCGCGCCCACCAGCAGCAGGGGCCAGACGAACAGCTTACGGTTCTGGGTTTTATCCGACGCCCACGAGACCACCACCATCGCAATGGTCGCTGCCAGATAAGGCACCGCAGAGAGCCAGCCCGCCTCTACCATGCCCATCTGCGTGCCGTTACGCAGAATCGACGGCAGCCACAGCACAAAGCCATAGACGCCGATGCTCCAGGCAAAATATTGCAGGCAGAGAATGATCACGTTGCGGTTGCGGAACGCTTCGCTGTAGTTGCGCACCGCTTTAATATTTTCCTGCTCTTTCTGCAGTTCAGCCTGCAATGCCGCTTTCTCGGCATCGCTCATCCAGCGCGCCTGCGCCGGCTTATCCTGCACCAGGAACCACCAGGCGATAGCCCAGACCACCGCCGGAATCCCTTCGAAGATAAACATCTCACGCCAGCCAAACGATTCGATCAGATAGCCTGACACGACCGACATCCACAACACCGTGACCGGATTGCCCAGAATCAGAAAGGTGTTGGCGCGTGAACGTTCCGATTTGGTAAACCAGTTGCTGATGTAGATCAGCATCGCGGGCATCACCGCGGCTTCCACCACGCCCAGAATAAAGCGAATGGCCGCCAGCATCGGAATGTTGCTGACCACGCCGGTCAGTGAGGCACAGCCGCCCCACAGGATCAGGCACCAGAAGATCAGTTTCTTGACGCTGCGCCGTTCGGCGTAAATTGCACCCGGGATCTGGAAAAAGAAGTAACCCAGGAAGAACAGCGCACCCAGCAGCGAGGACATGCCTTTGGTGATGCCGAGATCGTCATTAATCCCGGCAGCAGAAGCGAAGCTAAAATTTGCACGATCGAGATACGCCAGGCTGTAGGTGATAAACACGATGGGCATGATGAACCACCAGCGTTTTGGCGCGATTGTCTGCTTTTTCATCGGGAACTCCTGTGACTGTAGAGGGGCGCGAACTACACGTCGCCCAGTTGCTGACGCGTCGGCAGACCTTCGCTGTCACCAATGACCTGAATCGCCATCGAACCAATTTTGTTGCCGCGACGAATCGCCTGCGGCAGCGACTGACTTTCCAGCAGGGCGCTGATGACGCCAACGGCAAAGCCGTCTCCGGCGCCCACGGTATCCACCACGTTGTCGACTTTGATCGCCTCAACCTGGCCCTGCTCGCCCTGCGCCGTTTTATACCAGGCACCGTCACAACCGGTTTTAATCACGACCGCTTTCACGCCCTTATCGAGATAGAAATCCGCGATCGCTTCTGGCTGACGATAGCCGGTCAGAATCAGCCCCTCTTTTTCGCCCGGCAGTACCCAGTCGGCATACTCCGCCAGTAGATTGAGCTGCTTACGCATCTCCTCTTCGCTGCGCCACAGTACCGGCCGCAGGTTAGGGTCAAACGAGATAGTTTTACCGCGCGCGCGCATCTCTTTGGCCGTGTGCTTCAGCAGCTCCAGCGAACTCTCTGACAGCGCCGCCGCCACACCGCTCAGGTGCAGATGACGCGCCGAACCAAAATAGTCCGCATCAAAATCGTCGACCGACAGATGGCTGGCCGCCGAGCCTTTACGAAAATATTCCACCAGCGGATCAGAGCCGTCATCGACTTTGGACTTGAGCTGAAAACCGGTGGGATAGCGCTTATCGACCGTCACCCGGGCGTGGTCGATACCCTCTTTTTCCAGCTGCTGGCAGATAAACCGGCCAAACGCGTCATCGCCAATACGACTGACCCAGCCCACTTTCAGGCCAAGACGAGCCAGGCCGGTCGCCACATTGAGTTCAGCACCCGCCGCGCGTTTAACAAAGGTCTCTGCTGCGGCCAGGTCGCCGGTTTCACGGGCGATGAACATCGCCATCGCTTCACCGATAGTGACAACATCAAGCGGACCGTTGTGATGCATAGTGTGATGCGTGGTCATCTTTACTCCTTACACGTTACGCAGCAGCGACACGTAGTGGCGTGTCACCGCAGTCAGATCGTCGCCTTCCAGCGGAAATTCAATACCGCGCGGTGCCTGTGCGGGCAACTGTTGCAGCAGTGTGCGCCAGTGGTCATCAGCCTCATCCAGCGCAATCGCGCGGTAGCTATCCTGGTGCGCCACGGCAGCTTTGACATGCACATAGCCCACCTGCGCAGCCAGCTGCTGCGCCGCCTGATCGGCATCCTCACCGGTCCAGCACCAGTTACCCATATCAAAGGTCATGCTGATCGACAGATCCGCTTCCCTGACCGCCGTGAAAAACGCAACTGACGGACCCAGTCGGCCATGTTCAGTCTGGTCGTTTTCCACCGTCAGTTGAAACGGCAGATCCGCCAGCAGCGCCTGCAACGCTTCGCGAGGCAGCGCACCGGTGAACGCTCCCAGCGCCACTTTCAGCCGCTGAGCGTTTAACTGGCGTGCTTCTTCAACGTAGTGGGTTATACGAGGATTGATTTCGCCGCCGTCACAAAACAGCGTATCGGGCACCGAATAGCTGCTGTGCAGCTGATGCTGCGCCACCGCCCGGGCCAGCGCCGGCAGATCGGCCAGCGCCGCGTCATCAAGCAGTTCGCGGCGGATTTCGACCCCGTCAGCGCCCGCCTGCTGGATAATCGGCAGCAGCGCACGCTGACCGCCGAGAGCGGCGATCTGTGCGTGGCCATATGCTGCGGTCACCACGATGATGTCAGGTTTCATGTTCTGCTCCATGGCAGGATTCTGCCCATAACGAATACAAAAACCCTAAATGGAACCGGTTCCAAAGCAAAGCAGCAAACTGTGAAATTATGATCGTGCTCACGAAGTGAGCACGTAAACGGAAGGTTAAATCTGAAATTCAGTTAAGAGGCTGGCTGGAGCCGCGAACGATAAGTTCGCCAGAGAAGACCTGCTCGGCAACCGGTAATCCGCTGCCCTCGATGCGCGCAATCAGCCGTTCCAGCGCACTGAAGCCAATCTGCCAGGTGGGTTGTTTAAGCGTGGTGATACCCACACCGGCCAGCGCCGCCCACTCCAGTTCGTCAAAACCGAGCAGGCCGATATCGCGGCCCCAGTGCAGATTGAGTCGCTGTAGCGATCGCGCTACCTGCAACGTCAGCGCCCCGTTGGCGACCATCACTGCGCAACGTTTTCCGGTGTGACGCTGATGAAAGGCCAGCAGCGCCTGATCCAGCGCAGCGGGCTGATGCAGCGCCACTTCCGTATTCTCATGCTCAACCTGCGGATGCTCCGCCAGTAGCTGGCGGAAGGCCTGCAGGCGCTCACGGCGCGTGTTGACGCTGCCCAGCGGCTCGCTAAGAAACAGCAGCGCATCGTAGCCATTGTCGACCAGATGCCGCGTTGCCGTTTCGGCTGCCTCGGCATTGTTCAGGCCCACCACATCGCAGGGAAAATCGGGGATTTTACGGTCAATCAGCACCATCGGCAGCAGGGATTGTTGCAGATGGTTCAGCACCTCTTCACGCATCCCGACGGCGTTAACCACAATGCCCTCAACCTGATAGCTGCTCAGCAATTGCAGATAGTGCTGCTCCAGATCCACTTCGTTATTGGTGTTACACATCAGCAGCGTGAAACCCTGCTCGCGGCAGGCGGCTTCAATACCGCTCATGACATCAACAGAATAGGGATTGGTGATATCGGCGATAATCAGCCCGATCAGGCGAGTACGTCCGCGCTTCAGGCCGCGCGCCATCTGACTCGGGCGATAGCTGAGATCAGCAATAGCCTGTTCGATCCGCGCTTTCAGACCGGCAGAGAGCAGATGCAGTTCACCATTGAGATAGCGTGAAACGCTGGTTTTACCGGTTCGTGCCGCGTGAGCAACATCGCTGATGGTGGCGCGAGGCGGCCTGATTTTCATGAGATATCCTGCGTAATAAGAAACCAGGCAGAGACTAGCACAAGCAAAGCCCGGCGCAAAAAGCGCTACGCCGGTAATTGCAGCCAGGGTTGCCACAGAGTCTGTAACGTCTCCGGCGGTGCGCCATCAATCAGCTGGATGACCATTTCAGCCACCTGTTCACCGGCCTGATGCGGCGTCGCCTGACGAATGGCGACAATGGGATGATCGAGAATCGCATCTCGCGGCAATCCTTCCCAGCCCGCCAGCAGAATGGCACCCTCGCCCGCTGCACGCCCGGCCAGTTGCAGCGCCAGAGCCGCGCCTTCAGCCAGCGCAGCGCAGTCGGTGATGATCACTTCCGGTGCTGGCCCCTCTGCCAGCCACTCCCGGGTTTGCTGATAGCCGGCGCGACGCGACGGCGCCACCGCCGCCATTGCATAAGGCGTAACCTCCCCCAGCGCCGTCAGATAACCCTGACGCCGGTCACGCACCCGTGTACTGTTTTCATTGCTGCCAAGCCAGGCTATCCGCTGCCGTCCCTGCGCCAGCGACCAGCCCACCGCCAGCTGTGAACCGGCAAGGTGATCAACATCAAACCACGCATAGGTCGATGGCAGATCGCTGCGGCCCAGCGCCAGAAAACGAAAATTGGTCTGGAGCAAAGCATGAAGCCGACTGTCTTCTGGCGTGGTGTGGCCGACGATCAGGGCATCAACTACGCCACTGCGCAGCAGGCGTGTCAGAGTCGACTGACTCTGCTGCTTATCCGCCAGCAACAGCAGGTTAATGTCATAACGGGCAAGGTGATGCTCCAGCGCCAGCAGCATGTCGCTGAAGTCGCTGCCATTCAGGGGAGAGGCACCGATCGGGTAGACGAACCCCACCGCGTTAGCACGGCCGGTTTTCAGACGCCGGGCCGCCGCATTAGGCCGGTAGCCACGCCGCTGCGCTTCTTCTTCGATGCGTTTACGCGTCTCCTGAGCGACATCCTGATAACCGTTGAGGGCGCGACTGACGGTCGTTACGGAAAGACCTAAAACCGCAGCGATGGCTTTAAGAGACATGGGAATGCATCCATTGATCAATTTTTGATCAGACTATCATAAAGCCTCTGCTGGCTCTATTCGCAGAAACATTACTCATACTTTTAACGCGTTGCTTTACAGAAAAAATGTGCCCCCGGGCGGGGGCGACCGCGTTTATCCCAGCGGGCTGAGCGTAATCTCAACACGACGGTTTTGTGCTTTGCCTGCTTCGGTGCTGTTGCTGGCAACCGGGTTATCCGGGCCTGCGCCCTGCGTGCGCAGGCGATCGCTGGCGACACCCTGCACGATCAACGCGCTGACGACGCTTTCAGCACGCTGCTGTGACAGACGCATGTTCAGTGCGCGGGTGCCGGTGCTGTCGGTATAACCCACTACGTTTACCGCGGTTTTTGGATACTCTTTCAGCACCATTGAAACACCCGTCAGGGTGTTCGCGCCGGCAGGTTTCAGATTGCTGCTGCTGGAGTCGAAGGTGACATTGTTTGGCATATTCAGGACGATGTTATCGCCATTACGGGTCACGCTGACGCCCGTACCGCGCATCTTGTCGCGCAGTTTCGCTTCCTGCACATCCATGTAGTAGCCCACGCCACCGCCCAGTGCGGCTCCGCCTGCAGCACCAATCAGCGCACCTTTACGGCGATCTTTCTTCGACGAGGAGAGTACGCCGACACCGGCACCCACTAACGCACCCAGGCCTGCGCCCACACCTGACTTACCCGCCTGAGATTCGCCGGTGTAAGGATTGGTGGTACAACCTGGCAGGGCCAGACTGCCGCTTAGTAACAAGGTGATGGCGATTAATTTCTTCTGCATTTTTGTTCCCTTACATTCGACACACAGGGGAAAACCTTTCCCATAAGTGGCACGATTATGCCGCCTGGTGGCCGGGAATGTAGTGAGGAAAAATCCTGATTTAGCGGGAATTACGCCTTTTGATTGTCAGGATGGCAAAAACAGTTGCTCTGATGGTCGTTTATCAGCCCGCAGGCCTGCATAAAGGAGTAGCAGATTGTGGGGCCGATGAATTTGAAACCACGCTGCTTTAGCGCCTTCGAGAGCGCAATGGCCTGCTCTGAGGTGGTGGGAGCCTGGCTATAGTCGGGATAATGGTGAACGATTTGTACGTTATCGACAAATTGCCAGACGAAGTGGCTGAAATCCTCTCCTTGCGCTTCCATCTGGAGATAAGCACGGGCGTTGGCGATAATTGCCGCGATTTTACCGGCGTGGCGGATAATGCCGCTGTTGAGCATCAGCATGTCGATCTCTGCCGCATCCATCTGTGCAATCGCCTGCGGATCAAACTGGTGAAACGCCGCCCGATAGTTTTCGCGCTTTTTCAGCACGGTTATCCAGGATAACCCCGCCTGCTGTCCTTCCAGACAGAGCATCTCAAACAGCGAACGCTTGTCTCTCTGCGCCACACCCCATTCCCTGTCGTGATAAGCCAGATAGAGGGGATCCTGCGTTACCCAACCACATCGTTGCATCGCTTTGTTCCTTTATAACGAGAATATTTTAGCGGTCCGCTTGATCTTAGAATTAATCGGTTGATAGTTAAACGATCACCGGTTAAATAACAGAGACGGGCCGAAATTTAATTTAAACGCCGGATAATAACTTCAGCCTTGCCTGGAGAAGCGATGTTGCCGAAAAGCGGTTGGAAAGGTCTGCGGATCTGCTGTGCTGTATGGCTGTTAATCTTAACGCAACCGACTTTTGCGCGCGGCGGCATCTCTGCGCCTCAGCATCCCGACTTTCTGCCCGACTACGATACGATTCTGGCGGAGAAGATCGCCCTGACGCCACTCGCCTTCAGCGATGAGAGCCGCGCCCTGTTTGAAGCCGCCATCAACTCTCCCACCGCGTCCCCCATCGCACTCCACAGTGAAACCGGCAGCGTAGGCACTACCCCGCTGGGAAAACGCTATCGGGCTGGGGTTGACCTGCCCATTGCCCCGTCATTTACCACCGGGCCGGTGGCGCAGTATGCCGTTGATCCGCAGCAGATGAACTGTCTGCAATGTGACTACAGCGATCAACAGAGTCGTGAGCAGAGCGCCAGCGTCGGCTGGCGCATCGATTCGCAGCAGGGATGGATATCGCCCTGGGCGCAGCTGAGTTATCACTATCTGCTGGCAGACACGCCGCAGAATCCCCGGCGTGAGGCGACGAACGGCACCGATCAGTCCGAAGGCATCGATCTGAGCATCGGTGCACAAATGCCTCTGAACGATAATCTGGCGGCTTTCGCCGCGTTTTCACAAAGCGAAGCGCTGAATAACCAGGAGCAGCAACTTTACACCTTTGGCTTCAGCGCCAGCTTCTGACCGGGGCATGAAAAGAGAAAGGGAATCGGGCGTTTAAAATATAATGAGTCCGCTAATCATTATACTGGTAACACTATGCGCAACGATTTGACAATTATTGGCCGCGAAATGACGGTCTTCATACTGGCAGCACTCTTTCTCGCTCTGATGATATTGCCCATCTATATTGATGTGGCCTGGATGAATGATGCGCTGCACGAAACCTCTTTTACTGAAACTACCCAGGAAATCATGCTGGCGGTGATTGCCGCCCTGTTCTTTATTGCTGCTCAGCGCCGTCCGGCTCAGCGCGGCGCGCTGACCTTAGTGGCGGGCTTCTATAGCTGTATGCTAATCCGTGAGCTCGACTTTGTGTTTGATGCCATCCAGCATGGCAGCTGGATCTGGTTCGCCCTGGCGGTGACGGCCGGTTGCCTGGCCGTCGCGCTGCGGACGCCGAAAAAAACGCTGCACGCGCTGGCCAGGCTGCTGCAACACCGCAGCTGGCCGGTGATGGCCTCCGGCTTTTTAGTGGTGCTGGTCTTCTCACGACTGTTTGGTATTCATGCGTTGTGGCAGCACCTGATGCTGGGGGATTACAACCGCGTGGTGAAAAACATGGCCGAAGAGGGTACCGAACTGCTGGGTTACGGCCTCTGCTGGCTGGCCTCGGTTCGCTATCTATGGCAGACCCGTCCGGCCGCCGCGGCTGTCAGCGTGCGGGCCACCGAATCTGCACCGGCCCGTCACGCCACTTCTCCGGTCACCTCGCACTGATCCGCACTCTTGCTTTTTAAGCGATCCGCATCATTAAAAAAGGTACAATAAACACTTCTGCGTCGGCGACGGGTTCCCGGCGCAAGGTGTTCGTTAACCTCAGGTCTTTTCATGTCAGCTAAAATCTTAACTTCAACGCTCATTGGCCTGGATGCCTTCCGACAGGATCCGCTGACTGCCCTGCAGCAGGCGGAAAAGGGCACGCTGGCGGTGTTAGATAATTATGCGCCGGTGATGTACGCCATCACACCTAAGCGTCTGGCTGAGCTGCTGGCGCTGGAAACCGCCGCCCGACAGCCGAATGATGTGGCGCTGGATGACAGCCTGTATGACGATTCCCCCGCCGCGATCCATACGCCGGCAGGTAAGTTCGCCATGTATCAGGGCTGGCAGCCGGATGCCGACTTTACGCGCCAGGCCGCGATCTGGGGTATGTCGCTGGGTGAACCGGTGACCCCCAGCGAGCTGGCGGCCTTTGTGGCCTACTGGCAGGCGGAAGGCCGGATGTTCCATCATGTGCAGTGGCAACAGAAACTGGCACGCAGCATTCAGATGAACCGTGCCGCAAACGGCGGGCAACCGAAGCGTGATATCACGCAGTTGCCCGATCCTGACCGTACCATTCCCGATGGTTTCCGAGGTGAATGATGAAAACGCCAAACGATCTCTTTAACCGTCTGAAAAAAATGATGCCCGCAGGCACCCGTCCTAAATTTGCCAATGGCGAAGAGCTGCTGGCGTGGAATCAGGAGCAGGGCCGCCTGCGATCAGAGGCGATTGTGCGTGAGAACCGCGCAATGAAAATGCAGCGCGTAATGGGCCGTTCCGGCATTCGCGAGCTGCATATGAACTGCTCATTTGATAATTACCGGGTGGAGAACGAGGGGCAGCGCAAGGCGCTGGAACTGGCGCGTCAGTATGCCGCTGAATTTGATGGCAGCATCGCCAGTTTTGTCTTTTCAGGCCGTCCCGGCACCGGTAAAAACCATCTGGCCGCCGCGATTGGTAATGACCTTATCCTGCGCGGTAAAAGCGTGCTGATCGTGACGGTTGCCGATCTGATGTCGAGCATGAAGGGCACCTTCAGCGGCAGCAGTGGCATTACCGAAGAGCGGCTGATTCAGGATCTCAGCAGTGTTGATCTGCTGGTGATTGATGAGATCGGTATGCAGAGCGAATCGCGCTACGAAAAAGTGATTATTAACCAGATTGTCGATCGCCGATCCTCCTCGAAACGACCGACCGGCATGTTATCCAACCTCGACCATGCGGGCATGAATACGCTGCTGGGCGAGCGTGTCATGGACCGTATGCGCCTCGGTAACAGCCTGTGGGTGCGCTTCGACTGGGAAAGCTATCGTAGTCGGGTACGCGGCGACGAATATTAAACAGTAACCCGGCAGCGCCGGGTCACTGCGCTCATCGGGCCTGAAGCCCCTCGTCACAACGACGAGCAACACCGCTTTTGTCCTTCCGCCCATGCCGGCGCAGCCGGACACGCTGAGTCAGGATCATCCCGACGCCCGGCCACTGGTGCAGCAGAAAACCCGGTATTAATCCCACGATCTGATCGCGGTCACGATCTTAGCCACAGGCGATCGGGTTGTGTGAAACCGCCCGCAAAAGTGTGGGATGTGGAATACGTATGGGCTGATACACTCAATTCTTACTCCTCTGTTGAGTGAACCCGTAATGAAAACGAACGGCAAAGGCCCTGCACTACTGCGACTGAATAACCAGAAACGGGTGATGACTCAGCTGCGTAAGCTGCGCGTGACGTCGCGTCAGGATCTGGCGGAGACGCTGACACTCAGCAAAAACACCGTATCCTTAATCATTGATGACCTGCTGGAGCAGGGCCTGATAGAGGAGCTGGGGCCGGTCAGCGTGGCGGCGGCCGGACGGCCTAAAATCGGGATTACCCTGCGGCCGGAAAAGCTCAAGAGCGCAGGCATCATGGTGGAACGCAACGTCATCCACTGGCGGGTCTGCGACTATTTTTCACAGGTGCTGGCTGAAAAGACGCTGCGCACCGATACCAGTAACCCGACCCGACTGCTGGCTGAGCTGGCGATGCTGTGCCGGGAACTGGTGAAAAGCTATCCTGATTTGCTCGGCATTGGCCTGGGTTTTCCCGGGATCGTCGATCCCCGGCGCGGCTGGATGCATATTTCATTGCCCCTCGAATGGCAGGATGTTGACCTGCTGGGCGCGCTGAGTAAGCACGTCAGTCTCCCCATCCGCATTATGAATAATGTCAAAGCCGCTGCGCTGCTGGCGGTACAGCAGCGTGGATTATCTGTGGAGAGCGGTCACTTTTATCTGCGTATTTCCGAGGGAATTGGCGGCGCACTGGTACAGCATGGCGAAGTATTTACCGGGCACAGCTGGACGGCGGGCGAGGCTGGACATCTGGTTGTCCAGCCCGACGGCCCGCGTTGCAGCTGTGGCCGCCGCGGTTGCCTGGAAGCGCTGGTCAGCCAGCCTGCGGTTAAACAGCAGCTGGCGCAGCGTCAGCCTGGCCTGAGCTGGCAGAACCGCGACAGCGCGCCGCGCGTGGTGGATGAGGTGATGGCGCAGGCGGGTGGCTATCTGGGTGCGGCGCTGAGTCAGATTATGCTGCTGCTCAATCCCGCCACCATCATCATTGATTGTCCGTGGAACGCCAGTGAAGTCTTCTGCAAGGCGGTGCGCACTACCGCACACGGCAACGCGCTGGCCTTTACCGCCGCACATACCCTGCTGCACTTTCCTGAGCAGCGGATCGATCCGGCCAACGGGCTGGCGCTGGCGGTGCTGGAGCAGAGGGAACAGCGGATGATCTAGTGGCTCAAGCCGCCCCGATTCATCCGGTATCCATCCACCTCAGACTGAACGCTTCCTGCTACAACACATTCTCCCCAAAATGCTGGCGATACTCTTTTGGCGTGGTGTCATAGCTTTTGCGGAAGACCGAATAGAAGTATTGCAGCGAAGGATAGCCGCACATCTGCGAGATCTCATTGATGTTGAGTGATGAAGAGGCCAGCAGCTCGCGCGCTTTTTCCAGTTTTTCACGGTGGATCATCGCATGGAGGGTGTCGCCGGTCTCATCCCGAAAGCGTTTTTCCAGATTAGAGCGCGACAGCCCGACGGCATCCAGCACCTGCTCCACTTTAATCCCCTTACAGGCGTTGAAGCGGATGTAGTGCATCGCCTGAATCACCGCCGGATCGCGCAGCGAGCGGAAGTCGGTAGAGCGCCGGGCGATGACTTTCACCGGCGGCACCAGGATGCGCTGAAGCGGTAAGGGTTGCTTATCCAGCAGCCGATGCAGCAGTTTGGCCGCCTGATAGCCCATCTGCCGTGAGCCCTGCGCCACGGACGAGAGCGCCACGCGTGACAGATAGCGGGTCAGCTCCTCATTATCAATCCCGATCACCGTAAGCTTCTCCGGCACCGGTATTTTCAGATGCTCGCACGCCTGCAGCAGGTGTCGCGCCCGTGAATCCGTGACGGCGATAATGCCGGTTTGCGGCGGCAGCGTCTGCAGCCAGTCGGCGAGACGGTTCTGGGCGTGCTGCCAGTTTTCCGGCGCGGTTTCCATGCCCTGATAGACCACGCCCTGATAGCGCTCACGTCCCACCAGCTGGCGAAACGCCTGTTCACGTTCCTGTGCCCAGCGCTTGCCGCTGGAGGCCGGTAAACCATAGAAGGCAAAGCGGTTGATGCCCTTCTCTTTCAGATGCAGAAAGGCTTTTTCCACCAGCGCGGCGTTGTCAGTCGCGATATAGTGCACCGGCGGATAATCCTCCTGCCGGTGATAAGAGCCGCCAACGCCGACAATCGGCACGGAGACATTGGACAGCAGGGTTTCGATGGAGCGATCGTCGTAATCGGCGATCACCCCATCGCCCAGCCACTCCCGGATGTTGTCGATGCGGCAGCGAAAATCTTCTTCGATGAAGATATCCCAGTCAGTCTGCGACGCCTGCAGATACTCACCGACGCCCTCCACAACCTGACGGTCATACACTTTGTTGGCGTTAAACAGCAGGGTAATGCGATAGCGTTTCTCATGCATGATGGCGCGTTCCCTTAAATCCTCAGCGCATTGCATAACACGGCTGAAAGGGGCAAAAAAATTGTTTGCGCCACAATGTGATCGCCCGCGCGATTACACCCGACGCCGCGTTGCCGTATCCATCCACACCGCCAGCAGCAGAATCGCGCCTTTAACGATGTACTGCCAGAAAGTCGGCACATCCATCATGCTCATGCCGTTATCCAGCGAGGCCATAATAAACGCCCCCATGACTGCACCCGCCACCGAACCCACGCCGCCCGCCAGGCTGGTGCCGCCGATGACACAGGCGGCGATAGCGTCGAGTTCCGCAATGTTACCCGCCGACGGCGAGCCTGCGCCCAGTCGTGAACTGAGGATCAGCCCGGCAATCGCCACCATCACACCGTTGATGGCAAACACCGCCAGCTTGGTACGTGCCACGTTAATGCCAGACAGGCGCGCAGCATCAATGTTGCCGCCGATGGCGTAGATACGACGGCCAAACGCGGTGCGGGTTGCCATAAACATGCCCGCCAGCAACAGCACGGCCAGCAGTAACACTGGCGTCGGCACGCCGCGATAGTCGTTGAGCAACCAGATGGCACCCAGCACTAAGATGGCGGTGATCGCCTGACGCCCGACAGTGCCGCTGGCTGCGCCCTGCGCCAGTCCGAGCTGCTGACGACGCAGCCGCAGCCGCCACTGCCACAACGTAAACAGCGCCAGACCAGCAACGCCAAAGCCGAAACCGACGCCGCCCGGCAGATAACTCTGACCAATCTGCGACATGCCCGGCGTGATCGGCGCAACCGTAGTGCCATCAGTAATCCCGACCAGAATACCGCGGAAAGCCAGCATCCCCGCCAGCGTCACGATAAACGAAGGCACTTTACGGTAGGCCACCCACCAGCCATTCCACGTGCCAAGCAGTAATCCCATCACCAGCGTTACCACGATGGTCAGCGGCAGAGGCCAGCCGAGCCAGACGTCGAATATCGCCGCCGCGCCACCCAGCAACCCCATCATGGAGCCCACTGACAGGTCGATCTCCGCCGAGATAATCACAAACACCATACCCACGGCCAGAATGCCGGTGATGGCGGTCTGGCGCAGCAGGTTGGAGACGTTACGCGCGCTGAGCCACGAGCCGTCTGTGGTCCAGGTAAAGAACAATGCAATCAGCACAATTGCGCCCAGCATCACCAGAACCTGCAGATTGGGCAGTGTGAACCTGCCCGGTGACGGTTTGCCCGGCGTGCCGGCGAGGCGGCTTTGGGTACTTTCACTTTTAAGCATAATGTTCACTCCGCAGGGCAGCTTCCATCACCTGCTCCTGAGTCAGGTTATCGTTAATCAAATCGGCTTTGATCTGCCCTTCATGCATCACCAGCACCCGATCGCTCAGGCCCAGCACTTCCGGCAGCTCAGAGGAAATCACAATCACCGCGATACCCTGCTGAACCAGCGCATTGATCAGCAGGTAGATCTCCTGACGTGCGCCCACATCAATGCCGCGCGTCGGTTCATCGAGGATCAGGATTTTTGGATTGAGCAGCAGACATTTCGCCAGAATCGCTTTCTGCTGGTTGCCGCCGCTCAAACGACCAATCGGCAGTTCTGAGGAGGAGGTTTTCACCCGCAGGCGGGTGATCGCGTCGTTGATCGCCTGCTGCTCCTGCGCTTCATCCAGCGTTGAGAGTCGGTGGCTGAACTGGTCCAGCGCCGCCAGGGTAATATTTTTGCCCACCGCCATCAGCGGCACGATGCCATCTTTTTTACGATCTTCCGGCACCATAGCGATGCCGTGCGCAATGGCGACGCGGCAATCGGTGATGTTGACCGGTTTGCCATTGATCCAGATATCGCCCTGCCAGCGCCCCGGCCAGACGCCAAACAGACACTGCACCGTTTCAGTCCTGCCCGCGCCCACCAGCCCGGCGATGCCGAGGATTTCACCGCGTCTGAGCGTGAATGAGACATTGTTAACGCGGCGAATGTGGCGGTTGATCGGATGCCAGGCGGTGAGGTTTTCAACTTTCAGTATCACGTCGCCAATCTGATGCGGCGCGTGGGGATAGAGCGCGGTCAGCTCACGCCCCACCATCATGGTGATGATGTCATCTTCGCTCAGGCCCGCTGCCGGACGGGTAGCAATATGCTGACCGTCACGAATCACGCAGATGGTGTCGGAGATCGCCTTAACCTCATTCAGCTTGTGCGAGATGTAGATGCAGGCGATGCCGTGTTCACGCAGATTACGGATGATGCCGAGCAGCACGTCCGTTTCCTGCTCCGTCAGGGAAGAGGTCGGCTCATCCAGAATCAGCAGCCGGACCTGTTTGTTAAGGGCGCGGGCAATCTCCACCAGTTGCTGCTGCCCAAGGCCTAACTCACCGACCCGGGTGGCGGGAGAGACGTTCAGCCCGACCCGCGCCAGCAGTTGCTGGCAGCGCAGGGTCATGGTTTCATCATCCACCATGCCGAAACGGCTCAGTTCGGCACCGAGAAAGATGTTCTCCATCACCGTCAGTTGCCGCACCAGCGCCAGCTCCTGATGAATAATCACAATGCCTTTACGCTCGGTATCGCGAATGGTCTGCGCCTGAATGTCGTCGCCAGAGAAGTGAATCTGCCCTTCAAAATCACCGTGCGGATAGAGTCCGCACAGGATTTTCATCAGCGTCGATTTGCCCGATCCATTCTCACCACACAGCGACATCACTTCGCCCGCCTCAAGTTGCAGGCTGACATCATTCAGCGCCTTCACGGCACCGAAACGTTTGGTGATATTTTTCATTTCCAGCAGCATCGACTGTTCTCCCTCACGCTATGCGCAGTCAGAGTTCGCTCTGTTTGTGGAAACCGTCTTTCACCACGGTGCTTTCAATATTGTCTTTGTTGACCGGAATCGGCTTCAGCAGCCGTGACGGAACCTCTTTCAGACTATTGTTCAGCGTGCTGTTGCTGGCAGGTGTTTTGCCCTCGCCCAGCTCGACGGCAATTTTCGCCGCTTCGGTGGCGAGCTCAGTGATCGGTTTGTAAACCGTCATGGTCTGGGTGCCCGCTTTGATACGCTTAATGGCTGCCAGATCGGCATCCTGACCGGAGATCGCCACTTTTCCTGCCAGCCCCTGCGCGCTCAGAGCCTGAATCGCGCCGCCTGCGGTGGCATCGTTAGAGGCCACCACCGCATCAATATGATTGCCGTTGGCGGTCAGGGCATTTTCCATAATTTTCAGGGCATTTTCCGGCAGCCAGGCATCGACCCACTGGTCGCCAACAATTTTAATGCTGCCGTTATCAATATAGGGTTTTAACACCTTCATCTGTCCGGCACGGAACAGGCGTGCGTTATTATCCACAGGCGATCCGCCCATTAAAAAATAGTTACCCTTAGGCACCTGTTTCACAATGCTTTCGGCCTGCAACTCGCCCACTTTTTCATTATCGAAAGAGATATAAAAGTCGATATCGGCGTTATTTATCATTCGGTCATAGGCCAGCACTTTAATGCCTTCCCGTTTCGCTTCAGCGACAACGTTACTCAATACCTGACCGTTGTAGGGAATAATCACCAGCACATCGACACCGCGATTAATCATATTTTCAATCTGCGACATCTGTGTCTCTTCGTTGCCGTTGGCTGACTGAACAAACACCTTAGCGCCCAGCGTCTCAGCCTGTTTTACGAAAATATCGCGGTCTTTCTGCCAGCGCTCGAGTCGCAAATCGTCAATCGCCATGCCGATCTTCACTTCTTTTGCCACGCTGGTCTGGCTGAACAGCGCCAGCGCCGCACAGGCGGCGAGCAGTGCATGTTTCATCTTCATTGTGATCATCCTGTAGGTTGAGGCTATTGTCGTTTCAGGCCTATAAACCAGGCGGATGAATTGTTGCCCTTATTTTCCTGTTACAGCAATTACTGATTTTTATCCGGCTATTACGTTTTTTGGTTTATTTCATTTTTTATGAGCGCGATCGAGGTTTCATCTTTTTCGGACAAGAGAGCGATAATGATAAACCACCCCGTAAATAACATTATTTTGCGAGCCAGCGCACAAATAATAATTATCTGACACCCGTAGTGAAATATCGTAATTGAGATGAGACAGCAGCCAATATCAAATATTGCTTCAACGCAGGCCATCCGGGTACTGATGCTAAGGAGCAAACCATGCACGCTTATTTCGATCAGATCGATCGGGTTCGTTATGAAGGCACCCAGTCGACTCATCCTCTCGCTTTCCGCCACTACAATCCCGATGAGGTGATCGTCGGCAAGACCATGGCGGAGCATCTGCGCTTTGCCGCCTGTTACTGGCACACCTTCTGCTGGAATGGCGCGGATATGTTTGGTGTCGGCGCTTTTGATCGTCCGTGGCAGAAAAGCGGAGATGCACTGCAGCAGGCAAAACTGAAAGCGGATGTGGCCTTTGAATTTTTCCACAAGCTGAATGTGCCGTGGTACTGCTTCCATGATGTTGATGTCTCTCCAGAAGGCGATTCGCTACACAGCTACAAAGAGAATTTTGCCGTCATGACCGATAAACTGCTGGAGAAACAGCAGGAGACCGGCGTGAAACTGCTGTGGGGCACGGCCAACTGCTTTACCCATCCGCGCTACGGAGCCGGGGCTGCCACCAATCCCGATCCTGAAGTCTTTGCCTGGGCAGCGACGCAGGTCTGCAGCGCCATGCAGGCGACCAAAACCCTGGGCGGCGAAAACTATGTGCTGTGGGGCGGACGCGAAGGGTACGAAACTCTGCTGAATACCGATCTGCGCCAGGAGCGCGAGCAGATTGGCCGCTTTATGCAGATGGTGGTCGAGCATAAACACAAAATTGGCTTCCAGGGAACGCTGCTGATCGAACCGAAACCGCAGGAGCCGACCAAACATCAGTATGACTATGATGTCGCGACGGTTTATGGCTTCCTGAAACAGTTCGGACTGGAGAAAGAGATCAAGGTTAACGTTGAGGCGAACCACGCCACGCTGGCGGGTCACTCTTTCCATCATGAAATTGCGACGGCCATTGCGCTGGGCATTTTTGGTTCAGTGGATGCCAACCGCGGCGATCCGCAGTGCGGCTGGGATACCGATCAGTTCCCGGTCAGCGTGGAAGAGAATGCGCTGGTGATGTACGAAATTCTCAAGGCGGGCGGCTTTACCACTGGCGGCTTAAACTTTGATGCCAAAGTGCGTCGTCAGAGCACTGATAAATACGATCTCTTCTACGGTCATATTGGCGCGATGGATACCATGGCGCTGGCGCTGAAAGTCGCCGCTCGCATGATCAGCGATGGTGAACTCGATAAGCGTGTGGCACAGCGCTACAGCGGCTGGAATGGTGAGTTCGGCCAGCAAATTTTGAAAGGTGAGTTTTCACTGGAGGCGCTGGCGGCGCATGCTCAGCAGCAGCAGCTCAATCCGCAGCATCAGAGCGGACGTCAGGAGCAGCTGGAAAATCTGGTGAATCACTACCTGTTTGATTTCTAACCCTTCAGGAGCAGAGCATGTTTATCGGGATCGATTTAGGCACCTCTGGCGTCAAAGTGGTGCTGATGGATGCACAAGGCAACGTGGTGGCGACGGAAACAGCGCCGCTGCAGGTTTCGCGTCCGCAGCCATTGTGGAGCGAGCAGGATCCCGAAAGCTGGTGGCAGGCGCTGGATTTGGCCATGCAGGCGCTGAGCGCGCAGCAGGATCTGCGCGCGGTGCAGGCCATCGGGCTGAGCGGACAGATGCATGGTGCAACGCTGCTCGGCAGTGCAAACCAGGTATTACGACCGGCCATGCTCTGGAATGATGGGCGCAGCGAGGCGCAGTGCCGGGAGCTGGAACAGAAAGTGCCGGATTCGCGGGCGATCACCGGCAACCTGATGATGCCCGGCTTCACGGCTCCCAAGCTGTTGTGGGTTCAGCAACATGAACCGGCAATATTCAGTCAGATTGCTCACGTGCTGTTGCCCAAAGATTACCTGCGCTGGCGATTAAGTGGCGACTTCGCCACTGATATGTCAGATGCCGCAGGCACAATGTGGCTGGATGTGGCGCGGCGTGACTGGAGCGATGCGATGCTGCGCGCCTGCGACCTCAGCCGCGATCAGATGCCACAACTCTATGAGGGCAATGCCCTGACCGGCACCCTACATGCTGAACTTGCCGCGCGCTGGAAGATGAACGCTGTACCGCTGGCGGCGGGTGGTGGCGACAATGCTGCGGGTGCGGTTGGTGTCGGCATGACTGAACCGGGCCAGGGCATGCTGTCGCTGGGTACGTCGGGCGTCTATTTCGTGGTGAGCGACGGCTATCTCAGCAATCCGCAGCGCGCTGTGCATAGCTTCTGTCATGCGTTACCCCAGCGCTGGCATCTGATGTCGGTGATGCTCAGCGCAGCTTCCTGTCTGGACTGGGCAGAGACGCTGACCGGTTGCAGAGATGTTCCTGAGCTGCTGGCTGAAGCTGAACGTGCGCGCGCTGACGTGCCCGGGCTGTGGTTTCTGCCCTATCTTTCCGGTGAGCGCACACCGCACAATAACCCGAATGCCCGGGGTGCTTTCTTTGGTTTTACCCACCAGCATGGCCGTCCCGAGCTGGCCAGAGCGGTGCTGGAAGGCGTAGGGTTTGCGCTGGCGGAGGGCATGGACGCGCTGCACGACTGTGGCGTTCAGCCAAAGAGCATTATGTTGATCGGCGGCGGCGCACGCAGTGCACTGTGGCGTCAGATACTGGCGGACATCAGTGGCCAGACGCTGGATTACTGCCATGGCGGGGAGGTTGGCCCGGCGCTGGGAGCCGCCAGGCTGGCACAGCAGGCGCTGGATGCAGAGGTCACCGTGCCGACACCGGTTCTGGTGCAGCGACACCAGCCGGATCCAGCCCGGGTAGCGCACTACCAGCCGCGTCGGGAGACCTTTGCAACGCTGTATCAACAGCTCCTGCCGCTGATGAAGTAAACAAGTCCGGACGCTCTGCCTGATAACAGGCTTCGCGTCCGGTTCTCCCTACTTAACCTGGTGGGGCAGACTTTCAGAGACAGGCATATTCTTTATTTCACCTGCAGGCAGAATAATAAAAAAGTTCCTTTTTCTCTAAGATATCTTTAATATTTTAAGATTATTCATGCAGGACAAAATGCGTCAGGCAACAAACATTGACTTACTTTAAAATATCTGTGCAGCCTGAATTTAAAAATGGATTTTTTACTATCTCACAAGCCCGTTAATTAGCAATTAATGCTGGCACACTTACGCTTTATTTATTTAATGTTTACTTATTTTTTGATTGCGCTATAAATAAGCCACTCCACTTCAGGAGATAACGTAAATAAGGATATAACAATGAAAGAATTAAATAACAGCGAAATCGAAATGGTGAGCGGCGCGGGTCTGACCGAGTTTCTGGCTGGCCTGAATAAGGCGATTGGTCATGTTAACACTGCACTGACAGACACCACTACAGCGCTTGAGGCTTCCACCAGCACCGGTCAGACCATCGGACTGAGCCATAAGCAATTTGGCCTGAGCATCGCCTCTGGTCATATGACAGGTCTGTATAACTTTCTGTCTTCATTTAACACAGCAGCATAATAGATAAATTATCACCATTATCTGATTGGTAACACTGATAATTAAGGTTGTTATAAGCTAACTATAACAACCTGATTTATTATTTAACACTATTCCATCCCTGGTCGATTTTTCCCGGTTTAAATACCCTTAAAACGCAAAACACGCCTCTCCTGTATCACTTAACAGTAGCGTTCAGCAAAACTACTCGTCTACTTTTATCGCGTTAAAGCATAACGCTTTCAGGTTAAATTTATGCCAGGATTTTATCTGTCACATAAAGTCAGGCGTTCAGGTGATGAAAACGCTAATAGCAGAAGTGTCACTGATCCATAATTGCTGGGATCACGAGTATCCCAGCATCACTCTCACGGCAGCATCAGCCAATCGCGCCCAGCGTATCTTCCTGACCCTGTTTCTTCGGCAGCAGGAACAGCGTCGCCGCAATATCCAGCAGATAAATCAGCGCCAGCAGGGTAATTGCCGCCGTAAACGAGAACTGGCTCGCCAGCAGACCAATCACCACCGGGCCGAAGCCGCCCACACCGCGGCCAAGGTTGAACAGGACGTTTTGCGCGGTGGCACGCACCTGCGGCGGGAAGGTATCGGAAATCAGCGCACCATAGCCGCCAATCATGCCGTTAACAAACATCCCCATGATCGCGCCGGTAAATAACATGATGTTCGGGTCGCGCAGCTGAGCATAAACCACCACCATCACTACTGCGCCAAACTGATAGAGCAGGAAGATTTTCCAGCGTGCGAAGCGGTCGGCCAGTACGCCAAACAGCCAGATGCCAAAGGTCATCCCGACCACGGTCACCGCGGTCCAGAGGCCCGACTTCGTCAGGCTGAAGCCAAAGCTGGAGGAGAGGTAACTCGGCATCCAGATCATCAGCCCGTAGTAACCAAAGTTCTGTACTGAACAGAGGATAAAAATGCCCAGGCTGGCTTTGGCGGTGGCGCGATCGCGCACCAGCAGTTTCAGGCGCGCCGGAAAAGAGAGTGACGGCACATGTTTAACCTGCCGTTGATACGCCTCCGGTTCACCCATGCCGCGACGAATGGCAAACGAGACCAGCGCAGGCAACAAGCCGACCAGAAACATGCCGCGCCAGCCGATGATAGTCAGCAGCGGCGGTGTGATAAAGGCCGCCATCAGCACCCCGAGTTGCCAGCCGATGCCGACCCACGCTGATGCGCGGTTGCGCTTCTCAGCAGGCCAGGCTTCGGCAATCAGCGCCATACCGATACCAAATTCGCCACCCAGACCGACACCCGCCAGCGTTCGCCAGGCGAGCAGATCCCAGTAGCCCTGCGCCACCGCGCACAGCCCGGTAAAGACCGAGAAGACCAGAATCGTGACGGTGAGCATGCGGATGCGGCCATAGCGATCGCTGAGATGACCAAACACAATGCCACCGATAACCGCGCCAATCAGCGTCCAGGTCACCAGCGATCCCGCCTGCGATGGATTGAGCGCCAGCGAAACACTGATAGCCGGCAGCATAAAGCCGAGTATCAGCAGGTCAAATCCATCCATGGCATAACCGCTGACCGCAGCCAGCATCGCTTTGCCTGGCGTTACGCCGGGCTTAGATTGGGGAGAAGGGGACATTGTTGCGCACCTCATAATGAAAAGTGCCGCAATTATAGAGAGAGTTCAGGATGTGACCAATTGAAAAGGCTTATCCCTGCGCCGATCAGGCGCAGGAAGAAGATTTATCAGGAAGGTCTGTTGCTGCCGTCATCGCCCGACAGTAATTCATCGAGCCGGTCACCGCCAACGTGACGGAAATCCTGACCTTTGACGAAATAGAAGATGATTTCGCAGATGTTCTGGCAACGATCGCCGATACGCTCAATGGCGCGGGCACAGAACAGCGCCGTCAGCACGCTGGGAATGGTGCGCGGATCTTCCATCATGTAGGTCATCAGCTGACGCACAATGCCTTCGTACTCTTTATCCACCTTTTTATCTTCACGGTAGATAGTGATCGCTTCATTGAGATCCATGCGTGCAAAAGCGTCCAGCACATCATGCAGCATCTGCACGGTGTGACGACCCAGTGACTCAAGGCTGACCAGCAGCGGCAAATGCTGCTGACCAAACTTCTCCAGCGCCGTGCGGCTGATCTTCTCCGCCACGTCGCCAATGCGCTCCAGCTCAGAAATGGTTTTGATAATCGCCATCACCAGTCGCAAATCGATCGCGGTTGGCTGACGTTTGGCGATGATGCGCACGCAGGCTTCATCAATCTCCACTTCCATCATATTGACCTTCTGGTCGCCGTCGATCACCCGCTGCGCCAGTTCGCCATCCAGATTATGCATGGCGGTAATCGCATCGGTCAGCTGCTGCTCGACCATACCGCCCATAATCATCACCTGGGTACGGATATGCTCCAACTCGGCATTGAACTGACCGGAGATGTGCTTATTCAGATTAAGATTATCCATGTCGATCTCCTGTCAGATCAGCCGTAGCGGCCAGTTATATAATCTTCGGTTTGCTTCTGGGCGGGTTTAGTGAACAGCGTGTCGGTATCGCTGAACTCAATCAGTTCGCCCAGATACATGAAAGCCGTATGGTCAGAGCAGCGTGCAGCCTGTTGCATGTTGTGCGTCACGATCACCACGGTGTAATCCTGTTTCAGCTCGGTGATCAGCTCCTCAATACGGCCGGTGGAGATAGGATCAAGCGCAGAGCAGGGCTCATCCAGCAATAAGACTTCCGGGCGAATCGCGATACCGCGGGCAATGCACAGACGCTGCTGCTGGCCGCCGGAGAGACTGTAACCGCTCTGATGCAGCTTGTCTTTGGTTTCATTCCACAGCGCCGCCTTGGTCAGTGCCCACTGTACGCGCGCATCCATATCGGCACGCGACAGCTTTTCAAACAGGCGAACGCCGAAGGCGATGTTGTCATAGATCGACATCGGGAACGGCGTAGGCTTCTGAAACACCATGCCGACCCGGGCGCGCAGCAGCGCGATATCCTGCTGAGTCGCCAGAATATTTTCGCCATCCAGCAGAATGTCCCCTTCAGCCCGCTGGTCAGGATAGAGCGAGTACATTTTGTTGAAGGTCCGCAGCAGGGTCGACTTACCACAGCCCGATGGCCCGATAAACGCGGTCACCTGATTCTTAGCGATATCCAGATTGATGTTCTTCAGCGCATGATATTTGCCGTAATAGAAGTTCAGATTACGGACCTGAATTTTATCGGCTGATGCTGTCGCGATACTCATAATTCATCTCTCTTATACGGCGCCGCACAGGGCCGCGCCGGAAATTAACCGTGTTTACCTTTGGCGAAAATCACCCGCGCCACGATGTTCAGCACCAGCACGCACAGGGTAATAATCAGCACGCCCGCCCAGGCCAGGCTCTGCCATTCTGCGAACGGGCTCATGGCGAACTTAAAGATGGTGACCGGCAGGTTCGCCAGCGGCTGCATCATGTCGGTGCTCCAGAACTGGTTCGACAGCGCCGTGAACAGCAGCGGTGCCGTTTCACCTGCAATGCGGGCAATCGCCAGCAGCACACCCGTGATGATGCCGGAGACCGACGCTTTCAGGGTGATAGACGCGATCATCTTCCACTTGGGCGTACCCAGCGCGTAAGCCGCTTCACGCATGCTGTCTGGCACCAGTCGCATCATATTTTCGGTGGTACGAATCACAATCGGCACCTGCAGCAGCGCCAGCGCAATCACCCCGGCCCAGCCGGAGAAGTGCTGCATCTGCGACACCACAAGGGTGTAGACGAACAGGCCGACCACAATCGAGGGTGCCGAAAGCAGAATGTCGTTAATAAAGCGGATCACTTCTGCCAGTGGCGACTTTCGCCCATATTCCGCCAGATAGATACCCGCCATGATGCCCAGCGGTGTGCCGAAGAAGGTAGACCAGAAAATCAGTAATCCGCTGCCCGCCAGGGCGTTAGCCAGCCCGCCGCCCGCAGTATTGGGTGGCGGCGTTGATTCGGTGAACAGTGACCAGGAGAGCCCATCCACGCCGCGCGATACGGTGGTGAACAGGATCCACACCAGCCAGAACAGGCCAAAAGCCATGGTCAGCAGCGACAGCGTCAGCGCAATTTTATTTTTAGTGCTGCGCCAGGACTGCATTTTGCGGCGTGATGCGTCCAGTTCGGCGCGCGCCTGAATTTCAATTGTGGTCATGAGCGCGCTCCTTCACTTTTCGCCAGCCGCATAATCATCAGCTTTGAAATCGCCAGCACGATAAAGGTAATCACAAACAGGATCAGTCCCAGCTCCATCAGCGCGGCGACGTGCACGCCCGATTCGGCTTCAGCGAACTCGTTGGCCAGCGCCGAGGTGATGCTGTTACCCGGCATAAACAGCGACGGGCTGTCGAGCTGGTAGGTGTTGCCGATAATAAAAGTCACCGCCATGGTTTCACCCAGCGCACGACCCAGTCCGAGCATCACACCGCCAATCACGCCATTTTTGGTAAAGGGCAGTACGATGCGCCAGATCACTTCCCAGGTGGTGCAGCCGATGCCGTAGGCTGACTCTTTCATCATCACCGGGGTCTGCTCAAAGACGTCGCGCATGACCGAGGCGATATAAGGGATGATCATGATCGCCAGAATCACACCCGCCGCGAGGATGCCGATACCGAAAGCGGGGCCGGAGAAAAGCTCGCCGACAATCGGAATGCCCGATAGCACGTCATTGACCGGTGTCTGGAAGTATTCGGCAAACAGCGGCGCGAAAACAAACAGGCCCCACATGCCATAAACAATACTGGGAATGGCCGCCAGCAGCTCAATGGCGGTGCCCAGCGGGCGACGCAGCCAGCCTGGCGCGAGTTCGGTCAGGAACAGCGCAATACCAAAACTCACCGGTACTGCGATAATCAGGGCAATAATGGAGGTCACAAGGGTGCCGTAGATCGGTACCAGTGCACCAAATTGTTCGTTGGGCGCATCCCAGGTTTTGGTCCACAAAAAGGCGAAACCAAACTTCTGGATGCTGGGCCACGAGGAGATGATCAGGGAGACAATAATGCCGCCCATCAGTAACAGGACAATCAGCGCAGCCAGCCTGACCAGCGCGCCAAAAATTCTGTCACCTTGTTTGCCTGGGGCTTTGAATGCCGGCTTCGTTGCAGCCATAGAAGTCTCAGTCTTCAGAAGTTATCAGGACGGCATGACGCCGCCCGTTGAGTCTGACCGGACTGCTGTCCGGTCAGGGTCGGTCAATTACTGATAAAGCGCTTTACCAGAACTGTCTTTGATGTTGGCTTTCCAGGCGGCGCGAATCTGTTCAGTCACGCTCTCTGGCAGCGCAGCATAATCCAGCGCTGTGGCGGTTTTGCTGCCGCTTTTGTAAGCCCAGTCGAAGAATTTCAGTACTTCAGCGCCTTTGGCCGCATTAGCCTGATCTTTGTAGATCAGAATAAAGGTGGTTGACGAGATTGGCCAGGCATCAGCGCCCTTCTGGAAGGTCAGATCCTGCGCGAACGATTTACTCCAGTCAGCGCCTTTCGCGGCATTACTGAAGCTGGTTTCGCTTGGGGCGACCGCTTTGCCATCGGCATCGATCAGTTTGGTGTAGGTCAGGTTGTTCTGTTTAGCGTAGGCGTACTCCACGTAGCCGATTGAACCCGGCAGACGCTGAACAAACGCGGCGACGCCGTCGTTGCCTTTACCGCCCAGACCGACCGGCCAGTTAACGGTGTTACCTTTACCAATTTTGCTGTTCCAGTCCGGATTCACTTTCGCCAGATAGCTGGTGAAGACGAACGAGGTGCCTGAACCATCAGCACGACGTACCACGTTGATGTTGGTCTCTGGCAGTTTCACGCCTGGGTTAAGTTTGGCAATCGCCGGGTCGTTCCACTTTTTGATGGTGCCAAGGTAGATATCACCGACGGTTTTGCCATCCAGCGTCAGCTGACCTGACTTGATACCCGGCAGGTTAACCGCCAGTACCACGCCACCGATCACGGTCGGGAACTGGAACAGGCCATTTTTCTGCAGATCTTCATCTTTCATTGGCGCATCGGATGCACCGAAATCGACGGTTTTGGCGATGATCTGTTTCACGCCGCCAGATGAACCGATACCCTGGTAGTTAACTTTGCTACCGGTGGCTTTTTGATATTCTGCTGCCCACTTGGCATAAACCGGCGCCGGGAACGTCCCGCCTGCGCCAGTGAGATCGGTTGCCGCAAAAGCAGATACCGCGCTTACGGCGAAGGTGGTGGCGAGGATTCGGGCTACGGTGCTACGCATCAGTGTCATATTCCCTCCAGGGGAGAAAAGTCAGGCTTGGGGCCGTTTTAGTAAGAATCTGTGATTGCTGCAGGAGGGAAAATAGGACAGTTTGATGACAGTGAAATGTACGAAATATGACAGTTATATGACAAAGGGCCGGAGCAAAGTGGGCCCGCGACGGGGCCCACCCGGTTATTCTACAGTAACCGATTTTGCCAGGTTACGTGGCTGATCGACGTCGGTCCCTTTGATCAGGGCGACGTGATAGGAGAGTAACTGTAGCGGCACCGTGTAGAAGATGGGCGCAATGACCTCTTCGACATGCGGCAACGGGATGATCTTCATGCCGTCACTGTCGCTGAAGCCCGCATCCTGATCGGCAAAGACATAGAGCAGGCCGCCGCGTGCGCGTACCTCTTCGATGTTGGATTTGAGCTTCTCCAGCAGTTCGTTGTTAGGTGCCACCACGATCACCGGCATGTCCGCATCAATCAGCGCCAGCGGGCCATGTTTCAGCTCGCCTGCGGCGTAGGCTTCCGCATGAATGTAGGAGATCTCCTTGAGCTTCAGCGCCCCTTCCATGGCAATCGGATATTGATCGCCACGGCCCAGGAATAGCGCGTGATGCTTGTCAGAGAAGCCTTCCGCCAGATTCTCAATCAGCTTATCCTGCGCCAGCATCTGCTCAATCCGGTTCGGCAACGCCTGCAGTGCATGAACGATCTCATGTTCAGTCTCGGCAGACATCCCTTTCAGACGGCCCAGTTTCGCCACCAGCATCAGCAGCACCGCTAACTGGGTGGTGAACGCTTTGGTAGAGGCGACGCCAATTTCGGTGCCCGCTTTGGTCATCAGTGCCAGGTCAGATTCCCGCACCAGTGACGAACCGGCCACGTTGCAGACCGCCAGCGAGCCCAGGTAGCCCAGCTCTTTAGAGAGACGCAGCGCCGCCAGGGTATCTGCCGTTTCACCCGACTGCGACAGGGTGATCAGCAGGCTGTTTTTGCGAACGGCTGATTTGCGATAGCGGAACTCCGAGGCAATCTCGACATCACAGGGCAGGTTTGCCAGCGACTCAAACCAGTAGCGTGACACCATGCCGGAGTTATAGGAGGTGCCGCAGGCGATAATCTGGATATGCTCAACCTGGCTCAGCAGCGCTTCTGCGCCCGCGCCCAGTTCGCTGAGATCAACCTGACCCTGGCTGAACCGACCGCTCAGGGTACTTTTCAGCGCCATGGGCTGTTCGTAGATCTCTTTCTGCATGTAGTGACGGTAAATGCCTTTGTCACCGGCGTCATATTGCAGGTTCGATTCGATCTCGGCACGGGTCACGGTGTTGCCTTCACGGTCGATCACCGTGACATCGCGACGGCTGATCTCGGCGATATCACCCTCTTCCAGATAGATGAACCGA
The DNA here is from genome assembly GCF_007558755.1 of Pantoea sp. paga. Classification (NCBI taxonomy): domain Bacteria; kingdom Pseudomonadati; phylum Pseudomonadota; class Gammaproteobacteria; order Enterobacterales; family Erwiniaceae; genus Pantoea; species Pantoea sp. paga. Next base: position 221,820 of record NZ_VLTF01000007.1, read on the forward strand.
CGGGTCACCGGCAGCAGAGCCAGCTGATCCGAGGCGATAAAGTTTTCGCCCATGCCACGACCAATCACCAGTGGGCTGCCGGAACGGGCCGCCACCAGCAGTGACGGATCGCGGCTGTCCATAATCACCATGCCATAGGCACCGCGCAGCTGCGGAATCACACGCAGCACCACTTCACGCAGCGAACCGCCCTGCTTCTGCTCCCAGTGAACCAGATGCGCCACCACTTCGGTGTCCGTTTCAGAGGCAAAGACGTAACCGCGCGCGATCAGTTCAGCACGCAATGGCTCATGGTTTTCAATGATGCCGTTGTGCACGATGATGATGTGCTCTGAGACGTGCGGATGCGCGTTCGCTTCCGACGGCTCGCCATGGGTTGCCCAGCGCGTGTGCGCGATGCCGGTGCCACCAATCAGCGGTTGCTGCTCAGCGGCTTCCGCCAGTTTCTGCACTTTCCCTAAACGCCGCAGGCGCGTGACGTGCCCCTGACGATCGACCACGGCCAGACCGGCCGAATCATATCCGCGATATTCAAGACGACGCAGACCTTCCAGCAGAATCTCTGCGATATCACGTTGCGCTACTGCACCAACAATTCCACACATAATGATGTTTTCCTGACTACATGGCTTTACGCCACTTCTGTTGTCATGCGACCTGATATCCGGCTTTGCCGGTTCCCCGAGCCTTGTAGAGAGTGGGGATTATAGTTTTGGCACTGCACTGCATCGGCCCGCATTAAAGCGGGCCGTTAAAAATTTATTTTTTCTTCACCGGACGCTGCCAGTCCGCTTTGTGATTCTGCTCTTTACGGTTATAGACCAGACCGGCCTGGGTCACATCTTTCATGATGGTCGTGCCCGCCGCAATGGTGGTCCCTGCCGCGATGCTGACCGGCGCCACCAGCTGAGTATCCGAGCCCACAAACACATCATCGCCAATCACGGTTTTAAATTTGTTCGCACCGTCGTAGTTGCAGGTAATGGTGCCTGCACCGATATTTACGTTGTCGCCAATCTCCGCATCACCGAGATAGGAGAGGTGCCCCGCTTTCGATCCTCTGCCCAGACGCGCTTTCTTCATTTCGACGAAGTTGCCCACGTGGGCGGCATCGGCCAGTTCGCTGCCAGGACGCAGACGGGCAAAAGGTCCGACGGTGCAGGCAGTGGCGAGATTCGCATCCTCGATCACCGAATAGGGACTGATTTCACAGTCATCTCCAATCACGCTGTTTTTGATAATGCAGCCTGCGCCGATTCTGACGCGTGCACCCAGCGTGACCTGGCCTTCAATAATGACGTTGGTGTCAATTTCAACATCCCGCCCGTGCGTCAGCGTCCCGCGCAGGTCAAAACGGGCCGGATCGCGCAGCATCACGCCAGCCAGCAGCAGTTTTTCCGCCTGTTCAGCCTGGTAAGTGCGCTCTAATGTCGCCAGCTGCAGCCGGTTATTGACGCCATCAGTTTCACTGATGCGTGCAGGATGAACCGCGTTGATCACCCGACCTTCCTGATGCGCCAGCGCGATAATATCGGTGATGTAATACTCACCCTGCGCATTATTGTTGGTGAGCTGCGCCAGCCAGCGTTTTAAATCGCCGCCGTTGGCTATCAGAATGCCGGTGTTGATCTCTTTAATGGTGAGCTGCGCCGGACTGGCATCTTTCTGTTCGATAATGCCGGTGATGGTGTCGTTCTCACGCACAATGCGGCCATAGCCGGTTGGGTCGTCCAGTACCACGGTAAGTAAGCCAATGCCGCCCTGCGGTTTGGCTTCGCGCAGTCTCTGTAGTGTCGCCTGAGAGATGAGCGGCACGTCGCCGTAAAGCATCATGATATCTTCATCATCAGCGAATGCGGGCGCTGCCTGCTGCATCGCATGGCCAGTGCCGAGCTGCTCGGCCTGCAGCACCCAGTTGAGCGTGCTGTCAGTGAGGGTCGCCTTCAGGCGATCGCCGCCGTGACCATAAACCAGATGAACCTGCTGTGCACCCAGCCCCTTAGCCGCGTCAATCACATGCTGAACCATGGGTTTGCCTGCCAGCGTATGCAGAACTTTAGGCAGATCGGAATACATACGGGTGCCCTTGCCAGCAGCAAGGATCACCACACTCATCGCACTGTTAGACATAACTATCCTGAGTGAATTTTTACGGGTGAAAGTAAAACGGTTTGGGATTGAGATTACTACATTTTTCTCAGGCCGAAATTAGGCGGACAGGCAGATCAGGCGCAGCAGACAAAAAAAATGCCAGCCCGAGGGCTGGCATTTCATGACGCATAAAGCTGGATTACATCGCTTTTTTGGTCAGTTCGATCACGCGCAGTTTAGCAATGGCTTTCGCCAGCTCGGCAGAGGCCTGAGCATAGTCCACGTCGCCGTGGCTGCTGTTCATATGGTCTTCTGCTTTGCGTTTTGCTTCCAGAGCGCGCGCTTCATCCAGATCGGTACCGCGGATAGCGGTATCGGCCAGAACGGTGCTGCTGCCCGGTTGCACTTCCAGCACGCCGCCAGAGAGGTAGATATACTCCTCTTCGCCATGCTGTTTCACGATACGGATCATTCCAGGCTTAATGGCAGTCAGCAGCGGCGCATGGCCAGGGAAAATCCCCAGTTCACCTTCGCTACCTGACACCTGAATTTTCTGTACCAGACCAGAGAACAACTGCTCCTCTGCGCTGACCACATCCAGGTGATAAGTCATAGCCATAATCTTCCTCCCGGGAAACCGTTATTACAGTTTCTTCGCTTTTTCCACGGCTTCTTCGATGGCGCCAACCATGTAGAAGGCCTGCTCTGGCAGGTGGTCAAACTCACCTTCCATGATGCCTTTAAAGCCACGGATAGTGTCTTTCAGCGTCACGTATTTGCCCGGTGAACCGGTGAATACTTCTGCAACGAAGAACGGCTGAGACAGGAAGCGCTGAATCTTACGCGCACGTGCCACCAGCAGTTTGTCTTCTTCAGACAGCTCATCCATACCGAGGATGGCGATGATGTCTTTCAGTTCCTGATAACGCTGCAGCAGTGACTGAACGCCACGTGCAACATCATAGTGCTCCTGACCGACAACCAGCGGATCCAGCTGACGGCTGGTAGAGTCCAGCGGGTCAACGGCCGGGTAGATACCCAGAGAGGCGATCTGACGGCTCAGCGTTACCGTTGAGTCTAAGTGCGCAAAGGTGGTTGCTGGTGATGGGTCAGTCAGGTCATCCGCAGGGACGTAAACGGCCTGTACGGAGGTGATTGAACCGGTCTTGGTGGAGGTAATACGCTCCTGCAACACACCCATCTCTTCTGCCAGCGTTGGCTGGTAACCTACCGCAGATGGCATACGACCCAGCAGTGCAGAAACTTCTGTACCGGCCAGGGTATAACGGTAGATGTTATCGATGAACAGCAGAACGTCGCGGCCTTCATCACGGAATTTTTCCGCCATGGTCAGACCGGTCAGTGCTACGCGCAGACGGTTACCCGGCGGCTCGTTCATCTGGCCATAGACCAGCGCAACTTTATCGATAACGTTAGAGTCAGTCATTTCGTGGTAGAAGTCGTTACCCTCACGAGTACGCTCACCCACACCGGCAAACACTGAGTAACCTGAGTGTTCAGCCGCGATGTTACGGATCAGTTCCATCATGTTGACGGTTTTACCTACACCCGCACCACCGAACAGACCGACTTTACCGCCTTTGGCAAACGGACACATCAGGTCGATAACCTTGATGCCGGTTTCCAGCAGTTCCTGCGAGTTAGACTGATCTTCATAAGAAGGGGCGGCGCGGTGAATAGAGGCGATCTCTACTGCGCTGCCATCTTCTTCTTTCAGCTCGCCTTTCATATCGATTGGCTCGCCGAGAACGTTCATGATACGGCCCAGGGTCGCTTTACCGACGGGTACCTGAATCGGTTTCTGCAGGTCGTTGACGCTCAGACCACGCTTCAGGCCGTCAGACGTACCCATTGCGATGGTACGTACTACGCCGCCGCCGAGCTGCTGCTGAACTTCCAGCACCAGACGCGCATCACCATTCATAACCTCGAGGGCGCTGTACACTTGCGGTACCGCGTCCTGAGGGAATTCGACGTCAACAACGGCGCCGATAATCTGGACAATCTTTCCAGTTGCCATCTTGAATCCTCTACCTAATTCCAAACCTGGTTAAACCGCGGAGGCTCCACCGACAATCTCGGTAAGTTCCTGGGTGATGCTGGCCTGACGAGCTTTGTTGTACACCAACTGCAGCTCTTTGATCAGATTTCCGCCGTTATCGGTTGCGGCTTTCATCGCCACCATACGTGCGGCCTGCTCACTGGCCAGATTTTCCACCACACCCTGATAAACCTGCGATTCGACATAACGACGCAGCAGGGTATCCAGCAGCGCTTTCGGATCGGGTTCATACAGGTAATCCCAGGTCTTCGCCTTCATCTCTTCTTCACCTTCCGCTGGCGGTAACGGCAGCAGTTGGGTGATGGTCGGAGTCTGAGACATGGTGTTATTGAATTTGTTATTGACGATCATCAGCTTGTCGATGCGGCCTTCATCATAAGCCTGCAACATCACTTTTACCGGGCCAATCAGATCAGACAGAGCAGGTTTATCGCCCATGCCGCTGACTTGCGCCACAATGTTGCCACCCACAGCATTAAAGAATGATGCCCCTTTCGAACCGATAATCGACAGATCGCTCTGCACGCCTTTATCGGACCAGGACTTCATATCCGCCAGTAACTTTTTGAACAGGTTAATGTTCAAACCACCACAAAGCCCGCGGTCAGTTGAAACGACCAGGTAGCCGACGCGCTTCACGTCGCGCTCTTCCAGGTAAGGGTGCTTGTATTCCAGATTACCCAACGCAAGGTGACCAATCACTTTGCGCATGGTTTCTGCATACGGACGGCTGGCCGCCATGCGTTCCTGCGTTTTACGCATCTTGGAGGCGGCGACCATTTCCATCGCTTTGGTGATCTTCTGCGTGTTTTTCACGCTTCCAATCTTGCTTCGTATCTCTTTTGCGCCGGCCATTAGCTTCTCCTCAAAGCCTTGCGGCCTGCCTTTTCAGACAAGCCGCCAGACATTACCAGGACTGGGTTGCTTTAAACGTCTCGACCAGGCCTTTCAGCTTGGCTTCGATATCGTTATTAAAGTTACCCGACTGGTTGATTTCAGCCATCAGCTCAGCGTGGTCGCGATCGGCGAAGGCCAGCAGTGCAGCTTCGAAGCTGCCAATTTTTGCCAGTTCAACGTCGTTCAGATAGCCACGCTCTGCAGCGAACAGAACCAGACCCTGCTGCGCAACAGACATCGGCGCATACTGTTTCTGCTTCAGCAGCTCGGTCACTTTCTGACCGTGGCTCAGCTGTTTGCGGGTTGCATCATCCAGATCAGAGGCGAACTGCGAGAATGCCGCCAGTTCACGATACTGTGCCAGCGCGGTACGAATACCACCGGACAGTTTCTTGATGATCTTGGTCTGTGCAGCACCACCTACGCGGGATACCGAAATACCTGGGTTAACGGCCGGACGAATACCGGAGTTGAACAGGTTCGATTCCAGGAAGATCTGACCATCAGTAATCGAGATTACGTTGGTCGGAACGAACGCAGAAACGTCGCCCGCCTGGGTTTCGATGATCGGCAGCGCGGTCAGTGAACCGGTTTTACCTGTCACTGCGCCATTGGTGAAACGCTCTACATAATCAGCGCTTACGCGTGATGCACGTTCCAGCAGACGGGAGTGGAGATAGAACACGTCGCCAGGGAATGCTTCGCGACCTGGTGGACGGCGCAGCAGCAGAGAAATCTGACGGTACGCGACAGCCTGCTTAGAAAGGTCATCGTAAACGATCAGCGCATCTTCACCACGGTCACGGAAGTATTCGCCCATCGCACAGCCTGCGTACGGAGAGAGATACTGCAGTGCAGCAGATTCAGAAGCAGACGCCACAACAACGATGGTGTTCTGCAGTGCGCCATGCTCTTCCAGCTTACGAACCACGTTAGAAATGGTTGAGGCTTTCTGACCAATCGCAACGTAGACACACTTGATGCCTGAGTCGCGCTGGTTGATGATCGCATCGATCGCCATCGCGGTTTTACCGGTCTGACGGTCACCGATGATCAGCTCACGCTGGCCACGGCCGATTGGAATCATCGCATCGACCGACTTATAACCGGTCTGAACCGGCTGGTCGACTGACTGACGGTCGATAACGCCAGGTGCAATGACTTCAACCGGTGAGAAACCGTCGTTGTCGATTGCGCCTTTACCGTCGATAGGAGCACCCAGGGTGTTCACTACGCGGCCCAGCAGGCCACGGCCTACCGGTACTTCAAGAATACGGCCAGTACACTTAACCTTCATGCCTTCGGCGAGGTCAGCGTAAGGGCCCATCACCACTGCACCAACCGAGTCACGCTCGAGGTTCAGGGCGATAGCGTAACGGTTGCCCGGCAGGGCAATCATCTCACCCTGCATGACATCGGCCAGGCCGTGTACGCGGATGATACCGTCACTTACAGAAACAATCGTACCTTCGTTGTGAGCTTCACTCACGACATTGAACTGAGCAATGCGCTGCTTGATCAGTTCGCTGATTTCGGTGGAATTCAGTTGCATATGCTCCAGTCCCCTTAAGACTGCAAGACGTCAGCCAGACGGTCAAGACGGCCGCGTACGCTGCCATCAATAACCAGATCACCCGAACGGATGATCACGCCTGCCATCACAGACTTATCAATTTTGCAATTCAGCTTAACTTTGCGTGACAGACGTTTTTCCATCGCGGCGCTGATTTTATTCAGCTGGTCGTCACTCAGCGTACTGGCGGAGATAACATCAACTTCAGCGGTGGCTTCATGAGCGTCACGCAGTTCGATGTATTGAGCCAGTACAGCCGGAAGCGCTGTCAAACGTCCGTTTTCCGCCATCACCTTAATCAGGTTCTGCGCGGATTCATCCAGTTGATCACCACAGACTGCGTTAAACGACGCTGCCAGCGCTTCGGGTGCTAATGCACCTGAGAGAAGATCAGCCATCTGTTCATTGCGAGCCACTTCTGCGGCAAACGCCAGCATCTGTTGCCAGCGTTCAATACTTTGATGCTCAACAGCAAAGTCAAAAGCTGCTTTGGCGTAGGGGCGAGCTACAGTAATCAGATCAGACATCAGCCCCTCCCTCCTTACAGTTCAGCGACCAGTTTATCAACGATGTCGCTGTTAGCAGCTTCATCCACGGAGCGTTCGATGATCTTCTCGGCGCCAGCCATAGCCAGCAACGCGACCTGCTTACGCAGTTCTTCACGCGCACGTTTGCGTTCAGCGTCAATTTCAGCCTGCGCTTGTGTCACGATGCGATTACGTTCGTTTTCAGCTTCGGTTTTGGCTTCGTCCAGAATCTGCGCGCGACGCTTGTTCGCTTGCTCGATAATGACCTGAGCGTCTTCTTTGGCTTTTTTCAGCTGGTCGGTCGCATTAGCCTGCGCGAGATCCAAATCTTTCTTTGCACGTTCAGCAGAAGCAAGGCCTTCAGCAATTTCTTTCTGGCGCTTTTCGATAGCAGCCATGAGCGGCGGCCATACGTACTTCATGCAGAACGCGACAAACAGGATGAACGCGATAGCCTGGCCGAGGATTGTTGCATTAATGTTCACAGCACAATGCCTCTAGATTGAGTATTTAACTTTTCTGCCGTTATCAACGATAAGCGGCAGAATCCGTTCACCCTTGCACATTGTGCGCTGAGTGAACACAGGGCTTTAGGCGACAGCAAACATCACGTACAGACCCAGACCAACAGCGATCATCGGGATTGCATCCACCAGACCCATTACAACAAAGAACTGCGTACGCAGCAGAGGAATCAGGTCAGGCTGACGAGCAGCGCCTTCCAGGAATTTTCCTCCGAGGATGCCGATACCGATCGCAGCACCGATTGCCGCCAGGCCCATCATCACAGCGGCAGCCATGTACAGCAGATCCATATTCAGGTTTTCCATGACAGTCTCCAGTTTGTTTCAGTTAAATGCTCCCTTCATCTTCCGGGCTTCAGCGGTGTGCGCTGCAACCCGAAATCAAGAGGGAAAGTAGTGTTGAGAAAAAAATCAATGTTCTTCAGATGCCATCGACAGATAGACAATCGTGAGGACCATGAAAATGAAAGCCTGTAGCGAAATGATCAGGATGTGGAAAATGGCCCACGGCACATTCAGCACCCACTGCGACCACCACGGCAACAGACCGGCAATAAGGATAAAGATCAGTTCACCCGCATACATGTTACCGAACAGTCGTAAACCCAGTGATACAGGCTTAGACAGCAGGCTCACACCTTCCAGAATCAGGTTGATCGGGATGAAGATCGGGTGGTTAAAAGGCTGCAGCGTCAGCTCTTTAGTGAAGCCGCCAATGCCTTTCATTTTGATGCTGTAGAACAGAATCAAAATAAATACGCCCAACGCCATAGATAGCGTGATGTTCACGTCTGCAGATGGTACGACGCGCAGCGCCGGTAACCCCAATACGTGCTCGCCAATATATGGCAGCAAGTCGATTGGCAGCAGATCCATGAAGTTCATCAGGAAGACCCAGACAAAGATTGTCAGAGCCAGCGGGGCGATAAGTTTGCTCTTACCGTGATACATGTCGCGCACGTTACTATCGACGAAACCGACAACAAGTTCGATAGCCGCCTGCATTTTCCCTGGCACACCGCTGGTAGCAGATTTCGCCACGCTACGGAACAACACCAGGAAGATGATTCCCAGCACCATAGAGAAAAACATGGAATCGATATTTAATACCCAGAACGTCGCGGGAGCGTCGTGCGGATTCACTATCTCGAAGGTACGCAGGTCCAACTGAAGATGAGTCAGGTGGTGACCAATGTACTCTTGCGGAGTAGAGATTTCTCCTGCAGCCATGATGCCTCTTACCCTTTGTTGTTAATTACCGCCGGTGCCAGCATTTGTACCACCAGCACCGATAACCAGGTTATTCCGACCGGCCAGAAAACCGCTCCGAATAGACCCAACGCCACAATGAGCAAAATGATGGTCGCAAACACTTTGGCTATTTCACCCAAAGCGAAGCTCCACGCGACTCGCCCCGAAGCTGGGGTTTGCCCCTGCAGGCGCCAGGCTAAAAACAAAAACAATACGTTTGGCAGCCAGGCTGCCGCACCGCCAGCAAGAGCAGAGAGACCCCAGATGACATCTTTAAGAGCAAAGAGTGCACCGATGATGACTATCGTCACCAGCTGAATCATCAGCACCGTTCGGGCGTATTTTACACTGTAAAGAGACACTGACATGACGCTGATACTCTCCTGCCCCGTTAGGGGTATGTCGCGTGTCGTATAAGACTGCCTTTGCGCAGTTGAGTCAAGCAGCAAAAGCCGTGCAAATTATACGGGCCGCACCTGCGATTTCAATCGGTAAGTAGCGAAAAGGTGAACAATTATTTAAATTTCTTTCCGGAGGGCTATTTTTCCAAAGATTACCCTGCAGAGATTCACCCTAATCTGACTGAAAATTCTCTCGCAACTTGCTTTTAAAGCGTGCTTTAGATCACATAATAAGCACTTTCACTGCACTGAGTTTTATCTGCGCTCTATTTAAGAACAATCTGTATTACAAATTAATTCAATAAAATCAAAACATTGAAATTATAAAAATGCATCTGCAAGACTATTTTCATAGAAAACACGCTATTGACATCGAACTGTGCTTAAGAATCGTGTAATTGATATTACGCACGCAAAGTTATTACCGCGATATATTTTCTGCCGTGACTACTTTTATTCAGCGACCCGCCTATACAAGTAATATTTCTGATAACTGAATGTGAATTAAACGTTAAATGTAACAGAGCTTTTCGGATAATTTCCGTCAGCGTTTTAACGTTTGGTCAGCAAGGGCTTAATCAAAATCTTTTATTGATAGCGCATCATCTGCACTTTTTTCATCCCTTAACTGACGAAAAAAACTGGCTGATAAAGCTAAATATCTGCCAGTTGAAAGCCTACTGATGACGAAGAATGACCAGATGGCGGTCACCTTCCAGCTGCGGTACCTGCAGCTTAATCACCGCGTCAGAGACATAGCCTGCCGGTAACTCCGCAATTTCGTCGTCCGGGCGCACGCCTTTCAGCGCGAAGAAGCGCCCTTCTCTTCCCGGCAGATGATGACACCAGTTCACCATGTCGGTCAGCGAGGCAAATGCACGACTGATGACGCCATCAAAGGGCAGCTCAGCCGGGAACGCTTCAACCCGGCTCTGCACCGGATTAATGTTAGTGAGTCCTAACTCATGCTGAACCTGACGCAGGAACCGCACCCGCTTGCCCAGGCTGTCGAGCAACGTAAAGTGCGCATCAGGCATCACGATAGCCAGCGGAATGCCAGGCAGTCCAGGTCCGGTTCCCACATCAATGAAACGTGAGCCTTGCAGATGCGGCGCCACCACGATGCTGTCGAGGATATGGCGTACCAGCATCTGTTGCGGATCGCGCACTGATGTCAGATTGTAGGCTTTGTTCCACTTATCCAGCAGGCCGACATAGGCAACCAACTGCTGTTTTTGTTGATCGGAGAGGGAAATACCGGCTGCCTGTAGCAGCGACGTGAGTGTGTTGATCACAGCATAAGTCCATTCAGCGGGGGCGAGTCTCCTCGCCCCGTTTTCAGATCAGGCGCTTTTACGCAGCAGACCCTGTTTTTTCAGATAGATAAGCAGAATTGAGATGGCAGCCGGCGTAATGCCGGAGATACGCGTCGCCTGACCGATCGAACTCGGTTTGTGATCGTTCAGCTTGGCGATCACCTCATTAGAGAGGCCGTTCACCTGGCGATAGTCGAGCTCCACCGGTAACAGTGTGTTCTCGTTACGCAGCTGGCGATCGATCTCTTCCTGCTGACGGGCGATATAACCTTCATATTTAACCTGAATCTCAACCTGCTCAGCGGCCTGCTCATCAGCCAGTGCCGGACCAAAGGCATCCAGCGTCATCAGCTTCAGATAGGTCAGCTCAGGACGGCGCAGCAGATCTTCGCCGCTCGCTTCTTTGGTCAGCGGCGCGCTGAGTACCGTATTCACTTCCGTCACGTGCTCTGACTTCGGATGGACCCAGATATCGCGCAGACGCTGACGCTCCTGTTCAATCGCTTCCAGCTTCTGATTGAAACGCGCCCAGCGAGCATCATCCACCAGACCCAGTTCACGACCGGTTTCGGTCAGACGCAGATCGGCATTGTCTTCGCGCAGCATCAGACGATATTCAGCACGGGAGGTAAACATCCGGTACGGCTCTTTGGTACCGAGCGTGCAAAGGTCATCAACCAGTACGCCCAGATAAGCCTGGTCACGACGTGGTGCCCAGCCCTCTTTGTCCGCAGACTGACGGGCGGCGTTCAGCCCCGCCAGCATCCCCTGCGCAGCGGCTTCTTCGTAACCGGTTGTGCCGTTGATCTGGCCGGCAAAGAACAGGCCGTGAATAAATTTGCTCTCCAGCGTCAGTTTGAGATCGCGTGGATCGAAGAAGTCATACTCGATGGCATAGCCCGGACGCACGATCTTCGCATTCTCCATGCCCTGCATGGAACGAACGATCTGAATCTGCACGTCAAATGGCAGACTGGTTGAGATGCCATTCGGGTAGATCTCATTGCTGGTCAGCCCTTCCGGCTCCAGGAAGATCTGATGCGAGTTACGATCGGCAAAGCGCATCACTTTGTCTTCGATCGACGGGCAGTAGCGTGGACCGATCCCCTCGATGATCCCGGCGTACATCGGGCTGCGATCCAGATTATTGCGGATCACCTCATGGGTTTTCTCATTGGTGTGAGTGATCCAGCACGGTACCTGCTGTGGATGCTGAGACGCATTGCCCATAAACGAGAACACCGGCATCGGGTTATCGCCGTGCTGCGGGCTGAGCACTGAAAAATCGATGGTGCGCGCATCAATACGCGGTGGCGTACCGGTCTTGAGGCGGTCTACCCGCAGCGGCAGCGCACGCAGTCGTTTTGCCAGCGGAATGGACGGGGGATCACCTGCGCGACCGCCACTGTAATTATCCAGACCGATATGAATTTTGCCGTCAAGGAACGTGCCGACGGTGAGGACGACGGTTTTCGCGCGGAACTTCAGTCCCATCTGGGTGACTGCACCCACCACACGATCGTTTTCCACGATAAGATCGTCGACCGCCTGCTGGAAGATCATCAGGTTGGGCTGGTTCTCCAGTGCCGTACGCACTGCCTGGCGATAGAGCACGCGATCCGCCTGAGCACGGGTTGCCCGCACTGCCGGACCTTTGCTGGCGTTTAGTATCCTGAACTGGATACCCGCCTGGTCAATCGCACTGGCCATCAGACCACCCAGGGCATCCACTTCCTTCACCAAATGTCCTTTGCCAATCCCACCAATCGCCGGGTTACAGGACATTTGTCCAAGCGTATCAATGTTATGGGTGAGTAACAGGGTTTGCTGACCCATTCGGGCTGCCGCCATTGCGGCTTCGGTGCCCGCATGACCACCACCAATTACGATGACGTCAAAAGGATCCTGATAAAACATGAAGTGGTACCTCGGTTGATGAACTTGCAGGATCGTCGTCCTGGGGCGTGGATTCTACTCAAATTCCGTCTGGGGTGAAAGCCGCGGGATCGTCCGGTTTTAAAAGAAAGGATCTTAGATCTGTATATGATCTTTCTGTTAGATCTCTTATTAGGATCCCGCTTTTCTGTGGATATGTGCCAGAAGCACAGCAGAAACAACAGGATGAAGAGGATCACTACCTGTTAGTGATCGGTGATCCTGATCCGTATAAGCTGGGATCAAAATGGCATGTTATCCACAGCTCAAAAATCATTCTACGGTTGTTCTTTGGATAACTACCGGTTATACGCAGTAAAAGAGGGTAGTTATCCACAAAATAAACGAGTGGAAAAGGATAAAATCAGCATCTTCCACTGGGGATCGTCACTATTTCGCGATCCCCAGCCCCCTTCAGATCGCCTTTTTCCAGCTTTCCAGCCAGGCTTCCGCGGGATCTTCAGGGATCTCATGCTCCAGCACGTCAATCTCCAGACGATCGCCGATCTGGCGGGCACCCTGAGCAATTAACAGCGCTTCAATCTGGCGGATCGCGCCACAAAAGAGGTCATATTCATGATTGCCGAGTCCGATGGCACCAAACCGGACCTGCGAGAGATCGGGCTGGCTTTCCGTGATGGCTTCGAACAGCGGCAGCAGGTTATCGGGAATATCGCCTGCACCGTGAGTTGAACAGACCACCAGCCAGATACCCTCATGTGGCACTTCATCCAGCTCCGGGCCATGCAGCATCTGCGTTGAGAAGCCCGCTTCCTGTAGTTTTTCTTCCAGATGTTCAGCCACATACTCTGCGCTACCCAGAGTACTGCCACTGATTAAGGTGATATCGGCCATCTTGCTCTCCCGGACATTAAGGCGAGCATTGTACGCTGTGATCAAGCGGTGATCCACCTGTGGACAACAGGGTTAATAGATTAAGAGAAGCGAACGCAGCCGTTGTCAGCCGCCACATTCGTCAGGGATAAGATTATGCACAAGGCGGAGAAGGATCAGGGCTTGATAGTGCGCATGATCGGGTTTTGCAGTGAGATCAGCGTTTCCGTCGACTGAATTTCATCTATGGTCTGGATCTTGTTGATCAGCACCTGTTGCAGGGCATCAATAGACCGGCACATTACTTTAATAAAGATGCTGTAGTGGCCGGTGGTGTACCAGGCTTCAACTACTTCATCCAGCGCATCCAGTTTGCTCAGCGCCGCCGGATAGTCACGCGCGCTCTTAAGGATAATGCCGATAAAACAGCAGACATCAAACCCCAGCTGGCGCGGATCGATATCAACCCGGGTGCCCAGGATAATGCCCGCCTGCTTCATCTTCTCCACGCGGACATGAATGGTGCCGGGGCTGACGTTAAACTGTTTTGCCAGCTCGGCGTAAGCAGTGCGCGCGTTGTCGAGCAGGGCATTCAGAATGCCGCGATCCAGGTTATCGAGCTGCAGATGTTCGGCCATGGCCATCCTCGTTATTGGTCTGCTTAAGTAAACAAGGATGAATGTGCAGCAAAATAGTGGTTCAGGCAACTCCCGGCAGCGACGGGCGCCGCTGCCGGTTCACTTAGCGTTTGCGCCAGACGGTGACCTGCGCCAGCGTGTGCTGGAACTTGCGGGCCGTTTCTCGGATCACAAACGGTTTATCCTGCGGTTCATCGACCAGGTCGAAGTCGGCCGCCAGCAGACGTTGCAGTGCCTGCAGCGTCGTCAGTGCCTCACCGTTTTCACGCACGCCGCCCAGCCAGTTCTCCTTCGGCGTGAAATCCTCCAGCCAGGTATAGGGCGATGAGAGCACCAGAATGCCGCCCTGACGCAGCATCGGCGTGACATCCCGCAGGAAGCGTGCGGGCTGACGCAGGCGATCGATCAGGTTGGAAGCGAGTACCAGATCGTAACGGGCGGGTTGCGGCTTAAGGTTACAGGCGTCGCCCTGAACAAACTGAATCCGCTGCGCCAGTTCGCTCTCCAGCGCAAAATCTTTCAGGCGAACCTGGCGATACTCCACCAGATCGCCTTCCTGTGGCAGGAGATAACGGAAGTCTTCGCCGCTGGCCAGCTGAAGCGCCACATCGATGAAGCGCGCCGAGTAGTCCATACCGGTGACTCGTTCAAAGTGGCGGGCCAGTTCAAAACTGGCGCGTCCGGTGGCACAGCCAATATCCAGTGCCTCGCCGCGTGCCGTGGTGTAATTCAGCGCCAGGTTTACCAGGCTTTCGGCATAGTTATCCACTCCGAAATAGCGCGGGCCATACTGGAAGTCGAGGTATTGCGACACCATAGCGTCAGATTCATACGGATTCAGCGCCATGGTTTCCTGATGGCTGGAAACCACGTAGCGGAAACCGGCATGCTGGAAGAAGTGGCGGCGGAACGCATAGCGTGCCGATTTCAGCGCTTCGTTGCCGGTCGATATCCAGCTGCCGCCTTTGATCAGCGAATGTTTGCCATCAAAGGTCGGGGTAGAGAAATCATCATAAAGCGGGTGGACTTTAAAGCCTTCAAAGCCGTTGGTCGGCGTGGTCGTCCACTGCCAGACGTTACCGACGATATCGAAGAAGTCGCCCTGAGCGAAGAGATCGACCGGTGAAGAGGAAGCCCAGTACGCCAGGTTAATGTTGCCCGGTGCCCGATCCCAATCCGGCTGATCGCCCGCGACCTGTTCGCGCAGCTGAGCCCACTCCGCCTCACAGGGAAGCTGAACGCTCATACCCGTCTGATCCGCTTTCCAGCGGCAGAAGGCCGCCGCTTCCAGCTGGTTAACCTCGGCTGGCCAGTCCCACGGCATCGCGACTTCTTCACACATCAGACGCAGTTTAAGCTGATCGGGCATCGCAGGCGTGCCGACCCAGAAGGTGGGCATCTCCGCTTTAGCAAACTGACACCAGCCCCAGCCTTCGTCATCCCACCAGCGAGCGTCCTGATAACCCCCCGCCTCAACGAACGCCAGGAATTCCGCGTTGCTGACCAGCATTTTGCTCGCCTGGAACGGCTGCAGCGCGATCTGCTGGCGGCCATATTCGACATCCCAGCCATAGGTATCGTCGGTTTTACCCAACGTGACGGTGCCGCCGGGCATCGGCAGCAGGGTATTGGCCGGAACAGCCTCGCGCTGGTGGCGCGCCATCGGGCAGACCGCCCACGCGGGCTGGGGTTTCACCCACCCGACCGGTAACTGGCGTATCAGTACGCTGGAGGTTTCCAGATGAATACGCTCATGCTCAATACCCATCAGGATCACCCAGGCCGGACTCTCCCAGGTGATCGGCAGAGTCAGCGGCAGGGTCTGGATGAGATCGCTGACCAGCGCTTTAACGCGCCCGCGGTATTCGCGGACTTCTTCAATGGTGGGCCAGTCATAGTGGCTGTCGTTGAGATCGTCCCAACTCATCTCATCCACACCAATCGCCATCATCGCTTCGATACGATCGTCCAGACGCGCGTCGATAAGGCGTCCGGCCATCAGCTTATTAATGTAGAAGGTGGCGGTGTGGCCAAAATAGAAGATTAAAGGATGGCGCAGCGGAATGGCTTTGGTAAACCAGGCCCTGGGATCGGCCAGACAGGTAAACAGACTTTCATACTGTTCCCAGGTCTGGTGGAAATAGGCCAGCAATTCGGCACGTTTTTGTTCAATGTTATGGCCGGAGAGCAGTAGCGTTCGCGTCGGTGCAGGCAGATCGCGATGAGGTTGAGCAAGCGTCACAGGAAGCTCCAGATTGCTGAGTAAGTGAAACGGTAATTTACTATAGCAAATATGCATTTCTGCCCGATGACTTAACGCCGCCAGTGACGCAGCAGACGGCTTTTCATGCCGGTATCGAAACGCCAGATATGGTCGAAGATGCGCAGAATACCTGGTTTCCCGTGGGCCGACATAGCCACGGCGTGAAAACGTTGCTGATTATTTCGCTGACGCGTTTTAATGGTCGCGATCACCTCTTCCGGCAGACGCTGGGCAATAAAATCGGAGACGATCACCGCATCGGCTTCCTGCCACAGGACGCCTTCCATACGGGTCACCACGGAAGAGAGGCAGGCTGCCAGATCGGTGCCGCCGCGAAAGCGCTGACTGAGAAAGCGAATCGCCTGTTCCAGCCCGTCATCACCGGTCAGTTCATAGCCGATCACCTCATGCGCAAACAGCATGATGTAGCAGCGACGGCGATCGGCCAGCGCGACTTTCAGCAGCGCCAGACAAAACGCTTTGGCGCAGCGCTCATTGAAGCCACCCATCGAACCCGAGGTATCGACGCAGACGATGAACGGCCCGCGCGGCTGCTCTTCATGCTGCTGGTGGCTGGCCGGACGCATCGTGACCTTTTCATGCCAGGCATCGCCCTGCAGCTTGTAGGTCAGCAGCCGTTTCTCTACCAGCCGCCGGTAAAACTCCAGCTCCAGTTCACTGATACTTAGCGCAGCTAATTCCGGCGGCAGCAGACGCAGCACGTCATCGCTCTGGTGAATGCCGCTGACCTCCTCCGGCACGGCCGCAGGTTCCTGCACCATATGGTGAAAGGCCTCCATAGGGGCATCCTGCGACGGCACCGATTTTGCCTCGCGGCTGCGACCCAGCTGCTGGGCCAGCTTCAGCAGCTCCGGTTGCTGCGCCAGAAAGTCGCCATATTGCAGCATTAGCTGATAGTCGCCAGGCTGCAGTGACGCTTTGCTCATGTCCCACAGCCGACCAGCGGCGGCTTCGTCATCGTCGCCAAGAATCGGTGCCAGCTGACCGCTCAGCGCCATACGCTGCTGAAGTTCCGCCAGCAGGCGTTCGCGCTGCTGCTCCAGCAACGCCTGATTCAGCGTCAGGGTCTGTAAGGTCAGGCTCAGCCGCCAGCGCTGTAGAAAAAGCTGGTGCTGCGCGCTGCTGAGATGGCTGATATCGGTGTGCTGCAGCAGCCGGTTGGCTTCATCCAGAAAAGGGGAAGGCAGGCTTTCAAGCGCCTGAAGTGTGGCATTCAGCTGGTGGCTGAATTCACGATCGCTGAGGAGTTGTACCCGCTGGAACAGCTGAAACTCTTCGGCCAGCGTGGCCGGAACCGGCGTGGCTTTGAGCTCAGCGTTGATCTCCGCTCGCCAGCGTGGCACATCGCGCAACAGCGCTTTTTTCAGCCCGGGAAACTTTTCAAAAAACAGCGCCAGCTGTGGAGACGCCAGCAGGGCAATAATCAGCTCTTCAATCAGTTCGGTTTCACCCACGGAGAGCAGTGTGCTGAGCGTCTCCAGTGGGATCATTTACGCGCCTGTTTCAGCTGTTCCGCCACATCCTGCAGGCTGGTTTCAACCCGCGCCAGCCAGTCATCACTGATAAACAGGCAGCGCTGGTGCTGGCTGAACAGATGACGCTGCGACCGCAGTTCACTCTCCAGTGCATCCAGCGCTTCGGTGATCTCACCGGGCAGTGGCTCGCTGTTGCTGACGCCAGGCAGTGTCAGACGCGACGATTGCAGGCTGACATCACGGATAGCCAGGCAGTGCTGCGCATCCACCTGTAAATCCAGACTCTGCGCAAAGCCAATCCCATTGAGCTTGCCGCGAACCTCGCCCCCTTTCTGCAGCCACTGATTCAGTGCATCACGCGCGATAACCAGATGTGTCACCTGCATGTCATGCAGCATCAGCGGCTTTTGCAGCATCAGCGTCAGTTGCTCATCAGTGAAGGTTTCCGGCAGATCGTAATGGGGTTTGCGACTGAACATCCCACTGTGTTTTTCCAGGGTGATCGCCTGTGCGATGCTCTGTTGCTGCTGCAGAGCCATGCGACGCGCTTTTATCTGATGCAGTTTCAGCAGCATCGGCTGCTGCTGCCAGGCGTGCTGCGTCATCAGCTGATCGATTTCACGCTCCAGCAGTTGCATGGACGCGACGTCGTGCCAGAGGCAATCTTTCAGCAGGATCAGGTCTATCGGCGCAATGGCGCTGCGGCCACTGTAAAAGGCGCTGGCCTGCAGCAGATGAATCGCTTTTTTCCAGCGACGATCGGAAATATAGGGCGCGGCGGGCTGGCTTTCCAGTTGCTGGCGCAGCTGATAAATCAGCTCAAACACCGCATCCGGGAGGCTGACCTGACTGATGCCGAGCTGCCACTGCGCATACTCCTCATCACTGATGCGCAGGGATTCCGCGACCGGATTGGTGTGCTCATCCTGCTGATGGGTCAGCATGCTGCGAAAGTTCTGCTTCTCATGCACATTATCCAGCCACAGGCGGATCAGCATCCGATCATAGAGCGCTTCAAGGCCGCTGTCCGCTTCCGGCATTTCATTGGAGGCGGTGACCAGCAGACGCATCGGAATGGCCTCTTCACTGTCGCCATTGCGGAAGCGGCGTTCGTTGATAGCGGTCAGCAGGGTATTCAGAATCGCCGGGCCGGCTTTCCAGATCTCATCCAGAAAAACAATCTCCGCGTCGGGCAGATAACCTTTAGTGAGGCGCTGATAGCGCCCTTCATCCTTCAGTGCCTGAATGGATAGCGGGCCAAACACCTCTTCCGGTGTGGAGAAACGGGTCATCAGATATTCAAAGGCGCGGGCGTGCTGAAAGGCATATTTCAGGCGGCGGGCAATCAGGCTCTTGGCGATGCCGGGCGGTCCCAGCAGGAATACGCTTTCACCGCTCAGCGCTGCCAGCAGGCAAAGGCGGATGGCATGATGTCGCTCATACAATCCTTTTTCTAACGCATTGCTAAGGCGAGAAATTCTTTCTGCCAAAAGATGGGGTTGAGCCATAATCACTTCAATGTCCTTACGATCGTCGGGCCGCCGCGCTTCAGCAAGCGCCTTACTCTATAGATCATCATGCGTGAAAGCGTTGATAGCTGTCAGCTTTTTTGTTTCATAAGGTTTGCCTGCTTTGAAAGCGGCGCTGATTGACGCTTTAATGCCTGAAACCACCCTGTTACCCTGACAGACAGGCGAAGCGGGTATAGGAATTTTCGGCAAACCGTGCATACTGTGCGCTTTTTGATGGCCTGAGCGAGGGGTTTTTTGCGCCTCTTAGACTCCAACAAAAGATAACTCTATGAGCTCGGATAATAAGCAGTCACTTCGCGGATTAACGCTGGCCGCTATTGGTGTTGTTTACGGGGATATCGGCACCAGTCCGCTGTATACCTTACGTGAATGTCTCTCCGGACAGTTTGGCTTCGGCGTTGAGCGGGAAGCGGTGTTTGGCTTTTTGTCGCTGATTTTCTGGCTGCTGGTGCTGGTGGTATCACTGAAGTACATCAGCTATGTGATGCGTGCCGACAATGCCGGTGAAGGCGGTATTCTGACACTGATGTCGCTGGCGGGCCGCCATACGGGTGCACGCGCCACGGCAGTGCTGGTGATCATGGGCCTGATTGGCGGCAGCTTCTTCTATGGGGAAGTGGTCATCACGCCGGCCATTTCGGTGATGTCAGCCATTGAAGGCCTGGAGATTGCCGCGCCGTCGCTGGATCCCTTTATTGTGCCGATGTCGATTGCGGTGCTGACGCTGCTGTTTGCGATTCAGAAACATGGCACCGGCATGGTGGGAAAACTCTTCGCGCCGGTGATGCTGGTGTGGTTCCTGGTGCTGGCGATCCTGGGGGTCAGTGGCATCATGAAAAACCCGGAAGTGCTGCATGCGCTGAACCCCGCCTATGCGGTCGAGTTCTTCCTGCACTATAAATCTGTCTCATTCTTCGCGCTGGGCGCGGTGGTGCTGGCGATTACCGGGGTTGAAGCGCTGTATGCCGATATGGGTCACTTCGGTAAAGTGCCGATCCGACTGGCCTGGTTCTCGGTGGTGCTGCCGTCGCTGGTCCTGAACTACTTTGGTCAGGGCGCGCTGTTACTCAGCGATCCCAAAGCGATTAAAAACCCCTTCTTCCTGCTGGCACCGGACTGGGCGCTGATCCCGATGCTGATTCTGGCGACGCTGGCCACGGTGATTGCCTCACAGGCGGTGATCTCCGGCGTCTTCTCGCTGACGCGTCAGGCGGTGCGACTGGGCTATCTGCCGGGGATGCGTATCATCCACACCTCTGAGCGCGAATCGGGCCAGATCTATATTCCGGTGATTAACTGGGTACTCTACTTCGCCGTGCTGATTGTGATTATCAGCTTTGAGCATTCAAGTAATCTGGCTGCGGCCTACGGCATAGCTGTTACCGGCACCATGGTGCTGACCGCGATGCTCTCCTGTACCGTGGCGGTTAAAAACTGGCACTGGAATAAGCTGGCGGTTGCCGTCATCCTGGTACTGATGCTCTGTATCGACGTGCCGCTGTTTACCGCCAACCTGGTGAAAATATTCTCTGGTGGCTGGCTGCCGCTCTGTCTCGGCCTGGTGATGTTTATCATTATGACGACGTGGAAAAGCGAACGTTTCCGCCTGCTGCGCCGCATGCACGAGCATGGCAACTCCCTGGAGGCGATGATCGCGTCACTGGAGAAATCGCCGCCGGTTCGCGTGCCGGGCACGGCGGTCTATATGTCGCGTGCACTGAATGTGATTCCGTTTGCCATGCTGCATAACCTCAAGCACAACAAAGTGTTGCATGAGCGGGTGGTGCTGCTGACGTTGCGGACGGAAGATGCGCCTTACGTGCATAACGTGCGTCGCGTGACGATTGAGCAGCTGTCGCCCACCTTCTGGCGGGTGGTGGCCAGCTACGGCTGGCGCGAAACGCCAAACGTCGAGGAGATTTTCCACCGTTGCGGGCTGGAAGGGCTCAACTGCCGCATGATGGAGACATCCTTCTTCATGTCACATGAGTCGCTGATTATCGGCAAACGGCCGTGGTATCTGCGCCTGCGTGGCAAACTCTTCCTGGCGCTGCAGCGCAATGCGCTCCGCGCGCCAGACCAGTTTGAGATCCCGCCAAACCGGGTGATTGAGCTGGGCACCCAGGTCGAAATTTGATCTGCAGCGCCCGCCTTACGGGGTGGGCGCTGACCAGCACAGCGTAACGCATAATCCGCCGCCTGAGCGCTGGCTGAAGCTGACCTGCATCCCGTGCAACTGGGCGATATTGCGGACTATCGATAATCCCAGCCCGCTTCCGCTCTTCTCCTGACCTGGCGGTCGCCAGAAACGTTCACCAAGCCGTTGCAGATCGGCTGCACTCAGACCTTCGCCGTTATCCTCTACCGACAGGCTATTCGCCTGAAGCCGCACATCAACTTCGCTGCCCGCTGGCGTATAGCGAATGGCATTATCCAGCAGATTACGCACCAGCAATGACAGTAACAGCGGATGCCCCTGAATCTGCGGATCGGCGTCAGCATGCAGCCGCAGCGTGACACCCGTTTTATCCGCCAGCGGCAGCTGTGCAGCCAGCGTCTCCTGGACCGTGCGTTTCAGCGCCACCGTTTCGAAGGCGCTGCGTGCATCATCTGCTTCAACCCGTGAGAGCGTCAGCAGCTGATCCACCAGCCGGGTTGCGCGGATAATGCCGGCATCCAGTTGCTGCAGCGCATGGGTTCGCATCACTTCATCATCTGCAGTCAGCTGGATCACCTCGCTTTGCACCTGCAGCGCGGCCAGCGGACTGCGCAGCTCATGTGCGGCATCAGAGGTAAAGCGCCGTTCACGCTGCATCATTGCGCTGATGCGGCTGAACAGACCGTTGAGCGCGACCATCAGCGGCTGCACCTCTTTCGGCACGCGGTCTGCCTGCAGCGGCGTATCATCATCGGGCGCGCGCTGCGCCAGCTGCTGTGCCAGCGTCTTCAGTGGGCGCAGTTCAGACCAGACCAGACCGATCAGCAGCAGCAACATAAAGGGCAGCGCGATCAGCCAGGGCAGCATGCTGGCTTTCATCAGATCCCGCGTCATGTCGTCACGGTATTCGGACTCCTGACCCACTACCACCCGGAACTGCTGGTCGGGCGTAGTCAGCCAGACAAACCGCCAGCGATCGTCATCATTGGTAAGCTGACCCTCATGAAATCCCTGATACTCCGCCTCAAACGGCAGGTAGCGGCCATTGTCACCATCATTCATCACCTGCCTGCCGTCACGCGTGAAGACGGCAAAGGCCAGGGCGTCGTCATCCTGATCGCCGCGATGGTGGCGCAGTATCTCTTTGGTTCTGGGTAGAGTGGCGTTGTCCAGTGAGGAGAAATCCAGCGTCAGCAGACGCTTGGCCAGCAGCATTTGCTGGGTATCGAAGAGCTCATCAAGGGTTTCACGTGTCTGATGCCAGGCACTCAGGCTGGCGCTGGCCCAGCAGATCCCGAGCAGCAGCACAAAACCGATACCCAGCCGCAGAAACAGGCTCATTGATCGCATTCGGCGGCCCCCAGGGTATAACCGACGCCGTGCAGTGTGCGGATAAACTGGCTGCCCAGTTTTTTACGCAGATGATGAATGTGAACTTCTACCGCATTGCTGGAGACATCGGCGTCCCAGTTGTAGAGCTTCTCCTCCAGCTGGCTGCGTGTCAGCACCCGGCCAGGGTTTCGCATAAACAGTTCCAGCAGCGCCAGTTCACGGCTTTTCAGCGCAATCGCCTCACCTTCGCGCATCACACTGTGGCTGCCGGGGATCAGCACCACATTACCGTGCCGGAGTTCGGGCTGCAGCTGGCCATGACGGCGGCGGATCAGCGCCTGTAAGCGAGCAGCCACTTCAGTTAAGGCAAAGGGTTTACACAGATAGTCGTCGGCTCCCAGTTGCAGGCCTTCGACCCGCTGATCGAGCGCATCGCGGGCGGTCAGTATCAGTACCGGTACATCTTTCCCCTGCTGTCGCCACTGCCGCAAAATATCGAGCCCATCCCGCTCGGGCAGTGAGAGGTCCAGGATCACCGCATCCCAGGGCGCGGCCTCCAGCGCGTTAAACCCCGTCTCACCAGAGGTAAACCAGTCAACGCTGAAGCCCAGTTTACTCAGCCCCGCCTTGATACCGTCGCCAATTAAACGATCATCTTCAATCAGTAAAATACGCATCACGTCTCCCTGTTCCGATAGCGCTTTATACGAAGCAACTTCCTGCTTGTACAGCTGATTTCGGCGAAAATAGCTTATTTTTGCCTCTTAAGAAGCTGTTAAGAACTTTATGGTCAACTAAGCTCAACAAGACGAACCACATCATGGAAAAGAGGTGACAAAATGAAAAAGCACGCTGCAATTCTGGCCGTCGTAATGCTGGCTTCTGCCCCGGTTTTCGCTGCACAGCAGGGTGGATTTGTTGATCCCAGTGCGCCAGCCGCACAGACGCAGGCAGCAGCCGGTCAGGGCGGTTTCAGTGCCGATCACACCAGTGTGGTGACCGTAAAGCAGGCTGAAGAGATGAAAGATGACAGCTGGGTCACCGTGCGCGGTAAGCTGGAGAAACAGATCGGCAACGAAGATTATCTGTTCCGCGACCAGACCGGCACCATGAAAGTCGAAATCGACCACAAGCACTGGAACGGCCAGACTATCTCACCTAAAGACAACGTCGAGCTGACGGGGGAACTGGATAAAGATTTCAACAGCATTGAGATGGACGTTAAGCAGGTTAAGAAACTGCCTTAATCCTCTCCTCCGGGGCCGCATTCGCGGCCCTTTTTTCTGCCCGTTCCCCGACTTAATACAAATTTCCCCCCGTGTGAGCGAAACGTTTCGATAACGATCACAGATTTCTTCTTTGCCGGTTGAGTTGATGGCGGCTTTTCATACACTCCTGACAGCGAAACGTTTCGCTGTGGAGTGAAAAGATGAAAAAAGGTCGCTTGTTAAACGCTGAACTCTCTCATGTGATTGCCCGCCTGGGACACACGGATACGCTGACGATTGCTGATGCAGGCTTGCCGATTCCGGCCGGACCGCAGCGCATCGATTTAGCGCTCACGCCGGGCACGCCTGATTTTATGCAGGTGGTTAATGCTGTCGTACTGGAGATGCAGGTAGAGAGCGCCCTGATCGCGGAAGAGATTAAGCAGCATAATCCGCAACTTCATAGCGCGCTTGTCGCCGTGCTCGAAGCCTTGCAACAGCACCAGGGGAATATCATCACCATCAGCTACACCAGTCATGAACAATTCAAACAACAAACGCAGCGTAGTCAGGCGGTCATTCGCAGCGGAGAGTGCTCTCCGTTTGCGAATGTCATCCTCAGCGCCGGTGTGACCTTCTGAGGCCGCTATGCAACCTTTACTGCAACTCGACGGCATTGAAAAATCCTTTCCGGGTGTGAAAGCCCTCAAGGGGGCGTCGCTGAATGTCCGGGCAGGACGCGTGATGGCGCTGGTGGGCGAGAACGGCGCAGGCAAGTCCACCATGATGAAAGTGCTGACCGGCATCTATCAATATGATGCCGGTACGCTGCGCTGGTTGGGCAAAGAGACCCGTTTCAGTGGGCCGAAAGCGTCTCAGGAAGCGGGTATTGGCATCATTCATCAGGAACTGAACCTGATCCCTCAGTTAACCGTGGCGGAGAATATTTTCCTCGGCCGCGAATATGTCAGCCGTTTTGGCCGTATCCAGTGGCCGCGTATGTATGCCGAAGCCGATGCGCTGCTTAAACGACTTAATCTGCGCTTCAACAGCCACAAGCTGGTGGGGGATTTGTCGATTGGCGATCAGCAGATGGTCGAAATCGCCAAAGTCCTGAGCTTTGAGTCGCAGGTGATCATCATGGATGAGCCGACCGATGCGCTGACTGATACCGAAACGCTGTCGCTGTTCCGGGTGATCAACGAACTGAAAGCGCAGGGCTGCGGCATCGTCTATATCTCGCATCGCATGAAAGAGATCTTTGAGATCTGCGATGACGTCACGGTGTTCCGCGACGGTCAGTTTATTGCTGAACGCCCGGTCAGCGAGCTGACGGAAGAGAGCCTGATCGAAATGATGGTCGGCCGTAAGCTGGAAGATCAATATCCCCATATTGATCAGGCACCAGGCGACGTGCGGCTGAAAGTGGAGAACGTCAGCGGACCGGGCGTGGATAACGTCAGTTTCAGCCTGCGTAAAGGTGAAATCCTCGGCGTTTCCGGCCTGATGGGCGCGGGCCGTACCGAACTGATGAAGGTGCTTTACGGCGCCCTGCCGCGTCGCGAGGGCACACTGTGGCTCAATGGTCGGGAAGTGGTGACGCGCTCACCGCAGGATGGGCTGGCTAACGGCATCGTCTATATCTCCGAAGATCGTAAGCGTGATGGCCTGGTGCTGGGCATGTCAGTAAAAGAGAACATGTCGCTGACAGCGTTAGGCTATTTCAGTCACGGCAGCGGCACGCTGAAACACGCGGCAGAGCAGCTGGCGGTGGGCGATTTTATCCGGCTGTTTAACGTTAAAACGCCTTCAATGGAGCAGCCCATCGGTCTGCTTTCGGGCGGCAACCAGCAGAAAGTGGCGATTGCCCGCGGTCTGATGACCCGGCCTAACGTACTGATTCTGGACGAACCGACACGCGGTGTGGATGTCGGCGCGAAGAAAGAGATCTATCAACTGATTAACCAGTTTAAAGCCGAAGGGCTGAGCATCATTCTGGTCTCCTCGGAAATGCCGGAAGTGCTGGGCATGAGCGATCGGATTCTGGTGATGCATGAAGGCCGTATCAGCGGCGAATTTACCCGAGAAGAAGCCACTCAGGAGAGCCTGATGGCAGCCGCCGTAGGCAAGCAACACAGCGAGGATTTAGTGGTATGACGACCCAAACTTTACCTGCCAGCCGTCGCTGGTTTAGCAAAAGCTGGCTACTGGAACAGAAGTCGCTGATTGCGCTGATGGTGCTGATCGCCGTGGTGGCCAGCCAGAGCCCGAACTTCTTTACCGTGGCGAACCTGTTCAACATTCTGCAGCAGACCTCGGTTAACGCCATTATGGCGGTCGGAATGACGCTGGTGATCCTCACTTCTGGTATCGATCTCTCTGTGGGATCGCTGCTGGCCCTGACTGGCGCGGTGGGTGCATCACTGGTGGGTATGGAGGTCAATGCCCTGGTCGCGGTGGCGGCGTCGCTGGCGCTGGGGGCGGCAATCGGTGCCCTGACCGGCACCATTGTGGCGCGCGGCAAGGTGCAGGCGTTTATCGCCACGCTGGTCATGATGCTGCTGCTGCGCGGTGTCACCATGGTCTACACCGACGGCAGTCCGGTTAACACGGGTTTTAATGCCAATGCTGATCTGCTGGGCTGGTTTGGTATTGGTCGTCCGCTGGGTATCCCTGCGCCGGTCTGGCTGATGGCGCTGGTCTTTATTGCTGCCTGGTACATGCTGCAGCACACCCGTCTGGGTCGCTATATCTATGCGCTTGGCGGTAATGAAGCGGCAACGCGTCTCTCCGGCATCAATGTGAATCGCGTCAAAATCATCGTCTATTCACTGAGTGGCATGCTGGCGGCGCTGGCAGGCACCATTGAAGTGGCGCGTCTTTCTTCGGCACAGCCGACAGCGGGTACCGGCTATGAGCTGGATGCGATTGCTGCGGTCGTGCTGGGCGGAACCAGCCTGGCAGGCGGTAAAGGGCGTATTTTCGGCACCCTGATTGGCGCACTGATCCTCGGCTTCCTTAACAACGGCCTGAACCTGATGGGCGTCTCTTCGTACTACCAGATGATCGTTAAGGCGGTAGTAATCCTGCTGGCGGTGCTGGTAGATAATAAAAGCAGTAAATAACTCTGATCTTACACAGGATGACATGATGAAAAAGTTAACCGCACTGGCCGTGATCCTTGGCGCAACGCTCAGTACCAGCGCTATGGCCAAAGATACTATCGCGCTGGTGGTTTCAACCCTGAACAACCCGTTCTTTGTTTCGCTGAAAGAGGGTGCGCAGAAAGAAGCGGATAAACTGGGCTACAACCTGGTGGTGCTGGATTCACAAAACAACCCGGCGAAAGAGCTGGCTAACGTGCAGGATCTGACGGTTCGCGGCACCAAACTGCTGCTGATCAACCCAACCGACTCTGATGCTGTGGGCAATGCGGTGAAGATGGCTAACCAGGCGAACATCCCGGTTATCACGCTGGATCGCGTTGCGGCACAGGGTACCGTTGTCAGCCACGTCGCTTCCGATAACCGTTTCGGCGGTAAAATGGCCGGCGACTTCATCGCCAAAAAAGTCGGCGAAAACGCCAGAATTATTGAACTGCAGGGCATTGCCGGGACTTCTGCCGCCCGTGAACGTGGCGAAGGCTTCAAACAGGCCGCTGATGCGCACAAATTCCAGATCCTCGCCAGCCAGCCTGCCGATTTTGACCGTACCAAAGGTCTGAACGTCATGCAGAACCTGCTTCAGGCACACCCGGACGTTCAGGCCGTATTCGCTCAGAACGACGAAATGGCGCTGGGTGCACTGCGTGCGCTGCAGACCGCCGGTAAAACCGGTGTGATCGTCGTTGGTTTTGACGGTACTGCCGATGGCGTTAAAGCGGTAGAAGGTGGCAAACTGTCTGCGACCGTGGCACAGATGCCAGACAAAATTGGCATGATCGGCGTAGATACCGCTGATAAAGTGCTGAAGGGTGAAAAAGTGAAGGCGATCAACCCGGTCGACCTGAAGCTGGTCACTCAATAACTCAAAGAAAAGCAGGGCACTGCGCCACCCTCCTGGTGGCGCACTTATTCCGGACTCCCCTAATGAGCAAAAACGCAAAACTGGCCGTTCTTGGCAGCATTAACGCTGACCACATCCTTAATCTGGCGCACTTTCCTCGTCCCGGTGAAACGGTGATCGGGCAGAATTATCAGATTGCGTTTGGCGGTAAGGGTGCGAATCAGGCTGTCGCCGCCGGTCGTGCTGGTGCCGATATCGCATTTATCGCCTGTGTGGGCGCTGACGACATTGGTGAACGTGTTCGTCAGCAACTGGCCCGGGACAATATTGATACTACGCCGGTCGAAGTGGTTGAGGGTGAGTCGACCGGTGTGGCGATGATTTTCGTCAATGGCGACGGTGAGAACAACATCGGTATCTACTCCGGTGCAAACGCGGCGTTAACACCCGCCTGCGTGACGCGCCATCAGCAGGTTATCGCCGACGCCGATGCACTTTTAATGCAGCTGGAATCACCGCTGGAAAGTGTGCTGGCCGCCGCGACGCTTGCCCGACAGCATCAGACGCAGGTTATTCTCAATCCTGCACCCGCCACTCAGCTTTCAGATGAACTGCTGGCGTTGATCGACATTATTACCCCGAATGAAACCGAAGCCGAGAGTCTGACCGGCATTGCGGTCAGCAACGATGAAGATGCCGCCCGCGCTGCGGCAGTGCTGCATGCGAAAGGTATCGGCACGGTACTGATTACTCTGGGTCGCCGCGGTGTCTGGCTGAGTGAGCAGGGAGATGGTCAGCGTATTGCTGGCTTCAGCGTTAAAGCTATCGACACCATCGCGGCGGGCGATACCTTTAATGGCGCCTTTATTACCGCGCGGCTGGAGCAGAAAACGATGTATGACGCGGTGCGGTTTGCCCATGCCGCCGCTGCTATCGCCGTTACGCGCTCGGGTGCGCAGCCCTCCGTGCCGTGGCGCGCGGAGATCGATGAATTTTTGCAGCAGCAGGGCTAAGCATTTGAGCACTATGAAAGATGTCGCTCGCCTGGCGGGCGTCTCTACCTCCACTGTCTCGCACGTTATCAATAACAATCGCTTTGTTAGTGAAGGCGTGCGCGAAAAAGTTGAGCAGGCCATCCGCCATCTGAACTACGCCCCCTCTGCGCTGGCGCGCAGTCTGAAAATCAATCAGACGCACACGATCGGTATGTTGCTGACCACCAGTAGTAACCCATTTTATGCCGAAGTGGTGCGGGGCGTGGAGGAGAGCTGCTATCAGCGTGGCTACAGCCTGATTCTCTGTAACACGGCAGGCGATGAAGAGCGGATGAACCGCAGCCTGGAAACGCTGATGCAGAAGCGCGTCGACGGTTTATTGATCATGTGTACGGAAAGCCACCTGCCCTCGGCCGACATTCTGAACCGTTATCCCTCTATACCTGCCGTTATGATGGACTGGGCGCCGTTTGAAGGCCGTGGTGACATTATTCAGGATAACGCGCTGCTGGGCGGGGAGATGGCGACTCAGCATCTTATCGACAGTGGTTATACCCGCATCGCCTGTATCGCCGGTCCACAGGACAAAACCCCGGCTCGTATGCGTCTGGAAGGTTATCGCAACGCCATGATAAAGAGTGGCCTGGCGATTCTGCCCGGCTATGTGGTGAATGGTGACTTTGAATTCCAGGGAGGCTACAACGGGATGGTCGAACTGCTGGCGCTGGAAACGCCGCCGGAAGCGGTTTTCACCAGCAACGATGCCATGGCGGTGGGCGTTTATCACGCACTCTATCAGGCCGGCATGCAGGTTCCGCAGCAGATGGCGGTAATGGGATATGACGATATCGAACTGGCGCGCTATCTCACTCCGCCACTGAGTACCATTCATCAGCCGAAAGATGCGCTGGGTGAACTGGCGATAGACACCCTGCTCTATCGTCTCAGCAATCCCGACGCCAGTCAGCAAACGCTGGTGCTGACGCCGGAACTGGTGGTGCGTGGATCGGTTTAGCGCTTTTTCTTTTTGTCGCGATTACTAATCAGATTACGACCATCGCCGTTTTTCAGCAGCATAAAGGTCAGCGCCGACAGTACTGTTACCACGCCCATGGTCAGAAACGTGGCGTGGAACTGTGAAATGGTGCTGGTTTCAAACTCCTGGTAGAAGCGCAGCACCGCGGCGCTGACGGCCACACCAAAACTGATCGCTAGCTGCTGAGTCACGGCCAGCACGCTGTTACCGCCGCTGGCGTTATCATCATTCAGATCGGCCAGGGTGATGGTATTCATGGCGGTAAACTGCGTAGACATGGCCATGCCGAGAATAAACAGCGGAAGTAATAGCACAATGATGCTTTCAGCGGGCGACTGCAGAGAGAAGCTGGCGATCAGAATGCCAATAATGGCGGTAATGCCAACCAGCAGGCGGCGATAACCCAGCCAGCGCAGCAGTTGCGTCACCGTCGACTTCGCCAGTATTGAACCAATGGCGATGGGTGCCATCATGCAGCCCGCGATAATCGCTGAATAACCAAAGCCGACCTGCAACATGAGCGGCATCAAAAAGGGCACACAGCCGGTGCCAAGACGTGACGCGATGTTGCCACCGATGCCCACTGAGAACGTCCGGGTTTTAAACATCGGCAGATTGATCAGTGGCGAAGGGTGATTTCGGGCATGCACTATATAAAGAAGCAAAAGCACAATCCCGCTGAGTAATATCCCGCCCGCCAGCCAGGCGGAAACAATCCGCTCGCCAAACAGCTCAATCCCAATCGAGATCATCACCAGTCCGGCCCCGAACAATAAGAAGCCGAAAAAGTCGAAGCGGCGCTTCGGCGTGGTGAAGTCCGGCATATATTTGCGTGCGTAGATAATGCCGAGAATGCCAATCGGGATATTAATCAGGAAGATCCAGTGCCAGGTCGCGTAGGTCACCAGCACGCCGCCCAGCATTGGCCCCAGTATCGGGCCAACTAATCCCGGCATGGTGACAAAGTTGAGCACCGGCAACAGCTCACTGCGCGGATAGGCGCGTAACAGCGCCAGTCGCGCGACCGGCATCATCATTGCGCCACCGACGCCCTGTATGATGCGCGAGATGACCAGTACTTGGAGTGTGGGAGAAAGTGCACAAGCCAGCGAGCCGAGGGTGAACAGCGAAACGGCAACGATAAATACCTTGCGCGTGCCGTAGCGATCGGCGAGCCAGCCGCTGACCGGAATCAACATAGCAACAGTCAGGGTGTAACTGATGACGGCGGATTGCATGGCCAGAGGAGAACGGTCGAGGCTGGTGGCGATAGCGGGCAGGGCTGTATTCAGTATGGTGGCGTCGAGTGACTGCATGAAAAAGGCCATGGCAGCTATCCATGGCAAACCAGCCATGCTGCGCGCGGATTTTATCATTGAGTGTCCTTCCTGAGGTTATCCTGCGACAAGAAGCAAAATAATAGCACCCGCATTAAGCAACGGCAGGTCTCTTTACAACGTTTAATGGCGATTTTTGTGCGTTATTCCGTCATGAAACGTCTCTTTTTAAGCCGTTCGTTTAAAAAAGATGCGCTCAGCAAATTAATTCAAAGAAACGCTTGTCAGCCCGCGGAAACTCCCTATAATGCGCCTCCATCGACACGGAACACCGGC
>NZ_VLTF01000008.1:0-237378 GCF_007558755.1 Pantoea sp. paga
TTGTGAAAGAATCGGTGGAGCGGTAGTTCAGTTGGTTAGAATACCTGCCTGTCACGCAGGGGGTCGCGGGTTCGAGCCCCGTCCGTTCCGCCACCCTATTAGGGGCGTAGTTCAATTGGTAGAGCACCGGTCTCCAAAACCGGGTGTTGGGGGTTCGAGTCCCTCCGCCCCTGCCAGAAAACGATCCTTTGCTTCGGCAAAGGATTTTTTTTTGCCTTTAAAAAAGCAAAAAAGAAAAACCAGCTAAATCTAACTGGCCTCTGATCTTCTCTGCTTACTGTCCTGCCTGCAAATTCAGCTGTTTTGCCTGACCAGAATCGGGAATTTAAGTAACTGACGGATATGTGCCTGCTGATCGCTGTTCTGCAACCAGACAGCATAGAGTGGACGAACGGCTACGGGCGTATCCGGAATCACCATCAACTCACTGTACACACTCTGCCAGAAGTCCGGCAGAAATGCGCACGCTCCGGTGGTATGCAGCAGTTCACGGGTAACATGTGCCGACGTGGTGGTTAGTACCGGCACATCATCAGCTCCGGAGAGATAGCTCTGATGCTGATGAAAATCTGCTCCCCATTCCAGCTTAATATAATCATATTTTTCACGCTTCTCGCTCTGCCGGGCGCAGAAAAGAGCCAGTGAAATATGACCAATCTGCTGACTGGTTAATTCATCCATCTTAGGCGCTTCAGTGGTGATCAGCAGATCCAGCTGGCGCTCATGGAGTTGCTTAACCAGCAGATGTCGTTGTGCCACGCGCGCTTCTAAATGCAGGCTCTCCCGATTCTCGTAGAGCGTCTGTAGCCATGGCGTCAGATAAGCCTCCCATAGTGATGCACTGGCACCTATTGAAAGCTCATGGTGCTGCTGAGTGTGTGAGACCTCCTTCTTCGCCATCATCCAGGTGCTCATCAGGCTTTCAGCATAGGGGAGCAGTCGCTCTCCGGCCGCCGTCAGACGTATGTTATTGCGATGCCGTGTAAAAAGGTTAACGCCAAGCTGATTCTCTAACTGACGGATGCGAAAACTGACAGCAGATTGCGTGAGGTAAAGTGCTTCTGCAGCACGCCCGAAATGGCGAGTTCTGCTCACTTCCAGGAAAGTTTTCAGTAATTCCGTATCCACAGCGTTCTCCCAAAAAATGTTTGTCGTATAGATTTAAATGTTTTGTTTTACACTCTGTCAAGCCTATCTAATACTCCGCGCCATTAACAGCACGGCATTAGAAAATCAGGAGCGTGTAACATGGCGGAAAGCTTCTCAACAGAGAATCGTTTCTTTGATAACAAACATTACCCGCGTGGTTTCTCACGCCACGGTGACTTTACTATTAAAGAAGCTCAGCTTCTTGAACGCCACGGTTTTGCCTTTAATGAGCTGGATTTATCAAAGCGTGAGCCTGCAACCGAAGAAGAACGTTTGTTTATTGAAGTGTGTCGTGGCGTGCGTGAGCCGCAAACGGAAGCTGAACGTGTATGGTCTAAGTATATGACCCGCATTAAGCGTCCTAAACGTTTTCATACGCTGTCTGGCGGTAAACCGCAGATGGACACCGTTGAAGACTTCACCGACAGCGACGATTAACAGAGAAGGGGCGAAAGCCCCTTTTTTTATTGCAGGCTGTTATGCAGATGGATCATTAATCGATCTATCGTGCGATAGCTGACAGCTTCCTGCAGATGATGCCGGGTGATGTCTGCTTCCCCAGCCAGATCGGCCAGGGTACGCGCCACTTTTAAAATCCGCTGCCATGCCCGTACAGATAAACCCAGTTTTTCCAGCACTGACTCCAGCCACTCCGCATCCTCTTTAGCCGGCTGACACCAGCGCATAATCTCTGCATTGTTTAAATGCGCATTTATTTTTCCTGCACGAGCCAGCTGAATGTCACGCGCTGCGACCACCCGATGACGAACCTGCTCAGATGCTTCCGCTTTGGTGCGCTGACCGCTGAGCATGCCGCTGGGGAGTAGCGGCACCTCCAGCGAAAGATCAAAACGATCAAGAAAGGGGCCGGATAGCTTACTGAGATAACGCAGCACCTGCTGCGGTGAGCAGCGGTTATGCTGTCCCTGATAGTGTCCGGTTGGGCTTGGATTCATCGCAGCAATCAGCTGAAACCGGGCCGGGTAGGTAACTTTTGCCCGAGCGCGTGAAATAGCGATGACGCCCGACTCTAATGGTTCGCGCAGGGAGTCCAGCACCTTGCGATCAAATTCCGGTAATTCATCCAGAAACAGCACGCCGTTATGCGCCAGGGAGATCTCACCGGGCCGTGGCAGTGAGCCGCCGCCAATCAGAGCATAGAGAGAGGCGCTGTGGTGAGGTGACCTGAAAGGCCGGGTGCGCCACTGTCGGTGCAGGGTATTGCTGTTCACCAGGCTGGCGATTGCCGCGCACTCCAGTGCTTCCTGATCGCTTAAGGAGGGCATGATGCCGGGCAACCGGGTAGCGAGCATGGTTTTACCGGTGCCAGGGGGCCCGATCAGCAACAGGTTGTGCCCGCCAGCTGCAGTGATCTCCAGTGCTCTGCGTCCCTGTTCCTGACCAATGATATCAGCGAGATCGTCAGCAGGTGCATCGCCCTTATGCTCAGGATATTGGGCTGTTGGTAATGTGAGTTCATTGCGCAGAAAGCCGCACACTTCGCTGAGGTGAGAGGCAACCAGCGACGATCCCTGACGGATTAGTCCGGCATCACACTGATTCTCAGTGGAGAGGACCAGCTGTCGTCCAGCCTGAATGGCTACCATGGCCGCGGGAATGGCGCCTTGTACACCGCACAGTGCGCCGTCGAGTGCCAGCTCACCCAGAAACTCATAGTGCGTCAGTTTGTCGGCAGGAAGCTGCTCAGAGGCGACCAGAATGGCAATCGCCATGGGTAAGTCATACCGCCCGCCCTCTTTGGGTAAATCTGCGGGTGCCAGATTGATGGTGACGCGTTTTGCCGGGAAGGCAAAACCGCTGTTGATAATGGCGCTGCGCACCCGCTCACGCGCCTCTTTCACCGTGGTTTCAGGCAGGCCCACCAGCGTTAACGCAGGCAGTCCGTTACTGATGTGTGCCTCGATAGTCACCAGCGGGGCTTCCACTCCCAGCGCTGCCCGGGTCAGAACTTTTGACAATGACATACTCGCTCCTTGTTACCGTCAGTCTGGTGACAGCATCAAAGGAAAGCCAGGGCATCATCAGCACTGTTCGGGTCATCGCACAACCTGTCAGAAGTTTTTGCACGGCCTGTTAAAACGCTGCGTGTCTGCTCGCAAATTCACCAAAACATTATTACGTCAGTAAAGTGATGAATAATTATCATCATGTAATTATTTCTTTTATTACAAATTGATAGGCCGCGATTTAGCGCAACGCGCTAAAAAAACTCTGTAAAAAAAGTTGTATCATGCCCCCTGACTATGATAACTCTGTAGGCATTACTTCGAACAAGCGAAAGAATTGAACAACACATGAAAGCCCTTCTACAAGTGATTAGCCTGGTCGTGATTAGCGTGGTGGTGGTTATTAACCTACCGTGCGGGGCAACGCTTGGAGAAAGAAAGGCTTAAAAATCAAGCCTCGAATCCGAAAAAACCCCCGCACCGAAAGGTCCGGGGGTTTTTTTTCGACCAGAGGAAATATCAGTAAATCCACAAGGAACAAACAATGAACAGTAGCATAAAATTCTGTTGTTCCGGTCAGGACACAGGAGAATAGCGATGACAGGTGCACAGTGGGTAGTTCAGGCTTTACGCGCGCAGGGTGTTGATACCGTATTCGGTTACCCTGGCGGCGCAATCATGCCGGTATACGACGCGCTCTACGATGGCGGCGTGGAACACCTACTGTGTCGTCACGAGCAGGGCGCTGTGATGGCGGCGATCGGTTATGCGCGCTCAACCGGCAAAACCGGCGTCTGTATCGCCACCTCTGGCC
This sequence comes from Pantoea sp. paga, assembly GCF_007558755.1. Lineage (NCBI taxonomy): Bacteria > Pseudomonadati > Pseudomonadota > Gammaproteobacteria > Enterobacterales > Erwiniaceae > Pantoea > Pantoea sp. paga. The sequence continues at coordinate 3,931 of NZ_VLTF01000008.1, forward strand.
CCGGCGCAACTAACCTGATTACCGGTCTGGCAGATGCCATGATGGATTCGGTTCCGGTGGTTGCCGTAACGGGTCAGGTCTCTTCCGCTTTTATTGGTACCGACGCCTTTCAGGAAATCGACGTACTGGGCTTATCGCTGGCCTGCACCAAACACAGCTTCCTGGTCGAATCGCTGGATGAGCTGCCCGCCATCATGGCAGAAGCCTTTGCGCTGGCGCAGTCGGGCCGTCCGGGTCCGGTACTGGTGGACATTCCTAAAGATATTCAGATTGCGCAGGGAGAACCTGCCCCGCATCTGGTTCCGGTAGAAGAGGGAAATGCGCTGCCGCATCATGCGATTCAGGAAGCACGCGCACTGATGGCGCAGGCCAGAAAACCAATGCTCTATGTTGGTGGAGGCGTTGGCCTGGCACAGGCTGTTCCGGCACTGCGCGCGCTGGCAGAAGAGACCGGCATCCCGGCAGTGGCCACCTTAAAGGGGCTGGGCAGTGTAGACCCCCACAGCGAGGTTTATCTCGGCATGCTGGGGATGCACGGTACTAAAGCCGCCAACCTGGCGGTGCAGAGTTGTGACTTACTGATTGCGGTCGGTGCCCGTTTCGATGACCGCGTGACCGGCAAGCTGGACACCTTTGCTCCCCATGCCAGCGTGATTCATATCGATATCGATCCCGCTGAGTTAAACAAATTACGTCGTGCACACGTCTCTCTGCAGGGTGATCTCAACGAACTGCTGCCCGCCCTGAGTCAGCCTCTGCATATCAACGCCTGGCGTGATGAGATGAAAGCGCTTAAGGCCAGTCACCCATGGCGCTACGACCATCCGGGCGAAGCGATCTATGCACCGCTGTTGCTCAAGCAGCTTTCCGATCGCAAACCGGCCAATACCGTAGTGACCACCGACGTCGGTCAGCATCAGATGTGGACGGCGCAGCACATGGCATTCAGCGCGCCGGAGAACTTCATCACCTCCAGCGGCTTAGGCACCATGGGCTTTGGTTTACCCGCCGCCATCGGTGCGCAGGTTGCACGCCCGGAAGATACGGTTATCTGTGTCTCGGGCGATGGCTCCATCATGATGAACATCCAGGAGCTGGGCACCATCAAGCGCGGCAAGCTGCCGGTCAAAATCGTGCTGCTGGATAACCAGCGTCTGGGCATGGTGCGTCAGTGGCAGCAGCTGTTTTTCGATGGCCGCTACAGTGAAACCAATCTGTCCGACAACCCCGACTTCCTCACGCTGGCCAGCGCTTTCAATATTCCCGGCCAGCGCATTACCCGTAAAGATCAGGTCGACGCCGCCCTTGATGCTCTGCTGAACAGCGAAGGTCCTTACTTCCTGCATGTTGCAATTGATGAGCATGAAAACGTCTGGCCACTGGTACCGCCGGGTGCCAGCAATGCAAACATGATGGAGAAAACTGTATGAACCAGCATCAATTGTCTATCGAAGCCCGTTTCCGCCCTGAAATATTGGAGCGCATTTTACGCGTAGTGCGTCACCGCGGTTTTCAGGTCTGTTCTATGAACATGGCTTCAGTCGCCAACGCAGAAAACATTAATATTGAAATGACCGTTGCCAGTCAGCGCTCCGTCGATTTACTGTCTTCGCAGTTAAGCAAATTGATCGACGTTGCATGCGTTCAGATTCAACAACAGACAACACAACAAATCCGCGCTTAGCCGCGAGAGGGAATAACAATGAGCACGAAGAAAGCAGACTTTATTTGGTTCAATGGCGAGATGGTTAAGTGGGAAGAGGCGAAGGTCAGCGTCATGTCCCACGCGTTGCACTACGGTACGTCGGTATTTGAAGGCGTGCGCTGCTACGACTCTCACAAAGGACCGGTTGTGTTCCGCCATCGCGAACACATGCAACGTCTGCACGACTCCGCCAAAATCTATCGCTTCCCGATTAAAAGCAGCGTTGATGAGCTGATGGAAGCGTGCCGCGAAGTCATCCGCGTGAACAAACTGAAAAGTGCTTATATCCGTCCGCTGGCCTTTGTCGGCGATGTGGGCCTGGGCGTGAACCCGCCAGATGGCTTCACCACCGACGTGATCATTGCGGCGTTCCCGTGGGGCGCATACCTGGGCGCTGAAGCCCTTGAAAACGGCATCGATGCCATGGTCTCCTCATGGAACCGCGTAGCACCGAATACCCTGCCAACCGCCGCTAAAGCGGGCGGTAACTATCTCTCCTCACTGCTGGTGGGCAGCGAAGCCCGTCGTCATGGCTATCAGGAAGGCATTGCGCTGGATACCAATGGCCTGATCTCAGAAGGTGCAGGCGAAAACCTGTTTGAAGTCAAAGATGGCGTGCTCTTTACCCCGCCATTTACCTCTTCAGCACTGCCGGGCATCACCCGCGATGCCATCATCACGCTGGCGCGTGATATGGGCATTGAAGTGCGTGAGCAGACCCTGTCGCGTGAATCTCTCTATCTGGCTGACGAAGTCTTTATGTCTGGCACCGCGGCAGAAATTACACCGGTGCGCAGCGTTGACCGCATTCAGGTTGGCGAAGGCAAACGTGGCCCGGTGACCAAACGCATCCAGGAGGCCTTCTTTGGCCTGTTCACCGGCGAAACCGAAGACAAATGGGGCTGGTTAGATCCGGTTAACCCATAATCAGATACAGCGCGGGCGTCATCTGACGTCCGCGAGCTTATTCTTACTGGAGTAAATAGAGTATGCCTAAGTACCGTTCCGCCACCACCACCCACGGCCGCAATATGGCGGGTGCCCGTGCCTTATGGCGCGCGACAGGAATGACCGACGACGATTTTGGCAAGCCGATTATCGCTGTGGTTAACTCATTCACCCAATTTGTGCCGGGCCACGTTCACCTGCGTGATCTTGGTAAACTTGTCGCCGAGCAGATCGAAGCGGCAGGCGGTGTGGCTAAAGAGTTCAACACCATTGCGGTGGATGACGGTATTGCCATGGGTCATGGCGGCATGCTGTATTCACTGCCGTCGCGTGAGCTGATTGCTGACTCGGTCGAGTACATGGTCAACGCCCACTGTGCCGACGCCATGGTCTGCATCTCTAACTGCGACAAAATCACCCCGGGTATGCTGATGGCGTCATTGCGCCTCAATATTCCGGTGATCTTCGTTTCAGGCGGACCGATGGAAGCGGGTAAAACCAAGCTTTCTGACCAGATCATCAAGCTGGATCTGGTGGATGCGATGATTCAGGGTGCCAACCCGAACGTCAGCGATGCCGACAGCGAGCAGATCGAACGCTCTGCCTGTCCGACCTGCGGCTCCTGCTCCGGTATGTTCACCGCCAACTCAATGAACTGCCTGACTGAAGCACTCGGTCTGTCGCAGCCTGGCAACGGTTCACTGCTGGCTACGCACGCCGATCGCAAAGAGCTGTTCATCAATGCCGGTAAGCGCATCGTAAGCCTGACCAAGCGCTATTACGAGCAGGATGATGTCAACATGCTGCCGCGTAACATCGCGAATAAGGCCGCTTTTGAGAATGCCATGATGCTGGATATCGCCATGGGCGGTTCCACCAACACCGTGCTCCACCTGCTGGCAGCCGCACAGGAAGGCGATATCGACTTTAATATCTCCGACATCGATCGCCTGTCACGCAAAGTGCCTCAGCTCTGTAAAGTGGCGCCAAGTACCCCGAAATACCACATGGAAGATGTGCATCGCGCGGGTGGTGTCTTCGCCATTCTCGGCGAGCTGGATCGTGCCGGCCTGTTCGACAGCAGCGCCCGTAATATCCTGCAGCAGACCATGCGTGAAACGCTGGATCAGTACGACATCATGCTGACCAAAGATCAGGCGGTAAAAGATATGTTCCGCGCGGGTCCGGCGGGTATTCGTACCACCCAGGCGTTCTCACAGAACTGCCGCTGGGACACGCTGGATGATGACCGTGCCGAAGGCTGTATCCGTACCCGTGAAAACGCTTACTCGCAGGATGGCGGTCTGGCCGTGCTCTACGGCAACATCGCAGAAGATGGCTGTATCGTAAAAACCGCAGGCGTAGACAAAGAGATCCTGACCTTCACCGGTCCGGCGAAAGTCTATGAAAGCCAGGATGACGCCGTTGAAGCCATTCTGGGCGGCAAAGTCGTCGCGGGCGATGTGGTCGTCATTCGTTACGAAGGACCAAAAGGCGGGCCGGGCATGCAGGAGATGCTCTATCCGACCACTTATCTGAAATCGATGGGGCTGGGCAAAAGCTGTGCGCTGATCACCGATGGTCGTTTCTCTGGCGGTACGTCGGGCCTCTCTATCGGTCACGCCTCGCCTGAAGCAGCTAACGGCGGCACCATTGCGCTGGTCAAAGATGGCGACACCATCGAAATCGATATCCCTAATCGCGGTATCAAACTCGCCGTACCGGATAACGAACTGCACGCCCGCCGTGAAGAGCAGCAGGCACGTGGCGATGCGGCGTATACGCCGGTCAATCGTCAGCGTGAAGTCTCCTTTGCGCTGCGTGCCTACGCATTACTCGCGACCAGTGCTGACAAAGGCGCCGTCCGCGATAAGAGCAAGCTGGGAGGCTAACGATGGCCGAGTCTCAACCGCTACCCGAGGCGCCGTGTGGCGCCGAGTATTTGCGCGCAGTGTTGCGTTCACCGGTGTATGAAGTGGCACAGGTGACGCCGCTGCAGGTTATGGAAAAAATCTCATCGCGTCTCGGCAACACCATTCTGGTGAAGCGGGAAGATCGCCAGCCAGTGCACAGTTTCAAGGTGCGCGGTGCCTACGCGATGATTGCCGGTCTTAACGAAGAGCAGAAAGCGCGCGGCGTGGTGACGGCGTCAGCCGGCAACCATGCGCAGGGCGTGGCGCTCTCCGCCACTAAGCTGGGCATCAAGTCACTGATTGTGATGCCGCTGGCGACGGCAGACATCAAGGTTGATGCGGTGCGCGCATTTGGCGGTGAGGCTTTCCTGTTCGGGGCCAACTTTGACGAGGCGAAAGCCAAAGCGATAGAACTCTCTGAACAGCGCGGCTACACCTTCGTGCCGCCGTTTGACCATCCGGCCGTCATTGCCGGACAGGGCACGCTGGCGATGGAGCTGCTGCAGCAGGATGCGCATCTCGACCGGGTCTTTGTCCCGGTTGGCGGAGGGGGTCTGGCAGCCGGCGTCGCGGTGCTGATCAAGCAGCTGATGCCGCAAATCAAAGTGATCGCGGTGGAGTCAGAAGATTCAGCCTGCCTGAAAGCAGCGCTGGAGGCGGGTCATCCGGTCGATCTGCCGCGCGTCGGGCTGTTTGCCGAAGGGGTGGCGGTGAAACGGATTGGCAGCGAAACCTTCCGGCTCTGTCAGGAATACATCGATGACATCATCACCGTCGACAGCGATGCGATTTGTGCCGCGATGAAAGATCTGTTTGAAGATGTCCGTGCTGTGGCGGAGCCCTCTGGCGCGCTGGCGCTGGCGGGCATGAAAAAGTATATCCAGCAGCACGGGATCAAAGGCGAGCGGCTGGCGCATGTGTTATCCGGGGCCAACGTCAATTTCCACGGCCTGCGTTACGTTTCTGAGCGCTGCGAGCTGGGCGAACAGCGTGAAGCGCTGCTGGCCGTAACGATCCCGGAACAGCAGGGCAGTTTCCTGCGTTTTTGCCAGACGCTGGGTGGACGGTCGATTACCGAGTTCAACTACCGCTACGCCGATGCGGACAAAGCCTGCATCTTTGTTGGCGTACGACTGACGCGCGGCGTAGAAGAGCGCAGCGAGATCATCAGCGAGCTCACCAGCGGCGGTTATCAGGTGGTCGATCTCTCAGATGATGAAATGGCGAAACTGCACGTGCGTTACATGGTGGGCGGACGTCCTTCTAAACCACTGCGTGAACGCCTCTTCAGCTTTGAATTCCCGGAGGCACCTGGCGCGTTGCTGAAGTTCCTGCAAACGCTGGGCACCCACTGGAATATCTCGCTGTTTCATTACCGCAGCCACGGCACCGATTATGGCCGTGTGCTGGCGGCTTTTGAACTCGGTAGCGATGAGCCACGCTTCGAAGAGCATCTCACCGATCTGGGTTACGACTTTCATGACGAAAGCCAGAACCCGGCATTCCGCTTCTTCCTGTCAGGCAGCTGATTACAGCTGGCTCCAGAAAGCACTGATCAGCGGCTCTCCGAGCCGCTTTTTTTGCACGCAGATGCCGAGTTCGAACGGCGCAACCGAGTCAATATTCTCCAGTAGCAGCACGCGGTTACGCACCGGATCCGGGCTGTTTTCCAGTACCACATCCGGTAAAAGTGCAATACCGCAGCCCAGCGCCACCATCGAAACAATCGCCTCATGACCCGAGACCGTGGCGTAAATCACCGGGTTCGGGATGCGCTGGCGGCGGAACCAGAGATCAATACGTCGCCGTGCCGGTCCCTGCACCGGCAGGATAAACGGAATTTTTGACCAGTCGGGCTGCGGCTGCGTTGCCTGGGTGCGAACGGCGCAGGGCAGTGCGGGTGCGATCAGCACCAGCGGGATCAGCCCCAGTGGCATAAAATCAATGCTGGCGGGCAGCGTCTCAGGACGGCCGGCAATGGCCAGATCGGCATCGCCGGAGTGCACTTTTTCCACCGCATCCGCGGCATCGCCGGTATCCAGTTTGATTTCGACCTGTGGATGTTCAGCGCGAAAGCGGTCCAGGATGGGCGGCAGATGACTGTAGGCCGCCGTCACCGAACAGAACAGGCGCAGCTCACCGCTGAGCGACGGGCCGTTAAGATCCATCACATGGCGCAGTTGCTGATACTGCAACAGTGTCTGCTGGGCAAACTGGCGCAGGCGTTCGCCCGCTTCTGTCAGCGTCACGGTGCGGTTATCGCGCAGAAACAGCGCATGGCCGACATCTTCTTCAAGCCGCTGGATCTGGCGTGACAGCGTGGAAGGACTGACGTGCATAGCACGCGCAGTGCGTCCGAAGTGGCAGCTTTCTGCCAGATGAAGAAACAGTTTCAGATCCCGTAAATCCATGTGCGCGTCGCCTCTGGGTGGTGTTGCATTTATTGCAATGTGACGTTGTTAATATATCAATTTAAGCAACAGAATTCCTGTCATATGATGGGGTCATTCGCGGCGCTGCATGACACGCCGTTCCTGAACAAAAAAAGCAAACACAACCTTACCGGAGTACCCATGGCTAACTATTTCAACACATTGAACCTGCGCAACCAGCTGGCGCAATTAGGCAAGTGCCGTTTCATGGCGCGCGATGAATTCGCGGATGGTGCCAGTTTCCTGAAAGGCAAAAAAGTCGTTATCGTTGGCTGTGGTGCGCAGGGCCTGAATCAGGGTCTGAACATGCGTGATTCCGGTCTGGATGTGGCCTATGCACTGCGTGCTGAAGCAATTGCGGAAAAACGCCCTTCATGGCGCAAAGCGACCGATAACGGTTTCAAAGTGGGCACCTACGAAGAACTGATCCCGCAGGCTGATCTGGTGGTTAACCTGACGCCAGACAAGCAGCACTCCGCTGTAGTTCAGGCTGTTCAGCCGCTGATGAAAGATGGCGCTGCCCTGGGCTACTCGCACGGTTTCAACATCGTTGAAGTGGGCGAAAGCATTCGTAAAGACATCACCGTGGTGATGGTGGCACCGAAGTGTCCGGGTACAGAAGTTCGTGAAGAGTACAAACGTGGCTTTGGTGTACCGACGCTGATCGCGGTCCATCCGGAAAACGATCCAAAAGGCGAAGGCATGGCGATTGCCAAAGCCTGGGCAGCAGCAACTGGCGGCGATCGTGCTGGCGTGCTGGAGTCCTCTTTCGTTGCTGAAGTGAAATCTGACCTGATGGGTGAACAGACTATCCTGTGCGGCATGTTGCAGGCTGGTTCACTGCTCTGCTTCGACAAGCTGGTGGCTGAAGGCACCGACCCGGCTTACGCAGAAAAACTGATCCAGTTCGGCTGGGAAACTATCACCGAATCACTGAAGTTTGGCGGCATCACACTGATGATGGATCGCCTCTCTAATCCAGCCAAACTGCGCGCTTATGCGCTGTCAGAGCAGCTGAAAACCATCATGGCGCCGCTGTTCCAGAAACACATGGATGACATCATCTCCGGCGAATTCTCTTCCGGCATGATGGCGGACTGGGCCAACGATGATAAAAACCTGCTGACCTGGCGTGAAGAGACCGGCCAGACCGCTTTCGAAACCGCCTCACAGTATGAAGGCAAAATCGAAGAGCAGGAGTACTACGACAAAGGTGTGGTGATGGTTGCGATGGTTAAAGCGGGCGTTGAGCTGGCGTTTGAAACCATGGTGGACGCCGGCATCATTGAAGAGTCTGCCTACTACGAATCACTGCATGAGCTGCCGCTGATCGCGAACACCATCGCCCGTAAGCGCCTGTATGAAATGAACGTGGTGATCTCCGATACCGCCGAATATGGTAACTACCTGTTCTCCTTCGCCGCGGTGCCGCTGCTGAAAGAGTTCATGACCACGCTTCAGCCAGGCGATCTGGGTAAAGCGGTTGAAGGCACGCAGGTTGATAACGCGCAGCTGCGTGACGTTAACGAAGCGGTTCGCCAGCACCCGATTGAAACCGTTGGCCGCAAGCTGCGTGGCTACATGACCGACATGAAGCGTATCGCTGTCGCGGGCTAATTACCGTCATCACAGTTTTCAGCAAAACAAACCCCGGCTTGCCGGGGTTTTTTGTTGGTGAACAATGGCTGGACGGTTCTCTGTGAGACCGTGCCTGCACAGGCAACACGGTCAGATCGGAAAGGCGCTTAAGCCAATCCCTGGCCGCTCGGCCCGCGCCGTCCCTGGCGCGGGACGCTTTCCTCTTCTGACCGTGTTCCCTGTGCCCTTAAGCTTCTTCATTGCTGTAAGAATTACCCCGCCTCAGGTTTTATACATTTAAACGCGATTCAGCTTTTTCGAACAGACAACTAATCCACTTCAAACGATGGGAGCATACGCCTGTAGCAAAGCATCGCGTGCCATGGACAAAAACGCCGGGAGCCTTTTTGAACAACGCAAAGCGTTGGCCCGTTTACGGGCGCACCTCAGGGATGAGGTGCGTAATCGCCCGCGCTGAGCCTGCCATGGATGGCGTCTTTTGCGTCTTTGCGAAAGGCGTATGCTCCCTGAGCCTGCCCTTTATTCACTAAATCCAACCCATAAAAAAACCCGGCAGCCGCCGGGTTTTCACTGACCTTCATCCAGCCGGATTAAACGTCATACAGCGTCTGATGACGCGTCTCTTTACAGGCGAGCAATGCAATCAGCGTCAGCACGGCCATCGACGCCAGATAAAGTCCCACCGCCTGCAAACCATAATGCGCATTCAGCCAGGTCGCGATATAAGGCGCAACAGAGGCACCCAGAATCGATGAGAGGTTATAAGAGAACGATGCGCCCGTATAACGCACTTCCGTCGGAAACAGCTCCGGCAGCAGGGCGCCCATCGGACCAAAGGTCAGGCCCATAATGCTCAGACCCAGCAACAGAAACGCCATCACCAGCGCCTGCGATCCGGAACCGAGCATCGCCGGGAACAGGAACGAAAACGCGATAATCATCAGCGTAATGGTAATCATCGTCTTGCGGCGACCAAAACGGTCAGCCAGCAAACCGGCAATCGGCACCATCACTCCAAAGCCAATCACCGCCAGCATCAGCATCCACAACATACTATTACGCGGAATACCCAGACCGGCCGGTGCTGCCGTGGTGCCGTAGCTCATCGAATAGACGGTCATGATATAGAACAGTGTATAGGTCGCCAGCATGATAAAGGTGCCGAGAATGGTGGCGGTCAGATGCTTGCTCAGCAGCGCCGCAATGGGCACCCGAACCTGCTTCTTCTCTTTCTGTACTTTGGCAAACACCGGACTCTCATGCAGCGAAACGCGCACATACAGGCCAATCAGCACCAGTACGGCGGAGAGAATAAACGGCACGCGCCAGCCCCACTGCATAAACTGCTCGTCGGTCAACAGCCACGAAAGCAGCAGAAAAGTGCCGTTAGCGAAGAAAAAGCCAATCGGAGCACCCAACTGAGGGAAGGAGCCATAAAGCGCACGTTTCTTCGCCGGGGCATTTTCCGTCGCCAGCAGCGCCGCGCCACCCCATTCACCACCCAGTCCCAGTCCCTGACCAAAACGCGCCAGCGCCAGCAGCAGCGGAGCCATCACGCCGATGGTTTCATAGCCGGGCAGCAGACCAATCACCACGGTAGAGATCCCCATGGTCAGCAGCGAGGCAACCAGCGTGGCTTTGCGACCCACGCGATCGCCAAAGTGACCAAACACGGCGGAGCCAATCGGACGCGCGATAAAGGCGATAGCAAAGGTGGCCAGCGACTGTAGCGTCGCGACCGTGGCATCACCCTGCGGGAAGAAAATGTGCGGGAAAACAATCACCGCAGCAGTGGCATAAATATAAAAGTCGAAGAACTCGATGGCCGTTCCGACCAGCGAGGCAATCACCACTTTACTGCGTGAGTTAACCGGCGTGGGATCCTGCTGTTTGTCGAGCGTGTCTGTGAGGGAGGCTTGCATAACTGTTTCTTATTTGTAAATACAGACAAAGAATCTTACGCATCTGCCAGAGCGCATTCAATGAAGAAAACCCGCGCCGCGTCTGGCTTCAGCGGGCAAAAAGAGGATAATTTCTGAGGTGCGGCTAATGTCGGGTGATACCGGGGTAATCCGGACGATATCTGGCGGGATACTCTACGAAAGGGCTAAATAAAAGTGACCCCTCAGCTATTCATCCTGTTATCTGGTTAAAAAATAGCCGAGAGGTAATATTTTCCGCTGTTGTTAACGGATTACGATGATTTGTGTCGTGACGCGCTGCCCGCTTCAGGCATTTGTGGGTCGTCTTTATATTTGGCAGTGGCGATCCATGCCGCACAGAATAGCGTCAGACGGGCGAAGAAGTAGAAAAACGCCATCAGGCCGAGCACGGAACCAAAGGCCGCACCGGAAGGCGAGGTCGCCAGCTTGGGCAGCGTCAGCGTCATCACAAACTTGATCACCTCAAAACCGATTGCCGCCAGCAGAGTGCCGCGGAACAGCGCTTTCTTACGCGGCTTATGACGCGGCAGGATCCAGAAAATCCACAGGAACAGCAGATAGTTAGCCATAACGGAAATCGAGGTGGCGATAATGGTCAGGGCAGGCCGTAACCAGTCGACACCGTCCAGCCCCAGTGCGCTGACGATCATTGCCTGCGCAGAACCGGCTACCGAGGTCAGCGACAGCGTAATCACCAGCGCCAGCATCAGACCGGTCAGCGACAGGAAATCGCGGATATAGCGCTTCCAGATCTTCTCTTTGTCATCCGGTTTGCGTTCCCACACGTCGCGCGACTGGGCACGAATCGCTTCGCGCAGGTTACCCATCCAGTTAAGACCGGAGTAGAGCGCCAGCAGTAAACCGGTAATACCCACGGTGGCACGCTGCTGAATGGCGGTATTTACCGTATTCTTCAGCGTGGTGGCCAGCGTCGGGTCGCTGATGCTGCTGACGATTTTGTTGATGATATCGGTCAGCAGATCCGGGTTCGATGCCAGCACAAAACCCACGGCGGCAAACGACACCATCAGAATGGGGATCAGCGATAAAAAAGAGAAATAGGTAATGGCCGCGCCAAACTGGCTGCCTAGCCGATCATTAAAGCGGTCAAGGGCGCGAATAAAATGCGCCACTGCCGGGATCGCCTGAAACCAGGCGGCAAAACGCGACACGCGCACTATCGAATGATCAACCGTCTCGTTGCCGGTTTTAATATCGATAAGTGGTTTTTGCGGCTGCGTATCCTGCGGGTTTTCCTGCTTGTCTGTCATAGACCTTCACTGTCCTGTTTATCATTAAAATCAAAGTATAGCCGCTCAGGTGACGTACTCCTGTAACACCTGACTCAGCCACTCCATAAAAACCCGCACGCGACGCGCCACATTGCGCCGGTGCGGATAGAGCAGGTGGATCGGCATCGGTCTGGCGGGAAAGCGATGCAGCACTTCTACCAGCTCGCCTCTTTCCAGTAATGTCTGAATCCCGGCGGCAGGCACCTGAATAATGCCTAACCCCGCCAGACAGGCGGCGCGATAGGTTTCGGTGCTGTTCACGGTGACCACACCGCCGGTGTGAACATAGTGACACTGCCTGCCATCAAAATATTCAAAACCCGGTGAGGCCTGACCCAGTTGCTGGCTGTAATGCACCATCGCATGCTGCGACAGCTCTTCCAGCCGGATCGGCATGCCGAAACGCGAAAGGTAGCCAGGGCTGGCGCAGTTGATCAAGGTATGGGTACCAATTTTTCGCGCAATCAGGCCAGAATCTTTGAGTTCGCCGACGCGGATTACGCAGTCAAACCCTTCCCGGATCACATCCACCTGACGGTCGCTGCTGCTCAGCTCAATCTCTACGCCGGGGTAGTGCTGCAAAAATTCCGGCAGCCGTGGCAGGATAAAACTGGTGGCCATTGCCACAGACATATCAATCCGGAGTTTACCGCTGAGCGAGGCAGGCTCGTGCTGGAACAGGCTGTCCATATCGTCAATCATCGACAATAAATCAAGACAGCGATCGTAATAGACCAACCCGTCCTGGGTTAGTTGCACCCGGCGCGTGGTGCGATGCAGCAAACGTGTTGCCATTTGATTCTCCAGCGCCTGTATCTGCCGCGAAACGCTGCCTTTGGGGACACCTAAACTCTCTGCTGCGCGGGTAAAACTGCCCATTTCGGCCACCCGCACAAACACCTGCATTGCGTGAATTTTGTCCATGTTGTTCACCGATTGTTGTTTTTATTGAAACAGTGATGCGCATTTAACACTGTTTATAGATCAATAATTCGCGAATATCCTTAACCTGTGTTCAATTTTTCAACAGGTGTGAGAGATGAATCAGAAAGTGGCGTTAATTACCGGTGCAAACCGCGGTTTAGGCCGTAATGGTGCGTTAAAACTGGCGGCCAGGGGGACAGACATTATCCTGACTTACCGCAGCCATGCCGATGAGGCGCAGACGGTAGTGAAGGAGATTGAGGCGCTGGGACGACGTGCAGTGGCGCTGGCGCTGGACGTCGGCGAAACCGGTCAGTTCGATCGCTTTGTCGGCCAGGTGAAAGTGGCACTGCAACAGCAGTGGCAGCGTGAGCGCTTTGACTATTTAGTGAACAACGCCGGACACGGACACTACAAGCCATTTACCGACACTACCGAGGCGGAATTTGATGCGCTGGTTAATGTGCATTTCAAAGGGCCTTACTTCCTGACCCAGAAGCTGCTGCCGCTGATCAACGACGGTGGCCGCATCCTGAATATCTCCAGCGGTCTGACCCGGCTGATCTATCCTGGCTCCTCGACCTATGCGTCGATGAAAGGGGCGATGGAAGTACTGACGCGCTACCAGGCGAAGGAGCTGGGCGAACGACGCATTCGCGTCAACATCCTGGCACCTGGCGCGATAGAGACCGACTTTTGCGGTGGCCGGGTACGCGATACTCCCGAGATTAACAATCAGATTGCCGGGCTCACGGCGCTGGGCCGGGTCGGACTGCCGGATGATATCGGCGACGCCATCAGCGCGATCCTCAGTGACGAAACCGGCTGGATCACCGCTCAGCGTATTGAAGCTTCAGGCGGGCAGGGGATTTAACCGCTGGCGGCATCGCGGAAAGCACCCCGCGACGCCGCCGCCTTTTACAGCGTAATGGTGCCATCGATGACGGTTACCGTATTACCGCCAATCCAGATGGTCTCACCATTAAAGGTTACGTTCACCCGACCGGCACGCTGCAGGGCAGTACCCTGACGCACGCGATAGGAGATGGTATGGCCTGCGGCTGCAAAATACCGCGCCAGACAGGCGTTGGCGCTGCCGGTCACCGGATCTTCGGTCAGGCTGCCATTTTCCACCAGCAGGCCACGCACTTCATACTGTTCATGCTCGCCCGAGGGCAAACGGCCAAAGGGCATCACGCCCGAGACACCCGCATGTTTAATCAGACGCTGCAAATCGCTGACATTGGGCTGCAGCGCCAGCACGGCCTCGGCGCTGACCATCGGCACCAGCAGCCAGCGGATACCCATATCCACCACGGTGGGGCTTTGCGTCAGATCGAACGCATCGGTGTTTAAGGCGTTACCCATCAGCGCATCCTGCCATGGCATCAGGGTGGCAGCAGGTGCGGCAAAGGCCAGTTCGCCCGTCTCATTAATCTTCACCGTCACGTTGCCGACACCACACTCCTGAACGATTTCGCCCGGCGTACGGGTTGGCCAGCCCGCCTCCAGCAGCGCGTGTGCGGTGCCCAGCGTTGGGTGACCGGCAAACGGCAGTTCGCCTTCAACGGTAAAAATACGCACCCGGTAGTCCGCCTCTTCATGTTGTGGCGGCAGCACAAAGGTGGTTTCCGACAGGTTAGTCCAGCGGGCAATCGACGCCAGCTGGCTGTCGCTTAACCCCTGAGCATCCATAATCACCGCCAGCGGATTGCCATTAAAGGCTGCTGAGGTAAACACATCGACTTGCTTAAACGCGACCTTCATGGTGACTCCTTGCGATTGGGTTCAGTGCGGCCTTTTCTCTGCCGGATGATTGCTTATAACAGCTAACAGCGTTATCAATAAGTTAAAGAGTTTACCGGAGACTGTGAATGCTAACGATCCTGGGACGCGCCTCCTCAATCAACGTGCGCAAAGTATTATGGCTGTGTGACGAGCTTGACCTTGATTACCAGCGCGAAGAGTGGGGCGATGGATTCCGCTCAACGCACCTGCCCGAATTCATGGCACTCAACCCCAATGCGATGGTGCCGGTACTGAAAGATGATGACTTTGTGATGTGGGAATCCAACGCCATCCTGCGCTATCTGGCGAACGCCTATGGTGGCGAGTGGCTCTATCCTCATCATCCGCAAACGCGTGCGCCTGTCGATCAGTGGATGGACTGGCAGTCCACCGAACTCAACACTTCATGGCGCTACGCATTTATGTCGCTGGTGCGAAATTCACCGGCTCATCAGGATCCACGTCTGCTGGCCGCGGCCAGCAAAGGCTGGGCACATACCATGAGCATTCTCAATCAGCAGCTGGAAAAAACCGGTCGTTACGTTGCCGGGCGTAATTTCACGCTGGCAGACATTCCGATTGGCCTGGCGGTGAACCGCTGGTTTGAAACCCCGCTCGAACACCCTGATTATCCGGCGGTACGCACCTATTACGAACGCCTGACTGAACGCCGCGGCTATACCGTCTGGGGCCGCAACGGCACACCCTGAGTCTCGCCGCATGCGACTCCCGCCAGTTCACAGGCGATTTCGCCCGCGCGTCTGATTGCCCAGCTGTAGCGCGCATCAAACGGATAGCAGCAGGAGAGGCGCAGTGCATGGTTGTAGCGCTCGCTCAGCGAATAGAGCGCGCCGGGCGTGACGCAAATCTGCTCCTGCAGCAGCCGATCAAACATCTCGGTGGTATTTACGCCGCCCGGTAACTCGACCCAGAAGACGAAGCCACCGCGCGGCAGCGTCGCGCGGGTGCCCTCCGGGAAGTAGCGGGCGATCAGTCCCCGCGCCTCATCCAGATTGGCCGCGTAGCGACGACGCAGCGTGCGCAGATGGTGGTCATAACCGCCGGAAGCAAGAAACTCCGCCAGCGTTTCAGAGAGCAGGGCGGATTCTGCCATCGACGACACCGCTTTCAGTCGGGCAATCGCATCATGAAAACGGCCAGCGGCGGTCCAGCCAATACGGAAATCGGGCGCCACAGTTTTGGTGAAGCTGGTGCAGTAGATCACCCAGCCGTCGCGATCAAAGGCTTTTACCGCGGGCGAGAGCGGCCAGTCGAACTGCAACTCGTCATACAGCCCATCTTCTATCAGCGGAACGTGGTAAGTATTCACTAACTTCGCCAGCCGCTTCTTGTTCTCCAGCGACATGCCGCAGCCCAGCGGGTTTTGCGCGCTCGGCATCGCAATCAGCGCCTTAATTCGCTGCTCCTGAAGCAGCATCTCCAGCGCATCCAGCGACAGCCCATGCTGCGGATCGGTGGGGATTTCCAGCGCCTTAAGGCCCAGTGAAGCCAGCAGCGGGAAGAGGAAAAAGTAGGTTGGCGACTCCAGCCCCACGCAGTCGCCGGGCTGCGTAACCGCCCGCAGCGCCAGCTGAAGCGCTTCCATACAGCCGTGGGTCAGGGTGATCTCATCGGCAGTGAGCGTCTGTCCGGCGTGCAGCGCCCGTCGCGCAATCTCCTCCCGTAAGCGCTCACTACCGGGCGGAAGCGCATAGCGCCCAATCATGTTCGGATGACGGCGCAGCAGTGAGGCGGTAATCCGGGCAATACGCGCCGCAGGAAACAGCTCACTATCCTGGGGGCAGGCCAGGGAAATATTGATGTAGTCGGGATGGTTCTGCGCCGCAAACACCTTATCGATCAGGTCGAGCTTGCCGCTGCTGGGGTCGCGTACCCGGGTTTTATGCTGACCATGACGGGTCACGGCGGGCAACACGCCGCGCACGTAATAGCCCGACTGGGGACGCGCCTCAATCAACCCGCGATCTTCCAGCAACTGCCAGGCATTCAGTACCGTATTGACACTGACCTGATGTGACTGGGCGACGCGGCGGATCGCCGGCAGACGTTTGCCGGGTTTCAGCGTGCCCTGATGGATAGCCTCAGCGAAGCTGTCTGCCAGCTGCTGATAGAGCGGCTGATCGGAAGTGGGAGCAAGGGACACAGTAGCCTCCGGATTGGATGGGTACAATTGCTATTAACGGGAACTGTAACCATAACAATAGTGATTTTGTGTCACTGTTACCATCCCTTTTCCCGCCGTAGCATAGAACTCTGTCTGTTTTCAGGAGAGTCACCATGCTCGATCCCTCTTTCTTCAGTTACGTTACCGTCATGTCGATTACGCCAGGCCCGAACAATCTGCTGCTGGCGACCTCAGGCGTCAATTTCGGCATGCGCCGCACGCTGCCGATGGTGTTTGGCATACTGGTAGGTTGTGCGCTGCAAACGGTGATCGCCGGCGTCGCACTGGAGGTCTTACTGCACTGGATGGCGGCGATTCGCCTGCCGCTGACGCTGGCAGGCTGTGCCTATCTGTTGTGGCTGTCATGGAAGATTTTCCGTGCGGCAGCACCTGAAGTGCGCAGCAAGCCGCAGCCCATGACGCTGCTGGGCGGTGCCTGTTTCCAGGCGATCAATCCCAAAGCCTGGCTGATGGCGACCAATGTGGCGCTGTTGTACAGCGCCAGCAGCGGCGTGCTGACGGTGATGATCGGCTTTATGCTGCTGAACCTGCCCTGCATTCTGATCTGGGCTGCGCTGGGCGATCGCCTGCGCAGCCATCTGCAGATTGCCTGGAAGCGTCAGTTATTTAACAGCCTGATGGCGCTGTCGCTGGTGGCGACTACCATCTGGATGCTGACCGACGCCTTGCTGGCCGCTTAATCGGGTGCACCAGGTGCTGTGGCCGACGGCCATTTCCAGTTCTGCACCTCCGGCACATCTTCACCGTGTTCACGCACATAGCGATGATGCTCAGCGATGCGCTCCTGCAGATCGTCCAGCAGCTCAGGATGCGCATCGGCCAGGCCAGGCACGCGCAGAATCGCCTCCTGCGCCAGATGATAGCGGTCAAGCTCGTTCAGCACCGTCATATCAAATGGCGTGGTGGTGGTTCCCTCTTCATTAAAGCCGCGCACATGGAAGTTGCGGTGGTTAGTTCGCGAATAGGTCAGGCGATGTATCAGCGTCGGATAGCCGTGGAAGGCGAAGATCACCGGTTTATCCGGGGTAAACAGCGCGTCGAATTCCGCATCAGATTTGCCATGCGGATGCTGATCCTGCGGCTGCAGCGCCAGAAGATCGACCACGTTCACCACGCGGATACGCAGTTCGGGCAGCATACCGCGCAGCAGATCCACCGCCGCCATCGTCTCCATGGTCGGCACATCACCGGCACAGGCCATCACCACATCCGGCTCCTCATGCTCTGGCGTGGTGCCCGCCCAGCGCCACTCGCCCATGCCCGCTTCACAATGGGTTACCGCACTCGCCATGTCCAGCCACTGCGGCGCAGGCTGCTTGCCCGCCACAATCACATTGATGCGGTCCCAGGTGCGCAGGCAGTGATCGCCAACCCACAGCAGCGTATTGGCATCGGGCGGCAGATAGATGCGCACAATGTCCGCTTTTTTATTGGCAACGTGATCGATAAAGCCCGGATCCTGATGGCTGTAGCCATTGTGATCCTGTCGCCAGACGTGTGAAGAGAGCAGATAGTTCAGCGACGAGATCGGCTTACGCCAGCCCAGTTTACGCGAGACTTTCAGCCACTTGGCGTGCTGGTTAAACATCGAATCGACGATGTGAATAAAAGCTTCATAACAGTTAAACAGCCCGTGGCGGCCGGTCAGCAGATAGCCCTCAAGCCAGCCCTGACACTGATGCTCACTGAGAATTTCCATCACCCGGCCATCACGCGCCAGCTGTTCATCGTAAGGCTCTGTTCGTTCCAGCCAGGTACGGCTGGTCACGTCGAAGACCGGCGTCAGGCGGTTAGAGGCGGTTTCATCCGGGCCAAACAGGCGGAAATTATCGCGGTTGCGCTGGAACAGCACGCTGAGATAACGGCCCAGATGCTCAGTGGCCTGCGCCATCTGTGCGCCTGGCTCGCTGACATCGCAGGCAAACTCCGCGAGTTCAGGCGCATCCAGCTCACGGCGCAACAGGCCGCCATTGGCATAAGGGGAAGACCCCATGCGTTTATCACCTTCCGGTGCCAGCGCCTGCAGTTCCGGCTTTAAGCGACCCTGTTCATCAAACAGGTCGTCTGGCTGATAACTCCGCATCCACGTCTCAAGGATCTGGCGATGACCTTCATCTTCACGACAGGCCGCGACGGGAACCTGATGCGCCCGCCAGAAATCCTCCACTTTCTTGCCGTCGACCGTTTTGGGGCCGGTCCAGCCTTTGGGGCTGCGCAGGATAATCATTGGCCAGCGCGGCACCCCGGTGGTGGCTTTGCCCTGACGCGCCTCGCGCTGATAAGCAGCGATTTTACTGAAAGCACTATCCAGCGCCTCCGCCATCAGCGGATGCATTTTTTCAGGCTCATGCCCGCAGACGAACAGCGGCTCGTAGCCGTAGCCACTGAACAACTGGTGCAAATCTTCATCGCTGCTGCGACCCAGCAGCGTCGGGTTGGCGATTTTGTAGCCATTGAGATGCAGAATCGGCAGGACCGCGCCGTCACGTTCAGGATTCAGGAACTTAATGCCGTGCCAGCTGGAAGCCAGCGGGCCGGTCTCCGCTTCGCCGTCGCCAATCACGCAGGGTACAACCAGTTCGGGATGATCGAAGGCCGCGCCAAACGCATGGGAGAGCGAATAGCCCAACTCACCGCCTTCATTAATCGAGCCAGGCGTTTCCGGTGCCGCGTGACTGGGAATGCCCCCCGGAAAGGAGAACTGTTTGAACAGACGCTGCATGCCTGCCGCATCCTGAGTGATGTGCGGATAAATCTCGCTGTAGCTGCCCTCAAGCCAGGTATTCGCCACCATACCGGGGCCGCCATGTCCTGGTCCGCAGATGTAGATCATATCCAGGTTTTGCTTCCGGATAACACGGTTGAGGTGGGCATAGATAAAATTCAGGCCTGGCGTGGTGCCCCAGTGACCCAGCAGACGCGGTTTAATGTGTTCCGGCCTGAGTGGCTCACGCAACAGCGGGTTATCCATCAGGTAAATTTGTCCGACGGAGAGGTAGTTTGCTGCCCGCCAGTAGCGGTCGAGCAGCGTGAATTCCGGTGAAGCAGGGGAGTAAGACATGCAGTTTCCTCCTGATCGTGCAGCTAAAAGATGCCTTAACCCTAATAGAGAATGCCCGGATCGACCAGGTAACCGGCCAATAAAAAAGGCCCCGCAGTGCGGAGCCTTTTTATCAATGGCGCTGAATTATTTGCCGACGACGAACGCGGTTTCCCGTCCTTCATCGTTTGCCGCCATCGGAGTGACTGGCGAATAGTCGAGCTGCAGAATCCGGCTGGTTTCGGCTAACACTTTCTCTGTCAGCGCCAAGTCGCCGTTCAGCTTACGTCCCCAGGATGGGATCACCGCACGGATTTTGTTCTGCCATTCCGGCGAAGCCATCTGCTCAGGACAGACCTTGTGCAGCAGCTCCAGCATGATCGGTGCCGCCGTAGAGGCGCCAGGCGATGCACCCAGCAGTGCTGAAATCGAGCCATCCTGTGAGGCGACCACTTCGGTGCCCAGGCGTAACACGGCGCCCTCTTTCTCATCTTTTTTGATGATCTGCACACGTTGACCGGCAGTCACTAAGCGCCAGTCCTCCTGCTTCGCCTGCGGCACATAGGCGCGCAGGGCGTCCATCCGGTCGCGATCGCTTTGCAGCACCTGATCCATCAGGTATTTCACCAGATCAAAACTTTTCAGTCCCACTTTCACCATCGGCAGCATATTGCTGCTGTTCAGTGAGGTGAACATATCCATCAGCGAACCCTGCTTCAGGAACTTAGTCGAGAAGGTGGCGAACGGACCAAACAGCAGCACCTGCTTGCCATCCAGCACGCGGGTGTCGACGTGCGGCACGGACATCGGCGGCGCACCGACGCTGGCTTTGCCATAGACCTTGGCCATGTGCTGCGCGACGACCTGCGGATTTTCCGTTACCAGGAATGAACCGCCCACCGGGAAACCAGCGTAACCGTTGGCTTCCGGAATGCCAGCCTTCTGCAACAGCGGTAACGCTGCGCCGCCAGCACCGATAAATATTCTACCCGCCGTCAGTGTGCGACGCGTGCCGCTGTTCAGACACTGCAGCGTCACCTGCCAGCGACCGTCGGCGAGCTGCTTCAGCTCACGCACTTCCTGACGCAGACGCAGCTGGAAATTCGCTTTCTTCTCTAACGAGGCGATCAGCTGACGGGTGATTTCACCGAAGTTCACGTCGGTGCCCATCTCCGTCCAGGTCGCGGCCACTTTCTGGCTGCGGTCACGGCCATTCATCACCAGCGGGATCCAGCGGGCAATCTGCTGCGGATCTTCGGAGTAGGCCATGCCACGGAACAGGGTGCTTTTCTGCAGCGCCTTAAAGCGCTTGCGCAGGAAGTCGACATTGTCGTCACCCCAGACAAAGCTCATGTGCGGCGTGCTGTGAATAAAGCTTTTAGGGTTGCGCAGGTTGCCTTTCTGGACCTGATAAGCCCAGAACTGGCGGGAAATCTGGAACGATTCGTTGATCGTTACCGCTTTAGTGATGTCGATGCTGCCATCCGCCTGCTGAGGCGTATAGTTCAGCTCCGCCAGCGCCGCATGACCGGTGCCCGCGTTATTCCAGCCGTTGGACGACTCTTCGGCCACGCTATCCAGCCGCTCCACCATTTCGATGGACCAGTCTGGCTCTAAATCCTGCAGCCACGCGCCGAGGGTAGCGCTCATCACACCTGCGCCAATCAGCAGCACGTCAACGTCTTTGCGCTCCTGCGCGGTAGTAGTGGTGTCCTTTGCCATGGCACTCATCGCGAGCGCAAGGTTTACAGCTGAATTGCACATGAGGCGACATCTCCTCTTCTGTTGACCTGAAGCCCAACAGTTTCGCAGGCGAAATAGTCACGCTTCTTACGAGCGCGTTGCGCTATTTCTCAAAGGTTAAGTCTCAGGTATAGGGTTAAAGCGGTAATAACGCGTTAACTGCACGTTATGCTTTGTCATCCGAATATAACATTCTCGCATCTTAATTAAACATTTGTTTATTTTTTAAATGCAGAAATGATTCAGCATAAGAATTAATCATCAGGGCTGGCAGCGTATTAGGAGTTTTTTAGTGTGAAGTCAGTGGGTTAACAAAAATAGCATGTTGCTGAAAAGCTCCATGCTGGTGCAACGCCGGAATGGATATGAACCGTGCGGAATTATTTAATTCGCTGAAATTTAGCGATTTATTATGCACTAAGGAATAACGGGAATCGGGAGCAGAGCGCCTGAGAGGCCGCTTGTGTAAAAATAATGTTACATTTTTGTGAGTCTGAAAATGCGTGCACACCGGCGCACGCATCGGATTCACTTATGACAGACTGGCGCTGGCGGGCAACTTTTTCAGACTTATCGCCATGCGGTTGTAGGTGTTCATCAGACCAATCGCGATGTTCAGATCGACAATCTCTTTTTCACTGAAGTGCGCTTTCAGTGCGGTATAGCGGTCGTCTGGCGCACCCTGCTGAGCA
Organism: Pantoea sp. paga; assembly: GCF_007558755.1. Lineage (NCBI taxonomy): Bacteria > Pseudomonadati > Pseudomonadota > Gammaproteobacteria > Enterobacterales > Erwiniaceae > Pantoea > Pantoea sp. paga. Next base: position 26,156 of record NZ_VLTF01000008.1, read on the forward strand.
ATCAGGGTCAGGCATTCAGCCCAGTGCAGGGCAGCCTTCTCTTTATCACTGAACAGCGTACCGGATTCCTGCCAGACCGAGGTCAGTACGATCTTATCCCAGCCCATGCCCGCTTTATTCAGCGCTTTGGTATGTAAATCAATACAGTAGGCACAGCCATTAATCTGCGATATGCGCAGGAACAGCAGTTCCAGTAAAGTGAGCGGCAGATCGGTTTGTGCCAGATAGCTGTATACGCCGCCCAGCGCTTTCATGCCCGCCGGTGCTGCACTGTGAAAATCGATACGTTCGCTCATCTTATTGCCTCATTCAGGGTTGATAAGGCGATTTTCAGCCTTTCAATGGAGCAGATAAAGTGCCAAAAAATGAGAGTCTGACTGGTCCATCGCCGCTTTCCACGCTGACACTGCAGCGCGGCGCGTCACGTGGCCTCAGTGAACAACTGCGTCAGCTGATTGAACAGGCGATTGGTGAAGGACGTTTACAACCTGGCGCGCGTCTGCCTTCCTGTCGCGATCTGGCGGCTCAGCTCGGCGTGGCGCGTGGCACCGTTCGCGCCAGTTACGACATGCTGGTTGATGGTCAGTTTCTGCAGGCCAGAGGCGCGGCGGGTACCTTCGTCAGCCCATTACCGCCGTTAAAACCGGTCAGCGCCGATGCTGAACGCCAGCTGCTGGAAGGTGCAGAGGAGTATGAAGCGCCACCGCTGACCTTCCAGATGGGCATTCCTGCCAGCGATGCATTCCCGGCCAAAGTCTGGCTGCGCATTCTGCAGCGTCAGACGCGCCTGCAGGTCAGCAGACCGGCCAGCTATCCCGATCCCCGCGGCAGCTTAGCGTTGCGGCAGGCGCTGGTGGCCTATCTTGCGGTGGCACGCGGCCTGCGCTGTCAGGCGGACCAGATCATTATTACCAGCGGCTATGCTGGCGCAATGGGACTGATTGGGCTGGCGATGAATTTTCAGGGTAAAACAGCATGGCTGGAAGATCCCGGATTCTGGGTGGCGCGTCGCGCGGTTGAAGCGCTGCGCGTCACGCCGGTTGCCGTGCCGGTTGATTCCGAAGGGTTGCAGGTTGAGGCCGGGATTGCCCGCGCGCCGGATGCCGCTTTTGCGCTGGTCACGCCGGGACAGCAGGCGCCGCTTGGTATGACGATGAGCCTGGCACGCCGGCATGCCCTGCTTAACTGGGCCAGCCGCGCGCAGCGCTGGATTATCGAAGATGACTATCTCGGCGAGCTTCAGCCCGGCAATCGCGCCGCGCCGGCACTGGCCGCGCTCGACAGCCAGGGGCGGGTGTTGCACATCGGCACGTTCAGCAAGACGCTGACGCCGCAACTGCGGCTCGGTTTTATGGTGGTGCCACCCGCGCTGACGGCCCGGTTCGGCGAGGTCTGCGCGTTGCTTTCGCCTGCCTCCTCCGGATTGCTGCATAATGCGGTGGCGGAATTTCTGCGGGATGGCCACTTTATGCGGCATCTGCGGCGGATGAAGCGCGTCTATCATGAGCGGCTGGAACTGATGATCGCGGCGCTGCATCCTCACTTTCCTGACCTGCAACGCGCCGGGCTGGCGGTGATTGTTCGTTTACCCGCCGGTTCACCGGATCAGGTGATTGCGCAGCAGGCGGTGGAGTGGGGCATGGCGCCGTCGCCGCTGTCGATCTGGTATCAGCAGGCGGATCAGCGCGGTGCGGGCCTGCTACTGGGGGCGGCACATCTGCCACGTGAAGGTTATGCGCGCAGTGCCGAACGGCTAAAGGCGCTGGTCGATGCGTATCCTGCTGTCAGCCCCTGAACCAGCGACGCCAGACAAAACGGATAACAAAAAACTCCAGTGCGCCCAGCAGCAAAAACCAGACGCAAAACACCACCGTATAGAGCTGATTCAGGTCCTGCAAATGGAACATCTGCAACAGATGCTGCGCCACCGTCACGCTAAAGGCGGGCGCGGGCAGCAGCAGCGCCGAGAGAAAGCCCAGCAGTAAAATGCCACCAGGCACGATCAACGTTTCAAAAGGGTTATTCATAACCGGTATCCCATATTTATCAGCCCGGCATTTTCCGGTAAACGGCGACACGGTTCAATGGTGGCGCGCTGCTTCGTGCGCATCCGGCATGCTGCATGGCCAGAGAAATGGTCAGAAAACGCTTTGCTACCATCGACTTAGCGCGATTCATAGCGGATGATAAGAGTTATAGCCTTTGCTATACTTAAATCCCTGATTTTACTGTCTTTTTATCTTTGGGTTTGCATGATAGACTGCGCCCACTTTTTCATAACTGAACACTTTGTGTGGTGAATTCAGCGTGAATTGCCGCTTTTTCGCCCCAGGTGAATAAATCATGACCTTTATTGCCACTTTAATTCTTGCGCTGGGCATGTCGATGGACGCGTTTGCTGCTGCTCTGGGCAAAGGTGCCACATTGCATCGTCCCGGTTTTAAAGAAGCGCTGCGTACCGGTCTGATTTTCGGCTCAATTGAAGCGCTGACGCCGCTGATTGGCTGGGCGCTTGGCCTGGCCGCCAGCCGTTACATCATGGCGTGGGATCACTGGGTTGCCTTCATTCTGCTGGCGTTTCTGGGTGGCCGCATGATGATGGAAGGCTTCCGTCAGACTGCCGTCGCAGAGCCCTGTGAAGCCCCGCAAAGCCATGGCTTTATGGTACTGGCTACCACCGCGGTAGCGACCAGCCTCGATGCGCTGGCTGTCGGTGTGGGTCTGGCTTTCCTGCAGGTGAACATCATTACTACCGCGCTGACCATTGGTGCAGCCACTACGGTGATGGCGACGACTGGCGTATTAGTCGGGCGCTTTATTGGTCCGGTCCTGGGCAAATGGGCGGAAGTGCTGGGTGGAGTAGTGCTGATAGCCGTCGGCTCCACCATTCTGTTGCAGCATCTCGGCTACACCGCGTAGGGCTTTTGCACATAAAACCGTCATTTTTGTGATCTGGTTCAAATTTATTTGCTGTTAAAACGCACAGGAGCTATACTTTTTCGGTATATGTTCAACTAAATTTGAATCAGGTGTTCCATGAAACGTATTTTTAAACACGTGTTCCGTGCTTACGTTGAGACGTTCAAACACGTACCGCCGGGTGCCATGTACTAAACACCCCGCAAGAAACCCTCGATAATCGCGGTCAGGGATCGACCTGTGATTATCACCTTTTCTGCTTCTGCTGATTTAAACCCGCGCTTTCGCACTTCTGGTGCATCCTGTTTGTTGCTACCCCTCTCCTTCTGATTGCCGTTATGCGCCACTTTGAGCCAGAAACGGACGTTGCTGCAGTGATCTAATCTGCCCGGGAGATTTCCGGATGCCAGACAAAATGGCGGCATACCTTAAACAGGAAACACGCACTTTTAATGGGTCACGGGAGTGCCTGTGCCGAAGCTAAGATTCACGTTTAACACTGATCATTCTTCCTGAATACTTCAGTAAACCATTCGATAAAGACCCGGACCTTAGGCGGAAGATAGCGTCTGTCAGGGTAGAGTATTGAAACCGGTTTCGTCACTGTCGCATAACCCGATAATACTTCCTTCAGCTGGCCTGTTTCGAGGCAGGGCTTTAATGCCGTATATAATGCGTGAAGCATGCCGAGGCCCGCCACGCCACAGGAAAGAAGTACGTCAGAATTGTTAACTCGTACGCTGCTTCCCGGATGCCGTGAAACAATTTCGCCGTTCATAACGAATTTCCATTCCTGAATGTCCCGACTGTGTTCATTAAAAAAATAAATGGCTTTATGGTCTTTAAGGTCATCAGGCGTTAAAGGAGTGCCATATTTATCCAGATAAGAGGGTGCTGCACAGGTGACCATCTGCAGGCTGCCCATTCTGCGCGAAATAAAATTCGAATCAGCAAGCTCACCGAGACGAATAACACAGTCGACACCCTCTGTAATTAAATTGGTCAGGCGATCTGAAGCGGTTAAGACTATTTCAATTTCAGGATATAAAGCCTGAAACTCGCTTAATTGTGGGATCAGGATACTGTGTGCCAGCGCCAGTGGAACATCAATGCGCAGCTGGCCACGAGGTCGCTGATTTGAAGAGTAAGAAGCCATTATATCGCTGGCATCACTCAGCAGCGTTTTAGCCCGCTGATAAATTTCTTCCCCTTCAACGGTCACACTCAGACTGCGCGTGGTGCGGTGCAATAGCTTAACGCCAAGCTTGTCTTCCAGCTGTTGTACGGACTTACTGACCGCAGGGCGATGCAGCTGCAAGGCGTCAGCGGCCCGGGTGAAACTACGGAATTCAACGACGTGAACAAAAATATCCATCAATTCCAGCATGTTCGAGCGCATCATTTAACTCCGCAAAAAATATTCCTGCCGAAATAGTGTATTGCGGATTATATCCCATTCCGATTGTTTCTCCTGCAGTAACACTGAAGTCCTTTTACATGGCTTTTTACGCCCGCCTGCTTTTTTTATCATCACCCTATTCGATGCATACACATGGGAAATGACAAAATGAAAGCATGGTTACTGAAAGATTTTGGCCTTGAAAACTTAAAGCTTGAAGAGGTGGAAACGCCTGTACCCGGTCCGGGTGAACTTCTGGTTAAAGTTGGCGCGGTGTCTCTGAACTTCAGGGATAAGGCAATAGTAGAGGGCTTCTATGAGCCTCATCTGGTTCCAAAGCCACTGATTCCTGTCTCGGATGCCACGGGCACCGTTGTTGCCACGGGACAGGGTGTATCCCGTTTTAGCACGGGTGATCGCGTTAACTCGCATCTCTATTCACGCTGGTTAGAGGGTGAACCTGCAGCCGATGAGCCAGCATGGTGTATTGGAATGCCGTTACCCGGCGGGCTGGCTGAGTACATGATCATTCATGAGGACAGCGCAGTTAAAGCGCCTGACAGCATGACAGATGAAGAAGCCTCTACACTTCCCATCGCTGCACTTACGGCATGGTACTCGCTAATGGATATCGGCAATCTGCAACCTGGTCAGACCGTGCTCGTACAGGGAACCGGTGGTGTATCGGTCTTCGCTGCTCAGATAGCGCATGCCTATGGTGCACGTGTCATTGCCACCTCCAGTAACGATGCAAACCTTGAGCGCATTAAATTACTGGGAGCCGATGAAGGGATTAACTATAAAAAATACCCTGATTGGGAAAGAAAAGTGCTTGAAATGACTGATGGTAAAGGCGCTGACGTAACGATAGATGTCGCCGGGGGCAATGGCATCAATCAGTCAATTGCTGCGACAAAAGTTGCCGGTACGATTGCTCAGGTAGGATTTCTGACCGGCCAGACAGCACAACTTGATTTGATGCCGTTAATTTTCCGTCAGACAAAGATCCGGGGTATTGCGGTTGCACCACGCTCCTCGTTTGATCGGATGAATCCGTTCCTCAATAAACATAATATTAAACCCGTCATTGAACAGGTTTACAGTTTTAATGAGGCGGTTGAAGCCTTCCGGCACCTCTCCCGTGGTGCATTTGGCAAAATCGTCATCCGAATTAGTGACTGATAACGACATTTTATTCCTCAATTCTGGCAGTTTTTACTGACTGCCAGATACTTTTTAATCCCACTCTCACCGCGTTAAACCCCTTCTCAAAGCGTGCTTATATTCCTTCTGCACATCGTCAAAAGGGCCGCTTTTCGTATCACCACGACCGGCAGCGGTGAGTTACTTTTGCGGGTGGATAAGCCGAAAAGTACAGACAATTTTCGCCGGCAAAAACGCTCCTGTCTTAAAGCGCATCGGCCACAAATTCAATAAATGTCCGTACTTTCGAATTCAGTGCCGAACGTTCGGTGACACAGGCATAGATATTCATCGGGAGGGACTCAATGGTGCTCTCGCCACTGTGACCTGACCAGGACAAAGACCTTAACAGACCGCTGTCTATCAGTGGCTGAGCTACAAAGCTTGCCAGACGGGCAATGCCGCCGCCGTTTACGGCTATTCTGGCGATGATATCAATATCATCGCTGATAAAACTGGGGTTGAGTTTTGCATTAACAGGCTGTCCGTTGACCATAAACGTCCATGGCAGAAACCGTCTGTCGGTGGGATAGCGGAAAACCAGGCAGGCGTGCTGGCTAAGTTCTCCAGGCGTCTGAGGCGTGCCAGCGCGATCAAGGTAAGCGGGAGCCGCACAGAATATAAAGGGTAGCGATGCAATTTTTCTGGCGATCAGTTGATCATTCAGCTGTGCTTCGATGCGGATACTGACATCGACGCCTTCCAGGCGATGATCGACGTTGCGATCGGTACTGATCAGTTCAATATCTATATCGGGGAAGGACGCTTTGAAAGCGGGCATAAGGGGAGCCAGAACATACCGACCAAACGCGGCTGTTGTGGCGATACAAAGTGGCCCCTGCGGTTTGGTTTCATTCGCAGCAGCCTGCGAGGCGAGTTCGATATCATGTGGGATGTGACGGACTTTCTCGAAATAGCGTTTACCGTTTTCCGTTAAGGTCATGCTGCGGGTGGTGCGCGATAGCAGTCGCACGCCCAGATGCGCTTCAAGACGGGAAAGACTCTGGCTGACTGCTGCCGGACTCATACCTTTAGCGCGTGCCGCCGCTGCAATACTGCCGTTTTCCACCACGCGGATAAAAGTGCTAATCAACCCTAACACGTCCATCGCATCCTCAACCGTTTATTCGTCACTTTTACTTAATAATGATTAAAGCATAACCGCTCTACAACCCCCCGCATAAGCTTGTTAAGTTAGCCGCAGTTTCGTCCACTTTTGTTAAACAGGATATTCAGATGACTGATGCTGCAACAAAAAAAACCTTACGAACCCGCCTGCCGGTGCGCACGGCGCCTTACATATTTGCGCTTTATATGGCGATCATCATGGCGTTCCTGATGAGTCTGGTCATCACGTTAGCCGAATTCGGAATGGGGCCTCATTACATGACAAATGTGATGAATGCTTACCAGGTCGCCATGCCAGCGGCTTTCTTTTGCATACTGGTTGTCCGTCATGTTGTTATCCGGCTCGTAGGATTGACCGTTCACGGTCACTGAGACAGTCAGCATGCCCATTACGGGCGCCCGGGTGTGATTTAGCCCGCTTCTCGCTCATCGCGGCAGGCGACGGCTGCGCCAGAATGGTGGCGGGTGGCAAACCTCCAGCATTTCAGATGCAGGGTGGGCAGGTCGTTCAGATACTGACCGGTATCAGGATGAAAGATACCGAAGAGCCGGGCGTACGATATGCAGCAGGTAAAGCTCACAGATGAGGAGGGCGAGGAAACCCCTTCATTGGCCGTGCGGAGAGTTTCACGCGATGTGACATTACTGGCTCTGTTTATTGTTAAGCATCAACGTTAAATCAGCACCGTCGTTATGGCGGTATTAGCCTGCTCCTCTTCGCACACCGCGGAGCCTGAAGCTCTCCCTGAGCAGTCAAAATAAAACAGCCATTCAGCCATCTGAGCGTATAAATGGTTAAAATAAATAAACATATACATTGCTAAATTATTATCGCTATGTCTTAATGCGTCATCGGTTTGGAACACAGACCTTATGAAAGCAGTTTTAGTAAAGTAGTCCTCAGTTCAAGTGTTATCCACAGATATCCTTCTTCGAGAGCCTCCTCCTAAGTGCCCAATAAGTAAATCTCTAACTACAGGCCATCTTCGCCGCTCTTAGTGGCTAATCGATTAAGGAAATATCTATGTCTGACAAAATGACTGGTTTAGTAAAATGGTTTAATTCAGATAAAGGTTTTGGCTTTATCACTCCCGATGACGGCAGCAAAGATGTATTCGTACATTTCTCTGCTATCCAGGGTGATAACTACAAAACGCTTGATGAAGGTCAGAAAGTCTCCTTCACCATTGAAAATGGCGCTAAAGGCCCTGCAGCTGGCAACGTCACAGCGCTGTAAGCCGCGCTCATTATCAGCGACGCCTACAATAGCGATGAAGACATAAGTCTGAGCAGATAAGCTCTGCTGATAATAAAATAAACCCGCCCAGTGCGGGTTTTTTATTGCCTGAAATTCGTATTATCTCTGATCCGTTAACCTGCTCCGTGTTTATTCGTCCACCCCGAAGTTAATCCTCTCTTCATAAGCCCTGCCCGTGATGAAATGTGACGTTAAGCCATCGGGCAAAAGCCATAACGCGCCTTTTGAAATCAGCGATGCTCCCCTGAGGCGTATTACTGATTGCCAGCAAATCATCCATTTCTTTTGCTAACGCTGGATATCGGGCATTGAATGTAAAGCGATACTCCTCGGGTGTTTCAGGCCACTGTTTGTCATGTTCACTGCGAAGAATATTGGTTGCTCTGATTGCCTTTCGTGCAGCAGCACGCTGTAGCTGCAACTTTTTATTTTCGTCAGCAGATAACTGCATTTGAGTTATTAATTTTTCCAGCACCGGCAGGAAGTCGCCATTCACTGCTACCGCGATTTCTTTTGAAGGTTTAAATGACTGGAATCGTTGACTCAGGTCCTCTCCGTAAACGCAGACACAGTGATGTTTGAGCCAGTATCCCCAGCTAAGCAGATTATCTGGATGCACTACCTGTTGTAACAGGCCACAATCAAAATCGATTTTACTGACAACAGGATTATTTTTTTCAAGTTTGCGCTGTATTTCAGTAAGTTGCACTTTAGCCACTTCGCCGGGATCAACGCTAAATATGACTGTCATATCCAGATCGGACTTCCCGATTTTTGCCCGGCCTTCAGCCACACTGCCATACAAATAAAGGCTATGTATAAGCTCAGGAAAACTTTGGATTAGCTTTGCCTCGACCTGTGCAACAATATTCCGGAACTCTGGCTGCAATTTATTGGTTTCTGGCAGGGCAATAAAACCGTTGTGATCGATTGCCATCCTTTCTCCCTTTTAATGGCGTCATTCACCGGATTAATTATATCTCTTATGTCCGCTTCTCGCTCACAGCGTACACACATCATTCACTGCCGTCATTGCCTTCCCGCTTACATCAGACATATCCCCCGCCAGAGTTTATCACCCGCAAAGCCAGCGTCTTCTTAGGCGAAACCCCATACTTTTTCACACCATCATGCGGATAACCCGCCTGCTGTCTGATCCCGACCTACACTGAATTATTCTCCCCAAACCAGGAGCAGCGGATGATCCAGAAGCATCGACGAAAACAGGCAGCGATTGTGGCAGGTGTTGGATTGGGTGTGGCGGCCACGTTATGGGGCATGAAACGCTGGCGGCAGCTTAAGGAGACGCCGCCGGTGTCGCCGCACAGTCATCACGCCGGTCTGGCCGGTTATTATCAGCAGATTGGTGACTGGCGCATGTTTACCCGCGTTACGCCTAATGAGGATCAGGGACTGCCGGTCGTGCTGATCCACGGTCTGGTGATGTCGGGCCGGGCGATGGAGCCACTGGCGCTGGCGCTGGGGCGCGACTATCACGTGCTGGTGCCGGATCTGCCCGGTTTTGGCGCCAGCACACTGCCCCCTTCTGCGCCGATCATGTCGGTGGAGCAGCTGGCGGATGCGCTGTGGCTGTGGCTACAGCATAACGGTTTCCAGCGTGCTATCTGGGTCGGCAATTCGTTTGGCTGCCAGATTCTGGCCGCGCTGGCGGTGAAACATCCACAGGCTGTGGCGGGACTGGTGCTGCAGGGGCCGACGGTCGATCGTCATGCACGCAGTCTGCCGCGTCAGCTCTGGCGCGACTGGCGTAATGGCCGGCTGGAATCACGTCGTCCACCGGGCCCACTGGCCCGAATTGATTACGCCAAAGCGGGCCTGCGGCGCGCTTTCGGTACCATGCGCGCCATGATGCGCGACCGCATAGAGCATCGCCTTACTTACATTAACGCACCCACGTTGCTGCTGCGGGGCTCGCGCGATCCCGTCTGTCCGGCCCGCTGGCTGGATGAACTCGCCGCCCTGATGCCGCGCAGCGAACGAGTGACATTACGCGACGGGACGCACACTTTGCACTACGTCTACCCGTGGAGTTTCTGTCACGCCATCCGCCCGTTCCTGGCACGTATCCAGCAGGAGGATCAACATGAGTAAACCACCAAGAGGGATTGCCCGCTTTGACTCTGCTGCCGCCATGCTGCTTGCGCTGGCCAATGCGCTGCACGACCGCCCCTTTGCCAGCCCCAGCCAGTCACCGACGCTGGATCGCCTGTTACCCTCACTGAACCGGCTACCGACCGGGCTGCGTGAGTGGGGCTATGCGCTGGGCGGCATGGCAGAAGGCATCAGCCTGCGCCAGGCGGGTGAACTGGATGTGGAAGGGATCGCCGAATGGATGGTGAGTGAATACCCGCAACAGGATTATCCGGCGGCCTTTATCGGTTCATCGAACGGTGCACTGGTGCATCTGGCGGCGGCGATGGGTGTACCCTGGCTGCCCCAGACTTTTCTTTGCCCGGTGCGGGCCGCGAATAACGATCCCGATGACGCACAGACCAGCTTTGAGCAGGGCAAAGAGATTGCTGCCGCGCTGCTGGCTGCCTGGCCACGGCTGGCGGTGCACCATATGCAGGACCCGAATCAGGATCGGCTGATGCTCGATCAGATGCGCTACTTCCGGCTGAAACTGCGCGAACTGCCGCTGGCCTTCAACGAATTTCTGATGGGAAGTCTGCCCGCCGGATCAACGCTGTTTATCAATCACTGTACCCGACAGTGGCCGGTAACACGCACCAGCGATCGCTCGTTTTTCCAGTTTGGTGCGCTCGGCGGCGCAACCGAAAAAGAGTACTTACAGGGCGGCCCGCGGGTGGCGGAATATCTGGCACGCTATGGCATCGATCGTGAGCGCTGGACGCCGCCCGCCATTACTGACCACGTGCCGGAAGCGGAGTGGGGACTGGATGGTTATCTGATTTCGCCGCTGAAAAAACTGGCGGAGGCTCAGAACTGGAAGCTGATGGAGATTCGTTACGAAGATCCGGAGGCGATGAGCTATGTGGTGGCAGAGATCTACCGCGACTGGTATCTGGCGGCGGGAATTTTACCGACCCGGCTGACGGTGGACAGCTTCCTGCTGATGGACCCGTGGTGCACCATGCATCAGCACGCCATCCCGTTCTGGCTGGTCTTTTGCACCGAGCCTTCGGCCGCGGCCCTGCAACGCTTCCTGGAAAAACAGCCGCCGTTCCGCAACATCGACATGATGCTCTTTTCTCACGGCACCGACAGTATCGGTCTGGCGGAGATTGATCGCTGGCGGGCGCTGCTCTCCCATGCACGTGATGAAGGCGTATTGATTGGCGTGGATGAGGAACGTTTTCCGCGTGATTTCGCAACGTTTGCCCGCTTCGACTCGGCATTGCGTGAACGGGCACCGCTGTTGCCACCACCACCCGCACTGAGCGCGGAGAAGGTGATGACGGGTATTCAGCGTTATGGTGCAAAACATGGGGTCACCCTGACGGCGCTGACGTAGCAGTCGCGCCGTCAGCCGTGATTATTCGCCGTCGGTGATCGGCTGGCGCACCAGCAGCAGGTAGGCGAGTGCGCCAACCAGCGTCACGCAGGCACAAATCATCAGCGCCATGCTGAACGATTTGGTGGTGTCGAGCACCCAGCCGGTGATGACCGGCGCGAACGAGGCGAAGATAAAGCTGGCGAAGTTCTGGATGCTGCCGACAGACGCTGTCATACGGGCGGTGACGTTGGCGTGGATCAATCCCCAGCACGACGTTCCGGCGAAGTGGATACAGAACAGCGCCATCCCAATCAGCGTTACGGCGCTGGTAGTGTCGGTCGCGCGGGTCACCACGGCGGTAAAGCCGGCGGACAGCAGCATCCCGCTGACGATGCAGACTTTGCGGGTTTTCACCGCGTTAAAGCCGCGACGTACCAGCGAGTCGACCACATAGCCATTCAGCAGCATGCCCGCCGCACCGAACAGGAACGGAATCGCCGCCAGCAGGCCGGTACTTTTAAGATCGAGATGATAGGTCGACTGCAGATAGCCCGGCAGCCAGGCGATATAGAGCCAGGCGGTATAGTTGATGCCGCTGAAGCCAATCATCATGCCCCACATGGTGCGCTGCTTAAACAGGCCGCGCCACTCTTTAAAGCTGATCGGCTCTTTACGCGAGGCAACGCTGCCCGCCTGTAAATAGTGGATCTCTTCAGCGCTCAGGGTATTGTTGTCGCGGTCACGGTAGATCATATACCAACCGATGGCGAGGAACATGCCGAGGATACCGATCGTGACAAACATGCCACGCCAGCCCATCACCAGCATCATCGCCGCCAGAATCGGCGGAGCCACCGACAGTCCAATCATCGAAGCCGCATTGAACATCCCCATCGGCATGCCGCGATCTTTAATGTTGAACCAGTCGTTGATCACTTTCACGCCGCACGGGTTCATCGGTGCTTCACCAATGCCGAGGCCGATGCGCACCAGGATGAATTGGGTAAAGTTATGCACCAGGCCAGAGGCGGCCTGAAACAGCGACCAGATAAACATGCCAATGCCGAGCATAATGCGCGGCCCTTTACGATCCAGCAGCGCGCCGCACGGCAGTTGCGCCAGGCCGTAAGCCAGCGAAAAGGCGGAGAGCAGGAAGCCGATTTCGGTGGCGCTCAGCCCCATCTCCTCGCGGATGGTCATATTCGCGACCGACAGCGAGCTGCGATCCAGATAGTTGATGATGGCGGCGAACAGCAACAACAGCATCGCCGTGATCTGGATCTTGCGGATACGCGGTGAACGCACCACGTCGCTACGCATCGGCACGAAATCCTGGTCTGATGGCGTGTCGCCAGCTGCGCTGTCGCGGCCGGTTACTGAAGTCTTTTCCATTGCACTCTCCCGAAACTGGGTACTTATCGTTATGGTGAGAAGGGGTCTGCGCGCAGCGGCAAAAGGCCGCCGTGACGTTGCAGTCGAGACTAAGAGCAAAGGGTTAAGGATGTTGCAAAGATGTTTCTGAATCGTGCGGGAGCTAATGCTTTGTGGTTTTTAATCGGTTTTTAATTGTACTGACCGATTGAGCGCACCATCGAGGTTTTAGCGGTTGCCAGATGGTTATGTAATGCACAGAGTGCGTCGACATCCTGACGGCCAATCAGCGCGGTCAGAATCGCCATATGCTCCTCCAGCGCCACAATATTTCGCTGCTTGAGGTCGCTCTCATCCCACTGATAATGCGAGTGAAAGATCACAGAGATAATCTCCAGCGACTGATTGAAAAACGGGTTGTTGGCGGCGGATAAAATCAGCGAATGCATCTGACGATCCAGCGCGGCAAAGTGGCGATAGTTGCTGGCGATGGTATCGCGCATCGATCGGTGACGATCCAGCAGATCCCGCGCCTGAACCCAGCGCTCGTCGCCTGCGGGCAGATTCAGGAAGCGGCTCAGGGCGTGGGTTTCCAGCATCTCGCGCAGTTCAAACAGCTTCTCGGCGTAATCCTGGGTGAATTTTTTCATCCGCCACTGGCCGCGTCTGACCGGCTCCAGCAGGTCATAGCGCATAAAGCGCAGCAGGAATTCGCGCACCACCACCGGACTGACTTTCACCTGCTGCGCCAGTTGCAGCTCGCTGAAGGTATCGCCGGGCACCAGCTGCCGCTGATTAATCATATTAAAAAACATCTGCTCAAAGTGGCTGGCCTGCTGCTCAATCGGCGGCGTTAACGCGCTAAAACCGTCATCTTCGCGCGGATCGCGCACGATAACCCAGGTTTGATCCACCTTATCCAGCACGCCGCACTGATGCAGATAGTGCAGGGTGTGGCGCACCGTAGTCCGGCTGATATTGAACATTTCCGCCAGTGCCGCCTGGGGCGGCAGCGGTGAACGAATATGGCGCTGAGCGATGCTTTCCAGCATCTGGTTGATGACGTTCTGGCGTAAATTCTGGCTGCGGCTCATCTCACTCTCCGGTTTTTTATGCATTAAAAACCATTCAAAGCCCAAAAAAATCGCGGTGCTTCACACTTCCCGCAAACGAACACCGCAGCGCGTGCAGGATTCGCCATAACTGCCTGCAGGACAACCGGAGAATCACCATGACAACAATGAAAGCACTGGTCATCGCTGAACCACGTAAGATGGTATGGACCACCCGCGATATCCCCACGCCCGCCGCTGGCGAGGTACTGATTAAAATCCTCACCGCGGGAATCTGCGGCACCGACATCCACGCCTGGTCTGGTAATCAGCCATTCTTCAGCTATCCACGGGTGCTGGGCCATGAAATCTGCGCGGAAGTGGTGGCGCCGGGTCAGGACGCCGCGGGCTTTCAGCCGGGCCAGCGGGTGGCGTTAATGCCCTATATCTCCTGCCTGCGCTGTGACGCCTGCCAGAGCGCCAAGACCAACTGCTGTGAGCAGATCTCAGTGATTGGAGTGCATCAGGATGGCGGGTTCTGCGACTACTTAAGCGTGCCAGTCAGCACGCTGCTGGCGGTGGATGATGTCGCGCCGGAAGCGGCTGCGCTGATTGAGCCCTTTGCCATCAGCGCTCATGCGGTGCGTCGTGCCACAATTGTGGCGGATGAGCAGGTGCTGGTGGTGGGTGCCGGACCGATTGGGCTGGGTGTTGCCGCTATCGCCGCCGCCAGCGGCGCGCAGGTGGTGGTGGCGGATACCAGCGAATTTCGTCGCCAGCATGTTGCTGACCAGCTCGGTCTGACGGCACTGAATCCGGCTGATGAAGCGTTTTACAGCGCGCTGCGCGAGCAGTTTGGTGGCCGTCTGGCGCTGAAGGTGATAGACGCCACCGGCAGCCCGGCGGCGATGAACAATGCGGTCAACCTGATGCGACACGGCGGCACTATCGTTTATGTCGGCCTGCACAAAGGTGATCTGGTGATCCCGGACAGTGAATTCCATAAAAAAGAGACGACCCTGATGGGCAGCCGCAACGCCACCCGTGAAGATTTCGACCGGGTGCGTGCGCTGATGGCCAGCGGCCAGCTGCGCGCCGAAATGATGCTGAATCACCATCTGGCCTTCTCCACGCTGGATGAAACCTTCGAGGCGCAAATCATCAACAACCGCGAGCTGATCAAAGGCGTGATTCATTTCGATCGGTAACGCGGGCAGTCGGTTCGCGTGGTTCAGGGCGCAGTGAGGGTCTGAAAGAAGTGCGCCCGCACCGCATCAGCATCCACGCCAAGCGCGATACGCTGGGCGGGCAGGCCGTTAAAGGGATCCTGGCGGGATGCCAGCGCGCTCAGCTTACGCACCGTCTGACCGCAGGCGATGCCCTCCGTGATCACCCGCAGCGGGCTTTCGGTCAGGGTAAATGCCTGCGGCAGAGTGAGCCACGCCACCGCCAGGGTGTCATGCAACGCCATACCCTCGAATCCCTCTTTCTCCAGGCTGTAAGCCAGGTAAGGGCGACAGATCGCACTCAGCACCGGCTGATTCAGACGCTGAACCTCATCGCCGCTGATCAGCACCTTGTGCGTGACATCCAGCGGGATCACCACCACATTCAGCGCCGAGGCGAGCACCTGATCGGCAGCATGCGGATCTTTCCAGATATTAAATTCGCTGAAGGGCGTCACGTTGCCACTGTGCCCGTCGGTGCCAAATGCGCCACCCATGATCACCAGCTCTTTCACCAGCGGAATAATATCCGGCGCCTGATTAATGGCCGTGGCGATATTGGTCAGCGGACCAATCGCCACCAGGGTGATCTGATGCGGCTGCGCCCGCACGCTGTCGATAATAAACTGCACCGCGCCCGGTGCCTGATCGCTGCAGGCATTATCAAACGCATCGCCCAGCCCATCTTCACCGTGCAGTCTGGCGGGCGCAGAGGGTGGCAGTGCCAGTGGTCGTGAACAGCCGCGATAGACCTCCGCGTTAATCGCCATTTTCCCGCAAAACAGTCGGGCGTTTTTCACCGCCTGACCCACCGCCACGTTGCCGAAGACCGTGGTAATCCCCAGCAGATGCTGCGTCCGCGCCGCATAGGCCAGCGCAAAGGCGTCATCCACGCCGATATCGGTATCAAAAATCAGGGTACGCATAGGGTCTCCGCAACAGGCTGTAAACCGTCAGCATTACTCCGTCTGTGGCGTGCGCGTCAAGGTTTTCAGCCATCATGACTTCACTGTTGCCAGCATGAAACGGCCGTCGTATTATCACCGGCTCAAGGTGATGGCGTGCCACCTTTCCCAACCGCCGGTGGGCTTAACACCGGCTGATGACGCCTGACACTCAATCCTTTCGCGGGAGCTGAGGTGTCAGGCGCAGTTTATCTCTGCCTTTCCCCTCAGCCCGGCGTCAATCTGCAATAAGGAGCAAGACATGTTGAAACCGTTATTGGCTGTGATGATCGGCGGCTCTGCCGGCTGTGTACTGCGCTGGCTTTTTGCAATGCGCTTTAATGCGCTCTTTCCCAATCTGCCGCCGGGCACGCTGCTGGTAAATCTGATCGGCGGTCTGATAATCGGCGGCGCGATGGCCTGGTTTGTTCGCCATCCCGACATCGACCCGATCTGGAAACTGCTGATTGTCACCGGACTCTGCGGCGGGCTGACCACCTTCTCCTCTTTCACTGCGGAATTAATGGGGTTGCTACAATCAGGGAACTATCTCTGGGCGATGACCAGTGCGCTGGTGCATGTGATCGGCTCGCTGCTGATGGCGTTTGCCGGTTTCGCACTGGTCACGATGCTGGGCTGATCCGGCTAAGCGGCGCTTGTCATACTCCTTAAGAGGTAGATACTGTTTCAGGTTTTACGCCCGACCATCCCGCATGAACGGGCGCAGAAGCTGAACGTCACCGATTATTCCGGACGATTAAGGAGCCGAGCAATGCGAACTAACCCCACATTCCTTAACCTGGTGCTGTTAAACGGTGAGCCCGGCCAGAAACTTCAGGCGGCGCGTGACGCCGGTTTCGATCAGGTGGAGATCTGGCGCGAGGATGTCGAGGCGTGCGAGGGTGGCGCGGCGGCACTGGCTGAGATCGCTGCCCGGCAGGGACCTGGCTTTACCAATCTCCAGGTGCTGCGTGATTTTACCGGGGCACCCAGCGCGTTGCGCGGACAGAAGCGCGAAGAGCTGCGCCAGTTTATTCAGATTGCCCAGGCGCTGGGCTGCGACACCATTCAGGCGCCGGCCAGCACCCGCGCGGATTGCTGCGCCGACCAGATTGATGATGACCTGCGCTGGATGGCCTCTGAAGCTGCGCGCTACAACATGCGTATTATGTATGAGCCGATGGCCTGGTGCAGCGTGGATAACACGCTGCCACTGGCGTGGCAGCGATTGCAGCGGCTCGATCAGCCCAATATCGGGCTGGTGGTCGATCTGTTTCATATCTGCGCACTGGGTGGCGACGCCTCACAGCTGGACGGCATTCCGGCCGAACGCATTTATGAAGTGCAGCTGTGTGATATGGCCGCCATGCCTGCGCAGGATAAGCAGAGTCTGATGGCGATGGCGAAGCACCAGCGTCTGCTGCCCGGCGATGGCATTATCGACATTGAACGCTTTGTCGATAAGCTCAAAAGCGCGGGCTATCAGGGACCGGTGGGCATTGAAGTCTTTAATGATGCGCTGAAACGCCTGCCGCCTGAGGTCGCTGCCCGTCATGCCTGGCAGGCATTAAAGCGCTGCTGGGGTTAATCCTGTAAGCACTGCCCGATAAACGCGGCGGCATGCATGGCACCCTGAGCGGAGATGGTGTGGCCGGTGGCGGGTTCAAATCGCGCTTCTACCGGCACTAATGCGGCCCTGAGTCGTGCTGCGGCAGATTCGCTCTCCTGCCACGGGATCACCTCATCGGCCTGGCCGTGGATCAGCAGCGCGGGCAGATGAGGCTGTGGCGTCAGTTCACCGTCAACCGCCAGACGACCAGAAAAGGCGACCACGCCCGCCAGCGGATAACGGCCAGATGCCAGCGCATCCAGCGCCATGATCGATCCCTGTGAAAAGCCGACCAGCACCACATCCTGCCAGCGGTCGGCGAAGCCGTGCTGTGCGATAACGTCGCTGAGGGTCGCGTCAAACGCCGCCCGCGCGGCCCGTACCCGACCTGGCCGGTTCTCTGGCGTCACCTCCTCCAGGCTGAACCACTGCCAGCCAAAACCGGCGGCAAAACGTTCGGGCGCATTGGGTGAGGCAAAAATCACATCCGGCAACAGCGTCGCCCAGTGACGGCCAATCGGTGCCAGATCGTCGCCGTTACTGCCTACGCCATGCAGAAAAATCACCAGTGCTTTTGCCATTATTGCTCCTTTATAGGCCGTATTCACTCAGATCCGGGCCTGCCGGAACGATCCCGTTCGGGTTCAGTGCCTTGATCGAGTAGTAACCCTGTTTGATATGATCGATGTTGACCGTCTCACGCACGCCGGAGACTGACAGCATGCTCTTAAGATAGCGATTCAGCAGCGTATAGTCGCGTATCCGGCGCAGGTTGCATTTGAACAGGCCATGATAGGCGACGTCAAAGCGAATCAGGGTGACGAACAGGCGAATATCGGTTTCAGTCAGCCGTTCACCCAGCAGGAAGGTGCGACCATCGCTGAGCAGGGCTTCCAGTTCGTCGAGCTGGCTGAAGACGTCGTTAAAGGCCTGCTGATAGCTGATTGATGTCGTCGCGAACCCGGCGCGGTAAACGCCGTTATTCAGACGCGGATAGAGGCTCTCATTCAGCGCATCAATCTCAGGGCGCAGCGCGGCGGGATAGAGGTCGATGCGGTTATCGGCCAGATCGCCAAAGCCGCTGTTGAACATACGCACAATGTCAGCGGACTCGTTGCTGACGATGGTGCCGGTTTTCTTGTCCCACAAGACCGGCACGGTGGCCCGACCCGTGTAATCGGGCGCGACGCGGGTATAGATTTCATGCAGGTACTGCGCGTTATTCAGCGTGTCCTGCTGTGCGCCGGGGAAACGGCCAAAGCGCCAGCCCTGGGCACCGAGCTGCGGTTCAACCACCGTCACGCTAATCAGCGACTCCAGCCCTTTGAGCTTGCGGGCAATTAACGCGCGCGACGCCCACGGACAGATCAGCGCCACATAGAGATGGTAGCGATCCGCTTCTGCCGCAAATTCAGTGGAGCCATCGCTGCTGATAAAATGCCGGAAACCGGACGTCTGACGGACAAATCCGCCCTGTTTATCGGTCGACTGCACCGGGTGCCAGTCACTACTCCATTTGCCTTCTACTAACATCGCGCGACTCCTCTGTAATGTGAGAAGCAGCTTAACTGATGACTAAACGGCTGATAATCCGGTCATAAAGACAATCATTTCTTCCATTCTGGAATAAATTACGCGGGCGGAAAACGGGTAAAGTGACTCACCAGGAAGTCGATAAGCAGGCGCGCCCGGTGTGCCAGATGACGGGCGGGCGGATAAACCGCAAACAGGCCAAGCGGTGGCGTGTCGAAATTCTCCAGCAGCCGGACAATCTCACCGCGTTGCAGCGCGGGAGCTGCGATAAAACCGGGCAGCCGCGCAATGCCCAGTCCGGCCATCGCGGCCTGCAGGCAGGCTTCGGTGTTGGCGAAGCGCAGACGCCCGCGGACCGGTACGGTGACAATCTCGCTGCTGCCGTCGCCGCCGGCAAACGGCCAGTGCCAGGGATCGCGAAAATTGGTGTCGATGATGCACTGATGCTGGGGCATCTCGCGCCAGTGCTGCGGCGTGCCAAACTGCTCAAGATAGACCGGTGAGGCGGCGATGCGCACATGCACCTCACCCAGCTTGCGCGCGACCAGGCTGCTGTCGCTGAGGGTGCCGATACGGATCGCCATATCAAAACCTTCATCGACGATGTTGACGGACCGGTCTGAAAAGCTGACATCCAGTTCAATCAGCGGATAGCGCCGGGCAAACGCCACCAGCACCTCAGATAACACCACAGTACCAAAGGAGCCGGGTGCGCTGATTTTCAGCCTGCCGGTAGGCGTGGTGGCACTTTCACGCACGCTGGCATCCAGCGTTTCAAACGCATCGAGCAGGTTTTTGACCCGCTCATAATAGCTGCGCCCGACATCGGTGGGCGACAGGGCGCGCGTGCTGCGTTTAAACAGCTGAACGCCGAGCCGCTGCTCCAGCTTTGAAACCAGCTTGGAAGCCTGACTGCTGCTGGTGCCGAGACGTAACGCCGCCGCAGAAAAGCTGCCGGTTTCCAGCACCGTGACAAACATCCGGTCACAATCGAGTCGATCCATGGCGGTGTCCTGTGGAGATAAAGTCGCAGTATAGAAGCTGTGCTCCGCTGATGCAGCCTTCACTTTGCGTGCCTTAACCCTTTCGCTGGCGCGGAAAACCTGCTTGACTGACTCTCTGCCCGACGTTCTCTGGAGTAATTCATGTCGCTGATTCACCTGACGTCACTGGCGGAGATCCCGGCCGCCGAGTGGGATGCGCTGTTGCCTGATGACCAGCCGTTTTTGCGCCACGCCTTTCTGCTCACGTTAGAACAGAGCGGCAGCGTGCGGTCCGAAGCGGGCTGGCAGCCCGATCATCTGCTGTGGCGGGAGGAGGGCGTGACCCGCGCCGCGCTGCCAGGCTACCGCAAACGCCATTCACAGGGCGAGTACGTCTTTGATCACGCCTGGGCGGATGCCAGCCAGCGCGCCGGGATCCGATACTACCCGAAATGGCTGGGCGCGATACCCTTCAGCCCGGTCAGCGGCGCGCGCCTGCTGGGTGAAACCGCTGCCGCGGCGCAACTGCTGTCGGCCCTGCCTGAGAGCCTGTTACAGCAGGGCTTAAGCGGGGCACATATCAACTTTACCGATGCGCAGGCTAACCAGCTGCTGGCCGATCAGCCCGACTGGCTCTCCCGGCTCGGTTGTCAGTATCACTGGCATAACCGTGGCTACCGCGATTTTCAGGATTTCCTGGATTCGCTGATGTCACGCAAGCGCAAACAGCTGCGTAAAGAGCGTGAGCAGGTGATGCAGAGCGGCTTTGAGTTTGACCGCTACCTGGGCTACCAGCTGCGCGAAGATCAGTGGGATTTTGTCTACACCTGTTACGCCAACACCTATGCGGTGCGCGGTCAGCGTCCCTATCTGACGCGTGACTTTTTCAGCCTGCTGGCGGAACGCATGCCGCAGAATATTGTGGTGGTGATCGCCCGTTTACAGCAGCAACCGGCCGCGATGGCGTTTTATCTGCGGGACAGCAACGCGCTCTACGGCCGCTACTGGGGCTGTCTGGCGGAGTTTGACCGGCTGCACTTTGAAACCTGTTTCTATCAGGGAATGGATTTGGCCCTTGATGAGGGGCTGACGCGGTTTGATGCAGGCGCGCAGGGCGAGCACAAGCTGGTGCGCGGCTTCGAGCCGCAGATTACCCACTCCTGGCACTATCTGCTGCATCCCGGCCTGCGTGATGCGGTCGCTGATTTTCTGGTGCAGGAGCGGGAAGGCGTGCGCGGCTGGGCGGAAGAAGCCCGCGACGCCTTACCCTATCGACGCGGCGATTAATCGATGCCGACAAAACCGCCGGTCTGATGCTGCCACAGCCGGGCATAGAGACCGTTTTGCGCCAGCAGTTCGTGATGGCTGCCCATCTCGGCAATGCCGCCTTTATCCAGCACCACCAGCCGATCCATCTTCGCGATGGTCGACAGGCGGTGCGCGATGGCGATAACGGTTTTGCCCTGCATCAGTGACTCCAGGCTCTCCTGAATCGCCGCTTCCACTTCGGAGTCTAGCGCCGAGGTGGCCTCATCCATGATCAGAACCGGCGCATCCTTCAGCAGCACGCGGGCTATCGCCACACGCTGACGCTGACCGCCCGACAGTTTCACGCCGCGCTCTCCCACGTGGGCATCCAGCCCGGTGCGGCCCAGTGAGTCGGAGAGCAGCGGGATAAACTCATCGGCGCGGGCGCGGTGAATCGCAAGCTGCAGCTCCTCTTCGCTGGCGTCGGGACGACCATAAAGCAGGTTTTCACGGATTGAGCGGTGCAGCAGCGAGGTGTCCTGGGTGATCATGCCAATCTGGCTGCGCAGGCTTTCCTGCGTCACAGCGGCGATATCCTGATCGTCGATCACAATCCGCCCCGCGTTCAGGTCATAGAGGCGCAACAGCAGGTTCACCAGCGTCGATTTACCGGCGCCCGAGGGACCAATCAGCCCAATCTTCTCGCCAGGTTTGATGTCGAGATTAAAGCCGTTAATCACCTGACGGCCACCGCCATAATCGAAGCGCACATCCTCAAAACGGATGTTGCCGCGCGTCACCTTAAGCTGCTTTGCCTGCGGTGCATCCTGCACGCTCAGCGGCTGCGCAATGGTTTTCAGGCCATCCTGTACCGTACCAATATTTTCGAAAATGCCGTTGACCACCCACATGATCCAGCCGGACATATTCACCAGGCGGATCACCAGACCGGTCGCCAGCGCAATTGCCCCGACGCTAATCAGCGACTGGCTCCATAACCACAGCGCCAGCCCGGAGGTCGAGACAATCAGCAGGCCGTTCAGCGCTGACAGCGTCAGATCCATGCTGGTGACCATGCGGCCAGCGTTCTGGGTTTTTTCGGTCTGCTCCTGAATCGCCTCACGCGCATACTGCCGTTCCAGATCGCTGTGAGCGAACAGCTTGATGGTGGCGATGTTGGTATAACCATCAACTATGGTGCCCATCAGTTTAGATCGCGACTCTGAGGAGACCACCGAACGCGCTTTGACGCGCGGCACAAAGAAACGCAGCGAGGCGCTGTAGGCCACCATCCACAGAATCAGCGGGATCATCAGCCGCCAGTCGGCACCGGCAAACAGCACCAGCGAGGTTACCGCGTAGATCAGCACGTGCCAGATGGCATCCACCAGCTGCACCGCAGAATCGCGCAGTGAACTGCCGGTCAGCATAATGCGCTGGGCGATGCGACCCGCGAAATCATTCTGGAAGAAATTGAGGCTCTGGCGCAGCACGTAGTTGTGATTCTGCCAGCGGATCATGCTGGTCATGCTCGGGCTGATGCTCTGATGCACCAGCATGTCGTGCAGGGCGATAAAAATCGGCCGCAGAATCAGCGCCACCGCCCCCATCCACAGCAGTATCGGCCAGTTATCCTGAAACAGGCTGGCGGGCGTGGAGTGATTGACCATATCGATAATGCGGCTCAGATAGCTGAACAGCGACACTTCAATCAGGGCTGACACCAGCCCCACTACCAGCAGTGCCGCGAAACTCGGCCAGACCTGCCTCAGATAGTAGAGGTAAAACGACCAGACCGTTGAGGGGGGCGAGTCGGTGGGCGCGTCATGAAATATATTGATAAAACGCTCAAAACGGCGATACAACATAGCGATACTCTTTCCGTCCGGTAAAGAGCTACAGCTTAGTGCATGAACCCCGTTCGGCTAAAAGGAGAAAATATGGAAATCATTATTCGGGCACGGGAACCGCAGGATGCCGCCGCCTATCAGCGACTCTACAGTCATCCCGATGTTTATCCCTGGACGCTGCAGCTGCCGTTTCCCAGCGTTGCCACCTGGGAGAAAAAAATCGCCAGAATGGATGCCGAAGGGTTTATCGCCTTTGTCGCGGAGATCGAGGGCGTGCTGG
Source organism: Pantoea sp. paga (assembly GCF_007558755.1). NCBI lineage: Bacteria > Pseudomonadati > Pseudomonadota > Gammaproteobacteria > Enterobacterales > Erwiniaceae > Pantoea > Pantoea sp. paga. Next base: position 49,637 of record NZ_VLTF01000008.1, read on the forward strand.
CCGGTGAGCTGACGCTGTTTGTGGATAATAAGCCGCGCACCCGCCACTGCATCAGCTTTGGGCTGGGTGTGCATCCCGATTACGCCGGTCGCGGCGTCGGTGAGCGCCTGATCCGCACCGCGCTCGACTATTCCCGTAACTGGCTGGGGATTACGCGTATGGAGCTGGAGGTGTTTCACGACAACGAACGGGCGCTGCGGCTCTATGAGCGGCTGGGCTTTGAGCGTGAAGGATTGATGCGCCAGGCCGCCCTGCGCGACGGTCAGCTGCGCGATGTGGTGATGATGGCGAAACTGCTGCACGGAAAGTCATAACCGGAGCGGCAGCGCTGCCGCTCCGCTTTGCATTACGGATTTTTATTGCTGTATTGCTGCATGTTCTGCTGCGTCACCAGTTCAAACGGGATCCACTGGTGGGAATCGACTTTTTCCCCTTTGATCATCTGCTGCGCCACCTCGACCGATTTTTTGCCCTGGCCTACGGCATCCTGGAACACGGTGACGGCCAGTTTGCCGCTTGCCAGGGCTTTCAGGCCATCCGGCGTGGCATCAATGCCGCCCACCAGAATGGTTTTTTTCGGTTTCGCCTGGGCAATTGCCATGGTTGCGCCAATCGCCATTTCGTCGTTGTTGGCGGCGACAATATCGATCTCTTCCCCGTTCGACAGCCAGTTGAGCATTAAATCCATGCCCTCATTACGCGAATAGTTGGCGGTCTGTTTCAGCACCACTTTCATGTCGGGATACTTTGCCACCACCTGCTCGACATCTTTGGTGCGCTGCAGCGCACCCGCATCGCTGAGGTTACCGATGATAATGGCTACCCTGCCACGATAACCCGCCTGCTTCGCCAGCGCTTCCATCTGCAACGTGCCCGATTCGCGTTCGTCAGAGCCGACAAACACCACACCCGGCGGCAGGGTTTTATCGCCCGGAGTGCGGTTAACGTAGACCAGCGGAATGTGAGCCTGCTGCGCCAGCCTGGTCAGGGCAGGGGTGCTGGCGGAGTCGACCGGATCGACGATAATCGCGTCCACCCCGGAACTGATAAAGCTCTGCACCTGATCGGTCTGACGGCCCACGTCGCCGCGTGCATCTTCAAACTGCGCATCCAGCTGACGCGCTTTGGCCTCTTTCTCGATCGACTGGCGGATAATGGTCAGAAAGTTCTGGTCGAAATAGGCCATTGAGACGCCAATTTTCTCTGCCAGCGCCGACGTGGAAAGAGAGAGCAGACAGAGTATTGCCCATGCACGTTTTTTCATTGCAGACTCCCGAGGTTAACTGAGTGGAATAGATTTTTCATTTATTATAAAAATGGACAAAGATTATCATTTGCAGCTTATGGACAGTCGCCGGGTTTGACAACCGACCCTTTTCACTCTTGCTAGCGCTGACACACTTTGCCGTAAAATCGCCGCGTCATAGCTGCCAGCGCCGATGAAATCCTCGACGTGGCGCACACTCTGCGGCAGGCAGCCGCGGCTTTTTGCGCTTTTGTGCAGCATCGCACTGGCCTTTGTGATGGTTGCCAGAAAACCGTTGAATCGGGCCTGACGATCTCAACATCCGCACAATGATCCATAGTTAGCCTCCTATCTATATTTCCTTAAGCGGGAAATCTCAGCGTTATTCCTGAAAAAAACCTCGTGGCGCAACCTGCCGCTTTTTAAGGAATTCAGCTCATGCTTAAAGACCAAACGACTCACCGGACGTCTCATGTGCGCATCTGGATCCTCTGCCTGATCCTCTTTCTGTCGGTTGTGGCTTATGCCGACCGTTCGATCCTCTCGATCTCCGGATCGGCGATCAAAGAGGAGTTCGGCCTGTCAGCGATCCAGCTGGGATTGATCCTCTCTGCTTTCAGCTGGGCCTATGTCATCGGTCAGATCCCCGGCGGGCTGTTTCTTGACCGCTTCGGGGCAAAAAAAGTGTATGGCGTCACGCTGGCGCTCTGGTCAGTCTCGACGCTGGCGATGGGATTCGTTGGCGAGTTCTCCAGCGGCATGACCGGCGCATTGATGCTGATGTTTGGTCTGCGTTTTATGCTGGGATTGATAGAGGCACCCAGCTTTCCCGCCAATGCGCGCGTGGTGATTATGTGGTTCCCTGGCGCAGAGCGGGGACGGGCTTCATCGCTGTTCAGCTCGGCGCAATATTTTGCCGTCGCCATCTTCTCGCCGCTGTCAGGCTGGCTGGTGTCACGCTTTGGCTGGGAGTGGCCGTTCTTTGTGCTGGGCGGCATCGGCCTGCTGGCGGTGTTTGTCTGGGCTGCCTGGATGCGGGAGCCACGCAATCACCCTGGCGTGTCCGAAAGTGAACTGCGCCACATCGTTGACGGTGGTGCGCTGGTGGATATCGACTCGGCGCAGACGCTGAAAGCGCGGCCACCGGTCAGTAAAGCGATGTTCAGAAAGCTGCTCACTAATCGCATGCTCTGGTGCGCCTATCTCGGTCAGTACTGCATCATCGCGCTCAGCTACTTCTTTATTACCTGGTTTCCGATCTATCTGGTGCAGGCGCGCGGCATGAACATCATGGAGGCGGGCTTCGCCACCGTTGCCCCGGCGCTGTTTGGTTTTCTGGGCGGGATCAGCGGCGGCTACCTGTCAGACAAGTTAATCGCCCGGGGCTGGAGCGTCTCCTGGGCGCGTAAAACGCCCTATATCGTCGGCATGCTGATGGCGTCCAGTCTGGTGCTGGCGGCGATCATTCCGGGCAATAGCGGCATTATCGCCATTATGTCCTTCGCCTTTTTCGGTAAAGGCATAGCGGCCGGTGCAGGCACCTGGACGGTGATCAGCGACACCGCACCCAAAGAGGCGGTGGGCCTGGCCGGCTCCATTTTTAACGGCATCGGCAATATTGCCGGTTTCACCACGCCGCTGCTATTCGGCATCATCGTCGGTCTGACCGGCAGCTACAGCATCGGGCTGGCGTTTGTGGCGGCACACTGCGTGGTAGCGGCCCTGCTGTTCCTGCTGGTGATGGGACCGATTGAACGCGTTGGTGAAGAGAGCGATCGCCCGGCATCCTATAACAATCAGGAGAAAGAAGATGGCATTAAAGCAATGTAATGTGCTGATCAAAGGGAAGTTTCTGCCGCCGCAGCTGATAGAGAACATTGAAAAGACGTTTACCGCGTTCCGGCTGTGGGAGGCGGAAGATGAGGCAGCCTTTCTGGCTGAGCAGGGCGCAGATATCGACATGCTGGTCACCAGCGGCAACGCGGTGATGGGCGCACCGGCCGCGCTGATCGCCGCGTTGCCAAACCTGAAAGCCATCTGCAGTAACGGCGTCGGTTATGACAGCATTGATACGGAAGCCGCCCGGTCGCGCGGCATTGTGGTGACCAACACGCCAGAAGTGCTCAATGATTGCGTCGCCGATCTGGGGATGGCGCTGCTGCTGGATGTGGCGCGCCGCATCAGCGAAGCCGATCGCTTCACACGCGCCGGTCACTGGTTGCAGGGCCGCTTTCCGCTGAGCAGCAAAATCGGTGGCAAGGTGTGCGGTATCGTCGGGCTGGGCAATATCGGTCAGGCGGTGGCAAGGCGCGCGCAGGCGTTTGATATGGCGATTCACTATTACAACCCGCGTTCACGCCCCGATGTGCCCTACACCCGTCATGAGAGCCTGGTGGCGCTGGCGCAGCAGGCCGATTTCCTGGTGCTGACCCTGCCGGGCGGTGCCGCGACGCGCCACATTATCAATGCGGAAGTGCTGCAGGCGCTGGGACCACAGGGCTATCTGATTAACATTGCGCGCGGCAGCGTGGTGGATCAGCAGGCGCTGGTGGATGCGCTGGAAACCGGGCAGATCGCCGGTGCCGGGCTGGATGTGTTTGAACAGGAGCCGCAGGTGCCTGACGCACTGCGCCAGCGCGACAATGTAGTGATTACGCCGCATATCGCCAGCAGCACCCGCGAAACCATGGCGGCGATGGCTGACCTGGTCTTTGAGAATATGCTGGCATTTGCCCGTGGTGAGCCGGTGCTGACCCGGGTAGTGTAACCACCGCGGCGTCTTAACTCCCTGCTGAAACAGGGGCGAGGCAGGACGCCTCTCCTCTGACCACTCACCAGACCCTCACCTTCGCACAAAACAGCCTGAAGAAAATTTGTCCGGCTGCCGATATCACCTTACCACCCGCTGATATTAAGGAGTGATAGCGTGATAAAGCTGATTACCATTGATGAATTGCGCCCAGGGATGTTTATCCACAAGCTGGAGGTCTGGTGGATAAAAGACCAGCGCATTCATAATGAGATGCTGATCACCGATCCCCGACAAATTGCCATGCTTCGCACTGAAGGGATCCGCCAGCTCTGGATCGACCTCGATCGATCGGTGCAGGCGCCGATCGCCTCCACGGTCGCGAAGAGAACCATTGGCCGCACCCCGTTTTTCCAGGAACTGGATCAGGCACAGCAGATCTTTTTGCAGGGCAAACCGAAAGTGCTGGCAATGTTCAACGAAGCGCGGCTGGGTAACGGCCTGAAGCTCGATTATATGATGGACCTGGTGGATGAAATCGCCGGATCGATCACGCGTGAACCCTCCGCCATGCTGAGTGTGGCGCGCCTGAAAAATCATGATGATTACACCTACCTGCACTCCATGGCGGTCTGCGGGCTGATGATTGCGCTGGGTAAAAAACTCGGGCTGGATGAGCAGGAACTGCGTCGGGTGGGCATGGGCGGTTTACTGCATGATGTCGGCAAAGCGGCCGTGCCGCTGGCGATCCTGAACAAAGCGGGCAAGCTGACTGAAGAGGAGTTCAGGGTGATGCGTGAGCATCCGGTGGTCGGTGCGCAGATGCTGATAGAAGCTGACGCCGATGACGATCTGCTCGATATCACCCTGCATCATCATGAAAAATATGATGGCAGCGGCTATCCGCACCGCCTGAAAGGCGAGGCGATTTCGTTCTACGCCCGCATGGCGGCGGTGTGTGATGTCTATGATGCCGTGACCTCGACCCGCTCCTATCGCAACGGCTGGACACCTGCTGAAGCGATGCACCAGATGCTGAGCTGGCGCGGCCATTTCGACCCTGCCTTGCTGCACACCTTCGTGCGGACCATCGGCATCTATCCGGTGGGCTCGCTGGTGCGTCTGGCTTCCGGCCGGGTGGCGCTGGTGGTGAAAGCGGGCGAAAAATCGCTGATGCGTCCCTGCGTACATGTCTTCTGGTCGCTGCACGCCCAGCGTGAAGTGAAACCGGAAGAGCTCGACCTCGGCGACAGCTTCTGCACCGACAGCATTGTGGGCGCAGAGGACAGCACGCTGTGGGGTAACGTCGATCTCAATCGTATCTGGGCGCTGGAAGTCGCCTGATTTTTCGCCATTTTTACACTATTTTTACGCCCGCCCGCTGCATTTTAACCCCTTCTTTATACGCCTCCGCGCAAGCTAAGCCATAAATCCAATCCTCTGGAGGTTCCTGTGAGCGTGGGCGTAATAACCGGCATTGTGCTGGTGGTGTTGTTACTGGGCTATCTGATCTATGCCCTGTTAAATGCGGAGGCCTTCTGATGGCGGCCAATGCTTTTTTACTCATCGCATTTTATCTGCTGCTGCTGATGGTGCTGGCGCAGCCGCTCGGACGGGGTCTGGCGTCGTTAGTGGCTGACAAGCCGGTGTTTGCCCGCCTGGAGGCGCCGCTGTGGCGACTGCTGGACGCGCAACAATCGGACATGCGCTGGCCGCACTACCTGCTGGCGATTCTGCTGTTTAATGCGCTGGGTTTCGTGGTGCTGCTGGCAATATTGCTGATGCAGGGCGCGCTGCCGCTGAATCCGCAGCAGCTGCCTGGCCTGAGCTGGCATCTGGCGCTGAACACCGCCGTGAGCTTCGTCACCAACACCAACTGGCAATCCTACAGCGGCGAAAGCACCCTGAGCTATTTCAGTCAGATGGTGGGCCTGACGGTGCAGAATTTCCTCTCAGCCGCGACCGGTATCGCCGTGGCATTTGCGCTGATCCGTGGCTTCGCTAATCGCAGCTCTGCGACCCTGGGTAACGCCTGGCGCGACCTGACGCGCATCACGCTCTATGTCTTACTGCCCATCAGCCTGCTGATGGCGCTGTTCTTTGTCAGCCAGGGCAGCATCCAGAACTTCGCGCCTTATCACAGTTTCTCCACGCTGGAAGGCGTGCAGCAGACGCTGTCGATGGGGCCGGTGGCGTCGCAGGAAGCGATCAAAATGCTGGGCACCAACGGTGGCGGCTTCTTTAACGCCAACTCCTCCCATCCATTTGAAAACCCGACGGTGCTGACTAACCTGGTGCAGATGCTGAGCATCTTCCTGATCCCGGCGGCGCTCTGCTTCGCGTTTGGCGAAAGCGTGCGTGACCGTCGTCAGGGACACATGCTGCTGTGGGCGATGACGCTGATGTTTGTCGCGGCGGTATCGGTCGTCATGTGGGCCGAACTGCAGGGCAACCCGCACTTCCTCCAGCTGGGTGCTGACAGCGCCATCAACATGGAAGGTAAAGAGACGCGCTTTGGCATTCTTAACAGCAGCCTGTTCGCGGTTATCACTACCGCCGCCTCCTGCGGTGCGGTGAATGCCATGCACGACTCCTTTACCGCGCTGGGCGGCATGGTGCCGATGTGGCTGATGCAACTGGGCGAAGTGGTGTTTGGCGGCGTCGGTGCCGGTCTCTACGGCATGCTGCTGTTTGTGCTGCTGGCGGTGTTTATCGCCGGGCTGATGATCGGTCGTACCCCGGAATTCCTCGGTAAAAAAATCGATGTGTGGGAGATGAAGATGACCGCGCTGGCGATTCTGGTCACACCGGCGCTGGTGCTGATCGGTACTGCACTGGCGATGATGACCGACGCCGGACGCAGTGCCATGGCCAATCCCGGCATTCACGGCTTCAGCGAAGTGCTCTACGCGGTCTCCTCGGCGGCCAACAACAACGGCAGCGCCTTTGCCGGACTGAGTGCTAACACGCCGTTCTGGAACCTGCTACTGGCTGCCTGCATGCTGCTGGGCCGCTTCGGCATCATCATTCCGGTGATGGCGATTGCCGGTGCGATGGCGGTGAAAAAAGTGCAACCGGTGGGTAACGGCACGCTGCCAACCCACGGTCCGCTCTTTATCGGACTGCTGATCGGCACGGTGCTGCTGGTGGGTGCACTGACCTTTATTCCTGCTCTGGCGCTGGGCCCGGTGGCTGAGCATCTGCAACTTGTTCAGGGACAATCCTCATGAGTCGTCAACAACAGGCGTTATTTGACGCAGCATTGCTGCGTACCTCGGCCTGGGATGCAGTGAAAAAGCTCGATCCCCGGGTGCAGTTCCGTAACCCGGTGATGTTTGTGGTCTACCTCGGCAGCATTCTGACCTCGCTGCTGGCGCTGGCGATGCTGACCGGCCGGATCAGCGGCAGCGCCAGCTTTACCGGTGCGATTGCGGTCTGGCTCTGGTTCACCGTGCTGTTCGCCAACCTGGCGGAGGCGCTGGCAGAAGGGCGCAGTAAGGCCCAGGCCAGCAGCCTGAAAGGGGTGAAAAAAACCAGCTTTGCCAAAAAACTCTCAGCGGCGCGCTATGGCGCCGAGTGGCAGCAGGTCAGTGCCGATGAGCTGCGCAAAGGCGATGCCGTGCTGGTGGAAGCGGGCGACATCATCCCCTGCGACGGTGAAGTGATGGAGGGCGGTGCCTCGGTGGATGAGAGCGCCATTACCGGTGAGTCTGCACCTGTGATCCGCGAGTCGGGCGGTGACTTCGCCTCCGTCACCGGCGGTACCCGCATTCTCTCTGACTGGCTGGTGATCACCTGTAGCGCCAACCCGGGCGAAACCTTCCTTGACCGGATGATCGCCATGGTGGAAGGCGCGAAACGCCGTAAAACCCCGAATGAGATCGCCCTGACCATCCTGCTGGTGTCACTGACCATCGTGTTCCTGCTGGCGACCGTGACACTCTGGCCGTTCTCGGCATGGGGCGGAACGCCGGTCAGCATCACGGTACTGGTTGCGCTGCTGGTCTGTCTGATCCCGACCACCATCGGCGGCTTACTGTCGGCGATTGGCGTGGCGGGGATGAGCCGGATGCTGGGTGCTAACGTCATTGCGACCAGCGGGCGTGCGGTAGAAGCCGCGGGCGATGTGGATGTGCTGATGCTGGACAAAACCGGCACCATCACGCTGGGTAACCGTCAGGCGACCCAGTTCCTGCCCGCGCCGGGCGTCAGTGAAGAGCAACTGGCCGACGCCGCACAGCTCGCCTCGCTGGCCGATGAGACGCCGGAAGGGCGCAGCATCGTGGTGCTGGCGAAACAGCGATTTAATCTGCGTGAGCGCGATCTCAGCAGCATGGGTGCCAGCTTTATTCCGTTCTCTGCGCAGACCCGCATGAGCGGCGTGAACGTGCAGGATCGACTGATCCGCAAAGGCGCGGTCGATGCGGTACGACGCCACATCGAAGCGAACCATGGCCGTTTCCCGGCCGAGGTCAATGCGCAGGTGGAAGAGGTGGCACGCAGTGGCGGCACGCCGCTGGTGGTGTCAGAGGGCGCGAACGTGCTGGGCGTGGTGGCGCTGAAAGATATCGTCAAAGGCGGCATCAAAGAGCGCTTTGCCGAACTGCGCAAAATGGGTATCAAAACGGTGATGATCACCGGCGATAACCCGCTGACGGCCGCAGCGATTGCAGCGGAAGCGGGCGTGGATGACTTCCTGTCAGAGGCCACGCCGGAAGCCAAGCTGGCGCTGATCCGCCAGTATCAGGCGGAAGGACGTTTAGTGGCGATGACCGGCGACGGCACCAACGATGCGCCTGCACTGGCGCAGGCGGATGTGGCGGTAGCGATGAACTCCGGTACCCAGGCGGCGAAAGAAGCGGGCAACATGGTCGATCTCGACTCGAACCCGACCAAGCTGCTTGAAGTGGTGCACATTGGTAAACAGATGCTGATGACGCGCGGTTCGCTGACCACCTTCAGTATCGCCAACGACGTGGCGAAATATTTCGCCATCATTCCGGCGGCGTTTGCGGCGACCTATCCGCAGCTCAACATGCTTAACGTGATGCACCTGCACTCGCCAGCCAGTGCGATTCTGTCGGCGGTGATCTTTAACGCTCTGGTGATTGTCTTCCTGATCCCGCTGGCCCTGAAAGGCGTCAGCTACCGCCCACTGAGCGCTGCTGCGCTGCTGCGCCGCAACCTGCTGATTTACGGTCTGGGTGGCCTGCTGGTGCCGTTTGTCGGCATCAAAGCGATCGATCTGCTGTTAGTGTTTTCAGGCATGGCCTGAGGAGAGAAAAATGAGTCAGTTACGTCCGGCAATTTTACTGTTGTTGCTGCTTACGCTTGTTACCGGCGTGGTTTATCCTTTGCTCACCACCGGTCTGGCGCAGTGGCTGTTTCCGTCCCAGTCCAGCGGCTCGCTGCTGGAGGAGGATGGCGTGGCGCGCGGATCGGCGCTGATTGGCCAGAACTTTACCCAGCCCAACTATTTCTGGGGCCGCCCTTCAGCCAGTGGCGATAAACCTTATAATCCGCTGGCCTCTGGGGGCAGCAATCTGGCCGCCAGCAACCCGGCGCTGGACAAAGCGGTAGCCGATCGCGTCGCTGCGCTGCGGGCCGCCAATCCGCAGGCACCGGCCGCCGTCCCGGTTGAACTGGTCACCGCTTCAGCCAGCGGGCTGGATCCGGATATTTCGCCACAGGCCGCCCTTTGGCAGGCCCCGCGTATCGCCGCCAGCCGCCAGTTGCCGTTGCCGCAGGTCGAGGCGCTGATTGATAAGATGACGCATCGTCCGCTGCTGCCATTCCTCGGCACACCGACCCTCAACGTGTTGCAGCTGAATATGGCGCTCAACGAACTGTAATGGTGTAAAGGAAGCGATGAACCACGAACCCCAGCGTCCCGATCCCGACGCGCTGCTGCAGGCTAATCGCGAAAGTCATCGCGGGCAGCTGAAAATTTACTTTGGTGCCTGTGCTGGCGTGGGTAAAACCTACGCCATGCTGCAGGAGGCACAGCGGCTGCGTGCGCAGGGTCTGGATGTCTTAATCGGCGTGGTAGAGACCCATGACCGGCCGGAAACCGCACAGCTGCTGACAGGGTTAACTCTGCTGCCGCGTCGCGCAACCGGCCGCTCGCGTCATGCGGAGTTTGATCTTGATGCCGCGCTGGCTCGCCATCCGGCGGTGATCCTGATGGATGAGCTGGCGCACACCAACGTGCAGGGCTCGCGCCATCCCAAGCGCTGGCAGGATATTGAGGAGCTGCTGGAAGCGGGCATCGATGTACTGACCACCGTTAACGTGCAACATCTTGAGAGCCTCAACGATGTGGTGGGCGGCGTCACCGGCATTCAGGTGCGCGAAACCGTGCCCGATCCCTTTTTCGACAGCGCCGACGAAGTGGTGCTGGTCGATCTGCCGCCCGACGATCTGCGGCAGCGGCTGAAAGAGGGCAAAGTCTATATTGGCGACCGCGCGGAACGCGCTATCGAAAACTTTTTCCGCAAAGGTAACCTGTTCGCCCTGCGTGAGCTGGCCCTGCGTCGCACCGCCGATCGGGTGGATGATCAGATGCGCGCCTGGCGCGATCAGCAGGGACGGGAGCGCGTCTGGCACACCCGCGACGCCATTCTGCTCTGCATTGGCGACGACAGCGGCAGTGAAAAGCTGGTGCGCACCGCCGCCCGTCTGGCGGCGCGGCTCGGCAGTGAATGGCACGCGGTCTATGTCGAAACACCCCGGCTGCACCGGCTGCCGGAAGCGCGGCGACGGGCGATTCTGCGCACATTACAGCTGGCGCAGGAGCTGGGCGCGGAAACCGCGACCCTCTCTGAGCCGGATGAAGCCGAAGCGGTACTGGGTTACGCCCGCGCGCACAATCTGGGCAAAATTGTCACGGGTCGTCGCCCGCTGCGTCGCTGGCGGCGTGACAGTTTTGCCGAACGGCTCGGCCAGCTGGGGCCGGATCTCGACCTGCTGGTGGTGGCGCTGGATGAGCCGCTGAAGGATGCGCCGCATCCGCTGCCGGATGGCCGCGTCACCAGCGAAAAATGGCGTATTCAGCTGCGCGGCGTAATGATGGCGCTGGTGCTCTGTATCCTTGTAACCGCCGCCGGACAGTCGGTACTGATCGGTTTCGATCCCGCCAACTGCGTAATGATCTATCTTCTGGCGGTAGTGATCGTGGCGCTGCGCTATGGTCGCTGGCCGTCGGTGATCGCCACGGTGATGAATATCGTCGCCTTTGACCTCTTCTTTGTTGCCCCCACCGGCACGGTGGCGGTCTCCGATCTGCAATATCTGGTCACCTTTGGCGTGATGCTGGCGGTGGGCGTAATCGTCGGCAATCTCACGGCAGGCGTGCGTTATCAGGCGCGGGTGGCGCGCTACCGCGAGCAGCGGGCGCGCCAGCTCTATGAGATGGCGAAATCGCTGGGCAGTGCGTTAACGCCGCAGGATATTGCCGCCACCAGCCAGCGGGTGCTGGATGCCACGTTACAGGCACGCTGCCTGCTGCTGCTGCCGGATGAGCAGGGCGAACTGCAACCGGTGGGCGATGCGTTACCAGCCAGCGAGCCGGATCGCGCGATTGCTAAATGGAGTTACAGCAAAGGCCAGCCTGCGGGTGCGGGCACCGATACCTTACCGGCGGTGCCTTATCAGATCCTGCCGCTGAAAAGTGGCGCACACTGCCGGGGTTTGCTGGTGGTGGAGCCGCAGAACCTCCGTCAGCTGATGATCCCCGAGCAGCAGCGGCTGGTGGAAACCTTTACGGTGCTGATTGCTAACGCACTGGAGCGGATGGCGCTGTCGCATAGCGAGGCGGCGTCCCGGCTCTCGGCGGAGCGTGAACAGCTGCGCAATGCGCTGCTGTCGGCGCTGTCTCACGACCTGCGCACCCCACTGACCGTGCTGTTTGGTCAGGCGGAAATGCTGATGCTCGACCTGGCCAGCGACAACTCAAAATATGTGCCGCAGGCCAGTCAGATCCGCGAGCAGACGCTGAGCACCATCCGGCTGGTGAGCAATATGCTGGATATGGCGCGCATTCAGTCGGGCGGCCTCAACCTGCGTGAGGAGTGGCTGGCGCTGGAAGAGGTGGTCGGCGGGGCGCTGAGCAGCATGGCACCGTCGCTGAAAGGGCATGAGGTCCGGCTCGATCTGCCGGACAACATCGTGCTGATCAAAGGCGACAGCACGCTGCTGGAGCGGGTCTTCACCAACCTGATTGAGAACAGTCTGAAGTATGCCGGTAACAGCGCACCACGTGGTATTCGCGCCTGGCGTGCGGCATCACGGCTGGAGATCTCGGTCTGGGATAGCGGACCGGGCATTGCCGAAGACGATTTAAGCCGGATATTCGATAAATTCTGGCGGGGCGACAAAGAGTCGGCGGTGCCGGGCGTCGGGCTGGGTCTGGCAATCTGTAAAACCATTATCGAGAGCCACGGCGGTCAGATCTGGGCAGAGAACAGGGCCGAAGGCGGCGCGGCATTTCGTCTCTCGCTGCCACTGCCGCCGGTCCCTGAAATTTCTGACGAAGGGCTGAAATAACTTCACAGTTGATCGGTTATACTTCCGGACCTGTTTGATTATTCGTGGGATTGTATGGAACGTTTTACCGAAAACCTGATGTATGCATCGCGCTGGTTGCTGGCCCCGGTTTACATTGGACTTTCGCTGGGATTGCTGGCGCTGACCATTAAATTTTTCCAGGAAATTTTCCACCTGCTGCCCAACATTTTCAGCATTGCGGAAAACGATCTGATCCTGCTGCTGCTGTCGCTGGTGGATATGACGCTGGTTGGCGGCCTGCTTGTGATGGTGATGCTGTCGGGTTATGAGAACTTCATCTCTAAGCTCGATATCGACGAAGATAAAGAGAAGCTGAGCTGGCTGGGCAAGATGGACTCCGGCTCGCTGAAAAACAAAGTCGCCGCCTCCATTGTCGCCATCTCCTCGATTCACCTGCTGCGGGTATTTATGGAAGCGCGCAACGTCGAAAACGACAAGCTGATGTGGTACGTGATTATCCACCTGACCTTTGTGCTCTCCGCCTTTGTGATGGGCTGGCTGGATCAGATGTCGCGCAGCGATAAAAAACCGAAGTAACCTCTCTGGCGGCCCGCTGAGGCGGGCGCCTGCTTTACCCTTTCCGCTCTGTTCTCCCTGAACGACCCGCTGGCTGTGAGGCCGGACGCGTGCCCGCCAGCTGCGGCATCACCTCTTTGATCATGGCAAAAAAGTGTTGCAGCCTGGCCGGGTAGTAACTCGCCCAGGGATAGGTCAGCCACACCGGCAGCGGCGGTGCCTGCCATGCGGGCATCAGCTGAACCAGGCTGCCATCCGCCAGATCTTCCTGCACTGCCCATGACGAGACAATCGCGGCTCCCATCCCAGCCAGTGCCGCTTTGCGCACCGCATATAAACTGTCGCTGCTCAGCCGGGGCGTAATCGCCAGGTTTACCGGCTGGCCGTCGTCAATCTTCTGCAACGCCACTTCGTTACGGTAAAAACTGGTCAGCGCCAGCCACGGCAGATCGCGCAGCTGTTCAACCCGTGCTATCGGCGGCTGCTGCGCCAGCAGGTGCGGGGCGGCCACCACAATACGCGGCACTTCTGCCAGCAGTATCGCCACCACCGAAGGATCGGTTGGCGCGCCGACCTGAATGGCACAGTCCACATTCTCTGCCATAAAGTCGGGCGTGCGGTCATTCAGCATCCACTCAATATTGAGCCGGGGATAACGGTGCAGATAGTCCACCAGCGGGGCGATCAGCTGATCCTGACCAAAGGCGTGTGGGGCGCGAACCCGCAGCGTACCGACCGGGTCATCGCTGGCCCCGGTCAGCTCATCTTCCAGCGCATGCCAGGTCGCCAGCAGCTGCCGCGCCTGGGCGTAGCAGCGCTCGCCATCATCGGTAAGCTTCAGCGCATGGGTGGTGCGCAGGATAAGCTTGAGGCCCAGCCGCTGCTCCAGGGTCTGCAATCGGCGGCTGACGGTGGGTTGCGTCGTGCCGAGCTGCGCGGCGGCGGCGGATAAGCTGCCGCTCTCGACAATACGGATAAACGTCTGCATCAGATCGATGCGATCGCTGCTGTTTGGGTTATTCATACGCACCACGCATAACGGTTTTGCCTGATATCAGTCTACCGCGTATAACCGCAATGCGCTTTAATGGCAGGACGAAATGATGAGGATTACAGCATGTCAGCCATACAGACCCAGACCCAAAATGAACCGCTCTCTGCGCCGCTGGTGTTTACCCTGGCCGCCGGTGCCGGACTCAGCGTCGCGTCGATTTACTACAGCCAGCCGATGCTGGATATCATCAGCAAGCAGTTTAACGCCAGCATCGGCGCGGTCGGCATGGTGCCCATGCTGACCCAGGCGGGCTATGCGCTGGGTATTCTGCTGCTGGCTCCGCTGGGCGATCGCCATGATCGGCGCACCATTATCTTTATCAAAGGCTTAATGCTGGTGGCGGCGCTGCTGCTGTGTGGTTTTTCCGGTGGACTCAGCGCGCTGCTGATTGCCAGTTTTATCACCGGCCTGACCGCCACCGTGGCGCAGGATATTGTGCCCGCTTCGGCGGCGCTGGCCCCGGAACGCAGCCGGGGTAAAACAGTCGGCACGGTGATGACCGGGCTGCTGGTTGGGATCCTGCTGTCGCGGGTGGTCAGCGGAGTGGTGGCGGAGTATTTCGGCTGGCGCACCATGTACATGATCGCCGCACTGGCGGTGCTGCTGATTACGCTGACGCTGTGGCGGGTACTGCCGCGTTTCGCGCCAGGCACCTCGGTGAGCTATCCGCGCCTGTTGCTGTCGCTGGTGCACCTGTGGCGTCACCATCAGACGCTACGTCGTGCCGCACTGGCTCAGGGGCTGCTGTCAGTGGGCTTTAGCGCCTTCTGGTCGACGCTGGCGTTAATGCTCAGCGACCGCTTTCATCTGGACAGTGCCGTGGCCGGGGCGTTTGGTTTAGCCGGTGCGGCGGGCGCCATGGCGGCACCGCTGGCGGGAAGTTTTGCTGACCGCATCGGTCCGGCAAGGGTCACGCAGGCTGGCGCCGCGCTGGTAACGATCTCCTTTGCGCTGATGTTTCTGCTGCCGCTGCTGCCGATGCCGGCCCAGCTGGCGCTGATTGTCCTCTGTACCATCGGCTTCGATTTAGGGGTGCAGGCCACGCTGGTGGCGCATCAGACGCTGGTCTATGGCCTGGCGCCGGAAGCGCGCAGTCGCCTGAATGCGCTGCTGTTTACCGTGGTGTTTATCGGTATGGCCACCGGTGCGGCGCTGGGAAGTCTGGCGCTGGCACACTGGGGCTGGAATGGCGTGGTTGCGCTCTCGACTTTAGCCGGTGCAGCCGCGCTGGCGGTCCGCTTCGCCAGTCGTCACCTGAAAAACTGACACCTCGCCCGTCAAAAAATGTGCCAGGCTTATTCATAAACCCGAAATAATCTGGAGTGTTATGAACTTTTTAGCCTGGACAGCAGCGACGGGCGGCCTCCTGCTGCTGATGTCGCTGGCTTCCGGTTGGATTCACCGGGGGCCAGTCACCTCATTTGGTCTGTTCCTTATCGCGGGCATGCTGTGCGGCCCGTGGGGATTTGATGTTATCCACATCGATATCGTCACCCATTCCGAAGCCGTGGCGCACATCACTGAAATCACCATGGCTGCCTCACTGTTCATCACCGGCCTCAAGCTGCGTCAGCCGCTGCAAAACAACTGCTGGCAAACCGGGCTGAAACTGGCTTTTCCTGCCATGCTGCTGACCGTGGCCGCGATGACCCTGCTGTCGCACTTCCTGGTGGGATTAGACTGGCCGATTGCGCTGGCGTTTGGTGCCATTGTCGCGCCGACCGATCCGGTGCTGGCGAGCTTAATCTCGGTCAACGATGCGCAGGATGATGACTCGCTGCGCGTGGCGATCTCCAGTGAAGCGGGCATGAATGATGGTTCCGCGCTGCCGCTGCTGATGCTGGCGCTGCTGCTGTTTAATGGCGAAAGCCTGAACGTGGCAATGCTGGGGCACTGGGGTGCGGTAGAGGTGCTCTGGGCAATTGGCGGCGGTCTGATCATCGGTTTCGTGCTGGGGCAGTTAATTGGCCTGCTGGCGACCCGACTGCGCAATGCTAATGGCGATGTGGCGCCCAATGATTTCCTGGCGCTGGCGCTGATTGCGCTGAGTTATTCACTGGTGGAGTGGCTGGGTGCCTCCGGCTTCCTGGCTGCCTTCGCCGCCGGGCTGGGATTACGCCGTGCTGAGATGGGCGTGTTCCGTCGCCATCAGCCGGACGATCTCTCTGACGACGAGCGCGTGCTGCCCTCTGAAGCACTGGTGAACCCTAACAAACGCCTGGCGCATCAGGGCGACAACAATATGGTGAAGTCGATCGGGTTTGTAGTAGGCGACGCCCTCTCTTTTGGCGATACTATTGAACGTTTACTGGCGGCTGGCATGATGGTGGTGCTGGGCGTCACGCTGGCGCAGCACTGGAACATCTACGGCGTGCTGATCGGCCTGGTGCTGTTTGTGGTGGTGCGGCCACTGGCCGTCTGGCTGGTGACGCTGCGCGCCGGGCTGCCGCTGGGGCAGCGTTTGCTGATTGGCTGGCTGGGCATCCGCGGCATTGGCAGCCTGAACTATATCGCCTATGCCTGGACGCACGGCATGCAAGGCCCGCAGATGGAAATTATGACCAATATGGCGCTAACGCTGGTGGTCTGCAGCGTGGTGGTCCACGGCACCACCGTGTCACCGTTGCTGAACTGGCGTCAGAAACGCCTTGAAGCCCTTCAGCGTAAGGTTTAACCCGAACTAACAGGAGTTAAGAATGAAAGTAACTCAGATAGTGCTGCTGAGCATGCTCACCACCGGCAGTGCGCTGGCGGCGGACGAGGCTGACACTGAGCAGAATGTCTATGCCAGTCAGCTGTGTCACATTGTCAGCGGCGAGAAAAAGGTCGCCAGCGCGGATCAATATGTCGAACAGATGAAGTCGACTGTGGCGCGCAGTCAGTCGCCGTCGGCGATGAATCAGCCCGAGTTTGATGAAGAGTCCGCGCGTGAAGTGGCCAGTGCCTGGCTGCAGCTGGGTGATGATGAGCGTGCCAAACTGCGCGTCAACGAACAGCAGTGTGAGCAGGCCGTGATGGCGCAGTTCCAGCAGGAAGATTAACCGCATCGGATTAAATAAAAACGCGCCTGCCGGGCTAATGCTGATCAGTTAAGATTAGATTCGTAAAGGCTGTCACGGTCAAACGTGGCAGCTTTTTTTATGTGCGAGCGAGCCGCAAGTGCGGGCCAGCGCACCTCTGCTGCTGTCGGGCCGTCCTCGCGCCGCTCACGCGGTACCTTCGGCTTTGACGTCGTGCCGACGAACCGTTCGGGGATCGGCCCTCCCTGGCCGGCCCCGAATTGTCCACGCTTCCCGGCGTGGACTTCTGGCCCACCGTCACGCCTCAGCGCTGCGGATAGCCCTTTCAGCAGCAGAGGCGCTCAGGCCTCCACTCTCGTGCCCTTTTTAACAATACACACTGAAGTTTCAGAGCAGGCTGGTGCCGGGCAGGGGCAGGCAATCCGCAGCGCTGAACAGAATGAGTCTGCCAGGAGAGCCCGCAGGACGCGGGCGAAAGGCGGGGCGGCACAGGATGTGCCATCCCCGGCGGTCCGTCAGGCAGAGGAATGAAGTGAAGGAACCGCGCAGCGGCGCGAGGACCGCCAGCCCCTGCCCGCCACCAGACTGCGTTATCACCTGTCGCTTAACTGACAGGCATTACGCCTGCCGGGCGCGTTTTTTTATGGCTTTTCAGGGGCCATTGCGTACATAATCGCCAGCCATGGCACCCGACTTGCATCTGTTAATTCTATTGCAGCCTGCCGCAACGGTTTGCTCACTCTTCTGGTATCACATAACAGGCATTATGATTACGCGTCGACGCTTTATTCTCGGCACGGGAGCGCTCGGGCTCTCCATGACCACTGGCAAAATATTTGCCCGCGATGACATTATTCCCCTCTGGCCGGACGATCCGCCCGGCGGCGGCGGCCCATCGGGCCAGTTGCATATTAACAGCACCGGTTCCTGGTCAAATATCGTCAGCCCGGCGATTCAGCGTTTCAAACCGGAAAATCCGAATGGTGAAGCGGTATTAATTGCAGCGGGTGGCGGTTATCGCTGGATCGGCATGGGACGCGAAGCCTGGCCGGTCGCGCGCTGGCTCAATGCCAATGGCTATACCGCCTATGTGCTCAGCTACCGGCTGCCGCATGAGAAGTGGCAGGCGGGGCGGCTGGCACCGCTGCAGGATGCGCAGCGCGCCATCCGGCTGGTGCGATCCTTTGAGCGCAAGGTGCATGTGCTGGGCTTCTCGGCAGGTGGGCATCTGCTGGGCCTGGCGGCGGCGCGACCGGACTTTGAGTCCTATCCGGCCATCGATCCGCTGGATGAAGTGGTGCCCAAAGTCGACAGCGTGGGCCTGATCTATCCGGTTATCACCCTGGAAGCCCCTTATCAGCACACCAATACCCATCTGATGATGGTTGGCAAAAATGCCACGCCGCAGGATGAGGCGAACTGGTCAGTGCAGAACTACGTGACCCGGCAATATCCGCCGACGTTTCTGGCGCAGGCCGAGGACGATCACACCTCAAATCCATTTAATACCGAGCTGATGCGCGACACCTGTCGCCGTAATCGTGTGCCGGTTGAACTGATTCAGATCAGCAAAGGCGGCCATGGCTTTGGTCTTGGCAAGGCGGGCACGCCAGCGGCATTATGGGATCAGGCTTATGTTCGCTGGCTGGATCGCGTGAGCTGAGTTGCACTGGCGCGGTGCACGACTGCACCGGGGGATCCGTTTTCGCCTGCCTGGCGAGAGGTCACCAGATCGAAGGTGGCCCTTTGTCCCGGACCCGGTTAACGCTGCGCTCTCTGTTATCTTAAATCACCCAAATCCAAATCCAAATCCAAATCAAAATCCAAATCCAAATCCAGACCCAGACCCAGACTCTCAATATTGATATCAACGGACTATGCTGTCAGGTCAGGGCGCATTAATAACTCATTCCTATTTATCATGTTAACGAGGGTGTATGGAGCTAAGGGGCACTCACGCTTATTTCTGACTCTGTATACCATGAGATGACAATCCCGTGCTGTTAGTACGGCACAAAATAGCTAAATAAGGAGTCTTTAATAATTATCTTAATAAACATACGGATCTGATTGTTTCTCGGGTAAAGAACATTCCGATCTCATATCTTTTGCCTCTGCTTTCCCGCCATGACTTCGCTTTTTCACCGATATATTGCCAGTTGATACAGATCAAAAATTGGACAGAAATATCATCTCCTATGGATTATAAAAAAACTAATGAAAGCGTTGTAGCGGGCGTGTTCGGATGACGCAATCGTCTTTCAATCCAAAGCGATTCTTCTTTTAAGCTTTATTTTGGCTGATTATGCTACAGATGGTCGTGATAAAACCCGTAAGTTTTGAACTAAAATAAAAATTCCACTTTATTGTCTTCGTTAACTTTAGATGATTTCATAACGGCTACGCATAAGATGAGGTAAATCAGACAACAATTTATCCTGGTTATTTTATTGGTGGCCTCTGATATATCTAAGAAATATTTAAGGTTTTTTTCTGGTGGTGATAAGCAACAACATCTTATTGCATTCTGTAGGATGAATATTAAGGTCAGTCTGCTTCTCCGCCAGAACAAACTTATTTTATTATGACTTTTTCTTAACGATGTGGCGAGGTGGATAGCTTTGATTTTAACACACAACAAAGGGATATATGCGTGACGATCATCCAGACATCGCTATAACAGACCAGGATCAATGCAAAGGCGTGGCCAGGGCTCATTAAAAAGTGATGTATCAATAATGAAGTGATCTTTTTTAAATACCTGAATAAAAGTTACTATCTTTTTTTCATCATTGTTCTGGAGAACATCATGCTACCGGGTAATGAAGTAAATTTTATTGGCTACCTTATTGAAGGGAAGGTGGTTTATTTACACAAGACAAAGCGACTAATTTGTCTGAATGGGTATGGTGAAGATATCATCCTGAGAAAAACCATGTCGCACGTATTAGAGTATCTTTTTGAAAATGCCACCATTGATGTTGTCACGGATTCTGAACTGATGGAGAACGTCTGGGATAGACATGGACTGAGTTCTTCTACGCAGCGGGTCTGGCAGGTTATGTCTAATTTAAAGTCGAAGCTCTTTTTTCTGGGTTTAAGTGATGATGTGATCCTGAGAGTTTCGAAGAAAGGCTATCTTCTCAAAAGCGACAGTGTGGAGAGGTTATTTAGCAGTCGTGTCACTTCAGGTATTCATTAAACACAGAGATAAATACACTAACGACAATCCTGTGAAAATGGACGCCGGGCCTGTGAATATAATCGGTAGTCATTAAATAATTTTATCCATAAATGGATTTAATTACTGTCGGTTCTGTTTTCCGCGGTTAATCAACCTGGCTGTTACTGGGTGTAGAAAATATGAAGAGAAGCGCAGGATTTACATTTCGCGTCAGCGGGCGCATTGATTTTTCCGTTGGGCACAGTTGCAAAAAAAACTGGCCTTAATGGCCAGTTTTTCACAATAGTATTCTGTTTGGGGAATTAACGCATCGTCACGAACTCTTCGGAAGCGGTCGGATGGATTGCCACGGTATTATCGAAGTCCTTTTTAGTGGCACCCATTTTCAGTGCCACGGCGAAGCCCTGTAACATCTCATCCATGCCAAATCCGATACCGTGAATGCCGACAATTTTCTCATCTGCACCGACACAGACCAGCTTCATGCGGCACGGCTGACGATGCTGGGTTACCGCAGTGTACATGGCGGTAAACGACGATTTATAGACCTTCACCTGATCATCACCATACTGTTCGCGCGCCTGCGGCTCGGTCAGTCCCACGGTGCCAATTGGCGGATGGCTGAAGACGACGGTTGGCACGTTGCTGTAATCCAGATGCTCGTCCGGTTTGTTGTTAAACAGACGCTCAGAGAGGCGACGGCCTGCCGCGACCGCGACCGGCGTCAGCTCAACCGCACCGGTGTTGTCGCCCACGGCGTAGATGCCTGACACACTGGTGTTCTGGAATTTATCGACTTTGATATAGCCCTTGTCGTCCAGCGCGACGCCAGCGGCGTCAATATTCAGGGCATCGTTGGCGGGCTCACGGCCAATCGCCCAGACCAGGCAATCCACGTTATATTCGCTGCCGTTTTCCAGCTGCAGCGTCAGGCTACCATCGCCGTTTTTAATCACGGCTTTAGGGATGGATTCGGTGTGCAACGCCGGGCCTTCGGTGTTCATCACTTCGACCAGCGTCTCGGTGAGTAGCGGATCGAAGTTGCGCAGCGGCGCGTGTTTACGGACGAACAGGTGGGTTTCTGAACCCAGCGCATTCACCACGCCCGCCAGCTCAACGGCGATGTAGCCTGCGCCGATGACCGCTGTGCGTTTTGGCAGCGCATCCAGCTCAAAGAAACCGTCGGAATCAATGCCGTACTCCGCACCCGGAATAGAAGGGTGGACCGGACGACCGCCGGTGGCGATCAGAATATGGTTAGCGGTGATAATCTCGCCGTTGACTTCAACGCTGTGCGCATCGACAAAGCGGGCAAAGCCTTTAATCACTTCGACTTTGTTTTTACCCAGCACGTTGTCATAGGAGTTGTGGATGCGATCGATGTAGGCGCTGCGGTTTTTCACCAGCGTGGCCCAGTCGAAGCGATTTACGGTGGTGTCGAAGCCATAATCGGGCCCGTAGAGATGGATCGCTTCGGCGATTTGCGCGGCATGCCACATGATTTTCTTCGGCACGCAGCCCACGTTCACGCAGGTGCCGCCCAGCTCTTTCGCTTCAATCAGGGCGCATTTCTGGCCATACATAGCCGCACGGTTAATTGAGGCGATGCCGCCACTGCCGCCGCCAATGGCGAGATAGTCGAAATGTCGGGTCATTGAAGTATCCATCCGGTTGCATAAAAAATTGGGGTTGAGTGTAACGCTGCGGGTCGAAATGACGCAAAGTTTGCGCCTATGATTGTAATAGGGTTCTGTTTTTTCACTCGCTTACAGGGAAGCATACCATGCACCTTACTTTTCTTGGCACCGGCGGCGGTGCTCCCAGCCTGCAACGTAACGTCACATCTATTGCTTTTACCCGCGCGCTGAGTGGTGAAACCTGGCTGTTCGACTGCGGGGAAGGGACACAATTACAGTTTATGCGCTCCAGCCTCAAACCGGGCAAGCTGGATAAGATTTTTATCACCCATCTGCATGGCGATCATATCTTCGGGCTGCCGGGATTACTCACCAGCCGGTCAATGGCCGGGCTGACCACACCGATGACGGTCTATGGCCCCAGAGGATTAAAAACCTTTGTTGAGACGGCGCTGTCGATCAGCGGTTCCTACACCGACTACCCGCTGACCATCGTTGAGATTGAGGCGGGCTGGACGCTGGACGACGGTGAGTTTCGTATCAGCGCCTGGCCGCTGAGCCATCCGGTAGAGTGTTTTGGTTATCGCATTGAACAGTATGACAAACCCGGCCTGCTGGATGCCGCGCGGCTGAAAGCGGAAGGGGTGCCACGCGGCCCGTGGTTTCAGCAACTGAAGCAGGGTGATTGCGTGACGCTGGAAGATGGGCGGGTAATCAACGGTGTTGACTATCTTGGCCCCGCAACACCCGGCAAAACGCTGGCCATCTTTGGCGATACGGCACCTACTGAAGTCGCGCTGCAACTGGCGGCCAATGTTGACCTGATGGTACATGAAACCACGCTGGAGGCAGCGATGGTGGAAAAAGCCAACGGGCGCGGGCACTCCACCACACTGCAGGCCGCCGAAGTGGCAAAACGCGCCGGGGCAAAACGGCTGATCGCCACCCATTTCAGTTCACGCTATCTGGCAAAAGACATGAGCCGCCTGCTGGCGGAGTGCCAGACGATTTTTCCCTGCACCGAGCTGGCCTGGGATCTGGCGGTTTTTAACCTCTAATGATGCAGTGCGGGATAAGTGAAAAACAGCAGATGGGTCAGGTTAAGGCCAAAATGCAGGGCGGTCGCCAGCCATAAGCGGCCGCTCCAGTGCCACGCCAGCCCATATAACAGCCCGGCCAGGGTGGCGAATATCACCAGCAACAGGCCGCCGCTCAGATGCACCAGACCAAACAGCAGCGCGCTCAGTAACAGCGCCGGGATGCCGCCCACTACCTGCTTTAATCGCTGCTGCAGATAGCCACGAAACAGGGCCTCTTCCGCTAGCGAAACAAAGAACAGGTTGGCGAGCATAAATGGGCCCAGCCAGTCCGGCGTATGTCGCTCCAACGCTAATCCGCCCAATAATAGCGCGCAGTACAGCAGCAGCGGAATGGCGGCGATCAGCGCCAGTGCGACGGGTAGCCGATAGCGTGGTGGCGTGGCAGGCGCGCGAAACAGCGTCGGCAGGCAGGCCAGCAGTACAAAAGGAATAAGCGCTTTATCGAAGTTAAACCCGAAACTGAAAGGCACGCTGCGCGGTCCGGCCTGCACATTCTCTGCCTTAAGGGGGTTGTTAAAGCCTGGAAAAAGATGGAGGAGCAACCCGATGGCGATCAGCACCAGCAGCGCTTCGGTCACTATTTGTCGTCGATGATGGTCACGGTCATAAATACGGAGTGTCACCACAGCAGCGGTGCCGGTAAATAGCAGCAGCGCCGGCCACGCTAACACGTCCTGATAAAAACCCAGCAGTGTGGCGAGCGCCAGTAATAATAATGCCAGCCGTCGGGCCGGTTGCAGCGCGGCCAGCGCGCCAGCCAGTATGATCCACATGGTAAAGACCTGGTACAACGCCGCAGCACCGGTAGTGAGCGGCGTAGAAGACAAAGAGAGTTATTCGGGTACGATCTGGTTAACCGCGTAGTGGCCGGTACCCGCAGGAACCAGTTTCTGGTGCAGCCACGGCAGCAGGGTGTTCATCTGCTGGGCCAGCTTCCACGGCGGGTTAATCACAATCATGCCGGAGGCGGTCATGCCGCGCTGATCGCTGTCCGGACGTGCCGCCAGTTCGATCTGCAGGATATTGCGAATGCCGGTCGCTTCCAGGTCGCGCAGCATATGTTTGATCTGCTGGCGTAAAACCACCGGATACCACAACGCAAAGACGCCGGTGCCAAAACGTTTATGGCCTTCCTGAATCCCTTTCACCACTGCCTGGTAGTCGCTTTTCATCTCATACGGCGGATCGATCAGCACCAGACCGCGACGTGACGGCGGTGGCAGTTTCGATTTTAACTGCTGATAACCGTCGGCACGATCGACGCGGGCGCGGTTATCTTTGCTGAATTCGTTACGCAGCAGCGGATAGTCGCTGGAGTGCAGCTCAGTGAGTTGCAGTTTGTCATCTTCACGCAGCAGATGGCGGGCAATCAGCGGCGACCCCGGGTAGTAGCGCAGCGTGCCGCTACGGTTCAGCGCACGAATCGCATCAAAATAGGGTTGCAGCAATTCCGGCGCATCGGGCTGCTGCCAGATACGTGAGATGCCTTCCAGATATTCACCGGTACGCTCGGCGTGCTCGCCGCTCAACTGGTAGCGACCTGCGCCCGCATGGGTATCCAGGTAGAAAAACGGTTTCTCTTTCTCTTTCAGCGCCGTGATGATCAGACTCAGAACGGTGTGCTTCAGCACGTCGGCGTGGTTGCCAGCATGGAAGCTATGGCGATAACTCAGCATTGTTTATCCTGTTGAATGTATAAGGTTTTAATTGATGGAAAATCAATTTATACCAATTATTACCTCACGTATTACCCACAGAACGACGCACAGCAACCGACGCAGGAAAAGCATGAGAATCCGCGATTATATCAGGGATGACCTGTTGATGTGCCAGAAGCGTGATAACAAATCGGGATTACCGCAAGCCGCTCAGGGCGGGGTGTCTGGTTCCCGGCACGCAGTCACGGAAAGCGACCGCAAATCTTCCCCGACGCGCCAGCCAGCATTACGTGCATGAGATAAAAGCGTGCATCTTCCGTGCTGCTATTCGCGCGTTTCTTCCCCACCTCATCCTGGCTGCCATTGATTTTCGCTACACTAAGCCGCATGTTACTTAGATTGCGTTGCGTGACCCGCTGCGCCCCATACATCTATAAAGGACTGCGCTATGACCAATCCGCTACTGACATCTTTTACGCTCCCTCCTTTTTCTGCCATCAAGCCTGAACATGTGGTGCCTGCCGTGACGGAAGTGCTGAGCCACTGTCGCGCAGAAGTCGAAAAAGTCGTGGCGCAGGGTGCGCCGTATACCTGGGATAATCTGGTTCAGCCACTGGCGGAAACCGACGATCGCCTGAGCCGTATCTTCTCACCGGTCAGCCACCTCAATGCGGTAAAAAACAGCCCGGAGCTGCGTGAAGCCTATGAGCAGACGCTGCCGCTGCTCTCTGAATACAGTACCTGGGTTGGTCAGCACGAAGGTCTCTATCAGGCGTATCGCAACCTCAAAGAGGGCGAGCAATACGCTGCTCTGGATCTGGCGCAGAAGAAAGCGGTCGATAATGCCCTGCGTGATTTCGAACTCTCCGGTATTGGCCTGCCAAAAGATAAACAGCAGCGCTACGGCGAAATCGCTGCGCGCCTCTCTGAACTGGGCTCGGCTTACAGCAACAACGTGCTCGATGCCACCATGGGCTGGAGCAAGCTGATTACCGATGAAAGCGAGCTGGCCGGTATGCCGGAAAGCGCGATGGCGGCGGCGAAAGCACAGGCTGAAGCCAAAGAGCAGGAAGGCTGGCTGCTGACGCTGGATATCCCAAGCTACCTGCCGGTTATGACCTACTGCGACAACGCCGCGCTGCGTGAAGAGATGTATCGCGCCTATGCGACACGCGCCTCCGATCAGGGTCCGAACGCCGGTAAGTGGGATAACGGCCCAATCATGGCGGAAGAACTGGCGCTGCGTCACGAGCTGGCACAGCTGCTGGGCTTCGACTCCTACGCCGATAAATCGCTGGCGACCAAAATGGCGCAAAGCCCGTCCCAGGTAATCGACTTCCTTAATGACCTGGCGGAACGCGCCCGTCCGCAGGGTGAAAAAGAGCTGGAGCAGCTGCGCGCCTTTGCCCGGAAAGAGCACGGCGTGACCGAGCTTAATCCGTGGGATCTCACCTATTACGGTGAAAAGCAGAAGCAGCACCTTTACACCATCAGCGATGAGCAACTGCGCCCTTACTTCCCGGAAGAGCGTGCGGTCGCCGGTCTGTTTGAAGTGGTGAAACGCATTTACGGCATTACGGCGAAGCAGCGTAACGACGTTGAGGTTTACCATCCTGACGTGAAGTTCTTCGATCTGTTCGATGAAACCGGCGAACTGCGCGGCAGCTTCTATCTCGATCTCTACGCCCGCGAACACAAGCGTGGCGGTGCCTGGATGGATGACTGCGTCGGCCAGATGCGTAAAGCCGATGGCAGCCTGCAGAAGCCGGTTGCCTACCTGACCTGTAACTTTAACCGTCCGGTGAAAGGCAAACCTGCGCTCTTCACCCATGACGAAGTGATCACCCTGTTCCATGAGTTTGGTCACGGCCTGCATCACATGCTGACCCGCATTGAAGCGCCTGGTGTCTCCGGTATCAGCGGTGTGCCATGGGATGCAGTGGAACTGCCAAGCCAGTTCATGGAGAACTGGTGCTGGGAACCGGATGCGCTGGCCTTTATCTCGGGCCACTTTGAAACCGGCGAACCGCTGCCGAAAGAGCTGCTGGATAAAATGCTGGCGGCGAAGAACTATCAGGCTGCGCTGTTTATCCTGCGTCAGCTGGAGTTCGGCCTGTTCGATTTCCGCCTGCATACCGAGTTTAATCCGGAGAAAGGCGCACAGATTCTGGAAACCCTGCGCGAAGTGAAAAGCCGCGTGGCCGTGGTTCCGGGTCCGGAATGGGGCCGTTTCCCGCATGCCTTCAGCCACATCTTTGCGGGTGGCTATGCGGCGGGTTACTACAGCTATCTGTGGGCAGACGTGCTGGCGGCGGATGCTTACTCCCGCTTCGAGGAAGAGGGCATCTTCAACCGTGAAACCGGTCAGTCCTTCCTGGATAACATCCTGACGCGTGGCGGTTCAGAAGAGCCGATGGAGCTGTTCAAACGCTTCCGTGGCCGTGAACCGAAGCTCGATGCGATGCTGGAACATTACGGCATTCAGGGATAAGTCGGTTCGTGAAAATCTGTTTGCTCGATGAGTCAGGCGCCGGAGATGGCGCCTTATCACGTTTAGCGCAGCGCTGGCAGCTGGAGCACGATGAAGACGCACTGCTGGCGCTGGTGCAGACCCCGACGCACCTTGAACTGCGCAAGCGTGATGAGCCAAAGCTGGGCGGCATTTTTGTTGATTTCGTCACTGGCGCGATGGCGCATCGCCGTCGCTTTGGCGGTGGACGCGGCGAAGCCGTCGCCAAAGCGGTCGGCATCAAAGGGGGTTATCTGCCGGATGTGGTTGATGCCACCGCCGGGCTGGGACGTGATGCATTTGTGCTGGCGGCGCTGGGCTGCCGGGTGCGAATGCTGGAGCGTCATCCTGTTGTCGCTGCGCTGCTGGAAGATGGATTGCAGCGCGGGTATCAGGATGCGGAAATTGGCCCCTGGCTGCGCGATCGTCTGACGCTGATTCATGCTGCCAGCGCGCAGGCGCTGGGAGATATCACGCCGCCGCCAGATGTGGTCTATCTCGATCCGATGTATCCCCATCGCCAGAAAAGTGCGCTGGTGAAAAAGGAGATGCGGGTATTTCAGTCGCTGGTGGGACCGGATGAAGATGCTGACGCATTACTGGAACCCGCCCGCCGACTGGCGAAGAAACGCATCGTGGTAAAACGGCCAGACTATGCACCGCCGCTGGCGGGTGTTGTGACGCAGGCGGCCGTGGTAACCAAAAGCCATCGCTTTGATATTTACCCACCGCTGGTCGGGACTGTATAGCCAGTAACGGTGCGGTGTGATGCGGTTGCTTCCGGTCCTGATAACCGGCCTGCCGGTTATCAGGCATCATTCAGCGCTTTGCGAAAAATCGTCTGAAGCAAACGGCTGATGATATTACGTTAAATAAAAAAGCATGCCTGAAATATTTCAGACATGCTTTAATTATCCGTATGCATTTTATCGCGTCAATACGGTAGCGCTGACTCTGTATCAGGCAACTAATTTAGTCAGGAAGCCTGAAAATACGCTCAGAATGTTTTTGGCAAAGTCCAGACCGATGGCTTTGTAGGTAAGACCCAGGGTTTCGCCCAAATCAGTGCTTTCCTTGATTGATGCGACGGTGGTGTCGAATAAGCCCGAAACTTCAGTCAGTGCGTTATTGACGTCACCCAGGAATTCAGTCAGGCCTGCGCCGCTAACTGCAGCAATCTCTGTCTGGTTAATTTCTCTCATTTTTAATATCCTTATTGGTTTCTTAAAATCATAATGAACGCTATTTATTTTGCATTATCTGTTGCGGACGCAGCAGATAAGCAGGCGAAAGATAACGGATGAATTAAACTTTTCCTATAGTAAAAATTTGATAAGTTGCGTTTTGCTATCAGTGATTTTTTTCACAATGAAATCATTAGATGAGTCAGTAATGTAGCGATGATTTTGATTTTATGTAGGTAATTTTAGAGTGCAGTTTTATAAGCGGCATTTTATCTGGTATCCGAAGTCAGAGAGCAGTCGTTTATTTGGATTGCATTACTATGGCGAATATCCAGGTAAAAATAATTTAATAAAGATGCATTCGGACGGCGTCAGTGAAGAATTAAAAGGTTAATTATCGGCGCTGAGACTCTCCTGCATCGACGCCGCAAATAAAAAGCCGGCTCTACGCCGGCTTTAATCATTTATACGGCGAAATTACGCCTCGTCTTCATCGCGCAGCGGCACAATCAGCATGTCGATATGCACGGTGTTGATCAGCTGACGGGCTGAGGACATCAGCTTGCTCCAGAAATCCTGATGATGACCACATACCACCAGGTCAACGTCATATTTTCTGATCGCGTCAACCAGTACCTGGCCGAGGTCGCCACTGCCGCTCAGCGTCTCACTGATCGGGTAGCCCGCCGCATCTGACAACCCTTTCAGCGCCGCATGTGTCTCTTCAGAGATACGCTTCTGCATATCCCCTAAGTTGACATCAATCAGGCCGGTGTAGAGGTCGGAGTAATTGACATCAACATGAATCAGGGAAATTCTGGCATCGTACGGACGAGCCAGCGAGACGGCCTTATCCACCAGCAACTGGCTTTCGGGAGAAAGGTCTACTGCAATCAGGATATGTTTATAAGCCATGATAAAACTCCTTTCACGAGATTAAGGATGGCATCCGGTGTTCCTGCCGCGTCACAGCTTAGCGAAATCCCTTGCGCGAGCGGGCGATGAGCGCCACCAAAGTGTCTACCTGCGTTGCAGGTGATGATGTTGTTATGTTCTCAGTATAGCCTTCTCTCACTGTAAATGCTGCCGTTGCCGCCTGGCTTATGAATAAGATCAAGGCTATGACAGATTTACTCGCGCTGAACGAAAATCATCGTTGGAAAAAATGTAAAGATTTCTCCTACACTGAAAAAAGGCGGTCCGATTCGCAGCCGCTCAGGGGGTCGAAAAACTTTGCATTCCGGTGATTCAGTGGCTGGTTATTTCTGCAGGTGGACTCAGTGTCTGACGCTGGGCCTGTTGCTGCGATTCCAGCCGGGAGGGGGAGAATATGATCAGCACTATTGCGCTTTTTTGGGCTCTTTGTGTGGTGTGTATCGTGAATATGGCGCGCTATTTTTCATCTCTGCGCGCACTGCTGGCGGTATTACGCGGTTGTGATCCGCTGCTGTATCAGTATGTCGATGGGGCGGGTTTTTTCACCTCTCATGGTCAGCCAAGCAAGCAGGTGCGGCTGGTCACTTATATCTGGGCAAAGCGCTATCTTGATCATCACGACGATGAGTTTATCCGGCGCTGCGAGCGGGTGCGGGGGCAGTTTATGCTGACCAGTGCGCTGTGTGGACTGGTGGTCATCAGTCTGGTGGCGCTGGCGATCTGGCATTAAAAAAGAGCGACTTGCGTCGTAATGCCAGTCAGTTAAGCGACAGGTGATAACGCAGTCTGGTGCCGGGCAGGGGCTGGCGGTCCTCGCGCCGCTGCGCGGTTCCTTCACTTCATTCCTCTGCCTGACGGACCGCCGGGGATGGCACATCCTGTGCCGCCCCGCCTTTCGCCCGCGTCCTGCGGGCTCTCCTGGCAGACTCATTCTGTTCAGCGCTGCGGATTGCCTGCTCCTGCCCGGCGCTGGCCCGCACTGCGGCTCCCTCGCCCATAAAAAAAGCTGCCACGTTTGACCGTGACAGCCTTTACAAATCTGATCTTAACTGACCAGCATTACGACTTGCGTCGCCCTTTTTTTAGCTGGCATCACACCAGTTTTAAGGCAATCCAGTAGAGCGAACCTGACAGCAGAATACAGACCGGCAGGGTGAAGATCCACGCCATGGCGATGTTCTTGATGGTCCGGCTCTGCAGCCCGCCACCGTCGACCAGCATGGTACCGGCAACCGATGAAGAGAGGATATGCGTGGTGGAGACGGGCATGCCGGTATAGCTGGCGACGCCAATCGACAGCGCTGCTGTCACCTGTGCTGACATTCCCTGTGCATAGGTCATGCCTTTTTTACCAATCTTCTCACCAATGGTGGTGGCAACACGACGCCAGCCAATCATGGTGCCGATGCCCAGCGCCAGCGCGACGGCCACAATAATCCAGATAGGCGCATACTCGATGGTGCCAA
The DNA here is from genome assembly GCF_007558755.1 of Pantoea sp. paga. Lineage (NCBI taxonomy): Bacteria > Pseudomonadati > Pseudomonadota > Gammaproteobacteria > Enterobacterales > Erwiniaceae > Pantoea > Pantoea sp. paga. The sequence continues at coordinate 80,461 of NZ_VLTF01000008.1, forward strand.
GCAGGTCGCTTTTCAGCTTATTGAGGAAGCGTTTGTCATCTGGCGAGGTTTCCTGCAGACGAGCCGCTTTATCGGCGGTATCGGAGATACACAGCAGCAGACGACGCATCTGACCGCGCTGATCAACTGTCAGCTGATCGTAGCTCTGCAGGTTATTCAGCAACACCTGCGCACCCTGTACCGCCTGCAATGCGCGCGCGCTGTCACAGTGGAACTCCTGCGGGCTGCTTGCTGGCACTTCTTCCGGTGTTGGCAGCTTAGGCGGTGCCATCTGGATGATGTGGGTCAGCGAGGCGTTATGCTGCTGATAATACTGCTCCAGGTGATTGACCGCATCGCGGGTTCGCGTGATGTCGTAACCGGAGGCATTCATATTCACCACGAAACCAGCAGGTGCCACGCCAATCAGGACCAGCATGATCAGGCCGATCCCTTTCTGACCGTCGTTTGCACCGTGCGAGTAACTCACGCCAATTGCCGAAACAATCAGGGCGATACGGGTCCAGAACGGCGGCTTTTTCTTGCCATCGATCTTCTCACGGTCAGCAGGCGTCATATGAATACGCGCACGCTTTTTGGTATTGCTCCAGTAGCGACGCAGTATAAAGATTAAGCCGCCCGCCATCACCAGACCGACAATCGGCGACAGGATCAGAGAAAGGAAGATGTTCAGCACTTTCGGGATGTTGAGCGCATCAACTACCGAGGTTCCGCTCATCAGGGCGTTGGTCAGACCGATACCGATAATGGCGCCGATCAGCGTATGGGAGCTGGAGGCCGGCAGACCGAGATACCAGGTGCCGAGGTTCCAGATAATCGCCGCCAGCAGCATAGAAAACACCATGGCGAGACCGTGAGCCGATCCAACATTTAACAACAGATCGGTGGGAAGCATATGAACAATAGCGTAAGCGACACTCAATCCACCGAGCAGCACGCCAAGGAAGTTAAATACACCCGCCATGACCACAGCAAGCTGGGCACGCATGGCACGCGTATAGATGACCGTCGCAACTGCGTTGGCCGTGTCGTGGAAACCGTTGATCGCTTCGTAAAACAATACAAACAGCAGGGCAAGAACCAATAACAGGCTAGTACTGAGGTCTAGACCAGCAAACAGATGTAGCATAAACGTTACGCCATTTTTGGAGGACATGAACGCGGCGCATTATCCGCGACAACGTGCTGTATGGGAAAGGAAAATATAGCGCTAATTTAACCTTTCGATGTAAGGCGTAAGGGTAACTCAGAGAAAAAGGGTTAGATATTAGACAGATACAATATGACACATTTGCGGCATTTTTTTGACGCTGGCGTCTCAGTGAGCAGATCACTACAATCTGCGCCTTTCCAGTTAAGTGAGCGAGTCGTAGTGGAACAGTTTGACGTTATCATCATTGGTGCCGGTGCCGCAGGGCTGTTCTGCGCCGCCCAGGCCGGGCAGCGGGGACGCCGCGTGTTACTGCTGGATAACGGCAAAAAGCCGGGACGTAAAATTCTGATGTCTGGCGGTGGCCGCTGCAACTTCACCAATCTCTACACCGAACCGGCGGCGTATCTGTCGCACAATCCTCATTTCTGTAAATCGGCGCTGGCGCGTTATACCCAGTGGGATTTTATCGATCTGGTTAACCACCACGGGATCGCCTGGCACGAAAAAACCCTGGGCCAGCTCTTCTGCGACGACTCCGCCCAGCAAATTGTCGATCTGCTGCTGGCTGAATGTGACAAGGGCAATGTCACCCTGCGGCTGCGCAGTGAAGTGCTCAGCGTGGCGCGCGATGAAAGCGGTTATACACTGCAACTTAACGGCAGCACGGTTCAGGCGGAGAAGCTGGTCATCGCCAGCGGCGGTCTGTCGATGCCTGGCCTGGGCGCCACGCCGTTTGGCTATAAAATAGCGGAGCAGTTCGGGCTGAGCGTCTTTCCGACGCGGGCGGCGCTGGTGCCCTTTACCCTGCACAAGCCGCTGCTGGAGCAGTTGCAGACGCTGTCAGGCGTCGCGCTGGAGACCACTATCGATGCGCAGGATGGCACCCGCTTCAAAGAGGCAATGCTGTTTACTCACCGCGGCCTCTCCGGCCCGGCGGTGTTACAAATCTCCAGCTACTGGCTACCCGGAGAATTCGTCACCATCGATCTGTCACCTGCCACGCCGCTTGAGGCGTTTCTGACGGCGCAGCGTGAAGCACATCCGAATCTCAGCCTGAAGAACAGCCTGGCGAAAATCCTGCCGAAGCGCCTGGTGGAAGTATTGCAGGCGCTGAAGGTGGTGCCGGATATCACCCTGAAGCAGCTCAACAGTAAACAGCAAACCGAGCTGGCGCAGACGCTGCACGCCTGGCGCATTCAGCCAAACGGTACCGAGGGATATCGAACTGCTGAAGTGACGCTGGGTGGCGTGGATACCACACAGCTCTCCTCGAAAACGATGGAGGCGCGTGCGGTGCCGGGACTTTACTTTATTGGTGAAGTGGCTGATGTCACCGGCTGGCTGGGCGGCTATAACTTCCAGTGGGCGTGGAGTTCCGCCTGGGCCTGCGCCCAGGCGTTGTAAGGCGTTTACCAGCGCTGATGCACGTGTGGTGCGATCTTCTCCTGATAGATCTGCTTCAGCGCCGCCATCGTATCTGCAGAGAGCGCATCGACATCGCTGGCGCGGGCATTGGCTTCAGCCTGTTCGCGGTTTTTCGCGCCAGGGATCACCACGCTGACATCTTCGTTCATCAGTATCCAGCGCAGGGCAAACATCGCCATGGTGGTGTCGCCAGTGACAAAGCGGCGAATCTCTTCAACCGCCTCCAGCGCCACCTCATAAGGCACGCCGGAAAAGGTCTCGCCCTTATCGAACGCTTCGCCATTACGGTTAAAGGTGCGGTGGTCGTCAGCAGCAAACACGCTGTCGGCACGCATTTTACCGGTCAGCAGGCCCGACGCCAGCGGTACACGGGCGATGATCGCCACATCACGGCGTTTCGCTTCACGCAGCAGCAGTTCAGCCGGACGCTGGCGGAAAATGTTGTAGATCAGCTGAATTGACGAGACGTTTGGAAATTCCAGTGCCTTCAGCCCTTCTTCCACTTTCTCAACGGAGACACCGTAGTGACGGATTTTTCCGGCAGCGACCATCTCATCCATCACCGCAAAGACGTCCGGGTTGTAGTAGACCTCGGTCGGCGGGCAATGCAGCTGCACTAAATCCAGCGTGTCGGTTTGCAGGTTCTCGCGTGAACGATCAATAAAGGCGTTGAGGTTTTCAGCATTGTAACCTTCAGCCACGTGTGGCGAGAGGCGACGGCCCAGCTTGGTTGCCACAAACGGACGTTCACCGCCGCGCTGATTCAGCACCTCTGCGATGATTTTTTCGGAACGGCCATCGCCGTAGACATCGGCGGTATCAATAAAGGTAATGCCCGCATCCAGCGCAGCATTCAGCGCGGCTTTGGCATCCTCCATGCTCACTTCCCCCCAGGTTCCGCCAATGGCCCATGCGCCAAAGCCAATTTCGGAGACGCGCTGACCGGTACGGCCTAGTGTTCGTAGTTTCATGCAAACATTCCTCGATGCGTTTCAGACAGGGTGACAGAAAGCGGCTAACCAATGAGCTTAGCGCTTCCTGGCAGAGAGGCGATGTGACGTCGTTGCAGACCTGCACGGTAAAAATGCGATGCTGCTACGCCATGCTGCTGGTTACGTTGAAGATTTCAGCGGAAAACGGCACGGGCAAAGCCACTACCGCTTCGCTAATTAATTGATTTTAAGAAATTTCACCCGAAATTAAACAGGCGAGAGTGTGGATTCGGTCACATACTTCAATTTTCAGGCCAATAAGTGGATCGCCATGTTTAAATTTGTTAAGTCGGTCTTTGCCAGTCCCGAGAAGTTTTTGCAGATCATGACCCGTCAGGATATCAACGACTCAATCGCTGAAGGTGAGCGCATCATTATTGATGAAAACGGCAATATCTCGGTCAACACGCTGAGCGAGGAAGTCCATGAAGATTTTGCCCGCCACGTGAATACGTTAAAGGGAGTGTGAGGTGGGTACCGCAATATTTATGGTGTTGATGGTCAGTGGTTACTGGTACACCAGCCGTGATTTGAACAGCCGCTTTAAAATCCGTCGTTCGTCGGGCTGGGATGTCTATTTCCTGGTCGCGCTTTACGGTTGTATTTTCGTCCTGCAGGGTGTGTTCGCGACCGGCATCGTCTGGTTACTGCTGCTCTGTATCTCCGGCATCGCCAACGCTGTCCAGATGATCCCCGGCGTTCATCTGAAGTGGCAGGTGGAGTTTATGAACTGGAGCTTCCTGGGCATCCAGGCTCCGGTGGTGATCATGCTCGCCTTTGCCATTCTGCTCTGTCTCTATCGCTCAAACTGGGCAGGCAGCGCAAGACTGAACGTCTCCGGTCGTAAAGACCTCTATCAGCGACTGTCACGCTCCAATGGCGTGGAGCAATTATTGTTTCAGTGTATGGAAGAGGGCGAACTGGCGTGGATTACGCTGAAGTCGCGCCGCATCTACATCGGCATGGTTCATGCTTCAACCTTTGAATATGAGAGCACCAAAAACATCGTGCTGATCCCGATGCTGAGCGGATATCGCGACAGCAAGACGCTGAAGCTGGCGGTGGAACATAACTACAGCAAATGGTACGCCGAGCATGGCATCACGCTCGACTCGAAACCCAAAGATGCGATGTCGTTCCGTAAAGTGATCATGGTTGACCAGATTGAGAGTCTGTCACTGTTCGATCCGGCCAGCGCCACGGCGCTTTCAATGGGGCATCCGCAGGAAGTGGAGAAGAGTCAGGGTAATGAAGATGGCGACAGCCCGGATGATGAAAGCCGGGATACCGCGGGTTAATCGAGCCCAATCTGTTTCCCTTAATGACAGGCTTCATCAGGGGAAACAGATTCCACCTCACACCATATTTTCCGCCGTAAACAGCCGAAACGCCACTTTGCCCGCCTGATAGACATCCGGCTGATAGCCGGTTTCGAGATGACTCAGCATCAGATCAATCGCTAAACGGGCATGCTGCTGAGCATGCTGATCCAGGGTAAAGGCCACTTCATCGTTCAGCAGTAGCTGGCGGGTGACATCATAAAGCTCATGGGTAATGTAGGTGCATTTACCCAGTAACTGGTGGGCGCGCAGGGTGTCGCTGACATCACTATTCCCCATGCCGGTGTTATAGACCCCTGCAATCGCCTGCGACGGACGCAGATGGCGGGCCAGCTCACTGCGGATGGTCTCCCGCTGATCCTGACCCGACAGCACTTCACGCAGATGACGCTGCGGCGCGCGTTGCTCCATGGCCTCACGGAATCCCGCGATACGCTGACGATGGGCGCGGTAATCAAAACGGCCACTGACCATCATAATGTCGCCGGGCTGATTCACTGTCTTACTCATCAGCAGTCCGGCTGTGCGTCCCGCCTGATACTGGTCGATGCCGACATGACACAAGCGGTCGGCATCGGGCAGATCGGTGACGATGGTGATCACCGGCACATTGCGGCTGCGGCACAGCGCCAGTGCCCGATAGATGGGCGGCGAGTCATGCGCAAAAACAATGATGCCGTCGCGGTTGCTGCTGCGGGCGATAATGCTTTGCGCCAGCTGCTCAGGCTGCGCTTCGGCCACCAGGGTTTTGTGCAGTTTCAGGCGGCGATAGCCAAGCTGACTGGCAACCTCACTGAAATGGGTGGTGAGCTGCTGAAAAAAGGATGAGCCGTTATTGCTGAGGAACACCTCAATCTGCCACGGATGCTGGTACTCCTCTGGCAGCAGACGCTTCAGCCCCACTTCGCGTGCGGCTTTCAGGACTTTACGGCTGGTCTCCAGGGAGACGCCGCCGCGCTCATTCAGCACCCTATCGACCGTCGCAATCCCGACGCCTGCCATTTTTGCCACCACCTCTAAGGTGAGCTTTTTCATTCAGACTCCATGCGAAAATGGCAAATTGACTGCTGCCTGCCAGACTGTTTATCTCTTCTAACCGGTTAAAAGTAAAAGATAAAGCGATTTAATGATGGAAAGCCATCAACAGCGCTACGCCGTGGGGTTTTACCTGCAGTGCGGTCGCCCGACTAAACAGCACAACTGGCCGCTGCCTGGGCGGATTTACCGTTAAGCTTGTGACGAGACAATCAACGAGGAATAAATATGGCTCAGCAAAAAGAGGTTCTGATTATTGGTGCTTCACGCGGTATCGGTCTGGCGGTGGCGCAGGCCTTTGCCGGTGAGGGCTGGCAGGTTACGGCCACGCATCGCAGTGGCATCCCGGAGCAGGGTAACCGGTCAGACATTCACTGGCATTCGCTGGATATGACTCACTCATCAGCGGTTCAACAGTTTGCCAGCCAGCTCAGTGGCAAATCGTTCGATGCGATTCTGATTAACGCCGGAATTTCCGGGCCTGCGCACCAGAAGGTGTCACAGAGTGACGATCAGGCGCTGGCGCAGCTGTTCCTGACCAATGCGATCGCCCCGGTTCGCAGTGCAGAGATCCTGTTGCCGCTGCTGAAACAGGAAGGCGTGCTGGCGCTGACCTCATCCCAGCTCGGCAGCCTGAATGAAAATCCGGAGGCGCAGATGCCGATTTACTCGGCCAGCAAAGCCGCACTGAATATGCTGAGCCGCACGCTGACTCCGGCAGTGGAAGCGCAGAGCGGGACGCTGCTGACGCTGCATCCCGGTTGGGTGAAAACGGATATGGGCGGCGAGAGTGCGCCCCTGACGGCAGAAGAGAGTGCCGCCGGTATCGTCCAGCAGCTGATCCAGTGGCGCGGTCGCGGTGGTCATCACTACGTCGATTACGCCGGCCAGCAACTGCAGTGGTAGCCTGAAGCGGGGCGGTTACGCCCCGATGTCACGCAGCGCTTTACCCTTCATCAGATTGCGTTCAATGTGCTCCAGCGTCACATGTTTGGTCTCGGGTACCAGCATCAGCGTCAGCACGATAAACACCAGGTTGAGCGCGCCGTAGAACCAGAAGGTGTTAGCATTACCCAGCTGATCCAGCATGGTCAGGAAGGTGGCGCCAACAATCATATTGCCGACCCAGTTAGTGGTGGTTGAGGCGGTAATGCCGAAATCACGCCCTTTCAGCGGCTGAATCTCTGAACAGAGCAGCCAGATCACCGGTCCGGCCGCCATCGCAAAGCCGACGATAAACATCAGCAGCATCGCGACAGCAAAGTATTTGCGGAAATCTGTTTCAACGCCGATATGCAACAGCGTTCCCAGCACGCCCATGCCAACCGCCATCACCAGAAAACTGGTGGTCAGCATCGGCTTGCGACCCCAGCGATCGACAAAGAAGATCGCAATCAGCGTGGCCAGCATATTGACCAGCCCGACAATCACCGTGCCCCACATCTGCTCGCTGGTGCTGGAGAAGCCGGCGATGTTGAAGATTTTAGGCGCGTAATACATCACCACATTCATGCCGGTAAACTGCTGCATAACCTGTAGCAACATACCCAGCCACACCGCGCGGCGGAAATTGCCATTAGAACGGAACAGCGACCAGCCGCGCTGCTTCACCTGCAGGCTTTCCCGGATCTCTTCCAGCTCCTCCCGGGCCTGTTCGCTGCTGTTACGCAGCCGATCCAGCACCCGCTGCGCCTCGTTAAAGCGTCCGTGCGCCGCCAGCCAGCGCGGACTGTTGGGCAGAAACAGCACGCCGATAAACAGGATCACCGCCGGAATGGCGATCACACCGAGCATCCCGCGCCAGTTACCGCTGTAGCTGAACGCGGTGTCGGAGAGATAGGCCACGACAATGCCGGTGGTCAGCATCAGCTGGTACATCGAAATCATTGAGCCACGAATACGTTCAGGCGCAATCTCCGCCAGATAGAGTGGCGCGGTGTAAGAGGCGATTCCCACCGCCAGACCCAGCATCACGCGGGCACAGACCAGCGACTCCACATCCGGTGAGAAGGCCGACCACAGCGAGCCAATGACAAACAGCGTCGCGCCCGCCAGCATACTTTTCTTCCGCCCCAGCTTTGATGACATCCAGCCTGCCGCCAGTGCGCCCAGCGCCGCGCCAAACATCATCGAACTCACTACCCACTCCTGCTGATGGTTAGTGATCTGCAAATCCTTCGCCAGAAACGGTAAGGCACCTGCAATGACGCCGATATCCAGACCAAACAGCAAGCCAGACAGCGCAGCCATAAAACAGACGAACCAGGTAAAGCGGTTCTGTTGATTTCCCGATTTTTTTGCCGCGACCATGCGAGTCTCCTTGCGGGGGGTTAGTGTCAATATTGTTAATGTTATGTAAACATAGCTGATGCTAGTGTGGGGGCGATCACACTTCCGGCTATCACCGGTGTCACACAGCTTTGCCGCGATAAGAAAGCAACAGAGATCAGCGGGTTGGTTCAGGAAAGGAAAACCGCGGCCGGGGCACGATTACACAAAACAGGGTGCGTCAGGTCAGGTTTTGCAACTGCCCGCCTGCGGCATTACACTGCCGCTTTACTGCTATTGATTGAAGGTGCTTATGTCTGAACCTTTCCAGCGTCAGCCGCTGCCTCTGCCGGGCGGTCATAAAAAAGTCCTGCTGCACTCCTGTTGCGCACCCTGCTCGGGTGAGGTGATGGAAGCGATGCTGGCATCCGGCATTGAATACACGATCTATTTCTACAACCCGAATATTCATCCGCTCAAAGAGTATGAGTTGCGTAAAGAGGAGAATATTCGCTTTGCTGAAAAATTTGGTGTGCCGTTTATTGATGCGGACTATGACCGGGATAACTGGTTTGAGCGGGCGCGCGGTTTGGAGTGGTCACCGGAACGGGGTGAACGCTGCACCATGTGCTTTGATATGCGCTTTGAACGTACGGCACTCTATGCCCATGAGAACGGCTTTCCGGTGATGACCAGTTGCCTGGGGATTTCGCGCTGGAAAGATATGAAGCAGATTAACAGCTGCGGAGTCCGCGCAGCGGCGGCGTATCCGGATCTGATGTACTGGGATTTTAACTGGCGTAAAGGCGGTGGATCGTCGCGCATGATTGAAATCAGCAAGCGCGAGAGTTTCTATCAGCAGGAATATTGTGGCTGTGTCTATTCACTGCGCGACACCAATCGTCATCGCGTCACCCAGGGACGTGAGCGTATTCAGATTGGTGTGCAATATTATCAGCCGGATGAATCCTGATTAACCTATATCGCGGAAAGCGTCTGCCGGCGCATATCCGCGCGCTGAGCGCGTAACAGGCCGGACTGTTACGCCACAGCTCTGCTTTATGCTTTCCGCCCGACCGTAACTGCACAGCGCACAGGGATCATCAACGTCGTCCAGCTGCTGCTTTGCCTCGTCCTTCATCAGACGTTTACGGCAGACGCTCGGCGTGCAGCCCATAATCTGCTTAAAAGATCGGGTAAAAGATTGCTGGCTTTCAAAATGGTATTTCAGCGCCAGGCTGATGATGGGCGTGCGGCTGTTTTTTAAATCATGAACACTGGCGTTAAGCTTTTTCTTACGAATATATCGCGCCAGAGTTTCATTATGATAACGGGCAAAAAGTTTCTGTAAATACCACTTAGAGTAACCCGCTTTTTCTGCAATATCATCAACGCTTAAACGCTGATCCAGATTATTATTAATCCACTCAGTGATAGAGACGATCACGCTTTCGTTATATTTATTTTCGTTCATAGAACCCCCTGTTTGATTTAAGAAGATTCTAAAATATTTATCTTAATGTGCTTATTCTTTGCGTAAAGATTTTTCAGGATTTTAATCGTTATCTCTGAAGATATTCATTTGAGGGGCTGTTATTAATAAAAAAGATGAATTGTGATTAATCTGTTGGTAATTGTGGGTGAATGAATAGGTGATTCCGCGGGACAGTAATCAAAACGAGGTGTGGGTCCGCAGCCAGACTCACGGTTTACCCTGCCGGAGTCTCTGTAATCATGGCTATAGCACGGCACATCAATAGATTTTTGGCTGTGACATGCCAGGCTTACGGCTCACCTTTAACCTGGAGACCCCCCGGATGAGCCCGACATACGCGCTGAAAAAACCGCTTGCCGCCTTGCTCACCTCGCTGGCGTTATTTGCTCATGCACCTGCCAGTGCCGCTGGTGTGTATGGCGAACAGCTGGAAGGATTTCAATACCCCTATCCATTGCAGCATTTTGATTTTCAATCCCAGCAGCAACCGCTGCGTATGGGCTATATGGATGTGAAACCGGCGCAACGGGCCAACGGCGAAACCGTGGTGCTGATGCACGGTAAAAACTTCTGTGGCGCGACCTGGGAAGCGACCATTCGCGCACTCAGTCAGCAGGGATATCGCGTGATCGCGCCCGACCAGATTGGCTTCTGCAGCTCGACCAAGCCAGCCAGTTACCAGTACAGTTTTCAGCAGCTGGCAGATAACACCCATCAGCTGCTCGCCCGGCTGGGTGTGAAGAAGGCGGTGATTATGGGTCACTCCACTGGCGGGATGCTGGCAACACGTTATGCGCTGATGTACCCGGAACAGACACAGAAGCTGGTGCTGGTTAACCCGATCGGGCTGGAGGACTGGAAAGCCAAAGGCGCACCGTGGCGATCCGTGGATCAGTGGTATCAGCGCGAACTCAAACTCAGCGCAGAGGGCATTAAGAAGTATGAGCAGCAGACCTACTATGTCGGTCGCTGGAAACCCGAATATGACAAGTGGGTTGATATGCTGGCCGGACTCAACAGTGGGCCGGGCCACGAGAAGGTGGCGTGGAACTCCGCCTTAATCTACGACATGATCTTCACGCAGCCCGTATTTTATGAATTCGGCGATCTGAAAGTGCCCACCACGCTGATGATCGGCACCTCAGACACGACTGCCATCGGCAGTGATATCGCCCCGGCAGAGGTGAAAGCCCGGCTGGGTGATTACGCGGTACTGGGGAAAGAGGTCGCAAAACGCATTCCGGGGGCGCGCTTAATCGAATTCCCCGGTATGGGACACGCGCCGCAAATGGAAGAACCGGCAAAATTTAACCAGACGCTGCTCGACGATCTGGCGCGTCCCTGAACCGTCAGGCGCTGCGGCGCCTGACCTTAGATCGCCACGCGTTTCTGCTTTTTACTGAGGTACATCTGCTCATCGCTGTCGTGCAGCAACTGCTCCAGCGATTGCGGATGCGCCGCGTCAAACTCTACGACGCCGGACGAGAATTGCAGGCGATAACGGCGGTTCAGACTGATTGATTGCTGTTGCAGATAATGGTCAAACTGCATGAGCAGCGCTTCGCTCTGCTGCTGCTGCAGACCATTAAACAGCACCACAAACTCATCGCCGCCCAGACGGGCAAACAGATCCGAATGCTTGAACACCACTTTCATCGCATCGGCAAAGTCCATCAGCGCGCGGTCGCCTTCGCGGTGGCCCAGCGTGTCATTAATCTGCTTAAATTTGTCGAGATCGAGAAAGGTCAGACAGGCGGGCCGTTTTTTCAGCCGGCACTCGTTCAGCACCATCTGTCCCAGCGTCATAAAGCCGCGACGATTAGTGATCTGCGTCAGTTCATCACAGGTGGCAGTCTGAAAGGCGACCAGTTCCGCTTCGGCCATGGCGGCCAGGTCGCGCATCGTGGCCTGATCCTCTTCATTAAACTGACGCGGTTCACGACCAATGATACAGAGGGTACCCATTTTAGCGCCGCCCGGTGCCCGCAGCGGACAGCCGGCATAAAAGCGGATATGCGGTTCGCCGGTAACCAGCGGATTATCATAAAAACGTTCATCTTCTGCGGCATCTTCAACGATCATGATCTCATCCTGCAGGATGGCATGACCGCAAAAGGAGATGTCGCGGGGTGATCCTGCGGGTTCATAGCCCTGAGCGGATTTAAACCACTGATGGTCAGCTTCCAGCAGGCTGACTAACGCGATAGGAACGTCATACAGGCGGCGCGCCAGACGGGTTAAACGATCGAAACGCTCTTCCGCTGGCGTGTTCATTATGTTCAGCGCACGCAACTGCGATAAACGTTGTGCCTCGTCGGCAGCGATTTCAGGTGCTTTCATCACAGAGCCCTTTGTTTTTTAGCTCAAGCCAGGTTCTGGTGTTTGCCTTACGGCGAAGAAGAAGAGCGTGACATAGCCATCACGCTCTTTATAAGGAGGGGATCAGAGCACTTTTTGTTCGGCGAGATCAAGGGCGAAATAGCTGAAAATCAGGTCTGCACCGGCACGTTTAATCGCACCGAGGCTTTCCAGCACCACATTGCGTTCATCAATGGCACCGGCCTGAGCGGCAAATTTGATCATCGCGTATTCACCACTCACCTGATAAGCCGCCAGCGGCAATTCGGTACGTTCACGGATATCACGCAGGATATCCAGATAGGCACCTGCCGGTTTCACCATCAGTGAATCCGCGCCTTGCGCCGCGTCGAGCAGCGATTCACGGATCGCTTCACGGCGATTCATCGGGTTCATCTGGTAGGTTTTACGGTCGCCTTTCAGCGCCGTTCCGGCCGCTTCACGGAACGGGCCGTAAAACGAGGAGGCGAATTTGGTGGAGTAGGACATGATGGCGGTCTGAGTGAAGCCCGCCGCGTCCAGTGCCCGGCGAATCGCCTCAACCTGACCATCCATCGCCGCTGACGGGGCGATGAAATCCGCACCGGCTGCGGCGGCAACGACGGCCTGCTTACCCAGGTTTTCCAGGGTTGCATCGTTATCGACGCCGTGATCACACAACACGCCACAGTGGCCGTGGCTGGTGTATTCACAGAAGCAGGTGTCAGACATCACGATCATTTCTGGCACGGTCTCTTTGCAGATGCGGGACATACGTGCCACCAGACCGTTTTCGTTCCAGGCATCGCTGCCGGTGGCATCGGTGTGGTGCGAAATACCGAAGGTCATCACCGAGCGGATACCCGCTTTGGCTATGCGCTCAATTTCATAGGCGAGACGTTTTTCCGGAATACGCATCACGCCAGGCATCGCCTGAATCGCTTTGTAATCGTCGACTTCTTCTTCAACAAAGATGGGCAGAGCCAGATCGTTCAGGCTCAGGGAGGACTCCTGGAACATTTCACGCATTGAGGCGCTGGCGCGCAATCTTCTTGGGCGCTGGATAAGGGAATAATCAGACATTTTCATTCTTACGCAGGTGAAAAAAGTGACAACAGTTTACTCCCTTTGACCGCGAGGGATGAAGGTTTGTGTGCGGTAAGAGAGGGGGAAAAGAACTCTCCCGCCGGGCGGCGGGAGAGCAGAACGATTACTCGTTGATATCCGGATGCTGCTGCACCAGGTTTTTACGTTTCGCTTCCAGGCGGGAGATCTCTTCGTCGATATCTTCGATTTTGTGCTCGATGTTATCGTGATGTTCCTGCAGGATTTCGCGCGCTTCTTCCATATCAGAAGCCGCCGGTGTCGCGCCTTTCAGGGGCTTGTTGGCAGTTTCTTTCATGTACAGCCCGGTAATCAGACCAATCACTGCCACCACCATCAGATAGTAGGCTGGCATGTAGAGGTTATTGGTCGTTTCTACCAGCCAGGCGGCCAGCGTTGGCGTCAGACCGGCAACCAGTACCGAGATGTTAAACGCACTGGCCAGCGCACTGTAGCGGATGTGCGTTGGGAACATCGCAGGCAGTGAAGAGGCCATCACGCCAGTAAAGGCGTTGAGGATTACCGCCAGCAGCAGCAGACCACCAAAAATCAGTCCCAGTACGCCACTGTTGATCATCATAAAGGCGGGAATCGCGAAGATCATCAGGGCGATACTGCCGATGATAACAAACGGACGACGGCCGAAACGGTCACTCATCATGCCGATCATCGGCTGGACAAACAGCATACCGATCATGATGGCGATGATAATCATCACACCGTGATCTTCGCTGTAGTGCAGGTTATGTGACAGGTAGCTCGGCATGTACGTCAGCAACATGTAGTAGGTGACGTTAGTGGCGATAACCAGACCGACACAGGAGAGCAGGCTGCGCCAGTGTTTGGTCGCAATCTCTTTAAACGATACCTGTGGACCATCCTGCAGGCCTTCGCGGTCGCCCTGTTCCAGTTTGTCCACGTGCTGCTGGAATGCCGGAGTCTCTTCCAGCGCATGACGCAGGTAAAGACCGATAATTCCCAGCGGCAGCGCGACGAAGAACGGCAGACGCCAGCCCCACTCAAGGAAACTCTCTTCTCCGATAATGGAGGAAATCAGCACCACCAGGCCCGCACCGAGCACGAAGCCCGCAATCGAACCAAAGTCGAGCCAGCTTCCCATAAAGCCGCGTTTACGGTCAGGCGAATATTCGGCCACAAAGATTGAGGCACCGGTATATTCACCGCCCACCGAGAAGCCCTGAGCCATCTTCGCTAACAGCAGCAGAACAGGTGCCCAGATGCCGATGGAGGCGTAGGACGGTATCAGGCCGATACAGAAAGTACTGACCGACATGATGATGATGGTGATGGAGAGAATTTTCTGACGACCATATTTGTCGCCAAGCATACCGAAGAACAGTCCACCCAGCGGGCGAATCAGGAAAGGAACAGAGAAAGTGGCGAGCGCCGCAATCATCTGAACGCCCGGCGAAACATCCGGGAAAAAGACTTTACCCAGCGCATAGGCCACAAAGCCGTAAACACCGAAGTCGAACCACTCCATCGCGTTGCCCAGAGAGGCCGCGGTGATGGCTTTACGTAAACGGGTATCATCGATGATAGTCACATCATCGATCCCAATTGGTTTTACACGCTTCCTACGCAATTTCATAGAATTACCCTGTATTGGAACACGAAAGTCCTCAACGGCGCGAGCCGGGTGTGAGTCGTTCAGACCGCTGCGTTGAGAAATTTAAGCATAGCCGTAAATAAGCACTGTTTATGCGCCGGCAGACACAATAATTACTGTTGTGATTATTGCGAACAGCGACAGAGTATACCGTTTTTGTGTGATATCTGTCATGTTTGGGCTACATCCGGCCTGTTTTTACAACAAATAGAGCTGTTTGCAACCGCAAAAAAATTATCACTGAGCGTGACGACCGCCGTTTTTTTCAGCAAATCAGGGGTAAAGAAGGGAAGTTACGGGCCAGGCTGGTACCGGAAGCGGCTATCCGCTGTGCATCACAGGGCGGAGAGCAGAAAGATGAGTGAATGTGGCTCGACTGGCGGTTCAGCTGCCATCTTCTCTGGTTCAGACGTCGGGTTCCTGCCGGGTCTGAAGAGCCGGCTCCCGTTCAATCGGCTGTTCGCCCCGATCGGTCAGCCAGGCAACCAGCGCCGTGTTGTCCATCGGGCGGGCATAATAATAGCCCTGGATATAGACCACACCGCGCCGTTGCAGATAGCTGAACTGTAAGGCGGTCTCAACGCCTTCTCCCAGCACTTCAAGCTCAAGCTCATGGCTGAGCTGGATAATCGCGTCCAGCACCGGCGTTCTGCCTTCAAGGGATTCAATCGCGTTGATAAAGCCGCGATCGATTTTCAGATAATCTATCGTGAAGGTCTGTAAATAGCTCAGCGAACAGTGACCGGTACCAAAATCATCAATCGCGACCTTCATGCCGCAACCACGTAACTGCTCCAGCTTGCGTGCCACCTCCGCGCCATCTTTGATCAGGCTGCGTTCGGTCAGCTCCAGGGTTATCAGGAACTGCTTATCTTTGATCCGTTCGGCAAACTGCAGCATATCGTCGACAAAGTCAGGATGCTGCAGATGATCCGCCGCCACGTTAATGGCCAGGTGGAAATGGGGCTCAACCTGCCACGCCTGCACATCCTCTGCAATTAATTCGAGCAGATGGCGGGTCAGCGGCACAATCATGCCTTCCGCTTCTGCTGCGCCGATAAAAATATCTGGCCGCACGCCTTTACCGTCGGGCGTTGTCCAGCGCAGCAGAGCTTCAGCGCCGCTGCAGCGTTGCAGCCGGTTGTCATAGACCGGCTGATAGTGCGCCCTGAACTGGCCGCTGGTGATGGCCCGGCGAATCTCATCGCGCCATGAAATACGCCGTTTCAGCCAGTTCGCCATCAGCATCATCAGCAGAATAGAGAAGATAGCGGCCATCGGCATGATGATAAACATCACCTGACGCCAGGCCGAGATCAGTTCAGAGGGTGAGGCAATGAGGGTGACAGAGAGCGGATAGCGGTGGGAGAGAGCCTGATAAATCATGGGTTCAAACCAGCTGGACGCGGCGATGTGCGGATCGCCAAACGAGATCGGCGCGCCGCCGCTGAACGTCATGCTGAAATGATAGAGATGGCTGCTGCTGATCGCGCGCATAAAATCGATCAGATACTGGCCATCGATCACTGCCCAGAATCCCTCGCCATCGGGCAGATCGCGCATAAAAATCACTGCCGGCCGATCCGGTACGCCCGTTGTTCCGGCAATTGACAGACTCCACCAGGCTTTTCCGGTAACCGGCGCGTCGCGCATGATCATATCTTTCAGCAGGCCTGGGCGTGAACCATACACCGACGAACAGGCGATGTGATCCTGCTCCATTTTACCAATCGCGCGGAAATAGGGGTTTAGCGAGCCAATGCGCTGCAGCTGGTTTTCAATCTGGCTGCAGGGCTGATGATGAAACTGGCGCAGCACAGTAATCATATCCCAGGCGCTGTCGCTCATTCTTTCAGCCTGAGATAGCAGCGTATTCGCCGCGGTTACCTGCTGCTGATGCACGGTGTGGCGCGCATCCAGGGCGGTGAAAAAAATGCCAATAATCAGAGGCAGCACGCCGGAAATAATAATCACCAGCCTGGCGTAGTCGCGTTTTCGTTTCAGTAGCGGCACCGCTGAATCCTCTGAGTATTATTGGTGTTATGCGGAGGTGCTGATCAGTGGCGCAGCATAGCATCTCTCCGGGCGGTGCAGATTAGCGTTTTTGCGATCAGGAGAACTGACTAAGGTCAATTATCGACCAGACATTGCATTTTTTGACAGGTTGTTTGGTTTTCATTGCTATGCAGCAAAACAATCAGGTGAAAACGGGTGGCAGGCAGGGCAGAAGGCCGATCCGCCGCAGCGGCCAGGAGAGACCCTGGCCCGTCACAGGGCGGGCGCAGGGCAGGACGTTTTACTTAATCGGCAAAATAGATCTGTTTCAGTGCTACTTCAACGCCGCGCAGTTCGGCAAGGCCTTTCAGGCGGCCAATGGCGGAATAACCGGGATTGGTGCGCTTATGCAGATCGTCCAGCATCTGATGGCCGTGATCGGGACGCATGGGAATCGCCCGCAGGTTGCCCGCCCGACGGCGGCGCTGCTCTTCTGCCAGAATAACCTTGATCACGCCGACCATATCGACGTCGCCCGCCAGATGCGCCGCTTCATGGAAGCTGGCCGGGTTTGCCTCGCGTTTCGTGGCGCGCAGATGGATAAAGTTAATGCGGTCGGCATAGGTTTCCGCCATCTCAACCAGCGCGTTGTCGGCACGCACGCCATAGGAGCCGGTACAGAAACAGAAACCGTTGTGCAGACTATCCACGGTTTCTTTCAGCCACTGCATATCTTCCTGCGTAGAAATAATGCGCGGCAGACCCAGAATAGGACGTGGTGGGTCATCCGGATGCACCGCCAGTTTAATGCCCGTTTCCTCCGCAACCGGCACGATGGCGCGCAGGAAGGTCGCCATATGCTCGCGCAGTTTCGCTTTGTCGATGCCGTCATACTGCGACAGCTGCGCCTGAAACTGCTCCAGGGTGTAACCCTCTTCGGCGCCTGGCAGACCGGCGATAATATTGCGCACCAGGGTGCTTTTCTCTTCTGCGCTCATGGCGGCAAAGCGCTGAGCGGCGGCCTGCTGCTCGGCAGCGCTGTAATCCTGTTCCGCTGCCGGACGCTGCAACAGATAAAGCTCGAAGGCCGCAAAAGCGTCGGCGTCGAAGCGCAGCGCTTTTGCGCCATCCGGCAGCGTCCAGGCTAGGTCGGTTCGCGTCCAGTCCAGCACCGGCATGAAGTTGTAGCAGACGGTATCAATGCCGCAGGCAGCCAGATTGCGTATCGACTGCTGATAATTGGCGATATAGCGAAGGTAGTCACCACGCTGGGTTTTAATCGCCTCATGGACCGGGATGCTCTCTACCACCGACCAGACCAGACCTTTTTCCGCCAGCAGTGCCTGACGCGCTTTAATCTCCTCAACCGGCCATACCTCGCCGTTAGGGATATGGTGCAGCGCCGTCACAATGCCGGTCGCGCCCGCCTGACGCGCATCATCCAGTGAGACCGGGTCGTTGGGGCCGTACCATCGCCATGTATGTTCCATTCTTACTCCTCAACTGTGATGTGGCCTAGTGGTCAGGCCGCTGGACCAAGAGTATGATAGTGGACAAAACAGGGCCGTGATCCGGATCGCAGCATGACAAACTGCATCGGTGAAGAGATCGCTTTTAAGTGCAATCAGAGGAGAGGGTGATGACGCTGCCAGTAATAAAAACCGAGCGCCTGTACCGTCAGATCGCCAACGTCATCATGGCCGGTATCACGCGCGGTGACTTTGTGGCAGGTGGGTTGCTGCCACCGGAGCGCGAGCTGGCAAAACAGCTGGGTGTCAGTCGTTCATCAGTGCGTGAAGCATTGATTGCGCTGGAGATGACCGGCTGGGTCGATATCCGCACTGGCAACGGTGTTTACGTCGCCCATCCGCTGCCGCAGGCTGCGGTTCCGCAGGAGAGTGAAACCTGCAGTCTGCAGGATCTGTTGCAGGCGCGTGAAGCTTTTGAGGGGATGCTGGCGGGATTTGCCGCACGTAACGGCACCACTATTCAGCGGGCGGCACTGCTGGCGCTGACCGCTGAACTGCAGCAGTACAATGAAAACGACGCGGCCTTTCTGGAGCAGGACAAGCGCTTCCATCTGCTGATCAGTGAGATGAGCGGCAATGATGTGTTACGCGACCTGCTGGAGCAGTTATGGAACCGGCGCCACAGCCCGCATGTGCAGCGACTGGAGCGCCATTATGCAGATAACAGCTTCGCGCAGGAGATGAACGCTGACCATCAGCAGATCGCCAATGCGATTGTGGCGGGCGATGAAGTGGCTGCACGTCAGGCGATGGAGAGCCATCTGCAGCATGTGCAGCAGCGGCTACTTGGTTAATGCCCGCGCCCGCTTAGGTCGTCCGGTGCCCAGCATAATCGCCAGACGGCTGCCGCCTGGCGTGGTCTCCATCAGAATTTTAGTAATGCTGGTGAGCGGCACCGAGAGCAGCATGCCGACCGGACCGAGCAGCCAGCCCCAGAATACCAGCGACAGAAACACCACCAGTGTCGATAAGCCAAGACCGCGCCCCATCAGGCGCGGCTCCAGCATATTGCCAAACACCATATGAATCGCGGTAAACAGCGCCGCCACCATCGCGGCATCAAACAGGCTGTTCAGTAACAACGCCTGCAGGAAGGGCGGGATACCGGCGATAATCGGGCCGATATTGGGAATAAAGTTGAGGATAAACGCTACGACACCCCATAACAGCGCAAACTTCACATCCAGCAGATAGAGACTCAGCCAGACCGCGATGCCGGTTATCAGACTCACCAGGGTTTTCAACGCCAGATAGTGCGTGACGCCTTTCAGCGCTTTATGCAATCCGGCGATGCGAATTTTCGGATTCACCAGCGCGTTGCGCATTTTATAGGGCAGGTGATGGACCTCAAACAGCATAAACACCACGGTCAGCACCAGCAGCACGGTATTGGTCATCGCGCCGGAAAAGCCGCTCAGCGCCACGGTAGCCAGGTTCATCATGGTATTAGGATCGAAACGCTGTACCAGCGCATCGGTTGAAATATTAAGATGAAAGCCCGCCGCCAGATGTTGCAGCACCGTCATTTTCTGCTCCATGGTGGCGCGCAGTTGCGGATAGAGATCGGAAAACTCGCTCATGGAGCTGGCAATAATGGCACCCAGTAGCACGAGAGCGCAGAAAATCACCGTGATCACCAGCCCAATCGCCAGCCCACGGCGGAAGCCACGACGCATCAGCATCGTCACCAGCGGATTCAGCACAATGGCAAAGAACGCCGCCAGCAGCAGCGGAACCAGAATATCGGACGCTGCCCGAACCCCGGCGAGGATAATGACCAGCATCGCCAGTTTTATCAGAATATTTTGTCCGATCTTTTCCCGTTGCAGCTCGCTCATTCTCTCTCTCATAACGTAATTTGGCTGTTGAAAGTGTAGCTGAAACAAAATTAACAATCTGATTTATCAGAGAAACGGTAAAGCGCGGCGGCAGGTGGATGATGTCATCAACGCCATAGCACTCAGCTATCGCGTCAGAGCCGCAAGTCCCCATTGTTCCGGTGTTTACCCGGCTTTCTGCTGCACGTCCGGGCAGGGGCAGCCATCCGATAACCGTGTCATTAAGATGCGCCAGTGGTGAAAGCGGGTATAGTTAAAGGATAAACCTTATCATTCAGCCAAATACGAGCGCGAGGACTCATGCCTGAACAGCCTTCAGCGGAACCGAACACCCCATCCGGAAACCTGCACATCTCTCTGCTGATCCTCTCTATCGTGGCCTACAACTTTGCCAGCTATCTCACTATCGGTCTGCCGCTGGCGGTATTGCCAGGATGGGTGCATGACCAGCTGGGCTTCAGCGCATTCTGGGCGGGCCTGGTGATCAGCCTGCAATATGTGGCGACGCTGCTGAGCCGCCCACACGCCGGACGCTATGCCGATCTCTGGGGGCCAAAGAAAGTGGTGGTGACCGGCCTGGTGGGCTGTCTGATCAGCGGGCTGTGTATTCTGCTGGCGGCGCTCATCGAATCACCGCTGTTAAGCCTGACGCTGCTCTGCGTGGGCCGCTTGATTCTGGGCGTGGGCCAGAGTTTTACCGGCACCGGCACCTCGTTGTGGGGTGTGTCGCGGGTGGGTTCGCTGCACATTGGCCGGGTCATCTCCTGGAACGGTATCGTCACTTATGGCGCGATGGCGATTGGCGCACCGCTCGGCGTGGTGATATTCCGGGCGGGTGGCCTGCTGTGGCTGTCGCTGGTCATTGTTGCTATCTGCGTGGTGGGCATCGTCTGCGCGGTGCCGCGTCCGGCCGTAAAAGCCAGCCGGGCCAGACCCCTGCCGTTTCGTGCGGTGCTGGGGAAAATCGCCGGTTTTGGTGCGATTCTGGCGATGGGTTCGGCGGGTTTTGGTGTCATCGCCACCTTTATTACCCTGTTCTATCAGGATAAAGGCTGGGAAGGGGCCGCCTTTGCGCTCTCCCTGTTCAGCGGCGCTTTTGTCGGAGCGCGTTTGCTGTTCCCGAATGCGATTAACCGCCACGGCGGTCTGCGGGTCGCCAGCATCTGTCTGGCGGTTGAAGCCGCCGGACTGTTTCTGGTCGCCGCAGCGGGTGATCCCTGGATGGCAAAAGCGGGCGCATTTCTGACCGGTGCCGGGTTCTCGCTGGTATTCCCGGCGCTGGGCGTGGTGGCGGTAAAAGTGGTGCCGCAGCAGAATCAGGGCAGCGCGCTGGCGACCTACACCGCCTTTATGGATCTGTCGCTGGGGATAACCGGGCCACTTGCCGGATTCATCATGACTTATGCGGGGGTCTCACGCGTCTACCTGCTCACGGCGCTGCTGGTCTGCGTCGCTTTTTTCTGCACGCTGCGCATGCAGCGGCGTCAGGCGGTGTTGCCGGCAGCAGACGATTCTTCAGGATAAAAAAATGGCCCAGCAGCGGGCCAGAACGTCTTTTCAGACACAGATAAACCGATTAATGGTGCGCGCAAAGCGCAGAACAGGATTCAGGCCTGCAGCAGTTCAATACTGTTGCGAATCTGGCGTTCAATCTCCGCAGGGGGCCAGTTGCTGAGCTGACTGGAGAAGGGCTCAAAGGCATAAACGCCCTTATAGCCGAGCATCTCCAGCCGCTTCACCTGTACCACGCTCTTCAGTACATCGTTATCACTCAGCATGATGCGTTCTTCATCGGTCAGTTCGGCGATCGGGCGACGATCTTCCACGCCCGAAAGGTGCACCAGACCGATCTGGTTAACATCAATGCCTGCTGGAAACTCCAGTTCAGCCTGCTCATAAAGATGATGATGAAAGGTATCCAGCAACAACTTAAAGGGCACGTCCGCCGCGGCGATCAATTGCTGCGCGTGTACCACCGAACGCAGCGAGCTGACCGGAAAACCCAGCGGCTCCACCAGCCCCTGAATGCCATAGTGGGCAAAGCGCGGAGCCAGCTGCTGCATCGCCGCCTGAGTCTGCTGAGGCGACACGGCAATCCCCTCATTCAGCGGACACATGACCAGCGCCTTTGCACCAATCTGTTGTGCTGTCTGTAACAGTGCTTCGGCCCGGGCCAGTAGCGCGTCATCAATGCGGTTAAACGGATAGAGCGCATTAATGGTGATGATATCAATATGATACCTGTCGGTCAGAGCGCGCAGCTGATCGGTGCTGAGATCGTCAGTGACGCTGCCGCCCGGCATGTCATTACGCAGTTCAACCTTGCTCAGCCCCAGGCGCTGAACCAGCTGAAAAAATGCCTCCAGCGAGAGCCGGGGCGCAATTTTGCGGTTAATACAGAAACGGGTTGGATCGATGGCCATGCGCTGACTCCGGGACAGGAGGATGATGCGACCAAAGAGAACATTTATTTCATTAATAGTGAATAATGAAACACAAATTATTAGATCAGCCTCGCATTAATTTCATATTCCGTTTCAGCCGGATGCATAAAGGCTGGATCGACTTCGCAGTAAAACGCCCAAACCACTCCCAGGCTATTACCCTGCTACGCTAAGGCTGGCCGCTATTAGTGGCCTCCCGTCATCGTAATGCCGCGAGAGACTGAGTGGCGGGAAAAATGCGATCTGTGCCGCTAAAATCAAATTTTCCAAAAATAACCATTTGAAAAATTTGTTCCACTGTAATAGCTTCATAGCACGCTTTCAGGTTTGCCTGGTCAGGCAGTGTGGCAGGTCGCATGGTCCGTCTGCAGGGAACTTAACCATCTAAAGAGGCAACATCATGACAATCATAGGTAACTTTATTGGCGGTAAAACCACTTTCAGCGCCAGCAACGAAACCATTCCTGTTTACGATCCGGCAACCGGCAAAGTGGTACGTGAACTGACGCAAAGTACCGCTGATGAAGTGGCCCAGGCGATTGGTGTCGCGCATGACGCTTTTGCCGCCTGGTCGAAAACCTCGCCGCTGCGTCGCGCCCGCGTTCTGTTCAACTTTAAAGCCCTGATGGAGAAGCACCGTGACGAGCTGGCGGCGCTGATTGTCTCTGAGCACGGCAAAGTCTGGTCTGATGCGCTGGGTGAACTGACACGTGGCATCGAAGTGATTGAGTTTGCCTGCGGGATCCCCCATCTGCTCAAAGGCGAATATTCCCCGAACGTCGGCAGCGGCGTTGACAGCTACTCGCTGATGCAACCGGTCGGCGTCGTGGCGGGCATTACGCCGTTTAACTTCCCGGCGATGGTGCCGCTGTGGATGTTCCCGATAGCCCTGGCCTGCGGTAACACCTTTGTGCTGAAGCCACCGGCTCTGGATCCTTCCGCGGCAGTGCGTATGGCTGAACTGCTGACCGAAGCGGGCCTGCCCGATGGCGTATTCAACGTGGTGCACAGTTCTAATGAAGATGCTGAGCAGCTCTATAAAGATCCGCGTATTGCCGCGGTGAGCTTCGTCGGTTCTTCAGGCGTGGCTGAGCATATCTATAAAACCGCCAGCGCCCACGGCAAGCGGGTACAGGCGTTTGGCGCGGCGAAAAACCACGCTATCGTTATGCCGGATGCCGACCTGGATGCCACCGTCAACGCCATTATGGGCGGTGCGTTTGGCTCTGCTGGTGAACGCTGCATGGCGCTGCCGGTTGTGGTCGCCGTGGGCGATGATACCGCCGACAAGCTGATCGCCCGTCTGACTCCGCTGGTGAACGCGCTGCGTATCGGCCCTGGCATTAATCAGGGCGCTGATGAAAATGAGATGGGACCGGTCGTTTCGGCGGCGCACCAGAAGAAAGTGCTGGGCTACATCGACAAAGGCGAGCAGGAAGGCGCGAAGCTGGTGGTCGATGGTCGTAACGTGCAGGTTGCAGGTCACGCCGAAGGTTACTACGTCGGCGGCACGCTGTTTGATCATGTCACCTCTGAGATGGTGATCTGGCGCGAAGAGATTTTCGGGCCGGTGCTGAGCATCATGCGCGCACCGGACTACGACAGTGCACTGCAACTGGTTAACAGCCATGAATTCGGCAACGGCAGCGCGATTTTCACCAGCAACGGTCACACCGCACGTGAGTTTGTGCAGAACGTTGAAGCGGGTATGGTCGGTGTCAACGTGCCGGTTCCGGTGCCGATGGCGTTCCACAGCTTCGGCGGCTGGAAGCGTTCAGTGTTTGGCGCGCTCAATGTTCATGGGCCGGATGGCGTGCGTTTCTATACCCGCATGAAAACGGCCACCGTACGCTGGCCATCCGGTCAGCAGACCGTGTCTGAATTCAGTATGCCAACCTTAGGCTGATTCATTTCAACGCTGATCCCGGTGCGCGACCGGCAGGATAATCTGCCGGTCGCTTTGTTCGCTGGCATCACGCCCGCGAGCCCACCGCAGCGTCAATCGTGACAGAGAGGAGTATCAGGATGTCTTTACTGTCGAAAGCACAAGCCCCTGACGCGCAGGGTCGTATTCAGCATGTGACGCCTGAGCGCGCCGGCTGGCGTTATGTGGGATTTGATGCCTATTTGCTGAAGAAAGGGGAAACCCTGCGCCTCAGTAGTGGTGATAAAGAGCTATGTCTGGTGCTGGTGGCCGGGCTGGCCTCGGTAAAAACCCGCCATGCTGAGTTTCCCGGTATCGGTCAGCGCATGTCGCCTTTTGAGCGCGTACCGCCTTATTCCGTTTATGTGCCGCATGATGATGAAGTTGAGGTTTACGCTGACAGCGATCTTGAGCTGGCGGTCTGTAATGCGCCCGGTCAGGGGAATCTGCCTGCGCGCCTGATTGCACCAGCCGATGTCGGCGTTGAGCATCGCGGAAAAGGGCGCAACCAGCGCCTGGTTCACAATATCCTGCCTGACAATGAACCGGCTGATAGCCTGCTGGTGGTGGAAGTCTATACCAACGAGGGCGATACCAGCTCTTATCCCAGCCACAAGCACGACCAGGAGGAGAGTGAAAACGAAACCTACCTGGAAGAGACCTACTATCACCGTTTCGATCCGGAACCTGGCTTTGCCATGCAGCGCGTTTACACCGACGACCGTTTCCTGGATGTCTGTATGGCACCTTATAATCGCGACGTGGTGATGGTACCGCGCGGCTATCATCCGGTAGCGACGCTGGCGGGATACAATAACTACTATCTGAACGTGATGGCGGGGCCGGTGCGGCTGTGGAAATTTACCTGGGAAAAAGACCACGCCTGGGTGAACAGCGACAGCTATCCGCGGAAAGCGTAAGTCTTCGCTGAAAAATAAACAGTAATCACGGTTTATAACCCGCGTTCGTATCAGTAAAAAGGGCAGCCTGTCGCGCTGCCCTTTTTTGTGTGTGGAACTCAGCTGGTCTTTGCGTTGTTCAGTGCCAGCGAAACCGCCAGCGTCTGTGCCAGGCAGAGTGAGGCGACCTGCGAACGGAAGCCATCGACCTGCGCTTCACGTACCACAAAGCAGACATCGCTGAAGGCGGCCAGCGGACTGACCTGACTGTCGGTAATGGCAATCTGATGCGCACCGCGTTTGGCACCCATTTCAACCACCTCGACCGCTTCACGTGCATAAGGCGAGTAGCTGATCGCAATCACCACATCTTTCGGGTTTACCAGGCTGAGCTGCTCGGTAAACATCCCGCCCAGGCCATCAATCAGGAAAGCGCGGCGCTCCAGATGACGCAGCGCGTAGACCAGGTAGGAGGCGACGCTGAAAGAGCGGCGCAGTCCGATGACATAGATATTCTCAGCTTCATTCAGCAGCTTCACCGCTTTGTTCAGCTGCTCAGGATTAACCTGCATCGCCAGCTGCTGCAGCGCCTGGCTGTTAACCATGGTAAAGACGTTGAGGATTTCCGCCGGACTTTCAGGCGCACTGGCGCTGTCATCCGTTGAGGTCTGGCGAAACAGGCGAGCGCGCTCGGTATAGTTGACCGTCTCTTCCATCAGGTGCTGACGAAAAACCTGTTTCATTTCGTTGAAGCCGCTGAAGCCAAAAGCATTCGCAAAGCGGATCAGCGTGGACGGTGGCACATCGGCCTGCTGAGCAATCGAGGCGACGGTATCGAAAGCAATACTGTTACTGTTATCAAGGATGTAGCGCGCAACCTGTTTAAGACGCTTGCTCAGCGTTTCGTAGCGGCGACGAATATCGTCCTGCAAGAGAGAAAGTTGGGTGGGATTATTGTTCATCACTTCTGCCCGTATAATTAGAATAATGGCTGCATAATGAGCGCTATATTACCAGATGGATGGAAAATTTCATTTCTTTGCGTCAACGATGCAGTTTATTTCATGGCTTTATGAAATGGTTCACAGATTAGCCTCAGCACCCGAGGCGCGCCTCTGCACAGGTCATAACAGGATGAAAACCGGCGTGGAAAGTAAGTGAGGGGAAGAGGGATGCGAGTAAAAACGCCATCCCGGGTGTGATGGCGTGAGATTGTTGAAAAGTGTGTCCCTTCCAGCTGTAAGACTGTGCAGGCTCAGGTAACACGGTCAGATCGGAAAGTCGCTAAAGCCATCCCTGGCCGCTCGGCCCGCGCCGTCCCTGGCGCGGGACGCTTTCCTCCTCTGACCGTGTTACCTGCGCATTGAGCTTATTCGTTGCGGCAACGTTCACCCTGCTTTGAATGAGTCAGCAGTCTGAGGCTATCCTGGTTGAGACAGCCTCTGGCAGAGCAGCAAATCAGGCGCGGGCAGCGCGCCAGTACTCAATCAGTCGCAGATAGTTGCCTTTAACCGTCTCAATCAACGCCTGATCGTCCAGCTCCCCCTGTAACCACTGGCGGGAAGGCTGACCAAAGATAGTGCGGCCTACCGCAAAACCTTTCACCCAGGGCGCTTTGGCCGCCGCGGCGAAGCCCGCTTTAAGCTTCTCTTCGGGCGCATCCAGACCGAGTAACAGAATGCCGCGACAGTGGGGATCCTGCTGCTCAATCAGACCGCTAATCGCCTGCCAGCTTTCCGCCGACAGCGGTGGCAGTTTCCACCAGTCAGGCTGGATGCCCAGACTGTAGAAATGGCTCAACATATCAAAGTAATACGCTTCGCTCTTATCCGGGTTGTTGTCGGGCAGAATCACTTCCAGCAGCAGCTCATGACCGCTTTTGTTACAGCCGTTCCAGACGTCGAGCACCAGATCATCCTGCTCTTTACGCAGTTCAGCGCTGTCATGCGGATGATAGAAGACCAGACATTTCACCACGTGTTCGGCAGGCCAGTCGATCAGCTGCGAGCCGATGTTGCCATGCTCCAGGCGCAGCGGACGCGAGCTCGGCAGCTCAATCGGGCGGCCAATCCACCAGTTCTTACCGGTGATGGCGTTCAGCGCCTTCTGACCGTAGGTTGTATCCGCCAGAATCCCGCTTTTATTCTCTAATCCTGCCTCTCTGGCAGCCTGCTGAGCAGCTTCCAGCAGCAGCAGTTTCAGTTCCGGAATGCGGCTCTCATCAACGCCCGCTTCCTGCGCCATATCCGCCAGCTGTTTGCGGTGGTCAAAGGCGAAGACATTCAGCTCCGGCCACTGCTGCTTGCGGGTAGTCACGCGGTGCAGATGGTTCAGACGGCTGTCGAGATCGGGACGTTTGACCTCTTTGTCACGACTCAGGAAATCATCCAGTTCCGCTTTGGTTGGCATGGCGGGCGCACAACCGTGGCGTGATACCACCAGCGCTCCGCAGGCGTTGGCGTAACGGCAAGCCTGAGTCCAGCCCTCATCATTCAGCCAGCCGCGCAGCAGGCCAGACATAAAGGCATCGCCCGCGCCCAGCACGTTGAGAACCTCGACGCGAACGCCCGTGTGCAGCTCTGTCTGTTCCCAGCTATCCGGGATCTCACCTTCAAACACCACGCAACCCAGCGGACCACGTTTGCAGACCAGCGTCGCCTGACTCGCCTGACGCACGTTTTTCAGCGCGGTCAGGGTGTCGGTACTGCCACCGGCAATATGAAACTCCTCTTCGGTGCCGACGATCAAATCGAAATAGTGCACCACTTCCTGTAACTGCTGCGTGACCTGTGACGACTCAATGAAACGCGTTTCACCGTCACCCAGAGAGGTCAGTCCCCACAACACCGGGCGGTAATCGATATCCAGCGCCGTGCGCAGGCCGTTGCGGCGGGCGATATCCAGCGCTTTCAGCACCGCTTCGCGGGTCTGAGGATGGGACAAGTGCGTGCCGGTAACCGCCACGGCGCGCGCAGAGGTAATAAAGGCTTCGTCGATATCGTCCGGAACCAGACCCATATCGGCGCAGTTATCGCGGTAGAAAATCAGCGGAAAAGTCTCTTCATCTTTAATGCCGAGGATCACCAGTCCGGTCAGACGCTGCGGATCGGTGATTAGCGCATCGGTGTTACAGCCTACGCGCTGCAACTCTTCACGCAGAAAGCGACCATTATGCTCATCTCCCACCCGCGCCAGCATCGCCGATTTCAGCCCCTGAATCGCGGTGCCATAGGCGACGTTGCCCGACGAGCCGCCCAGATATTTAGCAAAGGAGGTGACATCTTCCAGTCGCGCCCCGATTTGCTGGCCATAAAAATCAACGGCGATGCGCCCGATACAAATCACATCAAGCGGTTTCTGTTGTGTACTCATACCTGTGGTTTCCTTCTGTGATTAGCAGCGCTGGCGGGCGTAAAGACCGACACCAGTTTCGCTCTGCTTCCGGGTCTGTAGGTGTCTGACTGGCTATGAGGGGAGTATGAGGAATAAAAATTCCATATTCAATACGAAATGAAATATCCATCGCAATTTTGTGAACCAGGTAAAACTCCTGATTGCCGCCCGCCTGCGCGACCTCTGCCAGCGTGATGTGCGGTATGTCAGGGTTGTGAAGGGGATCGCAGGAATCCTCATGCCAGTCAGGCAAGCTGCTGCATTGAAATGAATTTTTTCAACAGGCACCACTCTCTGTTAAACGTTCCAGATTTCCCCACTGTAATCGCCCGCCAGACCTGTTGCCGTCATTAAATTTGATCTCACTCGCAAAATGAAATGTTTCTTCTGTAATCGTGTTTTATGAAAAATATATTTGTTTATAATCGCCTCACGTTTCAGTTATTCAGGTCGCCTTTTCCGCCGATGACAACGCCTGGCGTGCTGTCGCGGAAGTCGGGGTCCACCAGCATGTAAGGAAGAATATGGGCACTATCAGACTGACCACGGCACAGGCGCTGGTTAAATTTCTTGATAATCAATTCATTGATGTCGATGGCGTTGAGACGAAGTTCGTAAAAGGCATCTTCGCCATTTTCGGACATGGCAACGTGCTGGGGCTGGGCCAGGCGCTGGAACAGGATAGCGGCGATCTGGTGGTTTATCAGGGCCGTAATGAGCAGGGCATGGCTCATGCTGCCACCGGCTTTGCGCGCCAGTCGCTGCGCCGCCAGATTATCGCCTGCAGTTCATCTGTGGGGCCTGGTGCGGCCAATATGATCACCGCCGCGGCGACCGCGACCGCCAACCGCATTCCTCTGCTGCTGCTGCCAGGCGATGTCTTCGCCACCCGCCAGCCCGATCCGGTGCTGCAACAGATTGAGCAGAGCTACGATCTCAGCATCAGCACCAACGATGCCTTCCGCGCCGTCAGCAAATACTGGGATCGCGTCAGCCGCCCGGAACAGCTGATGTCCGCCTGTATCAACGCCATGCGCGTACTGACCGATCCGGCAGAAACCGGCGCGGTCACGCTGTCGCTGCCGCAGGATGTGCAGGGCGAAGCCTGGGATTACCCGGACTACTTCTTCCAGAAACGGGTGCACCGTCTGGATCGCCGCCTGCCGGTGGCGGCGCAGCTGGCAGATGCCCTGACGCTAATTAACCGTAAGCGCAAGCCGATGATTATCTGCGGCGGCGGAGTGAAATACTCCGAAGCGGGCGAGGCGCTGCGCCAGTTTGCCGAGCGCTATCAGATTCCCTTTGCGGAGACGCAGGCGGGCAAAGGCACGCTGGTCTCTGACCATCCGCTGAATGTCGGCGGCGTGGGCGAAACCGGCTGTCTGGCGGCTAACCTGCTGGCGAAAGAGGCCGATTTAGTGATCGGCATCGGCACCCGCTATACCGACTTCACTACCGCTTCGAAATGGATTTTCCAGCATCCCGATGTCAGCTTCCTGAACATCAACGTCAGTAACTTCGACAGCTACAAGCTCGATGGCGTGCAGCTGCTGGCCGATGCCCGCGAAGGGCTCACCGCGCTCACCGCCGGGCTGGCCTCGCAGCACTACAGCAACGACTGGGGCAACCAGATTGAGCAGGCGCAGAGTCAGCTGCTGAAAGAGACGCAGCGTGTCTACCAGGTGGAATATCACGATGGCGACTTTGTGCCGGAGATTGCGGATCATCTCGACCGCGAAGCGGTGTTCGCCGAGTTTAACCGCCTGACCCAGTCGCTGCTGACACAAAGCAGCGTGCTCGGCACCCTGAATGAGCAACTGCCAAAAGACGCAGTGGTAGTGGCAGCGGCGGGCAGTCTGCCGGGCGACCTGCAGCGCGTCTGGCGCACCAAAGATTACAACGCCTATCACGTTGAATATGGCTACTCCTGCATGGGTTATGAAGTGAATGCCGCGCTGGGTGTGAAGCTGGCGCAGCCGCAGCGCGAGATCTATGCGCTGGTCGGTGATGGCTCCTTTATGATGCTGCACTCAGAGCTGGTCACCTCGATTCAGGAAGGGGCGAAGATCAACGTGGTACTGCTGGATAACATGACCAACGGCTGCATCAATAACCTGCAGATGGAACACGGCATGGACAGCTTTACCACCGAGTTCCGGTTCCGTAATGCGGAAGGCGGCAAGCTGGACGGCGGCTTTATCCCGGTCGATTTTGCCGCTATCGCCGCCGGTTATGGCTGCAAAACCTATCGTGTGACCACGCTGGAGCAGCTCAAGGCGGCGCTGGAAGATGCCCGCACGCAGACGGTTTCCACCCTTATCGACATCAAAGTGCTGCCAAAAACCATGATCCACAAATATTTCAGCTGGTGGCACGTCGGCGTGGCGCAGGCCTCGAAGACCGAACGTTCTCAGGCGGTGGCGGACAAGCTCAACAGCCATCTGGATCAGGCGCGAAAATATTAATTTCAGGGCCGTGCCGCGGCCCGTTTTGCTCTTCTCCGTACGAACCCTACACAGGTGTAATTATGACTTTGAAACTTGGCGTCATCGGTACAGGTGCAATTGGTCAGGAACATATTCGCCGCTGCAGCCATGTGCTGCAGGGTGCACAGGTGGTTGCCGTCTCTGACATTAATGTCGAAGGCGCGCGTGCCGCACTGCAACGCCTGAATATTGAGGCGGAGGTATTCGAAAATGGACACGACGTGATTCAGTCTCCGAATGTTGATGCGGTGCTGGTCACCTCATGGGATCCGACCCATGAAGAGTTCACCTTAGCGGCGATTGCCGCCGGTAAACCGGTGTTCTGTGAGAAGCCGCTGGCGATGAGCGCTGAGGGCTGCCGCCGGGTCGTGGATGCAGAGATTCAGGCGGGTAAACGCCTGGTGCAGGTCGGCTTTATGCGTCCCTACGATGCGGGCTATCGTGCACTGAAAAAAGTGATCACCGATGGCGATATCGGTGAGCCGCTGATGCTGCACTGCGCGCACCGCAACCCGACCGTGCCGGAGAACTACACCACGCCGATGGCGATCACCAACACCCTGATCCACGAGCTGGATGTGCTGCGCTGGCTGACAAACGATGACTATAAAACGGTGCAGGTGGTCTTCCCGCGCGTCACCTCGAAGTCACACAGTCAACTGAAAGATCCGCAGATCGTGCTGTTCGAAACCCAGAAAGGGGTTCGCATCGACGTCGAGATCTTCGTTAACTGCGCTTACGGCTATGACATCCAGTGTGAAGTGGTGGGTGAAGAGGGGATTGCCCGCCTGCCAGAGCCCTCTTCGGTGCAGCTGCGCAAAGAGGCCCGCCTGTCGAACACCATTCTGGTGGACTGGAAAGATCGCTTTATCGAGGCGTATGACGTTGAGCTGCAGGCGTTTATCAACGACATCAAAGCGGGCCAGTTGACCGGTCCTTCTGCCTGGGATGGCTTTGCCGCCTCAGTCGCCGCCGATGCCTGTATCAAAGCGCAGAACAGTGGTGCGATTGAGCCGGTAGAGATGCCGCCACGTCCTGCTTTCTATAACTGATTTAGCTGTCTATGCGGCATGGCCGCTCTCCGCCTGGGAATAAGATAATGAACAAAGAGAATGTAAAACTGGCGATCGCCCCGATCGGCTGGACCAACGATGACATGCCGGATCTCGGCAGTGAGAATACCTTCCAGCAAACCGTCAGTGAGATGGCGCTGGCTGGCTTTACCGGCAGCGAAGTAGGCAGCAAATATCCCCGCGATCCGGCGATCCTGAAACCGATGCTCGACATTCGCGGCATTGAAATCTGCAACGCCTGGTTCAGCACCTTTTTCGCCAACGGCGACAAACAGAAAACCATCGAACAGTTCATCGAGCATATGAACTTCCTGCATGCGATGGGCGCGCGGGTGATCGGCTGTTCTGAGCAGAGTAAAAGTATTCAGGGCACCGGGCTTGCGGTGTTTGAAGAAAAAGCCATTTTCAGCGATGAAGAGTGGCAGTTAACCGCGGAAGGCTACAACGAACTGGCCCGCATCGCGGCGGAAAAGGGGATGCGCGTGACGCTGCATCACCACATGGGCACCGGCATTCAGACTACTGAAGAGATTGACCGGTTTATGGAAATGACCGACGAGCAGGTCGGTTTGCTCTATGACACCGGGCACGTCTACTACTCCGAAGGCTCCCAGCAGAAGATGCTGGCGGTACTGGAGAAATATCTGCCGCGCATCTTCCACGTTCATCTTAAGGATGTGCGTGATGAGGTGGTCGCCGAGGTACGTGAGAACCATCTTTCGTTCCTGGAAGGAGTGAAAAAGGGCACCTTTACCGTACCGGGCGATGGCGTGATCGACTTCAGACCGGTGTTCAAAATCCTGGATGATTACGGCTATAAAGGCTGGATGGTGGTTGAGGCGGAGCAGGATCCGGCACTGGCCAATCCGTTTGAATATGCGGTGAAAGCGCGGAAATATATTCGCGAGAATGCAGGTTTATAAAAAGCCCTTCTGACCGAAGGCTGGCTTCCCCGTGCAGGGAAGCCAGCCGTCTGGTTTACTTCAGCGTAATGCTTTTCACGATGTTGTCAGCATCGCTCTGCGCCTGCTGCTGATTATCACCTGGCAGCGTAATCTGCAGCGTCACCAGTTTGCCATCCACTTTCGCCAGAACCACTGAAGACCATGATGTCTGGTTGTTGGCAGAAATCACCGTATCCAGCTGCTGCGCGGGCTGATCTTTCAGCGTCACAGATTTGTTCGACACCACCTGCAACTGCGGATCGCGGTTACGCTGCTGCTGTTCCATACGCTGCGACAGCACATCCAGACCATCATTGGTCGGGTCACCGGCAATCACAATAATGGCGCGGGCACCGGTTTCATCAGCATAAACGTGCATGTTAGTGGTCTGCGAACCCAGTTTACCGCTTTTATCGGACATGCCTGGTGGCAGCGAGAAGCTCAGTTTGCCATCCATCAGCGTGACGGTTTGCGTCGACTGACTGGCGCTGACGCCGTTGTCATTCGCCGCTTCATCTTTCTTCTGGTCACAGGCCGCTAAGCCGAGTACCAGTAAACCCATTCCTACATATTTCACCAGGTTGCGCATCAGAATCCCTTTTTAAGTTTCCAGTCAGGCATTAATACAACAGGAATCAGGTTGCAAACGCAACCTGATGATTGTCAGAAGATCTTAGCGGATAGTGGTGGAAACCGTATGGGCGCTTAGCCGAAATTTACCTGGCGGGCGGTCTGGCGTTCAGCCATACGCTTCAGCGCTGCGTTGAGCAGTACACCGTAGGCGGGCAGGAAGAAGACCATGCAAATCAGCACTTTGAAGCTGTAATCCACCAGGGCAATCTCAACCCAGTGCTGCGCCATAAACGCATCGGGGCTTTTATAGAAGGCGATAAAGAAGAAGGCCAGCGTATCGCTGACATTCCCCAGGAACATGGCGCAGCCCGGCGCAATCCACCACTGTGGCAGGCGACGCAGACGGTTGAACACGTGAACGTCGAGAATCTGACCCAGCGCGTAAGCCATAAAGCTGGCGCAGGCGATACGGGCAACAAACAGATTCATCACTTCCAGTGCCTGCCAGCCCTGCCATTCACCCTGATAGAACAACGCCGAGACACTGTAAGAGATAAACAGTGCCGGGATCATCACGGCCAGAATAATGCGTCGGGCCAGCGGTGCGCCAAAAATACGCACGGTGAGATCGGTCGCCAGGAAGATAAACGGGAAGCTGAATGCACCCCAGGTGGTGTGGAAGCCAAACACTGAAATGGGCAGCTGAACCAGATAGTTACTTGAAGTGATCACCAGCAGGTGAAATAGCGATAACCAGAAAAGCGCATGCATGCGCTGACGCGAAGAAAATGCGAGCATATTCAACCTTTTTAATGTTGGGGTGAGGGAACCCATTGCGGGACGCCGTTCGGGCAGCGCCTGGCAGTTTTATGAGCAAAAAGCGGCGGCATCTTACCGCGTTGTGCTTTTTATGCAATGGTTAATTTTAGCGCAATCGTTATCGCCTTGCTTCACCGCCAGCACGCGCTAGAATGAGCGCCCCTTACCTGAACCGAGTTGATTATGAGCGATGCTTTTTCCTCTGCCGACCATCAGCTGGATGCCCGTGGCCTGCGTTGCCCGGAGCCGGTGATGATGGTGCGCAAAACCGTACGCAGCTTGCAGGATGGCGAGACGTTGCTGATCATCGCCGATGATCCGGCCACCACGCGCGATATTCCCGGCTTCTGCCGCTTTATGGAACATGGCTTGCTGGCGCAGCAAACCGACACGCTGCCCTATCAGTTTCTGATCCGCAAAGGCATGGCGGGTTAACGACAGCCGTACAGGCCGCCGTTAACTTCACTCTTCTGATCAGAAGCCGCCTGCTCAGGCGCGGCGACGCAGTAACCTCAGCGCGTTGGCGGTGACCAGCGCGGTCGCACCCGAATCCGCCAGCACCGCCAGCCAGAGTCCGGTCAGACCCAGCAGGGTTGTAACCAGGAAAATCGCCTTCAGCCCCAGCGCAATACCGATATTCTGACGGATGATGCGCCGAGTCCGGCGTGCCAGCGCAATCATCGGAGCCAGATTGCTGAGCTGATTACGCGTCAGGGCAGCATCGGCCGCTTCCAGCGCCACATCGGTGCCGCTGCCCATCGCAATGCCCAGCGTTGCCGCTTTCATTGCTGGTGCGTCGTTAATGCCATCCCCGACCATCGCCAGCGGCTGTTGCTGACTCAGTTCACGGATCGCCGCGACTTTATCGGCGGGCAGCAGACTGGCGCGATAATCAATATCCAGCTGGCGGGCTATGGTCGCCGCAGCGCGCGGATTGTCGCCGGTCAGCATCAGGCTCTCAATACCCAGCTTTTTCAGCGCCTTTAACGCCTCGACGGCATCGTCGCGCAGCTGATCGCGCAGAGCCAGCGCACCCAGCGCTTCGCCATTGCGCATCAGCACCACCAGAGTTTCACCTTCAGCTTCCTGTTGCGCTATCTGCGCATTTTGCTGCGGCGTCAGACCGGGCGCATGGCCGGGCGTCAGCAGCTGAATCTGCTGGCCAGCGACTTTCGCGCTGATGCCGCGTCCCGCCTGCACCTGCTGATCCTGCGCGTCAGGAATCACCAGATCACGCGCCTGCGCGGCCGCCACGATAGCGCTGGCCAGCGGATGGGTGGCACCCTGTTCTGCAGCGGCGCTCAGCGCCAGCATCTCTGACTCGCTGGTCGTGCCAAACCGCAGGATCTGCGTCAGCTGTGGCTTGCCCAGCGTCAGGGTACCGGTTTTATCAAACGCCATTCTGCGCACCGAACTCAGCCGCTCCAGCGCCGCACCGCCTTTGATCAGTGCGCCCTGTCGCGCCGCCGCAGCCAGCCCGGAGGTAATGGCTGCAGGCGTGGAGATCACCAGTGCACAGGGGCAGCCAATCAACAGCAGTGTCAGCCCTTTGTAGATCCACGGCTGCCAGTCGCCTGCGCCGAGCAGGGGCGGTACCACCATCACCAGCACAGAGAGCAGCATGACCAGCGGCGTGTAAATACGGCTGAACTGGTCGATAAAGCGTTCGACCGGCGCACGATGCGTTTCCGCTTCTTCAATCAGTTGCAGGATACGGTCGATCGCGCTTTCACCCGGCTTCGACACTACTTCCAGCATCACCAGTCGATCAACGCTGGTGGCACCGGCGAGAATTTTTTCGCCGCTGGCCCGCGTTACCGGCAGTGATTCACCGGTCAGCGCGCTTTCATCGAAACTGGCAAGCGGACTGATTAAGCTGCCATCGACCGGCAAGCGACTGCCTGCCGCGACTTCAATCACATCGCCGGGTTGCAGCGCTGCGAGTGGTACCTCAGTACGTTTGCCCTGTTCTAGGCGAATCGCCGATTCAGGCCGCAACGCCATCAGGCTGGTAACGCCGCTGCGCGCCCTGGAAGCGGCATAGCTTTCCAGCTGTTCACCCAGTTGAAACAGCACCAGCACCATCGCGGCTTCAGCGTGTGCGCCAATAATCAGTGCGCCAGCTGACGCCAGCGTCATTAATGTCTCAATAGTAAAAGGCGATCCGCTGCGCAGACGCTGCCAGGCGCCGCGCGCCACCGGGATCAGGCCGACCAGCGTGGTCAGCACAAACAGCCGATCGCCCCAGGCGGGCGCGAACTGGCTGAGAATGCTACTGGCAAGCACCAGCAGCGCCAGCAAAATCAGCATCCGGTTATGCTGCCAGCCCGGCGTAGCGGGGGATGTGGCCGACGTGGCTGATGGGGTTGCGAGCTGGAAGCCAGCTTTTTTCACCGCCTGTTCAACGGCGTTTTGTACATCCTGGTCAGCGTTGACCACCAGTTTCTCGCTGCTGAACAACACACGGGCGTCGGTCACGCCACTTACCTGACGGACAGCGGTTTCAATGGTGCGGGCACACGACGGGCAATCCATCCCGCTGACCTGCCAGCTAAAGGGATAACTGTCGGCGCCTCGCCGGTCACTTTCCTCAGCGGCGTCGGCGTCGTTGCCAGGGCTGCAGTTACTGTCACAGCAACAGCCTGCCGTCTCCGCAGGTACAGGCGTCGCGGCGTGGATAGAAAGGGAGAGGGGGCGGGCCTGGCGAACCTGGCACAGCGGTTTTGCTGCGGCGTGACTGGCACGGGGTTTGCCGCAGCCACAGGCGTGATGTTGATGCATATGACCTCCAGAGTGTAAGAATAGTGGGATGAGCAACGCAGCCCATCCTTTATCCTACACTCTGGAGTGAACTCCAGAGTCAAGGCTATTTTCTCAGACGACCCACAATGAGCGCACGATCATAAAGTGACCGGCGAAGTAGCAGGCGGCGACAATCGCGCTGTCGGCGGAAAAGCGGCGACGATAGTGTGAGATAAACCAGACGGCGTTGGCCAGCAGCAGCAGACCGGCACCAACCATGATCGAGAAGCTGTAATCGGTCGGGCGGAAGAAGTACTGCTCGGTCGCTATCCAGGTCATCACCAGCGTCATGCCGATAAAGGTGCAGACAGGCCAGCGCAGATCTTCCAGTCGGCTCCAGATGACGCCAATTAGGGCGGCACCGATGATGAGCAGCGTCAGCGGAATCGGCCAGAAGAAGGTCATGGTCATGCTGGCGGCGAAGCAGAGGGTATAAAGCAGGTGCGACAGGAAGAAAGCCCCGATGGCATAGAGCATCTGCTGACGCGGCAGCAGCGTTAACGCATCACCGACCAGCGTCGCCACCAGACCGGCCAGAATCAGGTAGTCCGTAGTCTGCAGCACCGGTGCCTGCCAGGCCAGCCCGACAAGCAGCAGCAGCGTGACCGGCTTAAATAACCAGCGTTGCCATTGCGGGCCGCGATAGGTGGCGTCGACATAGAGCCAGCCGGAGAAAAGTACAGCGAGGAAAGACCAGAGCATTGTTTCTCCCTTTTTTGTTCAAAATGGTGAAAGATCCCAAAATATCCCTTCCAGTTTAGGTTAAGCCTCTGAGATGTGACAATCAGGCAACTCTGGTTGTATGCTTTGCCGCCTGATTAATCATCCTGCAGGCATGAGAGCGCTATGAGCAAACCGCCGCTAATCTTTATCATCGTTCTGGCGATTATCGCCGTGCTGGCGACCCGTCAGTTCATTAAGCAGCGCCGGGAAGTGGCGGTGAATGACGCTTCACCCGAGCGTTCTCTGCAGGCTGAGGTCAGAACCAAACGTGAATTTCCTTCACCCAATCGCCGTTCACGGCAGCGGGAAGTGATCGCCGGGGAAGAGATGCGCTACGAGGTGCTGTTTCACCCGCTGAACGGCGCCAGCGACATCAAAGTGCAGCTTAAAGAGGCGGAATATCATCAGCTGGACAAGGGCGCCAGAGGCGAGCTGAAGATGCAGGGCACGCGCTTTATCAGCTTCACACCCCGGCAGTAACCGGCGGGCATTGCGCCCGCCTGGGATTATTTCTTGCGTGGGAAGTTTTTCTTCTGCCAGGCGACCAGTTCGAACACCCCGAACAGAAACACTTTGGCCTGGGTGACGCGGTCAATCGGCGGCGCATCTTTGGTCTGCGTGGTGCGCAGTAACACCAGCTGC
This sequence comes from Pantoea sp. paga, assembly GCF_007558755.1. NCBI lineage: Bacteria > Pseudomonadati > Pseudomonadota > Gammaproteobacteria > Enterobacterales > Erwiniaceae > Pantoea > Pantoea sp. paga. The sequence continues at coordinate 119,324 of NZ_VLTF01000008.1, forward strand.
AGGCCATGCATCAGGATCATGAAAATCAGCGCAACGTTGATAAAATAAGTCAGCGGTTTCGGGTAGGGATGAATCAGGTTAGCCAGTAAAAATCCCCACACGCATAGCATCAACAGACGCCCCAAATTAAGTAACATCCTGCGTCTCCTGTTGACGTTGATACAAACGATAAGCCACTTGTCCGGCTATTTTCTCGCGATAAAGATCCCACTCTGGCGGCACCGGCGGTGCGCCATTTTCCACTTCACTTTCAACGTAAATCAGCGCCTGGTCGGCCAGCCAGTGATTCTGCTCCAGCAACTGTAATGTCTGTTCCAGCAATCCCTGACGAAACGGCGGATCGATAAACACTACATCGAACGGTTCACCTGGTTGTGCCAGCCAGTTTAACGCATTGGTCTGAATCACGGTGCCATTACTGGCGCGCAACGTCTGCAGATTTTTTGTCAGCTGCTGCGCCACCGGACGTTCCAGCTCCAGCAGCGTCGCCGATCCCGCGTAACGCGACAGGGCTTCCAGTCCTAATGCGCCGCTACCGGCAAAGCAGTCGAGGCAGCGCGCCTCTGGCAGCACCGGGGCCAGCCAGTTAAACAGCGTCTCACGTACCCGATCGGTGGTCGGGCGCAGTCCGGCGCTGTCCGGCACCGGTAATTTGCGTCCGCGCCACTGGCCACCAATGATGCGAATCTGCCCGGCACCGCCTGTACTGCGGGGGTTTTTATTCATCTTGCTCACAACTCGTCATAATTTGTTGCGTAGTTTAACGGGCGAATCGGTGAGAAGAAACGTTAAAAAAGGGTGCTGTGGTGAGCTGGCTGGAAAGTGTTAGACTACTGAGTTGCTGAAGTCATGCATTATTCTGCGGTTTACGCCGGTCTGGCGCTGACCAACTTTCATTGATTTACCCCTGGAAACCACGCGCGACCGGGACAAAGCCATCGAGGAGTGTCGTCACACAATGGCAAAAGAGAAAAAACGTGGCTTTTTTTCCTGGCTGGGATTTGGCAAAGAGGAAGAGAAACAACCTGTCGCGGAGGAGCAGACACAAGAGGTCGCAGAATCCGCACAGCAGCAGGCAGAACAGGAAGCCCCGGCATTAGGCCAGGCTGAAGCGCAAGCGGAAGAGACTGTCGTTATCACCGAAACGGTGGCCGGACAGCAGCGTGAGGCGGAAGTCACCGCGGCAGCGCCGCATGAGTCGGCACCCGCGGTGCTCGATGAGGCTGAGCCGATTGAGGCCGATCCTGAAGCGTTACTGGAGGTCTCCGCACCTGAACATGACGCGACGCCGGTTATTGACGCCGACGACGTGGTCACGCCGATCGCTGACGAGGCTCCGGCAGATGCGCCGTTAAGCGAAGAAGAGCTGACCGCGCTGGCACTGGGCGACGCCCCGATCGTTGAAACCCCTGACAGCGAAGCGGACGCGCCGTTAAGCGAAGAAGAGCTGACCGCGCTGGCACTGGGCGACGCCCCGATCGTTGAAACCCCGCACAGCGAAGCGGACGCGGCATTAAGCGAAGAAGAGCTGACCGCGCTGGCACTGGATGACGCCGGGATCGTTGAAACCCCGCACAGCGAAGCCGAAGCGCCGTTAAGCGATGAAGCGCTGACGCCGGACGAGGCTGCGATCGTTGAAACCCCGGACAGCGAAGCGGAAGCGCCGCTGACTGAAGAAGAGCTGACCGCACTGGCACTGGGCGAAGCTGAAGTCACCGACACGGAACCGGCAGAGACATTATCCGATACCGTCAGCGATCTCCCGCTGGCCGCCGCGCCACTCATCGTGCAGGAGCAGGAGCGTCCCAGCAAAGAGGGCTTCTTTGCCCGCCTGAAGCGCAGCCTGGTGAAAACCCGTCAGAACCTCGGTTCCGGTTTTGTCAGCCTGTTCCGTGGCAAAAAGATTGATGATGAGCTGTTTGACGAGCTGGAAGAGCAGCTGCTGATTGCGGATGTGGGTGTGGATACCACTCGCCGCATCATCACGCATCTGACCCAGCAGGCAAACCGCAAGCAACTGCGTGACGCGGAAGCGCTCTACGGTCTGCTGAAAGCGGAGATGGCCTCGATTCTGGCAAAAGTGGATGCGCCACTTGAAGTCTCAGGCAAAACGCCGTTTGTCATCCTGATGGTTGGTGTCAATGGCGTAGGTAAAACCACCACCATCGGTAAACTGGCGCGCCAGTATCAGGCCGAAGGCAAATCCGTGATGTTAGCGGCTGGTGATACCTTCCGCGCCGCGGCTGTTGAGCAGTTGCAGGTGTGGGGTCAGCGCAACAACATTCCGGTGATTGCTCAGCACACCGGTGCAGATTCCGCTTCGGTGATCTTCGATGCTATTCAGGCGGCTAAATCGCGTGGCGTTGACGTGCTGATTGCCGATACCGCGGGTCGTCTGCAGAACAAATCGCACCTGATGGAAGAGCTGAAAAAAATCACCCGCGTGATGAAAAAACTGGATGATTCAGCGCCACACGAAGTGATGCTGACGCTGGATGCCAGCACCGGACAGAATGCGGTCAGCCAGGCACGACTGTTTAATGAAGCCGTTGGCGTGACCGGGATTGCGCTCACCAAGCTGGATGGCACCGCCAAAGGCGGCGTGATCTTCTCGGTGGCCGATCAGTTCGGTATTCCGATTCGCTACATCGGCGTCGGTGAAGGCATTGAAGATTTACGGCCGTTTAAGGCGGAAGATTTTATTGAGGCACTGTTTGCCCGAGAGGACTAATTAGGATGATTCGCTTTGAAGAGGTCAGTAAGGCATATCTCGGCGGACGTCAGGCGCTGCAGGGAGTAGATTTCCGTCTGCGTCCTGGCGAAATGGCGTTTCTGACCGGCCACTCCGGTGCCGGTAAAAGTACCTTGCTGAAGCTGATTTGTGGCATTGAGCGCCCGAGTGCCGGAAAAATCTGGTTCAGCGGCCATGACATTTCCCGCCTGCGTAACAGCGAGGTGCCTTTTCTGCGTCGTCAGATCGGCATGATTTTCCAGGATCACCACCTGCTGATGGATCGTTCGGTTTATGAAAATGTGGCGATCCCGCTGATTATCTCCGGTGCCAGCGGCGAAGATATTCGTCGTCGCGTTTCGGCGGCACTGGATAAAGTGGGTCTGCTCGACAAAGCGAAAAGTTATCCGATTCAGCTTTCTGGCGGTGAACAGCAGCGTGTGGGCATCGCCCGTGCGGTGGTGAACAAGCCAGCCGTGCTGCTGGCCGATGAACCGACCGGTAACCTTGACGACGCGCTGTCAGAAGATATTCTGCGCCTGTTCGAAGAGTTTAACCGCGTCGGCGTCACCGTCCTGATGGCGACGCATGACAGCGGTCTTATCGCCCGACGCAACTACCGGATGATGACGCTGAATCAGGGACGTCTGCACGGAGGCCACGATGGTCAATAAACGCATTAAACGTCCGGCTGCGCCGAAAGCGAAGCAGCAGTCGAAGAGTAAAGCGCTGAAGGGCGGCTGGCAGGAGCAGTGGCGCTATGCGCTGCGCGGCACGCTTTCTGATATGTGGCGTCAGCCGCTGGCCACCCTGCTGACGGTGATGGTCATCGCCATTTCACTGACGCTGCCCAGCGTCTGCTACATGGTGTGGAAAAACGTCAGCCAGGCGGCAACGCAGTGGTATCCGGCGCCGCAGTTAACCGTTTATCTCTCCAAAACGCTGGATGACACGGCGGCAGAAAACGTGGTGGCGCAGCTCAAGCAGGTCGAAGGCGTGGATAACGTCAACTACCTGACGCGGGAAGAGGCGCTGAACGAGTTCCGCAACTGGTCAGGCTTTGGCGGCGCAATGGATATGCTGGAGCAGAATCCGCTGCCTGCGGTGGCCATCATCACACCTAAGCTCAATTTCCAGAACTCAGACACCATGCAAAGCCTGCGCGATCGGGTAACCAAAGTGCAGGGCGTGGATGAAGTGCGAATGGATGATAGCTGGTTTGCGCGGCTGGCGGCGCTGACCGGGCTGGTGGGGCAGATCGCCTCAATGATTGGCGTGCTGATGATCGTGGCAGTGTTCCTGGTGATCGGTAACAGCGTCCGGCTCAGCATTTTTGCCCGACGCGACACCATTAACGTGCAGAAGCTGATTGGTGCCACTGACGGCTTTATCCTGCGTCCGTTCCTCTATGGCGGGGCGCTGCTGGGCTTCAGCGGCGCGGTGCTGTCGCTGCTGCTGTCGGAAGTGCTGGTGCTGCGTCTGCAGTCCGTTGTTGCCAATGTGGCGACGGTATTTGGTACCACCTTCTCGCTGGAAGGCTTCTCGTGGGATGAGGCGCTGCTGCTGTTACTGATTGCGGCGATCATCGGCTGGGTGGCTGCGTGGCTGGCAACGGTACAACATTTACGTCGATTTACGCCGCAGTAAACGCCTGCAACATTTTTTTGTTATAATGGTCCTCTGCTACCGATGGCGGGTGCAGAGGATATTTCCCCTCTTCCCTTCCTGTCATCTGTGTGTAAAATATTCACCGCTATAATTGAACTTGTGGATAACTTTACTACTCTAAGTAGCACAGATTGCTTTCGGATTCCGCGCGACGTTGACGTAATGTATCGTCTGCGCAGGGAAATGTGCGGCAATTCCACTGAATTTGTGAGGGTTTGAATGACCAAAGAAATGCAAACTTTAGCTATTGCTCCTCTTGGCAACCTGGAGTCTTACGTCCGGGCTGCGAATACCTGGCCGATGCTCTCGGCAGAAGAGGAAAAAGCGTTGGCTGAACGGCTGCATTACCAGGGCGATCTGGATGCGGCAAAGACGCTGATCCTGTCTCACCTACGCTTTGTAGTTCATATCGCTCGTAATTACTCCGGCTACGGTCTGCCACAGGCTGACCTGGTCCAGGAAGGCAATATCGGCCTGATGAAAGCGGTACGTCGCTTCAACCCAGAAGTGGGCGTACGTCTGGTTTCGTTTGCCGTGCACTGGATTAAAGCGGAGATTCACGAATACGTGCTGCGTAACTGGCGTATCGTGAAAGTCGCGACCACCAAAGCACAGCGTAAGCTGTTCTTTAACCTGCGTAAAACCAAGCAGCGTCTGGGCTGGTTCAATCAGGACGAAGTCGAGATGGTTGCGCGTGAGCTGGGCGTAAGCAGCAAAGATGTGCGTGAAATGGAATCGCGTATGGCCGCGCAGGATATGACCTTTGATATGTCTGCCGACGACGAGAGCAGCGAAGGCCGCTCTATGGCACCCGTGCTTTATCTTCAGGATAAAACCTCTGACTTTGCTGACGGCATTGAAGAGGATAACTGGGATGCGCACGCGGCTGATAAGCTGAGCTATGCGATGGAAGGTCTGGATGAGCGTAGTCAGCACATCATTCGCGCCCGCTGGCTGGACGAAGACAATAAAACCACGCTGCAGGAGCTGGCCGATCAGTACGGCGTGTCAGCCGAACGTGTCCGGCAGCTGGAAAAGAACGCCATGAAGAAACTGCGTATGGCGATCGAAGCGTAACGCACTTCGACATCTTAAGGGGCGACTTTATGTCGCCCTTTTTGTTTTTCTGCGCCTGACTATTCTACCGCCATTATCCATCCATCACTCTGCGCCCTGAAGCCACACGCCTGCATAAAGGCTGCCCGCACCTGCTGATCGTCACTGCCATCATCGGCAATCCACCAGTCCGCTATCGACCCATTCTGCCTGATCGTCTCTTCCAGTAAATATTGTCCCACCCCGCGTCGGCGCGTGACATCGCGCACCGACAGCCGGTGAATTTTGCCGTGGATCCCGGCGATTTCCAGCTGCAAACCCGCCAGCAGCCGGTCGTTAAAACGGGCAGCATAGAGACGATAGCGCTCATCCAGCTGCTGCTCCAGTTGTTCAATCTCCAGATCCGGCCAGACTTTGCCAAGATCGATGCGGTCCTGCGCGGTCAGCGTGGTTAAACGCTGGATAGTGAGCTTCATAACAAAAACCTCTGTAACAGGGGAAAGTGCAGCGAAAATGTACAACCAGAGTGCCACCACATTTTCATCAATAAAACAGGTCAAAAGATGGTCGGGATGCCAGGATGATAGTTGTAAACAGGGAGAGCGTGCGATCAATCCAGCATAACGCGCTGGCAAAGCGGTGAAAAACCGGCCGTTGCCTCCAGTGTATTATGCTGTTTCACTCAGTCAATTCTGAATATGTCAGTTGATTTACAGAAGAAACTTCCTGTTTAATAACCTGAAAAATAAAGCCTTATTAATAAAAAATGTCAGAAAAGTACGCTAACTCATTCATGCTTAATCAGTTTTCGACTTTATCTGACAGCATAAACACTCACAACATACACGACAAAACAAATGGGGTAGTCAGGATGAAAATGAAAGGTCGCGCATTACTGGCGGGATGTGTAGCACTGGCGATGAGCCATGCGGCGCTGGCTGAAGATATCAAAGTGGCGATTGTCGGCGCAATGTCTGGCCCGGTGGCGCAGTACGGCGACATGCAATTCGCCGGTGCGACTCAGGCAATTGAAGATATCAACGCCAAAGGCGGTGTTAACGGCAACAAACTGGTTGCGGTGAAATATGACGACGCCTGTGACCCGAAACAGGCGGTTGCGGTAGCGAACAAGGTGATTAACGATGGCATCCGCTACGTGATCGGCCATCTCTGCTCTTCATCCACCCAGCCCGCTTCTGACATCTATGAAGATGAAGGCGTGCTGATGATTACCCCGGCGGCGACCGCACCTGACCTGACTTCCCGCGGCTATAAACTGATTATGCGCACCACCGGTCTCGACTCCGATCAGGGTCCGACCGCCGCGAAATATGTGATGAGCGAGCTTAAACCTAAGCGTATCGCTGTGGTGCATGACAAACAGCAGTATGGCGAAGGCCTGGCGCGCTCCGTACAGGAGAGCCTGAAAAAGCAGGGCGCTAATATTGTGATGTTTGAAGGTATCACCGCTGGCGATAAAGATTTCTCTACGCTGGTGGCGCGCTTCAAGAAAGAGAACGTCGATTTCGTCTATTTCGGCGGTTACTACCCGGAAATGGGCCAGATCGTGCGTCAGGCACGTGCTGCGGGCCTGAAAACCCAGTTTATGGGACCAGAAGGCGTGGGTAACGCCTCGCTGTCCAACATCGCCGGTGCCGCATCTGAAGGCATGTTGGTGACCCTGCCGAAACGCTACGATCAGGTTGAAACCAACAAACCGATCGTGGAAGCGCTGAAAGCGAAGAAACTGGATCCAACCGGACCGTTCGTCTGGACCACCTATGCAGCTCTGCAGTCGCTGGCAACCGGCATGGAGCGCAGCAAGAGCGCTGAGCCGGACGCTATCGTGAAAAACCTTAAGGAAGGTGCCGCGGTGCCAACCGTGATGGGCAACCTGAACTGGGATGAGAAGGGTGATCTTAAGGGCTTTGAATTCGGCGTCTTTAAATGGCACGCCGATGGCACCTCGACTGCTGTGAAGTAAACCAGGCTGTTTTGTGGTGAGCGGGAGGCTGGTTAACCGGTTTTCCCTGACCAGCGACACGAACGCCTGGTGCTTGTCTGCCAGGCGTTTTTTGTACCCCGATCGCCCATGATCGGTTAAGTAAGGGTCAAGGTATGTCCGAGCAGTTCCTCTATTTTATTCAGCAGATGTTTAACGGTGTGACCCTTGGTAGCACCTACGCGCTGATCGCCATCGGTTACACCATGGTTTACGGCATTATCGGCATGATCAACTTCGCCCACGGCGAGGTCTACATGATCGGCAGCTATGTCTCCTTTATCGTGATTGCCGCCCTGATGATGATGGGCATCGACACCACCTGGCTGATGATTGCGGCCGGCTTTGTGATGGCGGTAATTATCTCCAGCGCCTACGGCTGGAGCATCGAGCGCGTCGCCTACCGGCCTGTGCGCTCGTCCAAGCGCCTGATTGCGCTGATCTCCGCCATCGGGATGTCGATATTCCTGCAAAACTACGTCAGCCTGACGCAGGGTTCACGCGACCTGGCGCTGCCGAGTCTGATTACCGGACAGTGGACGGTAGGCGAGAGCAACGGCTTTGCCGCTACCATCTCCACCATGCAGATTGTGATCTGGGTGGTGACGTTCCTGGCGATGCTGGCGCTGACCACCTTTATCCGCTACTCGCGCATGGGCCGCGCCTGCCGCGCCTGCGCTGAAGACCTGAAAATGGCCAGCCTGCTGGGAATTAACACCGACCGCGTGATCTCGCTGACCTTTGTGATCGGTGCAGCAATGGCCGCAGTGGCGGGCGTGTTGCTGGGACAATTCTACGGTTCAATCAACCCCTTCATCGGCTTTATGGCAGGCATGAAAGCGTTCACCGCCGCCGTGCTGGGCGGGATTGGCAGTATTCCGGGCGCGATGATTGGCGGCCTGGTGCTGGGCATCGCCGAGGCGCTGACCTCGGCCTATCTCAGCACGGAATATAAAGATGTGGTCTCGTTTGCCCTGCTGATTGTGGTGCTGCTGGTGATGCCGACCGGGATTCTGGGCCGCCCGGAGGTCGAAAAAGTATGAAGACTTCCTTTATCAATGCCCTGATCTCCTCGGTGATGCTGCTGGTGCTCGCCACCTTCTTTATGGGGCTGCGCCTGAATCTGGACGGCACTAATCTGGTGGTGCAGAACGCCGGTAGCGTGCGCTGGAACTGGATCGCCACAGGCTGTGCGGTGGTGTTTCTGTTTCAGCTGCTGCGTCCGGTATGGCAAAGTGGCCTGAAGAAAATTTCCGGTCCGGCGCTGGTGTTACCGGGTCTTGATGGCTCGACGCCGAAGCAGAAGCTGGTGATGGCGGTGCTGATTATCGCCGCCGTTGCCTGGCCATTCCTGGTGTCACGCGGCACCGTCGATATCGCCACCATGACGCTGATCTACGTGATGCTCGGTCTGGGCTTAAACGTGGTGGTCGGCCTTTCTGGTCTTCTGGTACTGGGTTATGGCGGCTTTTACGCCATCGGTGCCTACACCTTTGCGCTGCTGAACCACTATTACGGTCTCGGCTTCTGGCAGTGTCTGCCGCTCTCCGGCATAGTCGCCGCGCTGTTTGGTCTGCTGCTGGGCTTCCCGGTGCTGCGACTGCGCGGCGACTATCTGGCGATAGTGACGCTGGGCTTCGGTGAGATCGTGCGTATTCTGCTGCTGAACAATACCGCCCTGACCGGTGGGCCGAATGGCATCAGCCAGATCCCGAAACCAACGCTGTTTGGTCTGGAATTTGGCCGTACGCCGCGTGAAGGCGGCTGGGATACCTTCCATAACTTCTTTGGGCTGAAGTACGATCCCAGCGACCGCATTATCTTCCTCTACCTGGTGGCGCTGCTGCTGGTGGTGCTGACGCTGTTTGTGATTAACCGGCTGCTGCGGATGCCACTGGGCCGTGCCTGGGAAGCCCTGCGCGAGGATGAGATTGCCTGTCGTTCACTGGGTCTCAGCCCGACCCGCATCAAGCTGACCGCCTTTACCATCAGTGCCGCGTTTGCCGGTTTTGCCGGCAGCCTGTTCGCGGCGCGTCAGGGCTTTGTCAGCCCGGAATCCTTTACCTTTGTCGAATCCGCCTTTGTGCTGGCGATTGTGGTTCTGGGCGGGATGGGTTCGCAGTTTGCGGTGATTCTGGCCGCCATCCTGCTGGTGGTGTCACGCGAGCTGATGCGCGATCTCAATGAGTACAGCATGCTGGTGCTGGGTGGCCTGATGGTGCTGATGATGATCTGGCGTCCGCAGGGCCTGTTGCCGATGAAGCGTCCGCATCTGAAGCTCAGGACTGGTAAACAAGGAGAGCAGGCATGATTCAGCCTTTATTAGCCGTTGAAGGCCTGATGATGCGCTTCGGCGGTCTGTTAGCCGTGAACAATGTGGCGCTGGAGCTGCGTCCGCAGGAGATCGTTTCGCTGATTGGCCCCAATGGTGCCGGTAAAACCACCGTGTTCAACTGCCTGACCGGCTTTTACAAGCCAACCGGCGGGACGATCACATTGCGTGAGCAGCATCTGGAAGGGTTGCCGGGCCAGAAGATTGCGCGGATGGGCATTGTGCGGACGTTCCAGCACGTGCGTCTGTTCCGTGAGATGACGGTCATTGAGAACCTGCTGGTGGCGCAGCATCAGCATCTGAAAAGCGGCGTATTTTCCGGTCTGCTGAAAACCCCGGCGTTTCGCCGCAGTGAGAGCGAGGCGCTGGATCGTGCGGCGACCTGGCTGGAGCGGGTAGGGTTGCTGGATCTGGCTAACCGTCAGGCGGGCAATCTGGCCTATGGTCAGCAGCGTCGACTGGAGATTGCGCGCTGTATGGTGACGCGCCCGGAGATCCTGATGCTGGATGAACCGGCGGCGGGCCTTAACCCCAAAGAGACCCATGAGCTGGATGCGCTGATTGCGGAGCTGCGTGGCGAACATAAGGTGTCGGTGCTGCTGATTGAACATGATATGAAGCTGGTGATGGGGATTTCTGACCGTATTTATGTGGTCAATCAGGGAACGCCGCTGGCTAACGGAACGCCGGAAGAGATTCGTAATAACCCGGATGTCATTCGTGCCTATTTAGGAGAGGCCTGAGATGGCAAATGCGATGTTAACCATTGAGAACGTCAGCGCCCACTACGGCAAAATTCAGGCGCTGCACAACGTCAGCCTCTATATCAATCAGGGCGAAATCGTCACCCTGATTGGCGCTAACGGTGCCGGAAAAACCACGCTGCTGGGTACGCTATGCGGTGAACCGCGCGCGACGCAGGGCACCATTACCTTTGATGGCAAAACCATTACCGACTGGCAAACCTCGCGCATTATGCGTGAAGCGATCGCCATCGTGCCGGAAGGCCGACGGGTCTTTTCGCGCATGACGGTGGAAGAGAACCTGGCGATGGGGGGCTTTTTTGCCAGCCGTCCGGACTATCTGACGCGGATCAAGCGCGTTTATGAACTCTTCCCGCGTCTGGAGGAGCGTAAAATCCAGCGCGCCGGGACGATGTCGGGCGGCGAACAGCAGATGCTGGCGATTGGCCGTGCGCTGATGAGCCAGCCGCGCCTGCTGTTGCTGGATGAGCCGTCGCTGGGACTGGCACCGATCATTATTCAGCAGATCTTCGACACCATTGAGCAGCTGCGCAGCGAGGGAATGACGATTTTCCTGGTGGAGCAGAATGCGAATCAGGCGCTGAAGCTGGCGGACAGGGGCTATGTGCTGGAGAACGGGCATGTGGTGCTCGAAGACACAGGTGCAGCACTCCTTTCCAACGAAGCCGTCCGCAGTGCGTACCTCGGAGCTTAACATTCAGAGGCCTGGCTTGCTTGCCAGGTTGCGGTTGGGCAGTGCTCGCCATCCTCACGTACTACGTGTACGCTCCGGTGGCTGCGCGCTGTCCGCCCGCAACCTGCCTGCGCCGCCGACGGCCTTGAGTGTCGGTGTTAGAGGGGCCGCCATCGTCTTTTGCGTTTGGTGAAGTGAAAACCCGCTGCGGGCTTTTTTACTGCCCAGACGCTCTGCAAATTATGTAACCAAAACCTGGCAGCGGTGACGCGTTACCGCTGCGCTGCCAGCGTCTTCTTTTCCGCTATTCAGTCTGTCACCCGGCTGTCATCTTTCTGTTATTAATCCTTCATTTCCCCGTGTCATGTTACTTCGCGAAACAGAAATCCGTGATTTCACGCGTATTTACCTGCACAGGAAAATTCTATGTCCGTCGTTACCTTTCGTCGTAGCCTGATGAGCGTGCTGCTCGGTCTGACGCTCAGCAGCCATGCCATGGCCGCCACTGAGATCCCTTTCTGGCACTCTATGGAAGGCGAGCTAGGCAAAGAAGTGGATTCGCTGGCACAGCGTTTTAACCAGACGCATCCCGATTACAAAATTGTTCCGACCTACAAAGGTAACTACGAGCAGAGCCTGGCAGCAGGGATTGCGGCAGTGCGCAGCGGCAAAGCCCCTGCGGTGCTGCAGGTTTATGAAGTCGGTACAGCGACCATGATGGCCTCGCAGGCGATTGTGCCGGTGCATCAGGTCTTCAAAGACGCCGGTATCCCCTTTGATGAAAAGCAGTTCGTGCCAACGGTGGCGGGCTACTACAGCGACAGCAAAGGTCAGCTGATCTCTCAGCCGTTCAACAGCTCGACGCCAGTGCTCTACTACAACAAAGACGCCTTTAAAAAAGCGGGTCTGAACCCGGACCAGCCGCCGAAAACCTGGCAGGAGCTGGCGACGGATGCCGCCGCACTGCGCAAATCGGGCATGAGCTGTGGCTACGCCAGCGGCTGGCAGGGCTGGATCCAGATTGAAAACTTCAGCGCCTGGCACGCTCTGCCGGTAGCGACCAAAAACAACGGGTTTGACGGACTTGATGCGGTGCTGGAGTTCAACAAGCCGGTACTGGTTCGTCATATCGAGCTGCTGGAAGCGATGAACAAGAAAGGGGACTTCACCTACTTTGGCCGCAAAGATGAGTCCACCGCCAAGTTCTACAACGGCGACTGCGGTATCACCACCGCCTCATCCGGTTCGCTGGCTGATATCCGTCATTACGCCAAATTCAACTTCGGCGTTGGCATGATGCCGTATGACGAGACCGTGCCGAATGCGCCGCAGAACGCCCTGATCGGCGGTGCCAGCCTGTGGGTGATGAAAGGCAAAGATGCCGCAACCTACAAAGGTGTGGCTGAGTTTATGCAGTTCCTCGCTAAACCGGAAATAGCCGCGGAATGGCACCAGAAAACCGGCTATCTGCCGATTACCACCGCCGCCTACGAGCTGACTAAGCAGCAGGGCTTCTACGATAAGAATCCGGGCGCGGATATCGCCACCCGTCAGATGATGAACAAGCCGCCACTGCCGTTCACCAAAGGCATGCGTCTGGGCAATATGCCGCAGATTCGTACCGTGATCGACGAAGAGCTGGAAAGCGTCTGGACCGGCAAGCAATCGCCGCAGAACGCGATGGATAACGCAGTGAAACGCGGTAATGAGTTGCTGCGCCGCTTCCAGCAGCAGGTGAAGTAATCTCTCCTTGCGGGCTAGCTCAGGCTGGCCCCTCTCTTTGACGCCAGGTATGCCATGTCTTCATCTCGTCCGGTCTTTCGCACCAGTCTGTTGCCCTATCTTCTGGTGCTGCCGCAACTGCTGATTACCGCCATCTTCTTTCTCTGGCCTGCCGGTGAAGCGCTATGGTACTCGCTGCAAAGCCTCGATCCCTTTGGCATCTCCAGCAGCTTTGTCGGGCTGGAAAACTTCAGACGGCTGTTTGCCGATCCTTACTATCTGGATTCGTTCTGGACCACCATAAAATTCAGCGGCATGGTCACGGTGTTCGGCATGGTGTTCTCGCTGCTGCTGGCGGCGCTGGTGGATTATGTGGTGCGGCTGCGCCGTCTCTATCAGACGCTGTTGCTGCTGCCTTACGCCGTTGCGCCTGTGGTGGCCGCGGTGCTGTGGATGTTCCTGTTTAATCCGGGCCTGGGCCTGTTCAGCTATCTGCTGAACCACATCGGCTACAACTGGAACTATGCGCAAAACAGCGGTCAGGCGATGTTCCTGGTGGTGCTGGCATCGATCTGGCAGCAGATGAGCTACAACTTCCTGTTCTTCTTTGCCGCACTGCAATCGATCCCGAAATCGCTGGTGGAAGCCGCCGCGATTGACGGTGCCGGACCGGTGCGTCGCTTCTTTAATCTCTCTCTGCCGCTGATTACGCCGGTCAGCTTTTTCCTGCTGGTGGTGAATCTGATCTACGCCTTCTTCGATACCTTCCCGGTGATCGATGCCGCCACCGGCGGCGGACCGGTGCAGGCGACCACCACGCTGATCTACAAAATCTATCGCGAAGGCTTTACCGGTCTGGATCTCTCCTCGTCCGCTGCGCAGTCGGTGGTGCTGATGCTGCTGGTCATCGGGCTGACGGTGCTCCAGTTCCGCTTTGTTGAACGTAAGGTGCAATACCAATGATTGAGAATCGACGCGGGCTGGATCTCTTCAGCCACATCGTGCTGGTGCTGGGCGTGCTCACCATCCTGTTTCCGCTCTATGTCGCCTTTGTGGCGGCGACGCTGGATAACGAAGCAGTCTATCAGGTGCCGATGACGCTGGTGCCCGGCACGCACCTGTGGGAGAACATCTCGCGCATCTGGACGCACGGCGTCAACGGCAACGGGCCGGCGTTTGGCCTGATGCTGCTCAACAGCATGATCATGGCGCTGGGCATCACCTTCGGCAAAATCACGGTGTCGATGCTGTCGGCGTTTGCGCTGGTCTGGTTCCGTTTTCCGCTGCGTACGCTCTTTTTCTGGCTGATCTTCATCACCCTGATGCTGCCGGTTGAGGTGCGTATTTTCCCGACAGTGCAGGTGATCGCCGATCTCAACCTGCTCGACAGCTACAGCGGATTAACCCTGCCGCTGATGGCTTCGGCCACCGCCACCTTCCTGTTCCGTCAGTTCTTTATGTCGCTGCCTGATGAGCTGGTGGAGGCGGCGCGTATCGACGGTGCCAGCGCGATGCGCTTCTTCATCGACATCGTTCTGCCGCTGTCGAAAACCAATCTGGCGGCGCTATTCGTCATCACTTTTATCTACGGATGGAACCAGTATCTCTGGCCGCTACTGATCATCAACGACGCCAGCCTCGGCACGGCGGTGGCGGGGATCAAAAGCATGATCTCCACCAGCGGCTCACCGACCCAGTGGAACGAAGTGATGGCGGCAATGTTATTAACCCTAATCCCACCGCTGGTGGTGGTGTTGGTCATGCAGCGTGCCTTTGTGCGCGGTCTGGTTGAGAGTGAGAAATAAGATGGCAGGCGTAACCCTTCAGGCAGTAACTAAATCCTACGATGGCAAAAATCAGATCATCCAGCCGCTGAATGTCACCATCAATGACGGCGAATTTATGGTGATGGTCGGGCCATCCGGCTGCGGTAAATCGACCCTGCTGCGCATGGTGGCCGGACTGGAGCGCGTCAGCTCCGGCGATATCTATATCGACGACCGGCGCGTTACTCAGGAAGAGCCAAAAGATCGCGGGATTGCGATGGTGTTCCAGAACTACGCGCTCTATCCCCATATGTCAGTAGAAGAGAACATGGCCTATGGCCTGAAAATCCGTGGCATGGGCAAAGAGCAGGTTCGCCAGCGGGTGCTCGACGCGGCGCGCAGTCTGGAGCTGGATCACCTGCTGATGCGTCGGCCTCGCGAACTCTCCGGCGGACAGCGGCAGCGCGTGGCGATGGGCCGCGCGATCGTGCGTGAACCGGCGGTCTTTCTGTTTGATGAGCCACTCTCCAACCTTGATGCCCGCCTGCGGGTGCAGATGCGGCTGGAACTGCAGCTGCTGCATCGCCGCTTACAGACCACCAGCCTCTATGTCACCCACGATCAGGTGGAGGCGATGACGCTGGCGCAGCGGGTGATGGTGATGAACAAAGGGGTGGTCGAGCAGCTCGGCACGCCAGTCGAGGTATATGAGCGTCCCGCCAGCCAGTTTGTTGCCTCGTTTATTGGCGCGCCCGCCATGAATCTGCTGAAAGGGCAGTTCAGCAGCGATGGATCACGCTTCGACCTCGACGCCTCGCACGCTCTGCCGCTCAGCGACAGTAAAGCGAAATGGGCTAACCGGCCGGTGGTGCTGGGCATCCGGCCAGAGCACATCCGGCTCAGTAGCCGCGAGCAGGGCGGCGTACCGCTGCGGGTCGATACGCTGGAAATGCTGGGGGCTGATAATCTGGCACATGGCCGCATCGGTGACACGCCACTGGTGGTACGCTTAGCCCACAGTGAACGTCCGCAGCCAGGCAGTACGCTGTGGCTGCATCTGCCGTCAGATGCGTTACACTTCTTCGATTCAACCCATGGAAAGCGTCTGGAATGAGCACACAACACTGGCCCTATCCCCACATCGTCGCCCATCGCGGCGGCGGTAAACTGGCACCGGAAAATACGCTGGCTGCGATCGACACCGGCGCGAAATATGGTCATCAGATGATTGAATTTGATGCCAAATTATCGGCCGATGCGCAGATCTTCCTGCTGCATGACGACACGCTCGATCGCACCAGCAACGGCTGGGGCGTGGCGGGTCAGCTGCCGTGGGAGAAGCTGTCGCAGCTTGATGCGGGCAGCTGGTTTGGCAACGCATTTACCGGTGAAAAGCTGGCGCGGCTGGATCAGGTGGCGGCACGCTGCCGTCAGCATCAGATGATGGCGAACATCGAAATCAAACCGACCACCGGCAGCGACGCTGAAACCGGACGCGCCGTGGCGCAGGCTGCCGCGATACTGTGGCAGGATCAGGTCGCACCGTTGCTCTCTTCGTTCTCTTTTGAGGCGCTGGAAGCCGCGATGAAGGCAGAGCCGCAGTTGCCGCGTGGCCTGCTGTCGCACAGCTGGGATCCGCAGTGGCAGGAGAAAACTGCTGCGCTGGCGTGTGTCTCAATTCATCTTAATCATAAGGTGCTGACCACTGAGCGGGTCGCCGAACTGAAAGCCGCAGGCCTGAAGATTCTGGTTTATACCGTGAACAGCCCGGATCGGGCGCGGGAATTGCTGAAATGGGGCGTCGATGCCATCTGTACTGACGCCATCGACATCATCGGCCCCGATTTTAGTTAGTTCTGGTTTAGATTCTGATTCTGATTCTGCTGGCCCGGCTGCGTGGTAATCACCCGCTGCTGGGCGCTGTTCCGCTGTTCCTGCATTTTACGCTGCGTGTCCTGCGTCTGACGCTGCTGATCCTGGCGCAGCTTCAGCTGTTGCTGCTGCTGCTGGGTCTGCATCTGCGACTGCATCCGCTGCTGGCTGGGGTTATAGCCAGGTTTATTCGGATCGTTAGTGCTGTTCAGCGTGTTCGCCTGACTGGCGAAAGGCAGCAGAGCGGCCAGAATAATCATCCACTTTTTCATCACTCCTCCTTCCTTAAAGCGACAGGGTTTTGGGTGCACAACCGCGTACACCGATATCAGGGTCGTAGCCATAAGTTTACCCGATATCACAGACCTTACTTTCCGATCTATTCCTGATTTGACTTAACCCCGGTTATTTTGCTGTATTTGTAGGCACTTGCAGAAATGATAAAAAAATGTAAATAACAATATGGGATGGTGGCAGGATGAAAATGCAGCAAACAGTGCGTCAGCTTAGCTGGTCGCTGGTGATGAGTTTCACCGTCGTGGCAGGCGCTAACGCCGCGCCAACGCAGGCTCCTCCGGTCTCCTACGGCGTGGACAGTGATACTTTTCACCCGGTAAAAGCGCAGCACGGCATGGTTGCGTCAGTGGATGCGATGGCAACACAGGTTGGCGTGGAGATCCTGCGTCAGGGCGGTAATGCGGTGGATGCCGCGGTGGCGGTGGGCTTTGCGCTGGCCGTGACCCATCCGCAGGCGGGCAACCTCGGCGGCGGCGGTTTTATGCTGCTGCGCACTGCCTCTGGCCGCGCCACGGCTATCGATTTCCGTGAGATGGCACCGGGACACGCGTCGCGTGACATGTTCCTGGATAAGCAGGGCAACGCCGACAGCAAGCTCTCGCTGACATCACATCTCGCCTCCGGCACGCCGGGCACCGTAGCCGGACTGGCGCTGGCTGCGCAGAAATATGGCACTCTGCCGCTGAGCACGCTGCTGGCACCGGCGATCAAACTGGCGCGTGATGGTATTCCGGTTAACGACGCGCTGGCGGACGATCTGAAAACCTACGGCAAAGAAGTGCTGATCACCCATCCCAACAGCAAAGCGATTTTCTACAAACCGGACGGCACACCGTGGCAGAAGGGCGATAGGCTGGTGCAGAAGAACCTGGCTCACAGCCTGCAACTGATTGCCCGTCAGGGACCGGATGCGTTTTACAAAGGTGAAATCGCGGATGAGATCGCCGGAGAGATGGCGCAACATGGCGGCTTGATCAACAAAGCTGACCTGGCGGCCTATCGTGCGGTCGAGCGTAAGCCAATTAGCGGAACATACCGTGGCTATGAAGTCTTCTCAATGCCGCCGCCGTCATCCGGTGGCATCCACATCGTGCAGATTCTGAATATCCTGGAGAACTTCGATCTGGCGAAGATGGGCTTTGGCAGTGCTGATGCCATGCAGGTGATGGCGGAAGCGGAGAAATATGCCTACGCGGACCGCTCGGAATATCTCGGCGATCCCGATTTCGTGAAGGTGCCGTGGCAGGCGCTGACCAGTAAAGCCTATGCCAAAACCCTGGCGCAGCAGATCGATGTGGCAAAAGCGCGACCTTCCAGCGAGATCAAACCGGGCAAGCTCGAACCTTATGAAAGCAATCAGACTACCCATTTCTCGGTGGTGGATAAGCAGGGGAATGCGGTCGCGGTGACTTATACGCTTAACACCTATTTCGGCAGCGGAATTGTGGCGGGCAACAGCGGCATCCTGATGAATAACGAGATGGATGACTTCTCAGCCAAGCCAGGCACGCCCAATGTCTACGGGCTGGTTGGCGGGGAAGCGAATGCGGTGCAACCGGCGAAACGTCCGTTGTCATCGATGTCGCCGACCATCGTCGCCAAAGGGGGAAAAACCTGGCTGGTGACCGGCAGTCCTGGCGGCAGCCGCATTATCACCACGGTGTTGCAGATGGTGGTTAACAGCATCGATTTCGGGATGAACGTGGCGGAAGCCACCAATGCGCCGCGCTTCCATCATCAGTGGCTGCCGGATCAGCTGCGGGTGGAGAAGGGCTTCAGTCCCGATACGCTGCGTCTGCTGGAAACCAAAGGTCAGCATGTGAAGGTACTGCCGTCGATGGGCAGTACGCAGAGCATCATGATTGGGCCGGATGGCATGCTCTATGGCGCTTCCGATCCGCGCAGCATTGATGATTTGAGTGCGGGTTATTGAGATTTAAAACTGCTGACAAACTCAAACCCGGGTGAATCTGACAGCAATAAATAAGCTTAATGCGCAGGGAACTGGGTCAGAAGAAGAAAGCGTCCCGCGCCAGGACGGCGCGGGCCGAGCATGTCATGGATGACGGCTTTTGCGTCTTTCCGATCTGACCCTGTTTCCTGCGCAGGCGCTAACTGACAGCGAACCTGGTCAGGGTTTATCAGCAGAAAGGGCGCCTTCGGTGCTCTTTCTGCTTCCACACGTCAGGCTTTAACCCGCGCCATATAATGCGCTTCGATCAGTTCACCGTGCCGCATTGCGAAGCCTTTAGCCGTTCCCTCAATCTCAAAACCGAAACGCTGATAAAGGGCGATGGCCGGGCCATTATCGACGAACACGGTCAGTTCCATTCGGCTCACCTGTAGCCAGTTGTCGCACAACGCGACCATTTCACGCATGAGTGCGGTTCCGACGCCACGCTGACGATAGCGTTCATCCACGCCCATACCCAGTGAGGCCACATGACGGCGTCTGGCACGCTCTTCCACATGCAGCGCACACTGACCGACGACCTCCTCATCAATACAGGCCACCAGCAGATGCGCATTCGACTGAGGCGTCGCGAGGCGGGTATGCCACATCTGGAGTGATGAGTGGGGCAAATGGAGTGTGCTGGCCTGGGTATCTGGCTGACCATAGATCCTGTGCAGCGCAGCAGCATCATCTGGCATGACATGGCGGACAACTATTTCACTCATGGTTTCTCCTTTAGTCCATTAAAACCCTTTAAACATCAAGGTATTCACCGCGTTAATCAAAGTAAAAAATGTGAAAATGACTTTACAGACGCGAATGATAATGATTATTATTGCCATGCGTTCTCGGGAGGTCGCCCGACAGCCTGAGAAAGCACGACATTGCTCACATTGCTTCCAGTATTATTTAGCCAGCTTATCCGCTGGCTTTTTTTTTGCCTGCCCTTCTTCAGTGCTTTTCAGTCACTGCTCAATGCTCATTCAACTATTTTGAACAGAGGCGTGAAGTTTTTCAGCTATCAATCAGACCCCCTCAGGGACAGACTATAAAAAACATTGAGGAGATTTGAACATGATTTATGTACGCAAAGCTGAAGAACGCGGTCACGCAAACCATGGCTGGCTGGATAGCTGGCACACATTCTCTTTCGCCAGCTATCACGATGCGAACTTTATGGGTTTCTCCGCGCTGCGGGTCATCAACGAAGATGTGATTGATGGCGGCCAGGGGTTTGGTACCCATCCTCACAAAGATATGGAAATCCTGACCTACGTGCTCTCCGGTACGGTTGAGCATCAGGACAGCATGGGCAACAAAGAGCAGATCCCGGCAGGGGAGTTCCAGATTATGAGCGCCGGCACTGGCGTACGTCATTCTGAGTACAATGCCAGCGAAAGCGAGCCGTTGCACCTTTATCAGATCTGGATCATTCCTGAGCGTACCGGTATCGAGCCACGCTACGATCAGCGCCGCTTCCCGGATGTGCAGGGGCGTCAGCTGGTGTTAAGCCCGGATGCCCGTGAAGGGTCGCTGAAAGTCTTTCAGGACATGACCTTATCGCGCTGGGTAATGGCTGCTGGCGAACAGGACAACGTCGCGATTGATGCGGGACGTCGTATCTGGATTCAGGTGGTGAAAGGTGATGTTACCGTTAATGGCAACGCGATCACCACCAGCGACGCCCTGGCGATCTGGGACGAAAGCGCGCTGACCATTGAAGCCAGCTCGGCTGCAGAAGTCCTGCTGTTTGATCTGCCACCGGTCTAAGCAGATAACGGGCGCGCATCGTCGCGCCCGGTTGGCAATTTTGTGACAGAAAAGTGATAGACTCATCGTACTTTAGCTTTAAGGGCGATCCCAGGCGCTACGATGAAGAAGAAAAGACCGGTATTACAGGACGTTGCCGATCGCGTCGGCATTACTAAAATGACCGTCAGCCGTTACCTGCGTAATCCAGAGCAGGTCTCCGTTGCCCTGCGGGATAAGATCGCGGTGGCACTGGATGAGCTGGGTTATATTCCCAATCGCGCCCCCGATATGCTTTCTAACGCCACCAGCCGCGCCATTGGCGTACTGCTGCCGTCACTTACAAACCAGGTTTTTGCTGACGTATTGCGCGGCATCGAAGCCGTCACTGACGAAGCCAACTATCAGACGCTGGTCGCCCACTTTGGTTACAACCCGCAAAAAGAGGAGCTGCAACTGCGCTCGCTGCTGGGCTGGAACATTGATGGGGTTATCCTCACCGAACGCACCCATACACCAGGCACGCTGCGCATGCTGGAAGTGGCCGGTATCCCGGTGATTGAGGTGATGGACAGCGTCACGCCCTGCCTGGATATGGCGGTAGGCTTTGATAATGTTGAAGCGGCCCGGCAGATGACGCAGGCAATCCTCAGCAAAGGTCATCGTCATACCGTCTACCTCGGCGCACGCCTGGATGAACGTACGCTGCAGAAGCAGCGTGGTTACGAAATCGCGATGCGCGAAGCGGGGCTGACGCCACGCAGTGTGATGATGGAAGATGCCTCTTCATTCAGCGCTGGCTGTGATCTGCTGCGTGAGGCGCAACGTCTCTATCCTGAAACAGATAGCCTGTTCTGTACCAATGATGATCTGGCGGTCGGCGCGATGTTTGAGTGCCAGCGCCAGGGATTGCAGGTGCCCTCTCAGATGGCGATTGCCGGTTTCCACGGCCATGACATCAGTCAGGTTGTCACGCCACAACTGGCGACAGTGCTGACGCCACGCGACCGCATGGGGCGTGAAGCCGCGGCGCTGCTGCTGGCGCGCATTGCCGGAGAAACCAGCACCTGCCAGCCGCTGGATGTCGGTTTTGAGATCAGTGAAGGTGGCAGCATCTGATTGTGGCGTTTTTATGAGTCAGCTCACACTTTCATGCATTTCCTGGTAAAAAGGTTGCCAGGCTGTTAAGCGGCCAGGAGAATGAGAAACGACATTGTTATCGGTAACATTGGCAAATTCTCACCTGCCGGAGCAGAAAAATGACAACGCAATCCCCGTCGCATCACGTTTTTATCCTGATGGGCGTTTCAGGCAGCGGAAAGTCTGCCGTCGCCAATCAGGTCTCTCACCAGCTGAATACAGCCTTTCTTGACGGTGATTTTCTCCACCCACGCGCCAACATCCTGAAGATGGCCGATGGTCATCCGCTGGATGACAACGATCGCCAGCCGTGGTTACAGGCACTGAACGACGCCGCGTTTGCCATGCAGCGCACCCAGGCAATTTCCGTGATTGTCTGTTCAGCCCTGAAGAAAAGTTATCGCGACATCCTGCGTCAGGGAAATGACAACCTGCGTTTCGTCTACCTGAAGGGCGATTTCGACACCATCGAAGCCCGCCTGAAAGCGCGTAAAGGCCACTTCTTCAAGCCGCAGATGCTGGTGACGCAGTTTGCGACGCTGGAAGAGCCGGGTAGCGATGAGCCGGATGTACTGGTGGTGGATATCGCGCATTCACTGGACGATGTGGTGGCGGCTACGGTTGCGACTATCCAGGACGCTATCAGCCAGGGTTAGAGATGAATACCGCAACACTCGTTTTGACCGCAGCAGGCTCCGTCCTGCTGCTGCTTTTCCTGGTGATGAAGGCCCGTATGCACGCCTTCGTCGCATTGATGTTAGTGTCCATCGGTGCCGGGCTGTTCTCCGGCATGCCACTGAATCAGATCGCTGAAACCATGCAGAAGGGGATGGGCGGCACGCTCGGCTTCCTCGCGATTGTGGTGGCGCTGGGCGCGATGTTCGGCAAAATCCTGCATGAAACCGGCGCAGTTGATCAGATCGCCATCCGGATGTTGAAAACCTTTGGTCAGAGCCGCGCCCATTACGCGATGGGCATTGCCGGTCTGATCTGCGCGCTGCCGCTCTTTTTTGAGGTGGCAGTCGTGCTATTGATCAGCATCGCTTTTGCAGTAGCACGGCGTACCGGCGGCAATCTGGTGAAGCTGGTGATCCCGCTGTTTGCCGGTGTGGCCGCAGCGGCGGCGTTCCTGCTGCCCGGACCGGCCCCGATGCTGCTGGCCTCGCAGATGCACGCAGACTTTGGCTGGATGATCCTGCTGGGTCTCTGTGCGGCGATCCCGGGCATGCTGATTGCCGGGCCGCTGTTTGGCAACTTCATTGGCAACCACGTTTCGTTCAGCGCGCCGCCGGAAGATCATCAACCGGATGTCGATGAGAGCAAGCTGCCGTCGTTTGGCTTCAGCCTCTCACTGATTCTGTTTCCGCTGGTGCTGGTTGGCCTGAAAACTATCGGCGCACGCTTCACGACCGAAGGCACCACCCTGTATGAGTGGCTGGAATTTATCGGCCATCCCTTCACCGCAATCCTGCTGGCGCTGCTGGTGGCGATTTATGGCCTGGCTTACCGTCAGGGTATGGATAAAGAGCGGGTAATGCAGGTGTGCGGCAGCGCGCTGCAACCGGCCGGGATTATCCTGCTGGTGATTGGCGCGGGCGGCGTGTTTAAGCAGGTGCTGGTGGACTCCGGCGTGGGTCCGGTGCTGGGCAATGCGCTGACCGGCGCAGGACTGCCGATTGCGCTGGCCTGCTTTATTCTGTCGGGTGCGGTGCGGGTGATTCAGGGATCGGCGACGGTCGCCTGTCTGACTACGGTGGGCTTAATCATGCCGGTGATTGAACCGCTGCACTACAGCGGCGCTCAGCTGGCGGCGCTGTCGATCTGCATCGGCGGTGGCTCAATCATTATCAGCCATGTGAACGATGCCGGTTTCTGGCTGTTTGGTCGCTTCACCGGGGCCAGCGAAGCGGAAACGCTGAAGACCTGGACGCTGATGGAAACCATTCTCGGCACTACCGGGGCTGTCGTAGGTATGATTGCTTTCGAACTGCTTTCCTGACCAACCCGGCGGGCTATCGGCCCGTCAGGTTTTTTTCCCGCGAGCGGGGGAAGAGTAAAAAAGGGAACAGCAGATAAGGCGCCACCACCAAAAGAACAATGACGCCGCGTGAATAGCCAGAGTCATTTATTCTCCTCACCCCGCAGGAAAAAACAGGCAAAATAAACAGTAGTAGCGCGACTAAGCCTATTTCATGCTGTGGCCCGGTAAACCATTGCAGATAACTGCAGAACCAGATCAGCTGAAACAGCAGGAAAATAAAATAGCTCGTCCTTCCTTCACGCCCCTCATAGTTAAACGTGCGCAGCAGACAGCTTTTGATAATCTGCAGCAGCCTGTTCATGCCCATTTTCTTCTTATCAGAGCAAAAACAACCAGCGTAATGGCGGCGGCAAGTAAGTAAACCCAGGCAAAATCAGTGACGTCAAGATGGATCAGCTGCACGTCATTCAACGCCGCTTTCCGGCCCGAGACGGATAATACGGTCAGTCCAGCTAAACAGAGTATATTTGCCAGAAAGAATAGTGCCTGAAAGGCTGTTTCTTTAGCCGCGGACAGGAAGGCAATTTTTCTGAAACCCCACCAGGCTACCAGATAAACCAGCAGCCAGAGCAACGCGCAGAGTAGCGGGGCAACCAGATAACTGCGCATATCTGTGATCACCCCTGAATGGCCGCTGTTGGCATACTGCAGCACTTCCTGAAGGGAGACGTAACCTGTTATCAGATAGAGCGCGCCGAAAAAAAAGGGTAATAACAACCTCATTATATAAATATTATTGTTCATTTGAATGCCGTGACTTTCTGATAATCAGGCTGAATTAATGCGGCTACCTGCCGGCTTGTCAGGTTAAAAGGACAAAGGTGCGCTTATAACTTCAGATAAGCCCGAATGCCATCGAGGAACATCTGAGTTGCCAGCATAATCAGAATCAATCCCATCAGCCGCTCCAGCGCATTAACGCCTTTATCACCCAGCAGCCGCAGGAACAGACCTGACATCAGCAGAATGCCCACCGTCACGCCCCAGGCGATCAGCAGCGCGCCGACCAGGTGCGACATCTGATGCGGATATTGATGCGACAGCAGCATCAAGGTCGCCAGCAGCGATGGCCCGGCTACCAGTGGAATCGCCAGCGGCACCAGGAAGGGCTCTTCACCCGCCGGTAAACCAGAACTGCTGCTTTCCGCCGACGGGAAAATCATTTTGATGGCGATAAGAAACAGGATAATCCCGCCGGAAATCGACACCGTTTCAGTACGCAGATTCAAAAATGCCAGGATGCGTTCGCCGGTAAACAGGAACAGCAGCATGATGATCAGGGCAATCAACATTTCACGGATCAGCACCACTCGCCGCCGTTTCGGCTCCAGATGCTTTAAAACCGACATAAAAATCGGCAGATTGCCCAGCGGATCCATAATTAACAACAATAATATTGTCGCTGAAATCATTTCAGTCATCGGTTTTACGCCATGTTGTTCACGAAAAAGCGGAGTTATTAGTTACGCTGCTGAAAAAGTTAGCGTAATCGAATTAATTCACTTGCTACCCGGCCTGCATTTTGTAGAGTGAAGGGACACAGGTAAATCTTATTATTACGCAGAGCGGCGTGAAAATAGCACGCCGCTCTCTCCTCTGAAATGAAAAGCAGGTGTAACTGCCTTAGACGGACACGACATGAAGAATGTAGGTTTTGTTGGTTGGCGCGGTATGGTCGGCTCCGTGCTGATGTCCCGCATGAGTGAAGAGCGTGATTTTGATGCAATCAATCCGGTCTTCTTCTCGACGTCGCAGCATGGTCAGGCGGCACCCGCATTTGCGGGCAAACAGCAGGGCACACTGCAGGATGCGTTTGATATTGAGGCGCTGCGGGCGCTGGATATCATTATTACCTGCCAGGGCGGCGACTACACCAGTGACGTTTATCCAAAGCTGCGCGCCAGCGGCTGGCAGGGATACTGGATTGATGCGGCCTCCACGCTGCGCATGAAAGATGATGCCATCATCATCCTCGATCCGGTCAACCATGCGGTGATTCGCCAGGGTATCGACAGTGGGATCAAAACCTTTGTCGGCGGTAACTGTACCGTCAGCCTGATGCTGATGTCGCTGGGCGGCCTGTTTGCTCAGGACCTGGTGGAGTGGGCTTCGGTTGCCACCTATCAGGCGGCCTCTGGCGGCGGCGCGCGCCACATGCGTGAACTGCTGACCCAGATGGGCATGCTGCACGATCACGTTGCGCCTGCGCTGCAGAACCCGGCCTCCGCCATCCTCGACATCGAGCGTAGCGTGACCGACTTCACCCGTTCCGGCACCCTGCCGACCGATAACTTCGGCGTGCCGCTAGCGGGCAGCCTGATCCCGTGGATCGACAAACAGCTGGAAAACGGTCAGAGCCGCGAAGAGTGGAAAGGCCAGGCGGAAACCAACAAGATCCTCGCCACCCGTAACGTCATCCCCGTTGATGGATTGTGCGTGCGCGTCGGGGCACTGCGCTGCCACAGCCAGGCCTTTACGCTGAAGCTGAAACGCGACCTGCCGCTGGCTGAAATTGAGCAGCTGCTGGCCTCTCACAATGAGTGGGTCAAAGTGGTGCCGAATGACCGCGAACTGACGATGCGTGAACTGACGCCCGCCGCTGTTACCGGTACGCTGACCACGCCGGTTGGCCGGTTGCGTAAACTGAATATGGGGCCAGAATATCTCTCTGCCTTCACAGTGGGCGACCAGCTGTTATGGGGCGCAGCCGAACCGCTACGTCGCATGCTGCGGTTGTTAACCAGCTAAACAGAAAACATCGCCAAAGGCCGGATTTATCCGGCCTTTTTTGTTTTTGTCGTACACGAAACAATCTGCCGTTTCGCTTACTCAGTGATCAACTTCCCTTTTTTGCCGGTCGGTAAAGATTATTTTGCTTTAGTCCATAGCAAGTGCCGTGACCAAGCTATGATTTAACCATGATGTGCCACAGGTAACTCTTGTGCTTTCCGGATTAAATGGTTGTGGTACACGGCAAAAACACTTTTCCCACGGAATGGCCTGACTTCTTTGTCGTTGTACGTATGGCTCAATGAAGAGCAGCGCAGGTGAACCGCGACAGGCTGTGTCGCGTTCATTTCGGCTGCCAATTATCACAGGAAGAAAGTCATGTCAGAGCTTCCCGATCGCGATGCGATCAATGCCCTGTTTGCGGGTAATTATGCCGACCCTTTTTCGTTACTAGGGATGCACCGAACTCAGCAAGGCCTTGAAGTCAGGGCATTGCTCCCCGAAGCGCTTGAAGTGTGGGTCATTGAAACCTCCACCGGGCGCAAACTGGCTCAGCTGGTGTGTGAAGATGCACGCGGCTTCTTCAGTGGCGTCATTCCACGCCGCAAAAACCCGTTCCGCTATCAGCTGGCGGTGAACTGGCACGGCCAGCAGAACCTGATAGACGATGCCTATCGCTTTGGCCCGCTGCTGCAGGAGATGGACCTGTGGCTGCTGGCAGAAGGGACGCACCTGCGCCCTTATGAGACGCTGGGTGCGCACGGTGACGTCATCGATGGTGTCTTCGGTACCCGCTTCTGCGTCTGGGCACCCAACGCCCGTCGCGTTTCAGTGGTTGGCGATTTCAACTTCTGGGATGGCCGCCGTCATCCGATGCGTCTGCGTCAGGAGCTGGGCATCTGGGAGCTGTTTGTACCGGGCGCGGTCAACGGCCAGCTCTACAAGTATGAAATCATCGACGCCAATGGCGAACTGCGCATCAAAGCGGACCCGTACGCGTTTGAAGCGCAGATGCGTCCGCAAACTGCGTCGATGATCTGTGGTCTGCCAGAGCCGGTTGAGATGAAAGCGGAGCGCAAGGCTGCCAACGCCTTTGACGCGCCGATCTCCATCTATGAAGTGCATCTGGGCTCCTGGCGTCGTCACACCGACAACAACTTCTGGCTGAGCTACAAAGAGCTGGCTGAACAGCTGGTGCCCTACGTCAAAGAGATGGGCTTTACCCATATCGAACTGCTGCCGATCAACGAACATCCGTTTGATGGCAGCTGGGGCTATCAGCCGCTGGGCATGTATGCGCCAACCCGCCGTTTTGGTACCCGTGACGAGTTCCGCGCCTTCATTGACGCCGCCCATGAGGCGGGCCTCAACGTGCTGCTCGACTGGGTGCCGGGCCACTTCCCCAGCGACGATTTCGGTCTGGCAAGGTACGACGGCACCGAGCTCTATGAGCACAGCGACCCGCGTGAAGGCTTTCACCAGGACTGGAATACCCTGATCTACAACTTTGGTCGCCGGGAAGTGAGCAACTACCTGTCGGGCAACGCGCTCTACTGGACGGAGCGCTTTGGCATTGATGGCCTGCGTGTGGATGCGGTGGCGTCGATGATCTACCGCGACTACAGCCGCAGCGAAGGGGAATGGGTGCCGAATCAGTACGGCGGCCGTGAGAACCTGGAAGCGATTGAGTTTCTGCGTCACACCAACCGTACGCTCGGCACCGTGGCATCCGGTTCGGTGACCATGGCCGAAGAGTCAACGGACTACCCTGGCGTGACGCGTCCCACCGAAGACGGCGGGCTGGGCTTCTGGTTCAAATGGAATCTGGGCTGGATGCACGACACCCTCGACTACATGAAGGTCGATCCCATCTACCGCAAGCACCATCACGACCTGATGAGCTTCGGCATGATGTACAACTACACCGAAAACTTTGTGCTGCCGCTGTCGCATGACGAAGTGGTGCACGGTAAGCGCTCGATTCTCGATCGTATGCCGGGCGATGCCTGGCAGAAGTTCGCCAACCTGCGTGCTTACTACGGCTGGATGTGGGGCTTCCCCGGCAAGAAACTGCTGTTTATGGGCAACGAATTTGCCCAGGGTCGCGAGTGGAACCACGACGTCAGCCTCGACTGGCATCTGCTGGAAGGGGACGACAACTGGCACCACGGCGTTCACCGTCTGGTGCGCGATCTCAACCACACCTATCAGTACTACACGCCGCTGCATCAGCTCGACTTCGATCCGGCAGGTTTCGAGTGGCTGGTGGTAAATGATGCGGAGCACTCCGTCTTCGCCTTTGTCCGTCGTGACCGTGAAGGCAACGAAGTGATCGTCGTCAGTAACTTTACGCCGGTGCCGCGTCCGGGCTATCGCTTTGGCGTTAACCAGCCTGGCTACTGGCGTGAAGTGCTGAATACCGATCAGCATGAGTATCACGGCAGCGACGTGCGCAATCATCGGGTGCATACCGATGAGCAGGAGAGCCACGGGCGACCGCAGTCGCTGAGCCTCAATCTGCCGCCGCTGGCAACGGTATGGCTGGTGCGGGAGGCTGAATGACCATCACTGCCGGAGATCCTGAACCGCTGGGTGCCAGTTACGATGGCAAAGGCGTTAACTTCACTCTGTTCTCACAGCATGCCGGGCGCGTAGAGCTCTGCCTGTTTGATGAGCAGGGCGCTGAACAGCGTCTTGACCTGCCTGGCCGCAGCGGGGATATCTGGCACGGTTATGTTCCGGCGTTAAAACCGGGACAGCGCTACGGCTACCGGGTGCATGGTCCCTGGGCGCCGCAGCAGGGACACCGTTTTAATCCGGCGAAGCTGCTGGTTGACCCCTGCGCCCGCGCAGTTGAGGGCGATGTACCGGATGACCCGCTGTTTCATGGCGGCGAGGCGCAGCCCGATCCGCATGACAACGCGGCGATTGCGCCGAAGTCACGGGTAGTCGCGGAGGATTTTGACTGGCAGGGCGATGTCGCCCCGCGCACCCCGTGGGGTAACACGGTGATTTACGAAGCCCACGTGCGCGGCCTGACGCAGCAGCATCCGGAAATTCCGGAAACGCTGCGCGGGACTTACGCGGCGCTTGGTCATCCTGTTATGGTGAATTACCTGCGCAATCTGGGGATTACCACCCTTGAGCTGCTGCCGGTGGCGCACTTCGCCAGTGAGCCGCGACTGCTGCAGCTCGGCCTCAGCAACTACTGGGGCTATAACCCCTTTGCGCTCTGGGCGGTGGATCCCCGTTACGCCTCCGGCCAGCCGGACGTGACGCCGTTGCAGGAGTTTCAGCAGGCGGTCAAAAACCTGCACGCCGCGGGTATCGAAGTGCTGCTGGATGTGGTGTTCAACCACACCGCTGAACTCGATGAGATTGGCCCGACGATCTCCATGCGCGGCATCGACAACGCCAGCTACTACTGGCTCGATGAGCAGGGCGATTATCAGAACTGGACCGGCTGCGGCAACACGCTGAATATTCATCATCCGCAGGTGATGACGTGGGCTTTAGAGGCGCTGCGCTACTGGGTGCGGGTCTGCCACGTCGACGGCTTCCGCTTTGACCTCGCGCCGGTGCTGGGCCGCACACCGGATTACCAGCGTGATGCGCCATTTTTTGAGGCCATACGCGCCTGTCCGCTGCTCTCTCAGGTCAAGCTGATTGCTGAACCCTGGGATATCGGCCCTGACGGCTATCAGGTTGGCCGTTTTCCGCCGCCGTTTGCTGAATGGAACGATCAGTTTCGCGACACCGCGCGTCGTTACTGGCTGCACGGCGACATAAGCAACGGCGAGTTCGTCCGCCGCTTTGCCGCCTCCAGCGATCTCTACCAGCATAATGACCGGCCGCCACACGCCACGGTTAACCTGATCACCGCCCATGACGGCTTTACGCTGTGGGATGTGGTGAGCTTCGAACGGAAACACAACGAAGCGAACGGGGAAGATAACCGTGATGGTCACGGCAATAACTACAGCCACAACCACGGCAAAGAGGGGCTGAACGTCAGCTTCGACGTGATTGAACGACGCCGTCGCAGCGTGCGGGCACTGCTGACGACGCTGCTGCTGTCACAGGGTACGCCGATGCTGCTGGCAGGCGATGAGCGCGGCCACACCCAGCGTGGCAATAACAACGCTTACTGTCAGGACAACGCCCTGAGCTGGCTTGACTGGCAGGCGGATGAGAAGGGATTAGTCGGATTTACCGCTGCACTGATCGAGCTGCGCCAGCGCATTCCGGCGCTGACCGCAGATCGCTGGTGGCAGGACGGTGACGGCAATGTGCAGTGGCTCAATGCTGGTGGCCAGCCACTGCAACACGATGAATGGGCACAGGGGATGCACAGATTGCAGATCCTGCTGTCCGGCCGCTGGTTAATAACAATAAACGCCACGGATACGGTGAATGACATCGTGTTACCAGACGGAGAATGGCGCGCCCTTCCTCCTTTCGCCGGGGACGACAACCCCATCCTGCTAACTGTCTGGCATGGTCCCGCACACGGTGTGTGCGTGTTCCAAAAGCAATCATAAGGAGTCAGACATGGTTAAGTTAGATAGAACAGATCACCTGATGCTGGCCCGCCAGCTCCCTACACAGACGGTTGCTCTGATCCTCGCTGGCGGACGCGGCACGCGCCTGGTCGATTTAACGGCCAAACGTGCCAAACCGGCGGTGCATTTCGGCGGCAAGTTCCGCATTATCGACTTTGCCCTCTCCAACTGCGTCAACTCCGGTATCCGACGGATTGGCGTGATTACTCAGTATCAGTCCCATACCCTGACTCAGCATATCCAGCGTGGCTGGTCGATCTTCAATGAAGAGATGAATGAGTTTGTCGATTTGCTGCCAGCGCAGCAGCGATTTTCGACCGAACAGTGGTATCGCGGGACGGCCGATGCCGTGACGCAAAACCTTGATGTGATTCGCCGCTATCAGGCGCAGTACATCGTGATCCTTGCCGGGGACCACATTTATAAGATGGATTATTCACGCATGCTGCTGGATCACGTGGTCAACGAGGCGAAATGTACCATCGCCTGTTTACCGGTGCCGGTGCATGAAGCCACTGCGTTTGGCGTGATGGCGGTGGACGAAGAGAACATGGTGATCGACTTCGTGGAGAAACCCGCGAAACCGCCCACCATGCCGGGTGATGATACCCAGGCGCTCGCCAGCATGGGGATCTACGTTTTCAACGCAGACTATCTCTATGAGCTGCTGGAAGAAGATCTGCAGACGCCAGGCTCTAACCATGACTTCGGCAAAGATATCCTGCCGAAAATCGTGGCAAGCGGCGAAGGCTATGCGCACTCCTTTGCGCTCTCCTGCGTACAGAACGACGACAATGCGCCGCCTTACTGGCGCGATGTCGGGACGCTGGAAGCCTACTGGCGCGCCAATCTCGACCTGGCATCGGTGATGCCTGAACTCGATATGTATGACGTCACCTGGCCGATTCGTACCCACATGGAGCCGCTGCCGCCGGCCAAATTTGTTCAGGATCGTTCCGGCAGTCACGGGATGACCATGAACTCGCTGGTCTCGGGGGGCTGCATCATCTCCGGGTCGGTGGTGGTTAATTCGGTGCTGTTCCCGCGGGTACGCGTTAACTCTTTTTGCAATATTGATTCAACTGTACTGCTGCCTGATGTGGTAGTGGGCCGATCGTGTCGTCTGCGTCGCTGCGTCATTGATCGCGCCTGCGAGTTACCCGAAGGCATGGTTATTGGCGAAAACCCGGATGAAGACAGTCGCCGGTTTCACCGTTCGGATGAAGGCATCGTACTGGTAACCCGCGCCATGCTGGCCAGACTGGCCAAAGCGGGGCTGTAAGCGATAAGCGAAACTTACGCAATCGGCACGCGGAGCGTGCCGGATAACTTAATGAGGTCGAGGATGCAGGTTTTACATGTCTGTTCGGAACTTTTCCCGCTGCTAAAAACGGGCGGACTGGCTGATGTCGTCGGGGCATTACCTCAGGCACAAATAGCGGGCGGCACGGATACGCGGGTACTACTGCCCGCTTTTCCCGCATTGCGCAAAGGCATACCTGATCTCCAGGTCGTGACAGAGCGAGAAACATTTGCCGGTCATGTACGTCTGCTATTTGGTGAATTTAACGGTGTGGGCATCTACTTAATTGATGCCCCCGGCCTCTACGATCGTCCGGGTAGTCCCTACCATGACGAATCGCAGTTTGCGTATGTCGACAACTATCTGCGCTTTGCGCTGCTGGGCTGGGTTGGCTGTGAACTGGCGTGCGGCATGGACGCGATGTGGCGTCCCGATATTGTGCATGCCCATGACTGGCACGCAGGCCTGACCTGCGCCTATCTGGAAGCGCGTGGTCGTCCGGCTAAATCGGTCTTCACCGTGCACAACCTGGCGTATCAGGGGCTGTTCATGGCGCACCACATGGAAGAGATTGGCCTGCCATGGTCGTTCTTTAACATGCATGGGCTGGAGTTCTTCGGTCAGATCTCCTTCCTGAAAGCGGGACTCTTTTACGCCGACCATATCACGGCGGTCAGTCCGACTTACGCCCATGAAATTACTTCTGCCGAATATGCTTACGGCATGGAAACCCTGCTGGCACAGCGGATGCGTGAAGGGCGTCTCAGCGGGATTCTTAACGGCGTTGATCCCTCTATCTGGGATCCGGCGCACGATCTGTTGCTCAGCGCGCGTTATAACCGCGACACGCTGGAAGCGAAAGCGGAGAACAAACGTCAGCTGCAGGTGGCGATGGGACTGAAGGTGGATGATAAAGCGCCGGTGTTCTGCGTGATCAGCCGTCTGACCAAACAGAAAGGGCTGGACCTGGTGCTGGAGGCGCTGCCCGGCTTGCTGGCGCAGGGCGGTCAACTGGTGCTGCTGGGCCAGGGCGATGCTGAACTGCAGCAGGGCTTCCTGGCGGCGGCGGCAGAGCATCCGGGCAGCGTCGGCGTGCAGATCGGCTATCACGAAGCGTTCTCACACCGTATTGTCGGTGGCGCAGACGTGATTGTGGTGCCGAGTCGCTTTGAGCCCTGCGGTCTGACACAACTTTATGGCCTCAAGTATGGTACGTTGCCATTAGTGCGCCGCACCGGCGGGCTGGCCGATACCGTGAATGACAGCTCACTGGAGAATCTGGCCGACGGCATCGCCAGTGGATTCAGTTTTGAAGATGCCAACGCCTGGTCACTACTTCGAGCCATCCGGCGCGCGTTTGTGTTGTGGTCCCGTCCTTCGCTCTGGCGCTATGTTCAGCGCCAGGCAATGGCGATGGACTTTAGCTGGCAGGTGGCAGCACAAGCCTACCGTGATCTCTACCAACGTTTGATGTAACGGATTGGGAAAACTGGATATGAATGCACCTTTCACTTACGCCTCACCAACGTTGACGGTTGATGCCTTAAAGCATTCGATTGCCTATAAATTGATGTTTACCATCGGCAAAGATCCCTCTATCGCCAATAAGCATGAGTGGCTTAACGCCTCGCTGCTGGCGGTGCGCGACCGGATGGTGGAGCGCTGGCTGCGTTCCAGCCGTGCTCAGCTGTCGCAGGATGTCCGGCAGGTCTATTACCTGTCGATGGAGTTTCTGATGGGCCGCACGCTGGGCAATGCGCTGCTAGCGATGGGGATTTATGACGATCTCAACCAGGCGCTGGATGAGATGGGCTTGGATCTGGCCGAGCTGATGGAAGAGGAGAACGATCCGGGGCTGGGCAACGGCGGTCTGGGTCGCCTGGCGGCCTGTTTCCTCGACTCGCTGGCAACGCTGGGCATGCCGGGCCGTGGCTATGGCATCCGGTATGACTACGGCATGTTCAAACAGAACATTGTGGAAGGTGAGCAGAAAGAGTCGCCGGATTACTGGCTTGAATATGGTAATCCGTGGGAATTCCAGCGTTTCAATACTCGTTACAAAGTGCGCTTTGGTGGCCGCGTCCAGCACGAAGGCGCGAAAGTGCGCTGGCTGGAGACCGAAGAGATCCTGGCGATGGCCTATGACCAGATCATTCCGGGCTTTGACACCGACGCCACCAACACCTTGCGGCTGTGGGGCGCGCAGGCGAGCAACGAAATTAACCTCGGCAAGTTCAACCAGGGCGACTACTTTGCGGCGGTGGAAGATAAAAACCACTCTGAGAACGTGTCGCGCGTGCTCTATCCGGATGACTCGACCTACTCAGGCCGCGAACTGCGTCTGCGTCAGGAATATTTCCTGGTCTCCGCGACGGTGCAGGACATTCTTAATCGTCACTGGCGGATGCATCAGACCTGGGACAACCTGGCGGATAAAATCGCTATTCACCTGAATGATACCCATCCGGTGCTGGCGATCCCCGAACTGATGCGCCTGCTGATCGACGATCATAAATTCAGCTGGGACAACGCTTTTGACGTCTGCTGTCAGGTCTTCTCCTACACCAACCATACGCTGATGACCGAAGCGCTGGAAACCTGGCCGGTCGATATGATCGGCAAGATCCTGCCGCGTCACCTCAGCATTATTTTTGAAATTAACGACTTCTTCCTTAAGACCATTCAGGATCACTATCCCGATGACCTGGATCTGCTGTCGCGCATTTCGATCATCGACGAAAACGATGGCCGCCGGATACGCATGGGCTGGCTGGCGGTGGTGGTCAGCCACAAAGTAAACGGCGTTTCGGAGCTGCACTCCAACCTGATGGTACAGTCGCTGTTTGCCGATTTCTCCCGCCTGTTCCCTGGCCGCTTCTGTAACAAAACCAATGGCGTTACGCCGCGTCGCTGGCTGGCGCTGGCGAACCCGGCGCTGTCAGAGGTGCTGGATGAGGAGATTGGCCGCAACTGGCGTACCGATCTCAGCCAGCTGGGCGAGCTTAAGGCGCAGATCGACTATCCGGCGTTTATTGAAAAAG
The DNA here is from genome assembly GCF_007558755.1 of Pantoea sp. paga. Classification (NCBI taxonomy): domain Bacteria; kingdom Pseudomonadati; phylum Pseudomonadota; class Gammaproteobacteria; order Enterobacterales; family Erwiniaceae; genus Pantoea; species Pantoea sp. paga. The sequence goes on from NZ_VLTF01000008.1 coordinate 154,727, forward strand.
TGGCGGTCGCTAAGTATCAGAACAAGCGTCGGCTGGCCGACTGGGTGGCGAAGAATCTGGACGTGGTGCTCGACCCGAACGCGCTGTTTGATGTGCAGATCAAGCGTATTCACGAGTACAAACGCCAGTTGCTCAACGTGCTGCATGTGATCACCCGATACAACCGTATCAAGGCCGATCCGCAGGCGGATTGGGTGCCACGCGTCAATATCTTTGCCGGTAAAGCGGCATCGGCTTACTACGTTGCCAAGCACATCATTCATCTGATCAACGATGTCGCCAATGTGATCAACAACGATCCGCAGGTGAAGAACAAACTGAAGGTGGTCTTCATCCCGAACTACAGCGTGAGCCTGGCGCAGATCATTATTCCGGCGGCCGATCTTTCTGAGCAGATCTCTACCGCAGGGACGGAAGCGTCTGGCACCAGTAATATGAAGTTTGCGCTGAATGGCGCGCTGACCATCGGTACGCTGGATGGGGCCAACGTTGAAATGCTGGATCACGTCGGTGAAGAGAACATCTTCATTTTCGGTAATACCACGCCACAGGTCGAAGCCCTGCGTAAAGGGGGCTATAACCCGCGTGACTATTACGAAAAGGATGAAGAGCTGCATCAGGTGCTGACTCAGATTGCTTCCGGTCTGTTCAGTCCGCAGGATCCGGGCCGCTACCGCAATCTGTTTGATTCACTGGTCAACTTCGGCGATCACTACCAGTTGCTGGCGGATTATCGCAGCTATGTGGATACCCAGGATAAGGTGGATGCGCTCTACCGTAAACCGGATGAGTGGCAACGCCGCGCGGCTAAAAACATCGCCGGAATGGGCTACTTCTCGTCGGACCGTACGATTCAGGAGTACGCTGATGAGATCTGGAATATCTCGCCAGTAAGGTTGTAAGGCGCGGGCAGTAAGGTTTCTGACTTTTTTGCGGCCGAGGGATCGGCCGCACTCTCCTGTGTTCTCTTTGCTCACCGCCCATCCTGCACCTCTTCAGCAGGTTCAGCCTCTTATCGCCTCTGCGTCCGTAAGTGCCTCTTGTGCGAGCCAGATCATTACACCCTGGCTGAGAATCGCTACTATGCGGGAAAGCAAAATGACCCTACAGGCAACAGCAGCAATGAGTGACAACATCAACCAGGAAATTACCTTCCGTAAACTCAGCGTCTTCATGATGTTTATGAGCAAGGGCAATATCGCCCGCACGGCGGAAGCGCTGGAGCTGAGCAGCGTCAGCGTGCATCGCGCACTGCATACGCTGGAAGAGGGCATCGACTGCCCGCTGTTTATCCACAAGGGCCGCAACCTGGTGCCGCTGCCTGCTGCCTGGACACTGCTGGACTATTGTCGCGATGTGACCACCCTGATGGGAAAAGGCATTGAAGAGGCGCGCAAAGTCGCAGGCATCGGCGGGGGGCGTCTGCGACTTGGCACGCTCTACTCCCTGACGCTGGAGACCATTCCCCGGCTGATCATGGGCATGAAGCTGCGTCGGCCGACGCTGGAGCTCGATCTGACCATGGGTTCCAATCAAATGCTGCTGAATATGCTGGAAGATGACGCGCTGGATGCGATTCTGATCGCCACCGATGACGGCGAACTCAGCGACGCACATTTTGATGTGATTCCGCTGTTTGAAGACAGGATCTTTCTGGCCACACCGGCCGGGGAGACGCGGGACGGAGCCGGTCCGGTGGATCTGCGTGATTATGCCGACCGTGATTTTGTCTCGCTGGCTGAAGGGTTTGCCACCTATGCCGGTTCGCAGGAGGCGTTTCAGATAGCCGGATTTGAACCGCGCATGGTCACCCAGGTGAATGACATCTTCTCGATGATAAGCCTGGTGCAGGCGGGCGTTGGCCTGGCACTGATCCCGGGACGGATGAAGAAGGTGTATGAAAACAACATTCAGCTGCTGACGCTCGCTGAGCCTTACCAGATGCGTCAGCAGATCTCGATTGTCTACTCACATCGCCGCGAACGGGATAATGACCTGCTGGCACTGGCGGCAGAAGGGCGGATGTACGCCCGCAGCCTTACTGACTCAGCCGTTTAACCAGATGGAGTGCAACCTCAACGCTGTTGCGCTCCAGACAAATCGCATCGCCCTGCCAGCCCGCCTGAAGCGTCAGGCCTGTCAGCACATTGCCAGGCGGCATCTCAATCGCCAGTCGGGCATCGCGCTGATTGGCTGAAACCATCGCATCATTCCACTGCACCGTACGCGCCATATTAAAGGCAAGATCGTCGGCAATCTTCTCCGGCTCCCAAATCACGCGTCCGGTTGAACCGCTGAGGTAAGCGCAATGGGGGCGGGAAAGGCTGACGGACCCGAACGCGCGCGCCAGTTCTGCGGCGGGCTTATCCAGCAGCGCGCAGTGCGACGGCACGCTCACCGCGAGTTTAATCGCTTTGCTGGCACCGGCATCCAGCGCTTTCTGCGCGACTACCGCCATATCCTCATCGCGGCCAGCAATCACAATCTGCGTTTCCGCATTCAGGTTGGCGATATAGGTGTTGCTGCCGGGCATCAGTTTCTCCAGACGACTCAGCGTCAGGCCGGTGATGGCAGTCAGGCCATATCCCTCCGGATAAGCCTGCTCCATCAGATCGCCGCGCAGCGCCACCAGCCGCAGAGCATCACTGAAATCCAGCGCGCCGGAAATCACCGCAGCAGGAAACGCACCAATCGACAGACCGCTGACGATATCGGGTTTCACCCCACTACGGATCAGCTCCCGCGCCCAGGCGACACCGCAAATCAGCAGACTGAGCTGTACGGCGCGCGTGTGGCGTAGTGCATCGGCACTGTCGAGCTGGTCAGTCTCGTCGCCCAGTACTGCACGCACGCTGTTTAACAGGGCGTCGCCGTCGGGCAGGTGCTGTAACATCCCGGCACGCTGAGTGCCCTGGCCGGGAAAGGTAAAGAGTATTTTCATTGTAGCTCCCTGCTCCAGGGTGAAGCGGTCAGTATCGGTCCGGTGACGGTTTTAACCAGCGCGCGGCCTTCACGCAGCCATTCGCTGAGGGCAAACGCGCCGGACGGCGTTTCTACCTGCGTATCGACCCGGCAGGCCAGCGTATCGGTTTGCGCCTGCCAGCGTTGCAGCACATCGCGCGTCAGCGGCTCTGGCGCGCGAATAACTAAATCAAGATCGCTGGCGGCATGCAGCGTGGGTTGCTGTGTTGCCAGTGCGTAACCGGTACTGCCGGTAATACCCCAGCGCCACGGCCAGTCGTGCTCACTGAGGGCAATCGCCGCGCCGACCGGCGCATAAGCGGTAAACGGCGAGGCAAGCAACTGTGCACGCGCCGCCAGCATCTCCGGCGTGACAACGCGAACGATATCCGCTGCATTGACCCATCCGGCGGCGCGCTGTTCGCGGCGCTCGCCGCGCACACCCACCGGTATCAGCCCGGTTTCGCTCCTGTCGCGCCGCACCACGACCGGAAGGCCCGGATGCCAGAACTGACTGACCCAGCTCTCACTGATGGCGGCTAAGGCGTTGCCGTCTCGCAGCCAGACCAGATCGTGGGGACGCGGAACAGAGCTCATATTACATTCCTGATGTCAGCGTAATGAACAGTGGTAATGACAAAATACAGAGAATGGAGCTGAGCAGCAGCACAGCCTCTGCATCCGGCGACTGCACGCCAAAGCGGTTGCCAAACACCACTCCGAAGAAACCGGCGGAGAGCGCAATCATCAGAATGGCGGTAATTGCCACCGGACCGCTGAGACCCAGCGCCAGCACCAGACCCCAGGCGATAAAGGGCTGAATCAGCAGCTTAGTTACCGTGCCGACGCCCACCACCGCGTTGAGTTTCAGTTTGCGTGCCGACAGGATGACACCGGTCAGGAAGAGTGCAGCGGCGGTAGCAGCCAGGCCCAGCGGTTTAATGGCGGCCAGCACCAGATCAGGCATTTTAACGCCCAGCGCTGATAACACCACGCCAATCAACGGCCCCAGTACGATCGGTTTTTTCACTGAACGCCACATCAGAATTGGCAGCATGGTCAGGGTTGAACCGTGTTCGGTGCCATCGGCAAACGCTTTTTCACGTTCCAGAATCAGCAGGCAAAGCGGTGTAAGCAGCACTGAACCACAGGCGATGGAGACCGCTACCGAGAGCGAGGTGGCACCATTTTCACCCAGCACGCTGGCCAGAATGGGCAGGCCCAGCGCGGCGTAATTTGGCAGCGCCACCGTCAGTGTTAACACAGCCGCATCCTGCGGTGACTTTTTGAAAACTTTTGTGGCCGCGAAATAGACAGCTCCATAGGTAATCCACATTGCGCCGGTAATAACCACAATCAGCGGCCATTGCGCCACGATGCCCGGCCAGGGCGTTTGTACCGTGGCACTGAACAGCGCGGCGGGCAGCGCAAAATCCATGACGAAAATATTCAGCAGAGAGACGTCTTTGTTGTTGACCATTCCGGCCTTACCGGCCCAGAAGCCCAGCAGCATGATGACAAAAATTGGAGCAAGGGCATGAACAATTATATAAATCATAAATCACCTGTATTTAAGAAAGAATTTTCTGTTAACAGCGATGTTTATAATTCTGAACACGGCCACTGCCCCGGGGCGCACTTAGCAATGCGCCCCGTCAGACCGGTTTCGGCAGGTTTATTTTTTTATTTAATTACCAGGTTGCGCGCATCCGCTCGCGAACCAGGGAGGAGCTGTGGCGATTGGATGCGCCCAGCCGGTTTTTCAGGCTCGGATCCTGGCGCGCATCGCTAATGGCTTTCTGCAAGGCGATCTCGACCATCGCCACATCGGCGTCAGAAGGTGCATCAGGATTGGCCACGTTCAGCAGATCGGAGAGCAGACCCAGCGTATGGAAGTTGCTGACGTCATAGGCCATCGGCGGAATGGTCGCCGCCAGTTTCTCCAGCGCTTCCACGGAACGCAGCGTGATACGCGCGGCGGACTCTTTACCCATCGCGTGCACCAGCACACCCTGATCGTTGAGCGCAATCAGGCGGTTGGCCTGATAACCGTGCGCCAGGAAGGCACCAGACATCGCTTTGCCAACAATCAGCCCAATTACCGGATGACCCGCAAGGCGTGCTTTGGCATAAGCGCCCGCAGCCCCGGCCAGCGCCTGATGAATACCGAACGCCTCTTCGCGACGGCCATAGGCCTGACTCGGTACGTCGATCACCGCCACAATCGGGCGTTTCACGTCGCTGTTCTTGTCCTCTTCCAGCGTTTCATTCACCACTTTCGCCAGCGTCCAGCCTTCCAGCAGACCGACTTCGCCCCGCGCGGCACGCGGATAGTGGTTTTGTGCATCGGGCACCACGGCGATAAAGCGCACGCTTTCGCCATTGAGCTGGCCGTCCGCCACCTGGACAGAGGCGCACAGGCCGCTGAGGCGCTGCGCATCAGGTGCAAGTTTTTCCAGCCAGGTTGCACCGCGGCTGTTTGTCTGGGTCATTATTTATCCTCCCGGGCGAAAAGCTGTTTAATCTGCGCCGTGTCCGCCTGCTGACGGGTGTCGAACTGTGTCAGACGTGGCAGGAAATCGGCATATTTATCGCTGCGGTGCTGCGCCGGAACGCCTTTGGCGATGCAGTCATTCATCGCACTTTTAACCGCATTGACGCCATCACCGACCAGCGCATCGACCAGGCCGCTGGCGTAGCGGATTTCACCGCCGGTCATGCTCCAGATAAACGGGCGATCGCGCGAGTCATACTCTTCAATGCCCGCTTCCTGTTCAATCACCTGCGGACCGTTCAGCCCCAGGCGCGCTTCACGCGTCACAATCAGGTAGCTGCACAGCGCAGCGGCGATGGACATCCCGCCAAAGCAGCCGACGGTACCGGCAATAATGCCGATAACCGGGGTATAGCGACGCAGGTCGACAATTGCGGCATGAATATCGGCAATCGCCGCCAGCCCCAGATTTGCTTCCTGTAAACGCACGCCGCCGGTTTCCAGGCAGAGCACCGCCTGAGTGGGTATTCCGTTGCGGTTGTCTTCGGCTGCCAGTTCCAGCGCCGCCGCCATTTTGGCACCGGAGACTTCGCCCATGCTGCCACCCTGGAAGGTGCCTTCAATGGCGATAACGACCGCAGGCTGACCGTTCAGCGTGCCGCGCGCCACCACCATGCCGTCATCTGACTGCGGCACCACACCCTGCGGGGCCAGCCACGGCGACATGATGCCTTCGAAAGGATCCAGCAGTTCGCGATAGCTGCCGTCGTCCAGCAGTGCACGGGCGCGCTCACGGGCGCGTAATTCAATAAAACTGGCATCGTTACGCATGGCTCACCTCCTCAAAAACCTGTTCAATACGGATACGCGCCACGCCGGGTGTCGCGCCGAAATCGTGAATAATCAGCTTTCCGGCAGGCAGACCGTTGGTTAAATTCAGGCGGTCAAACAGCGCCTTCCAGCGGGCGTCGCTGTTATCCAGTGAGGTGGTGATATCAATGCTAAGCGTTTGTCCTTCAGTTGCGGTGTACAGCACTTCCATATCACCGGAACCAACGACCCCTGCCAGAGCTTTACCGCTGAGTGCGCGGTTAGCAGGTAAAGATAATGTGATGTGTTCCATAATGGCCTCTAGAAATAAGAATGTTCAGGTGAACAGACCCGATCAATGAACAGCGTCGCGGCCAGCAAATCGGCGGCCCCGCCAGGCGAAGCGTTGAGCGACAGCATGCGCTGGTCGAGCTGCGCCAGCGCCTTCTGGCCGCCTGCTGTGCGACAGCCGCCAGACAGCAGCACGGCGCGTGCTCCCTGCTGCATCGCTTTCAGTCCGGTCATACCGGCCCGTGACAGCACGCAGGTATCGCTGAGCGAGGTCATGATCGCCATCAGCGCATCAAGGCGGGCTTCGCTTTCACTGGCACCCGTTGCACGACTTGTCAGCAGCTGTGGCAGCGCCAGCTTCATCACGTGAGGAAACGCCTGTTGCGCCTCTTCGCGTGCGCCGGGCACCTGATAGCGGTGCGTCGCTTTTAACCCTTTGCTGAACAGTTTTGGCGCGGCGCGGTCCGGCAGGCTGGCCAGCGCGGCTGCGGTGCGGGTCAGCTGGTCGGCACTGGCCGCGCCACCGTGCATGGCTGCAGCACTGACCAACAGTCCCAGCGCCCAGATCGCACCCCGATGGGTGTTGACGCCGCCGGTTGCCGCCATCATCTGCTGTTCACCGTCACGGCCCAGCCGACCCACCGTTTCGCGCAGGGCAATATCAGCAGGGCGCAGCCAGCTGTGACGGGCCAGCGCCAGAAAGGTCGGCACAAGGCTGTGAGCGGAACGCTCCATCAGCGCCAGTGTCAGGTCCTGATGCGCGCCGTTTCCCCGACTGTCTACCAGACCCGGCTTGGGGGTTAGCCGCGCTTCATCGGTCAGACAATCGCGCGCAATCGTCGCCAGCTGACTGGCCTGCGCCTCGGTTTGAGTCTGCGACAGAAGTTTCATTACCAGCTCCGGAATTTTGCCGGTGGGTTATAAAGACCACCCGACCATTCCACCAGGTCAGAGACGCTGCTGGCGGCGAGCAGTGAGCGGGTCGCATCTGAACGACGAATGCCCATATCTTCCGGATAGACCACTTTGCCGCTTTTACGCAGGGCCGCCACGCGCGCCGCATCGACGCCAAGGCCGATATCGGTGATGCCGGCTACCGCAGCGACCATCGCACGGCGCTCTTCAAGGCTTTCCGCGCGATAGAGATAGGCAATCCCCTCTTCGGTCAGCACGTGGGTGACGTCATCGCCATAGATCATCACCGGTGCCAGCGGCATACCGGTCGATTGCGCCACTTCAACGGCATCTAGCGTTTCAACAAAGGTCGGTTTGGCACCGGCCTGGAAGGTTTCCACCATCTGAACCACCAGCTTTTTACCGCGCTGCATCGGATCCGGTTCTGTGATCATATTGAGCCATGCAGGCGTGGCATGACGTCGGCCGTGCGGATCGTGGCCCATGTTAGGCGCACCGCCGAAACCGGAAAGGCGACCACGGGTCACGGTTGAGGAGTTTGCCAGGCCATCAACCTGCAGGGTGGCACCGATAAACATATCCACCGCATACTGACCTGCCAGCTGACAGAAGGCGCGGTTAGAGCGCATAGAGCCGTCGCTGCCGGTGAAGAAGATATCGGGACGGGCGCGAATGTACTCCTCCATGCCCAGTTCGCCACCGAAGCAGTGCACGCTCTCAACCCAGCCGCTCTCAATCGCCGGGATCAGCGTCGGATGCGGGTTAAGGGTCCAGTGCTTACAGATTTTGCCTTTCAGGCCAAGTTGTTCGCCGTAGGTGGGCAGCAGCAGTTCGATCGCGGCGGTGTTAAAACCGATACCGTGGTTAAGTGACTGCACCTGATGTTCGGCGTAAATGCCTTTAATCGCCATCATCGCCATCAGGATATGTTCCTGCTTAATCAGGCGCGGATCGCGGGTAAACAGCGGTTCGATAAAGAAAGGTTTATCGGCTACGACGATGTAATCGATCCAGGAGCCGGGAATATCGACGCGGGGCAGGTCGGTCTCGTCATCGACCAGCTCATTCACCTGGGCAATCACGATACCGTCACGGAACGCGGCGGCTTCCACCAGGGCAGGCGTATCTTCTGTACTCGGGCCGGTGTAAAGGTTGCCTTTGCGGTCAGCTTTATAGCCGGCAATCAGCGCGACGTTTGGACTCAGATCGACATAGAGGCGGGAATAGAGTTCGATATAGGTGTGGATTGCGCCTATTTCCAGCTGCCCGTCTTCTAACAACTGAGAAATACGCAGACTTTGCGGACCGGAAAAAGAGAAGTCGAGTTTACGGGCAATGCCTTTTTCGAAAATATCCAGATGCTCACTGCGGCCGACGCTCGGCATAATCATATGCAGGTCGTGTACTTTCGCCGGATTAACCTCAGCCAGGGTGCGCGATAAAAAATCGGCCTGCTTCTGATTATTCCCTTCCAGTACCACCCGGTCACCCGGTGCAATCAGTTTTTCGAATGCTTCTACAGCTCTTTCAGTAGGAATGACTTTGCCATCAACAGGGAAGGATGCCAGACGACGCGCTTTTTCACTGCGGCGCGTGTTCCATTCCCGGGCAGGCGTTTGGCCTGTGTTCATTTCAACCTCCTGATTAAAATAACGGTTGTTTCGTTTTTACTGAGGAAAGTTTGTGCTTTCTGATGACGTCGTTCAATTAAGCAAAAAGCCTGAACGTTATATTTACAGTAACAATAGGATGTGAACGTTTTGATATGCGAAGCAGAAAGAGTTGAGTTTAGGCGCTGACCAAAAATGTGATCGCATAAACGGATTTCTGTATAAAGAATGGTGTGAGCCTGGCATTTTTAATAAAAAGTACGTCGTACAAAAATAAACTCTGCTAAACGCTGAAAAGAGCAACCTGTCGGATCAGCACCCGGATACACCGACCCGCTATCGCAGACATAAAAAAAGCAGGCCGAAGCCTGCTTTCTGATGCTTTACTTAGGACAGTTTATGAAGCCAGTGACAGTGCGGGTTTGGCTTTCGCTGCCAGCCATTCGGTAACTCGCGCCTGCTGCTCTTTGGTCAGCCACATGCCCTGTTTGGTACGACGCCAGATAGCATCATCCAGCTCACGAACCCACTCATGCTGCACCAGGTAGCGTAACTCTGCTTCGTAAAACTCGTGACCGAAGTTCTCACCCAGATCGTCCAGGCTTTTCGCGCCAGCCAGCAGGGTTTCAGTACTGCTGCCGTAGGTGCGCGAGAAGTGGCGCGCCATATTTTCACTGATGAACGGATAGCGACGACGCAGGCTGGCCGCGTAATCTTCACGGGTGCCGGAGATATTTCCGCCTGGCAACACGCAGTTCTTCGTCCATGCCGGCCCCGCGTTCGGGTAGTACTTCGCCAGTTTCTCCAGCGCATGTTCTGCCAGCTTACGGTAGGTGGTCAGCTTGCCGCCAAACACCGACAGCAGCGGAGCCTGACCATTATCGTCGCGCACATCCAGGGTGTAATCACGCGTGATCGCCTGCGGCGAATCGGATTCGTCATCACACAGCGGACGGACACCGGAATAGGACCAGACGATATCGTCAGCGGTCAGCTGCTTTTTAAAGTGTCCGTTGAACACTTTCAGCAGATAGTCGGTCTCGCTGTCATCAATATTGACGTTTTTCGGATCGCCTTTGTACTCCACGTCGGTGGTACCGATGATGGAGAACTCATCCATCCACGGGATGACAAACACGATGCGGTTATCTTCGTTCTGCAGGATGTAAGCCTGCTTTTCGGTATGAACGCGTGGCACCACGATGTGGCTGCCCTTGATCAGGCGAATACCGTAAGGCGATTTCAGCTTCAGGCTGTCGTCGAATAGCTGTTTGACCCACGGGCCGGCAGCATTGACCAGGCCTTTCGCCTGCCAGGTAAAGGTTTTACCGCTGTCGACATCTTCCGCTTCGACCTTCCACAGGCCGCCTTCACGCCAGGCGCGGGTCACGCGGGTGCGGGTACGTACTTCGCCACCACGCTTCACGACTTCCTGTGCGTTCAGTACCACCATGCGTGCATCATCGACCCAGCAGTCAGAATATTCGAATCCGCGCGTAATTTCCGGCTTCAGGGCCGAATCCGCGCCAAATCGCAAACTTTTGCTGCCTGGCAGACTGGTACGCTTGCCAAGATGGTCATACATAAACAGGCCGGTGCGGATCATCCACGCCGGACGCAGATGCGGACGGTGCGGCAGACGGAAGCGCATCGGGAACGCCAGATGCGGAGCCATTTTCAGCAGCACTTCACGCTCGGCCAGTGCTTCACTGACCAGACGGAATTCGTAATGTTCAAGGTAGCGCAAGCCGCCGTGAATCAGTTTTGAACTGGCAGAGGAGGTCGCGCAAGCCAGATCCCGCGCCTCCAGCATTAACACCGACAGTCCGCGTCCTGCAGCGTCTGCTGCAATGCCGGCACCGTTGATGCCGCCGCCGATCACGATCAGGTCTTTGGTTTCCACGTCATCTCCTCCGATGTTCGGAATAGTTCACTAATGTTCGTTTTCGAGCATAATCATAATCGCAAACCAACATTGACGCCAGCTTTTAACCAGGTAAAAACATTTTTGCGTGATATAGCTAACATTCTGCCCACCAAAAAAACCGATAGCCGTAACGATTGTCAGGTTATCGGCGTGGATTCTCGGGTTACACTACGCGCTATTGTGACGCTGTTATGAGAGATCCCATGGAAACGTTCGAATGTATTGATGTGCAGCAGGCGCAGGCGCGTCTGGCGCAGGGTGCGCTGCTGGTAGATATCCGCGATCCGCAAAGTTATGCCCTGGGTCATGCGGCGGGCGCGTTGCATCTGACCAACAGCAACCTCAGCGATTTTGTCACTGGTGCCGATCACAGCCTGCCGGTGCTGGTGATGTGCTATCACGGCAACAGCAGCAAAAGCGCGGCACAATATCTGCTGGGACAGGGCTTCAGCGCGGCGTACAGCATTGATGGCGGCTTTGATGCCTGGCGTGCTGCCTTTCCTCAGCAGGTTGCCCTCGGCAGTGAATAGTTTGCCGCTCGTCACATGGAGAGTTACTGATGCGCATTACCCAATTTAATCAGCCCCGCATGGCGCAGGCCTTTGTTGACTACATGGCAACGCGGGGCATCACGCTGCGTATTGAGCATGAAAATCACTACGTCATCATGCTGGATGATGAGAGCAAGATTTCAGTGGTCGAAAACGAACTTCAGCAGTTTTTGCACGACCCTAACCATCCGCGTTATCAGGCCGCCAGCTGGCACAGCGGAAAAACCGACAGTGGCCTGCGCTATGAGCGCAGCAATATCTGGGCGAATATCCGTGAGCGTGCCGGTCCGCTGACCATGACGCTGATGGTGCTCTGCATCGCGATATTTATTCTGATGCAGGTCATGGGCGATCGTACCGTGATGGCGTGGCTCTCCTGGCCGGATGCCGATCAGCATCTTCAGGTCTGGCGCTGGTTCAGCCATGCGCTGCTGCACTTTTCACTGCTGCACATTCTGTTTAATCTGATGTGGTGGTGGTATCTGGGCGGCGCGGTTGAGAAGCGACTTGGCAGCGGCAAACTCTTTGTCATCCTGCTGATTTCGGCTCTGCTCAGCGGCTGGCTGCAGGCGAAGTTCAGCGGCATCTGGTTTGGTGGCCTGTCGGGCGTGGTCTATGCCCTGATGGGTTACTGCTGGCTGCGCGGGGAGCGCGATCCCGACAGCGGCGTCTATCTTGAACGGGGATTGATCGGTTTTGCACTGGTCTGGCTGGTGATTGGCTGGTTTGGCGTCTTTGGTCTGGCCATTGCCAACGCGGCGCACGTCGCCGGTCTGGTTGTCGGACTGGCGATGGCGCTGGTGGATACGCGTAAAGTCACGCGTCGTTAGACAGGATTATGCGGGTTAACAGGAGAGGAACGTGAAGCAGACGCAACGTCATGACGCGATTATCGATTTAGTGCGTCGTCAGGGATATGTCAGTACTGAGGAGCTGGTGGATCATTTTGAGGTCAGCCCGCAAACCATTCGTCGCGATCTCAACGATCTGGCCGATCAGAACAAAATTCAGCGTCACCACGGCGGCGCAGCGCTTCCCTCCAGCTCTGAGAATACCGCCTGGCACGACCGTAAAATGATGTGGTCAGCGGAAAAAGCGCGGATTGCCCAGCGCGTGGCCAGCCAGATCCCGGATGGTGCCACGCTGTTTATCGATATCGGCACCACGCCGGAAGCGGTGGCGCATGCGCTGCTCAACCACAGCGATTTGCGCGTGGTCACCAATAACCTTAACGTTGCGATGCTGCTGATGGATAAACCCGATTTCCGGGTCATTATCGCGGGCGGTGAAGTGCGGACCCGCGATGGCGCGGTAATGGGTGAAGCGACGCTCGACTTTATTTCTCAGTTCCGGCTCGACTACGGCATTCTGGGGATCAGCGGCATCGATATGGATGGTTCGCTGCTGGAGTTTGACTATCACGAAGTCCGCACCAAGCGCGCCATCATTGAAAATTCACGCTGCGTGATGCTGGTGGTGGATCATTCGAAGTTTGGCCGTAACGCCATGGTCAACCTCGGTAACATGAGTCTGCTTGACTACCTCTACACTGACAAAACGCCGCCTGCCAGCGTAATGAAGGTGATTGAGCAGCATGAGGTTCATCTCGAACTCTGCTGATTTCTGCCACGCCAGCCTCCCGGCTGGCGTTTTTCTTTGATTGCTGTCGCTTTTTTCCTCACTCCCGTCTTTACTTAACGGTTGCTGGCACCCGGTTGCCAGCCCGTGCGCTTTCTATTTTTGCTTCACCTCATTGCGTAACAGAAGGGAGTGATATGCCGCAGCAAAAATTTAACAAAGCCCGTTTTAATGCCGCCTTTACCCGCCAGTGGCAACAGTTAAGTCTCCGTTCCGCCCAGCAGATGACCCCGCACCAGGCGTGGCAGGCGGTCAGCGCCGCGCTGGCGGAGCTACTGGACGCGCAACCGGCACCGCGTCCGGCTGTGCGGCAGCGTCACGTTAATTACCTCTCGATGGAGTTTCTGATTGGCCGTCTGACCGGCAACAACCTGCTCAATCTCGGCTGGTATAACGACGTCAAAGCGGCGCTGGCTGAGCACGAGTTCGATTTGACGGAACTGCTGGAGCAGGAGGTCGATCCGGCGCTGGGCAACGGCGGGCTGGGGCGACTGGCCGCCTGCTACATGGATTCGATGGCAACGGTGGGGCAGTCCGCTACCGGCCACGGACTGAACTACCAGTACGGCCTGTTTCGCCAGTCTTTCGATGATGGCCAGCAGATTGAAGCGCCCGATGACTGGCAGCGTGAGCGCTATCCCTGGTTCCGCCACAACGCGGCGCTGGATGTGGAAGTCGCGATGGGTGGCCGGGTAGAAAAGCAGGAAAACGGCAGTGTAAGCTGGCTGCCCGATTTTACGCTGCGCGGCGAGGCCTGGGATTTGCCGGTAACCGGCTATCGCAACGGTGTGACGCTGCCGCTGCGCCTGTGGCAGGCAGTGAGTGCGCATCCGTTTGATCTCACGGCGTTTAACGACGGTAATTTTCTGCAGGCGGAGCAGCCGGGCATCGAGGCGGCAAAACTGACCAAAGTGCTCTATCCCAATGACAACCATCAGGCCGGCAAGCGGCTGCGCCTGATGCAGCAATATTTTCAGTGCGCCTGTGCGGTGGCGGATATCCTGCGTCGTCACCATCTGGCGGGACGCAGCATTCACAGCCTGCCTGACTTTGAAGTGATTCAGCTCAACGATACGCATCCCACTATCGCCATCCCGGAGATGCTGCGCGTGCTGCTGGATGAGCATCAGCTGAGCTGGGATGAGGCGTGGCAGATCACCAGCCGGTTGTTTGCTTACACCAACCACACGCTGATGCCGGAGGCGCTGGAGCGCTGGGATGAGAAGCTTATGCGCAGTCTGCTGCCGCGCCATATGCTGATCATCAAAGAGATCAACCAGCGGCTGAAAAAGCAGGTGAAGCAGCGCTGGCCGGATGACAAAGCGATGTGGCACAAGCTGGCGGTGGTCGCTGACGGTCAGGTGCGGATGGCCAATCTCTGCGTCGTCAGCGGGTTTGCGGTCAACGGCGTGGCGGCGCTGCACTCACGCCTGGTGGTCAGCGATCTTTTCCCGGAATATCACCAGCTCTGGCCGCAGAAATTCTACAACGTCACCAACGGCATCACACCGCGCCGCTGGCTGAAGCAGTGTAATCCGGCGCTGGCCGGGCTGATTGATGAGACGCTGAAAACCGAGTGGGCCAATAACCTTGAGGCGTTAAGCGGTCTGGAGGCCTATGCCGACGATCAGGTTTTTCGTCAGCGCTATCGCAGCATCAAACAGCAGAACAAAGCGCAGCTCACGGAGTATATCGCCCGCCACACGGGGATTATCGTGAACCCGGCCGCGCTGTTCGATGTGCAGATCAAACGGCTGCATGAGTACAAGCGCCAGCACCTCAGCCTGCTGCATATCCTTTACTGCTATCAGAAGCTCTGTAATAACCCGGAGGATGTCACCTTCACGCCACGCGTGTTCCTGTTCGGGGCCAAAGCGGCGCCCGGCTATTACCTCGCCAAAAATATCATTTACGCCATTAACAAGGTGGCGGAGGTGGTGAACAACGATCCACGCGTTGGTGACAGACTCAAAGTGGTGTTCATCCCCGACTACCGCATCACCGTGGCCGAACTGATGATCCCGGCGGCCGATCTCTCAGAGCAGATCTCCACCGCCGGATATGAAGCCTCCGGCACCGGCAACATGAAGCTGGCGCTGAACGGTGCGCTGACGATTGGCACGCTGGATGGCGCCAATGTCGAGATTGCCGAACAGGTGGGTGAGGAGAATATCTTTATCTTTGGTCACACCGTGGATGAGGTCAAAGCGCTCAAGGCGAAAGGCTATAACCCGAAAAAGGTGCGTAAGCAGAACAAGCCGCTGGACGATTTACTGAAATCGCTGGAGAAGGGCAAATTCAGCAACGGGGATAAACATGCGTTTGACCTGATGCTGGAGAGCCTGACGAAACATGGCGATCCCTGGCTGGTGCTGGCCGATTTCCAGGCCTATATCGAGGCGCAGCAACGGGTGGAAGCCCTGTGGCACGACCCGGAAGGCTGGACCCGCGCCGCCATCCTCAATACGGCACGAACCGGCATGTTCAGTTCGGACCGGTCAATTCGTGACTATCAGCAACGTATCTGGCAGGCACCGCGCTAAGGAGCAGCAATGAAGCAACATTCACTCGGTCAGGCCGCTCGTGCCGCGGGAATTTCACTGGACTACATCAACGTCAATGGCGAGAAAGAGGCGATCAGCGATGAGACCCTGCAGGCGCTGCTGGCGGTGATGGACGATCCGCAGGACGCAAAAAAATCGCCGCTGCCGCCGGTCGCGGTATTCAGCGGCAGTGGCAAGCGACAGCTGACGCCACAGGGCAGCGGCGTTTACCGCTGGCAGTTGCAGACTGAAAACGGCAAACAGCACAGCGGCGAGTTAACCGCCGGTGAGCCTTTTACGCTGCCTGGCCCGCTGGCGCAGGGGTACCACCAGCTCACACTCAGTAAGGGCAAAAAAAGCTGGCAGACGCGGATTATCGTCGCGCCGCGCCGCTGCTATCTGCCTCCGGCGCTGGAGGCGGGGGAAAAACGCTGGGGTGCGCTGGTGCAGCTCTACACCGTGCGCTCTGAACAGAACTGGGGCATCGGCGACTTCGGCGATCTCGACCAGTTGCTGGTGCAGCTGGCTGAGCGCGGTGGCGATTTCGTCGGGCTGAATCCGCTGCATGCGCTCTATCCCGCCAGCGCCGGTTTCGCCAGTCCGTACAGCCCGTCGTCGCGCCGCTGGCTGAACGTAATCTATATCGACGTCAGTCAGGTCGCCGATTTTCAGCAAAGCGCGGCGGCACAGAAGTGGTGGAAAAGCGCCAGAACCCGGAAGGCGCTGACCAAAGCGCGTGAGGCGGAGCTGGTTGACTACGAGGCTGTAATGGCGCTTAAGCTCGCTGCGCTGCGGCACGCCTGGGCGCACTTTCAGGCGCGAGACAGCCAGAGCGAAGAGCATCAATCCTGGGCGGCCTTTGTGCGTGAAGGCGGTGACAGCCTGCGTTATCAGGCCGCCTACGACGGCATACAGCTGGAGCGGCAGGCAGACAAGGCGCAGCAGGGCGGCTGGCCTGCGTGGCCGGAAGCGTGGCGCAACAGCCAGTTGCCGGAGGTGCAGCAGTGGTGTGCACAGCATGAAGAGGAGATCGCTTTCTGGCAGTGGCTGCAATGGCTGGCGCAGCAGCAGTTCTCTGGCTGCTGGACGCACAGTCAGGCGCTGGGTATGAGCGTCGGACTCTATCGTGACCTTGCGGTGGGCGTGGCGGAAGGCAGCGCGGAAACCTGGCACGACCCGGAGCTTTACCGCCTCAAGGCCTCGGTAGGTGCGCCGCCTGACCGTCTCGGTCCGCTGGGACAAAACTGGGGCTTACCGCCGATGGATCCGCACGTAATGAAGGCGCGCGGCTACCAGCCATTTATCGACATGCTGCGCGCCAACATGCGCGACTGCGGCGCGTTGCGCATCGACCATGTGATGTCACTGCTGCGTCTGTGGTGGGTGCCTGCCGGGGAGACGGCGGATAAAGGCGCCTATGTGGCCTATCCGGTCAACGATCTGTTGGGCATCCTGGCGCTGGAGAGCCACCGGCTGCGCTGCATGGTGATTGGCGAAGACCTGGGCACCGTGCCCCAGGAGATTGTCAGCCTGCTGCGTAAAAGTGGCGTCTTTTCATGGAAGGTGCTCTGGTTTGAGCAGGAGAAGGATGAGCGCTATCGCGCGCCGCAGGACTATCCGCGCCAGTCGATCGCCAGCGCCAGTACGCACGATCTGCCTACGCTGACCGGTTTCTGGGAGCAGGGCGACCTGGCGCTGGGGGAGAAGATTGGCCTCTATCCGGGCGATGCGGTGAAAGCGTTACATCAGCAGCGCGCCGCGCAGAAGCAGGCGCTGCTGGATGCGCTGCATCAGGCGGGTGCCTTACCGGCACGCAGCCAGAAGAAGGCGGAGAAGCTCGCCATGACGCCTGCGCTGAATCGGGCAATACATCGCTTCCTGGCGGATACCGACAGTGCGCTGCTTGGCCTGCAGCCTGAGGACTGGCTCGGTATGACCACGCCGGTCAACGTCCCGGGCACGGTGGATCAGTACCCTAACTGGCGACGCAAGCTGAGCAAAACGCTGGAGGAGATCTTTGCGGACAAGGAAGTGAATGCACTGCTGAAGGTGGTCAGCCAGCAGCGTCAGTCAGGACAGAAAGGGCAATAACAGAAGCGCGGCAGCCATGCTGCCGCGCTTAACATCAGTAGAACGAGTGTTCACCGCGCTGATGCTCAGTAATATCCCGCACGCCTTTGAGTTCCGGGAAGGCGGCCAGCAGCTCTTTCTCGATACCATCTTTCAGGGTCACGTCGATCATCGAACAGCCGTTACAGCCGCCGCCAAACTGCAGAATGGCGTAGCCCTCATCGGTGATCTCCATCAGCGACACGCGACCGCCATGGCCGGCCAGCTGTGGGTTGATCTGCGCCTGAAGCAGATACTCAACGCGCTCAACCATTGGCGCATCATCAGAGACTTTACGCATTTTGGCATTCGGCGCTTTCAGCGTCAGCTGCGAACCGAGGTTGTCGGTAACGAAGTCAATTTCAGCATCTTCCAGATAAGGCTTGCTCAGTTCATCAACGTAAGCAGAGAGCTTTTCGAACTTCAGTTCGGTGTCAGTAGCTTCAACGGCATCGGGCGGACAGTAAGAGACGCCACACTCGGCTGTTGGCGTACCCGGGTTAATCACGAATACGCGAATCTGGGTGCCATCTTCTTGTTTGGATAGCAGTTTAGAAAAATGTTCCTGGGCAGAGTCAGTAATTCGGATCATGTCGATTGCTCAATAGTTGACTAATTTAGTTGGTTATAATACGCCCATCAAAGACGCTCTACAAGGTACGGCACAGGCACCAGACCTGCACGCTGGCGGCACCCTGGGCTATTAACAGGCGGCTGATTTCATCTACCGTACTGCCGGTGGTAATGACGTCATCCAGCAGAGCGATATGGCGTCCCTGCACCGCCATTTCAAGGCGGAAAGCACCCCGTAAGTTGGTGCGGCGCTGGCGGGCGCTGAGCTGATGCTGTAATGCGCCCCCGCGCTTGCGGGAAAGACCTTCGCGCCATTCACATCCCAGCCAGTGCAC
The DNA here is from genome assembly GCF_007558755.1 of Pantoea sp. paga. Taxonomy (NCBI): domain Bacteria; kingdom Pseudomonadati; phylum Pseudomonadota; class Gammaproteobacteria; order Enterobacterales; family Erwiniaceae; genus Pantoea; species Pantoea sp. paga. Next base: position 173,484 of record NZ_VLTF01000008.1, read on the forward strand.
CAGCGGTGCGGCCAGTAATACCGTCTGATTAAAGCCACGCTGCCAGCGTCGACGCCGATGCAGCGGAACCGGCAGCAGCAGATCGGGACGCGGCACACTGCCACGCCGGTAAACATTAAGCCAGCTTAGCAAAAGCAGCCGCGCCAGCATCACTCTGAGTGCGGTTATGTGAGAAAATTTAAGCTGGTTAACCCACTGGCTGAACGGCGGACAATAGTCATTGACGCAGACCAGCGCCTGCCAGGCGGGCGGTTTAAGCTGGCAGCGGCCACAGGCGACCTTTGCTGAACCTGCCGGCAATCCGCAGCGCGGACAGAGCAGCGGTAACGGCGGTAATCCGCGCAGACATAAGCTGCAGATGCCGTGCCGGGCTATCCGCAACGGCATCCGGCATAGCCAACACAGGGCGGGCATTGCTAGCATAGCGACCTCCTTATCATTTTCGGGATAGTAACTGATGACGTCGCTCTACTGGCACACCTGCGGAGAAGGAAAACGCGATCTTGTGCTGCTGCACGGATGGGGACTGAATGCCGAAGTCTGGCAAAGCATAATTCCGCGACTCAGCGCGCACTATCGCCTGCATCTGGTCGATCTGCCCGGCTATGGCCGCAGCCGGCATTTCGGTGCGCTGACGCTGGAGCAGATGGCAGCGCAGTTGCTGCCTGCGCTGCCACCGCAGGCGATTGTGGTCGGCTGGTCGCTGGGCGGACTGGTGGCGACGCAGCTGGCGCTGAGTGCGCCAGAAAAACTGGCTGCACTGATCACCGTTGCGTCGTCGCCCTGTTTCACCGCCACAGAGAGCTGGCTCGGCATTAAACCGGAGACGCTGCAGAACTTTCAGCAGATGCTCAGCAACGATTTCCAGCGTACGGTGGAGCGCTTTCTGGCGCTGCAGACGCTGGGTACCGAAACGGCTCGCGCCGATGCGCGGCAGCTGAAAGAGGTGGTGCTGTCGCAGCCGATGCCGGAGGTGGCGGTGCTGGATGGCGGACTGGAGATTCTGCGCCAGGTCGATCTGCGCGACGCGTTACCGCAAATTACGCTGCCGTTCCTGCGGCTCTATGGCGCGTTAGATGGCCTGGTGCCGCGCCGGATTGCGGCGGAGATAGATGAAATGTTGCCAGCATCGCCCTCAGTGGTTATTGAAAAAGCCGCACATGCGCCTTTTATTTCCCATCCTGAGAGCTTTTGCCAGCATATTGTTAATTTTATCAGTAATCTGCCGGGATAATGACGCTTTGAACTGGCAAAATCGCAGACAGCAGCAATACTTCTCTCTGTGAGCGAGGCCGTTGCAATTTTATGTGATTAGTCATGGAAATGACTATGCCGTTCCATACTGCCTTACGCGTTTAGCGGCTGCTTACATCTCACAATGGATCATGAATGAGGGTAAACATAATGAAGGTTTTTAAATGGGTTGTGGCTTCAATGATGATGGGCGCGATTTCATTTTCTGCGATGGCAGCGAAGGAAGTCACCAAAGAAGAAGTTAAGACAATGAACCTGCAGAAGATTGGCACCGTTAACACCACGGCGGAAACCACCTCGCCAATGGATGCTAAAAAAGTGCTGTCGCAGCTCGCTGACGAAAAAGGCGGTAAATATTACCTGGTGATCGCGGGTCGCGAACACGGCAAATTCAGCGCAACGGCTGAAGTGTACAAGTAATTAACGTAGCCACATGAACTGCCAGGCATCCAGCTTAACCGGCTGGGTGCCATCAATTTTCTCTCCGCTCACCACATCCTGCAACGTATGCGCCACCGGCAATTGCGTTTCCACTGATCGTCCACTGAGATTAAACACGCACAGCAGCCCGTCACCGCTTTCTGGCTGATGACGTCTGAGCACCAGCACGGCGTTTTCGCTCTCATAAAGCGTCATCGGATTATCCGGGTGAAACGCAGGCTGGCGACGACGCAGCTGAATCAGCTGGCCGAGCCGGGTATAGACCTGCTGGCGCAGCCAGTTACCGCCCGCCAGATCCGTTTCTATCTGCTGTAAATCATACTTCTGCCGATTAATCGCCCGGTTGTGTCCGGCGGCGCGCACGCCATCGTAATGGTTACGACCACCCAGAATGCTCTGGATATAGATGGCAGGCACGCCGGGAAAGACCAGCAGAATCGCATGGGCCAGCAAAAAACGTTTCAGCCGCGTGGCGTCGTCGTCGTCTTCACGGTTGAGCGCATCCAGATAGGTGACGTTGATTTCATAGGGGCTGGTGGTGCCGTCAGGGTTGTTTTTATAGGAGACCAGCGCGCCTTCCAGCGCCAGATCGCGCACCAGCGCGACAATCTCCACTTCAGACAAAATGCCGCGTGCCGGATTAAGGCCGATGCCGTCGTGTGACGCCAGGAAGTTGAAAAAGGTGGTGTCGTTGCTGCTGAGATCCAGAGCGCTCGCCCACTGCCGCAGGGCGCGCGCCGAGCCGGTGTGAATCGCATGCAGCACCAGCGGCGGCAGCGAAAACTGATAGACCATCTGCGCCTCATCGTGCCCGTTGCCCAGATAGCTGATGTTGTCCTGATGCGGCACGTTGGTCTCGGTGATAATCACCGTGCCTGGCGCAACCTGGTCGGCAATAGCGCGAAACAGCTTCACCAGCTGATGGGTCTTTTCCAGATGAATACAGCGTGTGCCGGGCGTTTTCCACATGTATCCGACCGCATCGAGACGCACATAGTCAGCGCCGCGTTTCAGGTAGTCGAGCAGCACATTGACCATGCGCAGCAGCACCTCAGGATTGGCAAAGTTGAGGTCGATCTGGTCGGCGCTGAAGGTGGTCCAGATAAAGCGGGTATCGCCATCCGCCATTTTAAACGGCGTCAGCAGCGGCGAGGTGCGCGGACGCGTCACGGCGCTGAGATCGGTGGCGGGCGGCATACTGATAAAGAAATCGTCCCAGCCGGGATCCTGCGCCAGGAAGTGGCTGAACCAGGCGCTGTGTGCCGACATATGGTTGCAGACAAAGTCGAACATCAGCCGGGTTTCCTGATGCAGCCGCGCGATATCCTGCCAGTCGCCGCACAGCGGATCGACCTGATGGTAATCAATCACCGAAAAGCCGTCATCGGACGACCAGGGGAAAAAGGGTAGCAGGTGAACCAGCGGAAACGTGGATTGGAGGTGCTGCTGATAGAACCGGGAAAAGGTGCTGAGCGTGGGTTTATCGGCTTCGCGAAACTGATCGGCATAGGTGATCAGCACCACATCCTGCTCATCCCAGTGTGCCTTGCGCGGCAGCTTAATGGCCTCGCGGGCTGTGGCGATGTCAGCCAGCAGGCGCGCAAAGGTCGCCTCCGGAAATGTGCCAGCATAAATCTTATCAATCAGATCGGTGATCGTTTCCATCGTGAATTGGGTGCCACAGCAGGTGTTGTTTTTATGACAGGCGTCTTTTTAGCGTAGCGCGATGGCGGGGATTTTCAACCGGGGAGAGGGGTGTGAAGAGGGGGCCAGGCAGTGGCCCCCTGAAAAGCTTAGCGTTTTTTACCGAAAGCAGCAGCCAGCGCATCACCCATCGCACTGTTACCTGCTGACGAGCTGACCGGACGCGGACGACCTTTTGCGTTGTTCTGACGTTTCTCTTCGCGCGGAGCAGCGTTCTTCGCGCCACCACGGGCATTGCCTTCGCCAGGCTGCTCATCAAGACGCATGGTCAGGGCAATACGCTTGCGCTGGAGATCGACCTCCATCACTTTCACTTTAACGATATCGCCCGCTTTCACCACCTGATGCGGATCTTCCACGAAGCGATCGGAGAGCGAAGAGATATGCACCAGGCCATCCTGATGCACGCCGATATCCACAAATGCACCGAAGTTGGTCACGTTAGTGACGGCACCTTCGAGGATCATGCCCGGCGTCAGATCGTTCAGCGTCTCTACGCCTTCAGCGAACTGTGCAGTTTTAAACTCAGGACGCGGATCGCGGCCCGGTTTCTCCAGCTCTTTCATGATGTCGGTGACGGTCGGCAGACCAAAACGTTCATCAATGAAATCGCGGGCGCTGAGATTACGCAGGCTGCCTGCGTTGCCCATCAGATCGCTCAGTGCCTGCTCGGTGGCGGCCAGGATGCGCTCCACCACCGGATAGGCTTCCGGATGCACAGTTGAGGCATCCAGCGGGTTATCGCCATGGTTGATGCGCAGGAAGCCCGCACACTGCTCAAAGGCTTTTGGCCCAAGGCGGCTCACTTTCAGCAACTGCTGACGGTTCTGGAAGCGGCCATGCTCATCACGCCAGCCGACAATATTCTGCGCCATCATGCGCGTCAGGCCCGCTACGCGGGTCAGCAGCGGCACCGAGGCGGTGTTGAGGTCAACGCCGACGGCGTTCACGCAATCTTCTACTACCGCGTCGAGTTTCTTCGCCAGCTGGCTCTGACTGACGTCATGCTGATACTGACCCACCCCGATCGATTTCGGGTCGATTTTCACCAGCTCAGCCAGCGGATCCTGCAAACGTCGGGCAATCGACACCGCGCCGCGCAGTGAAACATCGAGATCCGGGAACTCCAGCGCCGCCAGTTCAGAGGCCGAATAGACAGATGCGCCAGCTTCACTGACAATCACTTTCTGCGCCGTGACCTGCGGGAACTGCTGCTGCAGATCCAGGAAGAAGCGCTCAGTTTCACGTGAAGCGGTGCCGTTGCCAATCGCCACCAGCTCAACCTGATGCTTAGTGCAGAGTGCCGCTACGGCGGCTGCGGCTTTCGCGGCCTGGCCGGTATGCGGATAGACGGTATCGGTCGCGACGACCTTGCCGGTGGCATCGACCACCGCCACTTTGACGCCGGTGCGCAGGCCCGGATCCAGCCCCATGGTGGCGCGCATACCGGCGGGAGCGGCCATCAGCAGATCGTGCAGGTTGCGGGCAAAGACGTTAATCGCTTCATCTTCTGCGCGTTCGCGCACCGTGCCCATCAGCTCTGTTTCCAGATGCAGCATCACCTTGATGCGCCACGTCCAGCTCACCACCGCTTTACGCCAGCTGTCGGCAGGAGCGTTATTCAGGCGCAGGTTCAGGTGCTCAGCAATCAGCGTTTCGCCGTGGCTCTCACGCGGTGCTTCATCAAACTGTGGATCGGCATTCAGCGACAGTTGCAGCACGCCTTCGTTGCGGCCACGCAGCATCGCCAGCGCACGGTGCGACGGCACGCCGCTCAGCGCTTCGTGGTGATCAAAGTAGTCGCGGAACTTCGCGCCCGCTTCCTCTTTGCCTTCCACCACGCGTGACACCAGATGGGCATTTTTCCACAGGTAATTACGCACTTTCGCCAGCAGCGCGGCATCTTCAGCGAAACGCTCCATCAGAATGTAGCGGGCACCATCCAGCGCGGCACTGACGTCGGCGACGCCTTTGTCGGCATCGACATACTGTTCGGCAAGTTGCTCAGGAATGTGAGACGGCTCCTGCCACAGCGTCTCCGCCAGCGGCTCCAGACCCGCTTCGATAGCGATCTGTCCACGCGTCCGGCGTTTCTGTTTGTAGGGCAGGTAGAGGTCTTCAAGCTCGGTTTTGCTGAGGGTGGTGTTGATCGCGCGGGCGAGGTCGTCAGTGAGTTTCCCCTGATCGTCAATCGACTTCAGAATCGACTGGCGTCGCTCTTCAAGTTCACGCAGATAGCTGAGGCGGGTTTCCAGCTGGCGCAACTGGGTATCATCCAGCCCGCCGGTGACCTCTTTACGATAGCGTGCGATAAACGGCACGGTATTCCCTTCATCCAGCAGGCGAACGGCGGCGTCAACTTGCTCTGGACGCGCCTGGAGCTCACTGGCAATTATCTGGCTCAGAACTTTCATCATCAGGATTGTCTTGCTTTCCGGGTTGAGAAATAGCCGACAGTTATACGGATTGATGGTTAAAATTGCCAGAGACGCGGGCGGCTTTCAGCGATAATCTGAAGGGTTATTGCGGGTAGTCAATCGCATTGATATACCACAGCGCCGGCCCCACTGGCGTCTCGACGGTGGCGGCATCGCCGACCTCTTTTTTCAGCAGCGCCCGCGCCATGGGCGAGTCGATGGAGATGTAATCTTTGCGGCCAAAAATCTCATCGTAGCCCACAATGCGGAAGCGTTTGAGGTCGCCCTCATCGTTTTCAATTTCCACCCAGGCGCCAAAGAAGACTTTGCCATCCTGCTGAGGGGAATAGTCAACGATACGCAGCTGTTCAAGACTTTTGGTCAGATAGCGAACGCGACGGTCGATTTCACGCAGCCGTTTTTTGTTGTACTGATAATCGGCATTTTCACTGCGATCGCCAAGACTGGCAGCCCAGGTGACTTTTTTTGTCACTTCCGGTCGCTCTTCACGCCAGAGATAGTCGAGTTCTGCTTTCAGCTTATCGAAGCCTTCGCGGGTAATGAGTCGGGTTTTCATGCTATACCGGCCAGAGAGATCCAAAGAAGAACAGTGTAAGACAAAGGGGGCGCGGCAAAAAAGGGCGGGGAAAGGGTTTTTAAAGGCTAAAAACCCACGATGACTTCCCCGGCGGCGAAAGGGTTGGTGCTGAACAACAATCTGAAGCCAGTAATCTGAAGCTATAAAAGAAATCGTGATACTTATTTACCGGCGTGAGTCGCCGTGGTGGTCGATGTACCGGTGCTGTGACCGTCACCGCCGCCGCCGCCCATGGTGGCCAGTGCAACGCCCAGCAGGGCTGCGACTGCGCCAACACCGATGGCGTTAGAATTACCTTGTGCTGTGGTGGTTGCCGCTGCGCCAGCTGCTTCACCGGTGGCTGTGGCAGCATAAGCTGGAGTGACGCTGCTTAATGCCAGCGCGCTCAGCAGTAAAATTGTTTTTTTCATTGTGTGTAATCCCCGTTGAGACATCGAATGTTGCCTGAGCAGTCTGGTTGAAAACGGAGAAGGCGAAAAGTTGGCTTTACTGATTGATTTAACGGACTTTAATTTCAACTGGCCTTGCTGGTGGCACCGCTGAAACTAATCCGAGAGGAGAGTGGGGCGTTACGCAGGTTTGCTGGAATATTATGCTGCCTGGCCGCTGTTGAGGTAGATTATCTGGAGCTTATCCACAATGATGGCTGATCATTAAGTCAAATTGTCTGCTAACTTGCTGAATTCGTTCATCGAATAAAAACCGGACCGCTTCTGACGCCAGCGATTCAGAGAAACAGAGCCATTTTTTCAGATTTGCCGTAACAGGGGCCGGGCAGCGCCAGACGCGTTAAAACTGGCCCGGAATCGCCTTAAATCAAATATAAGCTCCTGTTTAATATGCTTTGTAACAATTTTGGCTAGAATATAAACCATTAATGACTGTCACTATAAGGCATCTTTTTTTAACAATGTTGGCTCAGGCAATAGCGCCTTTGGGAGTTGAAAATGCAAGAGAACTACAAAATTCTGGTCGTCGATGATGATATGCGTCTGCGTGCACTGCTTGAACGCTATCTCACCGAGCAGGGCTTTCAGGTGCGCAGTGTCGCTAATGCCGAGCAGATGGATCGTCTGTTAACCCGTGAATCCTTCCATCTGATGGTGCTCGACCTGATGTTGCCGGGCGAGGATGGTCTCTCTATCTGCCGTCGTCTGCGCAGTCAGAGCAACCCGATGCCGATTATTATGGTGACCGCCAAGGGCGAAGAGGTGGATCGTATCGTGGGGCTGGAGATCGGCGCTGACGACTATATTCCTAAACCCTTTAACCCGCGTGAGCTGCTGGCGCGCATCCGTGCGGTGCTGCGCCGTCAGGCCAATGAACTGCCAGGCGCGCCTTCGCAGGAAGAGGCGATCATCGCGTTTGGTAAGTTCAAACTTAACCTCGGCACCCGCGAGATGTTCCGTGAAGATGAGCCGATGCCGCTGACCAGCGGTGAGTTTGCGGTGCTGAAAGCACTGGTCAGCCATCCGCGTGAGCCGCTGTCTCGCGATAAGCTGATGAACCTGGCGCGTGGCCGTGAATACAGTGCCATGGAACGTTCGATTGACGTCCAGATCTCCCGCCTGCGTCGCATGGTGGAAGAGGATCCTGCGCATCCGCGTTATATCCAGACCGTCTGGGGTCTGGGCTACGTCTTTGTGCCGGACGGCAGTAAAGCATGAAGCGACTGCGCTTCTCGCCTCGCAGTTCGTTTGCCCGCACCCTGCTGCTGATCGTTACCCTGCTGTTTGTCAGCCTGGTAACGACCTATCTGGTGGTGCTGAACTTCGCCATTCTTCCCAGCCTGCAACAGTTCAATAAGGTGCTCGCTTACGAAGTTCGTATGCTGATGACCGACCGGTTGCAGCTGGAAGATGGCACGCAGCTGGAAGTGCCACCGGCGTTTCGCCGGGAAATCTACCGCGAACTGGGGATCTCGCTCTACACCAATGCAGCAGCAGAGGAGAGCGGATTGCGATGGGCGCAGCACTATGAATTTCTGAGCGAGCAGATGGGCCAGCAGCTTGGCGGTCCCACCGATGTGCGGGTTGAGGTTAACAAAAACTCGCCCGTCGTCTGGCTGAAAACCTGGCTGTCGCCCGATATCTGGGTGCGGGTGCCGTTGACTGAGATTCATCAGGGCGACTTCTCGCCGCTGTTCCGCTACACCCTGGCGATTATGCTGCTGGCGATTGGCGGTGCCTGGCTGTTTATCCGCATCCAGAACCGACCGCTGGTGGATCTGGAGCACGCCGCCCTGCAGGTCGGGCGCGGGATTATTCCGCCGCCGCTGCGCGAGTATGGCGCTTCAGAAGTGCGATCGGTGACTCGCGCCTTTAACCAGATGGCGGCCGGAGTGAAGCAGCTGGCGGATGACCGCACGCTGTTAATGGCGGGAGTCAGCCATGATTTGCGAACGCCGCTGACCCGTATTCGTCTCGCCACTGAGATGATGAGCGAGCAGGATGGCTACCTGGCCGAATCGATTAATAAAGATATCGAAGAGTGCAACGCCATTATCGAACAGTTCATTGACTACCTGCGTACCGGTCAGGAGATGCAGACTGAGCGCGCCGACCTTAACAGTGTGCTGGGCGAAGTGGTGGCCGCTGAAAGCGGCTATGAACGTGAGATCGAAAATGCGGTGATGCCGGAAGAGTTAATGCTGGATATCAACCCGCTGTCGATTAAACGGGCACTGGCTAACCTGGTGGTCAACGCCGCGCGATACGGTAATGGCTGGATCAGGGTCAGCAGCGGACGGGAACTGCATCGTGCCTGGTTCCAGGTGGAAGATGATGGACCTGGCATCAAGCCGGATCAGCTGGCGCATCTGTTTCAGCCCTTTGTGCGCGGCGACAGCGCCCGCAGCACCAGCGGTACCGGTCTGGGCCTGGCGATCGTGCAGCGTATTATTGATGCCCATCAGGGCTCGCTGGAGATTGGCGAGAGCGAACGCGGCGGTTTACGCATTCGTGCCTGGTTACCGTTAGTGGAAAGCATGGCGCTGAGCCACAACAACGGCAGCAACAGCGTGTCGGGATGATAAAAACGGCGCGGCAGTTTCATTGCCGCGCCGCTTCTTTTAGCGTTGCGGGCCAGCTTTCACCAGCGCAGCACCTGCGGCGTTATCCGTGTACTTGTCGAAGTTATCAATAAAACGCTGCGCCAGACCTTCGGCGGCGGCGGTCCACTTCTCCTCACTCTCCCAGCTACGACGCGGATCGAGCGTATCACTATCCAGTTCGCCCAGCGTAACCGGCATCTGCAGATTAAAGATCGGCAGCGTTTCCATCGGCGCATCATCCAGCTCACCCGCCAGAATGGCATTGATAATGGCGCGGGTATTCTTCAGTGAGATGCGTTTGCCGCTGCCGTTCCAGCCGGTATTGACCAGATAAGCCTGCGCACCGGACGCCTCCATCCGTTTCACCAGCACTTCTGCATACTGCGTCGGATGCAGCATCAGGAATGCCGCGCCGAAACAGGCGGAGAAGGTGGGGGTCGGCTCAGTGACGCCACGCTCGGTACCCGCCAGTTTGGCGGTGAAACCTGACAGGAAATGATACTGCGTCTGCTCCGGCGTCAGACGTGAAACCGGTGGCAGCACGCCAAACGCATCCGCGGTCAGGAAAATCACTTTCTTCGCGTGGCCCGCTTTTGAGACCGGCTGCACGATATTGTCGATGTGATTGATCGGATAGGAGACGCGGGTGTTTTCGGTTTTGCTGCCGTCGTCATAATCGACGCTGCCATCTTCGCGGACCACCACATTTTCCAGCAGCGCATTGCGGCGAATGGCGCGGTAGATCTCCGGCTCAGCCTGCTCAGAAAGGTTGATGGTTTTGGCGTAACAACCGCCCTCGAAGTTAAACACGCCATCATCATCCCAGCCGTGCTCATCATCGCCGATCAGCTGGCGGTCAGGATCGGTAGAGAGCGTGGTTTTGCCGGTGCCTGAGAGGCCAAAGAAGACCGCCACATCGCCCGCTTTACCCACGTTTGCTGAACAGTGCATCGAGGCGATGCCTTTCAGCGGCAGCAGGTAGTTCATGATGGCGAACAGACCCTTCTTCATCTCGCCGCCGTACCAGGTTCCGCCAATCAACTGCATGCGTTCAGTCAGATTGAAGGCGACAAAGTTTTCAGAGTGAAGACCCTGCGCCTGCCAGTCTGGATTGGTGCATTTGGCGCCGTTCATCACCACAAAGTCGGGGGTAAATTCGGCCAGTTCAGCTTCGTCAGGCTGGATGAACATGTTCTTCACGAAGTGTGCCTGCCAGGCCACTTCGGTGACAAAACGTACGCTCAGACGGGAATCGGCATTGGCACCACAGAACGCATCCACCACAAACAGGCGCTTGCCGGAAAGCTGGCGGGTGACGCAGCTTTTCAGCGCGTTCCAGGTCTCCTGCGACAGGGGCTGATTGTCGTTTTTGCCGGTGCCCTGGTCGTTCCACCACAGGGTATCGCGCGTGGTGTCGTCACGCACAATGTACTTATCCTTTGGCGATCGCCCGGTGAAAATCCCGGTGTCTACTGCAATCGCGCCGCTCTGCGTCAGGGTGCCACGAGCAAAACCTTCGAGGTCCGGGCGCGTCTCTTCCTGAAATAGCGTGTCGTAATCAGGGTTGTAAACCACTTCCGTGGTATCCACGATGCCCAAAGCGGCAAGGTCTTGCGAGGTCAGGCCGTTAACGCGCATTTTACTGCTCCTTAAATCGGTGTCTGTTCTGCAAAGCAGAGATAGGTTGGGATCGTGCCACCGGCTGTTGTATCGGCTGTGGCGAATCACTGACAGTCGACTGCGCTTCGTCACGACAGCCTGCAAAGATCACCGGGCTATTCAGGGCATCTGCCTCTGACTTCCGGGCGTTTGCACGATCGCGCGCAGTTTACTCTTCTGCGTTAAGGGAAAAAGGGCAGTGATCTAAAAATGCGACTCAGGGCGCGTTAAGGCTATGTTTCGAACGTTTAAAAGATGTTATGAAAGTAAAAAAAGATAATTTGTCTGAAAAATTATGGGGATAGGGATGGGCGGCGGGGAAGGGGCGGCAGAAGCCGCCCGATAAATCAGTGAAGCTGGTTATTATTCTCAAGGGAGTGGCTGCGGATAGCGGCGATATCGACGGCGTCAAACACGTAGTTTGAGCCGCAATAGTCGCAGTGCATGTCGATTTTGCCATCTTCCGCGATGATCTCATCCACCTCTTCCTGGGGCAGCGTGTTCAGTACTTCGCCACAGCGCTCACGCGAGCAGGTGCATTTGTAGATCACCGGCTGCGGATCGTAGAGGGTAACCTCTTCCTGATGGTAGAGACGCCACAGCGCTTCATTCGCAGGCAGATCGATCAGCTCTTCCGTTTTAATGGTTTCGGTCAGCGTTGCCAGATGGTCGAAAACCTCTTTCTCCGTATCCTGCGCCGGCATCACCTGCAGCAGAATACCCGCGGCGCCTTTGTCGCTGGTGCGGATAAACAGCCGCGTTGGCAGCTGCTCTGAGCGCATGAAGTAATCTTCCAGGCACTCCGCCAGAGTTTCACCTTCCAGTCCCACCACACCCTGATAACGTTCGCCCTTTTCAGGGGAAATGGTGATTACCAGATAGCCATTGCCCACCATGCTTTTCAGGGTACTGTCGTCCAGGATGTCGCCTTTGATACGCGCTACGCCGCGCAGTTCCTGGTTGTTGTTACCGTTGATCACCGCCAGCGACAGCGGACCGTCACCCTGCAATTGCACGGTGATTTCGCCATCAAACTTCAGCGTGGCAGTCAGCAGGCTGGTGGCGACCAGCATCTCACCCAGCAGCGTTTTAACCGGTGCCGGATAGTCATGGTTCTTTACGGTTTCACGCCAGGTTTCAGAGACGTTCACCAGCTCGCCGCGCACGGCGGCATTTTCAAACAGATAACGGTGCAGTTGATCCTGGACTGACATATTTTTTCTCTCACTGGTACGGGGCGATGGCGCGTCAGCTAAGACGGCGTTACTCATCGCCCGATAATTTAAACTTCATCAAATCGCGACGCTCTTTTTTGTCAGGTCGCCGATCGGGATGGGGCATAGTCAGCGCATTCATTTTGCGCGCCTGCGCCATTTTTTCGCGTTTTTCAATGCTGGCATCGGTTTCGCGATAGAGCTGCTGGGCCTCGCTGGCGGGACGGCGCTGAGCGCTGATGTCCGCCACCACCACGGTGCGTTCATCGTTGCCCTGACGCAGTGTCAGTTCCGCATTCAGCTCCACCACTTTGCCGGGTTTGCTGCGCTGGCCGTTGTAATGCACTTTGCCGCCTTCAATCATCTCCCGCGCAATTGCCCGGGTTTTGTAAAAGCGCGCGGCCCACAGCCACTTGTCGAGGCGTACCTCTTCGCTGCTTTTCTCTTTCTTCATTGCTGCTCCTGACTCAGATCAGCGTCCGGTAATCGCCGGTGGCGCGATGACGCTGAAAGATTTGCTCAGGGCGACCCGAATCGGGGTTCTTTACGCCTAAGCACTCGCCGATGCCCCATATCGTCGCAGCATCCAGAATCACTTCGCTATCATCGATAAACAGCGTGCGCGGCGCAGAAAAGCCGGTGTGCTGTTGTACCGCCTGCCATAAACGTTGGTCTTCTTTCGGATACCCAAAGGTATGGGTGGAAAGTAATAAATCAAGGTGCGGCGCTAAACCCGTCTGCGCCAGTTTGACGTCCAGATTGTAAGGATGCGCGTTGGTCAGCAGGATAGTGGACTTGCCCGCGCGACGCAGAGCCTGCAAAAAAGGCAGCGTATCGTCACGCAGCGCAATGCGGCTGCGCATCGCCCATGTCATGGCACGAATGTCCAGCGCCAGCGCTTCTGCCCAGTAATCCAGACAATACCAGTTTAGCGTATGGGCGACGGCCTGATACTTTTCCGCGATGATCGTTTCGGCTTCCGCTCGGGTAATGCCGCGTTGCTGACTGAGTTGTTCAGGCACATGCTCCAGCCAGAAGTGACGATCAAACGCCAAATCCAGCAGTGTGCCATCCATGTCGAGCAGCACGGTATCAATCTCAGACCAGTTGAGCATGCGGATGTTTCACCCTGTAAAAAAACCGGGCGACAGGGTAGCACAGAAGGGCAGGGCTCAGAATATCGGGCGCACGCTCTGCAAAGTGCCGAGGTTATGATTGAAGCACTTGTCGTAGTAGTGCTGGATATCGATCATGCGCTGGCGATTAAGGTGCATACGGCGTAGCGCCAGTAACCCATTGATCACACCGCAGGTCAGCAGCACCAGTAGCAGCAATACGGTGCCGAGATAGCGCCACTGCGCCATGGCATCCGGTTCATTGTGCAACACGATATGACGCGTGCCGTTGGCATCCGTTGAAACGCTGGTGATGATGCCGCTGGCGCTGAAAGGCGTATGCAGCAGCATGGCGGAGATACGTTGCAGTTCGCGCCACTGAGAGGGCGGATCGAGATCAAACAGAGACACGGTTGGCTGAGGCTGATTCACCAGCTGGCGACCCTCGTCGCTGACGATCAGGAACCCCCCTGGCGGCGGGCTGTTAAGATTTTCTGCCGCACGACGGGTTTCGCGGAAAAAGAAGGTCGAGGTGGCGGTATTAACCAGGTTTTCCAGGGCTTCGGCACTGACCGGCCGCAGCAGCACATTCATGCCGTTTAGCTGGCCGGAATCTGCGCGACGCATCAGCGCTTCCCAGTCTTTGGCATTGCCCAGGTTCACCAGCGCATTTTTCAGGCGCATACAATCCTGTGGCTGATTACAGAGATCCTGCGTTTTCATCACCAGATCGGAGAAGTCATCCAGCAGAATCATGCCGGACTTCTGAATCGCGGAGGCCAGCTGCGGATTCAGTTTAGGATCGGTATTGGTTTCCGGATGCAGTTGCTTTGTGGTGGTCTCCTGCAGAGCAGCGGCTTTATCAATAATGTCCGATTGCGGCTGCGGCAACGGCGTGGCGTTATTCCAGTAGACCGCCGAGCAGTCGAACGGCATGAAGGCGTAACTTCGGTTGCTCTGATAGTTGTCCGGCACCGAACACATGCCGGTACCGCTTACTTTGAGGTTGTCGCCAATATTCAGGGGCACGCTGCTGAGTTTATCGACGCTGCTGACCTCCAGGCTGTCGGTGCCCCTGGCCCAGGCCAGACTGAGCTTGATCGGCATGCCGAGCGGGATCCAGGTGACCAGCATGGTCAGCACCATCAGTGAACCACAGGCCAGCACTACGTTTTTCCGCCAGCGCTGAATAGGGAAGTTTTTGACTTCATCCTGCAGCGACAGGAAGCGGCCCTGACGCACCACCTGACGGTTGAGGTAGATCTCCACATCCGTCACCTGTCCGAGATCGTGCGCCACATAAGGCTGCCAGTGCGGTGGATAGGCGAGGTCAATAATCCCCAGTGTGATATTGCTCTGCTCCTGGTTCGATTCGCTGAACAGGCCCCAGCGCTTTGGCGCGCCGCGCAGGCAGTGTATGTCACGCAGGCCGCGCTCACCTGGAATGCGGTAGAGCAGCCACAGGCTGGCGGCAATCATGACTGCACCCGTCAGCACCAGCCAGATCATCAGCGTTGCGGGTACTAACAGGCTGAAGAAGAAGAGTAAGAAGGCAAGAGAGATGATCACCGCTTCACGCGTGCCATCTGGCCGCGACAGACGATACTCTTCCGGTGTCTCTTTGCGTACCTGCAGCAGTTCGACGTTTTCCGTTTCCGCTTTGCGGATAGAGGCGTTGGTCGACACCGGACGCATCAGCGTCGGCAACGATTGCTGATCCACGGCGTAATCCACCAGCGAGTGGCCGTTCAGCGAGATCACCAGCGGAATAGATTGGGTGCGGATTAACTCAACGTAGTTTTCGTCGGCGATGTACTGTTCCCACAGCGGCGGCAGATGAACTTCAACTTCATCAAGGTAGTAGCGCCATTTATGGGGATCGTCCGTAGAGAGTCCGTAGCGGGTAATCGCACGGGTAACGGGATAGACATTGTTGCTCTGTGCCGTCAGCGTCAGACGTTCGGACGCGCTGCGCTTATCGGTCGTCACCGTAGTACGGGGCTGCTTTTCCAGCGCGGCGACATACTTATCAACCGCCTCACGCTCCTGAGCAGAGAGTTTACGGCAGGGCGGACTGATAAATGGCAGAGGTTTCGCCAACGGCGGACGATGCCGCATAGCGTACCAGAACCCAATGCCTGCCAGTATTGAACAGGTCAGCACTATGGCCAGGATCATCAAGATTGTGCTCATGCTCTGCTCAATTCAGCCAAAATGCTGCCTTCACTTTAAACTTTCGCTTTCGGTTATGCTCGCTATAAAAGAGGCATTCCGGAAGATTATATAACCCTGAGGAGTCAGACACCCGATGAAATAGTGCCAGCGTATATCTGATTAGCATTTGTTAAACCCTGCCTTGTCCGAATGGTAACCGGCTCAGACTGGATTAAATATCGGTATTATCTGAAACTTATCGCAGCATATTGACTAATGCAAATTTAGTCTTAACTGATAACCAAAGGCTGTTATTCAATCGATGTAATCTGTGTAACGATAACGTGATTGTCTGACTGTCGCACAATTGCCTGTGGTTAGGTATGCTAATTCGCTCCAGATAGCCGGCGCAAAATAATTTGAGGCTGATATGAAAATTCCAAAAAAACCTGACATCCTCAATATCACCGCCGTGGCACGTTCACGGTTATTCACCATTGAATCGGTCGATCTGACTTTCAGCAATGGTGCGCATCGCGTTTATGAGCGGATGAAGCCCTCAGAGCGTGAAGCGGTGATGATTGTGCCGATTATTGATGACCATCTGATCCTGATTCAGGAGTATGCCGTCGGACTGGAAACCTATGAGCTTGGTTTCCCCAAGGGGCTGATCGATTCAGGTGAAACCGTGAATGAAGCGGCAGTTCGCGAACTGAAAGAAGAGGTCGGTTTTGGTGCTGATGAGCTGACAACGCTGGGCAAACTCACCATGGCGCCCTCCTACTTTTCCAGCAAAATGAATATTGTGGTGGCGGAAGGTCTCTACGCCGAAAAGCTGGAAGGCGATGAGCCGGAGCCGCTGATTGTCCACCGCTGGCCGCTGAGCGATATGATGTCGCTGCTGGATGAACCCGATTTCCGCGAGGCACGTAATGTCAGTGCGCTGTTTATGGCGCGCGAATGGCTGGTGAAGCAGGGGCGGCTGAGTTACTGCATATCATCTGTGACTGAATAAAAAAAGGCCGACTGACGTCGGCCTTTTTTACAGTGCGGTTTCGTGGGTCACATCAGAACAGCTCGTGACTCTCACCGTTATCCATAATGGTGGTACCCACATCATGAACCGAATATTCGGTTGGCTGGGTGCCATTGATGAAGTACTCCTGACGGGTGTTACCCCCTCCATTTGCCAGCTTGCCGGTGCTGCGATCGATAGTGACGGTGACCACACCATCCGGCGGCGTTAACGGCTGCACCGGTACACCATCCAGCGCACTCTTCATGTACTCATCCCATGCTGGTTGCGCGCTCTTGGCACCGCCTTCATAGCCCGAAATCTGATCGGGAATGGCACCGGAGAGCGTGCTGCGGCCCAGATTGCGGCGCGCATCATCAAAGCCGATCCAGACTGAGGTGACCACGCCAGGGCCGTAACCCGAGAACCAGGCATCTTTCGAGCTGTTAGTGGTACCGGTTTTACCGCCGATATCATTACGCTTGAGGTCACGCCCGGCACGCCAGCCGGTTCCCATCCAGCCCGGTTCGCCAAAGATATTACTGTTCAGCGCGCTCTTGATCAGGAAGGTGAGCGGGGTGTTGATCACGTGGGGTGCATATTGCTGCTCACCCTGTTGTGCCTGAGCGGGAACCTGCTCCAGTTCAGGCTGAGGAACGGCCTGATTCTGGTTGTTATTTGAGGCAGCAACGTTCTCGACGCTCTCTTCATTCAGAGCCAGCGCTTTTTTGGTCTCGCCGTAGATCACCGGCAGATTGCACTGCGGGCAGGCGATCTTCGGTTTCTCTTCAAATATGAGGCCGCCCTGTTCGTTCTCAATCCGGGTGATGAAGTAAGGATCGACCAGGAAGCCGCCATTCGCCATCACGGAGTAGCCGCGCACCACCTGTAACGGGGTAAACGAGGCCGCACCTAATGCCAGCGATTCAGTATGAACAATGTTCTGCGCCGGGAAACCAAAGCGCTGCAGATACTCCGCGGCGTAATCCACGCCCATTGCACGCATCGCACGCACCATCACCACGTTTTTCGACTGGCCTAAACCCTGACGCAGGCGAATCGGACCATCGTAAGTTGGCGGGGAGTTCTTGGGACGCCAGTCAGCACCCGCACCCGCATCCCAGCGTGAAATCGGCACATCGTTAAGGATTGAGGCGAGCGTCAGCCCGCGATCCATTGCGGCGGTATAGAGGAAAGGCTTGATGTTAGAGCCGACCTGACGCAGCGCCTGGGTCGCACGGTTAAACATGCTCTGGTTAAAGGCAAAGCCGCCTACCAGCGCGCGCACCGCACCATCATTCGGATCCAGCGAGACCAGCGCCGAGTTCACATCCGGCACCTGGCCCAGCCACCACTCATCACCCACTTTGCGTACCCAGATCTGCTGGCCTGCCTGCAATACCTGCGTCACGCTTTTCGGCGTCGGGCCCTGCACGGTGTCAGACTTATAAGGACGCGCCCAGCGCACACCGGCTAATGCCAGCGACACATTGCTGCCATCTTTCAGCATCACGGTCGCTTCATCGCTGCGCGCTTCCGTTACGACAGCCGGATTGAGCGGACCATAGACCGGCAGCGTCTTCAGCGCTTTTTCAATCTTCGTCTGATCCCAGGCCGGTTCACCCACTTTCCACAGCACGCTGGTCGGGCCGCGATAGCCATGACGCATATCGTAGGCCATGACGTTATTGCGAACGGAGGTCTGCGCGGCTTCCTGCAGGCGACGGGTTACGGTGGTGTAGACCTTGTAACCGTCGGTGTAGGCATTCTCACCGTAGCGTTTCACCATCTCCTGACGCACCATCTCGCTGAGATAGGGGGCAGAGAAAGCGATTTCCGGGCCGTGATACTTCGCTACCAGTGGCGTATTACGCGCCTCATCATACTGCTGCTGCGTGATGTAATGCTGATCCAGCATACGCGCCAGCACCACGTTGCGGCGCGACAGGGCACGACTTGGCGAGTAAAGCGGGTTAAAGGTGGAAGGGGCTTTCGGCAGACCGGCAATCATCGCCATCTCACTCAGCGACAGCTGGTCAACCGGCTTACCAAAATAGACCTGTGAGGCTGCGCCGACGCCATAAGCACGGTAGCCGAGGTAGATCTTATTCAGATAGAGCTCAAGGATTTCATCTTTGTTCAGCAACTGCTCAATGCGGATCGCCAGGAACGCTTCCTTTATTTTACGCATCAGGGTGCGTTCCGGGCTCAGGAAGAAGTTACGGGCCAGCTGCTGAGTGATAGTACTGGCACCCTGCGAGGCGTGACCGGAGACCAGCGCAACGCTGGCCGCACGGAAAATACCCACCGGATCAACACCATGGTGCTCGTAAAAACGGCTATCTTCGGTCGCAATAAACGCTTTCACCATCACAGGTGGCACTTGCTGCAGAGTCAAAGGAATACGGCGCATTTCGCCATACTGGGCGATCAGATCGCCATCGGCGCTGTAAACCTGCATAGGGGTTTGCAGACGCACATCTTTCAGCGTGTTTACGTCGGGCAGCTGTGGCTCTATGTATTTGTATAAACCATAAATCGAGCCAGCTCCCAACAGGATGCAACACACTGCAAGGATCAATAAATACTTTACGAACTTCACCTGGAATTTCCCATCTGTTGTCGTTTGAGCAGTTTATAAACAACCGCGCGGTAGTATAAAGGCAAGCCAGACGCTTTGATATGTCCATTTTCCCGGACGATAAGGAGATCGCGCGTATGGCTTTTCATACCTGGCAAATTGGGCTGGATATTCAGAATAGGCAGATTTGCGCCCTGGCCCTCCAGCCGCGTCGTGATGGCTGGCAGCTACGCCACTGGTGGCAGCAGCGGCTGCCGCAAGATACGTTAAGAAACGGCGTGCTGCAATCTTCGCCTGAATTACTGGCGGCCTTAACGACCTGGCGTCAGCGGTTGCCACGCCGTTATTCGCTGCGGGTCGGACTGCCAGCCCAGCTGGTGCTGCAGCGCCAGCTTCCCCTGCCCGCGCAGTCGCTGAATGAGCCCGCGCTGGGGCACTACGTGCAGGCGGCCGCACGCCGTCTCTTTCCGCTGGAGCCTACTGCGCTGGCGCTGGATTACCGGCCGGATGCGCAGAGCGGTCAGCTCTGCGTCACGGCAGCGCGGCTGGAGATTATCGACCAGTGGGCGGCCCCCCTGTTGCAGGCGGGTTTAAAGCCGCAGGTGTTCGAACTGACCACCGAGGCGCTGAAGCGGTTAGCCCGGCAGGCAGCCCTGCAGGACGATGCGGTGCTGGTTCTGCAGCAGGATAACCGCTGGCTCTGGAGCGATGCGCACACCGCTGCTGACACAGGCGAAGCCGCCACGCTGGAGGCACTGCAACAGCAGGCCTTTCCCGGGGCTCGCTCTGTCGCCTGGTGTACCGCAGAGCAGACGCCGTTGCCCGCAGACGTTAGCGCGTTTTCCCCTTTTGATCTGTTTCGTTATAAGCAGCCACCTTTGCCGGAGAATCCGGGCGCTTTTGCGCTGGCGGCCGGGCTGGCGCTGCGCGACGGAGATGAGTGATGGTCGCGGTTAATCTGCTGCCCTGGCGGCAGCGCCGTCGGCAACAGCAGCGGCGACAGAGCCTGATCATGCTGTCACTGGCGATGGGCACCCTGTTACTGGTGGTGATGCAGCAAACCTGGCGGATCCATCAGATGCGTCAGCAGGTGGCGCAGGCGAGCAGGGCGCAGCAGCAGGCGCTGGAAAGCCTGGGGCAGCAGTTAGCGCAACAGAAGCAGTTACTGGAGCAGCTCGCGGTCGTGCAAAAACAGCAGGCCAGGCATCGCCAGCAGGCTGCACAACTGGCCGCCTGGCAGCAGTTCTGGCTCGATTTACCCGCGTTACTGCCCGACACCGCCTGGCTGACCCGGCTGGAGAAGCGCGACAACCGTCTGACACTGGAGGGGCGGGCGCAGGATATCGCGGCAGTCCGACAGTTCCGCCAGCAGTTAACCACCGTGGCCCTGTTTGGTCAGGTGACGCAGGGCGGGGTTAAGCGTCAGGCTGATGGCCATTATCAGTTTTCACTGCGGGCAGAGATGCAGGAGGTGAACAGTGAGTGAATGGTGGGATCGCTGGTGGCAGATGGCCGCTATTGCGCGCTATGGCTCGCTCACCGCGCTCTTATCCGGTCTGCTGCTGCTCTCCTGGATCCTGTGGTTACGGCCACAGCAGCAGGCGCTAATTGCTGAACAGCAGACGCTGTTGCAGTTGACCCGCACTTTGCAGCTGCGTCAGCACCAGTGGCGTCAGAACCCTGATAATGCGCAGTTGCAGGCGCAGCTGCAGTCGATACAGATGGCGAGATCAGCATCTGCATCGGGCCGTGCAGTGGAAGAGATCCTGGCGGCACGCCGTAACCAGCTGGAAGAGTGGCAGCCGGACGCCCCCTCACGCATGCTGACGCTGCATCTGCAGTGGCCGGCGTTCCAGTCGCTTTTTGCCGAGCTTGCCCAGGTCTCCGCACCGTTTCCGGTGCATTTCCAGCTGCTGGCACAGCCGCAGTACCTGGAGGCTCAACTCTGGCTGGAACCTGACGATGCGCCATAGTCTGCTGATTTTACTGTTGTGCTGTGGCGGCTTACTGGCGCGCGATCCGTTCCGGCCTGTTGCCGGTTCCGTCTGTGAGGCATCAGTAGAACCGCTCAACGACTGGCGTCTGCAGGGGATCATTGGCCGGGAGGCGCATTTCCATGCCTGGCTGCTGACCCCGCAGGGAGAGAGCGTTACGGCCCGCACCGGCAAGCCATTTCCATTCGCACCCTGGCAACTGGCGGATATGACTCGCCGCAGCCTCACCTTAGCGGTGCCGAATAGCTGCAACGCACAACTGGCCGTATTTTATTTAAAAGGACGTTCGCATGATAAGGATAACCACTCTGCTGCTACTAAGCTGCCTGCTGCCGGTTTACGCCGCTGATGAGGAGCCTCTCAGTCTGACTTTCGATAACGCACCGGTAGAGCGTATTTTGCAGGCGCTGGCTGACTATCAGCAGATCAATCTGATGATTGCGCCAGAGGTTGAAGGTTCGTTATCGCTGCGGCTGGATAATCTGCCCTGGCATCAGGCGCTCGACCTGGTGGCGCGCATGGCAAAGCTGACGCTGGTTGAACAGGATAATGTCCTGCTGGTCTATCCGGAAAGCTGGCAGCAGGCTCAGCAGCAGGCACGTGAGGCTGAGCAGCAGCTACAGTTGCAGCAGGTTCCTTTGCAACAGCGCGCTGTGATATTGCGTTATGCCAGCGCCAGCGAGGTGTATACCAGCCTGCTGAGTGAGCGTCAGTCGCTGATGACGCCGCGCGGTAGCGTGACGGTCGACAAACGCACCAACGCATTGTTACTGCGCGATACTGCGGCGGCTTTGAAAGAGACGGAGCGCTGGATACGGGCGCTGGATCTGCCACTGGAACAGATTGAACTGTCAGCCCACATCGTCACTATCAGCGAGGAGCATCTGCAGGAGCTGGGCGTGAAGTGGGGATTGCAGGCGGGGGACGCCGCCGTAACTGATATTCTGCATCATCCCCGGCTGGATGTTCCGCTGGCGGTGAGTTCACCCGGCATCAGCGTGGGTATGGCGCTGGCGCGTATCGGGGGGCAGCTTCTGGATCTGGAGTTAAGTGCGCTGGAACAGGAGAACCAGATTGAAATCATCGCCAGTCCGCGTCTCTTTACCTCACATCAGCAGACCGCTTCGATTAAGCAGGGCACAGAAATTCCTTATGAGGTGTCGGCAGGAAACAGCGGTGCCACCAGTATTGAGTTTAAAGAAGCGGTGCTGGGTATGGAGGTGACACCGACGATTTCCGGCAATGGCCGCATCCAGCTGAAGATCCATATCAGTCAGAATATGCCGGGTCGCAGCATCAGAACCGGCGATAACGACATATTATCCATTGATAAACAGGAAATTGAGACTCAGGTCACGGTCAGTGACGGGCAAACACTGGCGTTAGGCGGTATCTTTCAGCAGCAGCGCACCCGCGGACAGAATCAGGTGCCGCTGCTGGGAAATGTGCCGCTGATTGGCGGGTTGTTTCGCCAGCAATCTGATCAGCGCAAAAAAAGAGAGCTGGTGATCTTCATTACGCCGCGATTGGTCAGGGAAGCAGCGCTTACGGCTGGATAAAACGGAAAATGCGTCCCTTAAGGCCATCTGCGTTGACGCAGGAGAGGAATTAGCTTACAAGGTTTAGCGATTTTCAATACGGTGTAACCGTCTATGCTGGGTAAATCCCGGCAAACAGATCAGAAAACTCCTCTGTACGCAGCGTTGTAAAGACGCAGCGCTGGCGCGTTACAGTTTCGCGAACACAGGCCAATTCAGAAATGGATGTGCTGAAGGCAATATAATCGGTTGCCAAACAGCCTTGAGTGTTGAGATAATTTTTCATCTGACTCTTGCTAACGCTCATGAGGTCTCAGTTCCTGTCCCGCCAGCAAATGCTGAACGCGGGGTATCATTAACGAATTCTTAGTAATACCGACAAAATGGCAGAGAAACGCAATATCTTTCTGGTTGGGCCGATGGGTGCCGGCAAAAGCACTATTGGCCGTCAGTTGGCTCAGCAACTCAACATGGAGTTCTTCGATTCCGATCAGGAAATTGAGCGACGCACCGGAGCGGATGTGGGCTGGGTTTTTGATGTCGAAGGCGAAGCTGGCTTTCGCGATCGCGAAGAAAAAATCATTAACGAACTGACCGAGAAGCAAGGCATCGTCCTGGCGACAGGCGGTGGTTCCGTCAAATCCCGGGAAACGCGTAATCGTCTCTCCGCCCGCGGTGTTGTGGTTTATCTTGAAACCACCATCGAGAAGCAACTTGCGCGCACCCAACGTGACAAAAAACGTCCGTTGCTGCAGGTGGATTCACCGCCGCGTGAAGTGCTCGAAGCGCTGGCTGGCGAACGTAACCCGCTCTACGAAGAGATCGCCGATGTAACCATTCGCACAGATGATCAGAGTGCGAAAGTGGTGGCGAATCAGATTATCCACATGTTGGAAAAAAGTTGATCCAACGTTCGAAGGCTCCTTAACAGGTATCGGGCATCATGGAGAAGATCACCGTCTCACTGGGGGAACGCAGTTACCCCATCACTATCGCTGCCGGACTGTTTAACGATCCGGCTTCTTTTTGGCCGCTAACCGCGGGCGAAAACGCCATGGTGGTGACAAACCAGACGCTGGCTCCGCTTTATCTTGACCAGCTGACGGCGCTGCTGACGGCGGCAGGTGTAAAAGTGGATCAGGTGATCTTACCCGACGGCGAGCAATATAAGACGCTGGCCGTAATGGATCAGGTTTTTACCGCGCTCCTGCAAAAGCCGCACGGTCGTGATACGACGCTTATCGCC
Organism: Pantoea sp. paga; assembly: GCF_007558755.1. Classification (NCBI taxonomy): domain Bacteria; kingdom Pseudomonadati; phylum Pseudomonadota; class Gammaproteobacteria; order Enterobacterales; family Erwiniaceae; genus Pantoea; species Pantoea sp. paga. The sequence goes on from NZ_VLTF01000008.1 coordinate 197,466, forward strand.
TTAGGCGGCGGCGTTATTGGCGATCTTACCGGTTTTGCTGCGGCCAGTTATCAGCGTGGCGTACGCTTTATTCAGGTACCAACCACCTTACTGTCGCAGGTCGACTCTTCGGTTGGCGGCAAAACGGCCGTTAACCATCCGCTGGGCAAAAACATGATCGGCGCGTTTTATCAACCCGCGTCGGTGGTGATTGATACTGCCTGTCTGCAGACGCTGCCCGCGCGCGAACTGGCGTCGGGTCTGGCGGAAGTGATTAAGTACGGCATCATCCTCGACGGTGCGTTTTTCCAGTGGCTGGAGCAGAATCTTGATGCCCTGCTGGCGCTGGATGAACAGGCGCTGGCGTACTGCATTCGTCGCTGCTGTGAACTCAAAGCCGAAGTCGTGGCCGCCGATGAGCGTGAAAACGGTCAGCGGGCGTTGCTGAATCTGGGCCATACTTTTGGTCATGCGATTGAAGCACATATGGGCTATGGCAACTGGCTGCACGGTGAAGCGATTGCAGCGGGCATGGTGATGGCGGCACGCACGGCTGAACGCCTGGGGCAGTTCCAGGCGCAGGAGACGGACCGCATTATTGCCCTGTTCCTGCGTGCCGGTTTGCCGGTGCATGGGCCGGAGGCGATGAGTGCGGAGATGTATCTGCCGCACATGATGCGCGATAAGAAAGTTCTGGCGGGCGAATTGCGGCTGGTACTCCCGCTGTCGATTGGCCGCTCTGAAGTGCGTGGTGGCGTGGCACATGATATGGTGCTGGCTGCAATTAATGATTGTCAGCAATCCTGAGATTAAGCAGTTGAGTGGTGACGCGGCGCGCAGGGTGCGCAGTGCGGAATGCCGCTTTACGGAGGAGGCAAAATGGATGAGTTTAAACCGGAAGATGAGTTAAAACCTGACGCCAGCGATCGCCGTCCCTCGCGCCCTCGTAAGTCGTCTCCCGCAGCCAAAATACCGGTTTCGCGCCAGCGCATCATGATGGGTGTCGGGATCCTGGTTCTGCTGTTACTGGTACTGGGTATTGGTTCAGCGTTGAATGGCCCGGATGAGAAAAAACCTGCTACTGCGGGTAATACGCCTGCCGCTGGCGGTGGTTCCGGCAGCGAGAAGAACATCGACCTGGCCGGCTCCTCTTCCATGTCAGGTGGACAGACGAAGCCGACAGGCGAGCAGACCACGCCAGCTACCAGCGAAAATAACGCGGCGACCAGCGGTAATGCTGCATCTGACCCGCAGCGCGACGTCTCAATGCCGCCTGTGGCTTCAACGCCTACGCAGGCAGCCCCTGTTGAGACGCCAGCGAATCAGCAGCGTGTCACGCTGCCGGGCGATCTGAACAGCGCGCTGAGTAATCAGCAGCAGCAGGTCGACAGTGCCGCGATGGGCACGCAGGGTGGCAGTTCACTGCCAACGGCGCCTGCTACGGTCAGCGGCAATGCCGGAACGGCTGCGAATCCGGTTACGGCCCCTGCAGGCCGTCAGACGCCAAACAAATCAAACGCTTCTGCCCGTCCGGCGCACGATTCATCGCATAAAACTGCCTCGAAGCCTGCAACCCGTGACAGCAAAACGCATACCACGCCAGCACGTACGCCAGCCCCTTCTGCTCCGGCCACTGCGGCGGCAGGCAGCAGTTCAGCCAGCAAATCATTGCCAGGCGGCAGCTATACCCTGCAGCTGAGCGGTGCATCGAAGGGGGAAAGCCTGAATGCCTGGGCTAAGCAGCAGAATCTGAGTGGATATCACGTCTACAAAACCACCCGTAACGGTCAGCCGTGGTACGTGCTGGTGAGTGGTTCCTATGCCACACCGGCTGATGCCAAACGCGCGGTAGCCTCACTGCCTGCCGAAGTGCGTGCGAAGAACCCGTGGGTTAAACCAGTAAGCCAGGTGAAGAAAGAAGCCAGCCAATAGCGGATGTGGGGCCAGTTTCTGGCCCCGTTTTAAGCGCAGATCTGCTGTCGGTCCAGCCACAGCCTCACAATAAGATGTAATAACCACGACAGCATGAAAAAAAATCGCGCTTTCCTGAAATGGGCAGGGGGAAAATTTCCCTTAGTAGAAGAGATCCATCGCCATCTGCCGCAAGGCGACTGTCTGGTAGAACCCTTTGTTGGCGCGGGTTCGGTGTTTCTGAACACTGAATTTGATCGCTACCATCTGGCCGATATCAACAGTGACCTGATTAATCTCTATAACATTGTTAAAACGCGCACGGCGGATTTCATCCGTGACGCGCAGCTGCTGTTTACGCCGGAAAGTAACAACGAGATCTGTTATTACCAGCGTCGCACCGAATTTAACACCAGCACCGACGCCTACCTGCGCGCGCTGTTGTTCCTCTATCTGAACCGTCACTGCTACAACGGCCTCTGTCGCTATAACCTGCGTGGCGAGTTCAACGTGCCGTTTGGCCGCTATCGCAAACCCTACTTTCCGGAAGCAGAACTGTTATGGTTTGCCGAGCGTGCGCAAAAAGCGACGTTTGTCTGTGAATCGTACGATGTTACCCTGACCAATGCCGGTAAAGGCTCGGTAGTCTATTGCGATCCGCCTTATGCGCCGCTGTCGGCAACGGCCAATTTCACGGCTTATCACACCAACAGCTTTAGCCTGCGTGAGCAGGAGAACCTGGCGGCGTTAGCGGCAAAGCTGGCTTCGTCGGAGAACCGGATTCCGGTACTGATTTCTAACCACGACACTGCACTGACGCGTTTATGGTATCAGGATGCAGAGTTACATGTGGTCAAAGCCCGGCGTTCTATCAGCCGAAGCATAACGGGTCGCACCAAGGTCGACGAACTGCTGGCACTTTATAGCTAGTCTGTTTCGTCCGCGACCAACGCATTACGCCAGCCTGCGTGCTGGCGCACAACAGTGGGAGAATCGGATGAAACAATATTTGCTGGCCCCTTCAATCCTTTCGGCGGACTTTGCTCGCCTGGGCGAAGACACAGCCAAAGCGCTGGCGGCCGGAGGTGACGTGGTTCACTTCGACGTGATGGACAACCACTACGTGCCTAATCTGACCATGGGTCCGATGGTGCTGAAAGCACTGCGCGACTATGGCATCACTGCCCCCATCGATGTGCATCTGATGGTGAAGCCGGTAGATGCGCTGATCCCTGATTTCGCCAAAGCGGGTGCCACCTACATCACCTTTCATCCCGAAGCCAGCGAACACGTTGACCGCACCCTGCAAATCATTAAAGAGCATGGCTGCAAAGCGGGTCTGGTGTTTAACCCGGCGACCCCGCTGAGCTACCTCGATTACGTCATGGATAAGCTGGATATCATTCTGCTGATGTCAGTGAACCCCGGCTTTGGCGGTCAGTCATTTATTCCTGGCACACTGGATAAACTGCGTGAAGCGCGCAGGCGTATCGATCAGAGCGGTTACAGCATTCGTCTTGAAGTGGATGGCGGCGTGAAGATCGACAATATTGGCCAGATTGCCGCCGCTGGTGCCGACATGTTTGTCGCCGGTTCCGCGATCTTCGGTCACCCTGACTATAAAAAAGTGATCGACGATATGCGCAACGAACTGGAGAAGGCCAATGGCTCATTTCACTGATATTCGTGCGCTGGCGTTTGATCTTGATGGGACACTGGTGGATAGCGCACCCGGCCTGGCCGATGCGATTGATCGCACGCTGAACGATCTCCGTCTGCCGCAGGCGGGCCTTGAGCGTGTCTCAACCTGGATTGGCAACGGAGCGGATATCATGATGGCCCGTGCGCTGACCTTCGCGCTGGGCCGTGAGCCGCAGCCGGAAGAGCAGCGTGATGCGCGGGCGCTGTTTGACCGGCATTATGCCGATACCGTGGATGCAGGCAGTACGCTGTTTCCACAGGTAAAGCAGACGCTTGCCGCATTAAAGGCTGCCGGGCTGCCGATGGCGATAGTCACCAACAAGCCGACGCCGTTTGTGGCACCGCTACTGGATTCGCTTGGCATTGCTGATGCGTTTTCGCTGATTATCGGTGGCGACGATGTGCCGGTTAAAAAACCGCATCCTGCGGCAATCTTTATGGTGCTGGGTACCTTTGGTGTGTTGCCGAATGAGTTGCTGTTTGTCGGCGACTCACGCAATGATATCCAGGCGGCACAGGCGGCGGGCGTACCCAATATCGGCATGACCTTTGGCTATAACTATGGCGAGCCGATTGCCACCAGCCAGCCCGATTTAACCCTCGACTCTTTCGAAGAACTTTTGCCCGCTCTGGGGCTGTAAATATCAGGACTTAAGTATGAAACCCATCGTTTTCAGCGGCGCACAGCCGTCCGGCGAACTGACCATTGGCAACTATATGGGAGCGCTGCGTCAGTGGGTGCAGATGCAGGATGATTTCCACTGCATTTATTGCATCGTTGATCTGCACGCGATCACCGTGCGTCAGGATCCTGTTGCACTGCGTAAAGCGACGCTGGACACGCTGGCGCTCTATCTGGCCTGTGGTATCGACCCGCAAAAAAGCACCATCTTTGTTCAGTCGCATGTGCCAGAGCACACGCAGCTGAGCTGGATCCTGAACTGCTACGCCTACTTCGGTGAACTGAGCCGCATGACGCAGTTCAAGGATAAATCAGCGCGTTACGAAGAGAACATCAACGCCGGTCTGTTCGACTATCCGGTGCTGATGGCGGCTGACATTCTGCTCTATCAGACCAACCAGGTGCCGGTGGGTGAAGATCAGAAGCAGCATCTGGAGCTGAGCCGCGATATCGCGCATCGCTTCAATGCGATTTATGGCGATATCTTCCGGGTGCCAGAGCCGTTCATTCCGAAGTCTGGCGCACGCGTGATGTCGCTGCTGGAACCGACGAAGAAGATGTCCAAGTCTGACGATAACCGCAATAACGTGATCGGCCTGCTGGAAGATCCGAAAGCGGTCGTGAAGAAGATTAAACGCGCCGTCACCGATTCTGAAGAGCCGCCAGTGGTGCGCTACGACATCAAAGAGAAAGCGGGCGTCTCTAACCTGCTGGATATTCTGTCGGGCGTGACCGGTAAAACCATCGCCGAGCTGGAGCAGGAGTTCGAAGGCAAGATGTATGGCCACCTGAAAGGCGCAGTAGCCGATGCCGTGTCGGGTATGCTCTCTGAGCTGCAGGAGCGTTATCACAGCTTCCGCAACGATGAGGCACTGCTGGAGCAGGTGATGCGTGATGGCGCGGCCAAAGCACGCGCACAGGCGCAGGAAACGCTAAAGAAGGTCTATCAGGCGGTAGGCTTTGTCGCGATGCCGTAATGGCTGAGCAGACAACCAGGACGGCGGGCATTGTGCCCGCCGTTTTTATTTGCAGGACTCAGAACCAGCGCAGGCTGCCACGCAGACTCACCACGCTGCCGATGATCATCAGGCTGGGACTGGTTACCTGATCGGCTAACGCTTCCAGCTCGCTCAGTGTCCCGGTGACCACGCGTTGACGCGTAGTGGTGCCGTTTTCCACCAGCGCCACCGGCATATCGCTGCGCATACCGTGCTTTATCAGCTGCTGCTGAATCTCGCCGGCCTGCGTGAGCCCCATATAAAAGACCAGCGTCTGTTGTTCCGCCGCCAGCGTCTGCCAGGCGAGCGTGCCCTCTTTCTGCAGATGTCCGGTAACCAGTCTGACACTCTGCGCATGATCGCGGTGGGTCAGGGGAATACCGCTGTAAGCTGCACAGCCCGATGCGGCGGTGATCCCCGGCACCACGCTGAACGGAATCTGCCGCTGCGCCAGCGCTTCCAGCTCTTCACCGCCGCGACCAAAGATAAAGGGATCGCCGCCTTTCAGCCGCACTACGCGTTTTCCCCGCTGCGCCTGTTCGCAGAGCAGCTGGTTGATCTCATCCTGCGGCACGCAGTGATGTCCAGCGCGTTTCCCGACAAAAATGCGCTCGGCATCGCGGCGCACCAGATTCAGGATCTCATCAGAGACCAGCCGGTCATAGACGATGACGTCTGCCTGCTGGATTAGCTGTAAGCCTTTCAGGGTCAGTAATCCGGCATCACCCGGACCGGCACCGACCAGCGCCACTTCACCCTGTTGGCGAAGGTCAGACTTAAAGAGCTGGCCGGTAATCTGCTCCGCGCGTTCACTGTCGCCGTTGGCCAGCGTCTGGGCCAGACGCTCGCTGTTAAAGAAGCGTTCCCAGAAGTGGCGGCGGGCACTGACAGCGCTGAACTGTTGTTTAACCCGCGCGCGCAGGGTGCCTGCCAGCTGCGCCAGCTGGCCAAGGTGTTGCGGCAGCATCGCCTCCAGCTTCTCCCGCAACAGGCGCGCGAGTACCGGCGCGCGTCCACCGGAAGAGACGGCGACCATCAGCGGGGAACGATCGATGATCGACGGCATAATGGCGCTGGCCTGCTGCGGCGCATCCACCAGGTTGCAGAATATCTGCTGTTTTTCGGCGGCTTCAGCTACCTGCTGATTAACCGCATCGTCGCTGGTCGCGGCGACCACCAGCCAGCAGCCGGTGAGCCAGTGCGGATCAAACGCCCCTGGCAGCAGCGTGATGGTTTCCTGCTGCGCCCATTGCCGGAAGGCGGGGGAGAAATCAAGGGCACCGACCAGCAGTTCGGCGCCGGCCTCCAGCAGCAGGCGGGCTTTCCGCTCAGCCACGTCACCTGCGCCGACCAGCAGGCAGCGTCGGCCCTGCAGGCGGCAGAACAAGGGGAAGTAGTCCATCAGACGTCCTTAAAAAAGCCCGCGGAGGCGGGCTGTTGACGGGGGTTACAGGCAGACTTCGACCTGTCCGGCATTGACCCGCACCGGCCAGGCCGCCACGGAGCGCGTTTCATCCTCCATGCAGTAGCCATCGCTAAGACGGAAACGCTGCTTTTTCAGCGGGCTGGCAACCCAGAGCGCATCCTGATGTTCAGCAATAATGCCGCGTGACAGCACGCTGGCATCGGCAAAGGGGTCGATATTGCTGATGGCATAGAGCTGCTCATCGTTGCGGGGACGGAAGATAGCAACCTGCTGGCCTCTGACCAGCGCGCAGACGCCCGTGGCGGGCAGGATCTGCGTCAGCGGGCACACCGGATTCCACTGGCTCATGATTCGGTCTCCTCAATCAGGGTCACGGCAATGCGTTCATCGGCGCGTGCCGGGCGGTGCTGGTCGCGCTCCGCCACCCGCTGCACGCCAGGATCGCGCTGCGGCGAGTTGATAAAGTGGGCAAAGCGTGTCAGGTGATCCTTATCTTCCAGCGTCGCTTTCCATTCACAGCTGACGCTGGCGCGCAGTGCGGCCAGCTGCTGCTCCATCTGGCCGTTGAGGCCAAGTTTGTCATCCACAATCACCTTACGCAGATAGTCGATGCCGCCTTCCAGACTCTCCAGCCACAGCGAGGTGCGCTGCAGTTTGTCGGCGGTGCGGATATAGAACATCATGAAACGGTCGAGATAGGTGACCAGCGTCTGCTGATCGAGATCGGCCGCCAGCAGATCGCCATGGCGCGGTTTCATGCCGCCGTTGCCGCAGACGTAGAGGTTCCACCCTTTTTCCGTCGCGATAATGCCGACATCTTTGCCCTGTGCTTCCGCACATTCGCGGGTGCAACCAGAGACGCCAAACTTCATCTTATGCGGCGTACGGATGCCTTTGTAGCGATTCTCCAGCATCACGCCGAAGCCGAGGCTGTCACCCACGCCATAACGGCACCAGGCGCTGCCAACGCAGGTTTTCGCCATCCGCAGCGCCTTGGCGTAGGCCTGGCCGGTTTCAAATCCGGCGTCGATCAGCTGTGACCAGATGGCGGGCAGATCGTCTTTCTGCGCGCCAAACAGACCGATGCGCTGAGAGCCGGTAATTTTGGTGTAGAGCTGATAGCGCTCGGCGATCTCGCCAATCACTTTCAGTCCCTGAGGCGTGATTTCACCGCCAGGCGAGCGCGGGATCACCGAGTAGGTGCCATCTTTCTGGATATTGCCAAGGTAGAGGTCGTTGCTGTCCTGTAACGGCGCGTGCTGGGGCTTGAGCACATACTCATTCCAGCAGGAGGCGAGCAGTGAGCCAACCACCGGCTTGCACACTTCACAGCCGTAACCCTGACCATAGCGGACCAGCAGTTCGTCAAAGGTTTTAATCTCCTCTACCTGAATCAGATGATAAAGCTCCTGGCGTGACCAGGCGAAGTGGGCGCAAAGATGATTATTGATCTCAATGCCCTGACGGCTGAGTTCACTGTTGAGAACCTGGGTGATCAGTGGGATACAGCCGCCGCAACCGGTGCCGGCACGAGTGCTGCTTTTCAGTGCTGCCACAGTATGACAGCCACCCTGAACCGCCTTAATGATGTCGCCTTTACTGACGTCAAAACAGGAGCAGATTTGTGCGGTATCAGGCAGAGAATCGACGCCGATGGCCGGTTTATCACCGCTGCCGGCTGGCAGAATCAGCGCTTCCGGATTAGCAGGCAGCGGAATACCATTCAGCACCAGCTGCAGCAGGTTGCCATAGTCGCTGGTGTCACCCACCAGTACGGCACCCAGCAGGGTTTTCTGATCTTCACTGATAATCAGGCGCTTGTAGATCGATTTGCTCTCATCCAGCCAGACCACGCTGCGTGCGCCTGGCGTAGTGCCGCGCGCATCGCCAATGCCGCCGACATCGACACCCAGCAGCTTCAGTTTGGCGCTCATGTCCGCGCCGGTAAACGCATTGTCGCGGCCCAGCAGATGGTCGCTGGCGACCTGGGCCATTTTGTATCCCGGCGCCACCAGGCCATAGACACGATTCTGCCAGGCAGCGCACTCACCGATGGCGTAAATGGTGGGATCGCTGGTCCGGCACTGGTCATCAATGACAATGCCGCCGCGCGGACCCAGGGCTAATCCACACTGCTTCGCCAGCTTGTCCTGCGGCCGGATACCGGTCGAGAAGACGATAAAATCGACCTCCAGCGCGCTGCCATCAGCAAACTGCAGCGTTTTGCCGCCGTGCTCGTGATGCACAATCTGTCGGGTATTTTTACCGGTATGGACCCGCACACCCATCTGCTCAATCTTGCGGCGTAACTGCTCACCGCCTTGCTGATCTAACTGCTCCGCCATCAGCACCGGCGCAAATTCAATAACGTGGGTTTCAATGCCCAGATTTTTCAGTGCGCCCGCCGCTTCCAGCCCCAGCAGGCCGCCGCCAATCACCGCACCGCGTTTGCTGCGGCGCGAACAGGCTTCGATGGCGTTGAGATCCTCGATGGTGCGATAGACAAAGCAGTCGCTGCCTTCAGCACCGTTGATTGGCGGGATCCACGGATAAGAGCCGGTGGCAAAAATCAGCGTATCGTAATGCACCGCGCGACCGGTACTGGAGTGAATGAGCTTCTCATCACGGTTGATCGTGATGGCGCGTTCACCCAGCAGCAGATTGACCTGATGTTTGTCGTAATAGCCTTCACGAACCAGCGACAATTCTTCAGCGGTGTGATGGGAAAAGTAGGCGGACAGGTGGACACGATCATAGGCGACACGGGGTTCTTCACAAAAGACGGTCAGCGAAAACTGGTCAGGTTCCGCTTTCTCTAGTAATTCTTCTATGAAGCGGTGGCCGACCATGCCGTTACCGATAACGACGACATTGTGCTTGCTCATTTTTGCCTCAAATTTGCGATATCTGCGGCTACAATAGCGCGCCGTTTCCGGCACTTATTGATATACATCAACCACGACGCCATATACCTATTAAGAGGTATGTGTTTGATTTGAGGTAATTTTTTCTGGTGCGGATAACCCGCTGATTATTCGGGCTTGCGGCGGGTCACCTGAATCGTGTTAGTTTTAAAACACAAAACCGGAAAAGGAGTCGGCAATGATGTCACCTAAGTGGATCAATAACGTGCGTTTACCCTGGCGGGATGGGTTATGGCAGATCGCCATCGCCGATGGCAAAATTGCCCGGCTCTCAGCCCAGCCGCAGCACGCTTCACCGGCGGATGAATCGCTGGACGGCGAGGGTGGCTTAGCCTGCGCGCCTTTTATTGAGCCGCATATTCATCTGGATACGACCCAGACCGCTGGCGAACCCGCGTGGAACCAGTCCGGGACGCTGTTTGAAGGCATTGAGCGCTGGGCTGAACGCAAAGCCATGCTCAGTCATGAAGATGTTAAGCGGCGGGCGATGCAGACGCTGAAATGGCAGATTGCCAACGGCATTCAGTTTGTCCGTACCCATGTTGACGTTTCTGACCCGTCACTGACGGCGCTTAAAGCGATGCTGGAGCTAAAGGCAGAGATGGCGCCGTGGATCACTATCCAGATTGTTGCTTTTCCCCAGGAGGGTATTCTCTCTTATCCCAACGGTGAAGCGTTGCTGGAGGAGGCATTGCGGCTGGGCGCGGATGTGGTCGGCGCGATCCCGCATTATGAATTTACCCGTGAATATGGCGTTGAGTCGCTGCATAAAACCTTTGCGCTGGCTAACCGCTATGATCGGTTGATCGATGTTCACTGCGATGAGATCGATGATGAACAGTCGCGCTTTGTGGAAACCGTGGCGGCGCTGGCGCATCGCGATGGCAACGGCGCGCGCGTGACGGCCAGTCATACCACCGCGATGCACTCTTACAATGGCGCGTATACCTCACGACTGTTTCGACTGCTTAAGCTGTCGGGCATTAATTTTATCGCGAATCCGCTGGTCAATATTCACCTGCAGGGCCGCTTTGATACCTACCCTAAGCGGCGCGGCATTACGCGGGTGAAAGAGATGCTGGAGGCGGAGATTAACGTCTGTTTCGGCCACGACGATGTTTTCGATCCCTGGTATCCGCTGGGCACCGCCAGCATGCTGCAGGTGCTGCATATGGGCTTACACGTCTGTCAGTTGATGGGCTATGAGCAGATTGATGCGGGTCTGGATCTGATTACGCATAACAGCGCGAAGACGCTGCAGCTGTCAGGCTATGGCATTCAGACCGGTAACGATGCCAGCCTGATTATTCTGCCGGCAGAGAGTGGTTTTGATGCGGTAAGAAGGCAGGTTCCGGTGCGCTATTCACTGCGTCGCGGCATCGTGGTGGCAGAGACAAAGCCTGCAGAAAGCGAGATTTACTGGCGGGAGCGGGAGCGTATAGACTTCCGGCGTTAAACAGCAGGGCGGCGATCAATCGCCGCCCTGAATGATTAATGCGTAACGTGACCGTGCGAGCGATGTTTAGTGACCAGCCCCAGCAGGACACACATCACAAACACCACCGCGTAGAGGCCATTGGCGGTGGCCAGTGCCGTGTGCACGCCGCTCTTCTCGACAATCGGCGCGGTCACCACGAAGGTCAGCATGGTGCCGACGGTACCGCAGGTCAGAATGAAGTTCACCAGCTTCGGTGACGCCACTTTGGTCTGCAGCGAGCCGAGCGTGATGATGGTGGTGTAAATCGCGCTGGAGCTGAAGCCCAACACCATAATGATCCACTTCAGCATGCTGGCATCCTGGCTGCTGACGAACCAGTACATCAGCACGGTAGCCAGTCCCGCCAGCACCATCAGAATGCGTTGCAGATCGAAGAAGCGCAGCAGGAAGCTGAAGGCCCACATACCCACCATATACGCGGTCCAGAAGCTGCCCACCAGTTGTCCGGCATCATTAATATTCATGCCCATGACTTTGGTGGCATATTCCGGCACCCAGGAGATAAAGCCAAGCTGGCCCAGAATGTAGCAGAGCGCCGCCACTGCCAGCAGCAGCACGCCCACACCCCATTTTTCTTTCTCAACTGTCGGGCTGTTTTCAGGCTTACGCAGCACCGGGAATTCAACAAACAGCGTCATGATGAAGATCGCGACGTAGATAAAGCCGATGCAGACGTAGACCCAGTACCACGGCAGCTGACGCGCCAGCAGAATCCCTGCCAGCACCGGAAACAGCGTGCCCGCCATGCTGAAGAAGGAGTCGGTAAACAGCAGGCGTGAACCACGCTGACGGCCTTCATACATATGGGTGATCAGGAAGGTGCCGATCGACATGGTAATGCCGCTGACCACGCCCAGCACAAACATACAGAGCGAGAAGACGGTCAGATCGCGGCTGGTCATCAACCCGATTATCGCCAGTACCATCAGGACGAAGCCGAAAATCAGCTGACGCTTTAGTGGCACAATCACCATCAGCCAGGCGTTCAGGAAAACCGCAGCCAGGATGCCGCTGTTGAGGAAGGTGAAGGTATTACTCATGCTGGAGATGGGGATCTGGAAATCTTTTGCGATATCGCCCATTACCATGCCGGTAACGATCACCAGCGCGCCGGTAAGCGCGTAGGAGAAGAAGCTTATCCAGGTGAGGCCAATACGATTACGGTTTGTCATGTTCTGAACCTGTTGAGAACCGGGTGCCAAAAAGTGTCAGAAAGTGTAAACGGAACCGTGATCTTAATAAACAACCAGTGAAACCAGAGATCCATATTTCATGTGTTGTGTGATTTTAATCACGTAATTGCCGGGGTTTAACGTTTGCTCGCCCCATTTGCTGTCACAGCGTAAATATAGGTAAAACGCTGGCTCCTGGAATAGAGTCTCTTTACAATCAATCACGTTTTTGTGCCCGCTCTCCCAGGTAAGGAATCTTTCATGTTTAAACGTACTTTAACAGCGGCCATCACCCTGTTAGCGCTCTCTTCCGTTTCCGCCCAGGCGCTGGCTGCAAAAGGTGACACCCACGTTCTGCTCACCACCTCCGCCGGCAATATCGAACTCGAACTGAATAACCAGAAAGCGCCGGTTTCTGTGAAAAACTTCGTTGATTACGTCAACAACGGTTTTTACAACAACACCATTTTTCACCGCGTGATCCCGGGCTTTATGGTGCAGGGTGGGGGCTTCACTACGGACATGCAGCAGAAGCAGACCAACGCGCCGATCAAGAATGAAGCGGATAACGGCCTGCGTAACCTGCGCGGCACGATCTCCATGGCACGTACCGCCGATAAAGACAGTGCGACCAGCCAGTTCTTCCTCAACGTCGCGGATAATGCATTCCTCGACCACGGACAGCGTGATTTTGGCTATGCCGTATTTGGTAAGATTGTGAAAGGTCAGGATGTGGTTGAAAAAATTTCTCAGGTACCGACCAAAGATGTGGGTCCTTACCAGAATGTTCCGTCCAAACCGGTAGTTATCCTCTCCGCCAAAGTCCTGCCTTAAGTCCGTTCGTCGCCATCTGCGGATGGCGACCGCCTGCCGTATCCGGCAAAGCCAGAATTTGCTCTTATACTTAGGGCAAAAACCTGAGCAGGAGGCGGCATGGCGAACAAACTCACCGAAAAACAGAAGGTCACCCTGTGGCGACAGCGGCGTAGCGCCAGCTATCAGGCCAGCTGTCGGCTGGAAGGCTTTACGCCAAATGAAACCAGCGTAAACAGCGATGATGCGGCCGCACGTCTGGCGTCACTGAGGAGGCAATATGGACTCTAATACCGCCGTCAGCCAGGATCCCTACCTGTGGCAGCATGACAATGTGCTGAAAAACCTGCCCGATATTCACGATGCCGCGCAGCTGCGTAAGGCGGAGCTGAGCTTCAGTGCGGCGCGTGCCGCCACGCTGGAGCTTGGCCCCCGTAATCCTGGACTGCCTTACCTGCGCCAGATCCACCGTACGCTGTTTCAGGACGTCTACAGCTGGGCTGGTGAACTGCGCACCATCGATATCTGGCGCGATGAGACGCCGTTCTGTCATTTCGAATATATCGAAAAGGAAGGTAACGCCCTGATGGCCGCGCTGGAGGAGGAGAAGGGACTCGCTGACCTGCCGCGTGACGCGTTTATTGAGCGTGTTGCCCACTACTATTGCGAAATCAATATGTTGCATCCTTTCCGCCACGGCAATGGTCGGGCGCAGCGGATTTTCTTTGAACAGCTGGCGCTGCATGCCGGTTATCTGCTCTCCTGGGAAGAGACGGACGCTGAGAGCTGGAAAGCGGCGAATCAGGCCGGTGTGGCCGGAGACCTGACTCTGCTGGAGCAGGTATTTGCGAAAGTGGTGAGCGAGGCGGCTTAACCGCGTAGAATAGCGGCGCGGGTAATTATTCTGGACTGGCCATGCTGCTGCTTATCGACAATTACGACTCCTTTACCTGGAATCTTTATCAATATTTCTGCGAGCTGGGCGCGCAGGTTCAGGTGGTGCGCAATGATGCCATCACGCTGGAGCAGATGGCGGCATTACCGCTGACTCATCTGGTGATCTCGCCTGGTCCCTGCACGCCGTCGGAGTCAGGTATTTCACTGGCGGCGATCCGGCATTTCGCCGGTCAGCTGCCGGTGCTGGGCGTCTGCCTGGGCCATCAGGCAATTGCGCAGGCGTATGGCGCGCAGGTCGTGCGTGCGCGTCAGGTGATGCACGGCAAAACCTCTGCGATTCAGCACACCGGCCAGGGCGTGTTCCGCAATCTGAATAATCCGCTTACTGTAACCCGCTACCATTCGCTGATTGTACAGCGCGACTCCCTGCCTGATGCATTCGAGGTGACTGCCTGGACGGTGCGTGACGGCGAGCCTGACGAAATTATGGGATTCCGCCATAAAACCCTGGCGCTGGAAGGCGTGCAGTTCCATCCCGAAAGCATTCTCAGCGAGCAGGGACATCAGCTGCTGCGTAATTTCCTTGAGCAATAAGTTGCCTTTGAGTGATTTTTTATGCATATTTTGTGATTATTATTTCAAAGTTGCACATCAATCATCTAAATGGGGTCATCAATGGCAGCGGAAAAAATTGCGGTCACGCGGGAGACGTTCGATAACGTTATTTTGCCTGTTTATGCACCTGCGCAGTTCGTGCCGGTAAAAGGCAAGGGCAGTCGTGTATGGGATCAGCAGGGCAAAGAGTATATCGATTTCTCAGGTGGTATCGCCGTCACCGCACTAGGACACTGCCATCCTGCGCTGGTGGAGACGCTGAAAAGTCAGGGCGAGACGCTGTGGCACACCAGCAACGTCTTCACCAACGAACCGGCGCTGCGTCTTGCCAGTAAGTTAATTCAGGCGACCTTCGCTGAGCGGGTCTTCTTCGCTAACTCCGGGGCCGAAGCCAACGAAGCCGCTTTTAAGCTGGCGCGCTACTACGCCTGCAAACGTCACAGCCCGTTCAAAAGTAAGATCATCGCCTTTCATAACGCCTTTCATGGCCGGACGCTGTTTACCGTCACGGTCGGCGGACAGCCAAAATATTCTGACGGGTTCGGGCCTAAACCGGCGGATATCGTCCATGTGCCGTTCAATGACCTGAACGCAGTGAAAGCGGTGATTGACGATCACACCTGCGCCATTGTGGTTGAACCGATTCAGGGTGAGGGCGGCGTCGTGCCCGCAACGCAGGAATTTATGCAGGGACTGCGTGAGCTTTGCGATCAGCATCAGGCGCTGCTGGTGCTGGATGAAGTGCAGAGCGGCATGGGGCGCAGCGGCAAGCTGTTCGCCTATGAGCATTATGGCGTCCAGCCCGATATTCTGACCTCAGCCAAAGCACTGGGCGGCGGTTTCCCGGTCAGTGCCATGCTGACCACTAACGAGATCGCCTCGACCATGGCGCCGGGCGTGCATGGTACCACCTATGGCGGCAATCCACTCGCCTGCGCCATCGCCGAAACCGCGCTTGATATTATCAATACGCCGGACGTGCTGGCAGGCGTTGAGACACGTCGTCAGCACTTTGTCACAGCGCTGCAGGCCATCGATGCGAAGTATGATCTCTTCAGCGATATTCGCGGCAAGGGTCTGCTGATTGGCGCGGCGCTGAAACCGCAGCATGCCGGTAAAGCACGCGACATCCTGAATGCCGCGGCCGCAGAAGGCGTGATGGTGCTGGTTGCCGGAACCGACGTGATGCGTTTTGCCCCGTCACTGATCATTGAGCCTGCCGACATCGAAGAGGGCATGAGCCGCTTTGCCACGGCCGTCGGCAACGTGCTCAACGGCTAGCTTAGTTTTTACGTAAGCGTCTGATCAGCCAGCGGCCATGTTGCGGCCGCTGGTTCCACGCCAGCGATGAAATGGTGTACATCACGCTCAGATGATCGAGAATGCGCCGTACATGCTGCTCCACCACCGTGATCGGTCCCTCACTGATATTTTCCAGGTCATCCAGCAGGTTAACCTGTGAGCTTTCACCATCATATTCCAGCCGCTGCTGACACCGCTGCAGCGCGATTTCACAGGATTGCAGGTAACGCTCAGCCAGCGAGGCAGTGAGCATGGTGTGCTCCCGCGCCAGAATCGTCATAGCGTTGATATGTTCGACGATAAACTGACTGTGCGTGACCCAGAGCCGCATGTCACTCAGATAGCGGGAGTTGAACGCGGGTTCCTGCATCGCCTGATTCAGTGAGTTAAACAGCGCATTGTGTGCCTGATTGACCTTCACGCGCTGATAAGCCAGTTTCTCTGGTGACTGTTCGTCACCCAGCAACAGCCGTAGCGCATCCTGATAGGTTTCCAGTGCGTCATGGGCGTTCTGCCGCAGCAGGCCGCTCTGCCACTGCGGCCACAGCCAGAGCATCCCGCCAAAAGCGATCAGACAACCCATCAGCGTATCCATGAGTCGCGGCAGCAGAAACTGCGCGCCATTCAGCGACAGCAATTGCAGCGAGTAAACCGCCGTGACCGTAAAGCCAATCATCGACCAGCCATAGAACTGGCGGGTAAAGCGATAGCTGATAAAGGTAATCGCCAGCATGATCAGCAGCACCAGCGACTCTGGCACCGCCATGCGCAGCGTGGCGGCCGCGATCACCAGACCGGCAAAAGTGCCCAGCGCCCTGTGCTGAATGCGGACACGGGTAGCGCTGTAGCCGTTCTGGCTGACGAACATGATGGTCATCAGGATCCAGTAGGGTTTGGGGATGTTGAAGAACAGCGCCAGCGCGCTGCCCAGCATCAGCATCACCGCAAAGCGGCCGGCAGTGCGCAGGGCCGATGAGCGGAACGAGAGATAACTACGCAGCGCCGGTAACAGCGGCAGACGGCGCTGGCGGTCAGCCATCAGATCGCGCTGATAAAGGGGTTTCTGGGTGCGCAGGACCCGCGCGATGCGGTTGAAGTGGTAAAGGCAGAAGTTACCCACCGGATTGTCGGGATGCTGATGGGCGATTTTCTCCAGCGCGCCGAGCTGTTTATCCATCGCAAAGCGATCGGGTAGCTGGTGATAGAGAATGTTATCCGCCAGCACCCGCAACCGGGCCGAGATGGTTTTGGCATTCCAGCGGATCACCGCTTCGGCGTGGCTCTGTTCGACCAGTTTCTGCACCTCTTCCGGCCGATGCAGGCTGACCGAGATATGTTCCTGCAGATCCAGCGCCACCTGAAAGGCGCGCGTCAGCCGTTTATGGCTGTGATCGCGGCTTGCCGACAGCATATGCATCTGCTGATAACAGGTGTTAATCAGATCGACCACTTTCTGCTGGCGTGCCAGCAGCGGCGGCAGCGCCTTTTCCGGATCGGTCAGCTGCGTCAGCAGGGTATATTTTGCGTCGCAGTAGTTAGCCAGCTCGCGGTAGATCAGGCTCAGGCTTTCGCGCATCGGCTGCTCTTTCCACAGCCAGAACCAGAACCAGTTAAACAGCCCGTACCACAGCGTGCCACCGATATAGAGCAGCGGGGGGACATAGATTGGCATGCGGCCAATCAGGCTCAGGGTAAAGATGGCGGCAATCAGGGTGCCGGGCAGCAGACGACCATGTAGCGGGCTGATCTCCCCGGTAACGCCGAGCAATAAGGGCATGGCAAACAGGATGAGCGGCAGCGGAATAGCATGCAGGGTGAGCCACTGCATCAGAAAGCTGCCGAGGGCAAACAGGCTGCCGCCAACAATCAGGCGTTTGAAGAAGCGTTTATGCGGGGTATCCAGACCGGCAATGTTGCAGCAGGCGGGCACTAATGAGAACAGCAGACCTTTTTGCAGGTCGCCAGCCAGCCAGCCCAGCGCCACTGGCAGACAGAGCACCAGCGTTTGCCGCAAGGCGTAGTTAACTTCAGGATGGTAAATAATTCGACGCCACATCGGCCCAACACAAACAATAGCGGCGTGATGTTGCCATCACGCCGTGGGTGACAGGAATTAGCGGGTGCCGTAAACGACGATGGTTTTGCCGTGTGCGGAGATCAGGTTCTGATCTTCCAGCATCTTCAAAATACGGCCCACGGTTTCACGTGAACAACCAACAATCTGGCCAATTTCCTGACGAGTGATTTTAATTTGCATGCCGTCGGGATGCGTCATGGCATCTGGCTGCTTCGCCAGGTTGAGCAGGGTCTGTGCAATGCGTCCGGTTACGTCGAGGAAAGCGAGGTTACCCACTTTTTCAGACGTCACCTGCAGGCGACGCGCCATCTGCGATGAGAGTCGCATCAGGATGTCAGGGTTAACCTGGATCAGCTGACGGAATTTCTTGTAAGAAATCTCCGCTACTTCGCACGCGCTTTTCGCACGTACCCAGGCGCTGCGCTCCTGGCCTTCTTCGAACAGGCCAAGTTCACCAATAAAATCGCCCTGATTCAGGTAGGAAAGAATCATCTCTTTGCCTTCTTCATCTTTAATCAGAACCGCGACGGAACCTTTCACGATGTAGTAAAGCGTTTCTGCTTTTTCACCTTGGTGAATCAGCGTACTTTTGGATGGATACTTGTGAATATGGCAATGGGACAGGAACCATTCGAGTGTAGGGTCTGTTTGCGGTTTGCCGAGAACCATTCGCTATTATCCTCTGTTGTAATCGTGCCCAAAATACAGGGGGCAGTTTTCCCTGTCAGGCGGTGAAAGCTTCAAGCGTTTCCATTTCAGGAAATTATTCGGGCCGCATCAGGCGCATTGCGCATCATCCTTCCCGCCTTCGTCATCGGGTGACGAAAAATATTTTCAGCACTGTTTGTAGCACAGCTTTTGCCGACTGTCTTCTGTTGTCTCGCTTCAGCTACGGGCGGATTTCTCTGGATTGCTGTTTACCAGGCGAAAGCGTACTCTGGCGACAAAACAGCGTATTCCGGAGCAAAAATCATGCAGGCAAGAGTGAAATGGGTAGAAGGGCTGACATTCCTCGGAGAATCCTCATCCGGCCATCAGATACTGATGGATGGAAATTCGGGTGATAAAGCGCCCAGCCCAATGGAGATGGTGCTGATGGCGGCGGGCGGATGCAGCGCGATTGACGTGGTATCAATTCTGCAAAAAGGCCGAAACGATGTGGCTGATTGTGAAGTAAAACTGACCTCAGAACGTCGTGAAGAGGCGCCGCGAATCTTTACGCACATCAACCTGCATTTTATCGTGAGTGGTAAAGCGCTCCAGGATAAAGCGGTATCACGCGCCGTGGATCTTTCTGCTGAAAAATATTGCTCTGTGGCCATCATGCTGGGTAAAGGCGTCAACATTACGCATAGCTATGAAGTGATTGAGCTGTAGTAGCCGCAGGGGTCATTGCAGACCTGCTAACTTCACTTCCAGTATCTGATTCAGGTTGCTTTAAGACTGTGCCTGCATCGGGAATCCGCTTTGATACTGTGCCTGCGCTGGGAACCGGGTCAGATCGGAAAGTCGCTTAAGCCAATCTCTGGCCGCTCGGCCCGCGCGATTACGCACCTCATCCCTGAGGCGCGCCCGTAGCCGAGCCAACGCGTTGCGTTGTTCAAAAACGCTCCCGGCGTTTTTTCCGGGCGGCGGGACGCTTTCCTCTTCTGACCCGGTTCCCGGCGTGTTGAACTTATCTATTGCTGCCAGATTCTTTCTGCCCAGGCGTTGTCTGTAGCGACCTTCCTGAAACCGGATGCGGTTGCCGGACGTGAAGCGAAGGGAGCATATACCTGTAGCAAAGCATCGCGGGCCAGGGATGGCCCGCGCTGAGCCTGCCAGGGATGGCGGTTTTGCGTCTTTGCGAAAGGTGTATGCTCCCTGAAGCCTGCTCAGCGGTAAGTCTTTAGCCGCAGGAAAACCAGTTTTACCATCTTTGTGAAAGACATCTGCTCTCAGAGCGGTTTTTGCTGACCTCTTACTCTATTCGCTTACCTTCCATCAGCCGCTTCACCAGCGGGCCCATAATCAACTCCATCGCCAGACCCATTTTGCCGCCAGGCACCACCAGCGTATTGATGTGCGAGATAAACGAGCCCTGCAGCATCGCCAGCAGGTAGGGGAGGTCGATATCTTCCAGCGCCTGGAAGTGGATCACCACAAAGCTCTCATCCAGTGACGGAATAGCGCGGGCAGCGAACGGGTTTGAGGTATCGACCGTCGGGACGCGCTGGAAGTTGATATGGGTGCGTGAGAACTGTGGTGTGATGAAGTTGATGTAATCTTCCATCGAGCGCACTACCGAATCCATGACCGCTTCACGTGAATGGCCGCGCTCGCCGGTGTCGCGCACCAGCTTCTGAATCCACTCCAGGTTCACAATCGGCACCACGCCAACCAGCAGATCAACCTGTTCTGCTACGTTGTGCTGCGCCGTTACCACGCCGCCGTGCAGCCCTTCGTAGAAGAGAATATCGGTGTTCTGCGGCAGCGGTTGCCACGGCGTAAAGGTGCCGGGCACCTGATTCCACGGCACCGCTTCATCGTAGGTGTGCAGATATTTACGCGACTGCCCCTGTCCGCTCTGACCATACTCTTTAAAGCTCTGCTCCAGCAGGCCAAAGTCATTGGCTTCCGGGCCGAAGTAGCTGACATGACGTCCTAAATCGCGCGCCTTACGAATCGCCATATCCATTTCAGGGCGGGTAAAACGGTGAAAACTGTCACCTTCCAGCTCCGCCGCATGAAGATCGAGCTGCTGAAAGATTTTGCGAAACGCCACGCTGGTGGTGGTGGTCCCTGCGCCGCTGGAACCAGTCACCGCGATAATGGGATGACGTGCAGACATAGAAAAGCTCCCTGTGAGGTCGGGCAATAGGCATTGTTAACACGAAATGCCGTTGGGTGCATCAGCCACGAAATTCTTTGCGCGGCATGATATTGACCGATTCGTGCAGTTCCGACCACACCAGTACCACTTCACCCGTTTCCAGCTGACGTCGCACATCAGCCACTTTGTCAATCAAGCTGCGTTCCTGCTCTCCGTAGTCCGTGCCTTCGCGCAGCACAAAGGTTTCAATCAGATTTTCAAGGGTCTCAGGTGAGACCTGTTGCCAGGGAATAATCACGAGATCAGTTATCCAGAAAAGGGGCGATCCACTGGGGGATACGCTGTTCCAGCCACATTTCAGGCTGGCGTAATGTCCCACCAACAAAACCTACATGGCCGCCGTGTGGTGTCAGTTGATAAGTAATAGTGGCAGATAATTGGCTGCTGTGCGGGATCACCTCATCACTCATAAAAGGATCATCTTTGGCGTGGATGATCAGCAGCGGTTTCTCTGCGTGCTTCAGCCAGGGCATGGCGCTGGCACGATGATAGTAATCGGCCGCATCCAGAAAACCGTGGGCGCGGGCGGTAATGGCATCATCAAAATCGCGTAGTCGCCGTAGCGCTTTAAGCTGTGCCAGATTGACCGGCAGCGTATCCGGCCAGGCGTGCAGTTTGCGGCGGGCATTTTTCTTGAGCTGCGCCAGCAAATAGTATTGATAGAAGCGTGAGAAGCCGCGTTCCAGTTTTAGGCTACAGGGCTCCAGCAGCAGCGGAGCGGAGACAATGACCCCCGCGTCTACCTCAGCGGCTGCGCCCTGCTGGCCCAGCAGGCAGCCCAGCATGTTACCGCCCAGCGAGAAACCGACCGCGGCGGTGGGCACGCGGCCCCAGCGGGTGCGCAGCCAGTGCAGAAAAAAGCGGGCATCTTCGGTTTCGCCGGAGTGATAGATACGGTTGAGCCGATTCGGTTCGCCGCTGCAGCCGCGAAAATGCATCACCACCGCCAGCCAGCCGCGCGCACGGCAGATCGCCATCAGGCCATGAATATAGGGGCTGTGAAAACTGCCCTCCAGCCCATGAAACAGCACCACGCGCGGTTTATGCTGCGCGAACTGCGGGTCTTCACTCCAGGCGAGATCGACGAAGTCGCCATCCGGCAGGTCGAGACGCTGCCAGTGGGGATCGCCCGCGATACGACGACGTAGCAGGCGCGGCAGCAGGGTCTGCAGGTGCGCGTTACGCAGACTCTCAGGTGGCGTGAAGTGCTCGTTTTCTGGTCCGGTAAATTTCATGTGGTAAAAGCTTGTCTGTTCCATATCACACTGTTAGCTTCGATAAGTTTTTTCTTGCAGGGTAAGGAGTACCCGATTGCCATGGAACTGAGTCTTTTCTTATCAATGTTGGGATTTCTTTGGGTCGCGGCCATTACGCCCGGGCCTAATAATATGTTACTCACCGCCTCGGGCGCTAATTTTGGCTTTATGCGCACCATTCCGCTGATGATTGGCATCATGATCGGGATGCAGGTGATGCTGCTGATGGTGGCCTTTGGCGTCGGCGGGCTGATCCTGCTCTATCCTTCGCTTCACCTGGTGCTGAAAATCGCCGGTAGCCTCTATCTGCTCTGGCTGGCGTGGAAGATAGCGACGTCCAGTTATGAAAAGCTGGAAACCGATCAGGCGCCGGATGCGCCGATGCCCTTCTGGCAGGGCGGCTTGTTGCAGTTGATCAATCCCAAAGCCTGGCTGATGGCGCTGGGCGCGGTCGCCAGCTTCAGCCTGGCCGGTGACGCGTATCGCCATTCAGTGATGGCGATAAGCATCGGCATGTTTCTGGTTAATCTGGTATCGGGTGTTATCTGGATGGGATTTGGTGCGGTGATCGGCCGCATTCTGCGCAGCCGTCGCGCCTGGAAAATCTTTAACCTCGCCATGGGGCTGCTGACCGCTGCCTGCGTGCTGTTAATCTGGCACTAAGTTAGCTGGATGCGCGTTCAACGCGCGTCCAGGGCAGCACCTCGCGGATGACTGGCGCATTAGCGTTGCGGATCTTCTGTAGCAGCAATTGCACGCTACGCGCGCCCAGCTGGTTCATCGGCTGCTCGATGGTCGTCAGCGGCGGATTCAGGCTGCGGGTAAACGACACGCCATCAAACCCGACCACCGCCAGATCTTCCGGCACGCGCAGACCCGCTTCCAGCGCCGCATGTACCACGCCTACCGCCAGCACATCTGAAACCGCAAACACCGCATCCGGCGGTTCCGGCAGCGCCATCAACTCTCTTAGCCCCTGACTGCCCGCCTCACAGGAGATTTCGTAAGTGTAGGAGACGCCGGACCACGCATACCCCAGCTCCTCAATCGCCTGCCGGTAGCCCTTTTCACGATGATGCGAGTAAAGGTAACGCATGTCGCCATTGATCAGCCCGATGCGTTTACGCCCTTTACCCGCAAGGTAGTGGACGGTATCGCGTGCGGCTTCAAGGTGATCAATGCTGACCGAGGAGGCGGGAATATCCGGATCAAATTCGCAGCACTGCACCCAGGGCGCCCCGGCGATGAGCGCCTGCAAATCCTGTAAACCGGATGCCGCATCCATAGTAATTACGCCATCCACCACTTTTCCGGTCAGCAGGGAGAGATAGGCGGCTTCACGCTGGAGCTGTGAGGCGGAGTTACAGAGCAGGATGTGATAGCCGTGCAGTTCCGCTTCGGCCTCAATGCCCTGAACCACGCGTGAACAGAAGGGATTGGTGATATCCGAGATCAGCACCAGCAGCATGTTGCTTTGCGACGTACGCAGCTGACGCGCCAGTAAGTTGGGCTGATAGTCGCAGGCAGAGATTGCCGCCAGAACTTTCTCACGCGTATCGGGCTTCACGCCGGGATGCGCGTTGAGAACCCGCGATACCGTGGCTTTGGAGACGCCAGCCAGCTGAGCGACTTTCTCGATCGACATCGGATTCAGAAACCTTAACAGGCAATAATTGGGAACGCATATGAATAGCACAGGGACAATGTGAGCGCCTGACATTTTTGCTTACTTTAGCTATTTTCAGCATTTGCGATTTTTGACTTAGTTTTGCAGATAGTGATCTAAGAACTTATTTCTATTAGGGATAATTTTTAATTCCTTTATGAAACTATAGCGCGCAGAGACACTGCCTCCACTATAAAAACGGTGGGGTAGTGATCATGGCAGCAACACGTTTAACTTTTTTAGCCGCAGCGCTGGCGCTGCTGGCGTTTCGGGCTGATGCGGTCAATGTCACCGTGGCTTACCAGACCTCGGCTGAACCGGCGAAAGTGGCGCAGGCTGACAACAGCTTTGCGAAAGAGAGCGGGGCCAGCGTTGACTGGCGCAAGTTTGACAGCGGCGCAGGGGTATTACGTGCGATGGCGTCCGGTGACGTCCAGATTGGCAATATCGGTTCCAGCCCGTTAGCGGTAGCGGCGGCGCAGAAGCTGCCGATTGAAGCCTTTTTACTCGCCTCTCAGCTGGGCAACTCTGAAGCGCTGGTGGTGAAGAAGAACATCACCACGCCCAAAGATTTAATTGGCAAGCGCATCGCGGTGCCGTTCATCTCTACCACCCACTATAGCCTGCTGGCGGCGCTGAAACACTGGGGCATCAAACCGTCACAGGTACAGCTGGTCAATCTGCAGCCGCCAGCGATTATCGCGGCCTGGCAGCGTGGCGACATTGATGGCGCTTACGTCTGGGCACCGGCGGTTAATGAGCTGGAAAAAGAGGGCAAGGTGTTAACCGACTCTGCGGAAGTGGGAAGCTGGGGATCGCCGACGCTGGATGTCTGGGTGGTACGCAAAGATTTTGCTCAGCAGCATCCGGAGATCGTGACCGCTTTTGCCCGCAGCGCGCTTGACGCGCAGCAGGCCTACCTGAACAGCCCCGACAGCTGGCTGAAACAGTCCGATAACCTCAGCAAACTTTCTCGCCTCAGCGGTGTGCCGGAAGCACAGGTGCCCGGTCTGGTGAAGGGCAATACCTACCTCACGGCGCAGCAGCAGGTTGAGCAACTGGGCAAACCGGTCAATAAAGCGATCGTCGATACCGCGCAGTTTCTGAAAGCGCAGGGCCGGGTGCCGCAGGCGGATAATGACTACAGCAGCTATGTGACCTCCCGTTTCGTCGAGCCATTAGTTAAACCTTAAGGAGGCACTATGCTGCGCATCGCTCACCTTAATGCCCGTTATGCCGGACAGCCGGTGTTGCAGGATATCAATCTGCAACTGGATAGCCATGAGCTGCTGGTGGTGCTCGGCCCCTCCGGCTGCGGCAAAACTACACTGCTCAATCTGGTTGCCGGTTTCCTGCCGGTGGAGTCGGGCAGCATCACGCTGGATAACCAGCCGGTGACCGGGCCTGGTGCGGAGCGCGGCGTGGTGTTTCAGCATGAAGGATTACTGCCGTGGCGCAACGTGCTGGATAACGTCGCCTTCGGCCTGCAGCTGGCGGGGATGTCGCGCACGGATCGCGACACGATTGCCCGCCGGTTAATCAGGCAGGTGGGGCTGGAAGGTGCGGAAAAACGCGCCATCTGGCAGTTGTCCGGCGGTCAGCGTCAGCGGGTGGGCATTGCGCGCGCGCTGGCCACCGATCCACAACTGCTGTTGCTGGATGAGCCTTTCGGCGCATTGGATGCCTTTACCCGCGAGCAGATGCAAACCCTGCTGCTGACGCTGTGGCGCGACAGCGGTAAACAGATTCTGCTGATTACGCACGACATAGAAGAGGCGATTTTCCTGGCCAGTGAACTGATTCTGCTGTCGCCAGGACCGGGCCGCATCGTTGAGCGGCTGCGTCCTGGCTTTGGCCAGCGCTTTGCCGCAGGGGAGTCGTGCCGCAGCATCAAATCCGATCCGCAGTTTATCGCCCAGCGCGAGTATGTGCTGAGCCGGGTATTTGATCAGCGGGAGGCGTTTGCATGAGTGCACTCATCAATGACAAGTCTCTGCCGGTGCGCCGTCGTTTGCGCTGGCCGTTTTCAACCGCCTTTTCGCTGAGCATGCTGAGCCTCTCTCTGCTGTTGCTGCTCTGGTGGGGTGTGACCGCGCTGGGCCTGATTGCCCCGCTGTTCCTGCCGTCGCCACAGCAGGTGTTAAGCAAGCTGCTGCTGATTGCCAGTGCGCAGGGCTTTATGGATGCCACGCTGTGGCAGCATCTGGCCGCCAGCCTGACACGGATGCTGATTGCGCTGACTGCCGCTGCCGCCATCGGCATTCCGGTAGGGATCCTGATGGGCCTCAGCCCGGTCGCTCGCGGGTTGCTCGATCCCCTGATTGAACTCTATCGCCCGATTCCGCCACTCGCCTATCTGCCATTAATGGTGATCTGGTTCGGCATTGGAGAGACCTCGAAAATCCTGCTGATCTATCTGGCGATTTTCGCGCCGGTGACGCTCTCCACCCTGGCCGGTGTGCGTAACACGCAGCAGGTCCGACTGCGTGCGGCTCGCTCGCTTGGGGCTAATCGCTGGCAACTGCTGCGCTGGGTGATTCTGCCAGGCGCGTTGCCGGAGATCCTCACCGGTCTGCGCATCGGTCTGGGGGTTGGCTGGTCAACGCTGGTGGCCGCTGAGCTGATTGCCGCCACGCGGGGTCTGGGTTTTATGGTGCAGTCAGCAGGAGAATTCCTCGCCACCGATGTGGTGCTGGCGGGTATCGCGGTAATCGCCTTTATCGCTTTTAGCTTAGAACTCGGGCTCCGCGCGTTGCAGCGCCGTCTTACGCCCTGGAGTGGAGAACAATCATGAACGAACGTCTCAGTTTTACCCCGCTTGGCCCGTACATTGGCGCGCAGGTCTCAAACCTGGATGTGTCTCGCCCATTGAGTGATGCTCAGTTTGAGCAGCTTTATCATGGCCTGCTGCGTCATCAGGTGCTGTTTCTGCGTGACCAGAAAATAACGCCGGAACAGCACCGCGCGCTGGCAATCCGCTTTGGCGATCTGCATATCCATCCGGTCTATCCGCATGCGGAAGGCGTCGAGGAGATTATCGTGCTGGATACCCATCAGGATAATCCGCCGGATAATGACAACTGGCATACCGATGTCACCTTTATTGATACGCCGCCAGCGATCGCCTTGCTGGCCTCGAAGGTGTTACCGGAGTCGGGGGGAGACACGCTCTGGACCAGCGGCATTGCGGCTTACGAAGCGCTCTCTGAACCCTTTAAGCAGCTGCTGGCAGGTCTCCATGCCGAGCATGATTTCAAAAAGTCATTCCAGGAGTATAAGTACCGCAAAACGGAGGAGGAGCATCAGCGCTGGCAGCAGGCGGTAGCAAAACATCCGCCGGTGCAGCATCCGGTCATCCGCACCCATCCGGTCAGCGGCAAAAAAGCGCTGTTTGTGAATGAGGGCTTTACCACGCGGATCGTCGATTTAAGCGAGAAAGAGAGTGATGCGGTGCTGGGCTTTCTGTTTGCGCACGCCACCAAACCGGAGTTTCAGGTGCGCTGGCGCTGGCAGCCAGACGATCTGGCTATCTGGGATAATCGGGTCACGCAGCATTATGCCAATGCCGACTACTATCCTGCCCGGCGCATCATGCAGCGGGCAACGGTGCTGGGCGATAAACCCCGTTAAAAGAGAATCTCCCCCGCGAGCGGGGAGATTTTTTTATGAGGCCATAATCTGTTCGAGCTGTTCCTGCGCTTCCAGCCACGCCATCTCCACCTCTTCCAGCGCAGATTTGCTCTCCGCCTGACGCTGCAGCGCGGTGGTCAGGTCCGCTTTACGGCTCTGTTCATAGATAGCGCTGTCTGAGAGCTGAGCTTCGGCTTCGGCCAGCTGGCTCTGCCATTTGCTCATCTGCTTTTCCAGCTTCTCTATCTCTTTGCGCAGCGGCTGCGTCTGGGTGCGCAGTTCGGCATCACGACGCTTCTGGTCTTTACGCGCCTGGGCACTGTTGCCGTTATCCTGCTTCGGCGCGGCATCCTGTTGCGCCTGCTGCTTCTGCAGATCGCTCAGCCACTGCTGATAATCTTCGAGATCGCCTTCAAACACATCCACTTTGCCATTATGCACCAGATAGAGATCGTCGGTGGTCGCGCGCAGCAGATGACGGTCGTGCGATACCACGACCAGCGCACCTTCGAAGTCGATCAACGCTTCGGTCAGCGCCTGGCGCATATCGAGATCGAGGTGGTTGGTGGGTTCATCCAGCAGCAGCAGGTTAGGGCGCTGCCAGACAATCAGCGCCAGCACCAGTCGCGCTTTCTCTCCGCCGGAGAAGCGCTTAGTGATTTCAGTGACTTTATCGCCGCGGAAATCGAAGCCACCCAGATAGTCGCGCAGCTGCTGTTCCAGCACGTCAGGCGCAATACGCGACAGATGCTGCAGCGGTGACTCATCGGCTCGCAGGTACTCCAGCTGATGCTGGGCGAAGTAACCGAGCTTGATCCCTTTCGCCAGACCCATCTTGCCGTCCATCGCCTCCAGCTCACCCGCCAGCAGCTTAATCAGAGTCGATTTACCGGCACCGTTACGTCCCAGCAGGCCGATGCGTGAGCCGGGGACCAGGTTGAGCTTGATGGCGTCGAGAATAATACGATCGCCATAACCCGCGGTGACCTTCTCCATCTTCATCAGCGGATTAGGCAGGTTCTCCGGCTTGCGGAAAGTGAAGCTGAACGGGTTATCGACATGGGCGGGCGCAATCATCTCCATGCGCTCCAGCATCTTGATGCGGCTCTGCGCCTGCTTCGCCTTGGTGGCCTGAGCGCGGAAGCGATCAATGTAGCTGTGCAGGTGCGCCACTTTCTCCTGCTGGCTCTCATACAGCGCCTGCTGCTGAGCCAGTTTGGCGACGCGCTGCCGCTCAAAGGAGCTGTAGTTACCGGTATATTCGAACATCGACTCCTGTTCGATATGAATAATTTTATCGATGACGGGATCGAGGAAGTCACGATCGTGCGAGATCAGGATCAGCGTGCCTTCATAACTCTTCAGCCAGCGCTCCAGCCAGATCACCGCATCGAGATCGAGGTGGTTGGTCGGTTCATCCAGCAGCAGCAGATCGGAACGGCAAATCAGCGCCTGTGCCAGATTAAGGCGCATGCGCCAGCCACCCGAGAAGTCGCTGACCGGGCGTTGCAGCTGTTCCTGACTGAAGCCCAGACCATGCAGCAGGCTTGAGGCGCGCGCATGGATACTCCACGCCTGCACCGCGTCCAGCTTGCCATGCAGCAGCGCGATGGCATTGCCATCGTCACGCAGATTGGCGTCCGCCAGTTCTGCTTCAAGCTGGCGAAACTGGCGATCGCCATCAATCACGTACTCCAGCGCGGCTTTATCCAGCGCAGGGGTTTCCTGATTCACCCAGGCCAGCGCCCAGTGAGTAGGGAAAGTGACGGTACCGGCATCGCTGGTGATTTCACCTTTTAACAGCGACAGCAGTGTGGATTTTCCACAGCCGTTTTTACCCACCAGCCCGACCTTCTGGCCGGGATTGATGGTGGCGGTGGCGTTGTCGAGCAGGACGCGGATGCCGCGGCGAATTTGTAAGGCTGAGAAGACAATCATGTAAGCGCCGTATCGTCAGAATATGTTAATTTACTGGCAACATAATGAGATTTTGCTGCGTCGTGCATGGTAGCGGAAAACCGCACCAATGACGACGCTTTGGAGGGAAAGGATGTCGCAGCCACCCAGGGTTTTGCTGCTTTATGCCCATCCGGAATCACAGGATTCGATCGCCAATCGGATTCTGCTGCAGCCGGCTCAGGCACTGGAACACGTTACCGTGCACGATCTGTACGCAACCTATCCGGATTTTTTTATCGATATTCACCATGAACAACAGCTGCTGCGTGAACATGATGTCATCATTTTTCAGCATCCGCTCTATACCTATAGCTGTCCGGCGCTGCTGAAAGAGTGGCTGGACAGGGTTCTGTCGCGCGGTTTCGCCAATGGCGTGGATGGCAATGCGCTGGAAGGAAAGTACTGGCGCAGCGTCGTCACCACCGGAGAACCGGAAAGTGCCTTCAGACATCAGGGTCTGAACCGCTATTCGCTCAATGACATTATGCGTCCTTTTGAGCTGACCGCGCAGATGTGCCGTATGCACTGGATGCCGCCGATGATCGTCTACTGGGCGCGTCGTCAGAGTCCTGAATTAATGAAAAATTACGCTCGTGCCTATGGCGACTGGCTGGCGGCACCGCTGCCGAATGGAGGGGTATAGATGGAAGGGCAAACGCTGCTGACCGCCGGGGTGATTTATCTGGTCGCGGCGGTATTGATTGTACCCGTGGCGGCTCGCCTCGGTATTGGTGCAGTTCTGGGCTATCTGGTGGCGGGTATCGCTATCGGCCCGTGGGGATTAGGTTTTATCAGCGACGTCGACGAGATTCTGCACTTCTCTGAGCTCGGCGTGGTGTTCCTGATGTTTATCATCGGGCTGGAGCTGAACCCGGCAAAGCTTTGGGCGCTGCGCCGCTCCATTTTTGGCGTCGGCGCGGCGCAGGTGATCTTCTCAGCGGCGATTCTGGGCGGCTTATTGTGGCTGACCAACTTTAGCTGGCAGGCGGCGATCATTGGCGGGATTGGTCTGGCGATGTCCTCGACCGCCATGGCCCTGCAGCTGATGATGGATAAAGGCATGAACCGCAGCGAAGCGGGGCAACTGGGCTTTTCGGTGTTGCTGTTTCAGGATATCGCGGTGATCCCAGCCCTGGCGCTGATCCCGCTGCTGGCCGGAACCGACAGTGGTCATATCGACTGGATGAAGGTCGGCATGAAAGTACTGGCGTTTGCCGGCATGCTGGTGGGCGGACGCTATCTGCTGCGGCCTATCTTCCGTTACATCGCTGCGTCGGGCGTGCGCGAAGTTTTTACCGCCGCTTCGCTGCTACTGGTGCTGGGCTCGGCGCTGTTTATGGATGCGCTGGGTCTGTCGATGGCGCTGGGGACCTTTATTGCCGGGATCCTGCTGGCGGAGAGCGAGTACCGGCATGAGCTGGAAGTCGCCATCGACCCGTTTAAAGGTTTACTGCTGGGCCTGTTCTTTATTTCGGTTGGCATGGCGCTCAACCTCGGTGTGCTCTATACCCATATTGTGACCATCCTGCTGGGCGTCGTGACGCTGGTGGCGGTGAAAACGCTGGTGCTCTATCTGCTGGCGCGCATTTATGGCTTACGCAGCTCCGAGCGGCAGCAGTTCGCTGGCGTGCTGAGTCAGGGGGGCGAGTTCGCCTTTGTGCTCTTTTCAGCGGCCTCCTCGGCAAAGCTGTTCTCTGGCGATCAACTGCCGATGCTGCTGGTGACGGTGACCCTGTCGATGATGACCACGCCGCTGCTGATGAAGGGAATCGATCGTCTGCTGGCACGCCGCTTCAATGAGCCGGATGATGAGGCAGAGAAACACTTTGTCGAAGACGATCAGCCGCAGGTGATTGTGGTGGGCTTTGGTCGCTTCGGGCAGGTGGTGGGACGTTTGCTGATGGCGAATAACAAACGCATCACCGTGCTTGAGCGCGACATTAGTGCAGTCAGCCTGATGCGGAAATATGGCTATAAGGTCTATTACGGCGATGCCACTGAACTGGAGTTGCTGCGGGCAGCCGGTGCGGCCAGCGCTCAGGCGATAGTGATCACCTGTAACGAGCCCGAAGATGTGATGACAATTGTACATCTGTGCCAGCAGCATTTTCCGCAGCTGCAAATTCAGGCGCGCGCCCGGGGCCGTGTAGAAGCGCATGAACTGCTTCAGGCGGGCGTCACGCAGTTCTCGCGTGAGACCTTCTCCAGTGCGCTGGAACTGGGACGTAAGACGCTGATGACGTTGGGGATGCATCCGCATCAGGCGCACCGCGCCCAGCAGTATTTCCGCCATCTTGATATGCGGATGCTGCGCGAGCTGATGCCCAATCTCTCTGAAAGCGCGCAGGCTTCGCGCGTCCGTGAAGCGCGGCGTGAACTGGAAGATATCTTCCAGCGCGAAATGCAGCGCGAAAAGCGGCAGATCGACGGCTGGGACGATGATGAATAACCTCTTTAAACAGGCAGAAGCTAATGCGTAAACGTTTTATTGCTGGTGCAACATGCCCGCACTGTCAGGAGAAGGATACGCTGGCAATGTGGCGTGAAAATAATGTCGATGTGGTGGAGTGCGTGAAGTGTGGTCATCAGATGCGTGAGGCCGATAAGCAGGCGCGCGATCAGGTTCGCACTAATGAGCAGGTTATCGGTATTTTTCATCCTGAGTAGCGGAATGGCGCAGCTTTTTTTACGCCTGGACTTACAGCGGGATTGAATTCCGTTACAATTGTCGCCATTAATGCTGTAGTCGCAAGAGAAAGTGAAAACGCTCTTGTACTCAGCCCCGAACCTTTCTGGTTGGTGTTATTGCACGAAAGAATAGACCAATGAGACGGGATCTCAGCTCTCAACGGTTAGGAGATATCATGAAAGTAGCAAAAGACCTGGTGGTAAGCCTGGCCTATCAGGTACGTACAGAAGACGGCGTGTTAGTTGACGAGTCACCGGTGAGTGCACCGTTAGACTACCTGCACGGTCATGGTTCCCTGATTTCTGGTCTGGAAAATGCGCTGGAAAACCACATTGCCGGCGACAAGTTTGACGTGCATATCCCGGCAAACGATGCCTACGGTCAGTATGACGATAACCTGGTGCAGCGCGTTCCTAAAGACGTCTTCATGGGCGTTGACGAACTGCAGGTTGGCATGCGCTTCCTGGCAGAAACCGATCAGGGTCCGGTTCCGGTAGAAATCACCGAAGTGGAAGATGATCACGTCGTGGTTGATGGTAACCACATGCTGGCGGGTCAGAATCTGAACTTCAACGTTGAAGTGGTTGCTATCCGTGAAGCCACGCCGGAAGAACTGGCTCATGGCCATGTTCACGGTGCAGATGGCCATCATCATGATCACGGCCATGATCACGACCACGACCATGATCAGGGTAAAGGCGGTTGTGGCACTGGCGGCTGCGGCTGCAGCCACTAAGTCTCAACAGACCTTTCAAGGCCACCCTCGGGTGGCCTTTCTTTTGGCGCGTATTCTGGTTCTGCCCGGGTAAGCCGGGGCCAGATAGCCCGCGATCAGTAGTGCGGTGGTGGCGTCTCTTCAGATTGTGAGGCGACGATCGATGGCGCATTCGCTTTGAGCTTGTCGGTTAAAATGCGCATCTGCTCACGCATCTTATTCATCTCCAGCTCGTGCTGAACGACCGCGCTGTTCAGCTGATCGATAGTCAT
Organism: Pantoea sp. paga; assembly: GCF_007558755.1. Taxonomy (NCBI): domain Bacteria; kingdom Pseudomonadati; phylum Pseudomonadota; class Gammaproteobacteria; order Enterobacterales; family Erwiniaceae; genus Pantoea; species Pantoea sp. paga. The sequence continues at coordinate 230,520 of NZ_VLTF01000008.1, forward strand.
CTCCTGAAAGGCCAGTTTGCTCTCCAGCGTCTCCAGACGCTGTTCCCACTCAGATTGTTGCATGACCTGTTCCTCTGTTAAGGTGCGACTCGGGGCGTGATTCTACGATCTGAATGCCAGGAATCACCTGTTTTTTTCACGCCCGGAGGCGTTGCGCTTGAAAAAAGGCAGCGCGGCATCATCTCTGATGAAACTTCCCGATGTTATAAAGGTCGGAGGTAAACCGGGTAATTACATTGTGGGAGTGTTCGACACTGCCACGTAAAGTTATAGTGTGGACCCTGAAGTCCGCAATGTTTCCCGAGGTTAGACGCTTCGGTTTTGGAGAATGGATGAAATCACTGTTTAAAGTCACATTGTTAGCTACCACCATGGCTGTTGCGCTGAATGCTCCGCTGGCAATGGCGGCAGATACCGCTGCGGCGCCACAGGCTGCACCAGCCGCCGCGCCACAGTCTGCGCCTCAGGCACCGAAAAATGCTGCCTTCAAAGATGAAGATCAGCAGTCTGCCTACGCGCTGGGTGCTTCGCTGGGTCGCTACATGGACAACTCCCTGAAGGAGCAGGAAAAACTGGGCATCAAACTGGATAAGCAGCAGCTGATTGCTGGTGTTCAGGATGCATTTGGTGGCAAGAGCAAACTCTCTGATGAAGAGATTGAGCAGACGCTGCAATCCTTTGAAGGCCGCGTGAAAGGCGCAGCCTCAGCGAAAATGGAAAAAGATGCGAAAGAGAACTCTGAAAAGGGCGAAGCTTACGCAACCAAATTTGCTAAAGAGAGCGGCGTGAAGAAAACCGAAAGCGGCCTGCTGTATAAAGTTGAGAAAGAGGGTACCGGCGACGCACCTAAAGACAGCGATACTGTAGTGGTAAACTACAAAGGTACTCTGATTGACGGTACTGAATTCGACAACTCTTATACCCGTGGTGAGCCACTCTCATTCCGTCTGGATGGTGTCATCCCGGGCTGGACTGAAGGTCTGAAGCACGTGAAGAAAGGCGGCAAGATCAAGCTGGTTATCCCACCAAATCTGGCTTACGGCAAAAATGGCGTTCCGGGCATCCCGGCTAACTCCACCCTGGTGTTTGATGTCGAGCTGCTTGATATCAAACCAGCGCCAAAGGCAGATGAAAAAGCACAGGCTCCTGCGCCTGCTGCTGCAGAAAAAGCGCAGTAATCTGCTGACCGCCGCCTCCGGGCGGCGGTTTCATTTCGGCTTCACGACAAACCTCTGGCATAAGCCGACGACATTTGCCAGACTAATGCCTGCCTAATTATCCCAATATTGAGTCTGCCCATAAGCCGCTGTGACAGGCTCCAGCCATTCAGGGTGATACTCTTCAATGTCTAATCCATTCAATCCGGGTGAACTGAGCGACTTCGATCTTCTGGAGCAGCGCCCGTTCGAACAAAGTGATTACGATATTCTGAAATCGTACGAGGCTGTCGTGGATGGCCTGGCGATGTTGATCGGTTCGCATTGTGAAATTGTCCTGCATTCGCTTGAAGATCTTAAGTGTTCGGCAGTGCGTATCGCTAATGGTGAACACACCGGACGTAAAGTCGGTTCGCCTATTACCGATTTAGCCCTGCGTATGCTGCATGATATGCATGGCGCGGACAGTAATGTCTCCCGTGCCTACTTCACACGTGCCAAAAGCGGCGTGCTGATGAAATCGGTCACGATTGCGATTCGTAACCGTCAGCAACGGGTCATTGGCTTGCTCTGCATCAACATGAACCTTGATGTGCCGTTCTCACAGATCATGTCGACCTTTATGCCGCCCGAGATGCAGCAGGTTGACTCCAACGTCAACTTCGCCAGTTCGGTAGACGATCTGGTGATGCAGACGCTGGAGTTCACCATTGAAGAGGTGAGTGCTGACCGTAATGTATCGAACAACGCCAAGAATCGTCAGATTGTGCTGAACCTGTATGAGAAGGGGATCTTCGACATCAAGGATGCCATCAACCAGGTGGCCGATCGGCTGAATATTTCCAAACACACCGTCTATCTTTACATCCGCCAGTTTAAAAACGGCGACTTCCAGGGGCAGGAGCGGTAATGCGTTACACCCTGCTGGTCACCGGTCCGGCTTACGGTACGCAACAGGCGACCAGTGCCTGGCTGTTTGCCCGCGCACTGCTGACGGCAGGCCATCAGCTTGACAGCGTTTTCTTCTATCGCGAAGGGGTGCTGAACGCTAACCAACTGACGTCGCCCGCCAGTGATGAATTTGATCTGGTGCGCGCGTGGCAGACATTGCATCAGGAGCAGGGTGTGGCACTGAATATTTGTGTGGCGGCCGCGCTGCGTCGTGGCGTCAGCGACCAGCAGGAAGCGGCACGACTCCAGCTGGCGGGCAGTAACCTGCAGCCGGGCTTTACCCTGAGCGGGCTGGGCGCGCTGGCGGAAGCGGCACTAAGCTGTGAACGCATGGTGCAGTTCTGATGAATCGGGTCGCGTTTGTCTTTACCCGGGCGCCGCACGGCAGTAGCGCAGGACGTGAGGGGCTGGATGCCGCGCTGGCCACGGGCGCGCTCAGTGAGGATATCGGCCTGTTTTTTATTGGTGATGGCGTGCTGCAGCTTAATCTGCACCAGCAACCTGAGACGATTAAGAGCCGTCACTATGCCGCGACCTTTGGCGTGCTGGCGCTGTATGAGATTGAACAGTGCTATCTCTGCCGGACATCGCTGATAGCGCGTGGATTAGAGGTTGACGCTGACCGGTTGCTGGATGTTACGCTACTGGACGCGCCGGCGCTGCGACAGACGCTGGCCAGCTACGATCGCATTCTTACTTTTTAAGAGACGTTAATGCTGCATACGTTACTGCACTCACCGGCACACTGTGACCTTGAGAGCCTGCTTTTAATGGCGGGTGCGGGTGATGACCTGCTGCTGCTGCAGGATGGCGTGCTGGCCGCTTTAGCTGGCAGCCACGCATTGATGCGACTGTCAGAGAGCGAAGCGACGCTCTGGGTGCTGGACGAAGATGTTCAGGCTCGCGGTCTCGCTGGACAAATTTCGACCCGTGTGCAGTCAGTAGACTATACTGGGTTTGTCACGCTAACGATCAGGCATCAGCAACAAATGGTCTGGTAATCGGCTAAAACCTGGTTATTTCTTGACACCCCTTTGACTCAGCCCTAAAATTCTGCCTCCTCGTAATTCTACGAGGCGATTTATTACGTGTTTACGAAGCAAAAGCAAATCCAGGAGCTATTTAATGGCAACAGTTAACCAGCTGGTTCGCAAACCACGCGTCCGCAAAGTTGCAAAGAGCAACGTGCCGGCGCTGGAAGCTTGCCCGCAAAAACGTGGCGTTTGTACTCGTGTGTACACCACCACTCCTAAGAAACCAAACTCCGCACTGCGTAAAGTCTGCCGTGTGCGTTTGACCAACGGTTTTGAAGTTACCTCCTACATCGGTGGTGAAGGTCATAACCTGCAGGAACACTCCGTGATCCTGATCCGTGGCGGTCGTGTAAAAGACCTGCCAGGTGTGCGTTACCACACCGTTCGTGGCGCGCTTGACTGCTCAGGTGTTAAAGACCGTAAGCAGGCTCGCTCCAAGTACGGCGTGAAGAAGCCAAAGGCTTAATGGTTCTCCGTTAAGTAAGGCCAAACGTTTTAAATTAAATGTCAAAATAAACTCATAGAGTTTTGGACAATCCTGAATTAACAACGGAGTATTTCCATGCCACGTCGTCGCGTCATTGGTCAGCGTAAAATTCTGCCAGATCCTAAGTTCGGATCAGAGCTGCTGGCCAAATTTGTAAATATCCTGATGGTAGATGGTAAAAAATCTACTGCAGAATCAATCGTTTATACCGCGCTTGAGACCCTGGCTCAGCGTTCAGGTAAAAACGCGCTGGAATCTTTTGAAGTAGCCCTAGAAAACGTGCGTCCGACTGTCGAAGTTAAGTCACGTCGCGTTGGTGGTTCTACTTATCAGGTACCAGTAGAAGTCCGTCCGGTTCGTCGTAATGCTCTGGCAATGCGCTGGATCGTAGATGCTGCTCGTAAACGCGGTGATAAATCAATGGCTCTTCGCCTGGCGAACGAACTTTCTGATGCTGCAGAGAACAAAGGTACAGCAGTTAAGAAACGTGAAGACGTTCACCGCATGGCAGAAGCCAACAAGGCGTTCGCACACTACCGTTGGTAATCACCACGTAGTTGTTAAACCAGCGGGCGCTCAATCAGCCAACCCGCTGGGGTCGACTTACCTTGAACGTCCGAGAATCAGAGGAATCAAATGGCTCGTAAAACACCCATTGCTCGCTACCGTAATATCGGTATCAGTGCGCACATCGACGCCGGTAAGACTACCACTACCGAACGCGTTCTGTTCTACACCGGTGTAAACCACAAAATCGGTGAAGTACATGACGGCGCAGCAACCATGGACTGGATGGAGCAGGAACAGGAACGTGGTATTACCATCACTTCCGCTGCGACCACCTGTTACTGGTCTGGTATGGCCAAGCAGTTTGAACCACACCACATCAACATCATTGACACCCCAGGACACGTTGACTTCACCATCGAAGTTGAACGTTCTATGCGTGTGCTTGATGGCGCGGTAATGGTTTACTGTGCAGTTGGTGGCGTTCAGCCACAGTCTGAGACCGTATGGCGTCAGGCTAACAAATATAAAGTTCCACGCATTGCGTTCGTTAACAAAATGGACCGCATGGGTGCTAACTTCCTGAAAGTTGTTAAGCAGATGGAAGTTCGTCTGGGCGCAACTCCAGTTCCTCTGCAGCTGGCTATCGGCGCAGAAGAGAAATTCACCGGTGTTGTTGACCTGGTGAAAATGAAAGCAATCAACTGGAACGACGCAGACCAGGGTGTAACCTTCGACTACGAAGATATTCCAGCTGATATGCAGGAACTGGCTGAAGAATGGCATGCGAAGCTGGTTGAAGCCGCTGCTGAAGGCTCTGATGAGCTGATGGAGAAATTCTTCGGTGGTGAAGAACTGACTGAAGAAGAGATCAAAACATCTCTGCGTAAGCGTGTTCTGAACAACGAAATTATCCTGGTAACCTGTGGTTCTGCATTTAAGAACAAAGGTGTTCAGGCGATGCTGGATGCAGTTGTTGAATATCTGCCAGCACCGACTGACGTTACCGCGATCAACGGTATGCTGGACGACGGTAAAGACACGCCGGCTGTTCGTCACTCTGATGACAACGAGCCGTTTGCTGCACTGGCGTTCAAAATCGCTACCGACCCGTTCGTGGGTAACTTAACCTTCTTCCGCGTTTACTCTGGTGTTGTTAACACGGGTGACACCGTGTTCAACCCGGTTAAGTCAAACCGTGAGCGTCTGGGCCGTATCGTTCAGATGCACGCTAACAAGCGTGAAGAGATTAAAGAAGTTCGTGCGGGTGATATCGCAGCTGCGATCGGCCTGAAAGATGTGACCACTGGTGACACCCTGTGTGACCCAGATAACGTCATCATCCTTGAGCGCATGGAGTTCCCGGAGCCGGTAATCTCTATCGCCGTTGAGCCAAAAACCAAAGCTGACCAGGAAAAAATGGGTCTGGCTCTGGGCCGTCTGGCAAAAGAAGACCCATCATTCCGCGTATGGACTGATGAAGAATCTAACCAGACCATCATCGCCGGTATGGGTGAATTGCACCTCGACATCATCGTTGACCGTATGAAGCGTGAGTTCAACGTTGAAGCAAACGTGGGTAAACCACAGGTTGCTTACCGTGAAGCGATTCGCAACAAAGTTACCGATGTTGAAGGTAAACACGCCAAGCAGTCTGGTGGTCGTGGTCAGTATGGTCATGTTGTTATCGACATGTACCCACTGGAGCCAGGTTCGAACCCGAAAGGCTACGAATTTGTCAACGACATCAAAGGTGGTGTGATTCCTGGTGAATACATCCCTGCGGTTGACAAAGGTATCCAGGAGCAGCTGAAATCAGGCCCTCTGGCTGGTTATCCGGTTGTGGATCTGGGCGTGCGTCTGCACTTCGGTTCTTACCACGATGTCGACTCCTCAGAGCTGGCGTTTAAACTGGCCGCGTCTCTTGCCTTCAAACAGGGCTTTAAACAAGCGACACCTGTTCTGCTTGAACCTATCATGAAGGTTGAAGTTGAAACGCCAGAAGAGAACACGGGTGATGTCATCGGTGACCTTAGCCGTCGTCGTGGTATGCTCAAAGGGCAGGAATCTAACGCTACTGGCGTTCAGATTCACGCTGAAGTTCCGTTGTCTGAGATGTTCGGATACGCAACTCAGCTGCGTTCTCTGACCAAAGGTCGTGCTTCTTACTCCATGGAGTTCCTGAAGTATGACGATGCGCCAAACAACGTAGCGCAGGCCGTTATTGAAGCTCGTAGCAAATAAGCTACGGTTTAAATTTGAACTGATGCCTTCACCCAGATGGTGAAGGCACAACGTAAGGAATTATCGCCATGGCGAAAGAGCAATTTCAGCGTAACAAACTGCACGTAAACGTGGGCACCATCGGTCACGTCGACCACGGTAAAACCACCCTGACTGCAGCTATCACCACCGTACTGTCTAAAACTTACGGCGGCCAGGCTCGTGCATTCGATCAGATCGATAACGCACCAGAAGAGAAAGCACGTGGTATCACCATCAACACTTCGCACGTTGAATATGAAACCCCGACTCGCCACTATGCGCACGTTGACTGCCCAGGCCACGCCGACTATGTGAAAAACATGATCACCGGTGCTGCGCAGATGGACGGCGCGATCCTGGTTGTTGCTGCGACTGATGGCCCAATGCCACAGACTCGTGAGCACATCCTGCTGGGTCGTCAGGTTGGCGTTCCTTACATCATCGTGTTCCTGAACAAG
>NZ_VLTF01000009.1:0-211589 GCF_007558755.1 Pantoea sp. paga
CTTTCTTGAAAATGAAAATGAAATCTTGCAAGAATTACATGAATCATCTTCCTTCGAGTTCTACGAACGCTACCTATTGGAGTTATCAGCAAGGGAGTTCCTTGACTTCTTCCAATATTTATTAGACTACAAAATCGATAATAATCTTGATGATAAACATTCAATATCTCAGCTCATTAGCTATGGCTTTGATCAAAAATCCACTCTCGACGGAGAACCAAAATTTGAAAACTTTCAGTCTATTCAATCACGTGTTGCCGATCTTAGAAGCGAACATTTAACCCAAAGGATTAAAAATGAACAGCAACTATTGGGTTCCAATATTGAACAACTAGCAGAAACCATAAAAAAGCAAGATAGGTTGTAATTCATTTATATGAAGGGCCATGCATATGATACATGGCCCCATTCCTATCACTGTTAAATTAACCATATAAAAATACGATTTATTTAAAATAATCTTACAGCTTAAAATCCTTGAATTCATGCTCAGATTTAAACAAAAGGATCATTTTGGCCAGATTCTCAACATCTTCTTTCTGCTTAAACAAAGTCATCCATATTGAAAAGACTGCGTACTGTAATTTAAACTCAAATTCAAAAATAGTAGATACTGCACTCTTTATATTTCCTGAGAGATATTCCCCTAACCAGAAAGCAATGCTTTTAGAAAATTCATCATTACACATGGCTGTAACTGCATCATGGTCGAATCTTTTATCAAATGATTCTTTTTTCATAGACTTAAAATATTTATTAGTACTAATAAAATCGTTCAGTTTCATATTAAACCCCTCTTAAATGGTTTCGTTTCGTGATTTAGAAATTAACATCTCAATCCATTCATCAATCTCACCCTCAATAAACGCCACCGCACGAGAGCCAATCTTGATAGGTTGAGGAAATTGCTTGTTCCTAATAAGCTTATAAATCCATGACTTGCTATATCCTGTTTTATTTATTACCGCACTTAAGCGAATGAGTTTTATATTTGAAATGTTCATGCTGTCGCTCTCTCTTCTGTTTCGATGAGAGCTACATTACCAGGTGGAAGATTAGGAGGGTGAGTGTGGCTCGTGACAACGGAGCCACTGGAGGCTGGGTCAGTTGGAATCCGAGAGTTTCATGACGTCTGAAACTCTCATATTTTTAAGGTGGGGGTTTCGATTTATGAAGAAGTTGAATTGGCGAACGAAATCAATGGTTGCTGCTTTCATAGCCAGTGGTCTATCGGCGTCTTTGATATGGTAATTAAGACGGATAACTGCCTCGTCGTCTTCATCTGTGTACAGCAGTCTGGAAAGCCGCTCGTCTGAAACGCGCAGCTCATACATCTTTGCCCATAAAAGAACATCGAGCATTGCGATGAGACGATAAGAGATAATCTTCTTGATTGTGCCGTAGCCGAAGCGCACAGCCCCTGACTCGTCAGCTTCAATCCCCTTCACGCGTCTCCATTGCGGAAGAGCTGACTTGATAGACTCTGCAATCTCATCGTCTGTACCACTGGCAAGGTCTATTTCTAAAAGGACGGTTCTCTCACATACCGCTGACATAACCGTAGATACATAGGCTTCATGGTGGGGAAGGTTTACGCAGTACTCGTCACTACCTTGCTCCCAGGAGAACAGATTGACCCGGAGACCCGTTACACTAAGTTGAGCAAGTCGGCTTATGTCTGTGATGAAGATATGCGGTGGGCTTTGAAGAGTTTGATCATCTTGCATGTAGTTAAGCTGTTCGGGATCGAAGAGGAAAGGCTTCCCATTGAAGATCTGTCTCATATACCCACCGAGGCCGATCTTTTCTTCTTCTGTGGGCCAGGGTTTAAAGAGTAAGGCCCTTGCCCACAGCTCATGATAGAGACAGTTAAGCGTGGTCTCTTCGAACTTTCTATAGCTAGAAATGTTCAGCCAGGATTTGACTGCTTTGGTATCTTCTGTTGACCAGTTTTTCAAAGCTAACTCCTTCACGATTTCTCCATGAAAAGAGTATAATCAACACTGTTCAATCAACGTTATAAAGCTGTTTTGAAGAAAGAAGCTTTTGTTGGTATCTTTGTTGGTACAAATGATTCTAAATCATATTTTTCGCTTAAAATAAGTCACTTAACTGTAAGTTCGATTCCTGCAGGGGACACCAGGCCTGCCCTGTACTTAAACCCGCCCTATCAATTAAAACTCTTAATAATCAATAACAAGCCATTACTGACGGCTATCCCCTTTGCCCTTCAATAATCATTTGCCGGCCCTGGCTATGTTCTTTAGGCAAATCCATCAACACCAGTGAATGAGTTGTGATTATGACCTGCCAGGTCTGGGTTATTAGCTGGATACCTGTGCTTTAAATATCTTTTTTATTTTAATGAATCCTGTTTTATTTCTGCATAACGGGCAATCAGTTGCTTCAGATGCATCTCCAGCTGAGCTCTGGCAGCCGCAGGCAAAGGTTCGTCTGCCGGATTTTGTGACAATACCCTTAGCTGCTCTTCAGCCGGTATGGATTGATTAAAGGACTGAATAGCGGAAAAAACGACTGACTTCAGCTCACTGACCGTCATGTATTTTCCTTTCTGCCCATCCAGTTCGTTCAGCCTGTCACTCAGTTTTTGTAGTGTCGCCATTCCCTGAGACCAGCCATTCAGCTGTTCTGCTGGCAATGCGGCAGCATTAAGCTGTTGCTGCCAGTGCTGGATTAGTGGCTTAGCCTGCTCCTGCCAAAGTACCCGGACCTGTTCCAGCAACTGTCGACTGTAGTCAATATTCCAGTCAGGAGGCAATTTATCCAGCCGGGCAAGCTGCTGCTGTGTTTGCGTTATTAAAACCTGTGGTAACGGAGCTTGCTGACGCGACATATCCAGCTGTTCAGACGTAAGAGGTGCAGGAAATGGCACCAGTGAGGCTGTAAGTTGAGTCTGTAGCGGGACTGGCTGGTGAAAATGCTGCCATCCCCACACTGCCGCAACGCTTACTACCAGCATGGTACACATCCCGGCAGCAAAGGATTTCCACTTTTTAACCGGAGCAGGCATTGTCGACAGCACTTCAATATTCGGCTGTTGTTCCGGTTGCGCAACGTAAACCCACTTCACTGCACTCTCTGACGTTTCTTCATCCGGACCACCAGCAAAGTCTCTCGTGGATGCTGTCGCAGCATTCATCACGGTGGCAGGCAACACAATACCTGGCTGAATGTTCGACCCGGTGCTGGTAATACCATCGCTGTTTTCCAGCCGGACAGCACTGTTGTGCATCAGGGTACGCAACGTATCGAGCTGGCTCAGATGTTTAAGCTCCAGGCGCTGCAATACTTCTCCCAGACCCGTAAGCAGTTGCTCCGCCCGGTACAACTGGCTGAGGTCGCTGTAATTCAGCGGGAGCGAGCGCATTCGTTGCTGCAGGCGCTGACTCAGACTGCTGAGGATTTCCATGCGGGCATGGACTGGCTGAGGCCACAGCGCTCCCCACTGAGGACTTATCAGGGCCTCGAGTATCGTCAGCCCTTCATTGAGCCCGAATAAGCCGGCCAGTTGCGTACGCGCAAGCGTATACCAGGCTGCTGTTTGTAATTCCACGCCATTCTGCTCAAAAAGTGAGAGACAAAGTTTTTCGACATACTGCCAGTTCACATCCGGACGAGCCGGATGTGTCAGCTTACTCAGTTCATCACGCAGGGCGACATAATCCGGCAGCGTGCGCGGGTCACCGCCGGTTTTGATTTTACGTGGGGGGATGTCATTCATGACCAGTTGTCCATTTTGACGCTTCCGGAAATATGGAGGATTAACGTTTATGCGGCTTCGCTTTCGGCATATTCAGAGGAACGGGGACTGCAATACCGGCAGTTATGGCAGAAGCGCCAGAATCAGACTAAAAAAGGTGTTTTCATCAAAACTCTGTCCGGGACGGGATAATGCTCCCGGCGGAGTAAAGGACCAGTCACTGAAATGACCTGCCCGCATGAAAAGGCGCCCCACAGACGTCACACTGCCTTCTGCATAAAGGGTCACTTCCACGCATCCTGTCACGCCCTGACCGTACAAAAATACCGGGATAAATTTTACAGACCGGTCGTCGTAACGCAGGGTGATAGCGACAAGCTCAAAAGTCCCGTCCGCCGCCAGCAGGTCCGTAACAGAGACGATAAATGTTTCCACATTCAATCCGGTACCCACCAGCCACGCATCCATCTGCTCCTGAAGCTGCACCATTCGCAGGCGAAACTCCGCAATATCGGCCTGACTCTTGCTGGTAAACAAGATCGGGGCTGGTTTTCTGGCCTGTAGTTTTTCGAGGAAATGTGATTTTACTGACATGGTATTATCTGGCCTTACAGACGGGTTGTGGTCTCGATATACTGCTGTTGCTTCAGGTGTCTGAGCATCACTCGTCCCTCGGGCATAAACTCGGTGCCGTAACGCACGAGGCCAATCCCCTTAAGCTCAGCATCAATGGCATAGCCGCCTGCCAGAGCAGATCATTCATCATCGCGCTGCCAACCTGACCTTTCAGAACCAGCGGCACAGATTGACCCGTCTCTTTACGTAGCTGGCTGATTTGCCATCGCAGGGCCAGCAGACGGCTGGTAAGCCGCTCGCTGTCGGCATGTTTCTGCGGACAGACGCTGACCATCACCGACAGCTGGCGACCCCAGTCAGGTCGCAACCACAGCAACTGGCGGGCGGCCTGCTCCAGATCCTGATGATCCTCTACACGGATCCAGCAACCCTGCTTGACCGTAAGCACCGGTGACTGCTGCATACATTCCAGCGGCAGATCGCCACAGACCAGCACCACGGGCTGACGGTAAGTGGCTTCCGGGAGGTCAGCCCAGAGGTATTTGTCGTGATCCGGGCCTTTCACTTCTTCTACGTAGTTGAAGCTACGAACCGGCACAGTGTCCGGGCCATACGGCAGGCGACCCAGCACACGCGGCATCACCAGACCGATATAGCGGGAATCGTCCGTCTCGCGGAATGATTTCCACTTGATGTATTCAGCGCGGTCAAAGTAGTTACCGATATCTTTTATAGCCGCCACTTCCTCCATCGAATCCTTGAGGAAAAATTTGGGGCCGGCGGAGCCGATAAACGGCATATGCGCAGCAGCAGACACTTTAGAGATGTTGCGCAGAAGCGTTACATCCTGAGCGGAAGCACCAAATTCGTAGGCGGAAATCAGCGCGGCAATCGGCTCACCGCCAGGGGTGTCATACTCATCAATATAGGTATGTTTATATAGTCCGCTCTGGATGATTTCCGGGCAGTCTTCAAAGTCCTGACGCAGATCTTCTTTGGACATATCCAGCAGCTCAACTTTCACGTTCTGGCGGAAATCGGTTTTGTCGACCAGCGATTTCACGCCACGCCACAGACTTTCTACCGCCTGGAAGTCCTCATGGTGCATGACAGCGTCAAGCTGACGACTAATCTGCCAGTCCAGCTCAGCGATATGATGGTCAATCAGGTTTTTGTCGAGTTTTTCAACTTTTGAGCCCGCTTTTGTCAGGCACTCCAGGAACACCTGCATCCCGGCCGTTAAACGCTCATCCGCAGTCGCATCCGACATCGCCTGCGCATCCTGCCAGATATCCAGTGCACTGAGTTCGGAGACCGGCTTCAGATTGATTTTTTTAAACAGAGACGCATAAACCCCACCAGCGGCCGGACGTTCCAGCGCCACACTCTCGCCACCCGCGGCATTCTCATTTTTTACAGACATCAGCATCTTCCTTATTAATCCGTTAAAACATCCTGACCGTTATGGCTGTTTAGGGGCCAGAGCAGACAACTCAGATCTGAGTTCTGCGCTTAATGCCGGGTCGAGCAGAACTTTTTCAAGCTCTTTCCGGAAAGCCTGATTGTCCAGCAGGTTAGCTTTTAAATCGCGAAGCAGATTGCGCATGGAAAGCATCGCCTTCAATTGAGGTATCTGCCGGGAAACCTGCTCAGGGGTGAAATCCTTGATACTCTGGAATGTCAGATTGATATTGTCTTCGCTACCGTCACCGGCAAGCGTGTTTTTAACGGTCAGATTGACTTTTGGGGAATATTCGGAAAGCACTGAGTCAAAGTTATTTTTGTTCAGATTAACTTTTTTGCGTTCAGAGAGTGGAGCAGACTCCTGACCATTACTGAAGTCGCCCGCCACCAGTAATTTCAGGGGGAGTTCGGTTTTCTTGCTCGCCCCGCCCGTATGCAAATCAAGTTTTAAATTGATACGTGCCTTGGGTATTTCGGACTGAAAGGAAGAGTTAGACATGGCTGTCCCTGTTCTATGGAGTGATAGAAACCGCCACAGCCAGTGTCAAATATTAAGAACGGCTTACCCTGCCATAAAACATTCCTGCTATTAAACATTCAGTGAAAAGCAGAACCTGCGGTCAGAAGCGAGTACATTCCATTTACTGGCGATATGACGCGATGAAAGAGCGTAAAACCGAAATTTATTTTTCAGATAAACACCCATAGCGCGAGTTTAGAAATAGTGAACCGGCTAAAGGAAATGATAAAATGTAACCAAATGTAACATCATAACCTCACCAGAAAACCTCTGATACTGATCTGATACATAAGAGTTTTCTTAATGATCAGGCTGTAAGTCGCATGACAGCCGGGGCTACCGAATGTTTCAGTGAGTTATTCATTGCAGGATTGAGCAGTAAAATCATCCAATGCTAAAAAGTGCGGTTCATGCTCTTTTTTACAGGATAGCGGCAGAAAGCGAAAACGAGAACAAACCCAAACAGGTTAGTTTGCATGATAAGTTATGTTAATGATTTGTGGCGCTGTTATACGCTGCTAATGTGCCTGTTGCCGTTAAGAAGTTCAGCGACTCCCCTGACGACACGCCGAGGGAGTCATGCCATAGACCTGACGGAAACGATGGCTGAAGTGGGCTGATGAGTGGTAGCCACACTGAAGGGCAATATCGGTCAGCGTCAGCTCGGGCCGCTCAAGCAACATCCTTGCACGATCCATTCGACGACGCATCACGAACTGGTGTGGCGCCTCGCCAGTGGTATGGCGGAACATGCGGGCAAAGTGAAACTCACTCAATGCCGCTTCCTGCGCCAGCACAGCCAGGGTTAAAGGCTGGTCAATGTGAGCCTCAATGAAGTCGAGAACCCGACGTAATACCGCGGGAGCCAGTCCGCCCCTCACCTGGGGCAGTTGCCACTTAACTTCGCTGTAGTGCTGCAGCAGATGGGTCAGCAGGAGTGTTGATGCGCTGCTCAGCGTCAGCTGGCTGGCGGGCTGTTGCCAGTCGCTGCTCAGCAGAAAGTGTCGATAGAGCTGGGTAATGCGGTCATCAACAGAAAAGATTTTCTCATGCAGGTTTAACTGCGCCGGACTGCGGTCCCAGACCCGTTCGGCTAGCTGCCGCAACTGGTTCTCGCTGCAATAGAGATGAACAAAGGCGAGATCGGCACGCAGATCCCAGGTCGATTCCGTGCCAGCCGGCATCAGACAGAAGCGATCGGGTGCGCCACCGTTACGCCAGCCATGCGGGGTTTTATGCCAGGTATCGTAGCCGCCCGCCACGTAAAGGCTTAGCGTGTGATGATCGCTGAGGTTTGTCACGCGATCGCCACTATTAAACCAGGCTGCCAGCTGAATGCCGCTGTTAAGTTGCACCTGATCGCGCAGTTGTGCTTTGTGGCGTTGCAGCATGTCAAAGGTCTGGAAGCGACTCATCGGGGTATCAGTTCAGATAAACAGAGTGCCAGTTTACGGATTGCGCGGGACAGAAAACAGAGCACATCGGGACAGCGAATAAAAATGCGCAAGATTTTGCAAACCCTGCGCAATCCGCTGCAAGACCTGGGAGCGTTGCGGGTGCAGACTCGGCGTTTTGCGGTGGAGAATCTGGCAATGAACCTGTTTTTGTATCTCTCAGTCGTGCTCATCTGGGGCACGACCTGGATTGCGATTTATGCGCAACAGTCTGCAGGCATCAGCGCCGTAACTGTCGCTGTCTTCTGGCGTTTTTTGCTGGCCTCGCTGGTCATGTTATTGCTGCTTAAGCTGATAAAGCGTCTGCACAGGCTGACGCTGCAGGATCACCTTTTCTGTGTGCTGCAGGGCTGTTGCGTTTTTGGCTTCAACTTTGTCTGCTTCTATTACGCCTCTGGCTATATCAGCAGCGGACTAGAGTCGGTCATTTTCTCTATGGCTGTGATGTATAACGCCATTAACAGCTGGATATTTTTCCGTCAGCGCCCTTCTGCACGTCTGATTCCGGCGATAGTGCTCGGCATGGCGGGCATTGTTGCGTTGTTCTGGCACGATCTGCGCAGCACTCAGGCCTCGGCCGGCTTGATGTGGGGCATTGGGTTAAGTGCGCTGGGCACACTGGGATTTTCATTCGGCAATATGATCAGTCAGCGGCATCAGCGTCTGCAACGTGACGTGCTGACAACCAACAGTTACGGCATGTTATACGGTGCGCTGATCATGGCACTGGTCTCGCTGCTGCAGGGTGTTTCGCTGCAGCCGACATGGAATACACAGTGGTTTGGGGCATTGATCTATCTGGCTATCGTGGGATCGGTGATGGGATTCGGGGCCTATTTTACACTGGTGGGACGTATCGGAGCCAGTCGGGCTGCCTATACAACCGTTCTGTTTCCGCTGGTGGCGCTGGCACTCTCTACCCGTTACGAAGGATATGAGTGGCATGCCAGCGCCATCCCTGGCCTTGTCATGATTTTGCTGGGCAATATCGTGATGTTTGCCCGTTGGCCGGCAAGTCGTCGCCGGGTAATCATCTGACGCGGAGGCGGGCTGAGGCCCGCGCCCGTATGGGCTTTACGCCCACTGCTGCTGAAGGAGTTTCTGTGGTTTATTGATCGCTTTACGCGCAATCCAGTAAAGCAGAACACGCTCATCGTCACTATCACGATCGGCCATCGACAGCAGTTTTAATGCCAGCGTCGATTTGGTCACAGGCTGCTGTTCTGTACTGAGTTCAATCACCGCCTGACCGATAATGCAGCAAACTTCATCCTCACTGGTGCTGGATTCATATGTCCGGTCTTTCATATTTCCTCCTGATAAGTGAACTGTTAGCCTGGCAAATAATCTGAAAACCTGCTCACAGAATCATCTTAATGAAACATTATCTTACGGCTAATTACGCTTACTTATTAAGTTGCCGCTTTGCTTACTTTTGACGCGACGTCGCTAACCCCTCCCGATGCCATTCATACCGCCTGAATGGCATTTCATTCCCCAATCCGTTCCGTTCATGCCTTTACTGCTCACGCGCGCGAATCACTGCTTTATTCTGACCGCAGTTTCCAGATTCCCGGACGGGAGAGATAAATTATGAACCAGACTCAACAGGCTTCTTACCAGCGTGCTCGCTGGCTTACATTGTTCGGAACGGTAATCACTCAGTTCGCACTGGGGTCAGTCTACACATGGAGTTTGTTCAACGGCCAGCTGTCCCAGAAGCTGGATGCGACGGTCAGTCAGGTCGCTTTTTCGTTTGGTCTGCTGAGCCTGGGGCTGGCTATTGCCTCCTCGCTGGCCGGTAAATTACAGGAACGTTTTGGCGTACGCCGCGTCACTATCGGGGCGGGTGTGCTGATGGCGCTGGGTTTCTGGCTTACCGCGCATGCTAATAACCTGATGATGCTCTATTTCAGCGCCGGACTGCTGGTGGGTCTGGCGGATGGCGCAGGTTACCTGATGACGCTCTCAAACTGCGTGAAGTGGTTTCCGGAGCGCAAAGGGATGATCTCTGCCTGTGCAATTGGCGCTTACGGTCTTGGCAGTCTGGGATTCAAATTTATCTGCGGGGCGCTGCTGGCGACGGTGGGTCTGGAGCAGACCTTTATGATCTGGGGCGTGCTCGCGATGTCGATGATTATCCTCGGTGCACTGCTGATGCGTGAAGCCCCCCTTCAGGATGCCGGGAGCAGCACGAATGGTCAGCAACATGCGCGGGATTACACGCTGGCACAGTCGGTGCGTCTGCCTCAGTACTGGATGCTGGCGCTGATGTTCCTGACAGCCTGCATGAGCGGTCTCTATGTGATAGGCGTTGCTAAAGATATCGGCGAAGGGCTGGTGCATCTGACTACGCAGACCGCTGCCAGTGCCGTAACGGTGATCGCGATTGCCAACCTGAGTGGCCGCCTGGTGCTGGGTATACTGTCTGACAAAATGATGCGCATCCGGGTTATTTCACTGGCGCAAATCGTGTCGCTGATCGGGATGAGCGTGCTGCTGTTTACCCGGATGAATGAGATCACCTTCTTCCTGTCACTCGCCTGTGTAGCCTTCAGCTTTGGCGGTACCATCACGGTATTCCCGTCGCTGGTCAGTGACTTTTTCGGCCTCAACAACCTGACAAAAAACTATGGTCTGCTCTATCTCGGATTTGGTATCGGTAGCGTGCTGGGCTCACTGGTTGCCTCGCTGTTTGGCGGGTTCACCGTCACCTTCAGCCTGATTATGACGCTGCTGGTCATCTCCCTGTTCCTGTCACTCACCATCCGCTTACCACAGAGTTCTGTTACAGCAACACCTGTATTGCAACGTCATTAACCATCACGACGGGCCGCGCCAGAGCGGCCCGTTCACGTTTAGCCGCGAAATCGCGGCTCTGCCACGCCCGCCACAGAGACGTCCACCGCAAAGATATCGCCTGACTGCGGATAGCGCGCCAGCTCCTCTTCGGTGCGATCTTCCCGTGAACTGGTAATAAACAGCGTTTTAAGATCGGCGCCACCAAAGGCCACCATGGTTGGCCACTTCACCGGCAGCAGGATCTCATCGACGATTTCGCTGCTCTGGGGATCGATGCGTACTACGCGTCCGCCATCAAACTGTGCGGACCAGTAAAATCCTTCGCTATCCACTGCGGCACCATCCGGCAATCCCCCTTTCGCGTCGAAACGGCGGAACAGGGTGCGTTCGCCCGGTTCGCCCTGCGCGTTTAATGGATAGCGATAGAGCGCTTCATTCGGCGTGTCACTGTGATACATCCAGCGCCGGTCGGGAGAGAAGGCGAGCCCGTTGGAAATTTTAATGTCGCGCGCTTTGACCTCCAGCGTCAGGTCAGGCGTCACGCGGCACAACAGCCCGCCATTTTTGTCCTGCGGTTCCCACAGGCTGCCGCACCAGAAATTCCCCCAGGGATCGACGCGGCCATCATTAAATCGGCTCTGCGCAGCCACACCAGGATTCTCTGCGATCTTTTTCTCTGGCTTGCCCTGCGCATCCAGCAGCCAGACACCGCCACGCAATGCAGCTATCAGACCGCCCTGCTCACGCAGACCGATGCATCCCACCTCTTCCGCCTGCGGGAAGGTTTGCAGTTCACCGCTGACCGGATCAAAACGGTGAATGGCGGGTGCCAGAATATCGACACAGTACAGCACCTGTTCTTCCACTGACCAGAGCGGGCATTCGCCCAGTTCAGCCTGTAAAGCCAGAATATTTTTAACGTCATGCGCCATGTTTCTCTCCCATTGAACTGACATGCTAATAATGTAGTTGTAAAAACTTTCAAATGAGAATTATTTTCGCTTGATTTTGAGACTATTCTCTTTGATAGTATTTACTATTCAGTTCATTCTTATTTCTTTATTATTCTCCGCTGCAAAACGCAGCACTCTGAAATATTCGGTCATACCTTCTTAAATAACTCTACAAAGTCTGCATCTTCACTCCACTTTTCCAGCGTAGTGTCATAGTCATTGGAAAAGAGGAGAAGCTTCCGATGAAGAGATTAATTAAAGTCGCTTCGGTAGTTGCGCTGATGACCTTATTAAGTGGTTGTATCATCAGCCCCAGACACGACAATGGCTGGCACCGCGGGGGTGGCGGCGGATATCATGGAGGCTACTATGGAGGTTATCACGGTGGGTATCATGGCGGTCACCATCGCCGCTAACGGGCAAAGATGTCACACAGCATAAAATAAAAGCATTAAACTTTAAGGGCGGGATAATTATCCCGCCCGTTTTATTTAGCTTTTCACAGCATAATTACACTGGAACCACGCTTTCTGCAGTCCCGGAATATGACTCTCCTGCGCAGGTAACGCCTCGACTTTATCAAAGCCTTTATTACTGCAGTAATTCGCCAGATCAATATTCATTGCATCACGATTGACCTTTACCGGGTCAAAACGGTACTGCACGGTATTTGAGCCTGGATCTTCATCTACACGTTCAAATGCCCCGGGTTTGCTGGCAGTACATCCACTCAGCAAAATCAGCGCCAGTGCGCTGGTAATTAGTTTTTTCATTTAGTTATCCTCACGTTGCCGCGCAGTTTATGACGCAGCATGCCGCGCATCCATAGGATTAATGCGCGAAAAATCAAAACTTGAGAAGCTTTTACCGATTAATGTAATACGATTAAACGGCTAGCACTATCATACGCGGCGTGACAAGATGCATTCAGACAAAACGAAGACTGCACCACACCAGGAAATGCCAAAAATAAAAATCTGTTCCTCTCTTCCCTGCCCGCGCTTAGCGGGCTTTTTTTCGCCCGCCATTCCGCTGCTCCGCTGCCGCTTACTGGCCAGTCAGTGCAATCATTCTACGTAACAGGTTAGCGGCGCGCTTGTCAGGTAATGCCAGAATCGCACTGTAGAGGTCAATCGACATGGCACACAACGATGAGCGATCAACCGCCGTGTCGGCAGGCATATTCAGCTGCTGCAGCTTATCCCCCCACTGCTGATAGAGCCGGGCGACAATCTTTTGCAGATCATCCTGCGCCAGCGCCTTATCCAGCGGTTGTTCGGGCAATGGACTGTTCAGCAGCAGCTGCTCCATGGCATCCGCCTCTTTGCGATTCAGCGACGGCGGCAGCGTGGTCAGCAGATTGATGCCACCACTCACCTGCGGATAGAGATAACGGAAGCAGAGACCCGGATCGATTTGGTTCAGCGCCCGCATCTCTTCAACCGAGACGCTGATATAGTTGACGACCGCCGCGTCAGTTCCGCGCATCAGCCGCTGATTAATCACCTCAATCAGCCAGCCACGTAGCTCGCCCGTCGCCTTTTCAGCTGGCTCCCCCGCACGGATGCGCCGGGTCAGCTCCTGGGTCAGCAACAGCCATAACGCCGGTTCCTGAGTCTGCAGCACCCGATAACCGGGCATCTTTGCCAGTTGATTTACCGCCTGCTCACGCTGACTGGCCTGCAACTGATGCGGCGCAACCCAGCTGAACCAGAGCAGATTTGCGAGTATCAGGGGCAGCAGAAAGATGATCAGCCCCTGCCACAAACGCAGCCGGGTGGTTTTGATCAGTACAATTACAATCAGCGCCAGCAGCGCAAACGCGGCCAGCGTAATAAAAAGCAGAGCATTCATGCGGCGGGATTAATCCTTACGCACATCGATCAGCACAGGACAGTGAGCGCGCTCAATAACGGATGCGCTGACCGAGCCTTTTAACAGCCGATTCAAAGAGGAGAGATGGCGACGTCCCATGATAATCATGCTGGCCTTGAGCTGTTGCGACTGGGCAACGATAGTATCTGCCGCGTCACCCGCCAGAATCATGCCCCGCGCATTAATGCCCGCGCGCAGTAACGGAGCCAGTGCATGGCGCACCACCATTTCTGCCGTATTCTGCTCATCCTGCGCGGCCACAAAATCGGCCGGATCTTCACCCGCATCGATTTCCATTGGCTGATTACAGGAGGAGTAAGCGGGATCGACGCAGCACAGCACGACCACCTCGGCGCGATGCGCCAGCGCTTCTTCAATGGTTAAGGCGACCACTTTTTCCGCTACCGGAGAGTGATCAATGGCCATCAGCAGGGTTTTCATCGAATGCTTATCCTTCTATCGCGGCGACTTTGCCGATTTCACGCACCAGTGCCTCTTTACACTTCAGCATCTCGTCACGAAAACGGGCTTCGTGTCGCAGAAAACGTGCAGAGGGCACCAGCAAAGAGACAGAAAAGCGACCAAACAGCGTATCCAGCGCAAACGCCATGGTAGAGATACCTTCCAGCGTTTCACCGCGATCCACGGCGATACCGGTTTCGCGCACTTCCCTGATAAGTTGCAGCAACTGAGGCAGCGTTTTCACCGTCATATCGGTTAACTCCTGCCAGGCGTCGCCAACGATCGTCCGTACATCTTTTTCACACTCCAGCGCCAGCAACGCCCGTCCACCGGAGGTGCTGTAGAGCGGCAGATTGAGTCCCATATGCGGAACCACCCGAAGCTCACGCGACGCCACCACGTGGTGAATAATCGCCAGCTGGCTGCCGCTGGCGCGCGCCAGCGAGACGGTTTCATTGGTGTCGGAAGAGAGTTTTTCCAGCAGCGGACTGACCAGATCAACCACATCGGTATGTACGCTGGAGATCAGTTTTAACAGCGCCGGCCCCAGACGAAGTCCGCCCGCCCCGCTGCTGCGCACCAGCTCTGCACTGTCGAGCGCGGCAACAATACGCTGCACCGTTGAGCGCGGCAGTTCGACCGCCTGAGCGATCTCACCGAGGCTCATGCCGCCGGGCTGTTCGCCAAGCGCATTAAGAATTTTTGCCGCACGGGCGATGACCTGTATACCGCCCGTTTTTTCATCCTCGCGGCTGGAGGGTTGATGTGCCATAGCGTCGTCCTGTTTGAGCTGCCTTACTGTAGCGCGAATGCCGCACTTTTTACAGCCTGTACCACATTGCAATACAGCATACCGGGATGTAATATTACGACCTGTATCACATCGCAGTACACTGCATCATAATAACGAGATCGCCTGCAATGAATGCTAAGCCTGCCACCGCGCCGGCCCCTCATCCTTTTACACTGCGACTGGCACTGGGATTAGTCGGCGTGCTCATCGCCGCCCTGACCTCCGGGCTGAACGATCGCGTCAGTGATATCGCGCTGGCCGATATCCGTGCCGCGATCGGCATCAGTTACGATCAGGGTAGCTGGATTATCTCTGGTTATCAGGCGGCAGAAGTAGCCGCCATGATGATTGCGCCCTGGTTTGCCGTCACCCTGTCGCTGCGGCGTTTTACGTTAGGCGTGTCGGCGGGATTTATGCTGACCGGCATTCTGCTGCCGCTGGTGCGGGATCCGACGCTGTTTATCAGCCTGCGCGTATTGCAGGGCCTGTTTGGCGGCGCCTTACCACCGATGCTGATGACGGTCGCCCTGCGCTTTCTGCCGCCGCCCTTTAAACTTTTTGGCCTGGCGGGCTATGCCCTGACTGCTACGTTTGGCCCCAATATGGCGGCCTCGCTGGCCTCGTTGTGGACCGATCACGTCAGCTGGATGATGGTGTTCTGGCAGGTCGTGCCGTTGATGCTGATCGCTATGCTGCTGACAGGATGGGGATTGCCCCAGGATCCGCTGCGGCCAGAACGCTTTCAGCAGATCGATCTGTTCGGCATGGTGACCGGCTGCAGTGGTGTTGCGCTCCTGATTCTGGTGCTGACCCAGGGTGAGCGCCTCGACTGGCTGAACTCGCCACTGATTACCGGTATGTTGCTCACCGCGCTGCCGCTGCTGCTGGTTTTCCTGATTAATGAGTGGTTTCACCCGCTGCCGCTGTTTAAATTGCAGATGCTCCGACGGCCAAATCTGGCGCACGGCTTGCTGGGGCTGGCCTGCGTGCTCATCCTTGGGCTTTCAGGCTCCGCGCTGCCTTCGGCCTATTTTGCTCAGGTCAGCGGATTTCGCACCCTTGAGTTTGCCCCGCTGGCGCTGGCGGTGGGTCTGCCGCAGCTGCTGATCGCACCGCTGATTGCGGCCCTGCTGAATATCCGCTGGATCGACTGCCGCTGGATGCTGACGGCGGGCGTTGGCCTGCTGGTGACCTCCTGCCTGCTGGGCACACAGATCACCAGTGACTGGGCAAGACAGAATTTCTGGCTGCTGCAGATCCTGCAGGCGTTCGGACAACCGATGATCATTTTGCCGATACTGATGAGCGCCACCAGCGTTGTGGCCCCACCAGAAGGCCCGTTTGCCTCGGCGATGTTTAATACGGTGCGCGGCTTTTCCAGCATCGCTGCCTCTACGCTGGTTGAGGTTTTCCTTTCGCATCGTGAGCAGTTTCACTCCAGTGTGCTGATTAATCAGGCATCCAGTCGCAGCTGGCTGATGACAGCGCCGACGGCCAGTCAGGCCAGCAGCAGCTTGCCGCTGTTGCCGGATGGCAGCATCAGCGCCGCCGATAATCTCAGCGGATTCGCCACCCTGGTCAGGCATCAGGCCACGATCCTTGGCCTGAGCGACAGCTGGCTGATGCTGACCGGCTTTGCCGCCTGCCTGTTACTGCTTACCGCCATCCTGCCAAAACGGGTGTGGCCGCCTCAAACTTTGATTCAAAACCCTTCCCGGAATAACTGAATATGCGTGCTTTCGAAATGAAAAGAACCCTGCTGCTGAGTCTGTTGCTGCTGGTGTTACTGGCCATCGCTTTTGTGGTCTGGTCACTGATGACCGGCAACGATCATCGCACCAACGACGCTTACGTCAATGCGGACTACACCCTTGTGGCACCGAAAGTCTCGGGCTACATCAGCCATGTGCAGGTGCAGGATAATCAGCAGGTCAAAGCGGGTCAGCTGCTGGCGACGCTGGACGATCGTGACTATCGTGTGGCGCTGGAGAGTGCGGAGGCTGACCTGCAGGTGAGCCAGGCGAAACTGCTGAGCAGCCAGGCACAGCTGGAGCAGCAGCAGTCAGTGATTGATCAGCAGAAAGCCAGCGTCGCGGCCAGCGAAGCCTCTGCGCAGTATGCCGGTCAGAGCGCCGATCGTTATAACCGCCTCTATAAAAGCGGTACCGTGGCAGCCGACGATCAGCAGAAAGCCAGCTCAAACCAGCGCTCGGCGCTGGCAGCCGTGCATCAGAGTCAGGCCGCGCTGGCGTCAGCAGTAAAACAGGTGGGAGTGCTACAGGCGGCGGTGCGTTCAGCAGAAGCGGACGTTGCAGCGGCGAAGGCCAGCGTCGATCAGGCCAGGCTGAATCTCTCCTACACCCGCATTACTGCGCCCGTTGACGGCATGGTGGGTCAGCGCTCGGTGCGGACCGGCGCGTACGTATCAGCCGGCACCCGTCTGCTGGCGGTAGTGCCACTGCAGCAAACCTACATTACTGCTAACTATCTTGAGACGCAGTTAAGCGATGTGCGTCCCGGCCAGCGGGTGCGGATCCGGGTGGACGCCCTGCCGGGCGAGACCTTTACTGGTCATGTGGACAGCATCGCACCGGCCACCGGCGCAACTTTTTCGGCGATCTCTCCCGATAACGCCACCGGCAACTACACTAAAGTCGTTCAACGTCTGCCGGTGAAAATTGTGCTGGATGGCGACCAACAGCATCTGGCTCAGTTACGTGTAGGCATGTCGGCGATCCCTGAAATCGAAGTGCCGTAAAATTGTGAGCAATATCTCAGAACGGACCTATTTCATTTGGGGAGGATTCCGCGTAAATTAGCGCTCGATCCTGTTCTGAGTTATTCAGATCAACCCGGAAAAGAGCAGACCATGACTGTAAATGGCGATCTCTTTTCCACATCTGTTCGCGTTGCACTGGTTTGGGATCGCCATCATCGTAACCGCTCAGAGGAGTTGCTTTGTGAAATATGCCTTGATGGGAATATCTTTTTTCGCGTTACTTTGGTTCGGAACCTTTGTTCTGCTGCTGAAGTAATGGCGTGACAGTGCCGCCACGGGGCGACCCCTGAGTCGCCCCTGCTGGCTGTCAGCGTTCTTCTTCCATTTTTATGCTGCCTGGCAATATGCCATCGGCACGAAACATCGCTTTAATTCCCCGTACCGCCTGACGAATACGATCGCTGTTCTCTATCAGCGCAAAACGCACGTGCGTGTCACCATAGTCGCCAAACCCGATACCGGGCGAGACACAGACTTTCGCCTCCTGTAGCAGTTGCTTAGCGAACTCCAGCGACCCAAGATGTGCGTAATGATCCGGTATTTTTGCCCAGACGTACATTGAGGCTTTCGGGTTATCCACCATCCAGCCCGCTTCATGCAATCCTTTGACCAGCACATCACGGCGGCGTTTGTACTGCTCTGCGATGTCGCGCACGCACTGTTGATCCCCTTCCAGCGCCGCAATCGCCGCCACCTGCAGTGGCGTAAAGGTGCCGTAGTCATGATAACTTTTGATTCGCGCCAGCGCGGCAACCAGCTCTTTGTTGCCCACCATGAAACCGATGCGCCAGCCTGCCATGTTGTAGCTTTTTGACAGGGTAAAGAATTCGACGGCGACATCACGCGCGCCCGGTACCTGCATAATCGATGGCGCTTTCCAGCCATCATAGACGATGTCGGCATAGGCCAGATCGTGGATCACCAGCACGTTGTACTGCTTCGCCAGCGCAATCACCCGTTCGAAAAAGTCGAGCTCCACACACTGTGCGGTGGGGTTGGACGGGAAGCCGAGGATCATCATTTTTGGCTTGGGATAGCTCTCGCGGATGGCGCGTTCCAGCTCATTGAAGAAGTCGACACCTGCCACCAGCGGCACCGAGCGCACCTGAGCCCCGGCAATCACCGCACCGTAGATATGAATCGGATAGCTCGGATTGGGAACCAGCACGGTATCGCCGTGATCCAGCGTCGCCAGCATCAGGTGCGCCAGGCCTTCTTTGGAACCGATGGTGACAATCGCCTCTGATTCAGGATCGATCTCAACCTGATAGCGATCGGCGTACCAGCGCGAGATCGCCCGGCGCAGACGCGGAATACCGCGCGAGGTGGAATAACCGTGGGTATCGTCACGCTGCGCCACCTGGCATAACTTTTCGACGATGTGTGGCGGAGTCGGGCCATCCGGGTTGCCCATTGAAAAGTCGATGATATCTTCGCCGCGCCGACGCGCAGCCATCTTCAGTTCAGCAGTGATGTTGAAAACGTAAGGGGGTAAGCGTTCGATACGCGAGAAACGACGGGGTGTGCTGTTATCAGCCATGATGTCCTCTGGATTACGTAAGCGCCCGGACCGTCCGAGCGACGCGGGTCACTGTGGTGACCCGTTACGAACATAACGTGGCGAGGATCATTTTGTCGAGGGTGGCGGAAAATATTTTTATTTTTGCGGATTCAGCCGCCCCAGCAGCCAATCGTTCACCCAGCAGCCGTTCAGCAGATAATTATCCCGTAGCGTGCCCTCCAGCTGAAAGCCGTTTTTCTCCAGAATACGGCGTGATGCCCAGTTACCTTCAATCACCATCGCTTTGAGTTTGTGGAAATCGGCTTCAAGCAAAAACTGACACAGCGCCGCCAGGGCTTCGCTGCCATATCCCTGACCGCAGTGGCGATGCAGCAGCATATAGCCCACCTCTGCCTGACGGTATGGCTCCCATTCGGGGCTGCATCCAAACAGGCCAATCGGCTCACCGTTGTCACGACGTCGTGCAACCAGGCAGAGCATATGAAAACTGCTCGCCTGCCAGGGCGCCAGACGCTCGGTGAAGCGCTGGCGGATATCCGCTTCATCGGGGACTTCGCTCACCCAGGTCATGGTGTCGCGATCTTCATGGACGGCACGAAACAGTTGCCAGTCTTCTGGCTGTAATTTACTCAGGGTTAATCTGGCGGTGACTAGTTGCATCTGCTGCTCCCGATGGGCGCGGTTTTCCAGCGGTCACTGGCGCACCTCATCGCGCAACATAGCAAAACGGCACCTTAGCGACCAGCCTCTGCAGGGCGAAAAACTGTTCCCCTTTAATGCACTCAACCTTTCCTCTTTTTGCAGATATGTCGTAAAAATTGATCTGAAGCACTAACTCCCACCGTGATTGATCGGGACGCTAGCGGTTCGCGATCACATTTTTTATCATAGAGGCACTTTCCATTGCCGACGAGTCGCCTGTGTCCTCCCACTTCACGATGTTACTGGCAGTGTTTGACCGCGCCGCCCTGATGCTGATCTGCCTGTTCTTCCTGACACGCACCCGCCCGTTTCGTCAGCTGCTGCAAAAAGATGAACACACCCGTGCGGAGAAAGTGGCGGTTACTGCCATCTTTTCCCTGTTTGCGCTGTTCAGTACCTGGTCGGGTGTCGATGTCGATGGTTCACTGCTGAATGTGCGGGTCATCGCCGTGATGGCGGGTGGCATTCTGTTTGGTCCCTGGGTCGGGATCGCCACCGGGGTTATCGCCGGTCTGCACCGTTTTCTGATCGATATTCACGGCGTGACCTCCGTGCCCTGCCTGATTACCAGCATCATTGCGGGTGTCGTCGCGGGCGGTATTAATCGCCGGGTACTGAAAGAACACCGCTGGCGTGCCGGTATCGTCGGCGGCATGCTCTGTGAAGCCCTGACGATGTTGCTCATCGTTGTGTGGGCGCGCCCCACCTCACTCGGGCTGGCGATTGTGTCAGAAATTGCTCTGCCGATGATCCTCGGTGCCTCCAGTATCGGCATCATTGTGCTGCTGGTGCAGAGCGTCGAGGGGGAAAAAGAGGCGATTGCCGCCCGCCAGGCCAAGCTGGCGCTGGAGATCGCCAATAAAACTCTGCCGCTGTTTCGTCAGGTGAACAGCGACTCGCTGCGCAACATCTGTGACATTATCCGACGGGAGATCAAAGCCGATGCAGTGGCGATGACCGATAAAAAACAGATTCTGGCCTACGTCGGCTATGGCGAACACAATTATAAACATGGGGATGATGGCATCAGCCCCACCACGGCGCAGTCGATCGCCAGCGGTAAAATTATCATTAAGAACAACGATGAAGCGCATCGCACCAAAGATATTCACTCCATGATCGTGATCCCGCTGTGGGAGAAAGGCAAAGTCACCGGCACGCTGAAAATCTACTATCGCCGCGCACACCGTATTACCGGCTCGCTGAAGGAGATGGCGATCGGCCTGTCACAAATCATCTCAACCCAGCTTGAAGTGTCGCGTGCCGAGCAGCTGCGCGAGATGGCGAATAAAGCGGAACTGCGCGCGCTGCAAAGTAAAATAAATCCTCATTTCCTGTTCAACGCCCTGAATGCTATCTCCTCTTCTATCCGGCTCAATCCCGATACCGCCCGCCAGCTGGTGATCAACCTGTCACGCTATCTGCGCTATAACCTGGAACTGAACGACGATGAGCTAATCGACATCCGTAAAGAGCTGTGGCAGGTGAAAGATTACATCGCCATCGAGCAGGCCCGGTTTGGCGATAAGCTGACGATGATCTATGACGTCGATGAGGATCTCCATTTTCTGCTGCCGAGTCTGCTGATCCAGCCTCTGGTGGAGAATGCCATTGTCCATGGCATCCAGCCCTGTAAAGGCAAAGGCGTGGTGACGCTGAGCGTCCGTGATCTGGGCGATCAGGTGCGGATCTCGGTGCGGGATACCGGCCAGGGCATCAGTGACGAAGTGATAGCACGGGTGGCACGCAACGAGATGCCCGGTAATAAAATCGGCCTGCTCAATGTGCATCATCGGGTAAAACTTTTGTCGGGTCAGGGATTGAATATCGTGCGGCATCAGCCGGGCACCGAGATTTCCTTTACGCTGAGTAAGAATGGCCAGCGCCTGGCGGAGAATCTGTTATGAAAGCCATTATTGTGGAAGATGAATTCCTGGCGCAGCAGGAGCTGAGCTGGATGATTCAGCATCACAGCAAAATCGAGATTGAAGCCTGTTTTGACGATGGTCTGGACGTGCTGAAGTACCTGCAACAGCATCGGGTTGATGTGATTTTCCTCGACATCAACATCCCCTCACTGGATGGCATGCTGCTGGCACAGAATATCCATCAGTTTGCCCACAAGCCACTGATTGTCTTTATTACCGCGTGGAAAGAGCATGCGGTGGAAGCGTTTGAGCTGGAGGCGTTTGACTACATTCTCAAGCCCTATCAGGAGTCGCGAATTGTCACCATGCTGAACAAGCTTGAAGCCACAGCGCAGGCGCAGCAGGCGGTCAGCCATCTCACTGCCACGCCCGCGCCGCAGACAGTTAACCTGATCAAAGATGAGCGTATTATCGTCACTGACGTGAATGATATTTACTACGTTGAGGCGCATGAGAAGCTGACGTTTGTTTATACCCGGCGCGAATCCTATGTGATGTCGATGAATATTACCGAGTTCTGTTCACGCCTGCCGGAACAGCAATTTTTCCGCTGCCACCGCTCTTTCTGTGTCAGCCTCAGCAAGATTCGTGAAATCGAGCCGTGGTTTAACAACACCTATCTGCTGAAGCTGCGCGATCTG
Organism: Pantoea sp. paga; assembly: GCF_007558755.1. Lineage (NCBI taxonomy): Bacteria > Pseudomonadati > Pseudomonadota > Gammaproteobacteria > Enterobacterales > Erwiniaceae > Pantoea > Pantoea sp. paga. The sequence goes on from NZ_VLTF01000009.1 coordinate 22,193, forward strand.
GAGTTTCAGGTGCCGGTCAGCCGCAGTAAGGTGAAGCAGTTTCGACAGCTGATGCGCCTGTAGCGCAGTACGGTTAAAGACCTGTTCAGAAAGGGGGATGGCGAAGCAGGAGAGCAGCAAAAAGTCGGGAGGGAATTCCCCGATCCTGCCCCGCTGAAGCAGGCAGACCGGGAAAATCGCTCGCGCGCAGAATGGCAATGCGCGCGAGGTAAAGCAGAATCAGATTTCGCGACCCAGCGTCTGGCGCAGATGCGCGCCCGCGCCCAGCAGGCCAGGCTGGTCATGCGTAATCATATAAACCGGGATGCTGGCAACATAGTCGCGGAAGCGGCCTTTATCTTCAAACGCCGCACGGAAACCCGACGACTTAAAGAACTCCAGGAAGCGTGGCACGATGCCGCCGGCAATATAGACGCCACCAAAGGTGCCGAGATTCAGCGCCAGGTTGCCGCCGAAACGGCCCATGATGACGCAGAACATTGACAGCGCGCGACGGCAGTCGGTGCAGCTGTCATCCAGCGCACGCTGGCTGACATCTTTCGGCTTCAGATTTTCCGGCACGCGATTATCCACTTTAACAATCGCACGATAGAGGTTAACCAGACCGGCACCTGACAGCACACGTTCCGCTGAAACATGGCCCAGTTCTTCGCGCAGCACTTCCAGGATCTGATCTTCTTCTTCGCTGTTGGCAGCGAAGTCGACATGACCGCCCTCACCTGGCAGGCTGACCCAGCGCTTGTCCACATGCACCAGATGGCTGACGCCTAATCCGGTGCCGGCACCATAAATCGCAATAGGTTTATCTTTGACTGGCTCTGTACCGCCAAACTGAATCACGTTTTCGGCGGTCAGCATCGGGATCGCCATGGATACCGCAGTGAAGTCGTTAATGATTTCCAGGTGTTCAAAACCGATGTTCTCTTTGAGCTTGCGCGTGGAAAACGCCCAGTCATGGTTGGTCATTTCAACCCAGTCATCGGTAATCGGGCAGGCAATGGCAATACAGCCATCTTTAACGTCCTGCTGTTGTTCATCAAGATAGTGGCGGATGACGGCTTCGAGGCTGTCGTATTCTGATGTTGAGAATGTTTTGGCCTGGGTGATGCTGCCGCTTTCCACCTCACACAGGGCGAGGCGTGCGTTAGTACCGCCGACATCGCCGACCAAGGCATAGGTTGTCATTCTTCTGTTGCTCCGCTTGGGGTCTTAAGAGTTGGAGGACACTATAAAATTCTGCCCATAAAACAACAACGCTCACCGGTGCGATTGGTGAGCGTCTTACTCAGGTGTGCTACAGCCTAACCGCGATAGTCCACCCTGCACAGCGGCAACTATCTGAATCTTAGCCGCCGTTGCGTTGATTCAGGCAGGCGGTGACTTTTCGTAGCAGTGGCGGCAAATCTTCTTTCTGCATGACGACTTCAACCAGAGAGAGCCATTGCGGCTCTGAGAGTCGCGCCATCACTTCCTCTAACTGCACCGTTTCGCTGATACGCCAGCTCTGCGCCTGGCCCTGCAGGCTAAGGGCGTGCGGTAAGGCCGTCCAGTTCCACTGGGCAATATCATTGTAACGTTGTGTTGCGCCATGAATCGCCCGTTCGACGGTATAGCCTTCATTATTCAGCAAAAAGAGTATCAGTCGCTGCTGGTCACGCAGCATCGAACCCAGTTCCTGAATTGTCAGCTGCGCCGAACCGTCTCCGATGATCAGGATAACCCGGCGATCAGGATCGGCAGTCTGCGCGCCAAACGCTGCCGGAAGAGTATAGCCGATTGATCCCCATAATGGCTGAACCACCAGTTGCGCTTGCGAGGGCAATCTTAACGCGGCGGCGCCAAAGGCGGCAGTCCCCTGCTCGGCCAGAATAAGGTCACCGGGTTGCAGGAATGCCTGCATCGCCTGCCAGAACGCCTGCTGGCTGATCACTGCCGCCGGTTCTGCAGGCTGCGCAGCGGGCGGTGTGGCGGCGGGTTGCCACTGCCGGCCATAGCGTTCAAATAGCGGCAGCAGTTCGCTCAGCGCCTCCGCCATCGACAGCGGCGCAAAATTTTCACCGCCCACGCTGGCGCTGAAGGGCTGCAGATCAATCAGTCGCTCAGGGTTAAACTGCTGCGTGAAGCCTGCAGTAATGGTGTCGGTAAATTGCACCCCGACGCAGATCGCCACATCCACCTGCTCAATCTGTTCGCACACCTGACCTGCGCTGGCCTCACCGGCATAGGTACCGACGTAACCCGGCTGCTGTTCATCCAGAACCCCCTTGCCCATCAGCAGGCTGGCACAGGGAATCGCACGCTGTTCACGCAGCGCGGCCAGGGCGGACTGCTGCTGCCAGCGCAGCGCAAGAAAATCGGCCAGCAGTGAAACCCGCTCTGCCGGTGCCAGTAACCGTTCCGCCGCATCGCTGAAAGCGCGACGCGCAGCGGGCGAAGAGGATTGATGACTGTTCAGGGGCTGCGTGGGTGGCTGCACCTCCATGGCCGCCACGTCGACGGCCAGTGACAAATAGCCGGGACGACGAGCCTGCAGCGCACTGACGATCACCCGATCGATCTCAGCCGTGGCGTTGTCAGCGGTAAGCTGTGCCGTTGCCGCACTGACTTCTGCGGCCATGCGGATAAAATGCTGGAAATCGCCATCGCCCAGCGAATGATGAACACAATCCCCCTGCAACTGGGCCTGCGTCGCAGGCGCGCCAACGATATGGATCACCGGCAGATACTCGGCATAACTGCCCGCAATGCCATTAATCGCGCTGAGCTCGCCCACACCAAACGTGGTCAATAGCGCTCCCGCGCCGTTGCAGCGTGCATAACCGTCTGCCGCATAGGCTGCGTTAAGCTCATTAGCGCAGCCTACCCAACTGATGGCCGGATGGGCGATGACGTGGTCAAGAAATTGCAGGTTATAGTCGCCCGGCACGCCAAACAGATGCTTTACACCAATCTCCTGCAGACGGGTCAGCAGGTAATCTCCAACAGTGAATATGGACATTGCGCATTCCTTTCAGGGAAGAGTCGGGTTAAGTATCTGACAGAGGATGAAATTAGCGAGGCGTGCCGCTATTTTAGCCAGCCGCAATGGCTGGAAAGGCGACGTTACGCTGGCGGAATATTCTGTAAAAATGCGAATTGCAGCGCGCTGTCACTAAGTGTAACCGTATACACTGATACACTTTTGGCACATATCCCCGTTTTTATCCAGGAGCGCTGAATGTCCCTTTTCCCTCATCCCGATCGCTATCAACAGATGGAATATCGCCGCAGCGGCCGCAGCGGCATCAAACTGCCCGCCATTTCGCTGGGACTGTGGCATAACTTTGGTGACAGTACCCGGGTCGATAACAGCCGTGAGCTGCTGCGTCATGCGTTTGACCTTGGCATCACGCACTTCGACTTAGCCAACAATTACGGTCCCCCCCCTGGCTCAGCCGAAGAGAACTTCGGACGTATTCTGCGGGAAGATTTTCGTGCCCATCGTGATGAGCTGATCATCTCCACTAAAGCGGGCTATACCATGTGGCAGGGGCCTTATGGGGATTGGGGTTCGCGTAAATATCTGGTCGCCAGTCTGGATCAGAGCCTGAAGCGAATGGGGCTGGAGTATGTGGATATTTTCTATCATCACCGTCCCGATCCGGAAACCCCGCTGGAAGAGACGATGCGCGCGCTGGATCATGTGGTGCGCCAGGGCAAAGCGCTTTACGCTGCCCTTTCAAACTATCCGGCCGACCTTGCCGCCGAAGCGATAGCTATCCTGCGCGATCTCGGCACCCCTTGTCTGATTCACCAGCCGCGCTATTCGATGTTTGAACGCACACCTGAGCAGGGATTGATTCAGACGCTGGGCGATGCGGGCGTCGGCTGTATCGCCTTCTCTCCGCTGGCAGGCGGCGTGCTCACCGATCGCTATCTGCAGGGCATTCCGGAAGATTCGCGCGCGGCCAGCGGCAGCAAGTTCCTGAATGAGAACCAGCTGACGGATGAGAAGATGGAGAAAGTCCGCAAGCTTAATGCTATTGCGCAGCAGCGCGAACAGAAGCTGGCGCAGATGGCGCTGGCGTGGGTGCTGCGCGATGAGCGTGTGACTTCAGTACTGATCGGAGCCAGCAAAACGGCCCAGATCGATGACGCGGTGGCGATGCTCGCTCGCCGTCAGTTCAGCGACAGCGAGTTAGCTGCGATTGACGCGGCGCTACTGTAACGGTTTTAGCGCCCGGCTGACGCCGGGCGTTTCTGCGCCAGAATAGTCTCAAACCCCTTTCTCTCCCCAATTTCCTCACAATCTTCCGACACAATGATGCGGTAACAACAGCAATACGCAGGCATACTCGCTGCGCCGCAACAGCATCAGACTGTTGATGAGGAGAAGAAAATGAAAAGAGCCCTTATTTTTGCTGCCCTGCTGGCCCTGTTGTCGCCGCTGGCACACCACACAGCCCAGGCCTCCAGTGCCTCTATTACTCTGGCCCCCGGCGTCACCCTGAATCTTGGCGATCGCGATCGCCGTGGCTATTACTGGGATGGTGGCCGCTGGCGTGAACCGCGCTGGTGGAACGACCGCTATTCTTACAACGAACGCCGCTGGTGGCGACACGAAGAGTGGCGTCGTCAGCAGCAGTGGGAGCGCGAACGCCGCTGGCATGAGCGCGACCGCGAGCGTCGCTGGGAACATCAGTATCGCCGCGATCGTGATCGTGGCTGGGATCATCATGACCGTCGTGGTCCTGACCATCGCGGTCCAGACCATCACGGACACGATCGCCATTAATAAAAACGCCCGGCAGAACCGGGCGTTTTTATTAATTGATTAGGTCAGGCCTGATTGCTGCCAGACGGAGCCAGCACAGGAAACCCGGTCAGATCGGAAAGACGCAAAAGATGTCATCCCTGACATGCTCGGCCCGCGCGATTACGCACCTCATCCCTGAGGTGCGCCCGTAGCCGGGCCAACGCTTTGCGTTGTTCAAAAACGCTCCCGGCGTTTTTGTCCCTGGCGCGGGACGCTTTCCTCTTCTGACCGGATTCCCTGTGCTTTAAGCTAATTCGCGGCTGAAAGATATCTGGCTTGAGTTTGTCAGTTGTCTGCAATGCCCGGCAGAACCGGGCGTTTCAGGTTTCACAGTCGCTACAGCCCCAGCGCTTCACCCACCAGCAGGTAAAGATTCAGCGTAATCACCAGCAGCACGATCAGTCGCCCGGTGTTCTGCATCAGGCGCGAGTTAACCATATCATCGCCCATCAGCTCGCGATTGCCGGTAAAGGAGAGCAGCGGAATCAACGCCAGCGCAATACCAAAACTCAGCAGCACCTGACTCATTACCAGAACCCTTGTCGGGTCCCAGCCTGCCCAGATGACAATAAAGGAGGGCAGCATGGTGACGGTTCGGCGCACCCACAGGGGAATATGGAAGTGGATAAAGCCCTGCATCACCACCTGCCCCGCCAGCGTACCGACCACCGTTGAAGATAATCCGGCCGCTACCAGGCTCAGACCAAACACTATCGCCGCCGCCTGGCCTAACAGCGGTTGCAGCGTCAGATAGGCCTGATCGAGTTCAGCGATTTTACTGTGGCCGCTGAAGTGAAATGCCGCTGCGGCGGTCGCCATCATCGCCAGGTTAACAAATCCGGCAATGGTCATGGCAATCGCCACATCCAGTTTGGTTGAGGAGTAACGCTGGCCTTTGCTGTCCTCACTTTTACCCTGCGTCAGCGCGGAGTGCAGATAAATCACGTGCGGCATAATGGTCGCACCCAGCACACCCGCAGCCAGGAATACAGCATCCGACGTCGGTAACGCGGGCAGCGCCATGCCGATTACCAGCTCTTTGACATTGGGCTGGGAGAAGAAGAGTTCGACGATATAGGCCGCCGCCACAAACAGCAGCAGTCCGCCAATCACCAGCTCCAGCGGCTTTTGCCCACGGCTCTGTAACATCAATATCAGGAACGTGGCGATGCCGGTCAGCACCGCGCCCTGCATCAATGAAATACCGAGCAGCAGTTTGAACCCCAGCGCGGCTCCGATAAATTCCGCCAGGTCAGTGGCCATCGCGATAATTTCCGCCTGCACCCAGTAAAACCAGACGGCGGGCCGGGGAAAACGATCGCGAATGTGTTCAGCGAGGTTTTTGCCGGTAGCGATACCCAGCTTGGCTGACATCAGCTGAATCAGCATGGCCATGATGTTGGCCCATACCACCACCCACAGCAATTTGTAGCCGTAAGCAGCGCCCGCCTGAATGTTGGTCGCAAAGTTGCCCGGATCGATATAGCCGATAGCGGCGATAAAAGCGGGCCCCAGCAGTGCGAGTTTGACTTTTCTGACTCCGCGAGCGGCGCGCTCGGCGGTACGACTTTCAAACATATCCGGTACCCTGTCTGAACATTTGCCTGCCCCGGCAGCTTAGGGGTTAGCAGGTGCAAGTGAAATTCGTTTATTGTTATCGGTGTAATAGATGCTGCTATAAAGTATAGCCATTGCTATACATTACAGTAAAGGATGTGATTGCTAAAAATGTGAGCAATAGTGTCACTTTACGCCCGGTGTAAAATTCAGACAATAATTATGTGGTTATCTGAAGTGAAGTATTTGTAAACAGGACGTGATCTCTAGAACTTTTCTGGAAAATATAGCGATAGCGAATACTTATATTGTGGTTCAGATCTCGTTTTTAAGTAACGCGTTACATAGAATACGCAACAAAATACAACCCTCCTCAAATTTGGAGCAACCATGTCCCATATTTTGCAATTTCTTTTAGCACTGGTGGTGGTCGGGATACTCGCCTTGCTGGTCAGTCACGATCGTAAAAGCATTCGCATTCGCTACATTATACAGCTACTGGTGATTGAAATTGTGCTCGCCTGGTTCTTCCTGAACTCAGAAGCGGGACTCGGTTTCGTCAAAGGATTCGCGGGCTTCTTTGACCATCTGCTGAAGTATGCCGCTGAGGGTACCAACTTCGTCTTCGGCAACATGAGCGATAAAGGCCTGGCCTTCTTCTTCCTTAACGTATTGTGCCCTATCGTCTTTATCTCTGCGCTGATCGGTATTCTGCAGCATTTCCGTATCCTGCCATGGGTGATTCGCGGTATCGGTACCGTACTGTCGAAAGTGAATGGCATGGGAAAACTGGAATCTTTCAACGCCGTGAGTTCTCTGATACTGGGACAATCAGAAAACTTCATCGCTTATAAAGATATCCTGGGCCAAATGTCACAGCGCCGCATGTACACCATGGCCGCGACCGCGATGTCGACCGTATCGATGTCGATCGTCGGTGCTTACATGACCATGCTGCAGCCGAAGTATGTGGTCGCCGCGCTGGTGCTCAACATGTTCAGCACCTTTATCGTGCTGTCGCTGATCAACCCTTATCGCGTAGAGAACGAAGAAGATCTGCAGTTGCAGGATCTGCACAAAGGCCAGAGCTTCTTTGAGATGCTGGGCGAATATATCCTGGCTGGTTTCCGTGTCGCGATTATCGTTGCCGCCATGCTGATTGGTTTTATCGCGCTGATTTCAGGTCTGAATGCGCTGTTTGATTTGATCTTCGGCATCTCCTTCCAGGGCGTTCTCGGCTTTGTCTTCTATCCGTTTGCCTGGGTGATGGGCGTGCCTGCTGGTGAAGCATTGCAGGTCGGCAGTATTATGGCAACCAAGCTGGTATCGAATGAGTTTGTTGCCATGATGGATCTGCAGAAAATCGCGGGTCAGTTGTCGCCACATTCAGAAGGTATTCTTTCTGTGTTCCTGGTCTCGTTCGCCAACTTCTCTTCTATCGGCATCGTGGCCGGTGCGATTAAAGGTCTGAATGAAGAACAGGGCAACGTGGTTTCCCGCTTTGGTCTGAAGCTGCTGTACGGCTCTACGCTGGTCAGCGTGCTTTCCGCCGCTATCGCCGGTCTGGTTCTGGCGTTCTAAGCACGGTTCTGCGCACTACTCTTAGCATCAAAGGGCGAGCAGGTCTCGCCCTTCTCTTTCTGCTCTGTTCCTGCTCTGCTTCCCGCTGATTTCCCTTTCCCGCGTTAACTCTTCCATTGCACATGTCACATCTGCATTCAGATCGTGCACAACAGGCGGCACAGCGTCCTGCAAACAGCATCGGATGTTATGGCGGATCATGCCGGTAATAACGTATTTAAGCGTGCGCAGCAGCGTGAATGGCAAAGCAATAGCGTTGGGATCCGCAGCAACTGGCGAATAAGAGATTAATCAGAAAGGATTTTGACAACGGCGTGTCAGAAAATGGTGGAGATAAGCGGGATCGAACCGCTGACCTCTTGCATGCCATGCAAGCGCTCTCCCAGCTGAGCTATACCCCCACATCTGGAATCGTTTTTCAGTGCCAAACTTTTGGGAAGAAGTTTGGTGGAGCTAAGCGGGATCGAACCGCTGACCTCCTGCATGCCATGCAGGCGCTCTCCCAGCTGAGCTATAGCCCCGAACCGAAAAACTGTCGCGTTAAGCGACGGACGGCATAATATGAAACCCCCTCCGGGGTGTCAACGGCAAAATGACATTCTCTGTTTGATCGCTGAAAAAGGCGGCAACCTGCGAAGTTTCAGCAGCATGCTGCAGGGGAAAATCGTGTCTGTTCACACAGGACCGTTTTTTAACTGTTATTCAGTCTGCCGTCAGGTTAATTCACGGTTAAATATGTTATAGGAATTTTCTTGTCTTCGGCTTTTTCGCATGCAAAACTTAGCCCGCTAATTAAGTGGTCGCCGGGACCCTCTCCCGCGTACCACGCGTCCACCAGGCGTTATCGTCCCATTAATCATAAAAAAACTACTGAGATACTATGTCGCTGCATACACCTAAAGAAATCGCACAACTGGCGATCCAGTCAGGCGTGGCTAAAAGCCGTGCACCTGTCAGCATCCTTCTGATTCTCGGCTTTATGGCGGGCGCATTTATTGCGACCGGCTTCCTGCTGGATCTTCACGTGATCAACACCCTGCCCGCTGAATGGGGCTCTTTTGGCGGCCTGTTAGGCGCCGCGGTCTTCCCGGTGGGGATCATCATGACCGTACTGGCGGGTGGTGAACTGCTGACCGGTAATATGATGACCTTACCGGTGGCCTGGTTCGCCCGTCGCATCAGCTTTATGAGCGTGGCGCGCAACTGGTTCTGGGTTACCCTGGCTAACTTTCTCGGCAGCGTGGCTGTCGCCTGGTTCTTTGGTCACATGCTGGGTATGACCGAGGGCGATTACCTGAAGAAGACCGTTGCTATCGCCTCTGCAAAAGTCCACGCTGATTTCCTGCACGCCTTTATTTCCGGCATCGGCTGTAACTGGCTGGTTTGCCTGGCGGTATGGCTGGCCTTTGCCAGTAAAGATGTGGTCGGCAAGATCTTCGGCATGTGGTTCCCGGTGATGGCGTTTGTGGCCATTGGCTTCCAGCACGTTGTCGCCAACATGTTTATTATTCCGGCCGCCATTTTTGCCGGTCAGATGAGCTGGGCAGAGTATTTCCCTAATTTTATTGCCGTCTTCTCAGGCAATGCCGTGGGTGGTGCCGTGTTCGTTGGTCTGGCCTATTTCCTTGCATTCCGCCCTGCCGCTGAACCCGCCAGTAATCCTCAGTAATGATGTTTTGCCTTTTGTCGAGAGACAAAAGGCAATTTCAGCTTCAGTTACTTTCACCCGTTACGTTTTGCTGTAATATGTCCTGCTAATGTATTAATCAGGGACTGCATCGTGAAAAAGGAATGGCTTACCCCCGAAGAGCTGGCTGCAGAGACGGGTTACAGTCGGCAAACGGTGAATAAATGGATCAAGCGGGAAAACTGGACGACCACGCCGAAGCCCGGTGTGCAAGGCGGTAAAGCCCGATTGATTCACATTGATGAGCGCGTAAAAAGTTTTATTCAGTCGACCCGTAACCTTAACGAGCCGACGGCAACTTATGGCACTCCGTCCAATTCATTGCCTGCGTTATTAATAAGTTCCGTCCAGCAAATGACTCAGGACGAGCAGGATCAATTCACTGCACTAATCTTACGCGAAGGTATCAAGGGCGTTTTGCAGCGACTGGGAATCAGCGAAGAGTAAGGTGTATTTATCAGGGAAGGTATGATGAAAAAGGAATGGTTAACACCCGAAGAACTCGCCTCAGAGACGGGCCTGAGCCGACAGACAGTGAACAAATGGATTAAGCGCGAAAACTGGACCACCCTGCCCAGACCCGGCATTCAGGGCGGCAAGGCGCGATTGATTCATGTCGATGATCGCGTAGAAAAATTTATCCATTCGACGCGTAGCCTGCACGAACCCGCTGCAATGTATAGGGTTCCGGCAGATTCACTGACGGCACTATTGGTGAATGCGGTTCCGCAAATGAGTCAGGCTGAACAGGAGCAGCTATCAGCGCTGATATTACGGATAGGTATTAAAGGCATGTTGCAGCGTCTGGATATCACTGAAGAGTAAAAACCGGAAGCGCGTAGCTTCCGGCTCTGTTGATTAAGCCTGCGCTTCACGCTCGCTGATAAAGGCCAGCGCCTGCTCAATACGTGCAACGCTGCGGCTGCGGCCTATCGCTTCCACGGTGACATCCAGTCCGGGTGACTGACCGGCACCGGTTACGGCCACGCGCAGCGGCATGCCCACTTTCCCCATCCCGACTTCCAGCTCATCTGCGGTGCTCTGAATAGCCTGATGTACGTTTTCAGCCGTCCACTCTTCGATCGCGGCCAGCTTATCGCGTACTACTTCCAGCGGCTGACGTGCTACCGGGCGAAGATGTTTCTTCGCGGCATCGGCATCAAATTCTGCAAAGTCTTCATAGAAGTAGCGGCAGGATGCAGCCATCTCTTTTAACGTTTTGCAGCGCTCGCCTAACAGACCAACCAGCTTCGCCAGTTCCGGACCCGTGCGGGTATTGATTTTCTGCTCTTCAATATGCCACTGCAGATGTGTCGCCACATATTCTGGCGGCAGCGTATTGATGTAGTGGTGGTTCAGCCACTGCAGTTTCTCAGTGTTGAACGCACTGGCAGACTTACTGACCGCATCCAGGGTAAAGAGCTCAACCATTTCGGCCACGCTGAAGATTTCCTGATCGCCATGTGACCAGCCCAGACGCACCAGGTAGTTGAGCAGCGCTTCTGGCAGGTAGCCATCATCACGATACTGCATCACCCCTACCGCGCCATGACGCTTGGAGAGCTTTTTGCCATCATCACCCAGGATCATTGAGACGTGGGCATAGACCGGAACCTGCGCGCCAATCGCTTTGAGGATGTTGATCTGACGTGGCGTGTTGTTAATGTGGTCTTCACCGCGAATCACATGGGTGATGCCCATATCCCAGTCATCCACTACGACGCAGAAGTTGTAGGTTGGCGAACCATCGGTGCGGCGGATGATGAGGTCATCCAGCTCCTGGTTGCTGAACTCAATCGGGCCACGGATCTGGTCGTCAAAGATGACCGAACCTTCCTGCGGATTGCGGAAACGCACAACGCACGGCTCATCGTCTGCATGATGTTCATGGCTGTCACGGCAGCGGCCGTCATAACGCGGCTTTTCGTTGTTGGCCATCTGCTCTTCACGCAGGGCTTCCAGACGCTCTTTCGAGCAGTAGCATTTATAGGCTGTGCCCGCTTCCAGCATTTCATCAATGACCGCGTTGTAACGATCAAAACGTTTTGTCTGGTAGTAAGGGCCTTCATTCCAGTCGAGGCTCAGCCAGTTCATGCCATCCATGATGGCTTCGATAGCTTCCGGCGTGGAGCGCTCCAGATCGGTATCTTCAATGCGCAGCACGAACTCGCCCTGGTTGTGACGGGCAAAGAGCCAGGAGTAAAGTGCGGTACGAGCGCCACCTACATGCAGATAGCCAGTCGGGCTGGGCGCGAAGCGTGTTTTGATTTTCATTGAGTATTGCCTTAGATGCGCGGGTTCTCTGTCTGGATGACAAAAAACAGGTTAGACGCGAAAAAACAGTGGGCACATTCTAGCATCTGACGGTGAATCCTCAATGCATGCCCGCCGGTTGCCACCCGGGAAAAGGGGCTTTTCTGCCAGTAAAACCAGCACATTGGCTAAAAGCGCGACAGGGTGTTTAAAAATAAACCGAACGCACATTTATGTTTTAAAAAGCGTTGACTCAAAATCAACTATCCCTATAATGCGACTCCACACAGCGGGGGTGATTAGCTCAGTTGGTAGAGCATCTCCCTTACAAGGAGGGGGTCGGCGGTTCGAACCCGTCATCACCCACCACTCTTAACAGCGTGGCCCGCAGTGAACAGGTATGAAGATATGGGTGATTAGCTCAGTTGGTAGAGCATCTCCCTTACAAGGAGGGGGTCGGCGGTTCGAACCCGTCATCACCCACCATATCTTGCCTGTTAGTAGTACTGAAGTACGAAGTGGGTGATTAGCTCAGTTGGTAGAGCATCTCCCTTACAAGGAGGGGGTCGGCGGTTCGAACCCGTCATCACCCACCACTTCGGGTCGTTAGCTCAGTTGGTAGAGCAGTTGACTTTTAATCAATTGGTCGCAGGTTCGAATCCTGCACGACCCACCAATTCAGAAAAAAGCGCCTTTAAGGCGCTTTTTTCGTTTCTGCTGCACTGACTAAACCATCCTTAAAGCTGAACTGACCTTTTCTGCGACTTCAGGCTTTAAACAGTGTGCTGGCTCAGGGTGCACAGGCCTTTCGCAAAGACGCAAAACCGCCTTCCATGGCAGGCACAGCGCGGGCGATTACGCACCTCATCCCTGAGGTGCGCCCGCAGACGGGCCAACGCTTTGCGTTTTTGTCCCTGTCCCGCGATGCTTTGCTACAGGCCTGTGCTCCCCTCGCTTTAAGCTTATCTGCTGTCTGTTAGCTCTTTTTGGTGCCTGTTTTTTTCTGCTGCACTGACATTGGCTTAACAGATAAGCTCTCGCCTTTTCGCAACCTTAACAATTTCAGCTCTCAAGTCGTTTCACAGCGTGCCGATAACGTATCTGACAACTTACAGGGAGAAAAATGATGTCTTCAATTTCCGGAATTCTAAGCAGTGCGGTCAGTGGCGGTGACAGCGGTGGCGGCAGTGTTGCCTCGCAGGTCGCGGCGCTGAATAAACAGATTCAGAACGTCTTAACGCAAGTCAAAGAGCTGGCCGACAACAAAGAACTGACTGACGAACAGAAGTCTGAAATGCAGCAGATGTATCAGTCACAAATCACCATGCTGCAGGCACAGATTGCTCAGCTGGAACAGAAGCAGGCCGAGCAGGATCAGCCAAAGAGTGACAGCTCGCCTGTCAGTGAGAGCAAAGCAGACGGGATTAACCGCCCTACCGACACCAACAAAATTGACGTCTACATCTAAAATGCGGGCCTGGCCTCGCGTTGTTGCGCCAGCAGCGTCGCCTGCTGGCGCACCTCCTGCCAGATCGCTTCGGCAGCAGGCGTCAGCGAGCGGTTTTTACGCTTGATCAGCGTGAGGCTGCGATTGATTTCAGGATATAGACGCCGCACCGTTAATGCGCGATCCGCCGGTAACGGTAACGCCAGCGCGGGCAGAATACTGATGCCGATCCCCACCTGTACCATCGGGAACAGCGTAGCAGGATGACCAATCTCCTGAACGACTTCAGCCCTGATATTCTGCTGCTGCATCGCCGCATCAATGAGGACCCGACTGCCCGAAGCGTAGTCCTGAAGCACCATGGTGCGGCCATCCAGCATTGACCATTCTGCCCTTTCCACCTGCGCCAGCGGATCATCATCACGGCATAGCAGCAGGAAAGGCTCATCCAGAATCGCGATGCTGTCAAAATCGCTGTCGCTGAGTGGCCCAATCACAATCCCGAAATCGACTTCGGCGTTACGCACACTTTGCAGCACCCACTGCTGGGCGCGATCGTGCAGTATCACTTTGATATCAGGAAAGTGTTGCTGGCTGGCGGCCAGACATTGCGGCATCAGATGAGCGGAAATGGTCTGGCTGGCTGCCACCCTGACGGTACCACTGCGCTGTTCGCCAAAACTGCGGATATCCAGCAGCGTGGTATGAATCTCCTCCAGCAGGCGCTCCATGCGTGACGCCAGCTGTTTTCCCGCTTCAGTAAGCATCACCTCCCGGGTGGTTCGATCCAGCAATCGCACGCCGGTTTCCGCTTCCAGCTCTTTAATACTGTGGCTGACCGCCGACTGACTCAGACCTATCGCCTGCCCCGCCTGGCTGAATCCGCCATAGTGTGCCACCGCAATAAAGGTTCGTAGCTGACGCAGGGTATAATTCATCGATTCTGCTCATAGATTAATTCAATAAATCAATTTTATTTCTAAACAGGTTTCACGCACAATCGCGCTATTGAAAAATTTACCGGAATTTAACAATGGGATTTTTAAAACTCGATCCGATGATGATTAAACTCATCATCACCGTGCTGCTGGCCTCTTTCCTGCCAGCCAGAGGGATCTACGTTGATATATTCAGCTATCTCGCGACGGCAGCGATAGCACTGCTGTTCTTTATGCATGGTGCCAAGCTGTCGCGTGAAAAGATCATCTCAGGCAGCAGTCACTGGCGGTTGCATCTGTGGATTATGTTCAGCACCTTTGTGCTGTTTCCGGTGCTGGGTCTGTTGCTGGTCTGGTGGCATCCGGTTAATGTCGGCCCGGAAATTTATACCGGCTTTATCTACCTCTGTATCCTGCCTGCGACCGTGCAGTCCGCTATCGCGTTTACCTCCATGGCGGGCGGTAACGTCGCGGCAGCGGTATGCAGCGCCTCTGCATCAAGCCTGCTGGGTGTGTTTATTTCGCCATTGCTGGTGAACCTGGTGATGGATATTCACAGCAGCGCGCCCAGCGATGGACTGGAGCAGATCGGGAAGATTATGCTGCAACTGATGGTGCCTTTCGTGCTGGGACACCTCTCACGGCGCTGGATCGGTGGCTGGGTTGAGAAGCACCGCAGCCTGATTGGCAAAACCGACCAGACCTCCATTCTGCTGGTGGTCTACTCCGCCTTCAGTGAAGCGGTGGTTAACGGCATCTGGCATCGCGTTGGGTTGATTACGCTGCTGTGGATTGTGGCAGGCTCAATCATCCTGCTGACCGCTGTGCTGATTATCAACCTGCTGGCCTCGCGTCTGTTCCGCTTTAAACGCGCCGATGAGATTGTGGTGCTGTTTTGTGGTTCGAAGAAGAGTCTGGCGAATGGCGTGCCGATGGCGAATATCCTGTTCCCGGCCAGTACCGTGGGGATTATTGTGCTGCCGCTGATGATTTTCCATCAGGTACAGCTGATGGTCTGCTCATTTATTGCCGGACGTTATAAGAAGACCAATGAGAAGCAGCAGGCTGTGCAGGTCAAAGATTCGGTGATGGAGTCTCAGAAATAGATCGGCTGCCCGCCTGTGCGGGCAGCGTTACTTACGGGTCTGAAGCGGTTTAACTAACCCTTCCAGACCCTCAATTTTTATTGTCAGGGTGAGTTGCATGAGATCGCCCAGCAGACCAGACGGAAAGTCCCCACTGCGGGCAAACCACAGCAGATAAGGCTCAGGCAGATCGATCAGCATCCGCCCCTTATATTTGCCAAACGGCATAGGCGTATTAGCTATCGCCACCAGCTGATGTTCATCCATCTGAGGCTCCCAGCAGGCGGATCATTTCCGCTTCATCAATCACTTCGATGCCAAGCTCCGCTGCTTTCGCCAGCTTTGAACCGGCCGCTTCACCGGCAATCAGCAAATCGGTTTTCTTCGAGACACTGCCGCTGACTTTTGCGCCCAGTGCGATCAGCTGCGCTTTGGCATCATCGCGGTTCATCTGCGACAGTGAGCCGGTCAGCACCACCGTTTTACCGGCGAACGGACTGTCGATCTCTTCGGCTCTCACCACCACCACCTGCGGCCAGTGAATGCCGATATCTTCGACCAGCTGGCGGATAACCTCACGGTTGCTCTCCTCTTCCATGAAGTTGCGCACGTGTGCCGCAACGACTTTGCCGACATCCGGCACCGCAATCAGCGCCTCAAGATCGGCATCCATAACCTTCTGCAATTCACCAAAATGGTTAGCCAGATTGGCAGCGGTGGCTTCACCCACTTCACGAATGCCCAGTGCATAGAGGAATCGCGCCAGCGTAGTCGATTTCGCTTTCTCCAGCGCGTCGACAA
Source organism: Pantoea sp. paga (assembly GCF_007558755.1). Taxonomy (NCBI): domain Bacteria; kingdom Pseudomonadati; phylum Pseudomonadota; class Gammaproteobacteria; order Enterobacterales; family Erwiniaceae; genus Pantoea; species Pantoea sp. paga. The sequence goes on from NZ_VLTF01000009.1 coordinate 38,337, forward strand.
CGTTTTGTGCCGATTTCGGCCCCATGCGATCCAGTCCGGTCAGTTTGCCCGCCGTGAGACGGAACAGATCCGCAGGTGTGTTGACGTACTCTTTCTCCACCAGCTGGTCGATAATCTTATCGCCCATGCCATCAACATCCAGCGCCCGGCGCGAGACAAAATGCTTCAGCGCCTCTTTGCGCTGAGCACCGCAGATTAAACCACCCGTGCAGCGCGTAACCGATTCCCCTTCGACCCGTTCTACTTCGGAACCACAGACCGGACAGTGTGCCGGGAACAGGACTTCACGCGTCTGTTCAGGGCGCTCGGCCATCACCACGTTGACCACCTGCGGGATCACATCACCGGCGCGGCGAATGACGACCCGATCCCCGATGCGTAATCCCAGCCGCTCAATTTCATCCGCATTATGCAGCGTGGCATTGCTGACGATCACGCCCGCGACCTGCACCGGCTCCAGGCGAGCCACCGGTGTGATAGCCCCGGTGCGGCCAACCTGAAATTCGACGTCCCGCACCCAGGTCAGTTGTTCCTGTGCCGGGAATTTAAAGGCAATCGCCCAGCGCGGCGCACGCGCCACAAAGCCCAGCTTTTCCTGCAGTTCCTGTGAATCGACTTTGATCACCACGCCATCAATATCAAAACCCAGATTCGGACGCTGTTGTTCAATATCACGATAGAAAGCCAGGGCTTCTTCTGCGTTGTGCACCAGCTTAATGCGGTCGCTGACAGGCAGGCCCCAGGCTTTAAACTGTTGCAGACGCCCCATGTGACTGTGCGGCATCTCACCGCCTTCCAGCAGGCCAAAACCGTAGCAGAAGAAGGTCAGCGGACGTTTGGCGGTAATGCGCGGATCCAGCTGACGCAGAGAACCGGCTGCTGCATTGCGCGGATTAGCAAAGACTTTGCCATCAGTCCGGCGTGCTTCCTCATTCAGCTTTTCAAAGCCGCGCTGCGTCATAAATATTTCGCCACGCACTTCCAGCCGTGCCGGAATGTTGTCGCCTTTAAGCCGCAGCGGGATAGCGCGAATGGTGCGGACATTGGCGGTAATGTTCTCGCCGGTTGTGCCGTCACCGCGCGTTGCGGCCCGGACCAGCAGACCATTTTCATACATCAGGCTGACCGCAGCGCCATCAAGCTTGAGTTCACAGCAGTAGGTAATGTCGTCACTGCTTTTCAGCCGATCCTGCACCCGCTTGTTGAAGGCCATAAACGTGGCTTCATCAAAGGCGTTATCCAGCGACAGCATCGGAACTTCATGGCGCACCTGCTCGAAGACCGTCAGCGGCGCGGCACCCACGCGTTGTGTCGGCGAGTCCGGCGTAATGAGATCCGGGTGCTCCTCTTCCATCTGACGCAGTTCACGCATCAGACGATCGTATTCAGCATCCGGCACTTCCGGCGCATCCATAACGTGATAGAGATATTCATGATGTCGCAACGTGGTGCGCAGTTCGGTGATGTGATCCTGGACGGATTTCATAAAGCCCCATCAGATAAAAAACCCCCGACAGGCGGGGGTTTGTTTTTAACAATTCAGATAGCGTTTAGCGCAGGTCTCAGACGCCAACCACATCGCGGATACGCGCTTTGTAAGTTTCCAGCTTCTGTGGCGTCATCATGCGACGCTCATCATCCAGCACCACGCCACCCACATCATCAGCGATACGCTGAGCCGACTGCAGCATCAGCTTGAAGTTCTGATTCGCATCGCCATAAGAAGGCACCATCATAAAGATAGAGATGCCAGGCGTGCTGAAATCGGTCATCAGATCAGGATTGAACGAACCCGGCTTAACCATATTGGCCAGACTGAACAATACCGGGCCGCTGCCAGCCGGACTGAGATGACGATGGAAAATGTTCATTTCACCAAACTGGAAGCCCGCCTGGAGAATACCCTGCAGTAGTGCCTCACCGTTCAGTTCACCGCCCGAGTGTGCGGCAACATGCAGCACCAGTACCGCTTCTTTCGGTTTTTCCGCTGGCGCTTTAGCAGCAGGCTGTGCCGGCGCGGGCGCCGGTGTCACTTCAGGCTGCGGCTCAGGTTCTGCCTGGTACTGCGGTGCTGGCTGTACAGATTCCAGCGGGTCGAGATCCAGCAGCGGGTCGGCCTGAACCGGCGGCGCGACAAAAGTGGGTGCGGGCTGCTGACGAACCGGTTCAGGGCGCGACTGCGGAGCAGGCTGCGGTGCCGTGTTAAAAAGCGGGTCGCTTTCAGATTCGGGTTGCGGTGCGGGTCGTGGCGCAGGCTGACGCACAGGCTCAGCGGGCGCAGGCTTACGCGGCGCTTCTGGCTGTGGCTCGCGAATCTCATCGAAACGCGGTTCCTGATGTACGTTGCGATCAGAACGAACGCGAACCTCGCCGACGCCATCATCCTCGTCGTCAATCAGGTCCTGCTCATCATTTTCATCACGTTGTTTTAGACGTTTGTGCGGGCGATCGCGGAACACTGACGAACGCTCTTTACGGCTGGTCCACAGCCCGTGAAGAAGGAGCGCTATAATGGCGATCGCGCCAACAACGATTAATATCAGACGCAAATCCTGCATCATTGTATTCTCTGTTGTTCCAATACCTTGCCACCGCGGCAAACTTTATCCTCTAACTGTATTTGCCCTGCTACACAAGTGCAAGTCTGTGCACTATTTTCTGACAAATAAGATAGGCAACCCACGCTTTTTCGCTGTTTTTTTACCCAAACGGCACCTGGCCTGGAGAAAAAGCCAGGTTATAGTGGGCACGCCTTAACATCTTCAGGAGAACTGGCTTTATGGCCCTTGAGAATTCCGTCTCAAATTTTAACGGCATGCACTACTTTAGCCAGGGCTGGAAACTGGTACGTCTGCCTGGTATTCGCCGCTTTGTGGTGATGCCGTTGCTGATCAATATTGTGATGCTGGGTGGCGCTTTCATCTGGCTTTTCTATCGTCTCGGTGACTGGATCCCGCGTCTGATGGCTCATATTCCGGACTGGCTGCAGTGGCTGAGCTATCTGTTATGGCCGCTGTCGGTGATTGCGATTGTGCTGGTGTTTAGCTACTTCTTTTCGACCGTGGCAAACTTAATTGCCGCACCCTTTTGCGGTCTGCTGGCAGAACAGCTCGAAGGGCGTCTGACAGGCAAGCCCCTGCCGGACAGCGGCTGGGCTGGGTTGATTAAAGATGTGCCGCGCATCATGAAGCGCGAGTTGCAAAAACTGGGTTATTACCTGCCCCGCGCGCTGGGTCTACTGCTGCTCTATTTTATTCCTGGTTTTGGTCAGACCGTTGCGCCGGTGCTGTGGTTCCTGTTCAGCGCCTGGATGTTGTCCATCCAGTATTGCGACTACCCGTTCGATAACCATAAAGTGCCTTTTCAGCAGATGCGCAACGCCCTGCGTCAGCACAAAACGGCCAATATGCAGTTTGGCGCGCTAATCAGTCTGTTCACCATGATTCCGGTTCTGAACCTCGTGATCATGCCGGTTGCCGTCTGCGGTGCCACCGCCATGTGGGTCGATCGCTACCGGCCACAGCTGGCACGCAGTGAAGTGCGCTAAAATTATCAGCGCGCCTTATGCTCTTTTCAGCAGGGCTTATTGCCGGGTGACATATAGATATGCGATTTCTTTCCTTCCGCCCCCAGGCAGAACAGGTATGCTCATAGGGTTCCCAATAATTCATACAGTTAAGGACAGGCTATGAGTAAGATCTATGAAGACAACTCTTTGACAATTGGTCATACGCCATTGGTTCGACTGAACCGCATCGGTAACGGCCGCATCCTTGCGAAAGTTGAATCCCGCAACCCGAGCTTCAGCGTAAAATGCCGTATCGGTGCCAATATGATTTGGGACGCAGAAAAACGCGGTATTCTGAAACCGGGTGTTGAACTGGTGGAACCGACCAGCGGCAACACCGGTATTGCTCTGGCCTATGTCGCCGCAGCGCGCGGTTATAAATTAACGCTGACGATGCCAGAAACCATGTCAGTGGAACGCCGTAAGCTGCTGAAGGCGCTGGGCGCGACGCTGATATTGACCGAAGGCGCCAAAGGCATGAAAGGTGCCATCAGCAAAGCTGAAGAGGTTGTTGCCAGCAATCCGGATAAATATGTGCTGCTGCAGCAATTCAGCAACCCGGCCAACCCGGAAATCCATGAAAAGACCACCGGCCCGGAAATCTGGGAAGACACGGACGGCGAAGTGGATGTCTTTATTGCCGGTGTCGGCACCGGCGGTACGCTGACCGGCGTGAGCCGCTACATCAAAAACACCAAAGGCAAAAAAGATCTGATTACCGTCGCGGTTGAGCCGACCGATTCACCGGTGATTGCTCAGGCGCTGGCGGGCGATGAGATCAAGCCCGGCCCACACAAAATTCAGGGTATCGGCGCAGGCTTTATCCCGGGCAACCTTGAGCTGAATCTGGTGGACCGCGTTGTGGCCATCACCAATGAAGAAGCGATCAGTACGGCGCGTCGGCTGATGGAAGAGGAAGGTATTCTGGCCGGTATCTCATCCGGTGCTGCCGTTGCCGCGGCGCTGAAGCTGCAGGAAGATGAAGCCTTCGCCAACAAAAATATTGTGGTGATCCTCCCCTCCTCCGGTGAACGCTATCTGAGTACCGCCTTGTTTGCCGATCTCTTCACTGAAAAAGAGCTTCAGTAGCAGAGGCCGATAGTCCGAAAATGGAGAAAAAAGCACCCAATCGGGTGCTTTTTTGTGGTGCAGATCTCACTTTCATCACCCGGCAGATTGATTTCAGTGACGCCGCTCTGGTATTTAGACTGCCAATTATTTCGATGCCTGAAATTAATCCGCGTTTGAAGTGGATCAAGCTGAATCGATTTACAGATTCAGTGAAACGGCGAATCACGGCATAATTAACCGGTGACGTGTAGAATCGGTTTTGAGACGCAACGGACTGTAGATTTGACGCATGCGCGTCTTTGGTCAGCATGAAGCTATACCCGCGCACCTACACAGGCTAAAGTAAAGGCTCCAGGCTAGACTTTAGATCCATAACACTCATCCTGATAACGTTGGGGAAATAGAATGTTCCAGCAAGAAGTTACCATTACTGCACCAAACGGTCTGCACACTCGCCCAGCTGCGCAATTCGTTAAAGAAGCCAAAGCTTTCCAGTCAGAAATTACCGTGACCTCTAACGGTAAATCAGCGAGCGCGAAGAGCCTGTTCAAGCTGCAGACACTGGGTTTAACCCAGGGAACTGTTGTGACCCTTTCCGCGGAAGGTGAAGACGAGCAGAAAGCAGTTGAGCATCTGGTCAAACTGATGGCTGAACTGGAGTAATCTCCGCTCAGCTCTCCAGCAAATCGACTCCTCTGCGCCATTGAGTGCAAACATCTTGATCGCGGACAACCTGTCCGCGTTATTGCTTTCGTAGAGTACGTGTCCCGCGACAATGGCACCGCACAGAGTCCCATCAGCCATCGTGATTAAAAGGTAGCGTTATGATTTCAGGCATTTTAGCATCACCAGGTATCGCTTTCGGCAAAGCACTGCTGCTGAAAGAAGACGAGATCGTCATCAACCGCAAGAAAATTTCTGATGACCAGGTTGAGCAGGAAGTTCAGCGCTTCCTCGATGGCCGCAGCAAAGCGGCATTACAACTGGAAGCGATTCGCGTCAAAGCGGGTGAAACCCTCGGTGAAGAGAAAGCAGCAATCTTCGAAGGCCACATTATGTTGCTGGAAGATGAAGAGCTGGAGCAGGAAATCATCGACCTGATCAAAAAAGATCACGCTTCTGCCGATGCTGCTGCTTACTCGGTCATCGATGGCCAGGCGAAAGCACTGGAGGAGTTAGATGACGAATATCTGAAAGAGCGTGCGGCTGACGTACGTGACATCGGTAAGCGACTGCTGCAAAACATCCTCGGTCTGCATATCGTTGACCTGAGCGCTATTCCGGACGAATCCATTCTGGTGGCAAAAGATTTAACGCCGTCAGAAACCGCACAGCTGAACCTGAAGAAGGTGCTGGGCTTTATCACCGATCTGGGTGGCCGTACCTCACATACCTCAATCATGGCGCGCTCGCTAGAGATCCCAGCCATTGTCGGTACCGGCAATGTGACCGTCACGGTTAAAAATGGCGATTTCCTGATTCTGGATGGCGTTAACAATGCGATTCACGTCAATCCTTCAGAAGCGATTCAGGAAGAGCTGAAAGCCGTACAGAACCAGTATCTGTCGGAAAAACATGAATTAGCCAAGCTGAAAGATCTGCCAGCCGTTACGCTGGATGGTCATCAGGTTGAAGTCTGCGCCAACATCGGTACTGTACGCGATATCGCCGGTGCTGAACGTAACGGCGCTGAAGGCGTGGGTCTCTACCGCACCGAATTCCTGTTCATGGATCGTGACTCACTGCCAAGCGAAGAAGAGCAGTTCCAGGCGTACAAAGCCGTCGCAGAAGCCATGGGTTCACAGGCCGTTATCGTGCGTACCATGGACATCGGCGGCGACAAAGACCTGCCTTACATGAACCTGCCAAAAGAAGAGAACCCGTTCCTCGGCTGGCGCGCTATCCGTATCGCCATGGACCGCAAAGAGATTCTGCATGCGCAGCTGCGTGCCATCCTGCGTGCCTCCTCTTTCGGTAAACTGCGCATCATGTTCCCGATGATTATTTCGGTTGAAGAAGTACGCAGCCTGAAAGCGGAACTGGAGCTGCTGAAAGCGCAGTTGCGTGAAGAAGGTAAAGCCTTTGATGAGAGCATCGAAGTCGGCATCATGGTGGAAACCCCGGCTTCAGCCGTGATTGCTCATCATCTGGCGAAGGAAGTCGACTTCTTCAGTATTGGGACAAACGATCTGACGCAGTATACTCTGGCGGTCGATCGTGGTAATGATTTGATCTCGCACCTGTACAACCCAATGACGCCGTCTGTGCTTAACTTAATCAAGCAAGTCATTGATGCATCTCACGCTGAAGGTAAATGGACCGGCATGTGTGGTGAGCTGGCAGGTGATGAACGTGCTACACTACTGTTACTGGGAATGGGGCTGGACGAGTTCAGCATGAGTGCCATTTCTATCCCTGGCATCAAGAAAATCATTCGTAATACTAATTTTGAAGATGCGAAGGCATTGGCGGAGCAGGCACTGGCTCAACCGACAGCGGAAGATTTAATGAACCTGGTAAACAAGTTCATTAAGGAAAAAACGCTCTGCTAATCTGCATGATGCTGGCCCCAAATTACTGCTTAGGAGAAGATCATGGGTTTGTTTTCTAAACTTTTTGGCGAAAAAACGGATAGCGCTGGGACAATTGACATCGTAGCGCCTCTGTCAGGCGAAATCGTCAACATTGAAGACGTACCAGATGTGGTGTTTGCAGAAAAAATCGTGGGCGACGGTATTGCGATCAAGCCCAGCGGCAACAAAATGGTTGCCCCTGTTGATGGCACTATCGGTAAGATTTTTGAAACCAATCACGCTTTTTCGATCGAATCAGACAATGGCATTGAGCTGTTCGTCCACTTCGGTATCGATACGGTTGAACTGAAAGGTGAAGGCTTCAAACGCATCGCTGAAGAAGGCCAGAAGGTCAAAAAAGGCGACGTGGTTATCGAGTTCGACCTGCCGTTGCTGGAAGAGAAAGCGAAATCAACCCTGACACCGGTTGTCATCTCCAATATGGATGAAATCAAGGAATTGATTAAGCTGACTGGCCAGGTCACCGTCGGCGAAACGCCGGTGATTCGCATCAGAAAGTAAGCATTCGTTCATAACATAACGGCACCCGCGGGTGCCGTTATCGTTTCTGCTGTATACCTGTTCAGGGCTGCCAGTGCGGCAGACGCAGCGTCAGTTCCAGTCCGCCTTCTGGCCGGTTTCTTGCCTCGACCTCACCATGATGCGCCAGCACCACCTTGCGCACGATAGCCAGTCCCAGACCATAACCTTTGCCCATCAGCGGCGAATTAACCCGCACAAACGGGTCAAAGATGCTGGAGAGTTTCTCCTCATCGACTCCTGGCCCCTGATCGCGCACCTGAATCACCAGCCACTGCTGTTCTGCGTGCAGATGAACATCAATCCGCTGCCCTGGCAGAGAGAAGCGCAGTGCGTTGCGTAACACATTTTCTGCTCCGCGCCGTATCAGCTCTGCATTGCCCCGCACGGTGTAATCAGCCCGATCGTCGACCTGCAACTCTACCTGCACGCCAGGGATCTGCGCTTCATAACGGACATCGGTAATAACCGCCTGCAGCAAGCCGGTCAGATCAAAATATTGCTCATCCGGGATGCTTTCATGCTCAGCCCGCGACAGTGTCAGCAGTTCACCGATCATCTTGTCCAGCCGACGCGCCTCTTCATCAATGCGATCAAGCGAACTGTTCACACTTTCTGGCGTCTGTCTGGCCAGCCCGGTCGCCAGCTGCAGTCGGGCCAGCGGTGAACGAAGCTCATGTGAGATATCATGCAACAGTTCTTCACGGGCGCGCACCAGGGTATCGAGCCGCTCGACCATGGCGTCAAAGGCTTCAGCGACGTTTGAGATCTCGTCGTGGCGCTTACGCATGATCGGAAACAGCCGCACGCTTAAATCGCCCTCAGCCACGCGGGAAAATCCTTCCCGCAGCTGACGCATAGGTCGCGTCAGATTCCAGGCCAGCAGCAGACTGAACAGCAATCCCACCGAGCCGGCGAAGACAAACATCGGCTCAGGAATATTCAGAAATTTGCGCGGCATCATGTTCAGCGTGCTGTCTTTACGCATGCCATCAAGGTCGTAGCGCAGCTGATAGGCTTTGCCATCCGCGCCACGAACCCAGCGCACCACCTCTTCAGGAAAGCGCCCTCTGATATCCATGTTGCCGCTGTTTTCTGATTGCGACGGTTTTGTCTGTTGGGTGACGTGGAAGAACTGCCGATCGCTGTTATCCCAGTCTGACAGCATCGCATTCAGCGCATCAGGCCCGCCCCGCTCCAGCACGGACGCGGCGGAGGTCATCTGCAGATCCACAATACGACGGATAGCCACGAGTTCAGGCGGTTCATGCCGTTTACCGGAGAGCGTAAAGCCGAGCCAGATAAGCTGGCTCATGATGACAAAAACGATCCAGAAGCCGATAAAGATCTTCCAGAACATGCGTCCACGGTAACTCTGTTTCATCGAATACGGTAACCGATGCTGCGAACGGTTTCGATGTTGATGCTGTCAGCGGTTAATGCACTGAGCTTCTGACGAATGTTACTGATATGTACATCGACGCTGCGGTCATAGGCTTCACGCGGACGACCGAGTCCCTTTTCAGAGAGCTCATCTTTTGACACCACTCTGTCCGGCGCACGCAGCAGCAGATCCAGCAGATTAAATTCCGACGCCGTCAGATCAAAGGTTTTACCCTGCCATTCGCTGATGCGGGTGGCGGGATTAAGCATCAGCTCCCCCCAGCGCAGCGGCTCTCTGGCATCTGGCTGCGGTGCCTGCTCTTCGAAACGGCGTAATACGGCGCGCAGTCGCGCCACCAGCTCACGGGGATAGCAGGGCTTGGGCATATAGTCATCCGCGCCCATTTCCAGACCGATCACGCGATCAATATTATCGCCTTTGGCGGTGAGCATAATCACCGGTATCCGGCTGTTCTGGCGCACCTGACGCAACACATCAATGCCGCTCATGTCGGGCAGCATAATGTCCAGAATCATGGCGGTGAACTCTCCCGATAACGCGCCCTGCACGCCAGCGCTGCCGGTCAGAACCAGCTGAGCATCAAACCCTTCCCCGATCAGGTACTGGCTTAACATCGTGCCTAATTCAACATCATCATCAACAAGCAAAATTTTCATAGTTATCTCTCTGGAGAATTGCCGCTATTTTGTCCTGTGCTGAACATTCGCGCAGCCTGATTTACGCGATCCTTACAGATTCAGTCTATCTGGCACCGAAAATTGGGGTTAAAAAAGGCCTGTGGGCAGTTAATGCGCGCACAGGCCTGATTCCGCATCAGCAGAGGTTACTGATGATAGAGTCCGGTAGAGAGATAACGGTCACCGCGATCGCAGGCGATCGCCACCACCACGCTGCCAGGATTGGCCTGCGCAATACGCAGCGCACCCGCCACCGCGCCGCCTGAACTGACGCCACAGAAAATGCCTTCACGGCGTGCCAGCGCGCGCATCGTCTCTTCCGCTTCCTTTTGCGTCATATCTATCACATCATCCACCAGATCGGGGCGGTAGATCCCCGGCAGATAAGCCAGCGGCCAGCGACGAATACCCGGAATACTGCTGCCTTCGCTGGGCTGCAAACCGATCACCTGCACGCCCGTGTTGAGCTCTTTAAGATAACGTCCCACGCCGGTAATGGTGCCGGTGGTGCCCATGCTGGAGACAAAATGAGTCATGCGCTGGTTCGACTGCTGCCACAATTCCGGGCCGGTGGTCTGATAGTGGCCCAGCGGATTATCGGGATTATTAAACTGGTCCAGCACCCGGCCTTCACCGCGCGCCGCCATCGCCTGGGCCAGATCGCGTGCACCCTCCATGCCCTGTTCACGTGGCACCAGAATTAACTCTGCGCCATAGGCGCGCATCGCGTCCTGCCGCTCCTGACTCATGTTGTCGGGCATCAGCAGGCGAAGTCGGTAGCCTTTCATCGCCGCGATCATCGCCAGCGCAATCCCGGTGTTGCCGCTGGTAGCTTCAATCAGCTGATCGCCAGGTGCAATATCACCACGCAGCTCTGCCTGATTGATCATCGACCAGGCCGCGCGATCTTTTACCGAACCTGCCGGATTATTGCCTTCCAGCTTGAGCCAGACCTCGCTGCCGTTGGCGGGCGTCAGGCGCTGCAACATAATCAGCGGGGTATTGCCGATGGTATTTTCGAGAGTCGTCACGGTGCGGTTCCTGGCATCTTACAAACCAGATGCGAAAAAAAGGCGGGAGTGACACTCCCGCCCGGTATTGAAGAGAAAATATCAGGCGCTTTGTGCAAAGGCAACTGCACGCAGTGGCGTATCGCCCTTATAGAGACGCGCCTGCTGCAAGCCAACAAACAGACGCTCGCCGCGAATCGGCGCAGCCTGCTCACCTTCAAACACCACCGAGACCGGCTCGCTCTGCCAGCCGACAGGCTGGACGACCAGCTGCCAGAAGTGTCCACGCGGGCTCACTTCCAGCACCTGAACCGGCAGCGGGGTTTCCAGGCTGCTACGGCGTGAAACGTCGATTTCCCACGGACGCAGGAACAGCTCAACCGCGCCCTGGTGGGCCGAGGTATAGCCCAGCGGCCAGTGATGCGCGCCAACATGGAACTGTGATCCCTGAATCTCGCCATCAAAGCGGTTCACCTCACCCAGGAATTCCAGCACAAAACGGGTCGCCGGATCGCGCCACACATCATCTGGCGTGCCGACCTGTTCAATGTTGCCCTGACTCATCACCACCACGCGATCCGCCACTTCCATCGCCTCTTCCTGGTCGTGGGTGACAAACACGCTGGTGAATTTCAGCTCTTCATGCAGCTGACGCAGCCAGCGGCGCAGCTCTTTACGTACCTGAGCATCCAGCGCGCCAAAAGGTTCATCCAGCAGCAGAATTTGTGGTTCAACCGCTAACGCACGCGCCAGCGCCACACGCTGTTTCTGGCCGCCCGACAGCTGCGCCGGGAAGCGATTCGCCAGATGGGCCAGCTGCACCATCTCCAGCAGACGGGTAACACGTTGTTTGATCTCCGCCGTTGAAGGACGCTCACGACGTGGCAGCACGGTCAGGCCAAAGGCGATGTTGTCGAATACCGTCATATGACGGAACAGCGCGTAGTGCTGGAAGACAAAACCGACCTGACGATCGCGCGCATGCAGGCGGCTGACATCGTTACCATGAAAACGGATGTGACCGCTGTTCTGATGCTCCAGCCCGGCAATAATGCGCAGCAGCGTGGTTTTACCCGAGCCTGACGGGCCAAGCAGCGCCACCATTTCACCCGAGGCAATATCCAGAGAGATATCGTTCAGCACCGATGTGCGACCAAAGGATTTGTTGATCTTGTTAATCTCAATGCTCATGATTTCCCTCCTGTTGCAGGCGTTTGTGCTGTTGCTCTAAACGCCACTGCACAATACTTTTCAGAAACAGCGTCACAATTGCCATCAGGGTTAACAGGGCGGCCGCGGTGAACGCGCCAACGGTGTTGTAGTCCTGATGCAATAATTCAACCTGAAGCGGTAACGTGTAGGTCTCACCGCGAATCGATCCCGATACCACCGAGACCGCACCAAATTCACCAATCGCACGGGCGTTGGTCAGCACGATGCCATACAGCAGCGCCCAGCGAATGTTCGGCAGCGTTACGCGGCGGAACATCTGCCAGCCAGAGGCGCCCAGCAACACCGCCGCTTCATCTTCGTGACTGCCCTGACTCAGCATCACCGGGACCAGTTCGCGCACCACAAACGGACAGGTCACAAACACCGTCGCCAGCACCATACCAGGCCAGGCAAACATAATCTGGATGTTATGCGCATCCAGCCAGCCGCCTGCCGGGCCATTAACGCCCCAGAACAGCAGATACATCAGACCGGCCACGACCGGGGACACGGCAAAAGGAATATCAAACAGGGTCAGCAGCAACTGACGACCCGGGAAGGTAAAGCGCGTCACCAGCCAGGCGAGCAGCGTGCCGAACACCAGGTTAACCGGTACGGTGATCAGCGCCACCATCACGGTCAGCCAGATGGCGTGCAGCATGTCCGGGTCTGCCAGATTGCTGAGGGCGACAATCAGCCCCTGATTCAGCGCTTCCCAGAAGATGGAGGCCATCGGCACCACCAGCAGCAGAATCGAGATCAGCGCGCCGATACCAATCAGCAGCCACTTGCCCCAGTTCACTGGCTGACGAGCAGCGTGAGTAATTTGTGAAACCTCAGCCATTAGTGACCTCCCAGACGACGGCCAAAGCGGCTCTGTAATGTGTTAATCGCAAATAACAGAATCAGCGATGCCGCCAGGATCACCGAGGCGATGGCGCTGGCCGCCGGATAGTCGAACTCCTGCAGCCGGACAAAAATCATCAGCGAGGTGACTTCCGTTTTCCAGGCGATGTTACCGGCAATAAAGATCACCGCACCAAATTCACCCAGGCTGCGGGTAAAGGAGAGCGCAGTCCCGGCCAGCAGCGCCGGTGCCACTTCCGGCAACACGACGCGGCGGAAGCTCTGCCATGGCGTGGCACCCAGCGTTTCGGCCGCCTCTTCATACTCCGGACCTAACTCTTCCAGCACCGGCTGTACGGTACGCACCACAAACGGAATGCTGGTAAAGGCCATGGCGATGGCGATACCAATCCAGGTGTAGGAAATTTTGATGTCGAACTGGGCGAACCACTGTCCATACCAGCCGTTGACCGAAAAGAGTCCGGCCAGGGTCAGACCTGCCACCGCCGTAGGCAGTGCAAATGGCAGATCCATCAGGCCATCCAGCAACGTCCGGCCCGGAAAACGGTAACGGGTCAGGATCCATGCCATCAGCATGCCGAACACCGCATTAAACAGTGAGGCGACGCCTGCAGAGAGCAGAGTTACTTTATAGGCGGCAATCAGCTGCGGATTGGTCACCACATCCCAGTACTGTTGCAGCGTCATCTGCGACAGCTGCATGATCACCGCGCTGATAGGCAGCAGCAGTATCAGACAGGTAAAGAGCAGGCTGGTGCCGAGGCTGAGACCAAAGCCGGGCAACACACGTTTCTGGCTGGCTGCAAACATTATCCGCGCCCCGCCGCTAACAACTTATCAAGCTCACCGCCGCTGACGAAGTGCGTCTTCATCACCTTATCCCAGCCGCCAAACGCCTCTTCCACCCGGAACAGGCTGGTCTGCGGGAAGCGATCTTTCTGCTCCGCCATCAGCTGTGCATTGTTCACGCGATAGTAGTAGTGAGTAATAATATTCTGCGCTTCAGGCGTGTAGAGATAGTTCAGATAAGCGCTGGCCGCATCAGCGGTTTTATTGGTCGCGACGTTTTTATCCACCCATGCCACCGGAAACTCCGCCAGAATGTTGGTTTTCGGCACCACCACTTCATACTCATCTTTGCCGTACTGGTTGCGGATGTTATTCACTTCGGACTCAAAGCTAATTAATACGTCGCCCAGGCCACGCTCAGCAAAGGTCGTGGTCGCACCGCGACCGCCGGTGTCGAACACTTCAACGTTTTTCAGGAATTGCGTCATAAAGGCACGGGTTTTGGCCTGATCGCCCCCGTCCGCTTTATCCGCTGCGCCCCAGGCGGCCAGATAGGTATAGCGGCCATTACCGGAAGTTTTCGGATTCGGGAAAATCAGCTTCACATCACTGCGGGTCAAATCTGACCAGTCGTGAATCTGTTTTGGATTTCCTTTGCGCACCAGAAACGCCATTGTGGAGTAGAAAGGCGAGCTGTTATTCGGCAGACGGCTTTTCCAGTCTGCGGCAATCAGGTTGCCTTTATCGTGCAGCACCTGCACATCCGTAACCTGATTGTACGTGACGACATCCGCGCGCAGTCCCTGCAGGATAGCCAGCGCCTGCTTTGATGAACCAGCGTGCGACATCTTAATGGTCAGTGGATCGCCGGGATGGCTGGCATCCCACTGTTTAACGAAGGGAGCATTCAGGGCGACAAACAGCTCCCGCGAAACATCGTAAGAGCTATTAAGGAGTTCAGTGGCATTGGCTGCGCCGGCCAGGCTCAGCGACAACGCGATACCGCTCACGATTTTTTTCATCGCTTGTAATGTCATTTGGCACCCTGAAAAAGTTTGATGCGGATCTCACCCGCTGAGGCACCAGTTTATTTATAACTCAGTGAAAACCAGTAACGGTTTTATATATCGTTTGATGATTTCAAAGTCGAAAAAAGCATAAGACGACGGCACTGTTTATGCAGAAATCAGCAAAAGCCGATGGGGAGGAGGAACCCCGTGCCGCACGCTCCGGCAAGGGTTTGGGAGGCTCAGCGGCCGCCTGACGGGCGGCGCGCTGAAGACGAGGAATTAACGCTGCCAGACAATCTTGCTGATTTTCCAGCTTTTCAGCGTATCGTCAGAGGGCATTAATCCCTCAGGTCCATGCCAGTCACCCTGATAAACATAGGTCAGATGCTGACTTCCAGGCGCGCGGCACGCCACGTCACGTGCATCGGTGCCGCTGGCTAAGGTGCAGTTGTCGAAGGCTTTGCTGAACTTATTACTGAAGACATCACCCACTTTGCTGCCATCGCTGCTGGCGATTGCGCTGTCCATGACCTCAATACGTTCGACCTGCGACTGCCCGTAAATCACCAGCTTAACGTTGCCATCATCCAGCGCCTGCCAGAAAGAGACCACCTGACCGTTCTGGCTGCGCATGCCCTGACGCAGGCTATAGTCACCGTTCAGTCCGGCATTAATCGCGTCCTCTTTCATGGCGGTCGAGGCAGTTAACCCACCCACGCCCTGTTCAGTCGCGGTCAGCGAGGAACCGAACCAGTTCCACGGCAGCGCCGAAGACCAGTGATACGTCAGCGGATTCCACCAGCTTGCCTGCTGGCTGCTGTCAGCGCCGGAACCCGAACTGGCACAGCCGCTCAGTACAACGGCGGCGATCAGTAGCGTGGAACGAACAGCTTTCATGAGAACTCCTGTAAATGCGATGCCGGAAAGGCGGAACTGATTGGAGTCGCAAAGCGACAAAAAGTTTAGTGAAGATGATGTTCGGGCAGAAAGCAGTCGCGACAGCGGCGGCTGGATTGCAGCCAGATCAGGGCCAGCAGGTCAAAGAGAGTCAGCAGCAATGGCAGCGGTGAGGTGAGCAGATCGCCCTGCACAAACTGCATTCCCTGCCAGAGCAGATTCACCAGCAGCGACAGCGCCAGCACGCTGCGCCAGTGCTGCCAGAGTCGCGGCAGTCGGGTGCGATAGCCGGTCAGCAGCAGGCCCGCCAGCGCCGGTAAACCCAGCGCAAGGCCGATCCAGAACGCCTGACGATCCGGATAGAACAGCGCCAGCAGATCGTTGCCCTGCTGCCGTGACGCCCCGGCCATTACCAGCAGCAGCCAGGTCCGCGCCTGGAGTAACAGGATCAGCCAAAAAAGAAACGGCAGCCGCAGCTGCCCTCTGGCGTCATACTCGTCCGGCAGATAGCCCGGTGACGGCTTAGTATTCACGATCTTCGATCAGACGTTTACCAAACAGCAGCGCATCGACCGGCTCATAATCAAGCTTCTCATAGAACGCCACCACCTGGTCATTCTCTTCACGGATCATCAGATGCAGTTTCGGACAGCCGCGCGCGATAAGCTTCTTCTCCAGACGGTTCATCAGCGCATTCGCAAAGCCGCGTCCCTGATAGTCGGGATGCACGGCCAGATAGTAAGCCGCGCCGCGATGGCCATCATAGCCGCCCATCAGTGTGCCAACGACCACGCCGCCCACTTCAGCGACCAGAAAGAGATCGGGGTCGTGATTCATTTTGCGTTCGATATCCAGCTCCGGATCGTTCCATGGCCGTAACAAATCGCAACGTTCCCATAAGGTGATCACTTCTTCAAAATCTTCCTGGCGGAAGGCGCGGATTTCCATCTTCTTTACCTGCAAATAAGCACAATTTGCTGATTATCACGCATTCTCTGCCGCACGCAACCCTCCAAGACGGGCGACAAATAAAAAAGCGCAAATTTACTGTTCGCGACCTGCAATACAAAGTAATGCCCTGAAATGGTTCTGTGATCGCAGGCAGCAGCCCCTTAGGCTATAACACCGGCAAGATTCCTGTTACCGGACCCGCACATGCACCTGCTTAAACGTTTGATTCATCGCCGTCAGTTACTGCTTTCCGGGCTGGCTCTGGCCATTCTATCGCCGCGCGCGGTTCAGGCTAAAGAGCAGTCTGCACTTACTGGTGCAAATCGTCACTCGCGCCCTGCCCCGCCCGCAAAGAACGGGAAACGTATCGTGATGATCGACCCCGGTCACGGCGGCATCGACTCTGGTGCCGTTGGCGAAGAGGGTTCCGAAGAGAAACACATCGTGCTGGAGATTGCCGGCAACGTGCAGCGTCAGTTACAGAGCCATCCGCGTATAGAAGTGCGTCTGACCCGCGACAGCGACCACTTTATTCCGCTCTATCAGCGGGTGGAGATCGCCCACCAGCACGGCGCAGATCTCTTTATGTCGATTCATGCCGACGGTTTTACCAGTCCCGATGCCAGCGGTGCCTCGGTGTTTGCGCTCTCTAATCGCGGTGCCAGCAGCTCGATGGCGCGTTATCTGTCACAGCGGGAGAACGATGCGGACAAGCTGGGTGGCGTGAAAGCGCAGCAGCAGGATCACTATCTGCAGCAGATCCTGTTCGATCTGGTGCAGACGGACACCATCAAAAACAGCCTGACGCTGGGCAAGCATGTACTGGATCAGATCCGCCCGGTTCATCATCTTCACAGCCAGCACACCGAGCAGGCTGCCTTCGCGGTACTCAAGTCACCGTCGATCCCCTCGGTGCTGGTCGAGACCTCCTTTATTACCAATCCGCGTGAAGAGCAGCTGCTTGGCACCACCGCGTTTCGCCAGAAAATCGCCTCGGCTATTGCCAGCGGCATCGTCAATTACTTTGATGAGTTTGATCGGCGCAACGCCTGATGCGTGTCGCCGGTTCA
Organism: Pantoea sp. paga; assembly: GCF_007558755.1. Classification (NCBI taxonomy): domain Bacteria; kingdom Pseudomonadati; phylum Pseudomonadota; class Gammaproteobacteria; order Enterobacterales; family Erwiniaceae; genus Pantoea; species Pantoea sp. paga. The sequence continues at coordinate 55,977 of NZ_VLTF01000009.1, forward strand.
GGCCGTGCGACTCGCCGCACTCATGCAAGCGGCGCGGTTTTGCGTATAATCGCGTCAGACTTTGACAAACCATAAGCGAAAAAATGGCTGATATTTCCCGCGTAAAAGCATTCCTGCTCGCATTGCAGGATGAGATTTGTAACCAGCTGGCGGCTGAAGATGGCAGCGCAGCGTTTGCCGAAGATAGCTGGCAGCGTCCTGGCGGCGGCGGCGGTCAGAGCCGCGTTCTGCGCAACGGCGCGGTGTTTGAGCAGGCCGGCGTCAACTTTTCGCACGTGCATGGCGATCAGATGCCGGCATCCGCCACTGCACACCGGCCGGAGCTGGCGGGTCGCAGCTTTGAAGCGATGGGCGTGTCGCTGGTGATCCACCCGAACAATCCCTATGTGCCCACCAGCCACGCCAACGTGCGCTTTTTTATCGCGGAGAAACCGGGTGCCGATCCCGTCTGGTGGTTTGGCGGCGGATTTGACCTGACCCCTTTTTATGGCTTCGAAGAAGATGCGCTGCACTGGCACCAGACTGCCGCTGACCTCTGCCAGCCTTTTGGCGAGGATGTCTATCCGCGCTATAAAAAGTGGTGTGATGACTATTTCTACCTGAAGCATCGTGATGAGCAGCGCGGCATTGGCGGCCTGTTTTTTGACGATCTCAACACGCCCGACTTTGAGCAGAGCTTCAGCTTTATGCAGTCGGTTGGCCGCGGCTTTATGGATGCCTATCGGCCGATTGTAGCGCGCCGTAAAGCGCACCCGTGGGGCGATCGTGAGCGCCAGTTCCAGCTCTATCGCCGTGGTCGCTACGTGGAGTTTAATCTGGTGTGGGACCGCGGCACGCTGTTTGGTCTGCAGACAGGCGGTCGCACTGAGTCGATCCTGATGTCGATGCCACCGCTGGTACGCTGGGAATATGATTATCAGCCCGATGCCGACTCACCTGAAGCCGCCCTCTATCGCGATTTCCTGCCGGTTAAGAACTGGCTGAACCTGCCAGTCTGATCGTTTCTGCCGCTGCAGCGCGGGTCTCAACCCGCGCTGCGCTTACCTCTCGCCTGATCGGCCTCTTCTTTTTGACAGGGCACAGATTGCTACAGTGTGGCCTGCGTCATTCCTCCTGACTGCTATGCTTATGGGTGGAATATGGCGCACCCCACGGTTAACACCGCATGACGGCTCCTTCGCACCGCCTCGCAGCGCAACAATCAGAGAAACCGCATGTTCATCAGAAACTCTCTGTTGCAATGTTATGGGTTCGCGTTCCCGGTAGCAGAACATGCCACAGACCGGCTGCGAGGCCTGAGGTGCCCCCTGTTCGCTTTCATTTTTCTTTTCAAGGAGTTTAGAGATGAACCAGCTAGAAGCCCTAAAACAGTTCACCACCGTGGTGGCGGACAGTGGTGATATCGAATCGATTCGTAATTACCATCCGGAAGACGCCACCACCAACCCCTCACTCATTCTGAAAGCGTCCGGTCTCGAAGGGTATAAGCACCTGATGGATGACGCGATTGAGTACGCCAAAAAACAGGGCGGCAGCAAAGAGACGCAGATTATCAACGCCAGCGACAAAGTGGCGATCAACCTTGGTATGGAAATCCTGAAAAGCATACCGGGCCGTGTTTCGACCGAAGTGGATGCGCGCCTCTCCTTCGATCGTGGCATGTGTGTGACCAAAGCAGAAAAACTGATTCGGATGTATGAAGAGCACGGTATTGATCGCTCACGCGTACTGATTAAGCTGGCCTCGACCTGGGAAGGCATCCGCGCTGCGGAAGAGCTGGAGAAAAACGGCATTCAGTGCAACCTGACACTGCTCTTCTCCTTTGCTCAGGCGCGTGCCTGTGCCGAAGCGGGCGTGTTCCTGATCTCCCCGTTCGTTGGCCGCATCTACGACTGGTATAACTCGCGCAAACCCATGGACCCCTACGTGGCAGATGAAGATCCGGGCGTGAAATCCGTGCGTCGCATCTACGATTACTACAAAAAGCACCGTTACAGCACCATCATCATGGGCGCCAGCTTCCGTAAAGTGGAGCAGATTATCGCGCTGGCAGGCTGCGACCGCCTGACCCTGTCACCTAACCTGCTGGAAGAGTTGCAGAACAGTGATGCGCCGCTTGAGCGCAAACTGGAGCCTTCAACTGAAGGCTTCCACCAGCCGTCGCCGCTCTCCGAGGCGGAGTTCCGTTGGGAACATAATCAGGATCCGATGGCAGTTGAAAAACTCTCTGACGGCATCCGCCAGTTCGCGGTTGACCAGCAGAAGCTGGAAGATGTGCTCGCCGCACGCCTGTAGTCTTTATTTTAGTCGGGCGGGACTTTCCCGCCCTGATGCATAACAAGGGAGAACTTTATGTCCTCACGCAGAGAGTTGGCAAACGCGATTCGTGCACTGAGCATGGATGCGGTACAGAAGGCAAATTCAGGCCACCCCGGTGCGCCAATGGGAATGGCCGATATCGCCGAAGTGTTGTGGCGCGACTTCCTCCAGCATAATCCGACCAATCCCGCCTGGCTTGATCGCGACCGCTTTATCCTCTCCAACGGCCACGGCTCGATGCTGCTCTATAGCCTGCTGCACCTGAGCGGTTATGACCTGCCGATTGAAGAGCTGAAAAATTTCCGTCAGTTGCACTCTAAAACGCCAGGTCACCCGGAAATCGGCTACACCCCAGGCGTTGAAACCACCACCGGCCCGCTGGGTCAGGGACTGGCTAACGCCGTGGGCTTAGCGATTGCAGAACGCACGCTGGCCGCGCAGTTTAACCGTCCGGATCATGAGATTGTCGATCACCACACCTATGTGTTTATGGGCGATGGCTGTCTGATGGAAGGGATCTCGCACGAAGTCTGTTCACTGGCGGGGACCCTGGGTCTCGGCAAACTGATCGGCTTCTATGACCATAACGGTATCTCGATCGATGGCGAGACCGAAGGCTGGTTTACTGACGACACCCATAAACGCTTTGAGTCCTACAACTGGCATGTGATTGGCGACATTGACGGCCATGACGCTGATGCCATTCGTGAGGCGATCAAAGAGGCGCAGAGCGTCACCGATAAGCCTTCACTGATTATCTGCCGCACCATTATCGGTTTCGGTTCGCCGAACAAAGCCGGTAAAGAGGAGTCGCACGGCGCGGCGCTGGGTGAGGCAGAAGTTGCCCTGACCCGCAAACAGCTCGGCTGGAACTATCCGGCGTTTGAGATCCCGGCTGAAATCTACCAGCAGTGGGATGCTAAAGCGGCGGGAGCTGAACGTGAAAAAGCCTGGGATGCAAAATTTGCGGCTTACAAAGAAGCCCATCCCGAGCTGGCGAAAGAGTATGAGCGCCGGATGAATGGCGAAATGCCCGCCAACTGGGAAACCGAAGCGACCCGGTTCATTCAGGAGTTGCAGGCTAACCCGCAGAAAATCGCCAGCCGTAAAGCGTCACAAAACTCGCTGGAAGCCTACGGCAAAATGCTGCCGGAGTTCCTCGGCGGTTCTGCTGACCTGGCACCGAGTAACCTCACCATCTGGTCCGGTTCTAAATCGATCAAAGAGGATCCGGCCGGTAACTACATTCACTACGGCGTGCGTGAATTTGGTATGACGGCGATTGGTAACGGTATCGCGCACCATGGCGGTTTTGTTCCCTACACCGCAACCTTCCTGATGTTTGTCGAATATGCGCGTAACGCCGCGCGTATGGCTGCACTGATGAAGGCACGACAGATTCTGGTCTACACCCATGACTCCATCGGTCTGGGCGAAGATGGTCCGACGCACCAGCCGGTAGAACAGATCGCCAGCCTGCGTCTGACGCCAAACATGAGCGTATGGCGTCCGTGCGATCAGGTCGAAACCGCTGTAGCGTGGAAAGCCGCCGTCGAACGTCATCACGGCCCGACAGCGCTGATCCTCTCGCGTCAGAATCTGCTGCAGCCGGAACGTACCCCGGAGCAGATCGAAAACATCAAACGCGGCGGCTACGTGCTGAAGGATTGCGACGGCACACCAGAAGTGATTCTGATCGCAACCGGTTCAGAGATTGAGATCACCCTGGGTGCAGCAGACAAGCTCACTTCAGGCGGTCACAAGGTGCGGGTGGTTTCACTGCCTTCTACTGACCTGTTTGATGCGCAGGATGCCGCTTACCGCGAATCCGTACTGCCGAGCGGCGTGAAGGCGCGTGTGGCGGTAGAAGCGGGTATTGCTGACTACTGGTTCAAGTATGTCGGTCTGGACGGTGCGATTGTCGGTATGACCACCTTTGGTGAATCGGCCCCGGCCAGTCAGCTGTTCCCGGAGTTTGGCTTCACGGTTGAGAATATCGTCAGCCACGCTGAAGCATTACTCAAGCCAGTTTAATGCTTATGCCCTTCCCGGCTCACCGGGAAGGGCCATTTCCACTTATAGCCTGATACATAAAAAAAACTCCATTCCCCTCTTCCCGCCCTGCGCAAACTCATTACTATAGAGCCGTCATACTTAATGCTGCCTGTGCGCTGACTGTCCGTCTGTTCCTGCTGTTGTTCTGCCGGGATAACGCGGTTCTGTCCTGATGCATCCCGATGAGTGAAGGCAGATTTCCTCCGATTTTATAGCGAAGCCACTTCCGTTGAACATGCGCACACCCTATTTACTGGCCCTGATGGTTTCACTGCTTCCATTAAAAAGCATGGCGCAGGTCGCGCCCGATCCGCTGCTGGCCTCTCAGATTGTTGATCGCTATGCGGAACATATCTTTTATGGCAGCGGTGCAACCGGCATGGCACTGGTGGCGATTGATGGCAATCAGCGGGTGTTCGCCAGCTTTGGTGAAACCCGTCCCGGCAACAATATCCGTCCGCAGAAAGATTCGCTGATTCGCATCGCCTCACTGAGTAAGCTGATGACCAGTGAAGTGATGGTGAAGCTGGCTGAGCGCGGACAGATTCGCCTCGACGATCCCCTGAGTAAATATGCGCCGCCGGGTACACGCGTGCCTACCTACAATGGTCAGCCCATTCGCCTGATCAACCTCTCGACCCACACCAGCGGACTGCCGCGCGAACAGCCAGGCGGCAAAGCGCAGCGTCCGGTATTTGTCTGGCCGACCCGTGGTGAACGCTGGGCGTGGCTGTCGCGCGCTAACCTCAAAGCGGCACCGGGCAGCAGTGCCGCCTACTCCAACCTGGGCTACGATCTGCTGGGTGATGCGCTGTCGCGCGCCACCGGCAAACCCTATCCGGCGCTGTTTCAGCAGCTGATTACCCGCCCGCTCGGCATGAAGGACACGACGTTTACGCCGTCGCCTGAGCAGTGCGGACGCCTGATGGTGGCGGAAAAAGGGGCCAGTCCGTGCAATAACACCCTGGCGGCGATTGGCAGCGGCGGCGTTTACTCCACGCCGGATGATATGGGCCGCTGGATGCAGCAGTTCCTTAACTCTTGGGTTAACCACCGCACGCCGCAGATCGATCGACTGCAGACGCTGATCTATCGTCGCGATCAGCTGAGCAAAGTAGAAGGCATGGATGTGCCGGGCAAAGCGGATGCGCTGGGGATGGGCTGGGTCTTTATGGGGCCGAAAAATGGTCGCCCTGGCATTATTCAGAAAACCGGCGGCGGCGGCGGTTTCATCACCTATATGGCGATGGTGCCGCAGCATAATGTGGGGGTATTTGTGGTGGTGACACGCTCGCCGCTGACCCGCTTTACGCCAATGAGCGACGGCGTGAATAATATGCTGGCCGAACTGGTCGGTAATCAGCTTGGCTCACCGATGATGGTGCAGGCGATTCGTTAACGCTGCTGTACGCCACCGTCAGACTGGCTGACCCACAGGGTTGGCCAGTCATCACTGCTGTGCCAGGCGTCACAGGTCGACTCTTCCGCATACTCCGCTAACACAAAACGCGTGCCATCAAACTGCCAGCGTGTGGCACTGCCACAGTCACCCAATCCACGCCCTTTACCAAAGGTGTAGAGCTGGCCGCTGGCCGCATCATATTCGGCGTTGATCAGCTCAAGCTGCCGATCGCTGGCACCTGGTGGGGTAAACGGCAGAGTTAAGGTGATGCCGCGCGCGACATACGGCTGGCTGCGCGTCACTTCAAACGCCAGATCGATCACGTTATAAGCCCCCATTTCACAACTCACCAGCAGCAGCGCGCGCTGATCGGTGAGTGGCGCAACGCTGACTTCACGGCGCAGTGGATCGAGTGAGCAGGAGTCGGTATTGACCCGCCAGGTGCCGTAATCAATTAATCCGCTGGTCTCGTCGCGTGTTAATGCCGCGGGTGGCTCGACAGCAGGCGGCAGTGGCGGCAGCGCAGGCGGTGGCGGAACATCCCAGCTGGCGCGATCGCCACGTTTGACCCATGCGCTCATGCTGTTGACCCGCCCCTGGGTGTCATCCATCAGCAACAGCGCGGCCTTCATGCCGCGCAGGGAGATCAGCGCATTGGGATCGAAAGTGAGCTGAAGGGTTTTCGCCTCCATCACCAGATCAAGAAACTCATCAATTGCGATGGCATTGCTGGTGGCGAGATGATGCGGTTCAACCGTCCAGTGTTTGAGGTCGGGTTTCAGACGGCGCTGGTCCAGTAGCAGGTTGTCCTGAAGCGAACCGCCCGGCAGCGCGCCACTGTAGGCACTGCCGTAGTCGATTCGCAGCAAGGGGCGATCGTTGACGCCCGCATGCCGCGAAATCGTCATTACTAACCCTTTGTCGCCCGGAATATTGCGCGCCACGCAAAAGGCTTCATTGTTGCAGGTGATTTGCCAGTCGTTGAATGACTTTTGCAACGGTTCCGCCTGAACACAGGCAACCCACAGAGACGGCAACAGCCACAGCGATTTCATCCAATACGACATTAAGAAAATCGATTCCCGAATACCCAGAGTGGAGAGGATAGCGCATCAACGGGCCTGCCAGGGTTCCCATTCTGTGAACCTGTGCAAAAAGCGCAGTTAACTGCTTAAAAAGCGTGCATGAAAAGTGGATTATGCTTCACTTTCCACGCTCAACGCCGTCACGCTGCAACAGGCTAACTGCATGATTTTTTATGGTATCAGCCAGCCAGCAATCTGCGCATGCTGCAACAGCATGACGGTTTTGCCGTCGCGAATGCGGCCATCGGCGACCATTGCCAGTGCATCAGGGAAAGGCAGTTCCAGCACGTCGATCGACTCATCTTCAACGCCGCCGCCCGCATTGTCGCGCAGCGATTCATTATATTCCGCTGCGAAAAAGTGGATCAATTCAGTGACGCCGCCCGGCGACATATAGCAGGCATAGAGTTTCTCCACCTCGCCCACCGCATAACCGGTCTCTTCAATCGCCTCTTTGCGAATGCAATCTTCCGGAGAGTCGTCGTCCAGCAAGCCAGCGCAGGCTTCGATTAACATGCCGCCTTCGTTACCGTTGACGTAAGTGGCGATACGGAACTGGCGCGTCAGGACCACGCTGTTCTTTTCACGGTTATAGAGCAGGATGGCCGCCCCGTTTCCGCGATCGTAGACTTCACGTTTATGGCGGATAACCTCGCCACGACCATCGGTGATCTCATAGGTGTAGTTACGCAGCACAAACCAGTTTTCGGACAGGAGCTTATCTTTGATGATGTTGATCTTAAACGACATGAGGACTCCGCTACCGCATAAAGGGAGCCTTTCATCATAGGGGCAAGCTTGCGGGAAAACTATCCTAATTCTCGCGGTGAATGAGGCGGTTGGCGGACAAAAAAAAGCCAGCCCGAAGGCTGGCCTGATTGCTGCAGAGCTTATCAGCGCGAGGTGTCGTCAGCCAGTCGGGTCGGCTGAGGCTCCTCTTCGTGATGATCCTGTTCGGTCTCAGCTATGGCGTGAACACGCTTACGCACGCCAAACCATCCCAGCACCAGCAATACCGCGATCAGCGGAATGGAGGCGATGGTGTAAGTCCCGTTCGGGTAGTCAAACGCCATCAGCACCAGCACGCTGAACAGGAACAGCAGCGTCAGCCATGAGGTAAACGGCGCGCCTGGCAGCTTGAAGCTGACATCATCCGCCTTGCCCTCTTTAATCGCTTTGCGCAGACGCAGCTGACAAACCACGATAAAGGCCCAGGAGGAGATAATCCCCAGCGAGGCGATGTTCAGGACGATCTCAAACACCTGAGAAGGCACATAGTAGTTAAGCACCACACCAATCACATAGACGGCGATGGTCACCAGAATACCGGCATAAGGCACCTGCTGACCGTTCATCTTAGACATGAATTTCGGTGCAGAGCCACCCATCGACATGGAGCGCAGAATACGCCCGGTTGAGTAGAGGCCCGAGTTCAGGCTGGAGAGCGCCGCACTCAGCACCACGATATTCATGATGCTGCCAACGTAAGGCACGCCCAGCTTCGAGAAGAAGGTAACAAACGGACTCTGACCCGCCTGATAGGCGTTCCACGGCAGCAGCAGCACCAGCAGGACCACAGAGCCGACGTAGAACAGGCCGATACGCCAGATCACGCTGTTGATCGCTTTCGGCAGCATGGTTTTCGGGTCTTTACATTCCCCCGCCGCCGTACCTACCAGTTCGATAGAGGCAAAGGCGAACACCACACCCTGAATCAGCACCAGCGCAGGCAGTAAGCCGTGTGGGAACATGCCACCGTTATCGGTGATCAGATGGAAGCCGGTGCTGTTGCCATCCAGCGGTTTGCCGGTGCCAAGGAACACCACGCCCACCACCAGGAAGATCACAATCGCCAGCACTTTCACCAGCGCAAACCAGAACTCCATCTCGGCAAACCACTTTACGCCGATCATGTTCATGGTGCCGACAATCGCCAGCGCGCCCAGGGCGAACACCCACTGTGGCACATCACCAAATGCGCCCCAGTAGTGCATGTAGAGCGCGACGGCGGTGATATCGACGATGCCGGTCATTGCCCAGTTGACGAAGTACATCCAGCCCGCCACGTAGGAGGCTTTCTCACCCAGGAATTCACGGGCGTAGGAGACGAAGCTGCCGCTGCTGGGACGGTGTAACACCAGTTCGCCCAGCGCACGCAGAATAAAGAAGGAGAAGATGCCACACACCAGATAGATGATGGCTAAGGCGGGGCCAGCAGCCTGCAAACGGCCACCTGCGCCCAGGAACAAACCGGTACCAATGGCACCGCCGATCGCAATCATCTGTACGTGACGGTTACCCATCGCCTTCTGGTAGCCGGCGTCATGAGAATTGAGCCAGCGTCGTTTCGCAGCGCGCATCTCGCCTGGGGTTTTGTTTTTAGATTTCATAGCATTCCTGTTTGTCCTGACTATCAGTCGTCGCATCCCTATTTCAGGCGTAATGCCCTGTGAAATGGGGTATTTTCCTCTGTGCGTTTGCCTGTGAGTGAGTGCCAGGCAGCGCGGGAATTTACGGCGATGAATCCTACCCGTTCTGCAAGAACGAAGCAAAATATACCGGGCAGATGCACAGGCTGATTTGTAAGAATCCATCCTGATGCACAAAAACAAAAAAACCGGCCATTTTCAGGCCGGTAAAAGCTACAGGGATGGAAACAGGAGGGTTGGGTTAGCGATAAATCTCTGCGGTGCCGCTCCACAGGCTGGAGTCGCCTGGGTTATCGACACCGATAACGCGGTAATGGCTGGCGCCCATCTCTTCCGCTTTTTGCGACAGCTGGCGATTCGCATCGTCCAGTGAGCCGCGAACGCCGGAGACCGAAACGCTACCGATGCTTTGCATACTCTGCGCCTGCGACTGATCGACCGGCGTGGCGGCGAAAGTGGCAAATGAGGCGGTAGCCAGTAATGCGCCCGCCAGGACAGCATTCAGCTTTTTCATTGGATGCTCCTTAATCTGTGATCGGGATTGATTTGATGACTGGATGAATTATTAGCGCTGCAATGAAAAGCAACATCGGGACGATGTAAACCTGTTCCTTTTTTAAGCGTGGAATAGCAGCACGTCCTGGGAACTGTCAGTTGCGGTCATTTTATGTGCGATGTGTAACGTCCTGTGCGATAAACAGGGAATGGATCATTTGCGTTACGTTAATGCGCTCTTATAATTCCCGCACTCTCAACAGGGCCATTCATGTGATTGTTAAACGTTCCGTAACTCAAAGCATCGCTCAGGCGCTCAGCGCCATTGTCCTGCTGTCGCTGCTCACCACCGGTCTGGCATTAGTCACGCTCCTGAGCAGCCAGCGCGACGCGGAGGCGATCAATCTGGCGGGTTCACTGCGCATGCAGAGCTATCGCATGGCCTGGGATGCCAGCCGTCAGCCGCAAAATCTGGCTCATCATCTGGCGCGCTATCAGCAAACGCTGGATGCGCCGGTGCTGCAAAAACTCGATCGGCCCTGGGTACCCCGTGAAGTAAGTGTTCGCTATCAACGGCTGCGTGCCGCCTGGCCCTCGCTGCAGCAGCAGTTGCAACAGGGCGATACCGTGGCTTATCAGCAGCAGGTGCCGATCTACGTCGGTGAAATCGATCGCTTTGTACTGGGTCTGCAGCGCTATACCGAGTTGAAAATGCATCTGGTGGCCGCCAGCAGCCTGGTGGGGGTCATTGCGATTGTGGCGCTGGCACTGATGACGATTCGCTTTACCCGACTGCAGGTGGTGCGCCCGCTTAATGCGCTGGTCACCGCCAGTCGCTATGTTGAGAGCGGCAACTTTGCTTTTCCGCCACTGCACGTTGAACAGCAGAATGAACTGCGGGTGCTGTCGCATGCCTTCAGTGGCATGGCGGCACGTCTGCATTCGCACTACCAGCTGCTGGAAAGCACGGTGCGCGCCAAAACGGAAGATTTAACCCAGGCGAATCGCACGCTGTCGCTACTCTATGACAGCTCACAAATGCTGACCGCCAGCCCGCTGCATCCGGCACTGTTTGAAGCCGTGTTAACCAATGTACTGACGCGTGAGAAACTAACGGCGGTCCGGCTCGACAGTGACCAGTTTCAGTTTCGCGCCGGTGATGATCAGGCCGCCGGTCAGTGGCAACGTCTGCCGTTACAGCAGGACGAGCAGCAGATCGGCGAGCTGCGCTGGCAGACAGCTGGCGCCCCGCCTCCGGATGAACTGATGCGCAGCCTGGCGGCGATGCTGGGACGAGCTATCTGGATCTGGCAGGCACAGCAGCAGTATCAGCAGATGCTGCTGATTGAAGAGCGCACGACCATTGCCCGGGAATTACATGACTCGCTGGCGCAGTCGCTCTCGTTTTTACGCATTCAGCTGACCCTGCTACGCCGCGCCGTTGATAAAGACGATAGCGCCGCCCATACCATTATCGCGGACTTCGATCAGGCGCTGGCCGAAGCCTATCGTCAGTTGCGCGAACTGCTGACCACCTTCCGTCTGACCATTGAGCAGGCGGATCTGGTGGCGGCCATGCAGGCGATGATCGCCTCGCTGCAGGAGAAGAGCAGCGCAGAGATACACTTTAACTATCAGACCGGCCTGCAGAGTCTGGAAGCACAACAGCAGGTGCATGTGTTGCAGATCGTCCGTGAGGCGCTGCTGAATGCGATTCGTCACGCCAGTGCCCAAGTTATCCGGGTGGATTATCAGCACAGTGAAAAAGGTGAGCACTTACTGACAATTACGGATGATGGCGTGGGGATGAACAGCACTGACGAACCGCCGGGCCATTACGGCCTGACTATTATGGCGGAGCGCGCTCAGCGCCTGAGCGGCCATCTGACCCTCCACGCACAGCCACGGGGTACCAGGGTGGAGTTGCGCTTTCCACCGCAACCGGCGCGCCCGCTGGAATAGCAGGCCAGAGCTAATCTTAATTCATTAAAATAATCTATCGGTTTGCGACCGCGGACTATTCGATACAGAACAGGGTGTTGTCCCTGAACAATACCGTCTGATCTGCCGCAGTCTGAAACCGATAAAACGGAGAAAATATGCAACAGCCCGCATTAACATTGATGATTGTGGATGACCATCCGCTGATGCGCCGCGGTGTCCGTCAGTTGCTGGCGCTCGATCCCCGGCTGGAGGTGATCGCCGAAGCCAGCAACGGCACTGAAGCGCTGGCGGAGGCCCGTCATCAGGAACCGGACATCATTCTGCTCGACCTGAATATGAAAGGCATGTCCGGACTGGATACGCTGAAGGCGCTGCGCCATGAAGGGATCAGTTCGCGCATTCTGGTGCTGACCGTCTCTGACGCCCGCAGCGATATTTTTGCCATGGTGGATGCCGGTGCTGACGGCTATCTGCTCAAGGACAGCGAGCCGGAGGTCCTGCTGGCGCATATCCTGCAGGCATCACGGGGCGAAAAGGTCTTCAGCGAGGGCGTCACCCGCTATCTGGCTAATCGCCAGCACAGTGCCGATCCTCTACGTCAGCTCACCGAGCGCGAACGGGATGTGCTGCAGGAGGTGGCGCGTGGCCTGTCGAATAAAGAGGTTGCCGCTATTCTGCATATCTCTGAAGAGACGGTAAAAGTGCACATTCGTAACCTGCTGCGGAAACTGGATGTCCGCTCACGCGTCGCCGCTACGGTGATGTGGCTTGAAAGCCGCAAATAGCCAACGAATTTACATTTTCTCCTCAATTTCTCCACGATTTCCCCCGCTGCCGCACGTAGAGTAAACGGCGGCGGAGAATCATGGCAAAGACCCGCCGATTTTCCTGCCAGAGCGCCCGTTGCTGGTGGGCCTGACCAACGATAAAAGTAGTGAGGAGTGTCGATTTAATGTCGAATTTCTTTATCGACCGCCCTATCTTTGCCTGGGTTCTGGCGATTCTGCTGTGCCTGTGTGGCACGCTTTCGATTATTTCGCTGCCTATTGAACAGTACCCCGATCTGGCACCGCCCAACGTGCGCATCACCGCTAACTATCCGGGCGCATCCGCCCAGACGCTGGAAAACACCGTTACCCAGGTGATCGAGCAGAACATGACCGGCATCGATAATCTGATGTACATGTCCTCTAACAGCAGCAACACCGGCCAGGCACAGATCACCCTCACCTTTACCGCCGGGACCAATCCCGATGAAGCCCGTCAGCAGGTACAGAACCAGCTGCAATCCGCACTGCGCAAATTGCCGCAGGCGGTGCAGTCGCAGGGTGTGACCGTCAATAAAACCGGTGACAGTAATATTCTGATGGTGGCATTCGTTTCAACCGACGGCAGCATGGATAAGCAGGATATTTCAGACTATGTCGCCAGTAATATTCAGGATCCGCTAAGCCGTATTGATGGCGTCGGCCAGGTTGATGCTTACGGCTCGCAATATGCGATGCGTATCTGGCTCGATCCCAATAAACTGATCGCCTACTCGCTGACCACGGAAGATGTGGTCAGCGCAATCCAGTCGCAGAACACCCAGGTTGCCGTGGGTCAGGTGGGTGGCCTGCCGTCGGTAGAGAAACAGGCGCTTAACGCCACGGTCAACGCCCAGTCGATGCTGCAGACCCCTGAGCAGTTCCGGGCGATTACCCTGAAGAACAATCCCGATGGTTCGGTGGTGACGCTGGGCGATGTCGCCAGCGTGGCGCTGGGCGCTGAGAAGTATGATTATCTGAGTCGTTACAACGGCCAGCCCGCGTCAGGCCTGGGGGTGAAGCTGGCGTCCGGTGCCAACGAGATGAACACCGATAAGCTGGTGCGGGCGCGCATTGAGGAGCTGTCCCACTACTTCCCACACGGTCTGGAAGCAAAAATCGCCTATGAAACCTCCCCTTTCGTTAAAGCGTCAATCACCGATGTGGTGAAGACGCTGCTGGAGGCGATTGTGCTGGTATTTGGCGTGATGTACCTGTTTATGCAGAACTTCCGCGCCACCTTAATTCCTACTATTGCGGTGCCGGTAGTGCTGTTCGGCACCTTCAGCGTGCTCTATGCCTGCGGGTTCAGCATCAATACCCTGACCATGTTTGCCATGGTGCTGGCGATCGGGCTGCTGGTGGATGATGCCATCGTGGTGGTGGAAAACGTTGAACGTATCATGCATGAAGAGGGACTCTCGCCGCGTGCCGCCACCCGAAAATCGATGGGCCAGATTCAGGGCGCGCTGGTGGGCATCGCGCTGGTGCTCTCTGCGGTGTTTGTGCCGATGGCGTTTTTCGGCGGCACCGTCGGCGCCATCTACCGTCAGTTCTCAATTACCATTGTGTCGGCGATGGTGCTGTCGGTGCTGGTGGCGATGATCCTGACACCGGCGCTCTGTGCCACGCTGCTCAAACCCGTGGCGCAGGGCGAGCAGCCTGAGCGTCGCGGCTTCTTCGGCTGGTTCAATCGTCACTTTAATCGCAATGCTGACCGCTACGAGCGCGGGGTCGCGGGTATCCTGCGCAAGGGCGGTCGCTGGCTGCTGCTCTATCTCGGCATCATCGGCCTGATGGCCTTTCTGTTTCTGCGTCTGCCGACGTCGTTTCTGCCGCTGGAAGATCGCGGCGTATTCCTGACGCAGGTTCAGCTTCCGGCTGGCGCGACGCTTGAGCAAACTGCCAGCGTCGTCGCCAAAGTCGAAAACTATTATCTCACCGAGGAGAAGGCCAATGTGCTGTCGGTCTTCTCCACCATCGGCGCAGGTCCGGGCGGCAATGGACAAAACGTGGCGCGTCTGTTTGTGCGGCTGAAAGACTGGGAAGCGCGGCCCGGTGCGGATCGCACCTCGTTCGCGATTATCGATCGCGCGACGAAGGCATTCCAGAAGATCAAAGAGGGTCGGGTGATTGCCAGCAGCCCGCCAGCCATCACCGGCATGGGCAGCAGCTCCGGCTTTGACCTGCAACTGCAGGATCACGCGGGCGTCGGTCATACCCAACTGATGGCGATGCGTGACAAACTGCTGGAGATGGCGGGCAATGACAACGCGCTGTCGCGGGTACGACACAATGGACTGGATGACAGCCCGCAGCTGCAGATCGATGTTGATGCACGTAAAGCGCAGGCTCTGGGCGTGTCGCTGGATACCATCAACGACACCCTGACCACTGCGTGGGGCTCCAGCTACGTGAATGACTTCCTGGATCGTGGCCGGGTGAAGAAGGTCTATGTGCAGGCCGCCGCTGAATTCCGCATGCTGCCAGACGACATCAACAAATGGTACGTGCGCAATAGCAGCGGCAAAATGGTGCCCTTCTCCGCATTTGCCACCAGCCGCTGGGAGACCGGTTCCCCGCGTCTTGAACGCTACAATGGCTATTCGTCGCTGGAGATTGTCGGTGAAGCGGCCAGCGGCGTCAGCAGCGGCACGGCGATGGATGAGATGGAAAAACTGGTTAATGCCCTGCCGCTTGGCGTCGGGTTTCAGTGGACCGGTGCCTCTTATCAGGAGCGGCTCTCCGGTTCGCAGGCGCCGGCACTTTATGCGATTTCGCTGCTGGTGGTCTTCCTCTGCCTGGCCGCGCTGTATGAAAGCTGGTCGATCCCGTTCTCGGTGATGCTGGTGGTGCCGCTGGGCGTGGTCGGGGCGCTAATCGCCACCTGGATGCGCGGGCTGGAAAATGATGTCTATTTCCAGGTTGGCCTGCTGACGGTAGTGGGGTTATCCGCCAAAAACGCCATCCTGATTGTAGAATTTGCTAATGAGATCAACAGCCGTGGACGCGAGCTGGTGGAATCTACGCTGGAGGCATCGCGTCAGCGTCTGCGGCCGATTCTGATGACCTCGCTGGCCTTTATTTTTGGTGTACTGCCCATGGCGATCAGCAGCGGAGCGGGCTCCGGCAGCCAGCATGCCGTGGGAACCGGTGTGATGGGCGGAATGATCTCTGCCACACTGCTGGCGATCTTTTTTGTGCCGCTGTTCTTTGTGCTGGTACGCCGCCGCTTCCCGCTCAAAGAGAAGCCGCTCGACTAAATAGAGGCGCAAATAAAAAGCGGTCACTGATTTCAGTGGCCGCCTTATTTCTGTGTGTGGTAAGAATTCCAGCAAGCGGGATTAACCTGCTTTTTTCTTCGCGCGTTACTTGTTGCGTAACATCGCTTCGATAAATTCTTTCCAGGTTCCCATTTCAGTGTCAATCATAATGCCCTCTCTTATTGTGCTGGCAATATTACGCGCTTTTTTTATACAGGTGAATACGTTTACACCTGTTATATCTATCGGCAACCGTCATAAAAACATGAATGTTGCTGGTTTTGCAAGCTGACGCACACTTCAGCAACTCCTTAACCCCGTTGAAAATAATTTATTTTAAACCCAACGGTAGACTATTTTATCAACATGGCGAAATTCCTAAGCTCTTATTGATAAGCAGGGTAATGATTAGCTGCGAAATTGATAGCGTTTACCCGATGCCAGACGATGGCCTCGCTGCCGTGCCCTGCGGCCCTGTTCCCGCGCCGTGGCAGATGCCGCAACGGATCACACTATGGTAAACTCGCACTTTGGCTGCTTTTTTCAGCTTTCACTTCTCACAGGACAATAAGGATCGGGCCATGAGCACGCAGTGGGTGATGTTCGGGATTAAAAATTGCGACACCATAAAAAAAGCCCGGCGCTTTTTAACAGACGCAGGCGTTAACTATCACTTCCACGACTACCGTGCGGATGGCCTGAGCGATGCCCTGCTGCAGGAGTTTATCGATGCACTGGGTTATCAGGCTCTGCTTAACACCCGGGGCACCACCTGGCGTAAATTGCCTGAGAGTGATCGCGACGCGGTTACCGATGCCAGCAGCGCCAAAGCGCTGATGCTGGCGCATCCCGCCATGATTAAGCGTCCGCTGTTGCGCGCCCCGGATGGCTCCCTGCTCGCCGGTTTCAGCGAAGCCACCTATCAGAATGCTATCCAGGAGAAGTCATAATATGTTTTGCCCGGTCATTGAGCTGACGCAGCAGCTTATTCGTCGCCCCTCTCTCAGCCCCGATGATGCCGGATGTCAGGCTCTGCTGATCGCCCGTCTTGAAGCCATTGGCTTTAAGATTGAAAAGATGAACATCGACGACACCCTGAATTTCTGGGCCACCCGTGGCGAAGGTGAAACGCTGGCGTTTGCCGGTCACACCGATGTGGTGCCGCCTGGCGATGCCAGCCGCTGGATTAATCCGCCGTTTGAACCCACCATCCGCGACGGCATGCTGTTCGGTCGCGGCGCGGCCGACATGAAAGGATCGCTGGCGGCAATGGTGGTGGCTGCCGAACGTTTTGTTGCGGTGCGTCCCAATCACCGAGGGCGACTCGCCTTTATGATTACCTCCGATGAAGAGGCCAGCGGGGCCAACGGCACAGTTAAAGTGGTTGAACGACTGATGGCGCGTCGCGAACGGCTCGACTATTGCCTGGTCGGCGAGCCCTCCAGCACAGAAGTAGTGGGTGATGTGGTGAAAAATGGCCGTCGCGGCTCAATCACCGCTAACCTGATGGTGCATGGCGTGCAGGGCCACGTCGCCTATCCGCATCTGGCGGATAATCCGGTTCACCGGGCGATGCCGGCGCTGAACGAGCTGGTCGCGACCGAGTGGGATCAGGGGAATGAGTTCTTCCCGGCGACCAGCATGCAGATTGCCAACGTCCAGGCGGGCACCGGCAGTAACAATGTGATCCCCGGCGAGCTGTTTGTGCAGTTTAACTTCCGCTTCAGTACCGAACTTACCGATGAGATGATTCGTCAGCGGGTCGCAGAGCTGCTGGATCGTCACCAGCTGCGTTACACCATTGAGTGGAAACTCTCTGGCCAGCCCTTCCTGACCACGCGCGGTAAACTGGTTGATGCCGTCGTGAAAGCTGTAGCGCACTATAATGAAATTAAGCCGCAGCTGCTGACCACGGGCGGAACCTCCGATGGCCGCTTTATTGCCCGGATGGGTGCACAGGTGGTGGAACTGGGGCCAGTGAATGCCACCATTCATAAAATCAATGAGTGTGTGAAAGCCTCCGACCTGCAGATGCTGAGCCGGATGTACCAACGCATCATGGAACAACTGATCGCCTGACGGCGGTTTTAAGGAGCAGCAAATGGAATTTATTAAAGATTACTGGTGGATCCTGGTGATCCTGCTGATGGTTGGCGTGCTGATGAACGTTTATAAAGATCTGAAACGCATCGATCATAAAAAATTTATGGATAACAAACCTGACCTGCCGCCGCATCGTGATTTCAACGATAAATGGGATGACGACGACAACTGGCCGAAGAAAAAGTAAACGAAAAAGCCCCTGCTATGCAGGGGCTTTTTTATGGTTCTTCACAAAGTCAGCTCTCATCAGCGTTAAGATCGAGCTTGCGCAGAGAACACGGTCAGATCGGAAAGTCGCTAAAGCCATTCCCTGGCCGCTCGGCCCGCACCATCCCTGGCGCGGGACGCTTTCCTCCTCTGACCGTGTTCCCTGCGTGTTGAATTTATGCGTGGCGGTGGGATTACCCCGATTCGGCGTTGTCAGCAGTCTGAAATGCCCCTGCTGCGCAGGGGCTTTTTACATCATCACGATAACATCATCGTCACCCGGTTTTGCGCCGCTTAACGCCTCATCAAAGTAGCGTTTTGGCACCGTATAACGCAGATGATTCAGCGCCAGCTCCATGCTGCGGTGATCGATGGCGTGCGCCAGATCGTCAACGATATCCAGGGTAACATCGCCACCGCAGGCGGTCAGCCGCTGCTCCGCCTGCTGCGCATGATGCAGCGGGATCTGCTCATCATAATCACCGTGGATCAGGTGAATGGTGGTGCGGGTACTGGCCTTCTCTGGCAGGGTGATAAACCGGCCATTAAACACCACCGCGCGGCCCGCCAGATCCGGATGCGCCTTAACCCCTTCCAGCACCATACTGCCGCCCTGCGAAAAGCCGATTAACGCTGTCGCTTCCGGCCGCACGCTGCTCTTTTTTTGCCAGTGGCGCACAGACTCAACAAACTGCGGCATGGCCGCATCAACCCGCTGCTGGACGGTCTGATCGTGCAGGTCGGTTTCGCCGAACCACTGACGACCCGCACCAGGCGAGCCGACGGACACCACCAGCGCGTCGGGAAACGTTCGGGCAAACCAGTTGCCAATCTCGCCCATTGAATCCGGATTATCGCCAACGCCATGGTAGAGCAGAAACAGCTGCGCTGTAGTGGCAGGCTGTTGAACGATTACATATTTCAGTGTCATGTTGACCTCCTGTATTCACTCTACGCCGCCTGGCACAAAATCATATAAGGATAATTTGAACCAGCTGGTCGAATTATTTCAACGGCAGGTGCAGCAAGGCCGCATCAGCGCCCAGTGTCTGGAGGGCCGCTGCCGCCTGCTGACGCAGCTTAGCTATCAGCGCTTTGCGCCCGCTCACTCCCGCCTGCCGGGCCAGTTCGCCCAGGGCTGTGGGTGTGGCAACCGCCGCAGCCAGCAGCGGTAAAGAGGCTGAACTGGCCTGCACCAGACGCTGCAACACCGGCAGGCTCGCTTCCAGTGGCCGCTGCGCCCAGGCAAAACCCGCCGCCAGATGGATATCCTGCGCGGTCAATCCGTCGTCAGTAACCTGATCAAACTGCAGTTCCAGTGCGATATGCTGGCGCAACAGCGGCCAGTCTCGCGCCAGCTGTTCTGCAGCGCGGTGCTGCAATGCCTCACCCGCAGCAGAACAGGGCAACATGGCCATCGCCGCGTAGCAGCCGCTGCTGGCTTCGCGCTGACTGCCAATCCGCACCAGGCTAAAGCCACAGGCGCGCCAGAACGCCCAGAGAGATTCAGTGTAGCCGAAGCTGACGGAGAGGTAGTCATATCCGGCGGCCGCACTGGCCGCTGCCGCAACCAGTTGCTGTCCGGTTCCCAGACGACGTCGCTCCGCCGCCACGGCAATACGGCTGATGCGCAGCGAGCGCAATGTCGCCGCCTCAGCCAGACCGGCGTGGGCTGCCAGCGACTGCGCCACCAGATTCCCGCGGGGTCGCCGGGTGCCCGCCCAGACCGCCTGTGCCAGTGCAGGTTCAAGACCGCCCTCTTCCACCAGCCAGAGCGCGCCCTGTAACGCCGGCGCATCACCGGCCCGCCACAGCTGCATGCCCGGAGCATCCAGCAGGCGGCGCAGATCAAGCGGCGAGGTACGATAGTGCGCACTGGTCAGCAGACGATACGCGGCCTCCAGCGCACCGAAATCGTGGCGCTCAACACGATGAGGCGTTACAGGAGAATCGGGTGCGGGTGCGGCGGTATCGTCAAACAGCAGCGCCTGGTGCAGCCACTGCTCCAGCGGATCGAAACGCGACCAGCGCAGCGGCTCATCGAGCGTAAAATAGTGTGCATCAGGAAGCCCGGCGCAGAATTTAAGGATAAACCCGCGCCCGCTTCCTTCGTAGCCCTGTACGGTGGTGGTGAGCAATACGCGGGGATATCGACTGACCAGCGCCTGCAGCAGCGGTGTCGGGATCGCCGCCGCTTCATCCACAATCAGCCATTCCGCCTGCGGCGACGCCTCCACCGCCAGCAGCGCATCGGGTGCCATAAAGTGAAAAGCGTCAGCGGCAAAGGTGCTCAGCACCTCCGTTGAGGCTTTGGCCGGAGCCGTCACCAGACAATGTCCGTTCATTCGTGCCAGCATGCCCGCCAGCGCCGATTTACCGCGTCCGCGGGGCGCGGTCAGCACGGCAACCCCCGCTGGCAGCCTCATCAACTGAGCGAGTATCGCCTGCTGCTGCTGCGGTGCCTGACAGTGCCACTGCGGCCAGTCCGGCTGCGCCGGAAAACGGCATGGCTGATGCTGCCGCTCCAGCAGCACCTGGTCATCCGCTAATATCAGCTGTTGCAGGTGGTGAACAAAATAAGGGGTGGCGATGGGTTCAGCGACATCTGCCCAGCGCAGGCTGTCGCTGTCAGGCTGCTGCGCCCACTGTTCCCAGGGCGGCACCAGCAGTAACAGCCAGCTACCGGCGGTGAGCGTGCCAGCCAGCGCAGCGAAAGCGTCGGCATGAAAGCCCTGACGGGCGTCAAACAGGGCATGACGAAATTCACGGCCAAGCAGCGTGCGCACCGCAGCAGGCTGTTTGTGCAGGACAGGCGTTTTATACTGACCCGGCCCTATATCTGAAGCAGAGAACAGCGGTTCCGGGCTCAACTCCAGCCAGTCGCCGGTCAGCGTTTCACGCCACGCCGCAGCCCGTAGTAAACACCAGGCCGGGTCGCCGCTGATCACCGCCAGACGACGCACACCGGCCTGCTGCATAAGCTGCGTAAGAGGCTGCAGACTCATCAGTTGCTGGCGAAGGTGTTGCACTGTCCTGGATTGCCACCATCAAAACCGCGCTTGAACCAGGTGTAGCGCTGCTCAGACGTCCCGTGGGTGAAGCTGTCCGGCACCACGCGGCCCTGACCTTTCTGCTGCAGGCGGTCATCGCCAATTGCCTCGGCGGCATTCAGCGCTTCCTGCAGATCGCCCGCTTCAAGGATATTTTCCTGCTGCATATAGTGTCCCCAGACACCGGCAAAACAGTCCGCCTGCAGTTCCATTTTGACGGAGAGCTGATTGACCTGCGTCTGGCTGGCGCCCTGCTGCATCTCACGCACTTTCGGTTCAATGCCCAGCAGTTTCTGGACATGGTGGCCAACTTCATGCGCGACGACGTAGCCCTGGGCGAAGTCACCGTCCGCGCCGAGTTTGGTTTTCATCTCGTCATAAAAAGAGAGGTCGATGTAGACGGTCTGATCGGCAGGACAGTAGAACGGCCCCATGACTGACTGTCCGGTACCACAGCCGGTGCGGGTTGCGCCGCGATACATCACCAGCTTTGGTGCCACATACTGTTTGTTCATCTGCTGGAACAGTTTGCCCCAGGTGTCTTCCGTGGTGGCCAGGATCACCTTCGTGAATTTCGCAGCCTCATCATCATTGGCGCTGACGCTGCGCTGTTGCTGCTGGCTGGTCGGTGCAACTTCGCCACCTGTCAGCAGTGCGGTCAGGTCGTAACCGTAATAACCTGCGATGGCCACGACAATCAGCAGCACAATACCGCCTTTACCGCGCGGCAGACGAATCTGGCGGCCTCCGCCGCCTAAACCGGACGATTGATCGCGACGGTCTTCTACATTGTCGCTTTCGCGACGCCCTTGCCAGCGCATGCTGTATTCCCTCAGTCATTTTTCAGATGGCATGATTTTAGTTGTGTGAGGCAGCAATCACCAGCTTTACCCTGAAATGAAAAAAGGAGAGCCGGGGCTCTCCTTTTTCTTTCTGCGCGGCAGGCAAACTCAGTCGAGCTTCACGCCCAGCCGCTGTGCAACCGCTTCATAGGCTTCCACCACGCCGCCGAGGCTCTGGCGGAAACGGTCTTTATCCATTTTATCCAGCGTCTCTTTGTCCCACAGGCGCGCACCGTCTGGCGAAAACTCATCGCCCAGCGTCACTTCGCCGTTAAACAGACCAAACTCCAGTTTGAAGTCGACCAGAATCAGGCCCGCATCGTCGAACAGTTTGCTCAGCACCTCGTTGGCTTTAAAGGTCAGCTCCTGCATCCGCGCCAGGTTCTGTTTGCTGACCCAGCCAAAGGTTTCGCAGTAGGATTCATTGACCATCGGGTCATGCTTTGCATCATCTTTCAGGAAAAGATCAAACAGCGGCGGATTGAGCACAATGCCCTCTTCCACGCCCAGACGTTTTACCAGCGAGCCTGCGGCGCGGTTACGTACCACGCACTCTACCGGCACCATCTCCAGCTTCTTCACCAGCGCTTCAGTATCTGACAGCAGCGCTTCCATCTGGGTCGGGATACCCGCTTCCTGCAATTTAGTCATGATAAAATGGTTAAACTTGTTGTTAACCATTCCCTTGCGATCAAATTGCTCGATTCGGGCGCCATCACCTGCTGATGTATCGTTGCGGAATTCGAGTATCAGCAGATCCGGGTTATCGGTGCTGTATACGGTTTTCGCTTTACCGCGATACAACTCAGCTCGCTTTTGCATCTTGTTCACTCCAGACTTGAAATAACGGGTGTTCAGCGGCCAGTGCCGCTGCGGCGATTGCCTTGACGCAATCGTTTACTTCGCCGCGCGCTATTATGCCAAAAACAAAATAAAAAGGCCGGAGAATCTCCGGCCTGGGGCAACTTTATTTGTTCAGCGCCGCCTGGAACACGGCCACCAGCGCATCGTTCTGCGACTGGGTCAGCACATGCCCTTTCGGGTCGATGAATTGCAGACTGGTGCGGTTGTCGAGATCGCCGACCTGCACTTTGTAATCACCGTTTGGTAATTCCGGATCTTTCGCACCGACTGAATCCCAGTCGCTGCTGCTCAGTGACTTGTAGGTCACCTTCATGCTGCCGGTTGAGCGGGTCGTGTCGGTCACTTCCATCCCAACGCGTTTCATTGCATCAGGCAGACGCTGCCATGCCACGTTGTATGGCGTACGCAGGATCAGCAGTGGCAGGCCGGTATCATCTGCACCGCTCTGCACGTCAATGGCCCCATTCACCCGACCAGAGGCCGCGTTTTCACTCGCCGTATCAATCTTGTCCATACCGGTGCTGATGTCATTCAGCATCTGCGCGGTGTAACGCTGGATCTGCACAGGCGAGGTAATGGTTTTACCATCCTGCTGCAGCTCCAGCAGACGAACGGTTAACTGCTGCTGATAGCTCTGCGGCTGCACGCTGATCTGGTAGCGGCCACGATACTGTTGATCTTCATCAGCACGGTTCCACTGCACCCAGTCCGTCGTCAGCTGCTGGCCTGCATCATTACGGGAGGCAATCGGGAATTTGTATGACTGCACCACGTTGACGACCTGCGACCAGACTGAACCGCGGCTGTTATCAATCATCAGCGCGCCGGTATTGTTGCTGAACTGTGCGCGGGTGCCGTTCATCAGCGCCAGCGGCTGGGCTGGCGGACGGATGTCGAGCTGCTTGCCGGTGGGTGCCTGACTGGTCGTGCGCGGCACATCGAAATCACCACGCTGCACCGGCAGGATCATTCCGGCAGGCGCTTTCAGTTCATTTAACTGACTGGCTTCAAGATAAGATTCGTCACCGCTGACCTGGCGCTTATAACGCTGATCGCTTGAACAGGCCGACAACAGCATCAGGGTAGAAAGCCCCACCACTGTGGCTACTGTTGACCGCTTTACTGAGTAATTCATTCAAACTCCCTAAATTATCGCAAACCCGCTTTCACCAGCGCCTGCTCCACTTTCGGCTGGCCGGCTGCAGTCAGTGGCGTCATTGGCAGACGCAGCGTGTCGTTAGCGATTAATCCTAGCTGTTTCGCAGCCCATTTCACCGGGATAGGATTGGGTTCACAGAAAAGCGTCTGGTGCAGATGCATCAGACGCTGATTCAGGCGGCGTGCCTCGACGAAATTGCCCTGCTGTGCGAGTTGACACAGTTCGACCATTTCGCGCGCAGCCACGTTGGCCGTCACCGAAATGACGCCTTTGCCGCCCAGTTGCATAAAGTCCAGCGCAGTCGCGTCATCGCCACTCACCAGAATGAAATCTTCATTAACCAGCTCTTGGATCTGACTAACCCGCGATAAGTTCCCGGTTGCCTCTTTGATTCCGATAATATTTTTGATTTCGGCCAGGCGGGCAACGGTTTCCGGCAGCATGTCACAACCGGTACGCGAGGGAACGTTATACAGCATCTGTGGCAGGCTGGTGCTATTCGCAATCGCTTTAAAGTGCTGGAACAGCCCTTCCTGCGTCGGACGGTTGTAATATGGGGTCACGGTCAGGCAACCCACAACGCCGGAATTTTCAAAACGCTTAGTCAGAGAGATGCCTTCAGCGGTGGCGTTTGCCCCGGTTCCGGCAATCACCGGAATACGGCCATCGGCCAGCTCCAGGGTCAGCATCACCACATCACCATGTTCTTCATGGCTCAGGGTAGCAGATTCGCCTGTGGTGCCGACGGAAACGATCGCCGCGGTGCCGCTGGCGACGTGATAATCAATCAGTTTTTTCAGACTCGACCGGCAGACATTACCGCTGTCATCCATTGGCGTAACGAGTGCAACAATACTTCCCGTAAACATTGGCGATCCCCTCGACAAACAAGTGCTTCATGGTACGTTTTACACTTAGGGAAAAGCAAGCCAGCCACGCCATTCCCGCGCTTGTCAGCAGTTTTTTTTATGTTTACCTTATGGTTATTAGCGAAAGCAGAGGAAAAGCCATTTTGCCGCAATCTCAGCCCCATCATCTGGTGATCACCGCGCTCGGTGTTGACCGTCCGGGTATCGTCAACACCATTACCCGACACGTCAGCAGCTGCGGTTGCAATATTGAAGATAGCCGTCTTGCCATGCTTGGGGATGAGTTCACCTTTATCATGCTGCTGTCGGGCAGCTGGAACGCGATCACGCTGATTGAATCGACCCTGCCACTGAAAGGGGCAGAACTGGAACTGCTGATCGTCATGAAGCGCACCAATGCCCGGCTCCGTCCGCCGATGCCCGACACCGCGTTCATTCAGGTTGAGGTGGCTGATTCGCCGCATATTATTGAACGCTTTACCGATCTTATCGATAAGCATCAGATGAATGTGGCTGAACTGGTGTCGCGCATTACGCCAGCGCAACACAATTTGCCACCTACGCTCTATATTCAAATGACCGCTCACAGTCCGACGCGAACCAGTGGCACCCCGTTTGAGCAGGCGTTTAATACCCTGTGTCAGGAGCTGAATGCCAAGGGAACGCTGCGTCTTTACAGTGTGTCAGATGCCGACAGCAGCGAATCTGTCAGCGCGGTACGCTAAGCTTTGGTCAATTAACCGGAGTTATTTCTCCACATTACTGCCACTGAAAGGTGATCGGCTATGTGGTGAAATACCCCCTGATGGTAATTTTCCCTCTGGCCGTTTCTGACCGGATGGTGTATTACCCACAGCCTGAATAAGAAAATGGAGAGATGTGATGAATCCACTGAAAGCCGGAGATACTGCACCCGCATTTAGCCTGCCCGATCAGGACGGCGAACACGTGAATCTGACCGACTTCCAGGGACAGCGCGTTCTGGTGTACTTTTACCCGAAAGCGATGACACCAGGCTGCACCGTGCAGGCGTGCGGTCTGCGTGACAACATGGATGAGTTGAAAAAAGCGGGCGTGGAAGTGCTGGGCATCAGCACCGACAAACCGGAAAAACTGTCAAAGTTTGTCGAAAAAGAGCTGCTGAACTTTACCCTGCTCTCCGATGAAAACCATGAAGTCTGCCAGGCGTTTGGCGTCTGGGGTGAAAAAACGTTTATGGGGAAAACCTATGACGGCATTCATCGCATCAGCTTCCTGATAGATGCTGAGGGCAGGATCGAAAAAGTGTTTGATAACTTTAAGACTTCGAATCACCACGACATGGTGTTGGATTACGTCAAGTCAGCCTGATGTTGAGGGGCGCGGTAGCCTTAACGCCGCGCCCTGCTTAGCTGCCTCTTCCCCGCCCGTTTTTATCCTGCCGTTGCGAAATACTCTGAGTTCACGCGATTACGCGGCGGCCACGATAACGCAGTTGCGCCCGGCATTTTTCGCTTCATAGAGCGCCGCATCCGCCTGTTTTAAACTGCCTTCCAGCCCGGCATCCTGCGAACCATTCCAGGCCGCGACGCCGATAGACAAGGTTATGCGTCCTACGTCGGTGAGCCAGGCTTCTGCAATACCCAGTCGCACGCGCTCGGCGATAATCTGCGCCTCATCCAGCGCCGTTCCCGGCAGCAGCATCAGAAACTCCTCTCCGCCGTTGCGGCACACCACGTCAGACTGACGGGCGCTGGCACGCAGCGTGCTAGCGACCTGCTGAATCACCCGGTCACCCACATCGTGGCCCCAGCTATCGTTGACGCTTTTAAAGTGATCGATATCCAGCGCCAGCACCGAGAAAGGCTGGCGTAGCGTGCGGTAATACTCCAGTACCGCATTAAGACCACGCCGATTCAGCAACTGAGTCAGGGGATCGGTCTGGGCTTCCGAACTCAGACGACCGATCTTATCCTGCACCAGTCCGATGCCGGTGAGCAGCGCGCGCTTGACCTGCGCCGCCTCAAAATACCAGGCACTGATGCCGCCAATCTCTTTTGATACGCCCTGCGCATCCATCCGGCTGGCTTTGCGGGCCAGCTGGAACAGCGGGCGGGCAATCAGCCGTGCCAGCACCAACGCAACCAGCAGGGTCAGCAACGCGAACGGCACCGAGTTTTTCAGGACTTTCATTAACAGGCCTGAGAGCGGGTTCAGCGTGACGTTAATCGGCTTCAGCGCCACCACCGTCCAGCCGGTGGTCGGCACGACGGCATAGCCCGCCAGCTGCGTGGACTCACCTGCACCCGCAAGCATCAGCGAGCCATTGGTCTTCTCGTCACGCGGACTGACGATGGCGGGCAGAACTTTACCAATCAGCTGACGATTCTGGTGATACAACACCTCATTATTACTGTCGAGCACATAGACCGTGGTGCCATCACGGTAGAATTGTTCACCCAGTAACGCATTCAGAATGCTTTTTTTCTTCAGATAGATTGTGCCGCCGATGTAGCCCAGATAGTCGCCATCGGGACTCCAGATTGGCCAGGAGACAAACACCAGCAGATTATTGGCTGCAGAAAGGGTCGGTTTACTGATGATCGGCTGCCGCAGCGTCAGCGCTTCGCGGGAGGCGTCACTGGTGACACGCATCCCTTTCAGCGTCAGGGATTCGGGCGAGATCGCTTTGATCGCGCCCTGCTCATCCACCACGGCCACCGAGTTGAAACTGGTGGTCTGCTCACGCAGACGATTGACTTCGCTATTCAGCAGCTCTTCATTATTAAAATCACGGCTTAGCTGGTTGGCGCTGTAGTGCAGCTGTGACTGCGCCAGCTGGAAAAAGATTTCACTGGTTGAGGCCAGCTTGGCGGCATAGGCCCGGTTAGCCTCAAGCGTGGTGTCAATCAGTACCTGGCGCTGCACCCGCCAGGTGGCGTAGAGCGTATTCGCGAGCGTGATAACAATGCTGACAATCACCAGCAGGGCGATCAGATTGCGCAAGTCGGCCTTGGGCCGAAAGAGCTTTAGCATGGCGTCGCCGCCCTGGAGAAGAGTGTCATGTCGTGAATGCCTGATTATTTTTTTAATGTGTGCCAGAAGCCCTGATAGCCGGGCTTAAGTCTACACTGTGTCGGCATTTTTGAGCAGCATTAAGACAAATATCACCCCGCTTAATACAGATTTAGCTGGCACTAATCGATTAACCCCTGACTATCGTAAAATGGCCAGGGTCCCGAAAAGTGGCCAATCGCGCACTGATGCGTGACCATTCCCTGCACTGGCTGCCAGCAATGGAGCAAAAAGCCAGGCGGCTCCAGAATAAAGTGAGCCGGCCCCTCCGGATGCAGATCCAGAGCCACCTGATGCGACACGCCTGGCGCGACACAGGCCAGGGTTCCGGCAAAGCGGGTCTGCAGGCTGCGATGCAGATGACCACAGAGCACCCGCTCAACCTGCGGATGGCGGGCAATGATCGCCGCAAGTGCCTCAGGATGGCGTAACCGTTGCCGATCCATATGCGCAATGCCACAGGCAAAAGGGGGATGATGCAGCATCACCAGCGTGGGCTGATCCGCGGCCTCGCGCAGTGCCTGATCCAGCCATTGCAACTGCTGCTCATCCACCTCGCCCCACGGCTGTTGCGGTACGCTGGAGTCCAGGGCCAGCAGCCTGACGCCGCCCACGCTAAGCTGCCAGTTCAGGGTTGGTCCCGCCTGCAGGTAGGTGTGATCCGGGAAGGCAGCCCGCAGTGCCTGGCGATCATCGTGATTGCCCGCCATCAGATAAAAGGGCAGCTGGAGGCGCTGCAGGGCTTCGCGCAGCGTCTGGTACTCTTCCGGCCTGCCAAAATCGACCAGGTCGCCGGTAATCACCACCACATCGGGGCGCGGCTGCAGCGCGTTAAGAGTATCGATAACCTGCAGTAAAGCGGCATGGGTATCGACCTGTTTATAAGAGAGACGACCAAAGGCCTTGATATGCAGATCGCTGATTTGAGCGATGACCGTGGGTTGAACAGACACAACAGACTCCTTAGCAACTAAATTCCAGCGCGGCCTGGCGGGTCAGCGACCAGCTGATGCGCTGTCCCGCCTGCCAGATTTCGCGGGCATGACGCTCGACCTGAATGGGGTTATCCAGCCCGATATCGATCAGTAAGCGCTGCGAGGCGCCAAGAAACGTACTGCCCACCACCACACCGCGCTGGGCATAGCGTGTGTCGTCGGCCAGCAGCACATCTTCCGGGCGGCAAAAACGCAGGGGATGACCGTCGGGATCGTGCGCAATGCAGTTAATGGCGCCCACAAAATCCGCCACAAAGCGGGAGGCCGGGCGCTGATAAATTCCCTGCGGAGTATCCAACTGCACCAGACGGCCCTGCTCCATCACCGCGATGCGATCGCCCAGCGCCATCGCCTCCTGCTGATCGTGGGTGACGTAAACCGCGGTAATCGCCAGCCGCTTGAGCAGCGCGCCGATCTCCAGTCGCAGCCGATCGCGCAGCCTGGCGTCAAGCGCCGCCAGCGGCTCATCGAACAACAGGACTTTGGGCCGGGCGGCCAGCGCACGTGCCAGCGCCACCCGCTGCTTCTGCCCGCCGGACAATTTATCAATCGCCCGGTGGGACAGATGTGTCAGGTCAACCAGTGCCAGCATCTCCGCGACCCGTGCGTCACGCTCGGCACGTGGCACGCCCTGCACCTTCAGCCCATAGGCGACGTTCTGCGCCGCGTTGAGCGTCGGGAACAGCGCGTAGTTCTGAAACACCATGCCAACATTGCGTTTCTCAATCGGCAGCGCGGTGACGTTACGCTTGTCAAACCAGATCTCTCCCGGGGAATCGCTGCTATCCAGACCGCTGATAATACGCAGCAGCGTGGTTTTGCCACAGCCTGACGGCCCCAGCAGTACCAGTGTTTCACCGGCGTGAACCTGCAGGTCGAGCGGATGCAGCGCGACCTGCTGATTAAAGCGACGCGAGCAGTGGCGCAGCGTCACATTGACGGCCTCTTTCATACGGTTTCCTCTCTCTGCTGCCGCGAAGATTGCCGTTCCAGCCAGTGATTACAGGCGTTGAGCAACAGCAGCAGCGGTAAAATCATCATAATAAAGATCAGGGTATAGGCGGACCCGACTTCCAGCCGCATCGAGGTGTAGCTGTCGGCCAGACCAACCGGCAGGGTTTTGGTCAGTGGCGTGTGCAGCATCCAGGTAATGTTGAACTCCCCCACCGACAGGGTGATCACCATAAATGCGCCCGCCAGAATGCCGTTGCGGCAGTTCGGGACGACCACGGTAAAGAAGCGGCGCCAGAAGCCCGCCCCCAGGCTGGCGGCGGCTTCTTCAAGGCGCGGCAGATCAATTGCCTGCATCACCGACAGCACCGGTCGGATCATAAAGGGCAAGGTAAAGAGTACATGGCCGATAAGGATGAAGAGCCAGCTGTCGCGCAACGCGCTGAACTGACCATAAAGCAGAATGATGCCCAGAGCGGTGGCCAGGCCCGGCAATGCGACTGGCAGCATCAGGCACTCCTCAATGCGGCTGGCCCAGCGTGACGGTGATTTCAGTAAGCCCCAGGCGGCCGGCACGCCAGCGATAACCGTCACCGCCAGACAACTCAGAGCGATCAGCAGCGACAGCCAGAAGGTGTCGGCATACATCTGCCACACCTGTTCCACCCACTTCAGCGTCAGGCCGCTGCGCAGGCCAGTGAAATAGTTCTGCGTGACGCCCGCCAGCATCGAGAGCACAACCGGCACAATCATAAACAGCGCGGTGAGGCTGGTGATCACCACCTGCAGCCAGAACAGCCCCCGGCGCTTCATACCCTCTCCTTGCGGCGGGCAGCCAGTCCGTTCGCCAGCATCAGCCCCAGCCAGGCCACCGCCCCCATCACCACCGAAAGCGCCGCTGCGGTGGCAAAGTTGGCGTAATTAGTGAACTCGCCATAAATGGTCAGCGGCAGCACCGCGAGCTCTGTGCCAAGGGTAAATGCGGTGCCAAAGGCGCCCATGCTGGTGGCGAAACAGAGCGCGCCGCAGGAGAGCAGCGCCGGTTTCAGCCCAGGAATGATGACGTCAATGATGATGCGCCACTGGCTGGCCCCCAGCGATCGGGCGGCCTCTTCCAGCGAACGGTCCAGCTTTTCACTGGCCGCCACCAGCGTCACGATGGCGCGCGGCAGCGAAAAATAGAGATAGCCAATAAATAAGCCGCTGAGCGAATAGGCCAGGATCCAGCGCTCATGAAACAGACTGAGACTGAGTTGCGCCAGAACCCCCTGACGCCCCGCCAGCATGACCATCAGAAATCCCACCACCACGCCCGGAAAGGCCAGCGGAAAGGTCAGCAGCGCCAGCAGAGTGCCTCGCCCGGTAAAGCGCTGCCGTGCCAGAAAGCAGCCCACCACCGCAGCAATCAGCAGCGTTACCAGTGTGACTGCCGCCGAGAGCAGCACGGTATTCAGCAGGCTTTGCAGATATTGCGGCTGGCTGATTACCGTCCAGTAGCCGCTTTGGTGAGTCGTGCGATCCTCCGTCATACCGATCTGCAACAGACGAGCAAACGGCAACAGCCAGAAGGCAGCAAAAAACAGCAGCGCAGGCAGCAGCATCCACGGCCAGTTTGCCCCCAGCGGCCGAAGGCGGTGGCGAACCGGGCCGCCAGCAGCAAACGGATTGATCTCTGAGAGTGACATCAGCGGATCTCGCTCAGATAACGGGCGGAGAAACTCTTCTGCGCGTCGGCCATCTGCTGATAATCCACCGTGTGAGCGCGCGCATAGTCGCTGTCAGGCAGAAAATATTTCTTCGCTTCGGGTGACATCGCCCCCGCCCGGACCGGACGCAGCCAGGCATTAGCCCAGATCGCCTGACCAGCATCTGACAGCACGAAATCGATCACTTTCTTACCATTGGACGGATGCGGCGCGTTTTTCACCAGGCTGATGACGTAAGGCACCGTGACCGTCCCCTCGCTGGGGATCACAAATTCCACATTGGCGTGATCTTTATAGCGGGCGCGATAGGCATTGAAGTCGTAGTCGATCAGAATCGGGATTTCGCCTGAAATCAGCCGGGCATAGGCGGTCTGCTTAGGCACAATCGGCTGGTTGCGTTGCAGCGCTTTGAACCAGTTGATGGCCGGGGTGAAGTCATGCAGGTTGCCGCCTTTGGCCTGATTCACCGCGACGGCTGCAACGTAGCCCACAAAGGCGCTGGCCGGATCAAGATAGCCCACCATGCCTTTATATTCCGGCTTCAGAAGATCATCCCAGGAACGCGGCACCGGCGCGCCACCCAGCGCATCAACGTTGACCATAAAGCCCATGGTACCGGAGTGCAGCGCCACCCACTTACCAGCAGGATCTTTCATGCCTGCCGGGATCTGATCCCAGTTTGCCGGTTTGTAAGCGCTGACCACGTCTGCGCTGACTGCCTGAATGCCGAAGCTGACGCCGTAATAGACCACGTCGGCGACCGGGTTGCTTTTCTCGGCGACCAGTTGCGCCAGCGCCTGACCCGAATTTTTATTATCCTGCGGCACATGAATGCCCGTCATTTTTTCGATCGCCTGGAGCTGTGTCGCCCAGTCGGCCCACTCTGGCGGGCAGTTGTAGCAGATAGCATTTTCTGCCGCCTGCGCCCACGATGAGGCAAGCGTGCATCCGGCCAGCAGCGCAGCGCTGGCGATAGGTTTGAAGTTAACGGTGAATGACATGATGTTCCCCTGAAAAAGAGCCATGAAATGCCGGGGCGACACTCTCCCCGAGACGTAAATGATGTGCCAGCAGATGGGTTTTACCGCCGATGGGATTCAGAAGCAGGTCAATGGCGCGCGCGCCCATTAGCGCAATCGGCTGCACCACACTGGCCAGTGAAGGTGAAAGCTGTTCGCCCAGCTCAATGCCATCGAAGCCGATCACGGAGAGCTGATTCGGAACGCTGACGCCGGCACGCGCAGCGGC
The DNA here is from genome assembly GCF_007558755.1 of Pantoea sp. paga. Classification (NCBI taxonomy): domain Bacteria; kingdom Pseudomonadati; phylum Pseudomonadota; class Gammaproteobacteria; order Enterobacterales; family Erwiniaceae; genus Pantoea; species Pantoea sp. paga. Next base: position 88,823 of record NZ_VLTF01000009.1, read on the forward strand.
ACCCAGCAGGCTGATAGCCAGCAGATCGTTACTGCAAATCACCGCCGTCAGCGGCGAAGGTGCAGTAATCAGCGGCAGCAGCGGATGGAAATCGGACTGGATATGGCTGGGCATCTCAATCATCGCCTGCGGCGTCAGACCGGCCTGCTGCATGGCATCGCAGTAGCCGAGGTAGCGCAGACGGGCGCGGTCAGATTGCTGCATAGGACCCGCAGCCATCACGATGTGGCGGTGGCCCAGTGACACCAGATGGGCGGTCGCTTCGGCAATGGCTTTGCGGTTATCTACACACAGCGCGGGCCATTCGTGCTGTTGCGGAACATTGTGGGTCAGCACGAAGGGCATCTTCGCCGCCGCCAGTGTTGGCAGCAGCGCACTGCTGTCGGCATCTGCCACCGTCAGTACCAGACCGGCGACACGCTGGTGCAGCATATGTTCGACAATGGCCGCTTCCCGCTCAGCCTGATAATCACTGGTTGCCACCAGCAGTCCATATCCCGCCAGACGAGCCTGCTGCTCCATCGCCTGTAATTGCATGGCAAAAACCGGATTGAGCAGCGAAGGCAACAGGACGCCAAGCGTGGTGGAGTGCTGGGTGCGGAGCTGACGGGCAATATGATTCGGGCGGAAACCGATCTGTTCCGAGGCGGCAAGCACCTTTTGCAGCGTGCCAGGTTTTAGCAGATGAGGGTCAGAAAAGGCGCGCGCAGCGGTTGCGCGGGAGACCCCTGCCAGTCTGGCTACGCTGATTAAATCGGTCATGACTGCCTCATTTATTGTCGATGAGATCGATCTCATTGCGACAACATTAGTGGCGTTCTATGACAGGGGCATCACAGCAATTTGACGGGCAGATGACAGCGGCAGTGACGCCGCTGTGGGGGAATTAAAGCATCAGGAAGGCGTAACCGCTGTTTTCCAGGGTGGCAACGGTGGTGCCGCTGGAGATGGTGTGAGTGACCATCGGGTCGATCCAGTTGCGCTCAAGCTGATGAAACGCCACTGACTGATCGCAGATAGTGACCTGAACGCCCGCTTTTTTCAGCTCGCTGATCAGCTTCAGGTTCGGGTTATCGACGCCGTAGGCTTTGCTGAACTGGTCATTATTCAGCGCTGATGAAACCGCGTCGCCGTTAATTGACACCACAAATTTCAGCTGGTCGAGTGGCACACCCGCCGCATAATAGAGGTTGGTGACGCGCGCTACGCGCTCCAGACCGAGATTCGGCTTACGAATATCCCCTTCACTGCGGTTGATCTGGAATACTATTTTATTACTCAGGCCCGCTGTCGTGCCGGGTTTAAATGCAGGCGTATCGACATAATGTATTTTGCCGTAGCCTTCAATCGCTGGCGTACTCCAGAAATCAGCAGGTTCGGATTTATTATCCGCCATTTTTCCGCTGACTTTATCGAATAATTCCGGCAACTGTAAAACATTGCCGCCGATAAATCCCGCTACGGCTGCCATCACCACTAAAGCTGCTGGACGCATTAACTCTTCTCCCGATCGTTTAAAACATTAATTACATTGCCAGCCACGCGTATCCCTGGTTTTGCAGGGTTGATACGGTGGTCGGACTGGAAAGTGCATGGACTACAGATTTATCAATCCAGTTATTGGGATAGTGATGGAATGCCACGGACTGATCGCAGACCGAGACTTTCACTCCCGCCTGATTCAGCTCATTAATCAGCTTCAGGTTTGGATTTTCGATGCCATAAAACTTTTTAAAATGGGCGTTATCCAGCATGGCGGGGGTCGCGTCGCCGGTGACCGAAACAACAAACTTCAGCTGATCGGCCGGAATGCCGGAGGCGATATATAAATTCACCACGCGCGCCACACGCTCCAGTCCCAGATTGGGCGCGGTCATCGCGCCATCGCTTCGGGTAATCTGGAAAACAATTTTATTGCTCAGGCCCGCCACCGGTTTAAACGCGGCGTCGGGCTCATAATGAATTTTGCCGTAACCTTCAATCGCCGGTGTGCTCCAGAATCCCGGAGCTTCCTGAGGCTCGGTTGCAAAATGGCGTGTCACTTTGTCATAAATCTCGCCACTCTGAGTGACAGCCGCGCCAACGACTCCGCCAATAATGGCGATTAACGCGTATGAAACCACTGAACGCATAACACTTCTCTCCGGCAAATATGTCTGGCAGATTCAGGACAGAATCAGGTCGGCTATCTATATCACAGCGCAGGCATAATTCTCGCCTGTGTAAATTCAGGTCAGCGCGCGGCTGATAACTGCTGAAATTATTCACCTTCCGAATTAATCGAAAATTTTCATTATGAGGAAAAAAAGGTCTTAATCAGAATGGACCTGACTCTTTTAGCTCTTATCCCTTCCTGTGACATTAACAGAAATAAATAACAGCCAGGCATAGCTGGAATAAGCAGGATAAAGGCGGGGGTTACGATTTAATTTATCAATGGCAAAGAGGAGATTAACGGCTCAGAGAGGGCTATTTTTTCAGAGTAGACCTGGAAAAACTCATGCCATAGTCAGTTTTTTTGAGTGAATTTACATAACTTTAAAAAAATACGCTCACTGGCTAAATCTGCGTGGCAGCAGATTCTGCTTTATTCTGCCGAAGCGCATTGGGAATAAATGAATAAGGCGTCACTTAAACGCTCACAAACCCGGCGATACTCCGCCGGTTTCTGTTCGTTTAGCTGCGGTTTACGTTGGAAGGATGTTCAATTTTTTTCGTCAAAATGGGCGATCTTGCACAAATCACGCCGGTCGTTTGCCAGAAAACGACATTTCATTCTTTTGATGCTCTGGTTAAGATAGTCACGAACCGTCGTTATCTGCGAAAAATGGAACATTCCCGCTGCGCACCTGTCCATTTTCAGGGCCTCTCTACAGGATTAAGGCATGTTGAACCGGTTAAAGAAAACGCTGATCGCCGCGCTCCTTCCGACGCTCATTTTCACTACTCTGTCACCTGCTTACGCCGATGTCAGTGATTCACTTCCCGATATTGGCACTACGGCCGGTTCGACGCTGTCGATTAATCAGGAACTGCAGATGGGCGACTTTTATGTGCGCCAGCTGCGTGCCAGTGCGCCGCTGATCAACGATCCGCTGCTTAATCAGTATATTAATCAGCTGGGTCAGCGACTGGTGTCGCATGCCGATTCGGTGAAAACCCCGTTCCACTTCTTTCTGATTCAGAACGATGAGCTCAACGCCTTTGCCTTTTTTGGAGGCAACGTGGTGCTGCACTCAGCGCTGTTCCGCTATACCGAAAATGAAAGCCAGCTGGCGTCAGTGATGGCGCATGAGATTTCACACGTTACCCAGCGCCATCTGGCGCGCGCAATGGAAGATCAGAAGCGCAATGCGCCACTGACATGGGTCGGTGCGCTGGGCTCTATTCTGCTGGCGATGGCCAATCCGCAGGCGGGCATGGCAGCACTGACCGGCACCCTGGCGGGAACTCAGCAGGGAATTATCAGTTTTACCCAGGGTAATGAACAGGAAGCCGACCGCATCGGAATTCAGGTACTGCAGCGCGCCGGGTTTGATCCCCAGGCGATGCCGAACTTTCTGCAGAAGCTGGCCGATCAGAGCCGCTTCTCCTCGAAGCCACCTGAAATTCTGCTGACGCATCCCCTGCCCGACAGCCGTCTGGCGGATGCCCGTAACCGCGCTAACCAGATGCGGCCGGTGGTGGTGCAATCTACAGAAGATTTCTATCTGGCAAAGGTGCGTTCACTGGGCATGTACTCCACCGGGCGTAATCAGCTTACCGACGAACTGCTGAACCAGTATGCCAGCGGCAATTCTCGTGAGCAGCTGGCGTCACAATATGGCAAAGCCATACAGTTTTTGCAGGCGAAAAGCTTTGCCGATGCGAAGCGGATTATGACGCCGCTGCTGGCCAAACAGCCGAATAACGTCTGGTTCCTGGATCTTATGTCAGACATCGATATCGGCCTGAATCAGCCCCAACAGGCGATCGCCCTGCTCAGCGCCGCCACCAGTGCAAAAAACAGCCCGGTGGTGCAGCTCAACCTGGCCAACGCCTACGTTGAAGCGAAACAGTATGCCAACGCCAGCCGCATTCTGAATCGCTACACCTGGGCTAATAAAGATGATCCTAACGGCTGGGATTTGCTGGCCCAGGCGTCTGCACAGCAGGGACTGAATGATGAAGAGTTATCGGCGCGGGCAGAGAGTCTGGCGCTGAATGGCCAGCTCGATCAGGCGATCACCGCACTTGGCAGCGCCAGCGCACAGGTGCCGCTCGGCAGCCTGAAACAGGCGCGCTACGATGCCCGTATCGATCAGCTGCGCCAGTTACAACAGCGCTTTAAGCAATATCAGAAAGGCTGAGCATTCATGCTGCGAATAAAGGAGAGTCTGAGATGGTGACGATTTACCACAACCCGCGCTGCAGCAAGAGCCGCGAGACGCTGGCGCTGCTGAACGCCCGCGGGATAGAGCCGGAAGTGGTGCTCTATCTGCAAACGCCGCCCGATCGCGAGACGCTGCAAATCCTGTTAAAGAAACTGGGAATGCAGAGCGCACAGCAGTTGATGCGGACTAAAGAGGCGATCTATAGCGAACTGGCACTCAGCGACAAAAGCGAAAGTGCGCTGCTGGATGCGCTGGTGGAACATCCGGTGCTGATTGAAAGGCCGATAGTGATCAATGGCGACAAGGCGCGGATCGGACGTCCGCCCGAAGCGGTGCTCGACCTGTTTTAAAGGCCGAGTGTCTCTTTCACAAACGGAATGGTGAGTTTACGCTGGGCGCTGATCGAGGCGCGATCAAGCCGATCCAGCGTATCAAACAGGGTGCGCATTTCACGATCCAGTCGCTTCAGCAGGAAGCGTCCCACATCTTCCGGCAGCTCAAATCCGCGTAACCCGGCGCGCAGTTGCAGCGCCTGTAATTTGTCTTCGTCGGAGAGAGGCTGCAGGCGATAGATCTGCCCCCAGTCCAGCCGCGAGGCGAGATCGGGCAGTTGCAGATTAAGCTGGCGTGGCGGACGATCGCCGGTAATAAACAGGCGCGTATTACCGGTTTCCAGAATACGGTTATAGAGATCGAAGATCGCCATTTCCCATTCAGGCTCGCCTGCAATGCACTCGATGTTATCGATGCAGACCAGTGACAGCTGCTCCATCCCTTCCAGTACTTCCGGTACAAACCAGGTGCGTTTATCCAGCGGAACGTAACCGACCGCTTCGCTGCGCGCTGACATCTCGGCGCACGCGGCGTGCAGCAAATGGCTCCGCCCTCCGCCTTCGCGTGACCAGAAGTAGAGATAGCTGCCATGTTGTTGGTTGAGAGCGCCTTTCAGCGCGGCAATCAGCGACGGGTTTTCCCCCGGCCAGAAGCTGGAGAAGGTTTCATCGTCAGGTAAATAGAGTGGCAATGACAATTGTGCCGGCGTGTTCAGAAGCACCTCAGCAAGAGAACAAGCAAAAAATCGGGGGAAGTCTAACACAGTTTTCAGAAAGAGATGAATGGGGCGTCCCTGCCCCGATCCTGTCAGGCTTGCTGCGATCACGGCTCGCGCGATTCTTCAGCCTCCAGCACCACTTCTTCCGGGCGCAACAGCGAGATCACACGGAAGATCAGCGCTAATCCCACCCCCACGATCGTCGCCAGCGCCATGCCTTTCAGCTCCGCAGCACCGATATGCACCTTCGCACCGCTGACGCCGATGATCAGGATCACCGAGGTCAGGATCAGATTTTGCGCTTTGTTGTAATCGACTTTGGATTCGATCAACACCCGGATACCGGATGCGCCAATCACGCCATACAGCAGCAGCGACACGCCGCCCATTACCGGTACCGGGATCGCCTGAATCACCGCCGCCAGTTTGCCGACACAGGAGAGCAGGATCGCCAGAATCGCCGCACCGCCAATCACCCAGGTACTGTAGACGCGGGTAATCGCCATCACACCGATGTTTTCACCGTAGGTGGTGTTAGGCGTTGAACCAAAGAAGCCGGAGATGACCGTTGATAAGCCGTTGGCGAACATCGAACGATGCAGGCCAGGGTCGCGAATCAGATCTTTCTTTACGATGTTGGCGGTGACTACAAGATGACCGATATGCTCGGCAATCACCACCAGCGCCGCAGGCAGGATCGTCAGCATCGCCACCCACTCAAAGCGCGGGGTATAGAAGGTTGGCAGCGCAAACCAGGGGGCTTTGACCACGCCGCTCCAGTCAACGATGCCCATAAATGCAGAGAGCAGATAACCCGCCACCACCCCAACCAGAATCGGGATGATCGCCAGGAAGCCACGAAACAGCACGGAACCGAATACCGTCACTGCCAGCGTGACCAGCGAAATCAGCACGGTTGTACTGTCGGGCGCGCTGCCTTCCGCGGGCAGCAGACCTGCCATATTGGCGGCTACCCCTGCCAGCTCCAGACCGATGACGGCGACAATCGCGCCCATCGCCGCCGGGGGAAACATCACATCGAGCCAGCCGGTGCCCGCGCGTTTGACAATCAGCGCCACCAGACAGAACAGCACGCCACACAGGATAAATCCGCCCAGCGCGACCTCATAACCCAGCGGCAGCAATAGCAGTACTGGCGAGATAAAGGCAAAACTGGAACCGAGGTAAGCGGGAATTTTGCCTTTACAGATAAAGAGGTAGATCAGCGTGCCTACGCCGTTGAATAACAGCACCGTCGCCGGGTTGATGTGGAACAAAATCGGTACCAGTACCGTGGCACCAAACATGGCGAACAGGTGTTGCAGGCTGAGTGGAATGGTTTGCAGTAACGGCGGTCGTTCACTGACGCCAATGGCGCGACGAGTCATCATTTATCCCCTTGTGTTATTTATCCCCCAGGGCGCGCGCCTCTGGCACAGCAGCAGGCACGCCGGTGAGCCTTGCAGCCACACCAAACCCGTTCGGGGATCTTTTTTTTGCCAAAAAAAAGCCGACTCTCTGGTCGGCTGTGCGATTATTTGGTTCCGAAAATCTTGTCCCCGGCATCGCCGAGTCCGGGAATGATGTAACCTTTCTCATTCAGTCCCTGATCCACTGACGCGGTGTAAAGCTCAACGTCAGGATGCGCTTTCTCCAGCGCGGCAATCCCTTCTGGTGCGGCAACCAGTACCAGCACTTTGATGCTGGTGCAGCCCGCTTTCTTCAGCAGGTCGATGGTAGCGATCATGGAACCGCCGGTCGCCAGCATAGGATCGACGACCAGCGCCAGACGCTCTTCGATGTTAGAGACCAGCTTCTGGAAATAGGGAACCGGCTCCAGTGTCTCTTCATCACGGTAAACACCCACCACGCTGATACGGGCGCTGGGAACGTGCTCCAGCACCCCTTCCATCATGCCAAGGCCGGCACGCAGAATCGGCACCACCGTGATTTTTTTGCCTTTGATCTGATCGATCTCTACCGGGCCGTTCCAGCCCTCAATGGTTACGCGCTCTGTTTCCAGATCGGCGGTCGCTTCGTAGGTCAGCAGGCTGCCCACTTCAGACGCCAGCTCGCGAAAACGCTTTGTACTGATATCGTGCTCACGCATCAAGCCCAGTTTATGTTTGACCAGCGGGTGTCTGACTTCCACGATCTTCATTGGTGTTCTCCCGGAATGAGTTGAGCTAAAAAAAAATCGCGGGATTATACCGCCTTTTGCGCTCCGCGCCACCTGCTCTTGCGCAAAGCCGCGGGTTTTACCGGGACAAATAGAGGATTAATGAAAATCGTCCGATGCGCAATCCCGGACTCGCAAACGTTTGCCTGCACTGATAGAATTGCCGCGCTTTATTTTAAACCACCAACCGCAACTCGCGTGGGGACCTCGCAGTGACCGACAAAACCTCTCTCAGTTACAAAGACGCCGGTGTTGATATAGATGCTGGTAACGCTCTGGTTGACCGTATTAAAGGCGTAGTGAAAAAGACGCGTCGCCCGGAAGTGATGGGTGGACTGGGCGGTTTTGGTGCGCTTTGCGCGCTGCCGCAAAAATACCGTGAACCGGTGCTGGTCTCCGGCACCGATGGCGTTGGCACCAAGCTGCGTCTGGCGATGGATCTCAAACGTCACGATGCCATTGGTGTTGACCTGGTGGCGATGTGCGTCAACGACCTGGTAGTACAGGGCGCCGAGCCCCTCTTCTTCCTCGACTACTACGCTACCGGCAAACTGGATGTGGATACCGCTTCTGCGGTGATCACCGGCATCGCCGAAGGTTGTCTGCAGTCGGGTTGTGCGCTGGTGGGCGGTGAAACCGCTGAGATGCCAGGCATGTATCACGGCGAAGATTACGACGTGGCCGGTTTCTGTGTTGGCGTGGTGGAAAAGTCAGAGATCATTGATGGCAGCAAGGTGCAGGATGGCGACGTATTGATTGCCCTCGGCTCCAGCGGCCCGCACTCCAACGGCTATTCGCTGGTGCGCAAGATTCTGGAAGTCAGCAACACCGATCCACAGACTGAACAGCTGGAAGGTAAACCGCTGGCCGATCATCTGCTGGAACCGACCCGCATCTACGTGAAAAATATTCTGAGCCTGATTGAGCAGGTCGATGTGCACGCTATCGCACACCTGACCGGCGGCGGCTTCTGGGAAAATATTCCGCGCGTGCTGCCCGACAATACTCAGGCCGTTATCGACGAGAAGAGCTGGCAGTGGCCGGCCGTCTTCAGCTGGTTACAGCAGGCGGGCAACGTCAGCCGTTTCGAGATGTACCGTACCTTTAACTGCGGTGTCGGCATGATCATCGCCCTGAGTCCGGCAGACGCGGATAACGCGATTGCGCTGATGCAGGCTGCGGGCGAGAAAGCCTGGAAGCTCGGCGTGATTAAAGCGTCTGATGCCGAAGAGCGTGTGGTCATCAACGGATGAAAAAGCTGGTTGTACTGATTTCCGGCAACGGAAGTAACCTTCAGTCCATCCTTGACGCCTGTGCAAGCGGGCGGATTCACGGCAGCGTGGCTGCCGTGTTCAGCAATCGTGCCGCCGCTTATGGCCTGACGCGGGCGCAGGAGGCGGGGATTCCCGCCCACTCGCTTGCCGCCAGCGACTTCGCCGACCGCGAAGCCTTCGATCGCCAGCTCATCGCTGAAATCGAAGCCTACACTCCAGACCTGATTGTGCTGGCCGGCTATATGCGCATTCTCAGCAGCGCGTTCGTGGCCCATTTTCACGATCGCCTGCTGAATATCCACCCTTCCCTGTTGCCGAAATATCCGGGTCTGCATACGCATCGTCAGGCGCTGGAAAATGGCGACAGCGAACATGGCACCTCCGTGCATTTCGTCACTGACGAACTGGATGGGGGGCCGGTGATCCTGCAGGCAAAAGTCCCGGTATTTCCCGGCGACAGCGAAGCGGAGATTACGGAGCGGGTGCAGCACCAGGAGCATGCCATCTATCCGATGGTAATCGGCTGGTTTGTGGAGGATCGTCTGGCGATGCGTGACGGCCAGGCCTGGCTGGATGGCGAACCGCTGCCGCCGCAGGGTTATGCTAACGACTGACGCTTCAGAAGCCGTTGCGGGTTTTCCCACAGACGGCTGAAAAAATCAAAGCGATGGGAGACTGTACCCGTAGTAAAGCATCGCGGGCCATGGACAAAAACGTCGGGAGCGTTTTGAACAACGCAAAGCGTTGGCCCGGCTACGGGCGCACCTCAGGGATGAGGTGCGTAATCGCCCGCGCTGAGCCGCCAGGGATGGCGTTTTTTGCGTCTTTACGAAGGGTACAGGCTCCCTGAGCCGGTGCTTCATTCCCACCTTACGAAAGCCTGCTTTTCCCCTTTCTCAGCCGTAGCGCCCCGTAATGTAATCTTCGGTGCGTCGCTGTTTTGGCGCGGTGAAGATACGGTCAGTCTCATCAAACTCCACTAACGCGCCCTGATGCATAAACGCGGTGTAATCTGACACGCGAGAAGCCTGCTGCATGTTGTGCGTCACCAGCACCAGCGTGAAATGCTGCTTGAGCGTGGTCATCAGCTCTTCAATCACCAGCGTGGAGATGGGATCGAGTGCGGAAGTCGGCTCATCCAGCAGCAGAACTTCCGGTTCAATCGCAATGGCACGGGCAATTACCAGTCGCTGCTGCTGTCCGGTCGAGAGCGTCAGTGCATTCTGTGACAGCTGATCTTTGACCTCACTCCACAACGCCGCCGCGCGCAGCGCACGTTCACAGGCTTCGTTCAGCACCCGCCGATCGCGTACACCCTGTAAGCGCAGCCCGTAGACCACATTTTCATAGATCGATTTTGGAAAAGGATTGGGGCGCTGAAACACCATGCCGACCCGACGACGCAGCGCCGAGAGATCCTGTTCAGGTCGCAGGATCGGCTGCGATCCCAGCAACACCTCACCCTCGACCCGGCAATGATCAATCACATCATTCATGCGATTAAAACAGCGCAGCAGCGTCGATTTGCCACAGCCGGAGGGGCCAATCAGCGCGGTAATCTTGTTTTTCGGCACCTGCAGCGAAATAGCCTGCAGCGCCTGGCGCTCGCCATACCACAGCGACAGCTGGTTAACGGTCAGCGCGATATCCGTGTCGGACGTCATAGTCATAGCCTGTTATTGAGTCATAAGGCGATAGCGTTCACGCAGACGGTGACGCAGGCCCATCGCCAGCAGATTAAGCGACAGAATAATCAGCACCAGCAGCAGCGCGGTGGCGAACACCAGCGGCCGGTCAGCTTCAATATTCGGACTCTGAAACGCCAGATCGTAAATCTGGAAGCCCAGATGCATAAACTTGCGGTCCAGATGCAGATAAGGAAACACCGCGTCGACAGGCAGTTCCGGCACCATTTTTACCACGCCAACCAGCATCAGCGGCGCGGTTTCACCGGCGGCACGCGCCACCGCCAGAATCAGGCCGGTCAGCATGGCAGGCACCGCCATCGGCAGCACCACGTTCCACAGGGTTTCCGCCTGAGTCGCGCCCAGCGCCAGCGAACCCTGCCGCAGGCTGTTGGGAATGCGGGATAATCCCTCTTCGGTCGCCACAATCACCACCGGCAGCGTTAATAACGCCAGAGTCAGCGACGCCCACAGCAAACCAGGTGTTCCGAAGGTGGGATTGGGCAGCGCGCTGGCGAAGAAGAGCTGGTCTATCGTGCCGCCCACCAGCCAGACAAAGAAGCCCAGACCAAATACGCCATAGACGATTGAAGGGACGCCTGCCAGATTGACCACCGCGATGCGCACCAGTCTGGTCAGCGCATTGCGTCCGGCATATTCATGCAGCCAGATGGCGGCGATGACACCCAGCGGCATCACGACCACCGACATCAGCAACACCATCAGCACGGTGCCAAAGATCGCCGGGAACGCCCCGGATTCACTCTCGCCTTCAGCGGGTGAATCACTGACGAAACGCCACAGCTGCTCCAGGAAATGCAGCGTTTTGCCGGTCAGCGTCATCGCGTTCGGCTTCCAGCTGTCAACGATTTCGGTCAGCGGGATCGCATGTTCGGTGCCATGCACATCCCGCAGGATTAACAGATCGCGCTGACTCTGCTGTTGCAGCGAAGCCAGTGTCTCGCTCAGCTGATTAAAACGGCGCTGCAAAGCGGCCTGATTGGCCTGATATTCTGACTCGGCCTGCAGATCAAAGCGCCCGGCAGCACGGTTTGTGGTCGCCTGCTCATCAAGCTGCTCACGCTGGCTGTTGAGGCGCGCCATATCGACCCGGCGAATCTGATTAGCCTGCCGCACCAGCATCTGCACCTGTCCGAGCCGCTGATGCAGCAGCGCATCGGGATCCTGCGCAGTTAGCTCTTCATCATCTTCACGCAGGCCGACAAACCAGCCGTATGCCTGACCGTGGCTACGGCGCTGCAGCACCATGATGTCCGCTGGCTGGCTGACCTGCGCCGCCGTGCGACTGTAAACTACCCGGAAATCGGGTGCGTCCCAGTCACGGTTACCGGTTTTAATCAGATAGCGATTAACCTGTCCGCCGCTGTTGCCCTGCTCATCTGCCGGGGCCGGAAAGCGCCGCTGATGTTCCAGGGTTTCACCCAGCAGCCGCGTCTCGCCCCCTTCAGGCTGGCTAAACGTGTAGAGATCGACGCGCTGCGGCCAGAAAGCGCGCACGCCCTGCCAGGCCAGTAACCCAATCAGCAGCGTAAAGGCCAGCAGGCAGACGGCTACGGCACCGGCGGTTAGCCAGCGCCAGCGATCGTTCTGTCGCATCGCTTTCATGCCTGCTCCTCGTGCTGGCTGTAGCGCTGGCGCAGTCGCTGACGGATCAGCTCGGCAACCGTGTTGATCACCAGCGTAAACAGCAGCAGCATCAGGGCGCTGAGAAACAGCACGCGATAATGAGCACTCCCCGCCGCCGCTTCCGGCATCTCAATGGCGATATTGGCGGACAGCGCGCGCAGGCCGCTGAACAGGCCACCTTCACTTTGCGGCGTGTTGCCGGTCGCCATCAGCAAAATCATGGTTTCTCCTACGGCACGCCCCAGACCAATCATCAGGGCGGCAAAAATACCGGCGGAAGCACCCGGCAGCACGACGCGTGTCAGGGTTTGCCACGGCGTCGCGCCCAGTGCCAGCGAGCCCTGCCCTAACGCTGCGGGCACGCTGAACAGCGCATCCTCAGAGAGGGTAAAGATCAGCGGTACCAGCGCAAAGCCCATCGCCAGCGCGGCTACCAGCAGATTGCGCTGTTCGTAATGCGGCAGCCAGTCGCCCGCATCCGGTATCAACAGCGTGGGCAGCCACAGCGTCAGCAGCGTGACCAGCAGCAACAGCGGCAGCAGAATCAGCACTTCACGACCCGGCTGACGCCAGCGCGGCGGTAAACGCGCGCTGAATACGCCGCACAGCAGCAACGTGCCCGCCAGCGTCAGCGGCAGCAGCAGCACACCCACCAGCGCCTGACCAATATGCGGCGCGAGCCAGATCCCGGCAATCAGCCCCACGACCACGCTTGGCAGCGCACCCATCATCTCAATGGCCGGTTTGACCCAGCGTCGCAGGCCGGGCGCCATAAACCAGGCGGTGTACATCGCCGCCGCCAGCGCCAGCGGTGTGGCAAACAGCAGCGCTAAACTCGCCGCTTTCAGCGTACCCATCACCATCGGCATCAGGCTGAACTTGGCCTGATAACTGTCACCCGCCGCGGTCGATTGCCAGATCCAGTCCGGTCCGGGATAATTTTCATACCAGATTTTTTGCCAGAAATTGCGCCAGGTAACGTCCGGCCACGGATTATCAAGCCGCAGGGTCTGCCAGCTTCCCGCCCGTTCAATCAGCAGGCTGTCGCCACGTGGCGAAAACTGCGCCTGCACAATGCCAGGTTCCAGCTGACGCTCCAGTATCGGGCCATTCTGCTTGCTGGCGAACAGCCGTAACAGCCCCTGTTTGCTGAGCGTCGCAAACACGCGACGTTGTGATTCCGTCACCAGAATGGTCTCGCCGTCGCTGCTGGCAAAGGTACGAATGCGCTGCAGGCGCGGCCCCTGTTCGCTGGCGATAGCAAACCACTGCGTGACACCGCTGCGATCCTGGATCAGCAGGCTTCTGCCGCCCACCAGCAGATGCAGACTTTTTGGCTGATGCGGCAGGGTGTGCGTTTCGCGCAATAGTGCACGGTCATCATCAAGTTGCCAGACCCGCAGCAGATTGCCTTCGGTGGTGTAGAGCAGATCGCCGGACGGCGAGAGCGCCAGCAGATCCAGCTGGCGTTGCGGCAGCGGGATAACCGAGGCCTGGCGATCGGTCCCAAGCGTCAGCACCCGGAGTCCGGCCTCAGTGAGTGCGGCTATACGCCACTGACCCGCATGGCGCGTCGCCAGCGCCATCTTCGTCACTGCGCCATCGGGCAGATGAAACGGTTTGTCGCCCAGCGGAAAACGCCACTGCTGGTCGGCCGTGGGCTGCATCAGTGTCAGCGCACCCTGCATATTCAGCAGTAGCGTCTGCTCATCGGCACTCCGCACTATCTCGCCGGGCGGCGGGGTCAGGGCCAGTGCCGGTTCCGCAGGCTGACCATCCAGCGGGATAAAACGCGCCGCACCGCGCTCGCTGATGCGCCATCCGACCTTCCCCTGATTGCCAATCGCTAAGGCTGGCGCACGATCCCAGAGTTGCTGGCTGGCCGCAATCTGCAGGCCCGGCGCATTAAACAGCGGTAATACCACGCCAATCAGCCAGCAGAAGAGCAGCAGCATCAATAGCAGGATCGCCACGCCACAGCAGGTGACCAGTCGCCGTGTCAGACGGTCAACGGCACGACGCTTACGATCGCTGAATTGGACAGGAATGTGGTTTGCGCTCATGCGGTTCCGCTAGCAGGCCAAAATAAGCCGCTATGTTGCCCGTAGCCGATTGATAAGACAACTCCTGGCGTTGGACAACGCTGCCATACTCTCGCCATAATGTTGGTGGATACTGGATCTTCAGTCCTGCAACCGCTAAATGGAGTGAGAATGGGTCAGGTAAAGCTTTATATTGAAAAAGAATTAAGCTGGTTATCCTTTAATGAACGGGTTTTGCAGGAAGCAGCAGACAAAAGCAATCCACTGATTGAGCGGATGCGCTTTCTGGGTATCTACTCCAATAATCTCGACGAATTCTATAAAGTGCGTTTTGCCGACCTCAAACGCCGCATTCTGATTGGTGAAGAGCAGGGTTCCGCCAGTACGCCACGCCATCTGTTTAAGAAAATTCAGCAGCGGGTGATGAAGTCCGATCAGGAGTTTGATGCGCTATATAACGATCTGCTGCTGGAGATGGCACGTAACCAGATCTTCCTGATCAACGAACGTCAGCTCTCATCCAATCAGCAGGCGTGGCTGCGCCACTACTTCAAGCACGAGCTGCGTCAGCATATCTCGCCGATTCTGATCACCCATGAAACGGATCTGACCGAATTCCTAAAAGATGACTACACCTATCTGGCGGTAGAGATAATTCGCGGTGACAATATTCAGTATGCGCTGCTGGAAATTCCGTCCGACAAAGTCCCGCGTTTCATCAATTTACCGGCAGAGCCACCGCGCCGCCGTAAGCCGATGATCCTGCTGGATAACATCTTACGTTACTGCCTGGATGACATTTTTAAAGGCTTCTACGACTACGACGCGCTCAACGCCTATTCAATGAAAATGACGCGTGACGCCGAGTACGACCTGGTCACGGAGATGGAGTCGAGCCTGCTGGAACTGATGTCCTCCAGCCTGAAGCAGCGACTGACGGCGGAACCGGTGCGTTTCGTCTACCAGCGCGATATGCCCGACACGATGGTGTCGCTGCTGTGCCACAAGCTTTCCATCTCAAACCTGGACTCCATCCTGCCAGGCGGCCGCTACCACAACTTCAAAGACTTTATCGGCTTCCCGAACGTCGGCAAAAACAACCTGGTGAACCGCCCGCTGCCGCAGATTCGCCACATCGGCTTTGATGGTTTCCGCAACGGCTTCGATGCGATTCGCAATCGCGACGTACTGCTCTACTACCCGTACCACACCTTTGAGCATGTGCTGGAGCTGCTGCGTCAGGCGTCGTTCGACCCCAGCGTGCTGGCGATCAAAATCAACATCTACCGCGTTGCTAAACATTCCCGCATCATGGATGCGATGATCCATGCCGCTTATAACGGTAAAAAAGTCACGGTGGTGGTGGAACTGCAGGCGCGCTTCGATGAAGAAGCCAATATTTACTGGGCGAAACGCCTGACTGAAGCGGGCGTGCATGTCATTTTCTCCGCACCAGGCCTGAAGATCCACGCCAAGCTGTTCCTGATTTCACGCCGCGAAGGCGAAGAGATTGTGCGCTACGCGCATATCGGTACCGGCAACTTTAACGAGAAAACCGCGCGTCTCTATACGGACTACTCGTTGCTGACCGCGGATGCGCGCATCACCAATGAAGTACGTCGGGTGTTCAACTTTATTGAGAATCCCTACCGGCCCGTGACGTTCGATCATCTGATGGTCTCGCCGCAGAACTCGCGCCGGATGTTGTATGAGCTAATCGACACCGAAATTGCTAATGCGCAGCAGAATAAGCCCTGCGGCATTACTCTGAAAATCAACAATCTGGTGGACAAAGGTCTGGTTGATCGGCTTTATACAGCCTCCAGCGTAGGGGTGAAGGTCAATCTTCTGGTGCGCGGAATGTGCTCATTAATCCCTGACTTGCCCGGGATCAGTGAAAATATTCGTGTCATCAGTATTGTTGACCGTTATCTGGAACACGATCGCGTCTATATTTTTGAGAATGGCGGCGATAAGAAGGTGTTCCTCTCCTCCGCTGACTGGATGACACGTAACATTGATTACCGTATCGAAGTGGCAGTGGCGATTCTCGATCCCCACATCCGGCAGCGCATACTCGACATTATTGCTATTCAGTTGAGTGATACGGTGAAAGCCCGCATCGTGGATAAAGAGTTGAGTAACCATTACGTCCAGCGCGGCAATCGTCGTAAAGTGCGATCGCAGCTGGCCATTTATGATTACATCAAGAAACTGGAACAACCTGAATAAATCCTATGCCAATTTCTCATAAAAGTACGCCAAAACCCCAGGAGTTTGCGGCGATTGACCTGGGCTCGAACAGTTTCCATATGGTGATTGCGCGGGTTGTCGATGGTGCGATGCAGGTACTGGGCCGCCTTAAGCAGCGCGTCCATCTGGCTGACGGGCTGGATGCCCGGCACAACCTCAGCGAGGAAGCGATGGAGCGGGGGTTAGCCTGCCTGGCCCTGTTCGCCGAGCGCCTGCAGGGGTTCAGTCCGAGCAACGTGACGATTGTCGGTACCCATACGCTGCGCGAGGCGGTCAACGCCGAAACCTTCCTGCAACGTGCGGCCGAGGTGATCCCTTATCCGATAGAGGTGATTTCGGGCCATGAAGAGGCTCGCCTGATCTTTATGGGCGTTGAACATACCCAGCCGGAGAAAGGCCGCAAGCTGGTAATCGATATCGGCGGCGGATCAACCGAGCTGGTCATTGGCGAGGATTTTGAACCGCAACTGGTTGAGAGCCGACGCATGGGTTGTGTCAGTTTCGCCCAGCTCTATTTCCCGAAAGGTGAAATCAGCCGTGAAAACTTCCGTCGCGCGCGTTTAGCGGCCGCGCAGAAGCTGGAAACGCTGGCGTGGCAATATCGTCTGCATGGCTGGCAATATGCGCTGGGCGCGTCCGGCACCATCAAAGCCGCCTGCGAAGTGCTGCTGGCGATGGATGAAAAAGAGAAGCTGATTACGCCTGAGCGCCTTGAAAAGCTCTATGACGAAGTGATGAAACACAAATCCTTTGCTGCACTCAGCCTGCCGGGTCTGTCGGAAGAGCGTAAAGGCGTGTTTGTACCCGGGCTGGCGATTCTGTGCGGCGTCTTTGATGCGCTGGCCATTCGCGAATTGCGCCTCTCCGACGGTGCGCTGCGTGAAGGCGTGCTCTATGAGATGGAGGGCCGTTTCCGCCATCAGGATATTCGCAGCCGTACGGCACAGAGTCTGGCAAACCATTACGCCATCGACAGCGATCAGGCACGACGCGTGCTCGACACCACCGAGCAGCTTTATCTGCAGTGGCGCGAGCAGAATCAGAAACTGGCGAATCCACAACTGGCCGCACTGCTGAAATGGGCGGCGATGCTGCACGAAGTGGGCCTGACCATTAATCACAGCGGCCTGCAACGCCATTCAGCCTATATTCTGCAAAACACCAACCTGCCGGGCTTCAATCAGGATCAGCAGATGCTGCTGGCGGCGCTGGTCAGATTCCATCGTAAAGCGATAAAGCTTGATGAGCTGCCGCGCGTGACGCTGTTCAAGAAAAAGCAGTTTGTGCCGCTGATTTTCCTGCTGCGCCTGGGTACCCTGCTGAATAATCAGCGACAGGCCACCACGCGTCCGGAGGCGTTAACCCTGAAATGCGATGACGGCCACTGGACGCTGACCTTTCCGGCGGGCTACTTCACGCAGAACAACCTGGTTCAGCTCGATCTTGAACGGGAGCAGGTTTACTGGAATGACGTCACGGGATGGAAACTGATCCTCGAAGAAGAAGTCTGACAACCCGGGCGCCTGGCGCCCGTTTAACTGAATTGATGAATATGACACAACCAACCGCACCACTTTCAGGCGAAAACTATTTTGCCGAAACCTATGGTTTAACGCCGCCCCACTCCGAAGTGGTTGCGGCGCTGCCCCAGCTTAACGTCGGCAAGGCACTTGACCTTGGCTGTGGCGTGGGACGCAATACGCTGTTTCTGAATCAGCACGGTTTTGACGTCACGGCGTGGGATCATAATCCGCAAAGCCTGGCGCGCCTGCAGGAGATTATTGCGCAGGAAAATCTCAGCGGCATTCATACCGAGCAGCGCGACCTGAACAACACGCGCTTTAATGGCGGCTTCAACTTTGTGCTGTCGACCGTGGTGATGATGTTTCTGCAGCCGCAGACCATTCCGCAGCTGATTGCCGACATGCAAGCCTGTACGGTCAGAGACGGTTTTAACCTGATCGTAGCGGCAATGAACACGGACGATATGCCCTGCCCGGCTGATTTCTCCTTTGCGTTTAAATCAGGCGAGCTCAGCCACTACTACCGCAACTGGCACATCGTGAAGTACAACGAGCACCCCGGTCAGTTGCATCGCACAGATGAAAATGGCAACCGCATCACCTGTCGGTTTGCGACGCTGCTGGCGCAAAAAGCGAGTTACTGATCTTTATCTGCTGTTTTTTTCAACAGCGATTGATTTCATCAGGCGACTGTGACTAAATATTGCAGTCGCCCCAGATGGGGTCATTACAGGAACCACCCCGCGTGAACAGCGCTATTTCTCCCCGAAGACGTCAAAAAACCGGCACCATGACCCGCATTGTGCTGCTGATTAGTTTTATCATTCTTTTTAGTCGCCTGATTTTTATCCTGCCTGCTGCCTTCGAGCATCATCAGCAACAGAAAGCTATTCCTGAACCGGTTGCCATAACATCAGGCGATACGCGATAGCGAATAACCAATAACGACATTTCGCCTGAAACGCACCTGAAACTTAAACGTTATCCAGATAACTGGACTCTTTTTTGCATCCCTTTTTCAGGCAAAACGCTACACTTCGTGCTGGTGCTTTCAGACTTAAGGGATCCAATGTGTCTGCCTCTCACTCTCAACGTTTAAGTGAAATACGTCATCGCATTCTGACGCTGCTGCTCAGCGAGCACGATCTGGTTGATGCCCTGCTGGAGAAATCGGGCGATCTCAATCCTGAACAGCAACGTGAAAATGCGGCCCAGCGTGACGCGCTGGAACAGGACATTCTGCAACTGCATGCCGCTGACCTCGCGGATATTCTCGAAGCCCTGCCCGAAGAAGAACGTCAGGCGCTGTGGCGGCTGGTGCCGAACGAGCGGCGCGGCCATGTGCTGGTTGAAGCGTCTGAAACGGTCTGGGCCAGCCTCACCGAAGAGATGAGCGACCGCGATATCCTGCGCGCTATCCAGCCGCTGGATATCGACGATCAGGTCTGGCTGGCGCGTTATCTGCCACGTGACCTGACCGGACGCCTGCTGGCAACTGTGGAGCCCGCCCTGCGCGCCCGCATGCTCGATATGGTGCAGCTTGACCGTGACCGCGTGGGCCGGGTGATGGATTTCAATATCCTGACGGTGCGTGAAGATGTCACGCTTGCAACAGTGCAACGCTTTCTGCGCAAGCGCAAAAGCATGCCGGGCGGTACCGATAAACTCTTTATCACCAATAAAGATAATCAGCTGCTGGGCGAGCTGCTGCTGACGGACATCCTGCTTAACAAACCCAAAACCCTGGTGAGCGACGTGATGAACGCGCGCCCTACCACCTTCCAGCTCAATGATAAGGCCGAAGACGCAGCCAGCGCCTTTGAACGTTATAACCTCATTTCTGCCGCCGTCACCGACGCCAAAGGCAAGCTGATTGGCCGCGTGACCATTGAAGACATCATCGACCTGGTGAATGCCGAAAACGAAAGCAACATTCGTAAAATGGGGGGGATCAGTCAGGAAGAGGATGTGTTTGCGCCGGTGCGTAAATCGGTACGTAAACGCTGGGCCTGGCTGGCGATTAACCTCTGCACCGCCTTTGTCGCCTCACGGGTTATCGGGCTGTTTGAAGGGACGATTTCGCAAATTGTGGCGCTGGCCACGCTGATGCCGATCGTCGCGGGTATCGGCGGCAATACCGGTAATCAGACCATCACCATGATTGTGCGGGCGCTGGCCTTACATCAGGTTGAACCGGGCAACTTTTCGTTTTTGATCGTCCGCGAGCTTGGCGTGGCGCTGATCAACGGCCTGTTCTGGGGCGGCATCATGGGCGGTATCACCTGGCTGATGTATGACAATATGGCGCTGGGCGGCGTTATGATGCTGGCCATGGCGCTGAATCTGCTGCTGGCCGCGCTGATGGGCGTGCTGGTGCCGCTGGTCATGACTAAAATGAATCGCGATCCCGCCGTCGGCTCCAGCGTATTGATCACCGCCCTTACTGACACCGGCGGCTTCTTTATTTTCCTGGGGCTGGCGACGATCTTCCTGCTGCCGCACTAATCGTCAGGCTTGCAGGCCGTAACGTTGCAGCGACCCGTTAAGATTGCGCTGCCGCGTTACCTGTGCCAGCTCTCGGGTCGCCGCAGGCAGCGTATAGTTACCACGCTGACTCAGCCACTCCAGCACATCCGCTAAGTGCCAGATGGCGGTTTTACCGTCATGCACCGGCAGCGGAAACGGCGGGCGGTGGCTGAGCATCAGCTTACGCATATTCTGACGCGTCATGCCGATGATCTCCGCCACATCCGTCAATCCCACAAAATCGGGTGCGGCTTCCACCAGCGTGGCACCCGGTATCGCACGCAGCACATCCTCTTCTGCCTGTTTCAATACATCCATTGCGGAGTCAGACTCGCGGGTGAACTCCAGTGCAATTCTGCCCGGCATGCCCAGGCCGATTAGCGCATCATCACAGCCTGCCGCTGCCAGCGTTTCCAGCAGTTCATCCACCGGCGCGTGCCCTTCCGGCAGGCTGAACCGTAATGTGAAACAATATTCCATATGCTTCTCCTTGTGCTGCATCAGGACTTCAGATAGTGACAGTTGTCGACCACGCGCCGCAGCGCACGGGCATGCTGATGTGCGTTTTTTGGTGTGCTCCAGATACAGGTCAGACAAAACTCCCCACATCGGCACATCAACAGATTTTTCGGACAGTACATTTTGCCCCAGGCGTGATGGCCTCCCGTGACGACCAGCCAGCCATGGGATTCGGCGTAACGTAACGCCGCTTCGATCTCTTTGTTGGGATGCCGCTTCCTTGCCATGTTTTTCCCTATCCTGACGCTGAATTGATAAGTTGTCAACTGACAACTCGATGAAATTATCTTAGTGCGGCTCAGCATGCGCAGACTTTTTCTCGCAGTAAAACAGTCAGGGTATAAACTGGAAAACGTCACACAAAAAACGATCAGCGCCAGAAGTCATCTGGCAGCAGAAACGATTAACAACGGAGGCAATATGTTTAAAGCAGAGGATTTTGTTCAGTCGAAAACCGGCGGCCCGAAAATGCAGGTGCTGCGCGTCGAAGGTGACACCTTATGGTGTGCACGCGTTGATGATGCAGCGAAAAAAGAGATCGAAGTGAAAGCAGAGAGCGTCAATCTCTATCACGAAGAGGGTGACTTTGGCGTGTGCTGAGGTGAAACGGCCCCTGACGGGGCCAGACTGTCAGGGCTTATCCTGCTGAAGGTTGTCATTTCCCAGGCCGCCAATAAACGGCAGACGCAGCCGGAACGGTGTGAAATCGACTCCCATGTTCAGACCCAGCAGATTCACTTCAAATCCCTCTTCTGCACCCAGCGTCACTCCCGCCACACCCAGAATCGACACCTGCAGGCCGCGCCCGGATGGCGGCAGCCCGACCGGACGCCACAGTGGCCGGTAATCTTTACCCAGCGCGTTAGCGGGCAGATCAAGCCTTAAAGCGGGTACTTCGCGGCCAATATGCGCCAGGAAGGTGTTGCTGTTCGGTCCTGGCCAGGCGCGGTAGGTTGTCGGCCACGGATAGGATTTAATGGCGGCTTCAATCTGCGGGATCATCGCTTCTGCTTCCGGTCCGCGATGTTCCACCAGCAGCCGCGGTTTTGCGCCATACCAGTAGCCATCAGGCAGGTTGGTGTTGCGCCGGACTTTATCGCCGCTGCCCCAGCTAATCACTTCGTAGCGAGTGAATCGCGTTTCACCTGCGCGCTTGAAGATGATCCACGGATGCACCGCCACCGCCCCTTTCCAGCCATAGGTCGGCGCAGCATAGACCTGTACAATAGCCAGGCTATATAAAGCGCGCGGGTCGGGTGCTATCCCGGACGAATCACGTCGGGCGGTCGCCCAGCCGCCTGGCTCTGCGGTTTCGCTGTGACGCGTCGCCTGCGCAATGCTGGCTCCCAGCGATAGCAGCAGTACGGCAACAAAAAACAGGCTGAACACTTTAAGTGAGAGCATGACAACATTCCTGGTGACGTAAGAATCGCGAATCGCCTGTTCAGCAGGCGGTTTCAGTAAGCGGCGGCTTTGAGATACGGACGATCGGTGAAAGCGGCGGGTAAGAGCGGGACACCACTGACGTCAGTTGCGGGCTTTTACTGCATGGAGGATAGCGTAATTCACAGTAAAGTGAACATGAAAACACCAGCGATGGACCTGGATGCGCTGAAAGGTTAAAACAGCGAGTCTGCGCACGGTCAGAGCAATAAAAAAGCCCGCTGGGGAGCGGGCTTCAGAATTATCAGGGCTTAACTGGCTGAGGCCAGGTTATTCCCACTCAATCGTCGCTGGTGGCTTACCGCTGATGTCATACACCACGCGGGAGATGCCGTCGACTTCATTGATGATGCGGTTAGAGACACGACCCAGGAAATCATACGGCAGGTGCGCCCAGTGTGCGGTCATAAAGTCGATAGTTTCCACCGCACGCAGCGAGACAACCCAGTCATATTTGCGACCATCACCCATCACACCGACTGAACGTACCGGCAGGAAGACGGTGAACGCCTGGCTGACTTTGTTATAGAGATCCGCTTTATGCAGCTCTTCAATGAAGATGGCATCGGCACGGCGCAGCAGGTCGCAATACTCTTTCTTCACTTCGCCCAGAACGCGCACGCCCAGACCTGGACCCGGGAACGGATGGCGGTAGAGCATGTCGTAAGGCAGGCCCAGCTCCAGACCAATCTTACGCACTTCATCTTTGAACAGCTCACGCAGCGGCTCAACCAGGCCCATCTTCATCTCTTTCGGCAGGCCGCCGACGTTGTGATGCGATTTGATGACGTGCGCCTTACCGGTTGCAGAGGCCGCAGACTCAATGACATCCGGATAGATGGTGCCCTGTGCCAGCCACTTAACGTCCTGCAGCTTCAGCGCTTCTTCATCGAAGACTTCCACAAAGACGCGACCGATAATTTTACGTTTCGCTTCCGGCTCATTCTCACCTGCCAGCGCGTCGAGGAAGCGCGCTTCGCCTTCAACGTGAATAATGTTGAGGCCGAAGTGGTCGCCAAACATATCCATAACCTGTTGTGCTTCGTTCAGGCGCAGCAGGCCGTTATCCACGAACACGCAGGTCAGACGGTCGCCAATGGCGCGATGCAGCAGCATTGCCGTCACGGAGGAGTCAACACCACCTGACAGGCCGAGGATCACTTTGTCGTTGCCGACCTGCACACGCAGGCGTTCAACCGCATCTTCAATGATTTTGGCTGGCGTCCACAGGGCTTCACATTCACAGATGTCGATAACGAAGCGCTCAAGCATCCGCAGGCCCTGGCGGGTATGGGTCACTTCCGGGTGGAACTGCACGCCGTAGAAACGCTTCTCTTCGTTAGCCATGATGGCGAACGGACAGGTTTCTGTGCTGGCAACGGTCACGAAGTCAGCCGGGATCGCCGTGACTTTGTCGCCGTGGCTCATCCAGACATCCAGCAGCGGTTTGCCAGCGGCGCTGATCGCATCTTCAATATCGCGAACCAGGGCGCTTGGCGTCGTCACTTCAACCTGCGCATAACCAAACTCGCGCTCGGTTGAGCCAGCAACGGTGCCGCCCAGCTGCATCGCCATCGTCTGCATACCGTAGCAGACACCCAGCACCGGTACGCCAGCGCTGAAGACATATTCAGGCGCACGCGGGCTGTTCAGTTCGGTGGTGCTCTCCGGGCCACCGGAAAGGATGATGCCGCTTGGGTTGAACTGGCGAATCTGCTCTTCGGTGACATCCCATGCCCAGAGTTCACAGTAAACGCCCAGCTCGCGCACGCGACGTGCAACCAGCTGAGTATATTGTGAGCCGAAATCGAGAATCAGAATGCGATGCTTATGGATATTTTCCGTCGTCATTGAGGGTTTTCCAGAACGGTGACTTGATCAATAAAAGCGCCCGGCTGAAGCCGGGCGGGAAATCGGGATTATGAACCCATGCGGTAGTTCGGTGACTCTTTGGTGATGGTCACATCATGCACGTGGCTCTCATTGATGCCGGCGCCGCTGATGCGGACAAATTCCGCCTTAGTGCGCAGGTCATCAATGGTCGGGCAACCGGTCAGGCCCATGCACGAGCGCAGGCCGCCCATCTGCTGATGCACGATCTCTTTCAGACGGCCTTTATAGGCCACGCGACCTTCGATACCTTCCGGTACCAGTTTGTCAGCGGCGTTATCGGTCTGGAAGTAGCGGTCAGAAGAGCCTTTAGACATCGCGCCCAGTGAACCCATACCGCGATAGGATTTGAACGAACGGCCCTGATAGAGTTCGATCTCGCCCGGTGACTCTTCGGTCCCCGCCAGCATCGAACCGACCATGACACAGGACGCACCGGCGGCGATCGCTTTCGCGATGTCACCGGAGAAACGGATACCGCCATCGGCAATCACCGGAATACCGGTGCCTTCCAGCGCGGTAACTGCGTCAGAGACGGCAGTGATCTGCGGAACGCCCACGCCGGTCACGATACGGGTAGTACAGATAGAGCCCGGGCCGATACCCACTTTAACGGCGCTGACACCTGCCGCAACCAGCGCCAGTGCGCCGGCACCGGTGGCTACGTTGCCGCCAACGATTTCAAGGTCCGGGTATTTGGCACGGGTTTCACGGATACGTGACAGCACGCCTTCAGAATGGCCGTGTGAAGAATCAATCAGCAGCACGTCAACGCCCGCTGCAACCAGCGCATCGATACGCTCTTCGTTACCTGCACCGGCGCCAACTGCCGCACCGACACGCAGACGACCCTGCGCATCTTTACAGGCGTTAGGTTTGCGTTCGGCTTTCTGGAAATCTTTAACGGTGATCATGCCCAGCAGATGGAAGCTGTCATCTACCACCAGCGCTTTCTCAACGCGCTTTTCATGCATTTTGTGCAGCACGACATCACGGGCTTCGCCCTCTTTTACCGTCACCAGACGATCTTTCGGGGTCATGACTGCAGAGACAGGCTGTGAAAGGTCAGTGACAAAGCGCACGTCACGACCGGTGATGATACCCACCAGTTCGTTGTCGCGGTTAACCACCGGATAGCCCGCAAAGCCGTTGCGCTCGGTCAGCGCTTTAACGTCAGCCAGTGGGGTGGTTGGCAGGACGGTTTGTGGTTCAGTCACCACGCCGCTTTCATGTTTCTTCACCTTGCGCACTTCGTCCGCCTGGCGTTCGATTGACATATTTTTATGGATGAAGCCAAGGCCGCCTTCCTGTGCCAGCGCAATCGCCAGACCCGATTCGGTCACGGTGTCCATGGCAGCGGAAAGCATAGGAATATTTAAACGGATATTTTTGGTCAGCTGGGTGCTGAGATCGGCCGTATTAGGCAGGACGGTGGAGTGTGCAGGGACGAGCAGAACGTCGTCAAAAGTGAGTGCTTCTTTAGCGATTCTTAACATGGCAATACTCCACCTCGGGTGATTGAGAATAGATAAAATATTGCCGCGGCATTATACAGGCCGTAATCGATTGCCTCCAGCATTATTTACGAAAAACTCTTGATCCGCACTGACAGCCCTGTAGTATCGATGAATTAACCTGCTGATTTGGAATTTGATCTTCGTCACATGTCGCTGCCACCCATCGCCAATATTTTTACCGTCAGCCGTCTCAATACGACAGTGCGTCAGCTGCTGGAGAAAGAGATGGGCCTGGTCTGGATCAGCGCCGAGATCTCCAACTTCACGCAACCGGCATCTGGTCACTGGTACTTCACGCTGAAAGATGATGGCGCTCAGGTTCGCTGTGCTATGTTCCGCAACAGCAACCGACGCGTCACCTTCCGTCCGCAGCATGGTCAGCAGGTGCTGGTGCGCGCCAACATCACTCTCTATGAGCCACGCGGTGACTATCAGCTGATTGCCGAAAGTATGCATCCGGCGGGTGAAGGCTTGCTGCAGCAGCAGTTTGAACTGCTGAAAGCAAAACTGGCCACCGAAGGACTGTTTGATCCGCAGCATAAGCAACCGCTGCCGGAACCGGCGCGTCAGGTCGGGGTGATCACCTCTTCCACCGGCGCGGCGCTGCACGATGTGTTACGCGTGCTGCATCGCCGTGATCCCTCCCTGCCCGTGGTCATCTATCCGACCGTGGTTCAGGGCGTCGATGCGCCAGCGGCTATCGTCCGCGCGATTGAAATCGCCAACCTGCGCAACGAGTGCGACGTATTAATTGTCGGACGCGGCGGCGGTTCGCTGGAAGATTTGTGGGGCTTTAACGATGAACGCGTGGCGCGCGCCATTTTTGCCAGCCACATTCCCATCGTCAGCGCGGTGGGTCATGAAACCGATGTCACCATTGCCGATTTCGTCGCCGATTTACGCGCACCCACCCCTTCCGCCGCGGCTGAAATTGTCAGCCGTAACCAGCTGGAGTTGCTGCGTCAGTTGCAGTCACAGCAACAGCGGCTGGAGATGGCGATGGATTACTACCTGGCACGTCAGCAGCGGCTTTACTCCCGCCTTGAGCATCGTCTGCAACAGCAGCATCCGCAGCTGCGTCTGGCCCGTCAGCAGACCGCCCTGTTTCGCCTGCAGCAGCGTCTGGGAGAAGCGATGGAAACCCGCCTGCGTCACGCTACGCGTCAGCAGGATCGCCTGTCGCATCGGCTCAACTCCCAGCAGCCTCAGCAGCGGCTGTTCGATGCGCAAAAACAGCTGCAAAGCTGGCACTACCGCCTGCAGCAGAGCATGACAAAACAGCTGAGCACCAGCAAACAGCACTTTGGTAAGTTGGTGGCGCAGCTGGAAGGCGTCAGCCCGCTGGCGACGCTGGCGCGTGGTTTTAGCGTGACCACCGACACCGCCGGACAGGTGGTGAAGAAAACCGCACAGCTCCAGAGCGGCGACCTGCTCCGTACCCGTCTTGATGATGGCTGGGTTGAAAGCCAGGTGACGCAGTTACTGCCTGAGAAAAAGCGCCGCCGCAAAACCGTCTCCTGACTCTGCCCGTCAACTCACACTTTTACACTTAACGCTGGCCTCACTAATGAGGTCTAACCCGCCTGACGGGTCTATACTTTCTGGCACATTCCTAATGCCAAGGAGTTTCAGATGGCTTATTGCGTTATTCCTCCCTATATCCTTCGCAAAATCATCGCGCACGGTTCCGGCCACCAGCAGGAGCAGGCGCGTCGCACCCTGACACACGTTCAGCACCTGATGGCGGAACACTGGCAAAAGCAGCCGGTGGCAAAAACCGCGGCAGGCGGCCACGTGGATCGTGAAATTTATGATGCGCAAAGTCAGCAGACCCTGCCAGGTAAGCTGATTCGTCAGGAGGGCCAGCCCGGCAATGACGACGTGGCGGCTGAGGAAGCCTGGAACTATCTTGGCGTAACCTATGACTTCTTCTGGCAGGCTTATCAGCGTAACTCGCTGGATAATCAGGGGCTGAAGTTGCTCGGTACCGTGCACTACGGTGACAAGTACCAGAACGCCTTCTGGAACGGTCAGCAAATGGTATTTGGTGATGGTGACGGCGAAATCTTTAATCGCTTCACCATCGCGATTGACGTTGTGGCGCACGAACTGGCGCATGGCGTGACGGAAAATGAAGCCGGCTTGATCTACTTTGAGCAGGCTGGTGCACTGAACGAGTCGCTGTCAGATGTGTTTGGCTCGCTGGTGAAACAGTTCAGTAAAAAACAGCGTGCCGATGAGGCGGACTGGATTATCGGCGAAGGCCTGCTGGCAAGCGGCATCAATGGGCGTGGTCTGCGCTCAATGTCTGAACCTGGTTCCGCCTATGATGACCCGATGCTGGGCAAAGATCCGCAACCGGCGCACATGGATCACTACGTGAAGACACGCGAAGATAATGGCGGGGTTCATATCAATTCCGGTATTCCTAACCGGGCTTTTTATCTGGCAGCAACAGCGCTGGGTGGTTATGCGTGGGAACAGGCGGGATATGCCTGGTATGACACGGTGTGTGACGACGAACTGCCACAGGATGCTGACTTTAAGACCTTTGCCCGCTTCACCGTTCAGCATGGTAAAAAACGGTTCAATGAATCGGTTGGCAGTGCCATTGAACAGGCGTGGAAGGAGGTTGGCGTGCTATGAGTGACCTGCCCGAACTCACTGATGACGCCACCATCATCGTCGCGCGTGAAGGCGGCATGGCTTTTATTCCGGGGCTACGCGCCGAACGACGCTTTATGCTGGGCGATCTGCCGCCGCCAGAAAGAGAGCGCGTCTGCCATGCGCTGCAGCAGGCGATGCCGCTGGGTGAACCCGAGGAGAAAGCCGCGCAGGTGGGCAGTGGCGACCAGCGCTATTTTCGCATCCAGATTCAGTATGCAACCCACCGCGAGGTCGGGACGATAGTGCTGTTGATTCCGGAACAGGTGGCGCCGCCTGAGTTGCAGGCGCTGTGGCGCGACGGTAAATAAGCAAAAAAAAGGGCCGACTATTATGTCGGCCCTCAGACTGCTGATAATCCGATGTTCATCTGTTAGCGACAAATGAGCTTAAAGCGAAGGTAACACGTTCAGAGGAGGAAAGCGTCCCGCGCCATGGACGGCGCGGGCCGAGCAGTCATGGATGACGATTTTGCGACTTTCCGATCTGACCGTGTTCCCTGAGCATGCTCGGGCTTACAGCAAACCAGGCAAGACTTTTCCGTAAAAAAGGGCCGACAATGTCGGCCCTTTTCATTAAGCGTTGTTACTTGCTGTCTGGCAGCGCGTAAGCAATCACATAATCACCACGGTCCGGTGACTGACGTGCGCCACCTGCCGAGATCAGGATGTACTGCTTACCATCTTTCGGTGAGACGTAGCTCATCGGGCTACCCTGACTGCCCACCGGCAGACGT
Organism: Pantoea sp. paga; assembly: GCF_007558755.1. NCBI lineage: Bacteria > Pseudomonadati > Pseudomonadota > Gammaproteobacteria > Enterobacterales > Erwiniaceae > Pantoea > Pantoea sp. paga. The sequence continues at coordinate 118,145 of NZ_VLTF01000009.1, forward strand.
GCTTTCCACACCTCTTTCCCGGTTGAAGAGTCAAAGGCGCGCAGATAGTAATCCTGCGTACCTGCGATGAACACCAGTCCGCCCTGCGTGGCCAGCGTACCGCCCAGCGTTGGCATGCCAACCGGCATTTTCACGCGCATCTTGATACCGAATGGTCCGGTATCCTGCACCGTGCCGACCGGCACCTGCCAGACGATTTTCTGCGTTTTCATGTCAATCGCCGACAGCGTACCAAATGGCGGTTTCTGACATGGGATACCCAGCGGTGACATAAAGCGATTTTTATTTACAGCATATGGCGTACCTTTCAGCGGAACGGCACCCATACCGGTGTTGATCGCTTCGCCGCCGTTGCTGCCGCGCGCAATATTGCTGGTATCAGCCGGGATCATCTGAACCCACAGACCCAGACGCATATCATTGACGAACAACAGGTGGTTGTTCGGATCGACCGACATGCTGCCCCAGTTCATACCGCCCAGCGAACCCGGGAAGCTCAGAGACTTGTCGGTGTCCGGCACGGTGAACAGGCCATCATAGCGCATGGATTTGAAGCCAATGCGGCAGGCCAGCTGATCAAACGGCGTGGCACCCCACATGTCAGACTCTTTCAGCGTCTGGTTGCCAATTTGCGGCATCCCGGTCGAGTGTGGCTGCGTTTTAGTGTACTGCTCGTTCGGGATATGGCCCTGCGGCATCGGCAGTTCTTCGACTTTGGTCAGCGGCTTGCCGGTCATACGGTCAAGAACGAAGATCATGCCGGTTTTGCCGCCAATCACTACCGCTGGTGTGGTAGTGCCATCTTTTTGCGGGAAGTCGATCAGGCTTGGCTGCATCGGCAGGTCAAAGTCCCACAGATCGTTATGCACGGTCTGATAGACCCACTTCTCTTTACCGGTCGTGGCATCCAGCGCCAGAACCGATGCGCCATATTTGTGATCCAGTTCAGTACGGTTCGCACCCCAGAGGTCAACCGACGAACTGCCCATTGGAATGAACACGGTGTTCATTGCCGGGTCGTAAGACATCGGTGCCCATGAATTTGGCGTACTGCGGGTATAATCTTTACCCGGCATCAATATCGCATTCGGGTCAACATTGCCTGGGTCAAACGCCCAGCGCATCTGGCCGGTGATAACGTCAAAGCCACGCAACACGCCACCCGGCATATCCGTCTGCACGTTATCCGCTACGCGACCGCCGACCACCACAGTGGTGCCAGCCAGGGTTGGCGCTGAGGTCAGCTGATATTGCGGATCCGGTGCCTTGCCCATGCCCGCTTTGAGATCAACGATGCCGTGATCGCCAAAGTTTTCACAGAACTCACCGTTGTCAGCATTGATCGCAATCAGACGCGCGTCGATGGTGTTCATCAGAATACGACGCTGACAGCTGTCACCGGCTGGCAACACTGCGGCAGTCACAGGTGAAGACCCCGGCTTAACTGGCTGCTGCAGCGGTTTCGTGGCGTCAAAGTAAGCCAGACCACGACAGCGCGGCCAGACTTCCGCTTTGGCATTGATTTCACGTTTCCAGATCTGCTTACCGCTGTTGGCTTCAACGGCGATGACGTTGTTGTGCGGTGTGCAGAGATAAAGGGTATTGCCAATCTGCAACGGTGTCTGCTGATCTTCTGCGCCGTTGCCGGTCGGGCTGACAGGGATATCACCGGTGCGGAAAGTCCAGGCCACCTGCAGATCTTTCACGTTGTCGCGGGTGATTTGATCCAGCGCCACAAAGCGGCTGCCCTGAGGGGTATTACCGTAGTTATCCCAGTCTTTCTGCTGTTTCGCTTTATCTACCGGGATCAGCGGCAGCTCTTCGCCCGTGCCTGCAACGGTAGGATGTGGCTGGAACATCTGCACCAGCGTAACAACCATGCCTGCCGCCAGCAGCGCAGAGAACGCATAAGAGGGTTTTGCCAGTGAGTGCTTACCTTCATGCTTACGCAGTGAAGGCCAGATCAGGAAGGCAAGTAGCATCAGTCCGGCAGGCACCATCAGGCGTGATACCAGCGGCCAGAACTCCAGGCCCGCGTCGAACAGCGACCAGATCAGGGTGCCGACAAAGACCAGCAGGAACAGAACCACTGCCGAGGATTTGCGACGGAAGAACTGAATTGCGGAGAGTACAGTGACGATACCCGCAATTAAAAAGTACCCGCTGCCACCAAGTGCAACCAGTTTGCCGCCGCCAATTGCAAAAAACAGACCGGTGGCAAGCAGCACCAGTCCGAGCAGCACGGATGCTATTCCCAGCCCCTTTCCGGAGCGGGAGGATGTTTCAGCCATAATACTTACTCTCCTGAATAAACAGAGCGCCCGGACAGATGCCATCCGGACGCCGGCGCGTTAAGTCAGTCCGCGCCGGGCACCGCTCGGTTTCAAATCAAATATAAACAGACCCGCGTCCGTGAGATCGATGGGCCGGAAGAACACGGATGTGGCTGGCCCCTCCCACGACGCGGCAGGATTGTACCACCTGGTACATTACAGAGTGAACATCTACAACCCATTTGTTACGGCGCAATAGCATTTTTGCTACAAAATAAGCCAGTCGTCGCTCTGCACTCTCAGACGTTTTAAGCGTAGCTGAAAGCGACGTCAGTGACCTGGCGGCTGGAAAAGGACGCGCTTGCGGGAGATGAGACCATGTCCGTTCCGGCAAAAATAGTCCACCGCGCCGCAGGCTTTAAGCACCTCAAGCGGCTGATGACACTCCGGACAGCAGGGTTGTGCGGGGTAATGCGTACCGCAGGTAATACAGATAAATTCACCATCACTGAGCGACAGCGGTTGCTGACATTTTTCGCAAATAATAGTCACTATTTTCTCCCTGCTCCGGTTTATTCAGGGCAAAAAAAAGAGGGCCAGATGGCCCTCTATTCTTAACGCTTGTTCTTTTTCATATGCGCCAGCAGACGCTTACGTTTACGCTGCTGCGTTGGCGTCAGCAGGTTACGTTTGCCTTCATAAGGGTTATCACCCTCTTTGAACTGAATACGAATTGGCGTTCCCATCACGTTGAGTGATTTACGGAAATAGTTCATCAGGTAGCGCTTGTAAGAATCGGGCAGATCCTTAACCTGATTACCGTGGATTACCACGATAGGCGGGTTATAACCACCGGCATGCGCGTATTTAAGCTTAACGCGACGACTGCGCACCAGCGGTGGCTGGTGATCGTCTGCCGCCATATTCATGATACGGGTCAGCAGCGAGGTGTTTACACGCTTCGTCGAACAGTCATAGGCTTCAGTGATCGACTCAAACAGATTACCGACGCCGCTGCCGTGCAGCGCAGAGATAAAGTGGATGCGGGCGAAGTCGATAAAGCCCAGACGGTAGTCCAGTGTCTCTTTCACTTCATCACGCACTTCCTGCGACAGGCCATCCCATTTGTTGACCACAATCACCAGCGAACGACCACTGTTGAGAATGAAGCCAAGCAGCGACAGATCCTGATCGGAAATACCGGCATGGGCATCAATGACCAGCATCACCACGTTGGCATCTTCAATCGCCTGCAGCGTCTTGATCACCGAGAATTTCTCTACGGTGTCAGAGATTTTGGCACGCTTACGCACGCCCGCCGTGTCGATCAGAACGTATTCACGTCCATCACGCTCCATCGGAATATAGATGCTGTCGCGGGTGGTGCCCGGCATATCGTAGACCACCACGCGGTCTTCACCGAGAATACGGTTAGTAAGCGTTGACTTACCTACGTTAGGACGGCCAACAATCGCCAGTTTGATTGGCAGGCCCGTCGGGTCGAAGTTTTCTTCTTCCTCGGCGGCTTCCTGCTCAGCAATCTCGTCAGCTTCAAGCGCAGCCCAGTACGCCTGATTCTCTTCTTCTTCCGTGAGCTCGACCGTCTCAACTTTGTCCATCCATGGCAGCAGTGCCTCTTCTATCAGGCTGCTGACACCACGACCATGCGATGCCGCAATGGCGTGAATCTCGCCCAGGCCCAGTGAATAGAAGTCCACAACCGCCTGATCAGGATCCATCCCGTCAGTTTTGTTGGCCACCAGGAAAGTCGCTTTCTGGCGGGAACGGAGATGCTTAGCGATTTGCTGATCGGCGGCCATCATGCCCGCACGCGCATCGACCATAAACAGCACGACATCCGCTTCTTCAATCGCCAGCAGTGACTGCTCGGCCATCCGCGTTTCAACACCCTCTTCGGTGCCGTCGATACCACCGGTATCAATAACAATAAATTCGCGCCCTTCCACTTCGGCGCGACCATATTTGCGATCGCGAGTCAGTCCAGGAAAATCCGCTACCAGCGCATCACGTGTGCGGGTTAAGCGGTTAAATAGCGTAGATTTTCCCACATTGGGACGCCCAACCAGCGCGACCACAGGTACCATAACAAAATGCCTCAATAAATAATTAATCGCCCGAATGGCGTGATTATAACGGCTCTGGCCGTCAAGTTCAGGCTTAAGGCGCAAAGAATACCATGCCTGACTAAAAACGAAACGGCCCCTGATTAAATCAGGAGCCGTCGGAACGGAGGATTTCACCTGCCAGACGTTTACCCGTTAACGGGTAATCGCATAAACCTCACCATCTTTCGACTGGATCAGCAGCTTATCGCTGGCGACCACCGGCTCGGTCTGGAAGCCGGAGCTATCCAGTTCCTGCTGCGCAACAAAACGACCATCCGTGGTGTTCAGCCAGTGCAGATAACCTTCGCTGTCGCCGACAACCAGATAGCCGTTGTAGAGCACCGGCGAAGTCAGGTTGCGATGCAGCAGATCGCTTTGACGCCAGATGGCGACACCGCCGTCAGCGTTAAGCGCAATCACACGATCGTCCTGATCGACCAGATAGATGCGGCCGGCATCCACAATCAGATCTTTCACACCGCCAATTTCGCGTTTCCACAAAATCTGGCCGGAACGCAGATCCAGTGCTGTCAGATTGCCATTGTACGCCAGCGCGTAAACCACGCCATTGACGATAACCGGTGTGGTATCGACATCGTTAAGACGATCGATCTCAGTGGCACCGCTGACCTGGGAAATACGCTGCTGCCAGATCAGTTGTCCCTGGTTCAGCACCACGGCACTGACACGACCGTTGTCGCCCCCGACAATCGCGCCACCAAAAGCGACAGCCGGAGCAGATTCACCGCGCAGAGACAACGCTGGCATATCCAGGTTGACGCTCCACTTCACGGCACCGCTGCTCTGATCCAGACCCTGCAACATGCCATTGCTGGTATGAACCAGCACCAGACCATCGCTGACTACCGGACGTGACAGGGCTTCACCGGCGACTTTCGTCTGCCACGCCAGGCTGCCATCACTGCTGTTAAGGGCATAAACCTGGCCGCGCTCGCTGCCAACATAGACACGATCACCATCAGCCGTCAGGCCACCTGATAACATGGCTGAGCGGTTTTTAGAGAAGAAGCCGGTTTTCTCAGAGAGATCGACTTTCCATTTTTCTTTACCGTCTGCGGCATCCAGCGCTTTGACGATACCAAAGCGGTCGGCAGCATAAACCGTATTATCCTGCCAGGCAGGATGCAGATTTGAGTAGAAATCACCGACACCATCGCCTACTGAGGTGCTCCACACTTTCTGTGGCGTGAACTGATTTTCCACCTTCGGCAACGGGGCCATTTTTACTACATCTTCTTCGCCGCTAAACAGCGAACAACCGCTGAGCAAAGTGACTGAAATCAGTCCCGGCAGCAGGTATTTACGTAATTCCATGCGCTCTCTCTTGACTGGCTTAGCTTAAGTTATTCATCTTCATCTGCATCATTTGCTTCAATGCCGGAGAGGCGTCAGATTCAACCCCTTTACTCCAGGCATCGCGCGCGCCCTGCTTGTCACCTTTGGTCAGCAGCGCTTCGCCGCGAATATCGGCCACAATGGCTGTCCAGCCATCACCCTTCACACCGTCAAGGGTTTTAAGCGCCGCATCCGCTTGATTCTGTTGCAGTTGAATGCGTGCCAGGCGCAGGTTAATCACCGCCTGCAGATTGGCATCTTTGGTATCTTTCAGTCCGTTTTGCAGCAGCGTCGCGGCTTTATCAAGCTGACCGGCGTCAACATACTGCTTCGCCAGATCCATCGCAGCCAGCGCACCGTAGGTGTTGCTGTTTTCACTGGCAAAACGGTCTACCGCTTCCAGCGTCTCCGGTTTGCCGGCCTGCATGGCGCTGGTGAGCTGCTGATACTGCGCTGATACTGTCTTCGCCGTATCGTCCTGATGACTGCTCCAGTAACGCCAGCCGCCCAGCGCAGCAATGCCGATCACCACGCCAATAGCTAACGCTTTGCCATTGTTGGCAAAAAAGTTGCGCAGCGCGTCGGTCTGCTCGTTCTCATTGCTATACACTTCCACGCAATCCCTCTCCTTTCTATGGTTGGTGCTGTGTCACGCTTACTGTAACAGCGAGTGCAAGACAGCAGCAGCCTCTGCCTGATCCAGCGTTTGCTGCTCGCCACGGCGCAGATCTTTAATGACGACCTGACCGGCTTTGACCTCATCCTCGCCTAACACCAGTGCAACGCGAGCGCCCCACTTGTCAGCACGGGCAAATTGTTTCTTGAAGTTGCCGCCACCAAAGTTGGTCATCAGCCTCAGTTCTGGCGCCTCATCACGCAATTTCTCAGCCAGCTGCATTGCTGCAGACTGCACGCCCTGACCTGAAGCGATAACATAGACATCCACATTGCTCGTCGGTTCAAATTCAGGATTAACCGCCTGAACCAGCAGCACCAGACGCTCCATGCCCATGGCAAAGCCAACGGCAGGTGTTGCGCGGCCACCGAGCTGCTCAACCAGGCCATCATAGCGACCACCACCACATACCGTGCCCTGTGAACCCAGGCTATCGGTGACCCACTCAATCACGGTGCGATTGTAATAATCAAGCCCGCGTACCAGACGCTGATTGACGGTGTAGCTGATCCCGGCGTCATCCAGAAGGGCACACAGGCCGCTGAAATGTTCGCGTGATTCGTCATCAAGATAGTCGCCAAGCTGTGGCGCATCATTCAGTAACTGCTGAATATCGGGATTTTTAGTGTCGAGAACGCGCATCGGATTGGTGTACATGCGGCGTTTGCAATCCTCATCCAGCACCTCTTTATGCTGTTCAAGGAAGGCGACCAGCGCGTCGCGATAATGCGCGCGTGCTTCCAGCGAACCGATAGAGTTGAGTTCCAGACGAACGTGCTCAGAGATACCCAGAGCTTTCCACCAGCGGGCGTTCAGCATGATCAGTTCAGCATCGATGTCCGGTCCCTGCAGACCAAACACTTCCACGCCAATCTGGTAGAACTGACGATAGCGGCCTTTCTGCGGACGCTCATAGCGGAACATCGGGCCCATATACCACAGGCGCTGCTCCTGGTTGTAGAGTAAACCGTGTTCAATACCGGCTCGCACGCAACCTGCAGTGCCTTCCGGACGCAGCGTCAGGCTTTCACCGTTGCGGTCTTCGAAGGTATACATCTCTTTTTCAACCACGTCGGTGACTTCACCGATGGCGCGTTTAAACAGTGGGGTTTGTTCCACCAGCGGTAAGCGAATTTCGCTGTAACCGTAGCTCGCCAGCGTCTGCTTGAGAACGCCTTCAATCCGTTGCCAGAGGGCGGTATCCGCAGGCAGGTAGTCGTTCATCCCGCGAATCGCCTGAATATTCTTCGCCACGTTAGAATCTCTTAATGCAAAAAAACCTGTCCGGCATCATACCTTATGAGGATGAAACCGCACAGGTTCAGTCAAAAAAGTCACGCACGCAGACCGCGTACGCCATTATTTTTCCAGATGCTGCACATCAATACGGCGACTGGCATCCAGCATCGACGCTTTAGCACGAATGCGCGCTTCCAGCTGATCGATCATGTCATTGTTGTCGAGACGATCGCGCTGACGCACACCATCCTCGTAGAAACCACTCTTCTTGCTGCCGCCGGTCACGCCCAGCGTAGAGAGGGTCGCCTCGCCAGGTCCGTTGACCACGCAGCCGATAATGGAGACATCCATCGGGGTGATCAGGTCTTCCAGACGCTGCTCCAGCGCGTTGACCGTGCCGATAACGTCGAACTCCTGACGTGAGCAGGTCGGACAGGCGATGAAGTTGATGCCACGAGAGCGGATGCGCAGTGACTTCAGGATATCGAAACCGACTTTGACTTCTTCTACCGGATCGGCGGCCAGCGAGATACGCAGCGTATCGCCGATCCCTTCTGACAGCAGCAGACCCAGTCCAATCGCCGATTTCACTGCGCCTGCCCGCGCGCCGCCCGCTTCGGTGATACCGAGATGCAGTGGCTGTTCAATCTGTTTCGCCAGCAGACGATAAGATTCAACCGCGAGGAAGACGTCAGAGGCTTTGACGCTGACTTTGAATTGATCGAAGTTAAGACGGTCGAGATGATCGACATGGCGCATGGCAGATTCCAGCAGCGCCTGCGGCGTCGGCTCGCCATACTTTTCCTGCAGATCTTTTTCCAGCGAACCGGCGTTCACGCCAATTCGAATCGGAATATTGTTGTCGCGCGCGCAGTCGACCACCATGCGGATGCGCTCATTGTTCCCGATATTACCGGGATTGATGCGCAGGCAGTCGACGCCATACTCGGCGACTTTCAGGGCGATGCGGTAGTCAAAATGAATATCTGCAACCAGCGGGACGTTTACCTGCTGTTTGATCAGTCTGAATGCTTCTGCGGCATCCATGGTAGGCACCGAGATACGAACGATGTCGACACCGACTCGCTCAAGGGCTTTGATCTGATTTACCGTCGCCTCCACGTCAGTGGTGCGGGTGTTGGTCATCGACTGGACAGCGATGGGTGCGCCGTCACCGACCGGCACCTTGCCGACGTAAATGCGTTTGGATTTACGACGGATAATGGGTGCTTCGTTATGCATATTTCTTCTCCACAATTGCCCGGTACGCGATACGCTGTTATTGCGCACCCAACGTCAGGCGAGCAACCTGGTTATTACGGATAAAACGACTTAAATCAACGGGCTGATTCTGATATTGCACCTGAACAGCGGAAGGCGCGCCAATTTTCAGACGATACGGAGGCGTTCCTGCGAGGCTGAGTTTACCACCACTGCGCTGAATGCCGCTGAACAGTTTTTTGCCGGTGGCATCGCTCACTTCCAGCCAGCAGTCGGCGTTAAAGGTCATCACCACCGCATTAGGATCAGCAGCCGGTTCACTGACCGCCGCTGCACCTACTGGCATCTGAGGTGCCGTGCTGGTATTGGTATTCGTGGCCGCAGGTGCAGCCGCTGAGTTGTCTACGGGCGCCTGGCTCGGCGAAACCACGGCATTGCTGGTGGTATCTGGCTGTGCGGTGGTCGCGCTATTGCTGGCGCTGGCGGCCGGAGCCGCACTCGCTGGCGCACTGGCTGCGCTGTTGTCACTGGTGGTATTGCTTTCGTCAGGCGCGGCAGGTGCCGCGCTGTCACCGCTGGATTCACCCAGCGGAATCGACTGGCCGCTATCACCGCTGCTGCTCTGATCGGTCATCGGCACCAGATCATCCTGCGACGCTTTATGATTCTGCCACCACCATGCACCGGTCAGACCCACCACCACAAACACCACCAGCCAGGTGAAAATCATCAACCAGCCGTCGCGTTTCTTGCGGCGTTTGCCCAGTGAGAAACTTTGCATCGGCTCGATCTTTGAAGCCCGAATCGGTGTCTGTTTCGCCATCATCGGCAGCAGTTCCTCTTCAGGAATGTGCACCAGACGCGCGTAGGAGCGAATGTATCCGCGCAGGAACGTGGAGGCCAGATCGGCAGGCGATTTGTCTTCCTCGATATCACGCACGGTAGAAAGTTTCAGGCACAGGCGTTCAGCGACGTTCTGCTGCGTCAGCCCCATCTGCTCACGGGCCAGACGCAGGCGTTCACCTGTTGAATGTAATGCAGAGTTTTCTTGAGTGGCTTCAGTATTCATTAGCTAAATAACGCTGGTACTGTATCGATTGCGGAAAACGTCGCGCTAACTGGTCGCCATAACGTGAAACGTCAGCGGCATCTCCCTGTAGCGCGGCGAAACGTAAGTGTAACGCCAGACTTCGTGCCGTTGCGGGCAGCTGTTGCTGGTAAACATCAAGCAAAATCTGCACCTTCGCCAGATGGTTATCTACCATTTGCTTTTCAGCTTCCGACAGCAGCGAATCAGCTTTGCGTCTGTCAGCCTCAATGGCCTGGCGTAGTGTCCTGCGGGCAGCGGCAATATCGCCAGCCTGCAGATAACAAAACCCTGCCAGTTCAAGCGCGTCATTGCGTGCATCAAACTGCGGTGCTGCGCTTGCCCGACTAAACTGTTGATGCGCTTCGCCATACTGCCTTAAAGCGCAGAGAAACGCACCGTAATTGTTAGCAACAAAACCATTATCCGGGGCCTGCTGCTGTGCCAGTATAAACCGTGCCTGCGCCGCTGTCTGATTACCCTGCTTCTGCGCCAGTCGAGCCAGCGCAAGCGAGACCCGGTAATCCTCTGGCGCGGCGGCCTGTGCCCGCAGAAAGTTTCGCTCAGCCGCGGCATAGTCGCCACCCGCCAGATAGTGCATCCCTAACTGCAGACGCACCTCTTCTGCTCCGGGTTCGTGATGCTGGCTGACACACCCGCTTACAACAAACAGCGCCAGTAAAACTGCAGGTAATCCGTTACGCATAATCGTTTCCATCCGGTTGACGTTGACAGGCTGCAGCCTGCCACGCGTCATCACTTCAGGAAACGCTCTGAGTCACTCTTCTAGAGAGCCTTCACAGAGATGGCCTCACCCGCCATTTTTTTACGCATCGTACGCTTGGTACGGTCGATCACCTCACCGGCTAACTGACCACAGGCGGCATCGATATCATCGCCACGGGTTTTACGCACGATGGTAGTAAAACCATAGTCCATCAGGACTTTGGAAAAACGATCGATGCGGCTGTTGGAGCTACGGCCATAAGGCGCGCCCGGGAAGGGGTTCCAGGGGATCAGGTTGATTTTACACGGTGTTTCTTTCAGTAATGCGGCGAGTTCATGCGCATCATCTGTACTGTCATTGACGTGATCCAGCAACACGTACTCGATGGTCACGCGTCCCTGATTGGCGTTGGATTTGCCAATGTAGCGTTTCACCGCCGCCAGGAAGGTTTCGATATTGTACTTTTTATTGATCGGGACAATATCATCACGCAGCTTATCGTTAGGCGCGTGCAGGGAAATCGCCAGCGCGACGTCGATCATATCGCCCAGTTTATCCAGCGCAGGCACCACACCCGAGGTGGAGAGGGTCACACGACGCTTCGACAGACCAAAACCGAAGTCATCCAGCATGATCTCCATCGCCGGAACCACGTTATTGAGGTTGAGCAGCGGCTCGCCCATGCCCATCATCACCACGTTGGTGATAGGACGCTGGCCGGTGATTTTCGCTGCGCCGACAATTTTCGCCGCACGCCACACCTGACCAATAATTTCTGACACCCGCAGGTTACGGTTAAAGCCCTGCTGTGCGGTCGAACAGAATTTACACTCCAGCGCACAACCCACCTGTGAAGAGACACAGAGCGTGGCGCGGTCCCCTTCCGGGATATAGACCGTTTCCACCAGCTGGTCGCCCACGCGAATGGCCCATTTGATGGTGCCGTCGGTGGAGCGCATCTCTTCTGCCACTTCTGGCGCGCGGATCTCCGTCAGCTCCATCAGTCGGTTACGCAGCTTTTTGTTGATGTCGGTCATCTGCTCGAAGTCATCGCAGCAGTAGTGATAAATCCACTTCATGACCTGATCGGCGCGGAAAGGCTTTTCGCCCAGCGACAGGAAGAATTCGCGCATCTGCTGACGGTTGAGATCCAGCAGGTTTATTTTCTGGCTTTTGGGGGAGACGACAATAGGGGATGCGGACGCGGACGTCACAATCTGTTCGGACATAATATTCTCTGGCCTCGTTGTTACACGTTATGGCGCTGTTCAGGGATAGGTGAAAAAAATTGCGCCTTCATTAAGCTGAGTCAATGAAGGCGCAATATTGTACAACATCTGCAGCCTGATAACAGGCGGGAGTGACCTCCCCTACGCAGATTTTTGTAAAGCCGACGTAACGTTTATCGCCAGGCGATTAACGGGTACGTGGGCAGATTTCGTTTTCGCCAAAGAAATAAGCAATTTCGCGGGCAGCGGATTCAGCAGAATCTGAACCGTGCGTGGCGTTTTCGGTGAAGCTGTCAGCGTAGTCAGCACGCAGTGTGCCAGCCAGTGCGTTTGCCGGGTTAGTGGCACCCATCAGGTCACGGTGACGCTGAACGGCATTTTCACCTTCCAGCACGGAAACAACAACCGGGCCAGAGGTCATGAATTCAACCAGACCATCGAAGAATGGCTTGCCCTGGTGCTCAGCGTAAAAACCTTCAGCCTGCTCTTTGCTCAGCTGCAGCATTTTTGCGCCAACGATTTTGAAGCCAGCGCTTTCAAAACGGTTGTAGATAGCACCAATCACATTTTTAGCGACGGCGTTTGGCTTGATGATAGAAAAAGTACGTTCGATTGCCATGATGACCTCTGTCTTGACGTTCTGAAGAAACCGGTGGCGTCCGCCCCGGTTAAGAAACGGCGCCGATTATAGGGGCTGAGTCCGGCGTTGCCTATCAGAGATCCCTAATTTGATGAAAAATCTTGATCTGAGTCGAAGCAGACGCGCCATAGTTATGATTTAGCGCAAAAAAGCGTCAGCCCCGGCTGAAGGTGACCGAGAAAAGTTGCCCCTCTTCATCCATCACCACCAGCTGATACTCGCCCGGATGATCGAGCTGCAGCGGCAGGCTGTCTGCGGCATTCTGCGTCATCAGAGGCTCACCATTCAGGAACCACCAGCGCTGCGCGCCCTGCCCTCCCTGCACCGCGACAGGGATCGTCAGCGCGCTCCTGCCCGGCAGCGGTCTGACGATTTGCCCCTCAATCACGCCGGTAACGATCAGCGGCGCGCTGCTGCCCTGCTGTAATGGCGGACACCGGGCATCAACAGGAGGCAGGCGTTGCGCCCGCCGCTCCTGAGGCGGCAACCAGGCTTCCAGCGGCAGCGGCCAGACCAGCCGTTCATGGCGGGTGGCGCCGGGGCAATCAGCTGCGACGCGCAGTCCCTGCGCATTCTGCCAGTAGCCCTGACGTAATCCGCTGAGGCTCTCCTGGCCGGGAGCCAGCAGTGTCGGCGGCAGCGTGTCGGCGGCGACCCAGCTTTGCCGCCGCTGGCGACAGTTTTCGTCTCCGGCGGGCAACGGCTGACCGCCAGGCCAGCAAATGCTCGCCACCGTCACCGAGGCCGGGCGCGGATCGCCCGGAACGTCACGTCTGCCGAGGCGACTCATCAGCAGGCTGTTGATCTGATTCATGACGGGCACGGCAGAGGCAAAACCAAACTGCCCGGCAACCGGCGTGGCATCCGGTCTTCCGACCCAGACGCCAATCAGATAACGAGGATTGATCCCCACCGACCAGGCGTCGCGGTAGCCATAACTGGTGCCGGTTTTCCAGGCCAGTGGCACCACATCGGGTACGCTGCCATTGCCCGCGGGCTGCGCTTCCCCGGCCAGGATACGCCGGATGATCCACGCCGACTCAGGCGAAAGCAGCGGCCGCTGCTGTAAGGGTTGATCGGGCATCCAGCGCAGCTGGCCGGCGTTGCCGTGGCGGGCAAAGGCGCTGTAGGCTGCCACGATCTCATCCATGCGCGCTCCGGTGCCGCCGAGAATCAGGGAAAGATTAGGTTCAGCGCCGGGGGGAAAACGTAAGTTGAGACCGACATTGCGCAGGCGCGCTGCAACGTTTTTCGGTCCCAGCGCCTCCAGAAGCTGCACCGCAGGCAGATTCAGCGACCGCACCAGCGCGTCACTGGCGCTGACCGGCCCGTGAAATCCGGTATCGAAGTTGCCTGGCCGGTAATCACCAAAGCGACGCGGCACATCCTGCAGCAGTGATTCAGCATGAATCAGCCCCTCATCCAGCGCCATCCCGTAAATAAAGGGTTTTAACACCGAGCCTGGCGAACGCACGCTGGCGATCATATCCACATGGCCAAAACGGCTGTCATCGGTAAAGTCAGCCGAGCCGACGTAGCCGCGAACAGCCATGGTGGTGTGATCCACCACCAGCATCGCCAGCGAGGTGCGTGGAGGAAGCTGATTTTTAACATTCAGCGCCAGGCTTTCCAGTTCGCGCTGCAGTGAGGGGTCAAGCGTAGAGAAAATCTTATCGCTGTGGCTGATCGACAGCAGCCGCCGGGCCAGTAGCGGCGCCATCTGTGGCATCTGGCGCGGCGGCAGCCACACCGGCTCCTGACGGATTTCCGCCACCTGTTCAGCGGACCAGATGCGGTATTCCGCCAGCCGATCCAGCACTTTGTTGCGTGCGGCTTCTGCCCGCTCCGGCCAGCGATCGGGCCGCAGACGGCTGGGTGCCTGCGGCAAAACGGCCAGCAGCGCCGCCTCGCCCGGCGTCAGTTGCGACGGGGCTTTTCCCAGCCAGCTCCAGCTTGCCGCGCCCACCCCTTCCAGCGTGCCGCCAAAGGGCGCACGGTTAAGGTAGAGCGTCAGGATGTCACGTTTGGAAAGATGCCACTCCAGCTGCAGCGCACGCCACGCCTGAATCAGCTTGCCGCGCAGCGTCCGGGGTTGCGGGTCGATAAGGCGTGCCACCTGCATGGTCAGCGTGCTGCCTCCGGAAATGACGCTCTGATGGCGCAGATCCTGCCAGGCGGCGCGCAGCAGAGCCAGGGGATTGATGCCGGGGTGATACCAGAACCAGCGATCTTCATAGGTCAGCAGCGCCTGCAGATAGGCCGGAGCCACCTCCTCTGGCGTGACCGGATAGCGCCAGATCCCCTTGCTGTCTGCAAAGCGCCACAATGGTGTGCCGTCGCTGGCAACAACCACCCGCGCAGGCTGCACCTGTTTAAGCGGCAGCGGGAAAAGCCGATCCAGCCCCCATGTCGCCAGCCACAGCGCCAGAAAAAAAAGCGGCAGCGCGAGCCACCACTTTTTGATGCTGCTGACGTTTACCACGCGTCGCGTCACTTACTGAATATGCAGCTGCGACGGCGTGCTGCCGGTGGCGCGCCACTCCGGCACATACATCGACTCGACCTGCGGTGGTGGCATCAGATAGCGACCCGGTGTGACCGCCCGCGCCAGGTAGACCAGCGTCGCGGGACGATAAGTATCCACCGCCAGTGCCGCCACAAAGCGATCGTCACGGAACTCAATGTGTCTGATGTCAGCCTGCTGCATGTCACCCATGCTCTCCTTCAGCGCATCCGCACTGTCGCCGAGGCTGGCGCTGCTGTCTGCCAGGTTCTGGTTTTCCAGCTCCAGACCGGCAGGCAGCAGATCCACCACCAGCGCATCGGTGATGCTGCGCTTCGACGAAACGGTCAGACGCACCACCAGCAACTCACCGCTGCGCAGATTGCTGAGATCGGCGGCTTTGCCATCCAGCGTAAAGTATTCACGTTTTATCCCGAGCACATTGCTCTCCGGCTGTGGCGCGGCCAGCGGATAACCGGTGACATCCAGACGACCATACAGCGGCGCACTGCCCGGATTACTGACGGCTAAGCCCTGCAACAGTCGTTCAGCCCCCAGCCCTTTATTCAGTGGCGCATCGCCCTGCAGAGGCTGTGCATTGCCCGACAGCTGCGCCTGCCAGCTTCCGCCCTGCGCACGCTGCAGCGTATGCGCCGCTAAATAGAGCGCGTTATTCTCCTGAGTCGAGAACCAGCGCTTGCCGTTGACCTCTTTTGACAGCGACAGCAGCAGACTATTCTGCAAATCAGGCTGCAGCTTATTCTCTGCTAACAGGGCTATCATCATCCCCTGATCGCGCACCGTGCTGCCATAGTCGCCATACCACTCTTTATCTGAACGCGTCAGACTGGCACCCTGCATGATCGCAAGCGATGCGCGCTGCCCGTCACCCATCAGCTTCAGCGCCACGCCAAGCTGCATCAGCGCCAGGCCGGAGCGGGCCTTCTCACGCTTTTCATACAAGGCGCGCAGCGCACCCAGCGGCGCACGCTGCTGACGCGCCAGCACCAGTCCGGCGTAAGCCTGCACGCTGAACTGCAGCGCGGCGTTGTTATCACTGCCGCCGCCGCTGATCTGCGCGGGATCCTGCAGATAGCGCAGCAGCCGTGCGTTAGCGCGGTCAACTACATTATCCGGCAGCGCATAGCCCGCCTCGCTGGCGCGAAGCAGGAAATCGGTCACGTAAGGCGTCAGCCAGAACTCCTCCTCACTCTGTTTGTCCCACAGCCCGAAGCCACCGTTGGCCCGCTGCATACCCGCCAGACGGGCAATGCCGGTGTCGACGGCGGCCCGGCGTGCCTCATCACTGCTGGTTTTTATCCCCATCGCGGTCAGCTCAGCATGGCTGGTGTAGAGCGACGGCCAGAGGCCGCTGGTGGTCTGCTCCAGACAGCCGTAGGGATAGGCATAAAGCGCACTGATATAGCTGGCGATATTGAGCGGCGGACGATTGCTCAGCGTCAGCTGTCCACTCAGGGTCTGAGCATCCAGCCCGGTAAACGCGGCTGCCGCGACCTGCCAGGGCTGATCGGGATTGATGACGGCATTGAAATTCAGCGTCCGGGCCGGATAAGGTGGCCTGACGCCGATTTTCCACTGCTGTTTGCTGGGCTTCACCTGCTCGCCCGGCAGGTTCAGACCGGAAATCTGTACGGCGACCTCGCCATCACCAAAGCCGGCTTTTGCCATGACCGGAATCTGAAGTGTGGTACGTGCGCCTTTGGCCAGCGTCACGCTCTGGCTGGCAGCCCCGGCCAGATCCACTAAGCCACTGCTGCTCAGATCCACGTTCAGGGTTTGCGGCAGATCGGTCAGGTTAGTGAGATCCAGCGCCAGTGAGGCTGTATCGCCGCTGGCAAGGAAGCGCGGGGTGGCCAGTTCGCTGATCAGCGGCGCCGCAACCACCAGTTTGCGCTCTGCCGCGCCGAAGCTGTCATCGCTCCAGGCCTGGGTCATCAGCCGCAGCTCACCGTTAAAGGCCGGGATCGGCAGCGTAATCGACCCGTTGCCCTCTTTATCCAGTGTCACCGCCTGTAACTGCTGCGCCACGATATTGACGTGCGTCACTGGCTTTTTGCCGCCGCGCGTCATCGATTCATCCTCGCCATCACCACCAAAACGCAGCGCCGCGAGCCGGCCACCGCCTTCGATCAGCTGGCCAAAGACGTCGTACTGATCGACGTTGTAGCGTTTACGGCCAAAGAAAGCCTGCCACGGATCGGGGGTTTTAAAATCCGTGACGCTCAGAACGCCGCTGTCCACGGCTGACAGCAGTACATTCACTTTTTCAGGCAGCGGGCCGCCGTCACGACTGGCGTGAACTTTTACCGTCAGGCGTTGCTCAGGACGGATTTTATCGGGCGCATCCAGCGTCAGATTTAAGCGGCGCGCCTCCGTCGCCATCGGCAGATGCAACAGCCCCACCGCGCGTTTTGGCGTTGCGCCACTGACCTTATCGCCGTCACGCACCACGATGGCGCTGAAGTAGAGATCGTGACGCTGCCAGCTCTCAGCAACAGGGACATCCACCGTTGTGCCGCCCTTTGGTACGGTCAGTGGCTGCCACCAGAGCGTGCCGCTGCTCGACTCCACCATCAGGTAACCTTTACCGGCCGCCGGTGACTCAACCTGCAGATGCACGGTATCGCCCGGCTGGTAAGCGGCTTTGTCCAGCTTCAGTCTGACCTGATCCGGGCGCAATGCACCCGTGCCGTTGGTGTTATCCTGCCAGTCATAACCCGCCTGGAACCGCACGCTGCTGACGATCTTCTCGCCCGCCTGCACTTCGAGCCGGTAGTGGCCCCACTCGACCGGGAAGCTGACTTTGGTGCTGCCATCAGCCGGGACAGAGATGGCGCGTTCATCTTCCTGCAGATCCTTGTCGCTATACTGCGACTGCCAGCCTTCGCTGTCAGAGAAGCTCCAGTAGTAATCATGGCGTTCACGGATCAGGCGAACATCCAGCTTCTCTGCCGCCAGTTTTTTGCCCTGACTGTTGGCATAGACAATGTCGAATTCGGCCAGGCTCTGTTCCGGCACGGTCGGCTCATCGTGATAGCTGTCACTGCGGAAGTCATAAACCGCCTTGTTACCAAACAGCGGCCGGATACCTGGCAGCGCTTCAGCGGGCCAGATGGCCTGGGTGGCTCGACGGGTGACCGGACGTCCGCCGGTCTCCAGCAGGCTGGCCTGCAGGATCAGATTGAGCGGAGAGTGGAGCTGATCCCACTGATTTTCTACCGTGAGTTGTGCTTTACCGCTGGCGTCGAGCTTGAGATCCACCTCATCCAGCGTGCGCTTTAACCCCTCTTCGGTGATGTCACCAAACTGGTAGCCTGGCAGTGCAGTCACCGCCTCGCGTGCCGGTCGCAGATAGAGTTGACCCTGTAGCGTGTTACCTGCTGCCGGGGCGCCATAGAGATAGCGCCCCTCAATACCGAACTCAACACTGGCATCAGCGGCCTGCGGCTGAGGGTCGTTTTTCAGGGTTAACGCCATACGCTCCGGCAGAAAATCTTCGACGTGAAACTTCCACTCGCGCTTGAGGTTATCGCCGGTATTGAGTCGCAACATCCAGTCGCCGGTCATGGCCGACGCGGGCAGCGCCAGTCGCTGCTGGTAGAATCCTGCTTCAGGCTGCCAGACAAAAGTCCGCATCACCTGGCCATCGGGCTGCACCAGCTCTGCTTTGATCGGCTGCGCAGGCAAGGGGTGTCCGTCGGCATCGCGAAGCAGCGCATTCACGATGACCGTTTCGCCAGGACGATAGATATCGCGCGGACCAAAAACAAACAGCTGTTTGTCATAGCCCTGCGGCCCGGCGACCGGGAACTCAGCGAGATCCAGCGCCGGACGCGCCAGGTCGATCATTGAGGTCTGTTCTCCCTGAATTGCCAGCAGGAGCTTGCCTTTTTCATCCGCCTTGAGGCTCAGATGACCGGTGCTGTCACTGGTTCCGCTTTGCAGCACCTGCCCCTTCTCATCCAGCAACCTGACGCTGATCCCGGAAAGCGGCTGACCGTCTGCCAGACTCTGGGCGAACAGTTCGAACCGGGTCGGGAAGCGATGCAGTGACAGACCAATATCGCTCAGGGTGAAAAGCGTGGCGGGCTGGCTATAGCGATAAGTACCGGCCTGCTTCATCACCGCCAGATAGACGCCCGGCTGCTGAAGTGCGGTAATGTCACGCATCGGCAGTTGCAGTTTTTCACGTGTGTTACGCGCCGGGTTGAGCTCAAAGCGTCCGCTATAGACCAGCTGGCTGCTTTTCAGCAGCTCCTGCGACTGCCAGCTCGAGAGGTTGTTGCCGTAATTCCACTGCGAGAGAAATTCCGCCAGGCCGGCATTCTTTATCCGGAAGAAATCGACATCGACCTGGTCAACATTCAGCGCCAGCACCGGCAGTCCCTGAGTGATACGCAGCGGCAGCAGTGAACCGCGACTGGCAAAGCCCACCATCGGCTGGATATCACGGGTGGTGATTTTCTGACTGTAATCGGCGGCAAGCGTCTCACCGCTGGCCGCGCGCAGTCCCGCATCCACCGTGACGGTGAAGTGACGCGACGGCTCGGGATGGCGGAAGCGCAACGTTTTGCGGTTAGCAGAAAGCTCCCAGCCGCCATCCACCCGGCCCTGTTTATCGTCGGTCAGCCTGACTTTTTGCGCGATATCCTGTTTATCATCCAGCGGCTGACTGAAGGTTAAGACCAGCGCAGCGGCATTATCGATCTGCAGTTCCGAGAGATCGATAATCGTCAGCGGTTTGCTGATCTGGACGGTTGCGGGTGCTTCTGCCGCCCGGAGAGGCAAAACAGGTAACAGGGTCGCTGACAGCAGCGAGCCACCGATCAGCATGCTGAGCAGCAGCCGGGTATTGCGTTTCTTCATGGTAGTTCCTTCACCGGGACGCAGGGAGTGTCGTTTGATTACGCCGCGCAATTTCATATCAATGCTCGCATTTAATCAACGCTTCTCTTGAGATGGTGCGCACATTCCCTGACACTGGTATGACAGATTGCTGAGATGAGGTTGTTATGACGACGCCACTGTTTGTGTCCGCCGACTGGTTACAAGAGCACTACAACGATGAGCGGCTTCAGGTGCTGGATGCACGTTTGTTGCCACCCGGGATGGAAGCGGTTCGCGATGTCCGGGCCGAATATCTGGCGGGTCATTTACCCGACGCCCCTTACTTCGATATTGAAGCGCTTTCCGATCACACCAGCCCTTACCCCCATATGCTGCCCCGCGCCGAAAGTTTTGCCGTCGCGATGCGTGAACTGGGTGTCAGCAGTGATAAGCACCTGGTGGTGTATGACGAGGGTAATCTCTTTTCTGCGCCACGCGCCTGGTGGATGCTGAAAACCTTTGGTGTAGCTCAGGTGTCGATTCTGGCCGGGGGCTTGCAGGGCTGGAAAGAAGCGGGTTTTGTGCTGGCAACCGGCGAAGTGAATCTGCCGGAAGGTGAGTTTGAGGCCCACGCAGATGAAAGCCGGGTGAAGCGCCTGACGGACGTACTGCTGATCAGCCATGAAGGCGGCGCACAGATTATTGATGCGCGTCCTGCCAATCGCTTTAACGCCGAAGTGGATGAACCACGTCCCGGATTGCATCGCGGACATATTCCCAACAGCCTGAACGTGCCGTGGAACAGCCTGGTTGAACAGGGAAAACTCAAGCCGGAGGCGGAACTTCAGACGCTGTTTGCCGATGCGGGCGTCGATATTACCCAACCGGTGGTCGCCAGCTGTGGCTCAGGCGTGACGGCGGTGGTGGTGATTCTGGCGCTGACGGCGCTGGGCGCACGGGATGTCACGCTTTATGACGGATCCTGGGGCGAATGGGGCAGTCGCGACGACTTACCTATCGCGAAATAAAAAACAGGCGGCCCATGAGCCGCCTGTTTTTTTAATAATGTCGGATTCGATCAGCTGTAAGAACGAGGTAGCACAGGAAACAGGGTCAGATCGGAAAGTCGCTAAAGCCACTCCCTGGCCGCTCGGCCCGCGCGATTACACACCTCATCCCTGAGGTGCGCCCGTAACCGGGCCAACGCGTTGCGTTGTTCAAAAACGCTCCCGGCGTTTTTGTCCATGGCGCGGGACGCTTTCCTCCTCTGACCCTGTTCCCTGCGCGTTAAGCTTATTCGTTGCGGCCAGATTCCCCCTGATTCGGGATATCAGCTATATGAGGCGGCCCATGAGCCGCCTGTTTACTTTGTTGTCTCAGATAATCCGCTCACTGCCCCTGAAGTCGCGCAGGAAACTGCCCCAGCGACGCTCATAGAATGGCGTAATGTGGGCGGTAAAGAAGTGGCTGATGCCGCGATCGTTCAGCGTCACCTCACAGATATCAACCGGCGCGTCGTCCGGCAGCGTATCGGTTGCCACGCTACCTGCCGCCTGAATGATCGTCTCAATGTTGCTGTCCGCTTCAATGCCAATCAGCAGATTGGGCGCTTCGTCAGCCCGCTCACGGATACTGGCGATAAACGCGCGACGCACCTGCTTATGCTTACTGAAGAGCTGAGTCAGTGAGTCGATCATCTGCGCAGGGGGTTCAGCCACCTCAGACAGCAAGAGTGACTGTCCGCCTTCCAGCACGGTTTGCTGACTTAGCGCACTGCCCTCTTCAGCCAGCAGATGGGTGATCTCGGCCGCAGTAAACTCTTTACCGGAAGGCAGTTTGGGATTGAGAAACAGCGTCTCGCCACGTGTAATCTCAAACAGCGTGCGTACCGGCAGACGCAGCCAGGACTGCTCACCGCTCACCGCTTCACTCATCGCCTCTTCTGACGTGAAAAAAGGAATGATGCTGCTGCCATCCTCTTTTTCCCAGTGCTGCAGATCAACGGGCGTGCTGGCATCAAGCTGTTGCGTGGTGCTTTCACCTGGCACCCACGCATCAGCTTCCAGCAGCAGCTGAAAAAATTCGGGCCGGTGAGCTGGCTCAGTGGCCGCCAGCTTCAGCACCTCTTCAAGACGGTTCATAGTTTTCCTTTGAACAGCGGCGGCATCAGCCACCGCTGAGATCGGCTTATTTCAGTAACAGATTGGCGAGGGTACGCACGCCAAGACCTGTTGCACCCGCCGCCCACTGGTCAACGGCGCCTTTGCGATAGGTCGCGGAGCAGTCGATATGCAGCCAGCCCTGCTGATAGTTACTGACGAAGTGTGACAGGAACGCTGCCGCGCTGCTGGCACCCGCCGCATGTGACGGGCTGGCGATGTTATTAAGATCGGCGAAGTTAGACGGCAGATGGCTGCGATGGAATTCGGCCAGCGGCAGACGCCAGAAAGGTTCGTTCTCACTCACCGCGCTGCCCATCAGCGACTGTGCCATCACATCATCAAAGGTAAACAGCGCATGGTAATCGTTGCCCAGCGCCGTCTTAGCCGCACCGGTCAGCGTCGCAGCATCGATGATCATCGTCGGGTTCTGCTCGCTGGCGTCGATTAAACCGTCGGCCAGGACCAGACGCCCTTCCGCATCGGTGTTCATCACTTCCACCGATTTACCGTTGCGATAGCGAATGATGTCGCCCAGTTTAAAGGCGTTGCTGCTGACCATGTTATCGGCACAGCAGAGGTAGAGTTTGACGCGCTTGTTAAGACCGCGCGAAATCGCCATGGCCAGCGCGCCGGTGACGGTCGCCGCGCCGCCCATGTCAGATTTCATTGAGTCCATGAAGCTGCTCTGCTTCAGGCTGTAGCCACCGGTATCAAAGGTGATGCCTTTACCGACCAGACAGGCGTAGACGGGGGCATCGTCATCGCCGGTCGGGTTGTAATCGAGCGCAAGAAATACCGGCGGACGATTTGAACCGCGTCCAACGGTGTGCAGGCCCATATACCCCTGTACCCGCAGATCGTCGCCTTTGGTGATGCGATAGCTGACAGCGCTGCCGCCCACTTCACTGATCAGATCGACTGCATTGTGCGCCAGCTGTTCCGGCCCCAGATCTTCTGCAGGCAGGTTAATAACGTTGCGCACCCAGTCGATAATTTTCAGACGGCGATCAAACTCCGCCTGCTCATGTTCGCCCAGCTCCGGCCACTCAACCTGACGCTGGCCTTTCGGACCACGGAAGCCCTGCCAGAATGCCCAGCACTGCTCAAGGTGCCAGCCTTCGCCGGTCAGCGCCACATGGCGGATCCCCTGGCTGTCGATTTTGTGAGCCGCACGCTGAATGCTATTCAGCGCATCCGCGCCGGTCAGATGCAGTGTCATGCCGCTGTCGTTGCTGCTGAGAATCGCTTTTTCGCCCCAGCGCGCATCGGCGGGCTGGCTGCTAAGCGTAATATTCATGGGTTGTGTGGTCATCGAAAAGCTCCATAATCGTTATCTGTTTCATCCAGCCTGATTGTTATAACGGCTTTAATAAGATGTTAAATATAATTCGCAGAGAGACCTGATAACAGATTCCGTCAGGTGTTGCCAGCGAAGTGCAAATATAGGCGCAATTTCCGGACTATGACCGGATATCAGGATTTCATTAAGTCCCGCAGACGGGTCACTGATTTCTGCACCAGGGTAATGGCGTAGTCGATCTCTTCCTCGGTAGTGAAGCGTCCCAGCGAGAAGCGCAGCGAACTGTGCGCCAGCTCTTCACTCAGGCCCAGCGCCCGCAATACATAGGAAGGCTCCAGGCTGGCGGAGGTGCAGGCCGAGCCGGAAGAGAGCGCCAGATCTTTCAGCGCCATGATCAGTGATTCACCCTCAACGTCAGCAAAACTGAGGTTAAGAATGTTCGGTGCGCTCTGATGCAGATCGCCATTGAGGGTGACGCCGGGCAGTGTGCTGATGCCCTGCCACAGACGATCGCGCAGAGTCTGCAGCCGCGCCATCTCGGTTTCGCGCTCTTCTGCTGCGATACGATACGCCTCGCCCATGCCGACAATCTGATGCACCGGCAATGTCCCGGATCGCATACCGCGCTCATGTCCGCCGCCGTGGATCTGCGCAGCAATCTGCACACGCGGTTTACGCCTGACATAGAGTGCGCCGATGCCTTTCGGGCCATAGAGTTTGTGGGCAGAAAAGGACATCAAATCGACCGGTAACTGGCTGAGATCGATAGGCAGCTTGCCGACGCTCTGGGTCGCATCCACATGAAACAAAATCTCACGTTCGCGGCAGAGTTCGCCAAAGGCGGCGATATCCTGAATCACCCCGGTTTCATTATTAACGTGCATCAGGGTGACTAAAATCGTGTCGTCGCGCAGCGCCGCACGCAGCTGGTCAGGCGAGATAATGCCGTTAGCCGCCGGGGTGAGATAAGTGACAGCAAAGCCTTCACGCTCAAGCTGCTGGCAGCTATCAAGCACCGCTTTGTGTTCTGTCTGGCTGGTGATGATATGTTTGCCGCGCGCCTGATGGGCGTGAGCTGCGCCTTTAATCGCGAGGTTATCGGATTCAGTGGCGCCTGAGGTAAAGATGATTTCACGCGGATCGGCATTGACCAGCTCGGCGATCTGATTACGCGCAACATCAACCGCTTCTTCAGACTGCCAGCCAAAACGGTGCGATCGCGAGGCCGGATTACCGAACGTGCCATCCAGCGTCAGAAACTGCATCATTTTGCTGGCCACACGCGGATCGGCCGGCGTGGTGGCGGCGTAATCCAGGTAAATCGGTAATTTCATTTCGCTACAGCTCCGTATAAAAAATCATACGTCTTTATAGCAGATTCGGCCCTGACCGCGTTAGCAGTAAGGGCCGCAACAGCGGGGATTACGAGGCGCGTTGGTTGACGTTAATTTCCTGCGTGCGCGGGCTCTGGAAGCGACGATTATCAATCGCATTCTGACGATCGGCTACATCCAGGATCTCCTGATTATTCACCAGCTCAGCCAGTGTAATATTGTTCAGGAAGTCACTGATGCGCACGCTCAGATCGCGCCACAGCACGTGAGTCAGGCAACGCTCGCCGCCCTGGCAGCCTTCTTTACCCTGGCACTTGGTGGCATCAACAGACTCATCAACGGCGGTGATCACTTCACCGACAGAGATGGTATTAGACGCTTTGCCCAACAGATAACCGCCGCCCGGACCACGTACGCTGGAAACCAGCTCATTTTTACGCAATCGGGAGAATAACTGCTCCAGATAGGAGAGCGAAATGCCCTGACGCTCTGAAATATCAGCCAGCGGGACCGGGCCTTCATGGGAGTGAAGGGCAACGTCCAGCATTGCAGTAACGGCATAACGTCCTTTGGATGTCAGTCTCATAGCGTACGACCTCAATAGCGTCCGGTTATCGGAGGATTAGCAACAGATGCTCTGAAGTCTGCCATTCCCGAGTAAATTGGTCAACTATTTAACCTGGTAAATTAGTCAGGTATTTAACCTGGTAATTCACTCAACTATTATCTGCTTCTTTTTTATCGTTTTTTCGCTTTTCAAACGACGAAAGCATGCCGCGCAGGATGTTCAGCTCATCGCGTTCCGGGCGGGCGCGGGTGTAAAGACGGCGCAGTTTGCTCATCACCTGGCCAGGACTGGCTTCACGGATAAAGCCGCTGTTCAGCATCATCTGTTCCATATGCTGATAGAAACGCTCCAGGTCATCCACCAGTGGATAAGGTGACTCTTCATACTGCGGCGGCGGGCTGGCCTCCTCCTGCGCCTGTAACCACGCCATGCGCACTTCATAAGCGATAATCTGTACGGCCATCGCCAGGTTCAGCGAGCTGTATTCCGGGTTTGCCTGAATCGCGACGTGATAGTGGCACTTCTGCAACTCGTCATTGGTCAGGCCGACACGTTCACGACCAAATACCAGCGCAACCGGTGCCTGCTGACCCTCTTCCACGCTTTTCACGCCGCATTCACGCGCATCCAGCATCGGCCAGGGCAGCGAGCGGGAGCGTGCGCTGGTGCCGACCACCAGACTGCATCCCGCAATGGCCTCATCCAGCGAGTCGACAATTTTTGCGTCGCCGATAACGTCGCTGGCACCGGCCGCGAGTGAGATAGCCTGTGAGTCAGGCTTGACCAGCGGATTAACCAGATAGAGGTTGGTTAAGCCCATGGTTTTCATGGCGCGCGCAACGGAGCCCATGTTACCGGTGTGAGAAGTCTCGACCAGCACGATACGAATATTTTGCAACATGATTAGGGATACTCAGAAAGGGGTCAGTAAAATCAGTAGAGAGAATATTAACATAAAGCAGGACATTTACCGAACACGCTGCTATACTCCGCGCCGTTTTCCCCGTTCTTTAACATCCAGCGAGAGATACCGATGCATCCAATGCTCAACATTGCCGTGCGCGCAGCGCGCAAGGCCGGAAATTTAATTGCCAAATATTATGAAACCCCGGACGCCGTCGAAGCCAGCCAGAAAGGCAGCAACGACTTCGTAACGAATGTTGACCGCGAAGCAGAACGCCTGATTATCGAAATTATTCGTAAATCTTACCCGAAACATACCATCATCACCGAAGAAAGCGGTGAACTGGCGGGCGAAGATCAGGATGTTCAATGGGTTATCGATCCGCTGGATGGCACCTCAAACTTCATCAAACGTTTACCCCACTTTGCTGTTTCTATCGCTGTGCGCATTAAAGGCCGCACTGAAGTCGCCGTCGTTTACGATCCAATGCGCAATGAACTCTTCACCTCTTCACGCGGTCAGGGCGCTCAGCTGAATGGCTATCGTCTGCGTGGCAGCACGGCACGCGATCTGGATGGCACCGTTCTGGCGACCGGCTTCCCGTTCAAAATGAAGCAGCACGCGCCGGCTTACATGAATATCATGACCAAACTCTTTACCCAGTGTGCTGACTTCCGCCGCACCGGTTCTGCTGCGCTGGATCTGGCCTATGTGGCTGCCGGTCGCGTAGATGGCTATTTTGAGATTGGCCTGAAGCCGTGGGATTTTGCGGCGGGTGAACTGCTGGTCCGTGAAGCGGGCGGTCTGGTGACCGACTTCACCGGCAACCACGGCTATCTGCTGTCAGGTAACCTGGTCGCGGGTAACCCACGTGTGGTGAAATCGATGCTGTCGAACATGCGTGATGAGCTGAGCGAAGCGTTAAAACGCTAAGTCTCAGTACAGAAAAAGGCGGCTTCTCAGCCGCCTTTTTTATTGCCTGTTACTCAGTGATGATTAACGACGTTCGTGTGACAGCACCTGACGAGGCTGAGTACGACGACCTACCATACCCATCACGCCTGCCAGCACCGCTTCGATGATCAGCAGAATCAGGGCATACCAGCTCGCTTTCGCAGTCGCGGCAGCGGCTTTTTCACCGGTTTCACGCGCTTTCTGTTCAGCCTGCTGTTTCAGTTCCTGATACTTCTGAACGGCCTGCTGATAGCTCTGCTCGGTTTTGGCCACGATCTGATCCACTTCCTGATCGCTTTTGCCGGTGCGCGCTTTGATAATATTTTTCAGCGCATCACGATCGGCTGCCTGCAGGGTATCTGAATGACGATCCATCACCCCTTTTAACCAGTTAGCCAGATCAGTATCCGCTGTCTGTGGATGGTTTGCGGTATTGTTAGCCTGGTTTTCAGCATTCTGCGCTTCTTTATTTGCATCCTGCTTTAAGTTCTCTGGCTGTAATTCCGGTTTACCGGTCTGACGTAAAGTCGTTTCCAGTTCGTTCTGCAGGTTATCTAAATTAATATTACTCTCCTGCAGTTTATCTTTTGCCATTTGGGTAACGGATGGCGCAGCGGCGGAAATACCACTACCCAGCGCCTGGAAGCCTGAGCCCACAATATTCATCGCGCCGCCTAATACACTGGTCGCCAGCGCAATAGCCAGGTAAATAGTGAAAATTGTGCTAAGGCCAAACATCAGTAAACCGTGCAGTGCGCCTTCGCGCTGAGCCAGTCGGCCTGCAACATAACTACCTGCAGCCATCGCGACCAGCATTTCAATAGCAGTCCAGACCAGCGCGCCTGTGCCCAGGCCGTCGAGTGGATTCTGTTCTTTCATCGGATCAATGGTGGTGGCACCAATGGCGGTTCCCAGCAGCGTCAGAATAATGTGAACGATCAACGCACAAATGACACCGGCAAACACGGCGCTCCAGGAAATACGTTTTAACGGCAATCCAGCAGGCCCGGTCGCCAGCGTTTCGGTGTAGCCATTATTAATACGGGTATCAGCCATGAAATATACTCCTCGCAATAAACAGAAAGCGGTCTTGATCTTTTATCATCCCGACGGCGGATTGCCGTTTTGGTATTATCAGCGTAGACAGGGAATAGTCATTTCACCACTAAACCAGCCAGAGAAAAAAATAAAGAGATGAATTCAGAGATAATTAACGAAGAGAAGAGCGCAGCGGCAAATTTATTTCCGCTGCGCTTTTATTCAGAAAGGTCGAATTCCGCCACCCAGCGTCATCTGCGCTGACTGCCATAGCGCGATACCCGCTACGATTAAAATCAGGCTGCCGGTTAAGGCCAGTGCGGGGATCAGCAGTCGCGTCATGCCTGCGGCAACACCAGGCTGAGCCAGCCGTTGCGCCACCGTGCGCGCCTGCTGAACCAGCAGGCCAATCGCCGAAATGGTCAGTGCCGTACCCAGCGCCATCACCGCAGCAGAGATAACTCCCCAGCCATAGACACCAATCACTTTGGCAAACAGCAGCATCATAATCGCGCCGGAACAGGGACGTAATCCCATCGACACCACCACCAGCAACTGGGTTTTAATACTGAGATTGCCGCTCATCTGCTGCGGTGTCGGAAGATGCGCGTGTCCGCATCCGCACTGATCATCATGCTGATGGTGAGGTTTAAAGGCACGAAATACCGGGGCCGGACGTGGACGCAATGCCCGCCACAGCGAATGCAGCGCCCGATAACCGATCATCACGCCCAGCCCGATCACCAGCAGATAACTGCCTTTCTCCAGCCAGAAACTGCTGAGATGCAGCTGTCGCGATGACGTTTTCAGCAGTACCAGCATCACCGTCACCAGGACAATCGCCACCGAACCCTGCAGCAGTGAGGCGAGCAGCGTCAGCCTGATACTGGTTTTCACTCTGGTGGGATGGGTCGCCAGAAAGGTCGCGATCACCACTTTGCCATGGCCCGGTCCCAGCGCGTGCAGTACGCCATACAGCAGGCTGAATATCACCAGCGAAATGCCTGCCTGGTGGGGCTGCTCCGCTACCTGCTGTAACAGCTGAGTCATCTGCCGATGCAGATCTTTCTGCCACAGTACGCTCTGCATCAGAATCTGCGACCAGTAGAGCCAGACCAGCAACGCGCTGCTCAACAGCACGCCCGCCATCAGCCACAGCGGCCAGAGGCGGGAAGCCCTTAACGGAGTGGAGATTACTGACATGTCAGTATCACCGTCTGGGCAAACTGGCGGCCTAAATCCATCTCCTCTGCAGGCGCATCGGCTTTATCCAGCGACAGCGCATACTGCTTCAGCGAATCATTAGGCTTTGGCGTGTTCAGCGCGAACTTGCAGCGCGCCTGCAGCGCCGGCGGCAGCGTTAATGCACCGGGATTGTCATAGAACATATCGACGAAATAGGTGGGATCAAAAGTCAGGATCTCAAAGCGCTGCCCGGTCAGCTTCGGGGGTTCCGCCAGCGGCAGAATAAATTCCAGCACCGCTTTATGGCCGTTACGTGACAGGTTGTATTCGGTTGGCAGATTCAAAAACTTTACCCGCTGTTGGTTGTGCCAGATTTCAGAAAAGTAGTGCTGGCCCAGCACGTTCGCCATCACGCCTGCCGCCAGCTTCTTCCACACCACGCTGCCTGGTTTCGCCTCGCCCGCGTCATAAAGCAGATCGGCGGAGGTAATCTCATCCATGGTCCAGGTCATCTTCAATCCCGTAAAGGTGTCATCCTGCGCCACCAGTTCGGTTTTCATATCGATGAAGCTGTGAGGATGGGCCATTACAGCAGGACTTAAGACCATCAAGAGGGCAAAGAGTGTGCGTTTCATAATGTTATAAAGTAACGTTCCCGATGAAAAGAATCTATAAGTAACAAAATTTTGTGACCCGCCTTAAACCTCCGGCAAATAAACCGCGTAAACCGCGCAGGCACTGACGGGGTTGACTATTCTTAGCTCAAAATAGCCTGCTGGAAATCTGATTGATGAGTTCTGCTACCCCTTTGGCACCACTCTTCACCCGCTCACAGCGTCAGTGCCATCTTTTATTGCTGCTGTTTCTGCCGACACCCGTGCTCACGCTTGAAAAAGTCTGCCAGCTGAATGGTGTCGATCCAGCTGTTGCCCGACAGGATATCGCGGATGTGGGCCTTGAGATACAGCGATATCACCAGCTGGAATTGCATCAGATGGTGGATGGCAGCTTTCGTCTTCATGGCAGAGAGTTGGATCGGCGCCTCTGTCTGCTGCACAACCTGCGACGCAGTTTGCGTTTATCGCAGGATTTCGTCTGCGAGCATTTTGCAGCCCCCCTGCGTCAGCGCCTGAAGGTAATGAAGATTGAGAAAGCGCTCTGGGATGAGACCAATTTACAGGCGCTGATCCAGCACTGTAGCCTGCGTCTGAAGCGCGATTTCAGCGAACGCGACCGGCTTTTTCTGCAGATTTTCATGAAATATGGATTGTGCCAGCGCCAGCCGGTGCTGTTCAGTGAGGCGCAGTGTCACTGGCTGCAGCAGAAGGCTGAACGGCAGGCCGCCGAGGATGTAATTCACCACTGGCGAAAACGCTGCCACCTTGCGCCGCCCGTCAGTGAAACCGACTTCTGGACACTGCTGTTCAGCCAGATACATACGCCTGTCGTGGATGCGATTGCCCATCCTGCTGAGCAGCAGTTAATGGCTGCGACCCAGCAGTTGATTAATGACTTTGAACGGTGTGCCGACATCACTTTTGCTGATCGCGACGAGCTGCTTAACCAGCTCTATCCTCATCTGGCACAGGCGCTGGATCGCACCCACTTCACTATCGGCATCGACAACAGCGTGGCGCTGGATGTCAGCCGCCTCTATCCCCGCCTGTTGCGCACCACTCAGCAGGCGCTGCAGGCGTTTGAGCAGCAATATGGGATTGCGTTCAGCCCGGAAGAGGTGAGCTTAATCACCGTTATTTTTGGTGCCTGGCTGATGCAGGAGAATGCGCTGCAGGAGAAGCAGGTGCTGATTCTGACGGGTGACGATACCGATCTGGAGCAGGATGTGGAGCAGCAGATCCGGGAGATCACGCTGCTGCCGATCAATATTACCTATCAGGACGTGAAACAGTTTCAGCGGGATGGCGCACCGCGGGATGTGGACATCATCATTTCGCCCTACCCCACCTCGCTGCCACTCTTCTCTCCGCCGCTGGTGCATGCGGAGCTGCCGCTGACGTTACACCATCAGCAGCGCATTCGTTATTTACTGGAGTCGTAGCCGGGACGCAGAAATAGCGCGGGCAGTGCCACCAGCGCCATCACCCAGAACAGATGCCCCTGCAGATGAGCGAACAGCACGCCGCAGATCATGGTCATTATCGCAATGCCACCCCCCATCGCCAGCGCGGAATAGAGCGACTGCAGGCGGATCACTTCCGCTCCCTGACGCGCCGCGATAAAGCGCATCGCCGCCAGATGACAGACGGTGAAACTGCCACAGTGAAGAATTTGCGCCACAATCAGCAGCGGCAGCGCGGTAGTGGCCCCCATCAGGCTCCAGCGGATCAACGCACAAATGCCCGAAAGCAGCAGCAGATCGCGCGCGCTCCAGCGGCGGAACAACCGGTTGCTCAGAGCAAACACAACGATCTCGGCCACCACGCCCAGTGACCAGAGATAACCCACCGTGGAGGCGGAATAGCCACTCTCCTGCCACCATATAGCACTGAAGCCGTAATAGGCGGCGTGCGCACCCTGCAGCAGTGTTACGCAGAGCATAAATCGCCATACCGCATTCTCACGCAGCAATTCACGCCACACCTGCCAGCCGCCGCCCGCCGCGCCCTGCCGTTCATTACCCTGTGGCTGGGTGGCGGGGGTCAGCATCATGCCTGCCAGCATAGAGATGACGCCGACGGAGAGCAGCAGCAAAATGGCGTTTGAAGAGTAAGCACTGACCAGCACGCCGGTTAACGCCGAGCTGATCACAAAGGCCAGCGAACCCCACAGCCTGACCGGCCCATACGCCAGCCCAATCTGCTGTGTCCAGGTAGCAGCCAGCGCATCGCTGAGCGGGACCAGCGGCGAGAAAAAGAGGTTAAAGCCGATCATGACCGTCAGCAGCCACATCCACTGCTCACCCACCCAGAAACCAGCAGCAAACAGGCAGGTCATCAGCGCCAGCAGACGCAGCGCCGTAATCAACCGTGAAGGATTTTTGACCTGAGAGGCGATAAGCAGACTGCCAACAAAGCGTGCCACCATGCCACAGCCGAGCAGCAGGCCAATCTTTTCAGCATCAAGACCGGTGCCTTTCAGCCACACGCCCCAGAATGGCAGATAGATGCCGTAACAGAAGAAGTAAGTGAAGTAGCCCAATCCGAGCCATCTGGCAGAGCCGATTGCCATATTCCCTCCAGCAAGAGTGCTGCCTGGCAGCATGAGTGGGCGCTACTCTGGCAGAGCGCCGCAGGACAGGCAATAAAAAAGGATGGCTGATGCCATCCTTTCAGAACACTAACCAATCCAAATCAGAGCGCCTCTTGCCGCTACATCTGAATTTCACGCGCAGGAAACACGGTCAGAGGAGGAAAGCGTCCCGCGCCAGGGACAAAAACGCCGGGAGCGTTTTTGAACAATGCAAAGCGTTGGCCCGGTTACGGGCGCACCTCAGGGATGAGGTGCGTAGTCGCGCGGGCCGAGCGGCCAGGGATTGGCTTTAGCGACTTTCCGATCTGACCGCGTTTCCTGAGCAACTCCGGTATCACAGCTAACACGCACTCGTTTTTTAACAATAAAAAAGGATGGCTGATGCCATCCTTTGTATGCTGTCTCACAACAGGTTAACGATTAAGCGTAGACCGGCAGACGGCTGCAGATTTCCAGCACTTTCTTCTTGGTGCGCTCAATGGTCGCTTCGTCATTGATGTTATCCAGCACATCCGCGATCCAGCCAGCCAGCTCACGCACGTCTGCTTCGTTGAAGCCACGACGGGTAACAGCTGGTGTACCGATACGGATACCGGAAGTCACAAACGGGCTTTTCGGATCGTTAGGCACGCTGTTTTTGTTAACCGTGATGTTGGCACGGCCCAGCGCCGCATCCGCTTCTTTACCGGTCAGGTTTTTGCTCACCAGATCGATCAGGAACAGATGGTTATACGTGCCGCCAGAAACGATGTCATAGCCACGCTCAATCAGCACCTCAACCATCGCTTTAGCGTTTTTTGCCACCTGCTGCTGGTAGGTTTTAAATTCCGGCTCCATCGCCTCTTTGAACGCGACCGCTTTACCAGCGATAACGTGCATCAGAGGACCGCCCTGACCGCCAGGGAAGACGGCAGAGTTCAGTTTCTTATAGAAATCTTCGTCGCCGTTTTTCGCCAGAATGATACCACCGCGCGGACCCGCCAGCGTTTTGTGGGTGGTAGAGGTCACGATGTGCGCATGTGGGATCGGACTTGGATAAACGTCTGCAGCAATCAGGCCGGCAACGTGTGCCATGTCCACAAACAGCCATGCACCTACGCTATCCGCGATTTCGCGCATTTTCGCCCAGTCGCAAACGCCGGAATAAGCTGAGAATCCGCCAACGATCATTTTTGGCTTGTGGGTTTTCGCCAGTTCAGCCAGTTCGTCGTAGTCAATTTTACCGGTCTCATCGATACCGTAAGCCACGACGTTATAGAGTTTGCCCGACAGGTTAACCGGTGAGCCGTGAGTCAGGTGCCCACCGTGCGCCAGGTTCATCCCCAGAATAGTATCGCCCGGCTGCAGCAGCGCGGTGTAAACCGCGAAGTTAGCCTGTGAACCTGAGTGTGGCTGTACGTTAGCGTAATCGGCACCAAACAGTTCTTTTGCGCGATCGATCGCCAGCTGCTCAACGATATCAACGTACTCACAGCCGCCGTAGTAGCGTTTGCCCGGATACCCTTCAGCGTATTTATTGGTGAGCTGAGAACCCTGTGCCTGCATAACACGCGGGCTGGTGTAGTTTTCAGAAGCAATCAGTTCAATGTGCTCTTCCTGACGCACTGTCTCCTGCTCCATCGCCTGCCACAACTCGGCATCGTAATCGGCAATGTTCATATCACGCTTTAACATCCGGATCTCCTGACTCAGCTAACTTTCTGACGGTATTTACCCCCCTTCAGGGGCGAAGGCCCACAGTGTAAACCGTTTTAACAGGTGAAGGTAGGGTGAACCTCCTCTTTTTACGCAAACGATTGGCTGGCTGCTGGCAGGGCTTTTTTACACCTTTTCACCCTGTTCATACCCCACAATTTTTCTTCAGGATGTGACGGCGGTTTCTCAGGATGCACCTAAAAGTTGCCACTCTGACAACCGGGAAATTTATCGGGTTATTTACACAACAGGCGAGACGGCTATAAGATGCATTTAAAATACAACTTTAAATGAGAGGCCGTTTTTATGCTTGATGCACACACTATCGCCACGGTTAAATCGACCCTGCCTGCCATCGCCGCCTGTGGTCCTGCGCTTACCGCACACTTCTATGACCGCATGCTGTCGCACCATCCTGAACTCAAAAATGTGTTCAATATGAACAACCAGCGCACTGGCGATCAGCGTGAAGCGCTGTTCAATGCCATTTGCGCTTATGGTGCGAATCTGGAGAACCTGGCCGTGCTGCTGCCCGCAGTGGAAAAGATTGCGCAGAAACATACCAGCCTGAACATTCAGCCTGCGCAATACGCCATCGTCGGTGAAAATCTGCTGGCAACCATTAAAGAGCTGCTGAATCCGGGTGAAGAGGCGCTGGCAGCCTGGGGCCGGGCCTATGGCGTACTGGCGGATGTGTTCATTAATCGCGAAGAGGAGATTTATCAGGCGACGGAGCAGCAAACCGGTGGCTGGCGCGGCACTCGTGCGTTTCGCATCAGTGCTATTGAGCAACAGAGCGAGGTGATTAAAAGCTTTACCTTCAGTCCGGCAGATAGCGGCCCGGTAGCGGCCTTTAAACCGGGTCAGTATCTGACGGTGCATCTGCAGCCCGCCAGTTTTGAACATCACCAGATTCGTCAGTACTCGCTTACTCATCTCAGTAATGGCAAAGATTATCGGATTGCGGTGAAACGTGAAGCGCAGGGCACCGTCTCCGGCTGGCTGCATCAGAATGGCAAAGTGGGTGATGAGCTGATGCTGGCCGCACCGCATGGCGACTTCTTCCTTGAGATCGATGCTGCAACCCCGGTGGCGCTGATTTCCGCGGGGGTGGGTCAGACGCCGATGCTGGCCATGCTGCATGCCCTGGCGGCACGCCAGCACCGCGCGCCGGTCAGCTGGCTGCACGCAGCAGAGAACGGCAAACAGCATGCATTTGGCCCGGAAGTGATAGCCACGGGCGCGCAGCTCACCGATTTCGTCAGTCAGGTCTGGTATCGCGATCCCGCCGCTGAAGATGCCGGTCGCTATGACGCGCAGGGTCTGATGGATATCACCGCGATCTCCGCACGTCTCGCCTCACCCGACACCCACTTCTACCTCTGCGGTCCGCTGCCCTTTATGCAGCATGTGGTGGCGCAACTGCGCGATGCCAGCGTGGAAGACACACGCATTCATTACGAACTTTTTGGCCCGCACAAAGGGATGTAATTGAGCAATAAAAAAAGCCCGCAGCGCGGGCTTTTTTATGCTGATAAAGAGACAATCAGATCGCCTCTTCATCCTCTTCGCCAGTACGGATGCGCACCACGCGCGCCACGTCGAAGACAAAGATTTTACCGTCACCGATTTTGCCGGTCTGCGCAGTGCGCATAATGGTCTCGACGCAGGTATCAACGATATCGTCGCCCACCACCATCTCGATTTTCACTTTAGGCAAAAAGTCGACCATATACTCTGCGCCGCGGTAAAGCTCGGTGTGCCCTTTCTGGCGGCCAAAACCCTTCACTTCACTCACGGTCATCCCGGTGATGCCGACTTCCGCTAAGGCTTCACGGACATCATCGAGTTTGAATGGTTTGATAATCGCATCAATCTTTTTCATGTCAGACCCTTTTTCACTCCCTCCATGGTCAGAGGGTTTATCAAGTATAAATGTTGCTGGCGCTGTCGGGCGGTAATATCCGGGATTCTTCAGGTTGCCGCAAGCGCTGTCAGATTATGCTGACCGCACCCATTCTGATTCGGGCCTGAGCAGGCAACCTGCCGGTATCACGCCGCAGCCTCCGCTACTCTTTGAAATCACTGGCATCCAGCTCATGACGAGACAGCAGCTTATAGAACTCCGTGCGGTTGCGTCCAGCCAGACGTGCGGCATTGGTCACATTGCCTTTAGTCATCTGCAACAGCTTACGCAGATAGTTCAGCTCAAACTGATTGCGCGCCTCAGCAAAGGTCGGCAAAGCACTGTTCTCACCGCTCAGCGCCTGCTCCACCAGCGCATCGCTGATCACCGGCGATGAGCTCAGCGCCACACACTGCTCAATCACGTTAACCAGCTGACGCACATTGCCCGGCCAGCTGGCTGCCATCAACCGCTTCATCGCATCAACGGAAAAACTGCGGATCTGCGGTTTATGCCGCTCCGCCGCCTGACGCAACAGATGATTAGCCAGCAGCGGAATATCTTCAGTGCGCTGATGCAGCGCCGGAATCTTCAGGTTCACCACATTAAGACGATAGAAGAGATCCTCACGAAACTCCTTTTTCTCCATCGCCTTGGGCAAATCGCGATGCGTGGCTGAAATAATGCGCACGTCGATCTCAATATCATGATCGCTGCCCAGCGGCCTGACCTTACGCTCCTGCAACACCCGCAGCAACTTAACCTGTAGCGGTTGCGGCATATCGCCAATCTCATCCAGGAACAGCGTGCCACCACCTGCAGTTTTAAACAGGCCGTCACGGGCACTGACTGCGCCGGTAAAGGCCCCTTTGGCATGCCCGAACAGCTCTGACTCCAGTAGCTGCTCCGGCAGTGCGCCACAGTTAATGGCGACAAAAGGCTTGCCGTTTCGCGGGCTGGCGGCGTGAATCGCCTGTGCCAGCATCTCTTTACCGGTGCCGCTCTGCCCGTTAATCAGCACGCTGACATCCGACTGCGCCACCATGTGCGCCTGCTCCAGCAGCCGCAACATCAGCGGGCTGCGGGTGACGATCGCTTCCCGCCAGCGGTCATCGCTGACTGGCGCCTGCTGAGCCAGTGCTTCATCAATCGCTTTGTAGAGCGCATCTTTATCCACCGGCTTGGTCAGGAAGCTGAAGACGCCCTGCTGCGTGGCGGAAACCGCGTCCGGGATAGAACCGTGCGCCGTCAGGATAATCACTGGCAGACCGGTATGGCGTTTCTGGATCTCGCCAAACAGCGCCAGACCATCCATCTCATCCATTCGCAGGTCGCTGATCACCAGCTCGATCTTCTCTTTCTGCAACAGACGCAACGCTTCGGGGCCGCTGGCCGCGGTGGTGACCTGATAACCTTCGCTGCGAAGACGCATGCCCAGCAGCTTTAGCAGGCTGGGATCGTCATCCACCAGCAGCAGTTTTGCCGCTTGTCTGACCATTATTGCTCCTCATCCTGCGGCAGCGCAGTGCCATGGCCGCTGTCAGAAACATCCGGGGCTTTCCGCGATGAAAGCTGGCGCTCAATATCAGTAAGCCGCTCCAGCTTATGCTGCGTGTCGCTGAGCTGCTGCTGCTGTTTAACCATCTGCTGGCGTATCGCCTCCAGCTGGGTATCGCTGCTCTGTTGCAGATGGACATAACGGGTGCGCGCTTCACTCAGGTCGAGCTGCGCGGCCTGATTACTGCGCCACAACTGGAGCAGCGGACGCAAAGACTGCGGGAAATCGCTGCTGTAGCGATCCAGGGTTTCAACATAGCGACGACGCTCCACTGGCGTCACGTTGCCGTTCGACATCAGCACGCCCTGCTTGAAAGCGCGCGACCAGCTCTCAACCGGCCAGCGGTGGGCTTCGGCTCGGGCCTCGGCGGGGGAAAGGCGTTCAGCGCAATCGATCGCCCGCATCCAGTAGAGGGGATTACCCAGCGCCGTACTATTCTCTATCGTCCACAGGTCACTGCAGCGGGTCGCCAGGTAATCAGCCACTCTGATCTCGGGTTCCGCCACCTGATGGCCTGACGGCAGGGATGAGGTGGCCGGGGAGGTCGTACATCCGCTGAGCAGCAGCGTGGTCAGTGTGCTCAACAGCAAAGCGGGTAAATATTTCATCAGTCAGACATTCCCGGCTGTGGTGTTCAGTTCAATTCGAAAACAGACGTCAGCCTGCTCGCAGGAGACCAGCGTCAGGTCGCCATGCATACGGCGCAGGCAATCTTTGGCAATACTCAATCCCAGCCCGCTGCCTTTTACCGGCCCTTTGCGCTGCTGGCTACCCTGGAAAAAAGGTTCGAAAATCATTGCCTGTTCTTCCGGCGGGATCGGCGTACCGCTGTTCGCGACATCAATCCAGACCCGATCGCCCTGCTGCTGACTGCGCAGCCAGATGGTACCGGATTCGCTGCCGTAGTTCACGGCGTTCGAATAGAGATTATCGATGACCCGCATCAGTAACATCGGTTCGGCAAGGCAGTGACTGACCGCCAGATCGACAACCGTCTGCATGAGTTTGGCGCGCGCCGAGAGTGCGTGTGCGTTCACCACCCCCTCCACAATTTCCGCCACGCTGACCGGTTCCAGCTGGATCGGGCCATCTGCCAGTTTACGGTTGTAATCAAGCAGCTGTTCAATCAGCCGCTGCAGATGACGGCTGCTGCCGTCGAGGATAGTGACCACCTCTTTTTGATCGGCGTTCAGCGACCCGGCTACCTCGTCCGCCAGCAGTTCGGTGCCTTCACGCAGGCTGGCCAGCGGCGTTTTCAGTTCGTGAGAAAGATGGCGCAGGAATTCATGGCGCTGCGATTCCAGCCACTGAAGCCGTTCGCTGAGCCAGACGATGCGCTGTCCCAGCGAGCGTAACTCGCGCGGGCCGCGAAATGTCACACTGTTACCCAGTTCCCGGCCTTCGCCAAGCCGGTTGATCATCCGCTCAATACGCTTGACCGGCCCGATAATCATGCCGGTAAACAGCGTCATCAACGCCAGACTGATGATAAACAGAATCAGCGCCTGCCAGCCAAAAAACTGGCCGCGATCGGCAATTTCGCGCTGCAGCTGAAGGCCGCGCGAAAACACCACTTCGCGCGTGTCCTGCACCATCTGCGCATTGGTGGCAGAAAAACGATCCAGCGCCTCTGCGGCAGGCGTAACCGGATTACCGTTATCGCACTTTAACGGTGTCAGCAGCGGCAATGTCGCCTGTAAAGTCTGGAATGCGGGCAGCTCGGGCAGGCTGGCGCTGTGCGAACTCAGCATCTGGCTGTAGCGGGTGTGCTGGGTCTGATAAAGGCGCGCCAGCGAGGCATCATCCAGCACGCAGTACTGGCGATAGCTGCGCTCCAGCTCCACCGCCGTTCGCGCCATCGCCTCACTTCTGCGAACGTCGGTGAAAGTATTGCGGTTGGTATCCGCTGCCTGTTCGCTTAATGCAGAGAGACTTTCCCACGCCTGCCAGGCCAGCACCAGCAACGGCAGCAGCACCAGTACAAACGCCATCAGCACCAGCTGACGCAGAGAACGGGGAAATAAACGCCATTTTTTCACGCAGCCGCTTCCTTAAGATTTGCTGTCTGGATGCTAACGGACTCTGTCAGCGGAAGAAAGGTGTCGGCGGAAGAAAGGGGAACAAAAGAAAACGGCAGGCTCAATGGCCTGCCGCTGGCACGACGCGTGATGCATCGCGTAAAAATGGGTGGAGCCTTACTCAACGTTACGTCCGGTGTTTGATAACGCAAGCGATTATCGGTCAGTTGGACGGCAGGCTCCGTTTGGTGCGTCATTCGGGCTTTATGAGCTCTTCTCCGCTAAGCGGGGCAATCATAAACAGGTGAATGAGCAGCTGCATGAGTATAGCAAGTTCCATGCCAGAAAATAAATCATTATATTTTTCAGCAGATTGAATAAGCTTACCGGACAACTGTTGCGCAAAATCTGATTACAGTAAGTGAAAACTGTCTCCGCAGAGCGACATGAAATCGCGCCTGATGGACGCTCATTAAAAATCAACGAGATAGATGTCGCCATAAAGAGACAGTGCGAGATGCTCATTGTCGCCATTTGCCAACAGAGCCACAAAAAAGAACAGGAGGCACACTGGCCTCCTGTTCTTTTCAGCGGATTAAATTAACCCAGCTGTTTACGCGCATTGCGGAAAATACGCATCCACGGGCTATCTTCGCCCCACTCTGCCGGATGCCAGGAGTTGCTGACGGTGCGGAACACCCGCTCCGGATGCGGCATCATGATAGTGACGCGACCACTTTCATTGGTCACGGCAGTGATGCCGTTTGGTGAGCCATTCGGGTTAGCCGGATAGGTTTCTGTTACCTTGCCGAAGTTATCGACAAAGCGCAGTGCCACCAGCCCTTTCGACTCCAGCGCCGCCAGATGTGAAGCATCACGCACTTCAACAAAGCCTTCACCGTGCGAAACCGCGATAGGCATATGCGAACCGGCCATGCCGTCCAGCAACAGCGAGGGACTGGCGGCCACTTCTACCAGACTGAAGCGCGCTTCAAAGCGCTCAGACTGGTTACGCACAAAGCGTGGCCAGAGATCGCTGCCTGGGATCAGTTCACGCAGATTAGACATCATCTGGCAACCGTTGCAGACGCCCAGCGCCAGGGTTTGCGGACGGTGGAAGAAGGTTTCGAACTCGTCACGCACGCGCGGATTAAACAGAATCGATTTCGCCCAGCCCTCACCGGCTCCCAGCACATCACCGTAAGAGAAGCCGCCACAGGCGACCAGCGCCTGGAACTCTTCCAGACCGCGACGTCCGGCCAGCAGATCGCTCATGTGAACGTCAATGGCGGTGAAGCCTGCCCGATCAAAGGCGGCGGCCATCTCTACATGGGAGTTCACGCCCTGCTCACGCAGCACCGCCACCCTTGGACGTGCGCCAGTGGCGATCATCGGGGCAGCAACATCTTCCTGTGGATTAAAGGTCAGATTAACGTTCAGTCCAGGATCGCTGTCGTTTTTCTTCGCTTCATGTTCCTGATCGGCACACGCCGGGTTGTCGCGCAGACGCTGCATCTGCCAGGTGGTTTCCGCCCACCAGGTACGCAACGTGTTGCGGCTTTCACTATAGACCGCGCTGTCACCAGAACGGATCA
Organism: Pantoea sp. paga; assembly: GCF_007558755.1. NCBI lineage: Bacteria > Pseudomonadati > Pseudomonadota > Gammaproteobacteria > Enterobacterales > Erwiniaceae > Pantoea > Pantoea sp. paga. The sequence goes on from NZ_VLTF01000009.1 coordinate 159,497, forward strand.
CAAAGCGATCGCCCGGCTGCGCGCTGCCCAGCAGATGTGTCGAGCCGGCAAGGCCGTGATCCGCCAGGATCTGCTCAACCACGGCGCGATCGCCGGCGTTGATCTGAATCACCGCACCCAGCTCTTCGGTAAACAGGGCGGCCAGCGCATCGTTACCCAGCGAGGCGATGTCAACGTCAACACCGCAGTGACCGGCAAAGGCCATCTCGGCCAGCGTCACCAGCAGACCACCGTCGGAGCGATCGTGATAAGCCAGCAGTTTCTGCTCAGCCACCAGCGCCTGGATGGCATTGAAGAAGCCCGCCAGCTGAGCGGCATCGCGCACGTCGGCAGGTTTGTCGCCAAGCTGACGATAAACCTGTGACAGCGCCGTTGCGCCCAGCGTATTCGCGCCGTTGCCCAGATCGATCAGCAGCAGCAGGTTATCCTGATCGGCCTGCAGTTGTGGCGTGACGGTGCGACGGACATCTTCGACGCGGGCAAAAGCGGTAATCACCAGCGACAGCGGTGAGGTCATTTCGCGCTGTTCGCTGCCTTCCTGCCAGCGTGTTTTCATCGACATCGAATCTTTACCGACCGGGATGGTGATCCCCAGCGCCGGGCAAAGCTCTTCGCCGACCGCTTTCACCGCCGCATATAAACCGGCATCTTCACCCGGATGACCGGCTGCGGACATCCAGTTTGCGGAAAGCTTCACACGCTTCAGCGAACCAATGTGGGTAGCTGCCAGGTTGGTCAGGGCTTCACCGACCGCCAGACGACCCGACGCTGCGAAGTCCAGCAGCGCAACCGGTGAACGTTCGCCCAGTGCAAACGCTTCGCCGTGGTAGCTGTCGAGGCTGGCGGTAGTCACCGCACAGTTGGCAACCGGGATCTGCCACGGTCCCACCATCTGGTCGCGCGCCACCATGCCGGTCACGCTGCGGTCACTGATGGTGATCAGGAAGGTTTTTTCCGCCACGGCAGGCAGATGCAGCACGCGGTTCACCGCATCGACCAGCGTAATGCCGTCACGCTGCAGGGCAGTGCCCTGCGTCTGCTGCGTCACCACATCCCGCGTCATCTTCGGCGTTTTGCCCAGCAGGACATCAAGTGGCATATCGATCGGCTTATTACCGAAATGACTATCTTCCAGGCTCAGGTGCAGCTCTTCGGTAGCTTCACCAATGACCGCGAACGGTGCGCGTTCGCGCTGACAAATTGCCTCAAACTGCGCCAGCTGATCGGGTGCCACTGCCATCACATAACGTTCCTGTGATTCGTTACACCAGACCTCCAGCGGACTCATGCCTGGCTCATCACTCAGGATGTCACGCAGGTTAAACCGGCCGCCACGACCGCCATCGCTGACCAGCTCCGGCATCGCATTGGAGAGACCGCCAGCGCCCACGTCGTGGATAAACAGAATCGGGTTCTCTTCGCCCAGCTGCCAGCAGCGGTCGATCACTTCCTGACAACGGCGCTCCATCTCCGGGTTGTCACGCTGTACCGAGGCAAAGTCGAGATCGGCATCAGACTGGCCCGAGGCCATCGATGACGCCGCGCCGCCGCCCAGGCCGATGTTCATTGCCGGACCGCCCAGCACCACCAGCTTCGCGCCTACGGTGATTTCACCTTTCTGCACGTGATCGGCACGGATATTCCCGATGCCGCCCGCCAGCATAATCGGCTTATGGTAGCCACGCAGCTCAGTGCCGTTGTGGCTGGTGACCTGCTCTTCATAGGTACGGAAGTAACCATTCAGAGCCGGACGACCAAATTCATTGTTAAATGCAGCGCCGCCCAGCGGGCCATCGGTCATAATTTCCAGCGCGCTGACGATGCGGGCCGGTTTGCCGAAGTCCTCTTCCCACGGCTGTTCAAAGCCTGGGATACGCAGGTTCGATACTGAGAAACCGACAAGGCCCGCTTTTGGCTTCGAACCCCTTCCGGTTGCGCCTTCATCACGGATTTCACCACCGGAACCGGTCGCAGCACCAGGCCACGGCGAGATGGCCGTTGGGTGGTTATGGGTTTCCACCTTCATCAGGATGTGAGCGGCTTCCTGATGCCAGCGGTATTCGCTCTCTCCGGCGTCAGCAAAGAAGCGGCCAACCTCTGAGCCTTCCATCACGGCGGCGTTATCTTTGTAAGCAGAGAGCACGTAGTCCGGCGTCTGCTCCATGGTGTTTTTGATCATCTTAAACAGCGACTTTGGCTGTTTCTCGCCGTCGATAATCCAGTCGGCGTTGAAGATCTTGTGACGACAGTGCTCAGAGTTCGCCTGCGCAAACATATAGAGTTCAATGTCGTTGGGATTGCGGCCCAGTGCGGTAAACGCCGCCACCAGGTAGTCGATTTCATCGTCGGCCAGCGCCAGACCCAGGGAGATATTCGCCTGAACCAGCGCCTGACGGCCCTCACCCAGCAGATCGACACTTTTCACCGGCTGTGGCGTGTGATGCGCGAACAGCTGTTCAGCCTGCGCCAGATCGCCGAAGACCGTTTCCATCATCCGATCGTGCAGCAGTGTGCCCAGCGTTTGCCACTGCGCTTCCGTCAGTTGTGGGGCCTGCACATAAAAGGCCAGGCCGCGCTCCAGACGACGTACCTGCGGCAGGCCGCAGTTGTGGGCAATGTCAGTGGCTTTGGATGACCAGGGCGAAATGGTGCCGGGACGAGGCGTCACCAGCAGCAGACGACCCTTTGGGGCATGTTCAGCGAGAGAGGGACCATATTTCAGCAGGCGCTGCAGACGGCTCTGTTCGTCAGCGCTTAAGGGCGTGCTGACATCAGCAAAATGGATGTACTCAGCGTAAATATCACTCACCGGCAGATGAGCGTCCTGAAAGCGGGTCAGCAGTTTGTTTACACGAAATGCCGACAGGGCGGGCGAACCACGCAGAATTTCCATTAATAAATCTCTCGTCAGGGCGCCGGGCGACGCTTCATTGGGCGCAACAGGGAAAACGGGGCGTATTATAGAGAAAGCGACCTCGCGACGAAACCGTTTGCGCACAATTTTTGGCGACCCGGATTTGCCTGAATTTTGCGCAAAAGCTGCTATAAAAGTTGCTCAGCGTGATTTTGTTGCGCAAAATGCCCCTCGCTCTGGGAGTTCAAAGAAGACAAATACTGCCTTTAAAAGACAGAGGCCTTAGAGCCAGCGAGAGATAAATATTTGAAACGCCTAAAATTTAATTATCTGTTTATCGGTCTGGTTGCCGTGCTGTTAGCGTTAGCGCTATGGCCATCCATTCCCTGGTATGGGGGTGGGCAGGACCAGATTTCACAGATTAAATCACGGGGAGTACTGCGTGTCAGTACCATCAATTCCCCGTTGACTTACTACACAGTGAACCAATCTCCGGCCGGTATGGATTATGAGCTGGCAAAACGCTTCGCCGATTATCTGGGCGTCAAACTCAAGGTGACAGTACGTCCCAACCTGAGCGATCTGTTTGACGATTTAGATGATGGCAAAGCCGATTTGCTGGCTGCGGGTCTGAACTACAACAGCGAACGCCTGACCCGCTATCAGACCGGGCCAGGCTACTACAACGTTTCGCAGCAGCTGGTCTATCGCGTGGATAAGCCGCGCCCTAAAAACCTCGGTGACTTAAAGGGGCGGCTGACTGTTGCGTCTGGATCGGCGTATCTGTCAACGCTGAAGAGCGCGCGGTCAAATCAGTACCCCGATCTGGACTGGGCGATCTCCACCGATCAAAGTCCTAAAGCCCTGCTGGAAGCGGTGGCAGACGGCAAGCTCGACTATACGATTGGCGACTCCGTGACCATCGCTCTGTTGCAGCGCATTTATCCGCAGCTGGCGGTGGCGTTTGACGTCACTGATGAAGAGCCGGTCACCTGGTATGTGCGGCACAGCGATGACGACAGCCTGAATGCCGCGATGCTCGACTTCTTTAACGGTATGGGTGAAGAAGGGGCGATGGCGCGGCTGGAGGAGAAATATCTCGGCCACGTCGGCACCTTTGATTATGTCGATACCCGCACTTTCCTGCGCGCCATCGACAACACGCTGCCTGACATCAAACCGCTGTTTGAGAAGTACGCCACCAGCATTGACTGGCGACTGCTGGCGGCGATCTCCTATCAGGAGTCGCACTGGAACCCGCAGGCCACCTCCCCTACCGGCGTGCGCGGCATGATGATGCTGACCCGTAACACCGCTGAGAGCCTGGATGTGGGCGACCGGACCGATCCCGAACAGAGCATTCGCGGCGGCAGTCAGTATCTGCAGGATATGATGGCGAAGGTGCCGCAGACCATCCCGGAAGATGAGCGCATCTGGTTTGCGCTGGCGGCCTATAACATGGGCTATGCCCATATGCTGGATGTCCGTAAACTCACTGCCCGCCAGGGGGGTAATCCGGATAGCTGGGCGGATGTGAAGCTGCGTCTGCCCATGCTGAGTCAGAAGCGTTACTACACCCAGACGGCTTATGGCTATGCCCGTGGGCATGAAGCCTATAACTATGTGGAGAACATCCGCAAATATCAGTTAAGCCTGGTGGGTTATCTGCAGGAGCAGGAAAAACGCCTGGCGCAGCAGGCTGAAGCACAAGAAGCACAGGCCGAACTGGCCAAAGGCTATCCGGCGGTCGAACCGAAGATCGCCATGAATTAATCCTGGCGTTGCGCCTGACGCAGCGCTTTTTTCTGCTCGCGACGCATACGGAAGAAGTCGCTCAGCATAGCGGCACACTCTTCAGCCAGCACGCCGCTCTGTAATTCAACCTGATGATTCATGCCGGGGTGCCCCAGCACATCGAGCAGCGATCCTGCCGCTCCACTTTTGATATCGTGCGCACCGTAGACCAGCCGGCTGATGCGGCTGTGAACCATGGCGCCGGCGCACATCACGCACGGCTCCAGCGTCACGTAGAGCGTGGTGTCCAGCAGACGATAATTTTCCAGTACCTTACCGCCCTGCCGCAACGCCATAATCTCCGCATGCGCCGTCGGATCGTGCTGGCCGATGGGCCGGTTCCAGCCTTCACCGATCACCCGGTCATTCTGAACCAGCACCGCACCCACCGGCACTTCGCCCTGCTCCCACGCCCGGCGCGCCAGGTCAAGCGCATGGCGCATCCAGTATTCATCTTGTTGTTTCATGCTGACCACTCCGGGCGACAGAAAAGCGGCGCATTATAGCGGTCTCACCGATCCTTTAGAAACTTATTCCAGCTGTTGCAGCTCACCTGCGGGTGTTACGCGCCAGCGATGCTGACAGAAAAACAGCAGCGGGTTATCCTGTTTGCTGTCGCTATAGCCGCTGTAGAGCTGTAGCGGCGTGCCGATTTTCTCTTCCAACTGTGCCACTTTCTCATGGCCGAGGCAGCGCATTGCCAGTACCCGCCCGCCCCAGCCGCGCTGCATCTGACTGGCAATCAGCTTCACCCGTGGCAGAAACGCGGAGTCGTAATAGACCTGCTCCACCAGAGACTGTGGCGATCCGGTGATGAGCCAGACGTCAGCATCATCACTGCCGAGGTAATCGGTCAGACGCTGCTGAACCACCGGAAAGGCTTTGACGCGCAGGCGAAACCACTGCGCAAATTCGGCTTCGAGTTGCAGCAGCGTCCGCTCAGAACGGCCAAAAGTAATAGACCAGAGCAGCAGGCTCATGGGCCAGCGTGCCGCCCGGCCTTTAAACAGCAAGCCGATACCTACTACCGGCAATAACGGCACCACCAGCAGCAGATTAAGCGGTCGGCGACGCAGCAGATAGCGCATAAAAGTGCCGAACATGTCCTGCTGGTGCAAAGTGCCATCCAGGTCAAAAAATACGACGCGACGTTGTGTTCCCCTGGTCAAACAACTCTCCTTCAGGCTGATTCTGGAATGATAAAGAGTAGTGTAGCCATCATCAGGCGCTACGGCGATGACTGTCATTTTTAATTCCGATGACTACAATGCCTGATGAATAGTTTATTCTTCACAGATTATCCCTGAATTACGAGGATTGGGCATGAGTTCATTGCTGCGCATTCGCCAGCTTTATCCACGTCTGGCATTGAACGAGCGTCGGCTGGCTGATTTTTTACTATCGCAACCCGATCGGGCGCGCCACCTGAGTTCGCAAAAGCTGGCGGAAGAGTCTGGCGTCAGCCAGTCGAGCGTGGTGAAGTTTGCTCAGAAACTGGGATACAAAGGTTTTCCGGCGCTTAAGCTGGCCCTGAGTGAGTCACTGGCGGACAAGGATGCCATTACCGTGCATAACCATATCCTCAGCGACGATCCCCTTAAAATGGTGGGTGAGAAGCTGCTGACGGAGAAACTCTCGGCGATCCGCGCCACGCTGGATATCAACAGCGAAGAGAAACTCAACGATGTGTTGCAGCTGCTGAAAAATGCCCGGCGTATTTTACTGGTGGGCATCGGCGCTTCGGGTCTGGTGGCGAAGGACTTCTCCTGGAAACTGATGAAGATCGGCATTAATGCGGTGGCGGAGCAGGATATGCACGCCCTGCTGGCCAGCGTGCAGGCGATGGGGCCAGGCGATGTGCTGCTCGCCATCTCTTACACCGGTGAACGGCGGGAGATCAATCTGGCCGCGCAGGAGGCGGTTCAGGTAGGCGCCGATGTGGTGGCGTTTACCGGCTTTACGCCGAATACGCTGCAGCAGAGCGCCAGTTACTGTCTCTATACGGTGGCGGAGGAGCAGAGTACCCGCAGCGCGGCCATCTCCTCGACCACGGCGCAGCTGGCCCTGACCGATCTGCTGTTTATGGCGCTGGTGCAAAACGATCCGGAACGCGCGTCCAGTCATATTCGCCACAGCGAAGCGCTGGTGAAAAAGCTGGTCTGATCAGCGGCAGCGCGTATAATACCCGCGCTTTTTCTGTTGTTATCAGGTGGGTAAAATGGCGCTGTTGATTACGTCCAGATGCATTAACTGCGATATGTGTGAACCGGAGTGCCCGAACCAGGCCATTTCACTGGGCGATGCGATCTATGAGATTGATGTCAGCCGCTGCACGGAATGCGTCGGGCACTATGAGACGCCAACCTGTCAGCAGGTATGCCCCATCGACAACACCATCATCATTGACCCACAGCACACCGAATCACGTGATGCGCTGTGGGAGAAGTTCGTGCTGCTGCACGGCTAGCTTTCAATGATCACCGTGGCGCAGGCGTAGTGACGCTCATCGGCCAGCGTCACGTGAACGTGTTTAACGCCCAGCCTCTCTGCCACTTCAGCGGCATGCTGAAAGAAGCGTAATCCCGGTTTTCCCAGCGCATCGTTATAAACTTCAAACTGATTAAACGCCAGACCACCGCGAATGCCGGTGCCAAAGGCTTTTGCTGCCGCCTCTTTTACCGCAAAGCGTTTAGAGAGAAAGCGCACCGGCTGCTTGTGCGACTGATATTGCTGCCATTCGGCTTCGCTCAGCACCCGCCGTGCCAGCCGGTCGCCGGAGCGCTCTATCACCCCGGCGATACGTTCAATCTCAACGATGTCCGTACCCAGTCCCAGAATAGCCATCAGCGACGGGCTTCACGCAGCAGCTGCTTCATCTCTTTGACCGCATCCGGCAGGCCACTCATCACCGCACGACCAATAATCGCATGGCCGATATTCAGCTCGTGCATTTCCGGCAGCGCCGCAATCGGCAGCACGTTGTGATAGGTCAGACCGTGACCGGCATTGACCTTCAGTCCCAGGCTGGCGGCAAAGGTTGCGGCGTGACGGATACGCGCCAGCTCAGCGTCACGCGCCAGTCCCTCTGGTGCTTCGGCGTAAGCGCCGGTATGAATTTCGATGTAAGGCGCGCCGCTGGCCACGGCCGCTTCAATCTGACGGTGATCGGCATCGATAAACAGCGAAACCAGAATGCCTGCGTCACTCAGCAGTCGTACGGCCGCGTTCATCTTCTCCTGCTGCCCCGCCACATCCAGCCCACCTTCAGTGGTCACTTCCTGACGCTTTTCCGGCACCAGGCAACAGAAATGGGGCTGGATATCACAGGCGATGCCGATCATCTCATCGGTGACCGCCATCTCCAGATTCATCCGCGTCTGGATAGTGTCACGCAGGATACGCACGTCGCGATCAGTGATGTGACGGCGATCTTCGCGCAGGTGCACGGTAATGCCGTCTGCGCCCGCCTGCTCGGCGATAAACGCCGCCTGCACCGGATCGGGATAGTTTGTCCCACGGGCGTTACGCACCGTAGCAATGTGATCGATATTGACGCCTAACAGCAACTCAGCCATGACCATCCTCACTTCTTTTTCATCGTGATGTTGAGTGTACCGCGCAAAGTGAAACAGGCGGTACGACCAGCGCTATTCTTCTGCCTGTTCAGGCTTTTTCTTCGGGATAAACTGGCGGAACAGCTCCTGACTCTTCAGCGGCTTGCCACCAAGATAGGGCTTCAGGGCGATGCGGGTAAACCGCTTCGCGGCGCGCAGGGTGTCGGCATCGGGAAACTCTCGCTCGCACAGGGCGCGCAATTCGCGGCCGGTAAAGCTACGCTGATTGACCACCAGGCTGGCAATAAAGCCGCGCTCTTCGCGGTAGCTGTACGTCATGTTGTCGCTGACCGGCTCGCCGCTGCCGGCGCAGTGCAGGAAATCGACGCCATAACCCAGGTGACCGAGCAGCGCCAGTTCAAAACGTCGCAGTGCCGGTTCGGGCTTGCCGTGCGTTGAGGCTAATGCCTGAAGGCAATTGAGATAGTCGAAGAAGAGTTCTGAGAAGGGGAATTCCTGCTGCAATACGCGAGAGACCAACTCATTGACGTAGAGACCGCAGTAGAGCGTGATGCCGCTGAGCGGTAAGGCCAGCGACACCGCCTCGGCATTGCGCAGGGTTTTGACTTCCCCGCGCCCGCTCCAGCGAACCAGCAGCGGGGTAAAAGGCTGTAACGCCCCCTTCAGCTGCGAGCGCCGCGAACGTGCGCCCTTGGCCAGAACCCGCACCCGCCCTTCGCTTTCGCTGAACAGGTCGAGCAGCAGACTGGTTTCGCTGAAGGGGCGACTATGCAGCACAAAGGCGCGTTGCCAGCCTTCCATTGAATCAGAGATCGTCTGTATAACCCAGGCTGCGCAGCGCACGTTCGTCATCTGCCCAGCCGGATTTCACTTTCACCCACAGTTCGAGATGCACTTTCGCTTCGAACATCTCTTCCATGTCCCTGCGCGCTTCTGTTCCGATAACTTTGATTTTGGCACCTTTGTTGCCAATCACCATCTTCTTCTGCCCTTCGCGCTCAACCAGAATCAGACCGTGAATGTCGTAACCGCCACGTTCGTTGGTGACGAAGCGCTCGATCTCAACCGTAACGGAGTAAGGCAGTTCAGCACCCAGGAAGCGCATCAGTTTTTCACGGATCATCTCTGACGCCATGAAACGCTGTGAGCGGTCGGTGATGTAATCTTCCGGGAAGTGATGATCGGCCTGCGGCAGATGCTTGCGGGTAATTGCCGCAATGGTATCGACGTTTTTGCCGCTCTCAGCAGAAATAGGCACGATATCGAGGAAGTTCATCTGCTGGCTCAGGAACTGCAGATGCGGCAGCAGAATGCTTTTATCCTGGATGTTATCGACCTTATTGATCGCCAGCACCACCGGCACTTTATTGTCGCGCAGTTTGCCCAACACCATCTCATCATCGGGCGTCCAGCGGGTGCCTTCAACCACGAAGATCACCAGTTCTACGTCGCCAATGGAACTGCTGGCTGCGCGGTTCATCAGACGGTTAATGGCGCGCTTCTCTTCCATGTGCAGACCGGGAGTATCGACGTAGATCGCCTGATATTCGCCTTCGGTATGAATGCCCATTATGCGGTGGCGCGTGGTTTGCGGCTTACGCGAGGTGATCGACACCTTCTGCCCCAGCAACTGGTTCAGTAAGGTGGATTTACCGACGTTTGGTCGGCCAACAATCGCGACAAAGCCGCAATAAGTAACGTTTTCGCTCATTCGAGTCCTGAATTGTTCAGCGCCTGATGCGGCGCCGAAAGAGTGCTATTTGAGTCATGTGTCATTCAGCGTCTTCTGACGCCGGGATAGAATGTCGGGTCAATGGTTCAGTGCCGGTTCCGGCACTGTCATCCCGACAGATCTATTCAAGACCTAATTTTATCAGTGCCTGTTCAGCCGCTGCCTGCTCAGCTTTACGACGGCTGGAGCCGACGCCGACAACCGGCTCGGCCATGCCACTCACCTGACAGTGGATGGTGAATTCCTGATCGTGGGCTTCGCCACGTACCTGTACCACCAGATAACTTGGCAGTGGCAGATGACGTCCCTGCAGATACTCCTGCAGGCGCGTTTTCGGATCTTTTTGTTTGTCGCCAGGACTGATTTCGTCGAGGCGGGTCTGATACCAGTCGAGGATCAGCTGCTCTACCCGCTCGATACTGCTGTCGAGGAAGATACCGCCAATCAGCGCTTCCACCGTATCCGCCAGGATCGATTCACGACGGAAACCGCCGCTTTTCAGCTCACCGGGTCCCAGGCGCAGGCACTCGCCAAGATCAAATTCGCGTGCCATTTCAGCCAGCGTGTTGCCCCGCACCAGCGTGGCGCGCATGCGGCTCATGTCACCTTCATCAACCCGCGGGAAGCGGTGATAAAGGGCATTAGCAATCACATAGCTAAGAATAGAATCGCCAAGAAATTCCAGGCGTTCGTTGTGCTTACTGCTGGCGCTGCGGTGAGTCAGGGCCTGCTGTAACAGTTCCGAATGAGTAAAAGTGTAGCCCAGTTTGCGCTGAAGCTTGTTAATCAGGATGGGGTTCATGCGATTCCAGTTCTTTGTTGCGTCTGTGACTCTGCATACCAAACGGGGCTGGTAATCCAACACGTTCCGTTTGGTGTGCAGTGGCCTCCCTGAGGAGGCCACCCGATTTGCCTGTTAATCAGACAATAATGTTAGTGGATACCACCGATGCGACTGAATCGCACGCCGGTTGGCCACTGGCCTTCTTGTTTCTCAAAGCTCATCCAGATAGCGACCGCTTTACCGACCAGATTACGCTCCGGGACAAAGCCCCAGTAGCGGCTGTCGGCGCTGTTATCACGGTTGTCGCCCATCATGAAGTATTGCCCTTTCGGCACGACCCAGCTCGCCTGCGGCTGACCCGGCTGCTGATAATACATGCCTGCCTGACTCTGCGCTTCGTTTACCAGCAGAATGTCATGCGTCACGTTACCAATTGTCTCTTTGCGGGTTCCCAGGCGCAAACCACCGCGCAGCGTATCGCCCTGCGGCACCTGATAAAAACCGTTGCCGGTTTCGTTGCCATCAAAGCCGCTAAAGGTCTGAACAAAGTTGCTTGGCTCAACGTCGGTGTAAGTTACCGCTAACGCTGTGTCACAGGCTTTATCATCGGAGCAGGTCGGTTTCACCGTCAGCGTTTTGCTGTAAGGATCATAAATGACTTTGTCGCCCGGCAGGCCGATAACGCGCTTAATGTAATCCAGGCTCGGATCTTTCGGGTATTTAAATACCGCGATATCGCCGCGCTTCGGCTGACCGGTTGGGATCAGCGTCGTCTGGGTGATCGGCTCCTTGATGCCGTAAGCAAACTTCTCCACCAGGATAAAGTCACCAATCAGCAGCGTCGGCATCATCGAGCCAGAGGGAATCTGGAACGGTTCGTAGATAAACGAACGCACGATGAAAACCACGGCCAGCACCGGGAACACAGATGCGGTGGTTTCAACCCAGCCTGGCTTTGCAGCGACCTTCGCCAGCGTTTTGCTGTCGAGCGCGTTACCGGTCTGGGCCTGAGCCTCAGCCTGTTTCGCGCGACGCGCGGGTGCCCATTTAAAACGATCAATTACCCATACGATGCCAGTAATCAGCGTCGCTATCGCCAGAATCAGGGCGAACATATTAGCCATTGGAAATCCTTATTTGCTGTCCTTACCGACATGCAGAATGGCGAGGAACGCTTCCTGTGGCAGCTCAACGTTACCAACCTGCTTCATTCGCTTCTTACCATCTTTCTGTTTCTGCAACAGTTTCTTCTTACGGCTGACGTCACCGCCATAACACTTGGCGAGAACGTTTTTACGCAGCTGTTTCACCGTTGAACGCGCGATAATGTGGTTGCCGATGGCAGCCTGAATCGCAATATCAAACTGCTGACGCGGGATGAGCTCTTTCATTTTCTCAACCAGATCGCGTCCGCGATAAGGCGCGTTGTCACGGTGGGTAATCAGCGCCAGCGCATCCACACGCTCAGAGTTAATCAGTACGTCAACGCGTACCATGTCTGAAGGCTGGAACCGTTTAAAGTTGTAATCCAGCGAGGCATAACCGCGCGAGGTTGATTTCAGACGGTCAAAGAAGTCGAGTACCACTTCAGCCATCGGAATTTCGTAAGTCAGTGCCACCTGATTGCCGTGGTAAACCATGTTGGTCTGCACGCCACGCTTCTCAATACAGAGCGTGATAACGTTGCCCAGATACTCCTGCGGCAGCAGCATGTGACATTCGGCAATCGGTTCACGCAGCTCTTCGATATTGTTCAGTGCCGGCAGCTTGGATGGGCTGTCGACATGAACGATTTCGCCGCTGGTGGTCACGACTTCATACACCACCGTCGGTGCAGTAGTGATCAGATCGAGATCGTATTCGCGCTCCAGACGCTCCTGGATGATCTCCATGTGCAGCAGACCGAGGAAGCCGCAGCGGAAACCAAAGCCCAGCGCCGTTGAGCTTTCTGGCTCATAGAACAGCGAGGCGTCGTTCAGGCTCAGCTTACCGAGCGCATCACGGAACGCTTCATAGTCGTCAGAGCTGATTGGGAACAGACCGGCGTAAACCTGTGGCTTCACTTTTTTAAAGCCTGGCAGCGCTTTGTCTGCCGGGTTACGTGCGGTAGTCAGCGTATCGCCCACGGGTGCGCCGAGGATATCTTTAATGGCGCAGACCAGCCAGCCTACTTCACCGCAGTTCAGCTCATTACGATCAACCCGTTTCGGGGTAAAGATACCCAGGCGGTCAGCGTTATAAACCTGGCCGGTGCTCAGGACTTTGATCTTGTCGCCTTTGCGCATGGTGCCGTTTTTTACGCGCACCAGGGAAACAACACCCAGGTAGTTATCGAACCAGGAGTCGATAATCAGTGCCTGCAGCGGCGCTTCCGGATCGCCTTCAGGCGGCGGAATGTCGCGCACTAAGCGCTCCAGCACTTCCGGAACGCCTACGCCGGTTTTGGCTGAGCAGCGCACCGCGTCAGTCGCATCAATGCCGACGATATCTTCAATTTCCTGCGCGGCGCGATCGGGATCGGCAGCGGGCAGGTCAATTTTGTTCAGAACCGGCACCACTTCCAGATCCATCTCCATCGCGGTGTAGCAGTTCGCCAGTGTCTGCGCTTCAACACCCTGACCGGCATCCACCACCAGCAGCGCGCCTTCGCAGGCGGCCAGTGAGCGGGAAACTTCATAGGAGAAGTCTACGTGGCCTGGGGTATCGATGAAATTGAGCTGGTAAGTTTGGCCGTCTTTCGCGTGGTAATCGAGTGTGACGCTCTGTGCTTTGATGGTGATGCCACGCTCGCGCTCCAGATCCATAGAGTCAAGAACCTGCGCAGCCATTTCACGAGCGGTGAGGCCGCCACAAATCTGAATCAGGCGGTCAGAGAGCGTAGATTTGCCATGGTCGATATGAGCGATGATGGAGAAATTTCTTATGTGCTTCATTTATTGGGATATCTTCGCTTAAAATTCAGTTGAAAACCTGAGCACAGACACATTCAGGAAGATCGCTCTTTACCCACAATCCTGTCAGCCTCATTAATGACGACGCATATTACACTGTTAACGCCGCGCATAAAAGAATGGAACGTGGTGGAAGCGAAACAGATATCTGCGCGAGGCAGAACAGACAAAGGCCGCGGGATGCGCGGCCTGGACGTGCGTTACGCTTCGCTTTCAACACGCAGCGCATCGGGAGGCAAGGCGATGTTCAGAATGACCGGCTGAAAGGCTTCTCTATCGCCGAATTTCATTGAAACGCCTTTGGCGACGATAAAACCCCCGATACCGCCCAGCAGCGCACCGCAGGCGGCGGCCAGATCGCTGCTGAACAGCGCCTGAAACAGCCCGGAAACCAGGAACAGGCCAAACAGCGGCGTCATGTAGACCAGCAACGCTGAACCCAGCAGGCTGCTCTCTTTGATACCGAGTTCGATCCGCTGCCCCGGCTGCAGCGGCTTGCTGCTGGCGATCTGCATCACATGGGCATTCTTCGGACCGAGCTTATTCAGCATATGGCTGCCACAGCCTTTACGCGCCTGGCAGCTGTTACAGGAGGTTTTAGCTTCGGTGTGCAGCGTGGCGATGCCATCCTGCCATGCCACCACGGTGGCCCATTCTCTCATCATTTTTGTGACCCCAGGTCGATGCTGTCCGCAATACGTTTTGCGGTGGAGGGCGGTAATTCGCCGATCACCGCTATTTCGTTATTATTGCGCACAACGGTCTGGACCGTACGACGCCCAGTGCGCAATGTCTGCGTTGTGCTGGTTTTATCGGCCGGCGTCACGTTGATCGCGAAACTAAACAGGCCATCGCTGTAGAGCTTCGATTCCATATTTTTGTTCAGACCGGGTAGCGTGCGACGATTCTGCGACACCAGCGACATACCGGCAGGTATCCAGCCAGGCTGCCAGGTGAGCGTGACCGCATCCCCTTTCGGCACCGAAAGCGACGGAGGCAGATTGGCTTTCTCCAGCCCCTGCATCAGATTACGCACCCCTTCGTCCACCGCAAAGCTGATGACGCGGAACTGTTCCAGCGTTTCGCCATCACGATCGAGCAGGTCGATGCGCAGCGGCAGCTTAGTGTCCACATCCAGCCAGACCACATAGCTGTAACGGGTGCCATCGCGTGAAACGATGCGCAACACATCACACATCTGATCGGCAATGCGCGAGCGGCCTACGGTAATAAAATCATAGGCTGTAGCAAGCTTGGTGAAGTCAGCAAAAATCACCGACGGCAAAGCATCGATAATGTGATTGCCGGGGAGCGAAAAGGGATCGAGGCCGGGTTCGAAGTAACTGATATCGTTGCCGCGCTGGATCACTTCCCGACGTGGCCCATCCATCTGCAACAGCTGCGCGAATATCCGGTTATCGATTACAGCATGACGATAACGCAGCGATTCGATGCCGATGCGGGAGACGTTGATATAGGCGAATTCGTAGTTGAGGTTCTGACTTGCCTGCTCCATCTGCTGCAATAGCGCCCCGGACGCAGAAGGTTGCGCCGGGGCGGCAGATGACCACAACAGGCTGCCTGTCAGCAGGCTAACAGCATACCAAAGCGGCTTCATTACTGCTGTTGCTGTCCTAATGATTGATTTCCGGGAACATCAACCTGCGCCTGTTTTGGCGCAGTGGTTTCAAACTGCAGCTGGTCAGCGTGCAGGCGACGTTGCAGTTCGTAATCCTGCAGCATGGCATTTACGCGACGACGCTGGTCCTGAACCTGCTGGTTAGAACTGTTGGTGTCAAATGCATCAGACGGTACGCCCAGGCTCACCGGAGACGCTTTGCCCATCATCGGCATCGTATTGAACACCGGAGAGTCAGAGGTCTGCGTGGCGCTGCCCTCTGGCTGGTTATAGTGCTGAACGCCTACGATCACGGCCAGTGAAACACAGGCAGCGACACCGACCTGGGTCAGTTGCGCAGCCCACGGGCGCGCTTTTTTCCAGAACGGCATTTTTTCCCAGCGGGAAGGTTCTGGCTGAGCTTCAGGGATCAGCGTTGTAACCGTACGCAACGGTTCTTTTTCGATGGCAGCAGCGACGCGCGCAGAAATATCAAAATGCAGGACATCGCCCACATCACCGCGCATGGTATCGCGAATGAGATGATAGCTTGCCCAGCTTTTCTGTAATTCTGCGTCCTTAGACAAGGCGGAAAACAGCTCGTTATCTAAGGTCTCACCATCCATTAAAGCGGAAAGTTTTTCTTTCTGCATGCCTATGTACCCTTCCAGTAGCCGTTATCACTGACGTTGGATAAGCGGTTGAACTTTGTTATCAATGGCCTCTCGCGCACGAAAGATACGTGATCGAACAGTGCCTACCGGGCAATCCATAATGACGGCGATCTCTTCATAACTCAGACCGTCCAGTTCCCTGAGGGTGATTGCCATACGCAAGTCCTCGGGTAGCGCCTCGATGGTACGAAAGACAATTTGTTTCAATTCTTCTGACAACATTAAGTTCTCAGGGTTCGAAATTTCTTTTAATGCACCCGCACTTTCGAAATTTTCTGCGTCAATAGCATCCACATCGCTGGATGGCGGACGACGCCCCTGAGCAACCAGGTAATTTTTCGCTGTATTTACCGCAATGCGGTACAGCCAGGTATAAAACGCGCTATCACCCCGGAATGAATCCAGTGCGCGATACGCTTTAATAAACGATTCCTGTACTACATCAGGTACGTCGCCCGAGGGAACATAGCGTGAAACCAGGCTCGCCACTTTATGCTGGTAACGAATCACCAGTAAGTTGAAAGCTTTTTGATCTCCCTTCTGTACGCGCTCGACAAGGACCTGGTCCGTCAACTGCTCGCTCATCCGAGGTAATGTCTCCCCAAATTTTTCATACGCATAAAAGTAACTGCCAGCACATCTCATGGTTCTGAGCAAGCATGCGCTTAGAGTTGTGATGTGGTGCGAAGTTCACTTCTCGCCCTGATATTTACCGCTCCAATGGACATTACACAGGTTCTTCGTTTTCGTTCAGTGTAAGGAGCGTAAATCGCAGGCAGAGTAACCTATGACAACAGCTTTTTCATCATTAAATCCTTTAGGTTTAATAAGTTTGCTATAAAAAACCGCGCCAAAACCAACCCGGTTTTAACTCACTGATATTAAGTAACTTTGGGAAATCATCAGACAAAAACCTGCGCCAGATGTTTAAAATACTTCACAGCAACCCCCATTGCGCTTATGCTCAGGCCTATTCTTGTTTAGTAAATTAAACATTATGATGAATGCGAACCCGGATTATCAGTGTGATGTACTCATTGTGGGCAGCGGTGCTGCTGGCCTGTCGCTGGCGTTGCGGCTGGCAAAACAGTATCAGGTGACAGTTCTCAGTAAAGCGCAGGTCAATGAGGGGTCAACCCTTTATGCCCAGGGCGGTATTGCTGCGGTGTTTGATGAGACTGACAGCATCGAGTCGCACATCGAAGATACGCTGATTGCCGGAGCAGGATTATGCGATCGTGAAGCCGTCTCGTTTATCGCCAGTAATGCCCGGCATTGTGTGCAGTGGCTGATCGACAACGGTGTCGCTTTTGATCTCGATCCGCAGGCGGCCGGCGACATGCGTTATCACCTGACGCGGGAAGGCGGCCATAGTCATCGCCGTATCCTGCACAGCGCTGACGCCACTGGCCATGCGGTTGAAACGACGCTGGTAAGCCAGGCGTTGAGCCATCCTAATATCCGGATTCTGGAACGCACCAACGCAGTCGATCTGATTCTTTCAGATAAAATCGGCCTGCCAGGCTCACGCCGTGTAGTAGGCGCGTGGATCTGGAACCGCAATCGCGAACAGGTGGAAACCTGTCGGGCACGGGCCGTGGTGGTTGCAACCGGTGGTGCCGCCAAAGTCTATCAATATACGACTAACCCCGACATCGCCTCCGGTGACGGCATCGCGATGGCCTGGCGTGCCGGCTGCCGGGTTGCCAATCTGGAATTTAATCAGTTCCACCCGACCTGCCTGTTTCATCCGCAGGCGCAGAATTTCCTGTTAACCGAAGCGTTACGCGGAGAAGGTGCCTGGCTGTTGCGTCCCGATGGCAGCCGTTTCATGCCCGATTTCGATGAGCGTGCCGAACTCGCCCCGCGCGATATCGTCGCCCGGGCCATCGATCATGAGATGAAGCGGCTGGGCGTTGACTGTATGTATCTGGATATCAGCCATCAGCCTGAGGAATTTGTTCGCGCGCACTTCCCGATGATCTATGAGAAGTTGCTGACCTTTGGCTTTGACCTCACCAAAGAACCTATCCCGATTGTACCTGCCGCGCACTACACCTGTGGCGGCGTGGTCGTTGATCAGCACGGCCAGACCGACGTCAGTGGCCTCTATGCCATCGGTGAGGTGAGTTATACCGGCCTGCATGGCGCTAACCGCATGGCATCCAATTCGCTGCTGGAGTGTCTGGTTTATGGCTGGTCCGCCGCAGAGGAGCTGATTCGCACCCTGCCCGCCATCGAAGCCGTTACTGCGCTACCCGCATGGGATGAAAGCCAGGTCGATGACGCCGATGAGCGCGTGGTGATCCAGCATAACTGGCACGAGCTGCGGTTATTCATGTGGGATTACATGGGAATCGTCCGCACGACCCGGCGGCTGGAGCGGGCGCTGCGTCGCATCAACCTGCTTCAGCAAGAGATCGATGAATATTATCGTCATTTCCGCCTCTCCAATAACCTGCTGGAGCTACGGAATCTGGTGCAGGTCGCTGACCTGATGGTGCGCTGTGCGCTGGAGCGAAAAGAGAGTCGCGGCCTGCACTATATCCGCGACTACCCGGATTTACTGCCCGAGGCGCGGCCAACCATCCTGACGCCGCCGGACTACATAAAAAGATAGAACTCCCGCGTCAGGCTACACCACTCATCAGAATAGCGGGTGTCCGGCGTGCGGATAGCAAGGCGCT
This sequence comes from Pantoea sp. paga, assembly GCF_007558755.1. Classification (NCBI taxonomy): domain Bacteria; kingdom Pseudomonadati; phylum Pseudomonadota; class Gammaproteobacteria; order Enterobacterales; family Erwiniaceae; genus Pantoea; species Pantoea sp. paga. The sequence goes on from NZ_VLTF01000009.1 coordinate 178,166, forward strand.
CCAGCAGGGTTTCACCGGCCTGCGGCGACAGCCCCAGCAGGACGCGGTGCGGCGGACGATGGGCATATTCCGCCACGTCCAGCCGGAAACGCAGATGCCAGCCATCCGCCTGCGCCAGGGCGATGAATTCCTGGCCGGTCGCGGTGGGCAGCACCACACAGAACATCCCCTCTTCTTCAATCAGTAATGCAGCACTGCGCAACAGTGTCTGATGATCGAGCGAGGCCGTGGCACGGGCGCTGTCCCGTGCCGCGGTAGAACAGGCCACGCCAGGTGCAAAATAAGGCGGATTGCTGACGATTAGCGAGTAACGTTTATCGCACTGTTCAGCCCAGTCGGCGATATCACGCTGATGTACCTGAATACGTTCAGGCCACGGCGACTGCTGCACATTCTCCTGCGCCTGAAGCGCGGCTTGCGGTTCTAACTCAACCGCATCGATTTCAACCGGCGACGGCGTACGCTGCGCCAGCATCAGCGCGATAAGCCCGCTGCCGCTGCCAATATCCAGAATACGTTTTACCCCGGCAACCGGCGCCCAGGCCCCAAGCAGAATGGCATCGGTGCCCACTTTCATCGCACAGCGATCGTGCGCGACAAAAAATTGTTTAAAGGTAAAACCGTTCTTGTTTAACTGTGGCCGTTCACGCGGCTTATCCTGCATCATTCGTCACTACCATCGTTTTTTTCCTGCCGTACGGCAGCGCATGAGTGTAACGTGACAACAGAGGGAATTCACGCGGCAGACAACCCCAGGCGCAGCCGAAACGGATTAACAGATGAAGATTCAGTCTGATCTGTCTATAATCAGCGCCCCAAACTGAGGTAGACCATGACAGTAACCACATTTTCCGAACTCGAACTCGACGAAAGCCTGCTACAAGCGTTGCAGGAAAAAGGCTTTACGCGCCCAACAGTGATCCAGGCTGCTGCAATTCCGCCCGCGCTGGAGGGCCGTGACGTTCTGGGTTCGGCACCTACAGGGACCGGGAAAACCGCCGCGTATCTGTTACCGGCGTTGCAGCACCTCCTTGATTTTCCGCGTAAGAAATCTGGCCCGCCACGCATCCTGATTGTGACCCCGACCCGCGAACTGGCGATGCAGGTCGCCGATCATGCGCGTGAGCTGGCGAAACATACCCATCTGGACATCGCCACCATCACTGGCGGCGTGGCCTATATGAACCATGCCGAAGTGTTCAGCGAAAACCAGGACATCGTGGTCGCCACCACCGGCCGTCTGCTGCAGTACATCAAAGAAGAGAACTTTGACTGCCGCGCAGTAGAAACCCTGGTGCTGGATGAAGCGGACCGCATGCTCGATATGGGCTTTGCCCAGGATATCGAAACCATCGCGGCTGAAACGCGCTGGCGCAAGCAAACCCTGCTGTTCTCCGCCACGCTGGAAGGCGACAATATCCGTGACTTCGCCGAGCGTCTGCTGAACGATCCGGTTGAGCTGGAAGCGGACCCAAGCCGCCGTGAGCGCAAAAAGATCCAGCAGTGGTATTACCGCGCTGACGATCTGCAGCATAAAACCAAATTACTGATCCATCTGCTGAAACAGCCGGATGTGACGCGCAGCATCGTCTTCGTGCGTAAGCGTGAACGTCTGCATGAGCTGGTGAGCTGGCTGCACGAAGCGGGGATTCGTAGCAGCTATCTTGAAGGCGAAATGGTGCAGGCGAAGCGTAACGAAGCGATTAAACGTCTGAGTGAAGGCCGCGTTAACGTGCTGGTTGCGACGGATATCGCCGCGCGCGGTATTGACGTTGAAGATGTCAGTCACGTCTTCAACTATGACATGACGCGCACCGCCGATACCTATCTGCACCGCATCGGGCGTACCGGTCGTGCGGGCCGTAAAGGCATCGCCATCTCACTGGTTGAAGCGCACGATTTCGTGCTGCTGGGCAAAATCACCCGCTATGTGAACGAGCCGATCAAAGCGCGCGTGATTGATGAGCTGCGTCCTGAGACGCGGGCGCCAAGTGCTAAAACGACCGGCAAACCGTCGAAAAAGGTTCTGGCGAAGCGTGCAGAGCAGAAAGCCAGTGAAACAGAAAAACCGCGTGTGAAAAAACGCCATCGTGATGCCAAAAATGTCGGCAAACGTCGCAAGGCAAGCGGCAGTACGCCAGCTAACGAGAATGCGGAATAAATCATCGCAGCCATAAAAAAATCGCCTCACAGGAGGCGATTTTTTTTACCTGATAATCAGTAACAGCCCTTTCACAAACTTTTGGCTGCCAGAGCGCTTTCTTCATGACACTGGCATCAGCGTGCCGGGCAGTTAACTGTTTATCTTATTCATAATATTAATAAAAATTGCTGTGTGCGCTTTGCGCTAATTTTCAGCAGCCGCTAACTCAGGCTGCTCAAAGACTTTCAGTAAAGGTACGGGTAATCACGTCGCGCTGCTGCTCAGGCGTCAGTGAGTTAAAACGCACGGCATAGCCTGAAACACGGATAGTCAGCTGCGGATAGTTTTCAGGATGTTTAACTGCATCTTCCAGCGTTTCGCGACGCAGAACGTTGACGTTCAGATGCTGTCCACCTTCAACACGTACCTGAGGTTTGATTTCAACCGGCACTTCACGGTAAGCGAATTCGCCCAGCTCGCTGATGGCGACAACCTGATCTTCTTCGTAGCCCGCTTTTGCACACAGGCAACGCGCTTCGGCTTTCTCTTCGTCCAGCAGCCAGAAGGAGTTCAGTAGTTGTGAATTGTTTGATTGAGTGATCTGGATACCAGTGATCATGATTGCGTCTCCCGGGTAATACGTGGATAAATCAAATTTGAGGCCCCGGTATATCACCTTTGATTTCGGACAGTTTTGACCTGTATCAATATTAATCAGGCATTCCGGCCGCTTTTAAGCTAACCCGTTGATCTCAATACCCCTGCCACCTAAACTTAATTTGTATTATTCAAATTATTTTTGCCTTCAGGTCAGCGGCAGGAACCGCTAAGCTTATGGCACTAACGTTAAGGGAGTTAAACATGGCTGAAAAGCTGACCTGGCACGACGTGCTGGCTGAAGAGAAAGAGAAACCCTATTTTATCGAGACGCTGAAGCAGGTCGCCGATCAACGCGCCGCAGGTGTCACGGTCTATCCGCCGCAGAAAGATGTGTTCAACGCCTTTCGCCTGACGGAGCTGGGCGACGTCAACGTCGTGATACTCGGTCAGGATCCCTATCACGGGCCTCATCAGGCACACGGCCTGGCCTTCTCGGTACTGCCCGGTGTCCAGGTGCCGCCATCTCTGCAGAATATCTACAAAGAGCTGATGCAGGATATTCCAGGCTTTCAGAAGCCCAATCATGGCTTTCTTGAGAGCTGGGCAAAACAGGGCGTGATGTTGCTCAACACCGTGTTGACGGTTGAGGCAGGCAAAGCGCATTCCCATGCGCGATTTGGCTGGGAGACCTTTACGGATAATGTGATTGCGGCGATTAACCAGCACTGTGAAGGGGTGATTTTTCTGCTGTGGGGTTCACATGCGCAGAAGAAAGGCAGCATTATCGATCGCCAGCGCCATCACGTGTTGCAGGCACCGCATCCCTCGCCGCTCTCCGCGCATCGTGGCTTTTTCGGCTGCAAACACTTTTCAACAACCAATGAGCTGCTGAGCGCTGCCGGTAAAAAGCCGGTGGACTGGACGCCGGTTTTACCGGACTAACGCCAGAAAGCACACGGCCGCGTCAGTGCGCGGCCGTGTAACGGGATTCAGGCGTTGAATCAGCTTTTAGCTTTGGAAACCGCAACCATCGCCGGGCGCAGCAGGCGACCATTCAGCGTATAGCCACGCTGCATTACCAGCATGACATGGTTTGGCTCAAACTCTTCAGACTCCATCATCGACATCGCCTGATGCACTTCCGGGTTAAATGGCACGCCGGTTTCGCCGACCACTTCAACACCGAATTTACGCACGGCGCCCAGCAGGCCTTTCAGGGTCAGTTCAATCCCTTCAATCATCGAAGCCAGCTGTGGGTCCTCTTTGTTCGCTACTTCCAGCGCACGTTCCAGACTGTCGATTACCGGCAGCAGTTCGTTGGCAAACTTCTCAAGCGCAAATTTGTGCGCCTTCTCAACGTCCATCTCGGCACGACGACGAATGTTCTCAATCTCTGCCTGCGCACGCAGCTGGGCATCGCGCACACCGGTCTGTGACTGCGCTAATTCAGCTTCGAGCTGAGCAATACGCTCATCACGCGGATCCACCTCTGCCGCTGTCTCCGCTTCCTGAGGTTGCTGCTGATCCTGCTGAATTTCGTCTGAGACTTGCTCGTTTGGGGTGTTCTGTTCTTTACTACTCATGAATTTCTCCGCGTTTTGCACATTCATTTCGCTGGTTGGCTTATTATGGGGATTGGTATGACGGATTCAAGGGAACCTATCACATTGCCTTACCGTTTTGGCTTATAAGGAACACCGACCAGATGAACAAACACTTTAACTGCATTGGTATTGTGGGTCATCCGCGCCATCCCACCGCGTTAACCACGCATGAGATGCTCTGGCGCTGGCTGACAGCCAAAGGTTATCAAGTGATCGTTGAGAAGCAAATTGCGCAGGAGCTGTCGCTTCACGACGTACAGACGGGCACGCTGGCGGAGATTGGTCAGCAGGCTGATTTAGCGGTCGTGGTGGGCGGTGATGGCAATATGCTGGGCGCAGCGCGAGTGCTGGCGCGCTACGACATTAAAGTGATTGGGATTAACCGCGGTAATCTCGGCTTTCTTACCGACCTTGACCCGGACAATGCGCAGCAGCAGCTGGATGAGGTGCTGCAGGGCAACTATTTCGTCGAGAGCCGCTTTCTGCTGGAAGCGCAGGTGTGCAAATCTGACTGCTCGCCGCGCATTGGCTCCGCTATCAACGAAGTGGTGCTGCATCCCGGCAAAGTCGCGCACATGATCGAATTTGAAGTCTACATCGATGAAGTGTTCGCCTTCTCCCAGCGATCGGATGGGCTGATTATTTCGACACCCACCGGCTCGACCGCCTATTCGCTCTCTGCGGGCGGCCCGATTCTGACGCCGTCACTCGAAGCAATCGTGCTGGTGCCGATGTTCCCGCATACGCTGTCAGCGCGGCCACTGGTCATCAACAGCAGCAGTACCATCCGTTTGCGCTTTTCCTCACGCCGCAGCGATCTGGAAATCAGCTGTGACAGCCAGATTGCGCTGCCGATACAGGAAGGCGAGGATGTACTGATTCGACGCAGCAGCAACCACCTGAACCTGATTCATCCTAAAAACTACAGCTATTTCAATACGCTGAGTTCAAAGCTGGGCTGGTCAAAAAAATTGTTCTGAAATGCGGCCTCTCCTCTTTACTGGATAAAAAACCAGTTTATACTGTATGAAAAACCATATGTGTTTATTCATACAGGTGAACCTATGCTGGCCCAACTGACCATCAGTAATTTCGCTATCGTTCGTGAGCTCGACATTGATTTTCAACGCGGCATGACAGCAATCACTGGTGAGACCGGTGCCGGTAAGTCTATCGCGATTGATGCGCTGGGTTTATGTCTGGGTGGTCGTGCTGATGCCGACATGGTGCGTCAGGGCGCCAGCCGGGCTGACCTCTGCGCCCGCTTCCAGCTTAAGTCCTCCCCTTCTGCTCAGCGCTGGCTGATTGATAATCATCTGGACGATGGCAATGAATGTCTGCTGCGCCGGGTTATCAGCGCTGACGGACGTTCCCGCGGCTTTATCAATGGCACGGCAGTGCCGCTCTCTCAGCTGCGCGATCTTGGCCAGTTACTGATTCAGATCCACGGCCAGCATGCCCATCAGCTTCTGCTCAAACCAGACCATCAGAAACATCTGCTGGATGCCTATGCCGGTCACGACGATCTGCTGCAGCAAATGCGCGCCAGCTATCAGACCTGGCATCAGAGCTGCCGCACCCTGGCACTGCATCAGCAGCAGGCGCAGGAGCGCGAATCCCGCCGCGAGCTGTTGCAGTATCAGCTGAAAGAGCTGAACGACTTCGCTCCGCAGCAGGGTGAATATGAGCAGATCGACGAAGAGTATAAGCGTCTGGCCAACAGCGGACAGCTGCTGTCGACCAGCCAGCAGGCACTGCAACTGTTAGCAGACAGCGATGACAATAATCTCAACAGCCTGCTCTACAGCGCGCGTGAGATGATTTCAGAACTGACCTCGCTGGATGAGAAGCTGAACGGCGTTCACAACCTGCTGGAAGAGGCGGCGATTCAGCTGAGCGAAGCCAGTGACGAACTGCGCCACTACTGCGACAGCCTTGATCTGGATCCTAACCGCTTGTATGAACTAGAACAGCGTATTTCGCGCCAGATCGCCTTAGCCCGTAAGCATCACGTCACCCCTGAAGGGCTGCCTGAACTGCATCAGCAACTGCTGGCAGAAGCGGAACTGCTGTCTCAGCATGAGAGCGATCAGGAGAGCCTGCAATCACTGGTGGGTGAACATTATCAGGCAGCGCTGCAAAGCGCAGAGCAGCTGCACCAGCAGCGCAGCCACTATGCCGATGAGTTGCAGCTGCTGATTACCCAGAGTATGCATCTGCTCTCGATGCCGCATGGCCAGTTTAAAATCGCGCTGACCTTTAATCCGGATCAGCTGACCGCAGACGGTGCGAGCCGCGTCGATTTCCAGGTGACGACTAACCCAGGTCAGCCACTGCAGCCGCTGGGCAAAGTCGCTTCGGGCGGTGAATTGTCACGTATCGCCCTGGCGATTCAGGTCATCACCGCGAAGAAAATGGAAACGCCGGCGATGATTTTCGATGAAGTGGATGTCGGCATCAGCGGCCCGACCGCCGCTGTGGTGGGTAAACTGTTGCGTCAGCTTGGCGAATCGACCCAGGTGATGTGCGTAACCCACCTGCCGCAGGTTGCCGGTTGTGGTCATCAGCATTTTTATGTCAGCAAAGAGACTGATGGTGCGATGACCGAGACCCATATGCAGCCGCTGGACAAGCGTGCACGTCTGCAGGAACTGGCGCGACTGCTGGGTGGCAGCGAGGTCACACGTAACACCCTGGCCAACGCAAAAGAACTTTTAGCCGCATAGCAGCGCACTTTTTTAACCGGCTGGGGTCATAAGCTTGCTCTGTAGAGGTTTCCAATAGCGAAAAGGTTTATTATCATCGGCACTTATGTCGCCAAAGTAATAAAGCCTGCCGCAGGCAGAGTTCAGATTTTGATGGCAAGAAAACCGCCTGTAAAAGGCGTTTGGCCCCGGAAAAGGAATGTATAGATGCGCTGTAAAACGCTGACTGCCGCGGCAGTAGTAATGTTGATGATGACCGCCGGATGTTCCACCTTAGAGCGCGTGGTCTATCGTCCTGATATCAACCAGGGTAACTATCTGGTAGCCAACGACGTAGCCAAGATCCATACCGGTATGACACAGCAACAGGTGGCTTACACGCTCGGTACGCCGATGATGAAAGGCCCGTTTGGCAGCAACGTATGGTATTACGTTTTCCGTCAGGAGCCAGGTCATGAGCGCGTGAAGCAGCAGACGCTGACGCTGAACTTTGATGGTAACGGTGTTCTGACTAACATCGACAATAAGCAGAACCTGGTCAGTAACAGCGACTGATTGAACGTGAGACCGTTTAAATGGCAGACAGCAAAAAGGCGCACTGAGCGCCTTTTTTTATGCCCTCTATCCACTGAGCCTGACAGGATAGCGACTTATTTTTTGCTTTCTGCCGCTCGCTCTGCGCGCTGACGGCGCAGCTCTTTGGGATCGGCAATCAGCGGACGATAGATCTCAATACGATCGCCTTCATTAACCTCATCACCCAGCTTCACTGGCCGACTGTAGATGCCGACTTTGTTACTGCTGAGGTCAATCTCCCGACGCAGTTCCAGTAGCCCTGACTTGTGGATGGCCTGCTCTACCGTACTGCCCTGCTCCACTTTCACGTAGAGCTGATACTGTTTTTCAGGTAAGGCGTAGACCACCTCAACGGAGATCTCAGGCACTGTAGACCTCTTTGGCACGCTGAGTGAAAGCCTGCACCATGCTGTTGGCAAGCTCTTTGAAGATACGTCCAAAGGCCATCTCTACCAGCATGTTGGTGAATTCAAACTCCAGGCTTAATTCAACCTTGCAGGCGTCATCGCCCAGCGAGACGAACTTCCAGCCGCCGGTCAGCTTGCGGAACGGTCCATCAACCAGTTGCATATGGATGCTCTGGTTATCTGTCAGGGTATTGCGGGTGGTAAATGTCTTGCTGATGCCCGCTTTCGACACATCCACGGACGCAGTCATCTGATTATCTGACGCATCCAGCACGCGGCTTCCGGTGCAACCCGGCAGGAATTGCGGATAGGCATCCACATCATTTACAAGTTTGTACATCTGCCCGGCACTAAACGGGACCAGCGCCGAACGACTAATCTGAGCCATAATGGTTCCTGTTCATCACGAAACCGCTGAATAATAGCATTTTCAGCGATTAAACAAAAATGTCCCCGAGTGAGGGTGTGCTAGAATATCCCGTTTCCTGCCGCCCCGCTGGACTGGGGATGCGATAACCGACTAAGTGATGTAAAATACGCCGCACTATGACAAAGAAAAAAGCACACAAACCCGGTTCTGCCACTGTTGCCATGAACAAACGCGCCCGTCACGAGTACTTCATTGAAGAGGAGTACGAAGCGGGATTGTCGTTACAAGGATGGGAAGTTAAGTCACTTCGTGCTGGTAAAGCCAACATCAGCGACAGCTATATTCTGCTGCGCGATGGCGAAGCCTTTCTGTTCGGTTCAACCTTTCAACCCTTAGCCGTTGCCTCCAGTCACGTGGTCTGTGACCCGACGCGCAGCCGTAAGCTGCTGCTGAAGCAACGTGAACTCGACTCCCTGTATGGCCGCGTCAACCGCGAAGGCTACACCATCGTGGCGCTGTCGCTGTACTGGAAGAACGCCTGGTGCAAACTGAAGATTGGTGTTGCACGCGGTAAAAAAGAGCACGACAAGCGCGATGATATCAAAGACCGCGAATGGCAATTAGACAAAGCACGTATCATGAAGAATTCAAAGCGTTAAGCACTGGATTTTGAGTTGTTTTGTTGTTAGTATTTGAAGTTCTGGGGCTGATTCTGGACTCGACGGGATTGTGAAGCCTTAGGAGCATGCCGAGGGGCGGTTTGCCTCGTAAAAAGCCGCAAAAAAATAGTCGCAAACGACGAAAACTACGCACTAGCAGCTTAATAACCTGCTTAGAGCCTTCTCTCCCTAGCTTCCGCTCTTAAGACGGGGATCAAGAGAAGTCAAACCCAAAAGAGATCGCGTGGATGCCTTGCCTGGGGTTGAAGCGTTAAATCCAATCAGGCTAGTCTGTTAGTGGCGTGTCTGTTCGCAGCTAACCGGCGAATGTAAAAACTGACTAAGCATGTAGTGCCGACGGTGTAGTAATTTCGGACGCGGGTTCAACTCCCGCCAGCTCCACCAAACAAATCAAAGGGTTACGTTCCAGCGTAACCCTTTTTCTATTTCTGTGGCGACAAAATGGCGGCAGAAAACTTCAGCGTGCAAATGACGCCTCTCAAAGCATCACTTTAGAAAATTTTCCAGAACTAATTTGATACGTTATAACAACGTAAATTCATTGCGGAGTTCAATCACAAATGGCTGATAACGATAGTGCAGAGTATAAACAACCACTCACTGACTTGATTTATCAAGCAGCTAGAGAACCTTTTATACTTTTGAATTACGATCATCTTATGACGATCAAACTAGGAAGATTATGGCCAGATAACGATACTGGAGAATTTGACCACAAAGTAAGTAATATTGTTGAACACTTAGGCGGCCCGCCAGAAAGATTTATCATCCAAGACGGAGCTAAACCTCCTGTTGTGGATAATTATCCTTCTGCAATAATGCGTGAAGCTTTTGATGTTTTTGATTTAGCTCGCAATGCTGTATTAAGATTAGATATGTATCATGCGGGATACAGGATGATTTATGATAATCCTATCGTCGTACCGTTTAGCGAACTTTCTGAAGAAAATAGAAAGTTAAGTTTAGATTATGTAGAAAAAGCTTTTTGGGAAAAAGCCGAGATTGCCATTGTTAGGATTTCTTCATTTTGGGATCGGTTAGGCCAAATTTTGGCATTTGCTTATTTTAATATAAGAAAATTTGAGCACGATGGCTTCAAGTCTGTAATTGACAGAATCAAAAACAATGTAATTCCAATGAACAATGAACTTCGTACTAGCAATAGTTGGATAAGAATTATAAATTTCCAAAGACACGCTAAGCAAGATGATCTGGGATGGTTATTGGAAAGAAGGAATTTAATTATTCATAGACTTCACTTGCATCCATATGATGAAGAAGAACAAGTGTTTGTTTCACAATTTAACCATCTTGATGATGCACATATTGAAAAGCTCCAGCCTCAAAAAAAACATGAAGAACTTAAGCTAATAAAAGCTCAATTAAATAGGGCTGCTGCGCTATTCGATGATGTGCTAGAAGTTTTGAAGTTTTCGGCTCAACGTAAACAAGATCCTTGGGTTTATGATTGAGCCTCATATCCCAAAATAGGTAAATGGTTTACAAAATGAAAGTAACATATTGTCGCTTTCATTTTGTAATTAAACGCATTGAGAATTATAACGCAAACAAAATTTTTTAATTTTTATGGTTAACTCTTTCCAGCCGCCAAAATCATTACGCGACAATTCATTATTTTCATCAAAATAAATATCATTTATACGATTCTAGCCGTTTAAGTTTGTGCTCCCAGTCAGCATAAGCGGCCTGCCAAGCTTCATTCTCGTTTGCAAATGGCTTGTCTGCCACAGGAAGCCATTCCAGTTTGTTATTTTTTACATGCTTGAATCTAACATCCCAAAATTCGCCGCGTGGCCATAGAACGTATCTGCTACCCGGTCCCCAGCGGTCATTCCAGATCGCATCGTCAGTCAGCTTTTCTCCACGCTCCATGAACATAAATAGCGCGCCATTGAGTGAAAAACGTCGCATTTTGTCGCCCTCTTGCCAACAAACATACTGTACATAAAAACAGTATATAGCTTACTAAGTTTTTCAGTTTTACAAAATGTCTTCAAACCTCCGCAACCCTTGTCCTGTCTGAGGTTGTTGATTAGTTACTTACACCTTATTGAGATCCGCTTGAGATCCAGCAGGCGACCAAAAAATATAATATCTTTTAATTTCAATCACATGATAACTATGAGAGATCCATTTCAGATCCTTAAAACTGAAAACCACTGAAATTCTTTTCATTCTTTTCAGCTGGCGAACTTCGGCAGAAAGCCAGCAGCGGCGCGCTCTGGCGCATCGGTTTGTAGAAAAACAAAACTGAAAAATTTTTATGATGCAAAACCTGCAGGCGGGTGCGGTGTAGCGCCGATTTTGTCTGCCGGACGATTATTTTGCCGTGCTGACGCGCAGCCAGTGCCGCGCTGTGCGGATGATCTGTTTATGGTTGTCGTGCGTGATGGGCGCGCCTTTGCGTGGCGCATCGTGCGTCTGAGGCGTGCTGGTGACGGGCAATAAAAAACCCGCTGCGATAGCGGGTCAGTGTGCTGGCTTACTTGCCGATGACGGGTGAATATTTCGTACTGAGCGCGGCGGCCTGCTGGCTGCTCTGTGCGATATCGCTGCTGTTCGTGGGCTGCCCGGTTGACGGGTGCGTATGGCTGGCCAGCTGGTCAGCCAGCTGCTGAACAAGCGCCACGGTATCGAGCATCAGCTGGGCCACGTTAATCTTCTCTGAACCAATCCACACAACCGGCGCGATAATTTCCTGACGCGTTCCGGCAATGCTCTGGCGCAGCTGGCCAATTTTTTCAGTCAGTGCCTGACCGACTTTAATCGCCGCGCTGCCGGTGACATCCGTTTCCGCATTACCACCCACTGTAATCAGCTGGCTCTGCTGTGCGGCCATGCTGTAATTGCCGGTCGTCACGTGCTGGATTGCCCCGGCCATCAGGGACGCCGTGCCGATCACAGTCGTTCTGTCAGTGGCTTTGACCGTCGTTTCCCTGCTGACCAGCTCACGCGTTTCCCCATAGGTATTTCCCGGTTCAGCACGCGCTATAACATTCGCTGATATGGCTAATACATCCCCTCTTGCCTCAAGCGAACCATCCAGCACGCCCCCCTTCTGAGAGTAACGCCCGTTTGCGTTGTCCATCGCTGCTTTAACGGCTTTTGGCGTGGCGGCCAGTTTTTCGCTGTCGCTGTCCGTTCCACTGAACAGTTTTACAAAACCCTTTTCCTCAAGGGTTGCATCAGGATGGTTTCGTGATTTCTCATGCGCAGCCAGGGCATTGCTGGCTGCCTGTTCGTTCAGGCTGCCTTTTGGCCGCAAATCGGTAATGTTGCCGGCAGCGTCGATGCCCGCCAGCGCTGACACGTAATGCTTCACGCCGTCCAGCTCATAGTCAGCAAGATCAGCCGCCACTGTGATTTTGCTCTGCACGCCCCAGACGCTGGCCAGCGTCCCGGTAAAGCACACGTCCAGCCACACTTTTACCGGCTTCACACCGACCTTAATATTCTGGTCAGCGTCCAGCTGCGCACGCAGGCCGCCCACGTATCCCGCGCCATGTGTGACGTAATACTGCGTGCCGCTTTTACCGACCAGCCAGCCATCACCAAAAAACGCAGCCGGGCCATAGATATCGGTGTTTTCCAGCCGCTGGCGCTCATCCATTGCGCCCATGCGCGCGGTGAAATCAATCTGCCATGTTTCCGCTGGCGTACTGATACCCGTTTCCTGCTGTGCGCCGCTGTACTCCATCAGGAATGAACGTGTCAGAACGTTACCCTGCTGGCCCTCGCGGGTTTTCAGCTTCTGCTGTGCCGGGGCATGTACGATCATGGCCAGCGTGCCGGTTGCGCTGTTAATCAGGCCAATCCAGTTAAACGTAAAATCGCCCGTGTCCGCGCCCAGTACCACTGAATGCACCACCGCATTCTGATTAACCACGCCCTTGCGCGTGACCGCCTGACGGTGAACTATCTGTGCCTGCGGCGGGATGCCCTCGCTGCGGTCTACCGGCTTAGCCGGATCGAGGCCCGGCACGTTCGCAAAAATAAATTCATCCAGTAATACCGGCTCGCCGGTTTCCGCCTGGCGCGCTTTCCACTGCTCAAATGCTGTCGTGATAACTGTCTGTGACATAATTTTCCCTTAAATTCCTGCGCTGAACGTCGCGCTGGCCACGTCCGCCCCGGCGATGCGCGCCGGGTAAACCACATATTCACCCTGGTCCCAGCCTGCACGGATGGCGAACGGCTGCGAGGTGATCACCTCAAACTGATAACGGCGGCACGTCCTGCCGTACTGCTGGATTATCTGAAGCAGCAGCTGCGCGTTGTCCGCAATCTGGCTGTCTGAAACGCGCACCTGGATTACGTCCCAGTCAATACCGGGCTGGCGCTCAACCAGCTCCACATACCCGATACCCAGCCGCTCGAAAATACTGATAAACCCTGCCACTGACCCGGCATCACGCGCGTTAATAAACGCAAACGCTACGCGCCTGCGGAACAGTGAAAGCGGCTCACCGTTGAAGCGGGTAATATCCCGGTCATACGCCAGCAGATTCAGCAGCGGTTCAGAACAGGTCAGCGGATCAAACTGGCTGTCTTTGAAAGGTGAAGGCATGCCGGTTGAGTAATCACGCTGCCATGCTGCGTTAACAAGTTTCAGACGTGGCAATACGCTCTTACCGATAGTATTGCGTAAGAACGTATTGGCACGGCGGCGACCGTTTTTAGGTGACTTTAAAAGCGTTTCATATCGCTGGCCAAAATATCCGGACAGGTAATCCGGAATGTTATGCAGGTACTGGCTACGCCACTCATGATCGGTTGAATCACAATGCCATAGTTTAAGCTCTGTGTGAGTGATGCCCTGCGGTGCGCCAGGCGCAAAGTACTCACGCCGCATTTTATTTACGGCGTGATACTGACCATTGAGGCTTACGGACTCAGCCAGATTCACGCTGGCTCCAGCACTGCAATGATTTCGGATGCGGTACTGTCGCCGCCAGTAGCTGCACCAACGGATCGGGCAACGGTAATTTTGTGCAGACTGAAACGGCCAGACCCATAGTGTGTATGGGTTAAAGAACTATCACTGTTTGATGCAACAACAGGAAAGCCTTTGTCAGCGAGGTTTTCCAGCATTGCCGCCAGTCGCTGCTGACAGGCTGCATCAAAGTCTGAAGAGTGATATTTGGTAAAGCTGCTCTTACCTGATACAGGGTTATAAGGCGGATCGCAGTAAATCACATCGCCTGCACCTACCAGCCCCAGCGTTTCAGTGAAGTCAGCACAGACGAAAGATGCACGTTTTGCCTTCGCAGCAAAAGCGCGCACCTCGCTTACAGGAAAGTAAGGCGCTTTATATTTCCCAAATGGGACGTTAAATTCACCACGCAGGTTATAACGGCACATCCCGTTATAGCCGTGGCGGTTCAGATAAAGGAAGCTGGCAGCCAGTTCTACAGCCGATAAACCACCGTGATTAAGACGGGCGCGCACACAGTAATAAAACTCTCCGCGCTGTGATTCACTGCCAACGCTTCCGGCAGCAAACAGCGCTTCAAGCTCAGTCAGAAGCGCATCTGTATGGTGCGCCATCATGACATACGCATTAACCAGCTGATGATTCGCATCGGCGATCAGATAAGCGTCATAGTCCGTGTTCATCATCACAGCGCAGGAACCGGCGAAAGGCTCAACGAGTCGCTTACCGGCGGGCAGGTGTTTCAGTAGCTCAGGCATAACGCGGGTTTTACTACCGGCCCATTTCAGTGGGGGCTTAATGCTCATAGCTCACCCCGAAATACATGTAACTGCGCGCATCCGCTGGACTGACAGGCTTGATTGACAGCACAACATATTCACTGACATTTGGTATCACGACTTCTGCAGGCAGGACGTGAGTCACAACCGCTGCCCACTCCCGCCCGGTATACCGATCATTAGCGTATTCCAGCAGCGCCAGCACATCCCCGACTTTAAAATCACGGTCATTTTTTCGCAGTTCCGCTTTTTTACTTCCATCGATCACCGCGTTTAAATGCGAAGGCGCTATTTTCAGGTGATGCTCTCTTATTGCCATAGCGCACCGCCTTTGCCGTCGATGGCTTCTGCTTCCTGCCGGATCAGTTCAACAATCTCAACGGCAGACAGCCCTTTATTTGCAGCGTGCGTAGCAAGACGATCGAGGCGACCAGACAACTTAGTTGCCATATCTTTGCCACCTTCAACATGCGCCTGCTTGCACAGCTCCTGTACCAATTCAGTGCTGCCGGCCGCTTCTTTTTTTAAATCCTGACGGGTCATTCTCATGGCGTTTTCTCCAATTAAGAGCGCACGAATCCCCGGCTATCCGATGGAAAGCCGAAAATCGTGCGGCGGGTTATTAGCGTTTAAGCAGCGAATTAAGAATTGAGGAACGGAAGGACTTCATCTGCATCTGTGATTGGTTAGGGGATGACAACAGATGCAATTCATAAGATACGCTCCACCATGACCGGATAAGCGCCACAACGGGCGATGCTCCGAGGAAGCCAGCTGCAAAGTAAATCGCGCGGATTGCGCTCACTGCTTCTGTCTGCTGCGTGTGGGTTTCTGCCTCGCGAAACGCACGACACCAGAAAGCAGAACTTACCAGCATCTTTTCCGTTGAAACCGCTTCCCCAGCGATTACCCCGACGTTGGCCACAGCAGTTAATGCACAAAACTGCATGTTTTCAGGTCTGGCGTTGTTAACCGGTACAGAAGGCTGACAATTAATCTGACGCAGAAAACCGTCCAGAATGGTTGGGTCTTCAGTGAGATCGATGATCGCCAGCAGTTCAGGTAATGTCAGCTGGTGCGACTGGTCCGGGTTCAGTTTGTTGCGAAGTGTGGCCGGTTGCATTCCAACTTTTTTTGCCAGTTCTGTGACGTTGTGTGCCAGTGAAAACTGCCGACAGGCGTCATCTAGATAGTTACGTGCGGATATTTTGTAATCGTACATGCTCACACCCTCGAACTTATGCATTATTGAATCGTGCAGCGCTTTGCGAGGCGATATTCATCAGGCACCTTGATTTCTTCGCCTGTTACATTGATTACAAAATTGGAATGCCCCAAGGCTAAACGTATCTGCTCTTCTTTGTATTTCAGATA
Source organism: Pantoea sp. paga (assembly GCF_007558755.1). NCBI lineage: Bacteria > Pseudomonadati > Pseudomonadota > Gammaproteobacteria > Enterobacterales > Erwiniaceae > Pantoea > Pantoea sp. paga. The sequence goes on from NZ_VLTF01000009.1 coordinate 194,358, forward strand.
CTTAATCTGTACTTTGCCGCCAGCACGTTTGCAGCCCTTACGGATTTTTTTAGGGAAAATTTCAACCAATCCGCGCTCTTTCCATTTGTAGACGGTGTGAATTGACAACTTCTCTAAAAACGCAAACTCAAGCGGGTACACCCAAGCGCGAGGAATGTTGATTGAAATAGGTGCATTCATGGTGCAAAATCTCCTGTCGATTGGTTCGTATTCGTATCTTTTAGTATTTATTGGTCTCTATTGACCTCCGTTTGCACCGGAAGGTCTCTAGCTGGTTCATTTGGACGTCTCTATTTATATTCGTCCATACGAACCCTGTCAAACTATTTTGGAGGTTCATTTGGACTTGTCGCAGGGTGTGAAAACGTCTGACGCAATTGATAGGGTTATGGAAGCCTATGGTTTCTTTATAAAAAATGACCTTTGCGCGCACGTTGGACTATCACCTAACACGCTTTCAACGTGGACAAAAAGAAATACATTTCCTGCTGAGCTGATCATTCGCTGCGCACTTGATACAGGTGTTTCGTTGGCATGGCTCACATCTGGCCAAGGTCTTAAACGCAATCCACTGACTTCAGATATTGTTTCTATACCGAGCAATGTTCTGATAAATGGCGAACTTAAGCCATCTGGCTCAATCTCTTTTGATAAGCTTTTTCTGCCTGTCGAAATGAGAGACCCGTTAGTTTTGAGAAGTAATGGCGACTTTTACTTTTTAGATAAAGCCATTGAAGAGCTTAGTGACGGCCAATGGCTTGTAGAAATTGAAAATAAGGTAAGCATTAGAGAGTTAGCATTTATTCCCGTAAAAAAGGTTCGAGTTCTTGGTGGCGGCGTTCATTTTGATTGCGGTGTTGATGAGATAAAAATCCTATCGAAAGTGGTTGGCGTTTCTAAAAAGGTTTGAAATGACAATTAGGAAATTACCTTCGGGAAAATGGCTTTGCGAATGTTACCCAAGTGGCAGAGACGGCAAGCGAGTACGAAAACAATTTGCCACCAAGGGTGAAGCGGTTGCGTTCGAGAACTTCACAATGGATGAGGTTAATAGTAAGCCGTGGCTCGGAGAGAAGGCGGATAATCGTAGGCTTTCAGATTTAATAAAGTTATGGCATTCGCTATATGGTCAGACTCTCTCTGACCCTAAAAGGCTTATGGCCAAATTGAAGATAATTTGCGATGGGTTAGGCGATCCATATGCGATGGATGTTACTTCTGGGATGTTTACAACTTATCGTGAAAAGCGTTTAGTTGGTGACATTCGCGATTCAGACGGCATTCCTTTAAAACCAGTAAAACCTAAAACAGTTAACTTAGAGCAGGCTAATTTATCTTCTGTCTTTGGTACTTTGAAAAAGCTAGGTCACTGGAATGCACCAAACCCACTAAGCGGACTACCAACATTTAAAATTGCTCAAACAGAATTAGCATTCCTGAATAATGAGGAGATTAAATTAATTCTTAATGAGTGTGAAAATTCAGGTAATAAAGACTTACTTACTGTTGCCAGAATCTGCCTTGCAACTGGTGCGCGTTGGAATGAAGCAGAATCCTTGCATCGCTCGCAGGTTACGCAATACCGGGTGACATTTACTAAAACTAAAACTAAAAAAAACAGGTCTGTCCCTATTTCCCAAGAACTTTATAACGAGATTCCCAAATCTAATGGGCAATTGTTTAGTCCATGTCGAAAAGCGTTCCAACGGGCGATGGAGCGTACTCGCATCAACCTGCCAGAAGGGCAATGCACACACGTTTTACGCCACACTTTTGCCAGCCACTTCATGATGAATGGCGGAAACATTCTGGTATTGAGAGACATACTCGGCCACGCGGACATAAAAATGACCATGATTTATGCCCACTTCGCACCTGAACATCTTGAAGATGCGATTACAAAAAACCCTCTTGCAAACTTAAAATGGTCTCGCCAAAATGGCGGCGATTTGGCGACGGACTAAATAAAAAGATACTAACTGATACTAATGCATACCAATCGATACTATTCCTTTTCAAACACTTACACGTAAGTCATTGATTGCGTAGAACATCAGAAGGTATGTAGTAATTTCGGACGCGGGTTCAACTCCCGCCAGCTCCACCAAAATTCTTTCGCGGCGATACCAGAATTGTCCGCTGAAGTCCTGAAAGCCCGCACGGCACAAGCCCTGCGGGCTTTTTTGTGTCCATAGCAGTCCACCGAGAGTTGCTAGAATCCACGCCATATGACACCCTGTTTTGGACCCAACGCCCATGGGTCCAAAATCTGAGGGTCCAAACATGCCGAAAGTCGTCACTAAACTCAATGATACTCAAATCAAAAGCACCAAGCCTGGCGAGAAAGAAGTGAACCTCTTCGATGGTGACGGCTTGTTTTTGCGCATATCGCCAACCGTGAAAGGTGGCAAGAAAAACTGGTACTTCAGGTATGCGGTTCCTGTGACTAAGAAACGAACGAAAATGAGTTTGGGTACTTACCCTCACCTTACCCTCGCGCAAGCTCGCTCTCTCAGAGACCAGTACCTCGCCCTACTCGCCCAGCAGATTGATCCGCAAAGCCATAAGGCCGATATAGCGAATGCACTAAAAGCTGCCACTGAACACACATTGCAGGTGGTAGCAAGAAAATGGCTCGAAGAGAAGAAAAGAACTTCAGGGATTTCAGAAGATCATGCAGCAGATATCTGGCGCAGCCTTGAACGTAACGTCTTCACTGGTTTGGGTAATGTTCCGATAAAAGAGATTCGCCCCAAACTCTTGAAGCAACAGCTAGACCCAATTGAACAGCGTGGAGTTCTTGAAACCTTAAGGCGCATTATCTCCCGACTAAACGAAATTTTCCGGTGGGCAGCAACTGAGGAACTGATTGAGTTCAATCCTGCTGATAACCTTGCACAGCGCTTTAGAAAACCTAAAAAGCAAAATATGCCAGCACTACCTCCTTCAGAATTGCCACGCTTTCTGGCTACATTAAGCAATGCTTCCGTTCGACTGGAGACGCGGCTGCTGATTGAATGGCAATTATTAACATGGGTGCGTCCGGGTGAAGCCGTAAAAGCGAGATGGTCTGACATTGACACAGCCAATGGCATTTGGACCATTCCTGCAGATTTTATGAAAATGAGAAAAATTCACAAAGTTCCAATAAGCAGGCAAGCTTTGCGTATCCTCGAAGCAATGAAACCAGTGAGTGGGCACAGAGAGTGGATTTTCCCAAGTATAAAGGCCCCTCTAAGCCATATGCATGAGCAGACAGCCAATGCCGCTATCATTCGAATGGGATTCGGAGGTGAGCTTGTAGCCCACGGTATGCGCTCAATAGCGAGGACAGCAGCAGAAGAATTCGGCAAGTTCAGAGTTGAAGTTCTCGAAGCAGCACTTGCTCATTCAAAGAAAGACGAGATCGTAGCAGCATACAACCGCGCCGAATATCTTATCGAACGAGTCGCACTTATGCAGTGGTGGGGTGATTACGTTCAGGCTCAAAAGTATAAAGCTATAGCTGCATGAAATCCTCTTCACGAATCATGCAGCAGTATATGTAAATGAGATTAACTACCTGAAATGTATTCAATTTCTTAAGGAATGAAAAAAACCTTGAGTTAATTTCTGAAAAACCAGCCCTATAAATAAAAAATAAACGTTACCAAAAATCTTGTCAGAATGACGCTTTACCAAATTCAGGTAAAAAAAATCCATTTCCAAAAGATATTATTTTAGAAAATAAAAAAAAACTAGAAAGATAAGCTTATCAAAAAAAACCAATAAAAAATAAAATCTCTTTATTATCAATGACATAAAATAAGTCTATTTCTGGAATCTATGAAAATGATTAAATTTTTTTGTTGAAAATCGGATGATTCTGAAACATTATGTTCGTGTGGTTTCCCCTATCCCCCTACAGCAGGATCGCCAAATGATAGTTTTTAACCAGACAGGACAGAAGATATCCGCCACGATACAAACAGGAGTAGATTTAAAGTTAATTTTAGATTTACAGAGTGATTGGGGAAGTTATAAAGCAAATATTCTTGCTCAATTAATGAGTACGCATCCAAATATAACAACAGATTACGATGTTTTTTGTAGGTTAATAAAGGAATATAATCTCACTGATCTGCACTGGGATTGGGCACAAAAAGCATGGAAACGTTTGGGCTCAGACTATCAGTGGTTTTACCTAATTGAAAATAATAAGGTACAAGGTGTATGTGTCATATATTTCCCAGAGAAGAGTCGTTTTGACTCAAAAAATATTTTTTATATCGATTATCTCGCAACAGCATACTGGAACAGAAATAGGCCAAGCCATAAAGCTGTCTATAGTGGAGTAGGAAAAGAATTAATAAATTATGCAGTGAATTATGCATGTAAAAATCTTGGTTATAGACCAGGGTTTTGCTTACATTCTCTTCCAGACGCAGAAACATTTTATTTTCATCTCGGAATGAAAGACTTTGGGATAGATCCAAACAAAGAAGATCTTCGTATCTTTGAAGCATCCTTTGAAGTGGCTTCAAAATTAGGGGACATATCAAATGCAGCATGAAGAAGATTTACTTATTACTAATTCTTTTTGTGAAAGTGATTTTGAGACTTTAAAAAACTTTAAATTATTGAAGGAGGGTAAAACGCATAAAAGTTTACTTTCACGTAAACCTGATCATCAAGAGGAAAATGCTTATCTCTATAATATTGCTAAGCACATGAACAACAACAATAAAAAACTCTTTAGAAAAAAAGATGATGCAGATTTACATCTAACCGTTCTGTGGCTTTCACTAGTTGAAGAAAGCTCTGTGAATTTCATTTTTAAGAATGGAATTAAAAATTTCAAAAAACTAGATTATGAAGAATTACATAACATTTCTGCTTTCAGCATAGACCCAATGAATCTTCAAATAATAACAAAAAGTCTATATGATAGGTACGGGATAATATTAGTTTTTGTAAAATCGTTTAAAGGAATGAAGTTAGACGGCTGTACGTTTAAGTTACCTTCTGGAAATCCAGTAATTGGGTTAAGCTTAAGATATTCAAGGTATGACTATTTTTGGTTTACACTTATGCATGAATTATCACATATTTCATTGCATTATGATCAACTTGATAGTCCAATAATTGATAATCTTGAAAATGACAGTGAAAGTGATATCGAAATTGAAGCCAATAGAGCGGCTGCCGATAGTCTGATACCAAGAGAAGCTGTAAGACATTTATCTAGAACTATAGAGGAGCCACAAGAATTAATAAAAATCTGCTCTAAATATAAAATAAACCCAATAATTGCAGCAGGTTCAGTTAGAAAGAAATATAATAACTATGTATTTTTTTCAGACTTAGTTCACTCGATAAATGTGAGGAAGGAGTTTAATTTAGATGATTAAATATATACCTTTCTTGAAAGCAAAAAGTAATGAAACTCAAGCTTTAGAAGAACTTTACTCAAAAAACAATTCAATATTTGAAGAGATTACTCCATTTTTCGACATTCCTAGAGATTCAGCTAATCAGACATTTGAAAATATTTTTGGGAAAATAAGCTCTTTTAAAAAGCGATTAGCCGGTAAAGAGCTTTTCAGAATGATGGAGTTTTACGTAGATAACTTTGATCTTGACGACACAATACTGATTGCAGGTAAAGAGCAATATAATTTCTTACTATCTACACTTAGTGATTATAACTGCATTCCTGTAATGGGATTAAACAGATCTATAAGTCATAATAACAGTGCTTTAGAATGGTTAAGTTTAAATGGGGGTAAAATAGCCATACGGCTAACTTTTGAGGATATTGAGTCATATAGGATTACTAAATTAGACCTCACAAAAATCATTGGTAAAATAAACACTTCTCAACTATCAGAGTTACATTTGATTATAGACTTAAGATACATTTCTCCAGTTGGCACAGCAAAATTAATTGATAGTGTTGAAAGATTCATTTTGGACGTCAGAAAAGATTTTCATTTTGATAAAACTATAATCTCAGGTTCATCTATTCCGGCAAACATTTCAAACCTTCTGGATACTTATCAAAGTAAAACTTTCCCTAGAGAAGAGTGGAAGATTTGGGAAGAACTAACTAAGGTAAGAGGTATAAATTACCTTGTATTTTCCGATTATGGAATTGTAAGTCCAGAGTATTCTGATATAGATTTAGACCCAAAGCTTTTCAGGAAAATTTCAGCGCCTAAAGTGTTTTATACTTATAAGGGCAGAATGTTGTGTGTTCGCGGTGGTTCTTTTCAAAATGATGAGCGAGGAAATGGTCAATATTATGACATTGCAACAATGATTCATGGCCAAAGCTTCTTTAGGGATATAAATTTTTCGTTTGGTGAAAAATATATTTATGAAAGGAGTGAGCATTCACCTTGTCGACCAGATAAAGCTGGAAGTCCCTCATCCTGGATTAAGGCAATGCTAACATCCCATATTTCTTTCGTGATCAAAAGCCTTACTTAACTTCTTACGCTGAGATACTAAAGATTGAACCGTATTAAGCAAACAATCTTTGTTTATTGACTTACTCAGTATCTCAGCCAGTTCAAATCTTGAATGAGATTTTTTTATTTTAATTTCAAAATGATTTGCAGCTCTTATTAGTTCTTCTTTCCAAAGCATCATTAAAGCATTTTCTTTTTTGAAGTAAGAGTTGGTTCCCGTTTTCCTAACATATTTTAATCTTATATCGTCGCCATTTTTTTCTGCAAGAATTAACCCCCAAAAAAAAGGTGCGTGCTTTAGAGCCCATGCTATATGATTTTTAGTAGTTACTAAGGTTATTTTACTAAACGAGGTATTGTAGAAAATTGCTTGAGTAAGAACTCTTTGTATTGAATCAGTTTGTCCTTTTATTTCATAGCAATGCAAATGATTGTATGCTGCCACAACGTCAGCAATAGCTCTACCATTATCAATGTGAAGCTCTTCCAGTATAGCTTTTGGTGTTGGGTTTTTATTGCTCAAAAACCTTATTAGTTCTTTCCGTATTCTTTTGTCATTAAGCATGAAACGCCTCCTTAATTGTTATATTTTATGATAACAATCAATTACAGTCAATTTTATTAATCAGATCGACTATTAAGCAAAATTTTTAATTAAACCCTCAAATACAATGAATATTAGTTATAAAATTTTGAGCTGCTAACAACTTACGCTGTTTATATTTTAGCTGTAAGAATCTAAATTTAACTCTTGCAAGATTAATCTGCTTAAAATATTAGAGACCACAATACTTGCCATTCTGGTTATTTAGTGTACAATAATATTTGTTCCAAGTACTTTTTAAGTCATCAATATGGGGGTTTTATGGATATTCAAGAACTTACAGAAAAACTAAAAAATAAAACGATTTCATACTCCTTTGAAGAAACTAAGAAAATGCTTATTAATGCTAAAGTATTAGTTGAAGATGGTTCCTACAATCCTGAAATGTTCTCGGCTGATTTAGTGAAGAGAAGTCAAGAGGCCGTGAAAAAGAACAAACCCTAAAAAATATAAAAATATCGTATGACAAACTTTAACAGTAAACCGTCTGTTGTATACGGCTATCATGGGCTTGACGAAGACGTAGCCTATGAAATTTTGAATAACAAATCTGAATTTTTGTTAAGTGATAATACATATGATTGGTTGAGTGGTGGAGTTTATTTTTGGGAGAATAATTTTGAAAGAGCTATGGCATATGCAAAGGAATCTAGTTGCAGAAAGTCTTCAAATATTAAAAAGCCATTTGTTCTTGGAGCGGTCATCGATTTAGGTGTTTGTCTCGATTTACTTGATCATCGTGATATTGGATTTGTAAAACAAGCTTATTTGTCGTTCGTTGAGTTTTCGAACACTTCCGCTAATCCTATACTACCTACCAACTCTAGCTTTAATCCGTCAGCTAATGATCTAATGAAAAGAGAACTGGATTGTGCAGTGATCTCTTATGCCAAAGAACTTGCTAGACAGAACGGTATAATCTTTGACACAGTACGTTCTGCCTTTCAAGAAGGTCAACCAATATATCCTTCTGCTAATTTTTATGACAAAACACATATACAGATAGCTGTTATTAATCCTAAATGTATACGTGGCATATATCTCCCTAGAGGCAACAATAGTAGCTTCACCATAATAAAGTAATAGGTCCAACATGAAGTAAAAAATCATTTCACTTTGATAACGTTAAGTTTCAAGTCGAATTATCAATCATTTCTTTTTTTATAATCGATACTGAATGGAACTTGCGCGTAGAAAAATAATTATACATGTGCTTTTTCGGCTAATGAGATTACAAGCTTATTTTTGCAATAAATTCCATAAAATGGACCACTCAAGTTTTTTTTAAATTCAACCATGGTGCCGCATTTTTTGGAAATGAAATAGATATTTATAAGTTTCCAGAAGAGCAAATATTCGCAAAGCTGGAAATTATTATGAGTGCTCTTCAGCATAATGATTCGGAATACCTTGTCATATTTAGTTATGAAGTTAGATAAAATGACATTTAAAAGCAAGGGCTAACTCTGCGAAGCTCCGCTTCATAGAGTTGCCTTGCTTTTCTTCCTTTTAGTCAGAAAAGAGATGCTCAGAACTTCTTTGATAAAATTTTGATGGCCATATCGCCTAAAAAAGATAGATAAAATTCATAAAAACCAATAGAGTTGGATGAGTTTTTAAAAGAGGAAAATGGACTCTCTATGCACATATCTAATAAAAAGAAAATCACTCTAACTCCCTGGAGTTCTAAATGGAGGAACATCTTTAAGAATGAATCTGATAATCTTAGAACCAATATATCTTGTTCAAGTTATAATATTCACATCGAGCATGTTGGTTCAACGTCAATAGAACATATTATAGCCAAGCCTAACATAGATATTTTGCTGACCGTAGATAAATGGAGTCATATTGCCGACATACTTCAGCATCTTGACACGTTAGGTTATAAAATTATTGAGCAATGCGATAAAACTCCGAGATATTTTTTAACTAAATCGGTTCAGTGTGACAGCATTGAGGCAATTAATTTGCATATAACCATCCCTACTTCAAGGTGGGGGACTGATATGTCTCTTTTTCGTGACATTCTAAATGAAGATGAAAGTCTCAAAAAAAAATATAGCGAACTCAAATCAGAATTAATAAAGAAACATCATAATAATCTGGAGTCCTACACTTCCGGCAAGTCTGATTTCATATCAAGTATATTAAGAAAAGAATACTCTCTATATGATGCTACCAATCTTTTGTCACATCAAAGAGCAGAGCTAGACATGGCCGGGAAGTATCAGATTAAAATGATGCTAACACAATTTTTCTTAGCTATTTTATCTGCCTCCTCAGTTTACATTGATGATAATTTTTTTCTTCTTTTAGTTGCTTTTTTGGGTGTAATTACAACTATATTTTGGGTTAGGTTCGATCATTTACAACAACGCCATCGACAAGCTGGTGATCAAGCCCGGCGTGCTCTGTTAATAAAAAATGGCCTTAACGGAGCATTTTCAAATAAGCAAAATGTTTCTATCTATAAAAATTTCACAGCATCGATTGATGATAAAAATCTTTCTATTGATACATATTTTTCAACTAAAAAAACGCCAGGGTATCAACGCCTAACTGAAATGATAGAAGAGTCATCATATTGGACATGTGCGTTGCAAAAAACCAGCGCGAAAATAATGTTAGGGTTCTTAAGTTTATTATTATTGTTGTTTATTATCATTGGATGGGTTTCCTCAGCGACTCTTCAGTCCCCAACCATTTTTTCAATAGCGCGAACTTTAATTGCATTATTGATATTATTATTATCCTCTGATTATTTTGGTGTAATGCTTTCATACTTTAATGCAACTAAAACTATTACTGATATTTTTGAAAGAATCGAAGGTATTGATGGCCGAAATTATTTAGAGGCAGATGTTTTACTATTGATGTCGGATTATAATGCGGCTATAGAAAAAGCACCTAATGCCCTACCATATTTATATAAGATACATAACAAATCTCTCACTAAAGAATGGCGGAGATATATACATCATAAAAATAATAGAAAAACCCTATAAGCAATTCTAATTCACATAAAGCTCGAGGTAACTTCAGCTTTATGTGAAATGCATAATGAGATTTCTTGTCTTGACAATAAAACAAAGTAATCTATAAGTATATCAATTGAAGTCATATAAAAAGGAGTTTATATGGAAAAAAAATCGGTGCCTAATATTGTCACAAACCCAACACATCTAAAAGCACAATCCCCGTTCCCTTCAGAATTCCTCCGCACCTATTGTGTTAGTGTTAGACTGAACAATATAGAATTACAACACCTTAATACCAAACGTGGTCCTAGAAGCAAAGGCGAATGGCTTCGTATGGCATTGCTAAACCGACTACCTCCTATTGTTCCACCCATTAATATCGAAGCATGGAAAGTAATATCTGAGATATCACAAAGGCTAACCCGTATCGCTGCCCATATCGATAGCAAAAGCGAAAACAGCAAGCTCACACTTACAGAACTGTTCGCAGTTAAGCGGGAGTTGAAAGAGCTTCGCCAGAAAATAATCGATGCAGACATATGGAGCAAACCCGATGAAGGGTATGCAGAAAATCAAACGAGGTAAGAGCTTCACAGGGGTTATCCTATACGCATTGAAACCCGGAACACATCATAAAACTGATCCGGTTGTTATCGGCGGGAACATGTTGGGCGCTTCAGCTCCTGAGTTGATCGTTGAGTTCAGCGCTTCTACTTCACTTCGCCCTGACGTTGTCAAACCGGTGTGGCATAACTCGCTTCGCCTGTCACAGGGTGAGTCCCTCACAGCGAAGCAATGGGCTGCGTTTGCCGACGACTATATGAATCGCATGGGGTTCAGTGACACGCACCTACGCTGCTATGTCATGCATGACGATGAGGCCGGCCAGCACATTCATATCATTGCCAGTAGAGTAGACCTTATCGGAGGAAAGCTTTATCTGGGAAGGAATGAAAACCTGATCAGCACGAGAGTAATTCAGGAGCTTGAGCTAGCGCATGACCTGACAAGAACTAAAGGCCCCTCTCCTTCGCATAGCCCTTGCCCTGCCAGAAAGCGCAAGAAGCTATCACGTGGCGAGCAACAGAAGGAGAAGCGTGAAGGTCAGCCAACGGCCAAGACGTTCTTACAAAACACTATCGACGAGATCCTTACGAGTGCCAATGATATCTCGGGCTTCGTTGAAGCTATTGAGGAGAACGGCATTACGCCCATTCCCAACATATCCTCTACAGGACGCATGAATGGTTTCTCATTCGAATATGGAGGAATTGCTTTCAAAGCTTCCCAACTGGGGAAGACATACTCATGGGCTAACCTGCAAGAGAAGCTTCGCTACGAGCCTGAACGTGACAATCCTCTGCTCTTTGCTTTGAAAGCTTCAGCTATGGGAGGTAATGAGACGAGTGATTCAGATATAGAAGCTACTAAGGTAGCTATTACACCGTCATTACCAGCTGCTTTAGAATCCGAAGGTACACCTCCTCCTATGTATGAACATAGAGCCAGAGCGTCAGAGATACCCAAAGCGCAAACTCCCCTCAGCATTACACGTATGGCATGCGAGCAAACCAGCAGTGCTGACTACTACATGACAAGGGTATTGAAGTGGCTACTGAGCATTCCTTACCTGGCCGTTTTCACAGACATGCTGAAGAAGACAGGCAAAACACTTCTCCACAGAAAATCCTCATTTTCGACAATTCATGCAGTCCTCTCAGCTGAACCTGCGTTATCTGAACTACCAGGTAACAGCGAAATACTGGCTGAGCGCATAACAATGCCCTTTCGTTAACCTCCTGCCTCAACGCAATTTTCCAGCCTAAGTTCTTATTTGCACAAACAATTGATCGTTTTTACAGATCGATAAACTATATATGATAGTCATTACCTATCAAATAAGGATCATCGATCGGTACAAGTGATTTGCTTAAGTTTTGAACTCGTTCAAAAATGCGTCGTAAAAGCAGTTACCAATCAGCTAGTTATGAGCGACTTAAAAATAAAGGTGCATAAAATGGACACAGCGGCTTTGAGCGGTCAGAAAGTGCGTAAACCATCGTTCTTTCGTTCGATTAGATTCTGGATTGTTGTGGTAGTGATTTTCTGGATCCTGACTAATTCAAATCCCAAGGACACTGCAGGATTTTTGTTCATGTGGACATTACCTGCCTTCTTCTTACTCCTCACGGCATATGTGTCATACACGCATAAAAGGGCTAACGCCTCGACTATCGACCTGCTGAACGTCAATGACAACGGTCTGTGGAGCCATGAGTTCCAGGACAGCAAAATGACCATTGATACGAATCGCGAGTTGCTGACTCTGGAAGCTGGTAAGCGCAAGAAAGCTTACAAGTTCAGTGACGTCAAAGGCTGGCGATATCACTTAGCCGTTGGAGGTGAAATCGTAGCTCTTGATTTAGTCGGTATGGCGGGGGCTAAAGGTCACAACAACCTTACACGGCTTAAAAACTTCGAGAACTCAGGGTTCTTTATCCAGGTGAAAGATATTGAATGCCCGGAGTGGCAGATCAAATTTCACCCCCGTAAAGGCCGGTTCCACCATGAACGCGGGATCCGTGATACGGAAATGCAGTTGAAGCAGTGGTGTGAAATTTTTGATCAGACACTCAACAAAACCACAGCAGCACAATAGTTATCAATATCAAATAAGGGATTAATAAATGAATAAAATTTCAACAGTTGCTGTCCTGTCTTTGGCAGTTTTGCTTACCGGCTGTGACAGCGAGCCCTCGTCTTCTGAGATTAAAAAAGCTATGCAGGACAACATTGAACATACAAACCAGCAAGCCAGACAGCGGTTCGGTGAGAACAGCAAAGACATGCTCACGACTCTGAACAAAGCTGAGAAGGTTTCCTGTAAGAAGACAGAGGCAAAAGGGACATACCTTTGCAAAGTGGATACTGATATAACGCTACCCTTCATGGGCGAAAAGCATACTACAGTAGAAATGAAATTTATAAAAAATGAGGGACAATGGAATGTATCTTACAAGTAAAAAGGCGGAATGATGCCAATGCTTAAATCTTAAATTTAACTTAAGGACTTACTTTCAACTGTTTTTTTTAAATTTTCTTTGCTTATGACTAACCAAAAACTGTGTAATAAGTTCAACTCAATGAATTTCAATGATAAATATTTTACCAGACTTTCATTTAAATTCTTTTCAGTTATTGAGATATTAAAAATGATAAGGTACTCTAATGTTTAACATAAAATCATATGAATTAAACACAGGAATAAGCATAATATGTCGGTTAAAATATACGCAATGTATAATAATAAAGGTGGAGTAGGCAAGACTACACTTGGTTTTAATATTGCTACTCAGTTCGCTGACGAAAATCCTAGCACTCAGGTGCTTGTAATTGACTTATGCCCTCAAGCTAATATTTCTCAATATTTACTCGGTGGTGGCGACAATGGATATAATACAAACCAAGAGTTACAGTCATCAAGAACAAGAAGAAACGTAGTGGGATTCCTCGATTGGGTTTTAGACGGAAACTCTGACTTTACAAGTATTAGAAGATCTTTCAAAGTCCCGGTGCATCGTTATAACACTGAAATCAGCGAAAATCTTTACTTGATAGCAGGGGATTCTTTTCTAGAATCCTTAACTTTGGCATTGAATTATGCTGTTATAAATCCTGCAAATAGATTTGCATGGCGTGAATATATGACAGCAATACGCAGATTATGCCAGCTTGAACATGATACTGATGAATATGAAGACTTGGTTGTTTTTATTGACTGTAACCCAAGCTTTTCAATATATACGCAAATGGCATTGCTTTCATCTGATAAGCTTATAGTGCCAATGATGGCAGACTATAGTTCCCTTGAAGGTATGAAAGGAATTATGATGCTTTTATATGGTCACTACCCATCTGCAGCAGCGCAAAATTATGCACAAAAATTTGTCACTTTTCATAGTCAAGTTACTAACTACGATTTAACTTTACCGAAACTTGATAGGTTTATTTTTAATAATTACACTTCTAATTTAGGAGTAGCAAGAGCATATGACTCAATAAAAGAATCGCTTTGTGCTTTCGCATATCAACAATATTCAAATTTCCCTGATTTATTTAGCCCCCGAGCCACTCAAATAAACACTATGAAAATTTGGGCAGAAGAGTATCTTTCTGAAGTAAAAGATTTCCATACTTCTGGTAAAGTATCTGCCAGTCTAGGGATTCCACTTTTTAAACTTCCAGCTCAGACCCATTATCAAATGCCAAATGGCGAAATAATTAATGTTGTTAAAGAAAGATATAAAGAGGCACGTGATCATGTAGATGATCTTGTAAGTAAATTTTATTAAACCAGCTAAATAAATCTTAGTTAATTTATAACAGTCTGATTGATGATTTAAGAATACAGCCCTTTATTTAAGTGGATGTAAAGGGCTACACCCCACCTAAGATATTAATGATTTAAAATTTAAGACTTATAATATGAATAACGAAAAAGATAAAAATAACCATTATATCCCTCAAGGAATACTAAAAAATTTCTCTAATAACAAAAAGATATTTTGGTACTCTAAACTGGAAGAAAGAAAACAGAAACAGATAATTAAAAAAGTAGCCGTAAAAAGCTTTCTTTACCAGTACCCAGAATCTAAAATATCTTTAGAAAGAATTTTTTTTGACAAAATTGATTCCGACGCCCCTGTAGTTATACAAAAAATCATTAAGGGCAGGTCTTTAGAAAACTTAAATGATAATGAAAAAAGCAAACTATTAAAATACATAGCCTCTCAGTTAATCAGGACTCCAAGCACAAAAAACAATATATTAAACTTCGAAGAAACCATTAAAGACCAGATACATCCAGAAATAACAATCGTTAAAAAAGATCCTGTATCTGATTACTTAAACAGTATTATTGTCAATACAGATTTGCTCATTAATATACTTATAGAAAAAAACGCACATTTGTTATTCGCAAATGAAGGTGAAAATTTTATAATTGGAGATGCACCTGTACTGACTTTCAATAAAACGGATAAAAAAACTGTAGAGATAATATATGAAGTATTCCCTCCCGTTATTAATTACGATATGTATTTCTTCCCCTTATCCGAAAAAATATTATTAATTTTTTATAGTAAAAACACTGAACTACGTAATGACATAAGTTTTTTTAGAAAACTTCATAACGACTTTCAGTTTATTAATTCATTTAGATTTGTTTTTTCTAAAAATGAAAAAGACTTAGACAAAGAAATTGAGAAGTATTTTGAAAATTGTTTTATGATGATTGAAACATATTCACCTGAACTTATTAAAAATGGAACAGTTAGAAAAGGAGATCGTTTATCTATACTCCAACCAGTGATTAAACTTGCAGATAACGTAAAATTGCAGATAAAAGAATGCTATTTAGATTCGCTGAAGTCTAAATAAAATATTCATAAGAAAAATGAGATCTATCATGAATCTAAAAAACGAATTTAACGATCTTCAAAGATCCTTTGCTGAAAAGGACCTCCTTACAGAATCAAGGCCCCGTTCCAGTAATAGTATGGAACTACTTTTGATTAAAAGAAAAGATATGAAGATAAAAATTTATCAAGAGAAAGGTCATATACTGCCACATATTCATATTGATTACGGTAATAAAAAACATGCTGCTAGCTATGCGATCGAGTCAGGCGAAAGACTTGAGGGTTCATTACCAAATAAATATGATAAGGATGTTTCTGCATGGTTAAACATTAATAGAGGAAAAGTTTTAGAAATATGGAGTAAATTACAATCTGGGAGTGGTTTCTCAGAATTAACCGCAAGTTTGTCAGGTGATATATAAAAATTTCAAAGCAAGCATCACTTCTGGTTTTCGATTTATTTAAAATCAGCATTTTTGATAAATTAACAAGTTGTGATGCTTTTTCTTCTTAACATCCTTCTTTTTGTAATAATATAAAATCTATTACAGTATCACTTGAATATTACAACATACTTAGCTTACCCCCCATAAAACCCTTCATAATTATAGACAATAATTCAGTTAAATTAAAAAAGCATGATTTAGCTTTTGATTTCTTTTTTCTCTTTACCAATTTCTATTTTACTCTTATCAAAGCTAAGGCTGCTACCTTGAATATTTTTCAAAATTATTTCATAAGGATGTTTTGCTGACTTTTCCCTTTCTGCTCTAGAAGTAGTAATCATTTTAATCATGGCGATATCAAATTCATTTAGTGGCTCTTCTTTTTTATATTTAACTATAAAATCAAAAACATTATCCTTCTTACTTTGATCTTCCATAATGGATATAATCACTGCAGATCTTGAATAACATGACTTTATAATAAATAATACAAAAAGACTGAAACCGAAATATATACAACCGATTGTGACTCTTACACCAACCTCAAGTTTATCCAGCCATATAAAACCTGCTATGACAGACATAGTAAAAACGACAAAAAGATTTATAAAGATAACTCTTATTCTTTTAGAGCTCGCATACTCATCCCATAAATAATCATTTACTATTTTATTTCCGTCTTTTTCATCTGTTCTTCCTGATTTTTTAAAATCAGGCAAAATAAGAAGCATTGATATTGCTGATTTTATTATTTTTGCAGCAGTGCTTTTTACATGCATACCGCTAAAAAAAGACTTAGCTATCTCTGTTTGCTCTTCTTTAGATAGTTTAAGTGTGAATTTTAATATCAATATTAAAGTGAAAATAAATAATATAAAAATCAATATGATAATAAAGTACGTCCAAATATTCTCATTAACTGATGACATTAAATCCATTGCTTTCGCCATTTCTGTAAAATTAGGGGTAAGCTATTATGCACTGAATTGGCTCGTAACAAAAGTATAACATTGCATATAGCCTAGATAATAAATTTTTCAAATCCGCCTTCCTTTACGCTTTGATTTAGTAATGAAAAATTGCTTCAACAGTATCGCTTTCTCATACTTTACCCTTTCCTCACGATAAATATTTTCCGCCTCTTCTTCATTATCAATGGCATAATGAATCATAAAGCGAAAGAAAAACGTGATCTCATGTTCATAGCCAAGGTGCTGAATGATTCCTAGAGAACTCGATTTCAGAGCGTTTGAAAGCATAGATATGATCGTAAAACGATCTGTAAGATCTGTTTTACATTGTGGAAGGTAGTACTTAATGTAGTAGCCC